>NZ_CP159835.1:2227500-3427500 GCF_047731265.1 Patiriisocius sp. Uisw_017 | reverse complement strand
GCGCCTGCAACTTCATCTATATTAACATCTAATTCGTCCTGAGTATCGATACTTTTAATATTTACTTTCATCTCATCGTAGCTGTCTATACTTTTTATATTTACATTGAGTTCGTCATAGGTGTTGATATCAACGATACGTACATCAAGTGTTTCCGCGTCGTTAACTTTTACTAGACGATAAGTGTTATCAATAGCCGATGTGTTGTAAATAGAATCATTTATAACGGAAGTGTTCCCAGCAAAGGCCGCAGGGATAATATCAAAATCTTTAACAATATTAATACTTAAGCAAATAGCAATGATGGTCAAAATGGTTTTTGTGTATAGATCTGTTTTCATTTTAAAGTATTTTAAGTGAATTTATAACTATAAGAAATTCGTTCCTGAAAATGGTTAGGTATTCAGAGTCTTTATTTGTTCGTCTAAAACTTCATTTATTAATTTAACGGCACTTGAATTAACGCTTCCGTAGGTTGTCCGCTCATGTAAAACGATATGGCAAATGCAATGATTGAAACAATGGTCCCTATTACAAATATGGTGTAGGTATATCGAAGAATCCTATATTTTCTGTCCAGTACTTTTCCGAGGAAATAAAGGTCCTTGGTCATAGAAGAGTAAATATAATCTCTATCGTTTATTAATTCTTTTATCGCCCATTCGTATTGTGTTAGATCCATTTTATGAAAGTTCCCAAAGAAGGTAAGGTTTACTGTTTTATTAGCAACGTCTTCTTTAGTAAATTCGCCCTGTGTAACATTAGGCCTCGTAGCAATCACTGAAAGGATCATCGTAATTGCACTCGATACAACAAAAATTGCCGTCGGGATTACTAAGAACGCATTGTTATCTAATTTTGACAGTAAATTAGACAACACAAGAGAAATAATAATAGCATTTACAGAAAGTAAAATATTGGCTTTTGTATCTGCAATATCACTTAGTTTTATGTGGTTTTTTAATGCGGTGCGGAAAAAACTTTGAATACCACGTTCTGGGCTTTCATCTTTGTATTTTGCTTTAAGTTCCGCCTTCATTATCTCCTTTTTGATATTGGCTTTGGCTTTCTTTTTATTTTTAATAAGTTTTGAAAGGTTTTTATCTTTCTGCGGCTGCCAATTTTTAATAGCATATTCGCTATAAAACTGATGCTTTTTCACGAATACCTTTATGTTTTCATTACGCCACTCTGTTGGAGTATATTCTCGTATGCCCTGTTCTTTGTACTCTTGTCTTAAGAATTCGCTCGCTTCGTTAAAATAGTCTTTACCAAAGTGCGATGCATCTGCATCTCGAATTATTTCTTCCAATTTGTCATTGGGTTCTTTGTCAAATTTAGTAGCTAAGATGCACTTTTCTACGCCTTCAATTATATCTGGTTCAACATTCTTAGATTCCAACCATTCTTTTGCAATAATAGCGCTCTCTTCCTCATGCCCTTCACACATTTTAATATATCCAGTATCGTGCAATAATGCTGCTAGCTTGAGTATGGTGGTGTCTCTAATATTAATTTGTGCGTTGTTAATAATTTGGATTATACTTTTATAGACTCTTTTTGAATGGGTATAATTATGATAGACAAAATTATTAGGTAGTTTCTCTTTAAAAAGATGTAATATAAAATCATCAGTTTCTGATATAATATTGCTCATATAACTATAAATTTGGACATCAAATTACTAAAAAAGTTAAAGGTTATATTTTTTTTTCAATAATTAACAGCAATATAACTTTTAGTATTAAATTACCAGAATTGAATTGATACGACCGTTTATTTATGGATATTAAAAAAATACTACTACTCTTTACTTCATTTATTTTTGTGTCTTGTGCCCTTTATGAGCCACAATACAGATCTTCTGAACCATTAGAAGACTTTCCGGTGAACAAAGAAATCGAAGAAACTTTTTTTCTTATCGGTGATGCTGGAAAATCACCCAAAGGAGGATTAAGCGAAGGATTACAAGTGGTTCAAGATTATTTAAAAGAGAATCCCTCTACAAACGATTATGCAGTTTTTTTAGGAGATAACATCTATCCCGATGGGATGCCTTTGGAAAATGATCCAGATAGAAAAAGAGCCGAATATCAATTAGATGCTCAGATAAATAGTCTAGATGGTTTTAACGGAACCATGTATTTTATTCCTGGAAACCACGAATGGTATAACAATGGTTTAAGAGGTGTAAAAAGGCAAGAGGAGTATCTTAGAGAAACTTCAAACGGCAAAGAATTATTGCAACCTAGCAATGGTTGCCCATTAACAAGTGTTTCGGTTTCTGAGACTGTTCAACTTATAATGATAGATTCTCAATGGTATCTTGAGGATTGGAATGCCAATCCAGACATCAACGAGTATTGTGAAATTAAAACCCGAGAAAAGTTCTTAATTGAGCTCGAATTAGAATTTGAGAAAAACCAAAACAAAACGATTCTTTTTACTATGCACCATCCCATGTTTACCAATGGTACACATGGTGGATACTTTGCTTTAGAAAAACATTTATATATCACTCAAAAAAAGATTCCTTTACCAGTATTATCTTCGTTAGTTACTCAAATTAGAGCACAAGGTGGGGTTTCTATTCAGGATAGGTATAACGAACGGTACAACAATTTTATGGTGAAACTTGGGTCACTCGCTAAAAAATATGGGCGTATCGTTTTTGCTTCTGGTCACGAGCATACACTCCAGCATCATGAAAAAGATGGACTTATTCAAATTTTATCTGGAAGTGGCTCTAAAGAAAGTGCTGCATCGCTGGGAAAAGACGCATTGTTTACCACTGGAGCCCAGGGATTTGCCATTATGACGGTTTTTAAAGATGGATCTTCTTGGGTTCGCTATTTTATTAAAGGGGAAAACAATAAGCCAAAACTTGTTTTTCAAAAAGAGTTATATCCACCTAATAAAATTTATAAAAATATAGATGAGTACACTGCCTATCCAGAGGAGATAGAAATATCTATTGATGAACAAGATAGTTTAAAACAAGCATTGTTTTTTAATACTATTTGGGGGGGTACATATAAAGAAGTTTACCATACAGCGGTAATGGCAAAAGTAGCGGTCTTAGACACCCTGTATGGCGGAATGGAAGTCGTTAGAGAAACAGGAAAGAAAGATTATAACACACTTAGACTTCGCAGTAGGTCTGGCAAGTTTTATAGAATGCGTGCACTCAAAAATAACTCCTTAAGCTACAAAAGACCACTCACATTTGACAGTAATACTGGAGAAAATATAGAGAAAGGTAAAACGAATGAAATATTAATTCCAGATAACTTTAACGCAGACTTTTATACCGCTTCACATCCTTATGCTGGTATGACAATACCAAGGATGGCCGGTGCTATAAATATATTTTATACACAACCTGAGTTGTATTATATCCCAAAGCAAAATACGCTTGGGCTTTATAATGAAAACTTTGGTGATGCGCTTTATTTTATTTCTCTGGAACCGACTGAAGAAAGTTATGGGGAGCGAACATTTAGATATCCTGTAGATGTAGAAACTACCGATGATATTCTGATAAAGCTGCGAAAAGATAAGAGCCTCAAAGTTGACGAAGAGAGTTATATTTTATCACGTCTTTTTGATATGCTTATTGGCGATTGGGATAGAGAACCGGATCACTGGAGATGGGCGGAGTATACGCGTGAAGGAAAAAATTTATTTGTTCCCATTCCAAGAAATAGAGATGATGCTTTCGCAAGTTTAGATGGAAATATTTTAAATGTAGCGGGAGCTCTATTTGGAGGCACTCGTGTAATTCATGAGTATCGAGAAGATTTGAGTAATTTGCAATGGTTTAATGAAGAAGGGATCTTATTAGATCGTGCATTGTTGCAGATGTCTGGGAGAAACCAATGGAACTATGCCGCTCATTTTATCCAATCACAACTAACAGACGAGCTAATTGATGCAGCTTTTGATGATGTGCCAGAAGAAGTACAAGACGAATCATTAGCGCGTATAAAAAATACATTAAAAGGAAGAAGGAATAACCTTGCTGAAATTGCGAATACCTACTACGACTATCTGGCCAATTTAAAAACCATTATTGGAACGGATAGTGAAGACTACTTTGAAATCACAAGACTCTCAGGTGGCAGTACTAATGTAAAAACGTACACCTATGAAAATGGTGTTTTGGGAGACCTTATTACAGACAAAACGCTTTCTCGTAAAAATACACGAGAGCTTTGGGTGTATGGGCTTGATGGTAATGATTCGTTTGTGATAAATGGAGAAGACAACGATCCCATTTATGTTAGGGTAATAGGAGGAAGGGGAACTGATGTTTTTGATATTAATGAAGGTAGAAGTGTTAAGTTTTACGATTATAAAGAGGAGAAGACAATAATTCCTGATCAGAATCATGGGAAACTCATTTTTACAAATTTGTACAACCTGAATACCTATGATTACCGAAAAAATATAAATAGTGAGTATAGATACGCACCGGCATTAGGTTATAATCCTGATGATGGTTTTAACGTTGGACTTCAATTTGAGTATACAGTGAAAAGCTTTCAGCAGAATCCCTTTGCAAAAAGGCACGCTGTCCAAGGCGGGTATTATTTTGACACACAAAGTTTTGATATAGAATATAATGGGGAGTTTGCAAACTCAATAGGCGATAGTAATTTAAGTATTGGACTTCGGCTTACAAGCCCTAATTATACTGTGAATTATTTTGGATATGGAAATGAATCTGTCAACGCTGAAGACTTAGTGAACAATGATTTTAATAGGGTCGAGCTACAAAATAATACAGCGAAGATTGGACTCATTCGCAATGCTAGTTTTGGGAGTGTTTTTAGGCTTTTCTTAAAAGCAGATTCTTTTAGATTGGCAGAGTCATTAAACCCTTTGTATCAAGATAAAGGAAATGTGACTATCGAAGAAACAAAATATTTCGGCACCTTAGAAGGAGCTTATGACTATCGAAGTTTTGATAATCCTTTAAATCCCAAACGTGGAATGGTTTTTAATCTTACTGCTGGAGTGACTGATAATATGGAAGATTTTTCGAGGGTATTTGGTTATTTAAAATCGAAACTAACATTTTATAATGCAATTGTAAAATCAGAACGGTTTGTTTTAAAAACGAATGTACAGGCCCAATTTAATTTTGGCAACCAATTTGAGTTTTATCAAGGAGCACAAATAGGGGCAAACAGTGGTCTTAGAGGATTTAGAGAAGAGCGTTTTACAGGTAAGAGTTCACTCTCAGGTAGTGCAGATTTACGGTATAGTTTTAATGAGTTTAACATAGCACTTTTCCCAGTTCAAATGGGTGTTTTTGCTGGAGTAGATTTAGGAAGGGTATGGACGCCATCAGGCAATTCAGAATGTTGGCATAATTCCAGAGGAGGTGGATTTTGGATAAATAGTTCTGGAGGATTGGGAGCAACCTTTAGCGCCTTCAATTCTGCGGAAGGAACGCGATTTATTTTTGGATTAGGCTTTAATTTTTAAAAGGATAATTAAAATAATTACATGCCACTTCGAACAACTATTTATGTTTAAGCGCTTTCTTAATATCCAATTCATACAGATTTCCGCCATCTGGTCCACTTCTTTCATCAGCAATATAAAGTGTGTTTTTATCTTTAAAAGTGACACTCTCTTTTTGTGATGAATGACCAAGCTTAATTTCAGTTATGTCTCCGTCTAAAAAATTATCTTTTTTATAGTCTCTAATAATCCAAACTTTATTGTAGCTCAATAGGGCAACGGTTTTTGACTTTTCATTTATGGCAGCAGCGGTTATTTGACAATCATTATGGTCCTTACAGGTTTTATAAGTGCCCACAAGTTTAGCTTTATGCTTCCCTGGTGTCGCTGGGAGTTTGTACATTTTTGTGGTGCCATCAAAATTTTTGCTTCTGTTGCGTGTAAAGAGATAAAGAAAGTTTTTGTGATAGAAAAAACCTTCAATATCAACATTTAAATTTTTCTTTTTAGGGGGGAATTTAGTTTGATCTTCTAACTTAAATTCGATAATACTGGTAATAGAGTCATTTGACTTTGCAGATGCAATTCCTGAAAGTTTATAGATTTTTAAATCTTTTCTTTTTCCTTCGTTATTTCCAAAATCTCCAATGTATAAATTCCCATTTTGGTCGCTTGTAATATCTTCCCAATCTTTGTTTTTTGCTCTAGTAATGGGGTATTCTGGTCCCATTTTTTTTGATTGAATGTTGTAAGTATAAACAGTAGCGTTATTACCAGCATCTTCAATCATCCACAAATAGGGGTTTCCGTGCATTTTTTCAATACCACTTATTTCAACCCTATCATTGGGCATAGATGTTATTATTTGGAGTTGTCCAAAATCTTGGGAGCAACTTGATGTGGTTATCATTAAAGTTAACAATAAAAGTGTTTTCATATTTCAAGTTTTCAGGAATTTAAAGAAGACATCAAATTGCATTGGAACAACTACTCCTCTAAATTTGTAGCTGCACTATTCATAGACCAAGCATCTAGCATCCAACTAATTTTTTCTAACTCTCCAATATATGACCCTACCATATCTATCGTTCCTTCGTCATTCGCCTCATCTGCCGTTTCTATTATTAATCTTAATTGCTTTAATATTGCACCGTGATCTTTTAGTAATACCTGTACCATTTCAGTTGCCTTCGTTTCCGACGGACTTTCTTTCAAATTTGAAAGTTCTAAATATTGCGAAAAGTTGCTAACGGGTTGAAAACGCAAGGTCAAAATACGTTCTGCGATTTCGTCTACTTTCAACTTTGCATCATCATACATTTCTTCAAATTTTTCATGAAGATCAAAAAAATGTTTTCCTACTACGTTCCAATGAAAGTTGCGTAGTTTTTGATAATATAAATGGTAATCCGCTAACAAAACATTTAGTTCGTTAGCTGTTTTTGTTGTTTTTTCTAGGTCTAAATTTAAATAATTCATTTTGTTTTGTTTTCGCCTAAGTTACAATGGTTGTGAGGTGAAAGCAATTTTAACAAGTGGTTTAGTCTTTTTTTAACGGTATAAGAATTTTCTTAACAAATGTTTTTATTGTTGTTTCTGTTTCTGACTTTAGATTTTTTAAACGCCTATTTTTGTTTAAATTCGTTTTTCTATGGAAGAATTATTACAAATTGCAATAAACGCTGCAGTTCTTGCAGGCCAGGAAATTTTATCGATCTACGATACAGATTTTGTTGTTAAATATAAAAAGGATACTTCTCCATTAACGAAAGCCGATAGTAACGCCAACGCGATTATAATGGGCTTCTTAGAGAAAACCGAAATTCCAATTATCAGTGAAGAGAATAAGCAAACAGCGTATGCCATTCGTAAAGATTGGACCCGTTGTTGGATGGTAGATCCCTTAGATGGAACCAAAGAGTTTATAAACAGAAATGGGGAGTTTACGGTAAATATAGCCCTTATCGAGAATGGAACTCCTGTTTTAGGAGTACTATATATTCCTGTAACTAAATTGCTTTATTATACTTCGGCAACTGGAGGTGCTTCTTATAAAACAACTATTGATTCAGAAACTTTTACCACGGTTCCAGAGATTCTAAAAACTTCAGAAAAACTATTTGGCAATTCAGTAAAAGATCAAGTTTTTAAGATTACCACAAGTAGATCGCATTTAAACAGTAGGACGAAACGGTATATAGAGGCCAAGAGAAAACAACACCCCGTTACCGTTATTACTAAAGGGAGTTCGTTAAAATTTTGTTTGCTTGCAGAAGGAAGTGCAGATGTGTATCCTCGGTTTGCCCCAACTATGGAATGGGATACCGCAGCGGGGCATGCTATTTGCCAGGCAGCAGGAGTTTCGGTATTAGACTTTTTAACTAAAGAACCTTTGCAATACAACAAGGAAAATTTATTGAATTCTTTTTTTATTGCAAGCACTAATAATGTGCATTTTGAATAAGAGAACTTGGTTCTTAAATCGAATCGTTGTTTAGATGCAAATTGGCTCAAAGAATATTTTAGAGCCACAATATATGAGATTTTAATATGAGTTAAGTAAGATTTTTTTGTTGAATTTTAGAAGAATTTCATAGTGACTACTATTTAAATGATACTATGAAAAAAAATGTATCTTTGTCGCCTTTTAAAGGAGTTTAATACTGTTAATATTTTATTTAATGAGTGTGAATTTAAGAAGTCTTATCATAGTTTTTACATTGTTGGTTTTTACTACAAACCATTTGGTGGCTCAGGATATTCCAGCCGATGCTACTGTTGAATCGGTTGAAAGTTTATCTGACAAGAAATTGTTTGGTTATTATGAACAAATAAAAGCTCAGGGCTATTCAGATGAACAAATTAGAGCACTGGCAAGAGCAAGAGGGGTATCTGCAGAAAAAATAACAGAATTTGAAAGTAGAATTCTTGCCCTCAATACTCCAATTGATGAAACTGAAGAAGAAGAGACATTTGAAAATGAATTAGAGATAGATGCCGAGGAGCTGATTTCCAAAAACGGAAGCTTGGAGTCAAAACCTAAGAGTGAAATTTTTGGAATGGATTTTTTTTCAAATCAAAATATCTCTTTTAGCCCTAATTTAAATTTGTCTACTCCTATAAATTATAAATTAGGGCCAGGGGACAAGTTGGTTATTTCAATTTGGGGAGCATCCGAAAAGACTTATAGTACATCGATAGATAGAGAAGGGGCGCTTCGGCTACCCAATATTGGTCCTGTTTTATTGAATGGACTCACTATTGAAGCTGCAACATCAAAGATAAAAGGTGCCTTAAAACGCATATATAATGGTCTGGATGCTCCAGAAAACAGTCCTTCTAGAGTAAATATAGGAGTGTCGTTAGCTAGTGTAAGGACAGTTCAAATAAATATAATAGGAGAAGTTGATACGCCAGGCACCTATTCCTTAAGCTCTTTATCAACCGTTTTGAATGCACTCTATGCGGCCGGTGGACCTTCAGATAAAGGTACTTTTAGAGATATTAAATTAGTACGAAATGGCGAAGAAACCGTGAGTTTTGATATGTATACATATTTAACCAAAGGTTCTCAAGAAGGAAATTTAGTTTTAAGAGATCAAGATATTATACTAGTATCTCCTTATTTATCAAGAGTTAGTATTTATGGAGCAGTCAAAAGACCTGGTTTGTTTGAATTAAAACCAAATGAAACTTTAAAGGATTTATTGAAATTTACTAGTGGTTTTACTTCGATGGCTTATAAAGACCTTGTTATAGTCGAGCGTATATCTGGAGATGCAAAACGAATACTAGAGGTAGACATGAGTAAAGCAACTTCAGAAATTTTAAAAGACGGAGATTATATCAATATACAATCAATTTTGGGCGGTTTTGAAAACAAAGTAGAAATAGAAGGTGCTGTATCTAGACCTGGAATTTTTGAATTAACAGAAGGTTTAACGGTCTCTCAATTAATTAAAAAGGCTGATAATGTCTTAGATCGAGCTTTTCTAGAGAGGGGAATAATTCTTAGGTCTTTTGATGGTGTTGGATCAGAAGTGATTTCTTTTTCAATAGCAGATATCGCTGGTGACAAAGCCAAAGATATTTTATTAGAAAATAATGATTTAATTAAAATATACAATAAATATAAATTAAAAGAAATGTCCTATGTAACGATTTCTGGTGCCGTAATTAAACCTAAACGAATACGTTTTGTTGATAATCTAACTGTTGAAGATCTGGTTTTACTTTCTGGCGGTTTTACTGAAAATGCAGATATTTCCAAAATTGACGTTTACAGAAAAATAGTAGGTGAAAAGGAAGATAAGTTAGTGGAAACACTTAGAATTGAAAGCTTAGGCATCAAAAAAAACAATACGAACGCTTTTTTACTAAAACCTAATGATCGCATATCGGTTAGATATTTGAAAGGGTATGCTGACCTAATATCTGTGTCAATTTCTGGTGAAGTTAATTATCCAGGTGATTATAGTCTTGAAACGAAGGAGGAACGTATTTCTGATTTAGTTAAAAAGGCTGGAGGTCTATCGAGATTTGCTTATGAAGGAGGGGCATCATTAACAAGGGTAAACCCCTATTACAAAGAAAAAGCACAGGCAGAAGTAATAGATGATGTAAAAGAAAATATAAGTGAAGACGATGAGGATATTTCCTTAAAAAATAAACAGTCTTTAAGAGTGGGTATAGACTTAGTGAAAATCATGAAAAATCCTGGTAGTAAATTTGACATGATTTTAAGAAGCGGCGATGAAATTACAGTTCCTTCAACTAAGCAAACCGTAAAGGTCGATGGTGAAGTTTTGGTTCCATCCTTAGTTAGGTATGACGAATCGTATGGTTTAAAAGATTATATTAGCAACTCTGGAGGGTTTTCTGAGAACGCAAGAAAGGGAAAAACATATGTCGTATACTTAAATGGCGAAATTCAATCAACTAAAAGATTCTTATTTTTCAGGTCTTTTCCTAAACTAGAGCCTGGTGCTCTAATTATTGTTCCCAATAAGCCAAAACGCGAGAATAATATTAGTACACAGGGAGTAATAGGAATTGTTAGTGGGGTCGCCACTATCATATTTCTTTTAGATAATGTGCTTAAGAATTAAATATGGATTCTATTATAAAAGTTTCTGATTCGAAAGTTAAGAGCTATACGATTTCAACTGCAGTTAACGCTATTCTAAATAAAAGACGTCTTATTTTAGCTGCTGTCATTTTGTTTTTTGTTATCGGGGTAATAATTGCAGTCATAAGCCCTAAAAACTATACTTCAAGTTCAATCGTATTGCCGCAAATTTCCTCCAGTAAGGGATTGAGTAAAAAATATACAAATATTGCGTCTTTAGTTGGTATCAATTTGGGGCAATCTGAAGGAAATAAAATTGTTCCTAGTTTGTATCCGCTAATACTAGATAACCTAACATTTCAAAGAAAACTTTTAAACCAGAAAATTGAGGTTTCTGGGGAAGATGGGTTAATTACTTATGCTGAATACCTTAGTCTTTATGAGTCTGGTAAGGCTATTGATATCTTTAAAAGTTACACTATTGGACTTCCTGGTAAATTCATGAATATGTTTAAGACCAAAGATAAGTTTGGTGAATCAACATTTAACGACAGTACCATATTTAAAATTACTCCAATTGAAAAATCTCAGATATCTTCAATGAAAAGTCAAATAAATATATCTTTTAATGAATTAGATGGATATATTGATATTTCAGCAACTACTTTACAGCCCATAGTTTCTGCTCAATTAGTGAAAAAATGCGAACATATTTTAGAGGAGGCAATTATTAATTATAATATTGAGAAATCAAGGAATGAATTGGATTTTATTTCGAAAAGATATGAAATGGCTGAAAAAGAATATGTAGTGAAAAGGGCTAATTTGGGTTCTTATCGCGATAGCAATAAATATAGTATTTCTTATATAACTAAATCTCGAGATGAACAATTAAAGAATGAAAGAGATTTGGCTTATGAAATTTTTTCTCAGTTAGCGAACCAAGTAGAATCTGCAAAATTGCAAGTAGCCAAAGACACTCCTATATTTACGCTGCTTAAAGCTCCTTACGTTTCATTAGAGGCGTCATCTCTTGCAGGAGCATACATAGTTCTTATTTTTATATTTGTTGGTTTTATAGTAGGTGTGTGTTATGTTCTATTAATTTCACTAATTCCCTATTTGAAAGCAAATTTGTTATAATACATTTAACTATTAATTACTAAATGAAATCACTTGATAAAAAACTTCGTAAAGGTTTGCTGTGGAGTGTTATTCAAGTTTTTATAAAAAGGATTTTTGATCTTTTAGTTAAATTAGTATTGGTAAATTTATTGTTTCCAGAAGACTTTGGATTAGTAGGTATTGCAACGGCAATAACAAGTATCATCTATGTGATTTCTGAGTTTGGTTTTAAGGCAGCACTTATTCAAAGAAAAAACAAACTTTTAGAAGATTTACACTATCAATCTGTTTTTTGGTGGAGTGTTTTTTGGTCATCAACAATATTTATTTTAGTATACTTTATAGGAACTCCTATAGCTGCAAGATTTTATGATGAACCTTTACTCCTTAAAATTATACCAATTTTAACGGCACCAATCTTGATCGAGGCAGTTACGATTGTTTATCGAACAAAAATGCTTCGCTCCTTAAATTTTAAAACTCTTGCTATTATTAATAGTATAGCAGCTATAATAACTGGGTTTATCGCTATAATTATTGCATTAAAAGGGGGAGGGGTCTGGGCTTTAGTTTTTTATATTTTAATTCCATTTGTAATTTCTCTTCCATTTTACATCGTTTTAATTCGATGGAAGCCAAAACTTCAATTTAGTATTGTCTCTCTAAAACAACTATTTCAATTCGGTTTCTTTACATTCATAACTTCTTTAATTCTTATTATTTCATCAAATATTGATTATTTATTTATTGGAAAATTAATAAGTACTAAAGCCCTTGGCATATACAGTTTAGCCTTTATGTTAACGGTATTAATAAGTACTCAAGTTACAAGCATGATCGATAGAGTTATGTTTCCTTTTTACAGTAAAATACAAGGAAATTTAGGCATAATTAGAAATTATTATTTAAAGAGTTTGAGATATTATTCGCTTGTATTATTTCCTATTATGTTAGTGTTGTTTGTCTTGTGTACACCCATTATAAAATTATTTTTTGGGTATAAATGGATTGATGCTAAAACACCCATTCGATTGCTTGTCATAGCTGTAATGATTAACTTAATAACTCACGGATGTACAATCGTTTTTAGAAGTATTGGCAAGCCAAAATTAGAAATGTTTATTCTTTCATCAATACTTATTTTAGTAACGATTCCGTCAGTCTATGTAGGAAGTTTTTATGGCATTAATGGTGTTGCTGCTGCCACAATAGTGCCTGCAATTTGTAATTTAACAGTTTCATTATATTTCCTTAAAAGAGAATTAAATATAACTATTGCCGATATACTAACTAAAATGAAACCCTCTATAATAGCATTTGGGACAACTTTTTTAGTTGTTACGCCATTATTTCTATTCACCCCATTGAATTTAATTTTTCTTTTGATCATTACAATAATCGTGTATAGTATCATACTCTATTATTTCTTCAAACAGAGCATTAAATTTTACATGAATAAGTTTTTGTTTTCAAATAAATAATAAAACCCATTATCAAAACATTTAATAAACATAGGATTAAACAGTTTTATAAGGTAATGTTTTTAATATACTTTATCCTTAAACCCTTTTATCTATTTAAGAGTGGAAGTCCACAAATAGCAGATTTTATTATGTTACTGGTACTTGTTTTATTTTTTATAGAGCAAAAGCCTTGGGATTTACTGGAGAGAAAAACGGTAAAAGTATTGTTGTCCTTTTTATTTCTAACCCTTTTTATAAACACAGTGCACGCATTAACTGCTGTACCCATTTATGACTTTGTTTTTTTGAAGGCGAGTATTTATTATATTTATAATATAGGTCTTTTCTTATTTTGTTTTCAAGTTTTTAAATGGTGTAAAGAGATAGATTTCAAAATCATTTTCATTGTTTTATTAATATCTTTATCTTTCCAATATCTGTTGGTATTATTTGATATAGATAAAGGTATTGTTAATAATTTTCAAGGTAGAGAGTATAATTTTTTCAATAACCCAAATCAATTATCCTACTATAGTTTATTGATTATCACGATTTTTTTTCTAGTAAAGAAGAAATTCAAAGGCCTAAGATATCTTTTTAGTCTTTGCATGATTTTGGCGACTCTTTTGATTTTTAGTGCTACAAGTATACCTTCAATGCTGGGTATAGCCTTGTTTTGGATTCTTTACCTACCAACGTTACAAAAACGATTTTATAGTAGGCATTTAATCATTATTTTACTTCCAGTTATACTTCTATTCTCATTTAAAAGTGATTATATCATAGATGAGTTTAATAGGGTACAAACTCGTTTTCAAAAACCTGAGCAAAGAACAGTGAATTCTTATAGCGATCGTGGTTATGATCGTATCATGAACAGTCCAAAATATATTTTATATGGTGCGGGTGAAGGAAATTATCAAAGATTTGTGTCAAACAAGATAGACAGTCCGCAAGAAATTCATAGCACCTTTGGTAATTTGCTATTTAGCTATGGTTTTTTAGGACTACTACTCTTTATATTGTTTTTATATTTCTTATTTGAAGGAGGTACTTGGAAACTGTTTTTATATTTTTTACCTATATTTTTGTATAACTTTCTTCACAACGGAACTCGTTTTTCGTTACTGTGGATTCTACTGGCGCTTGTATATGCCTTGTACTCAAATGAAAATCAACAAATAAATAAGCATTTTGATATTACCGTCTAAACAAAAGATATAGATTGAGTATATTTGCACGCTTAAAATTCATAGTCTAAAATGAAAAAAAATATTTTAATTACTGGTGGAGCTGGCTTTATAGGGTCTCATGTAGTAAACTTGTTTGTAGAAAAATATTCTGATTATCAAATATTTAACCTTGACAAACTAACCTACGCAGGGAATTTAGAAAATTTGAAAGAGGTAGAATCGAAAAGCAATTATACATTTTTAAAAGGTGATATTGTTGATGAGTCCTATATCAATTCGATTTTTTTTAAATATAAATTTGATGCTGTTATTCATCTTGCAGCAGAGTCTCACGTTGATAGATCTATAACAAATCCTAATGAGTTTGTTTTTACAAATGTTATAGGTACTTTAAATTTGCTAAACGCTGCCAAAAAGAGTTGGGCCAACGATTTTGAGGATAAATTATTTTATCACATTAGCACAGATGAAGTATATGGATCTTTAGGAGACACCGGCTTTTTCTTAGAAGACACACCTTATAGTCCTAATTCTCCATATTCTGCGTCAAAAGCAAGTTCTGATCATTTGGTTAGAGCCTATGGTGAAACTTTTAAGTTGCCTTTTGTAATTACAAATTGTTCTAATAATTATGGACCCAATCAATTTCCTGAAAAACTAATTCCCCTTTTCATAAATAATATCATCACTAAAAAAGCATTGCCTGTATATGGTGATGGTAACTACACAAGAGATTGGTTGTATGTAGTAGATCATGCAATTGCAATAGATAATGTTTTCCATAATGGAGTTGAAGGAGAAACGTATAATATTGGCGGTTTTAATGAGTGGAAAAATATAGATTTAGTTACTTTATTATGCGATTTAATGGATGCTAAATTAGGGCTCTCTAAAAGTACAAGTAGAGAGCTTATTACCTACGTTAAAGATCGTCCAGGGCACGATTTAAGGTATGCGATAGATGCGTCAAAAATAAAAAAGGAGCTAGGTTGGGAGCCAAGTGTTACTTTTGAAGAAGGCTTATCAAAAACAATAGATTGGTATTTAGACAATGATGTCTGGTTATCAAATATAGTTTCTGGAACCTATAAAGACTATTATAAAAATCAGTACGAAACGGGAAATTCAAATTAGTTATGAAAGGAATTATTTTAGCTGGTGGCTCAGGAACAAGACTTCACCCTTTAACGCTAGGGGTAAGTAAGCAATTATTGCCTATTTATGATAAGCCTATGGTATATTATCCTTTATCTGTATTGATGTTGGCAGATATAAAGGAGGTGTTAATTATATCAACGCCACATGATTTACCTAATTTCAAACACCTTTTAGGAGATGGAAGCCAGTTTGGGATTTCTTTATCTTATATAGAACAACCCAGTCCAGATGGTCTGGCACAGGCTTTTATTCTTGGAGAAGATTTTATTGGCGGTGATGATGTTTGTTTGGTATTGGGAGATAACATATTTTTTGGATCTGGTTTTCAAAAGCTACTCGCAAATGCTAAAGATAGAGTGGCAAATCAAGGAAAGGCTGTTGTGTTTGGTAACTATGTTAATGATCCTGAACGATATGGTGTAGCAGAATTTGACAAGGCAAATAATGTATTGAGTATTGAAGAAAAACCAATAAAACCTAAATCTAATTATGCGGTTGTCGGTTTGTATTTTTATCCGAACTCAGTTGTTGAAATTGCAAAAAATGTAAAACCATCAAATAGAGGAGAACTAGAAATCACCTCTGTAAATCAAGAATACTTGCGTCAAAACCAACTCGCAATGCAAATACTTAGTAGAGGATTCGCTTGGTTGGATACTGGTACTCATGAAGCCTTAACTGAAGCTACAGAATTTGTTAAAGCAGTAGAGCATAGAACAGGATTGAAAATTGCTTGTTTAGAAGAAATTGCTTACGCAAAAAATTGGATTGATAAGGACAGATTACAGAGCAGCGCGAAAGCAATGTCTAAAAATGCTTACGGAGCATATCTACAACAATTGTTAGAAGATTAATTATGAAATTTACTGAAACGTTTATCAAGGGTTTGTGGATCATAGAACCTCGTGTTATAAGAGATGATAGAGGTTACTTTTTTGAATCATATAAGCAAACTGAATTTGAGAAACATATAGGGTCTGTTGATTTTGTTCAAGAAAATGAATCGAAGTCTTCTTTGGGTGTTTTAAGAGGTTTGCATTATCAAAAAGCGCCCTTTGCCCAATCAAAATTAGTAAGAGTACTGGAAGGAAAAGTATTAGATGTCGCTGTTGATTTAAGAAAGACCTCTCCCACCTTTGGAGAACATTGTGCTATAGAACTAAGCGAAGAAAATAAAAAGCAATTTTTTGTGCCTAGGGGATTTGCCCATGGTTTTATTTGTTTGTCTGAGACAGTTGTATTTGCTTACAAATGCGATAATTATTATAATAAAGAAAGTGAAGCATCTATTGTTTACAATGACAAAGATTTAAATATAGACTGGCATTTAGAGAAAGAAAAGATGGTGTTGTCTGAAAAAGATTTACTCGGCCCTTCTTTTAAGAATGCGAAATATTTTGACTAATGAATATTTCATTTTTAATTACAGGCGGAAAAGGACAGCTGGCTAAACAATATCGGGCTATTGAAAGTAAATACCCAGAGTATAGTTTCAAATTTGTAGATAGAAATGAGTTAGATATAACAAATAAAGAAGAAGTAATTTGTTTTTTTGAAGATAATCATTCGTTCACACACATTATAAATTGTGCCGCGTATACCCAAGTTGATACCGCTGAAGTTGAATTTCAACAAGCCAAAGCAATTAATGGTGATGGTGTCAAAAATCTTATAGACGCCGCAAAAAATCATAAAATAAAAATAATTCATTTTTCAACAGATTATGTTTTTGATGGTACTTCGAACATTCCTTTAACCGAAGACATGGAGACGAACCCAATTGGACAATACGGCGCTTCAAAATTATTAGGAGAAGAACTGCTTGTTAACTCTTCTATAGCCTATGTTATTTTAAGAACATCCTGGGTTTACTCTAATTTTGGCCATAATTTTTACAAAACAATTTCTAAACTTGGAAAAGAAAAAGAGGAACTAAATGTTATTTTTGATCAAGTAGGCACTCCCACATACGCGTTAGATTTAGCAGAAGCCTCTTTGCAAATAGCCCCAAAAATAAATAATGATACTATTGGGATTTATAATTTTTCCAATGAAGGGGTTTGCAGCTGGTATGATTTTGCTCAAGAGATAATACATTTAAATAATCTCAAATGCAAGATTAGCCCTGTGGAATCTAAATTTTATAAAACAGTGGCAAAAAGGCCAAGTTATTCAGTACTAAACAAAAAAAAGATTAGAGAAATATTTAATCTAGACATTCCGTATTGGAAAACTTCACTAGTTCATTGTATAGAAAATGCTAGTTAATATATTTAACTAAAATCCTACATGGGACTTAAAAAAGACCTAATTCGAGTTGCTGTTTCTAATTTCATCGTTTTAATATCAAGCGTTGTAAATGGACTTGTACTGCCATATATCCTGTCGATTGAAGATTTTGCACAAGTAAAAACATACACACTCTACGCAAGTTTTATTGGATTTTTACACTTTGGTTTTGTAGATGGTCTCAACATCAAATATGGAGGATATGCTAAAGAAACAGTTGATAAAAAAGAGTTTAATGGGTATCACAATTTTTTCCTAAGTTTTCAGCTACTTTTAGTTGTAGTAGTTGTTATTGCTGGTTTTGTACTTAACAATGATATTTTACTTTTGATAAGTCTGGCTATTTTACCCATAAACTTACAATCGTTCTTTTTATACTATTATCAAGCTATAGCACAGTTTAAAGAATATTCTATTACTACAATAATAGTACCCTTAGCCAGTATTATTATTACACTAAGCTTAATGTTATTAGGAGTAAAGGATTATAGGTTTTACGTACTTGCTTCAATTTGTGGATATATCATATCTGTCGTATTCTTGGAATATAAATATGGAAGGTCCACAAAATATAACCTCTCCATTTCATTAAAAAGCATTCCAATTAATGCAAAATTATTTAAACTCGTTTTTTTTTCTGGATTTTATATAATGTTGGGTAATTTATTATTTACTTTATTTTTTGATTCGGGAAGATGGATATCAAAAATATTTACAGGAGATATAAATTTTGCTATTTATTCTTTGGGGGTAAGTCTTATAGGATTTGTAATGGTTTTTATTGGGGCAATAAATAAAACGTTCTATCCACATTTATATAATAATCATAGTAAAGAGGTGGTAAGAAATATTAAAATTATTTTATTTATTATTAGTAGCTTTACCTTGGTAGGGTACTTTTTTCTTGAAACCATAGTAACGAGTTTTCTCCCAAAGTATATAGATGCTTTACCGGTAACAGCGATACTTATGGCTTCGTTGCCAGGCATGGTAGTCATAAAGTCCATTTATGTAAACCTGTACAAAATAAAAAAAATTGAAAAAAAATTCTTACGAGATACATTTGTATATTTAGCAATTGCGCTTAGTTTAAGTTTGTCTATTTATTTTTATTTTAAGAGCCTAGAGAGTATAGCGGTAGCTTCGGTAATTTCTATATATATTTGGACGATGTTACCTATTTCCTGTCAACCATTTGTTTTAAAAGAATTCTTAAAGGATGCACTTTATTTCAGTCTTATGTTTACGTTGTTTTGGTATGCTTATAATGCAGAATACAATAATGCGATCAGGATAGTGTGTTGTGCTATTGGTATATTATTACTAAATATATTCTTTTATAAAAAGCACGTTTTAAATCTTATAAAACGTAGGGTATGATATATTTTGTCATTTTGTTTTTTCTCATAGTATTAGCGGTCGTATACGATTTTGGCGGTGCTACCTTCGGTAGAGTATTCTGGTATTTTGTTGTTTTTTTAGTCTTGGTACTTCTTAGTGGTCTGCGATATAGAGTAGGAGGAGATACATTGTTATATATAGTACGTCACGAGAGAATGCCAGACTTAAATCAATTGATTTACGGAAATTTTGCTTTTCCAAAACTACAACCACTATGGTTGGTATTTAGTGCCGTAGCAAAATCTATTTCAAAAGAGTTCTATGTACTGCAGTTTATGCACGCAATTTTCATAAATTTTTTCATTTTTCATTTCATAAAAAAATTCACGAAGCATACGTTTTTGGGTGTTTTGCTATATTATATTGGATACTATTTTTATTTTAATTTTGAAATATTAAGAGAATCTCTAGCTATAGTAGTATTCCTTTATGCCCTAAGTTTTTTAATTAATAAAAAATGGGTCCCTTATTTTATTTGTGCAATCATCACATTTCAATTTCATTTTTCAGGAATTATATTATTTATAATTCCGCTATTGATGAAAATAAAATTAAACTTTTTACAAGCCACATTTTTATTTTTTATTGGAATTATTCTTAATTCTGTTTTTGCGAGTTTAGTTTTTAAAGTAAATCTACTAGGTGGTTTTATGAGTAATGCAAAGAGTTATGCAGATTATAGCCCATCATTAATCGGGTTTGTGTCATTATATCTCTTATACATTATTTATCCCTACATCATTAAGTATCTCGCAGAAAAGAATATTAAGAGGGACATAAAACTTTTTCCTTTCTTAAATATATATTTATTAATTGGTGCATCAACAGCAATCTTTTTTATCTTTTTTAGATTTTTAAATTATTTGACTCCCATATTTTTTATAGTAGTAGCAGAGTTAATTATGGGGGTTTATCAAAATCAAGTAGATACGTTCAAAAAATATATACTATCCGCGTTTATACTATTATTTACAACAGTTATAAGCTTGTCTCCTTATTTTGAAGATACATCAGATATTGTAGCAAATTCAAGATGGTATCACCACTGGTATCCTTACACAACAATTTTTAATAAACAAGAATTTTCTAAAAGAGAAAAGCTGATTTTTGATAAAAGTAATTTTTAACAGAAATTATCATTGGCTTTTACAAATCAAAAGGAAGTATTGTGAAAAATGCAAGGAGTGCTTTTATTTTATTTATTTTTGGGATCATTATGCATACTTCTGTATCTCTTAAAGATATTTCAGACATTGTTAATGATTTTTGATGATATAATAGATTGGTGTCCTTATGCTACGATATCTAAGAAATGCGAACAACCAAGTAGAGAAAAACTAATAATAGAAAGTAAGGACTTCTAATTTATTTAAATATGAACTTAATTGTTAGATTATATAAAAAGTTATATAATAGTACTTATGCAGCTTTGAACCATGTGGGATATGCTAAAAAAATAGGTGTAAATATGGGTGAAAATATTTGTATTTATGGCAATCCTAATTCAATGTTTGGAACAGAACCTTGGATAATAACAATGGGGAATAATGTGCATATTACACGAGAGGTACTATTTGTTACGCATGATGGAGGAACATTATTGTATAGAAATGAGTATCCTGATTTAGAAATTACAGCACCTATTACCATTGGTAACGATGTATATATTGGTGTTAGAGCTATCATTCTACCCGGTGTTAATATTGGGGACAATGTGGTAGTAGCGGCCGGTTCAATAGTTACTAAAGATTTGCCTTCGAATGGTGTATACGGCGGAATACCAGCAAAATTTATAAAATCGGCCGATGATTATCTTGAGGGACTAAAGGAAAATTCTCTAGGGTTAGGACATCTAAAATATAAAGAGAAGGATGATGCATTAAAGAAACACTTTAATTATAACAATAAATAATATCAGATTTGAAAAACAAGATTTTAAACATTGCTTATTCTTGTAATGAAGCGTATATAGCTCATACTGGCATATCAATCTTATCTTTATTACAGAACAACACACATTTTGAGGAAATCAATATTTATTTTATACATATTGATGTAGCACAAAGCTCACTTGAGAAACTTCAAAAATTAGTGAGTTCTGACAATCGAATATTACATCTCATTCCCTTTGACAAGATATGTGGGAATTTAAATATTAGTGAAATAGGTAGGCATACAGAAACAGTATATGCAAAACTGTTTTTTGGAAACATAAAAGGAGTAGACAGGATATTTTACATTGATAGTGATACTGTTATCCAAGGTCCCTTAGATGATGCTTGGGATATGGACTTGAAAAACTGTTATTTTGGATTGGTTAAAACAATGACTAGGGATAGTAATGAGCTATTAGGTCTTTCAAAAGAAGCAACTGTATATAATGACGGTGTGGCTATGGTAAATGCAAAATTACTTCGTGAAGACGCTATGGAAGAGAAGTTTTTAGCTTTTATTGATAGATTTAATGGAAAACCACCCGTTTTAAGCGAAGGAACCATTAACGTGGTGTGCAATGGTAAAATAGCAACAATGCATCCAAAGTTTAATTTTTCTCCTATTTTTTATATGGGTTCAAATAAGAAATTGTTTAAAATTTTAAAATCTAAAACATACTTTACCAATAAAGAACTTTCTGAAGCAAGGGAAAACCCCATAATTATTCATTACCTGTCAGGTTGGTTTTTGAGACCTTGGGAGAAAAACTGTACCCATCCGTTAAAAGACAGGTATTTGTATTACAAATCAGCATCTCCTTGGGCACACGTGCCCTTGCAAGATAAGAAATTGACTAAAAGTGCTAAAAGAATGAAATTAGGTTTTAAATATATACCAGTTTGGTTATTTCATCTTTTACGTGATATAAAACAAAGATTAAATTAATGAAAAACACAGAGATAATAGGCTTTTTTAATAAATCAATGTTGTGCTAGTTTTTAAATTTTTAAAAAATATCCAAGCCGCACTATTATTTTCTGATAATGATAGATATTGTACAATTATAAATAGATAAAATTACATCAATGCTTAAAAACAAAACACTTTTAATAACTGGTGGAACAGGTTCCTTTGGAAATGCTGTGCTACAACGCTTTTTAAATACAGATCACTTTAGCGAAATACGTATTTTTTCAAGAGATGAAAAGAAGCAAGACGATATGCGTACGGCGCTTAGGAATGATAAATTGAAATTCTACATTGGTGATGTTCGTGACTATAGTAGTTTAGAACGGGCAACTCGTAATGTGGATTATATTTTTCATGCCGCTGCTCTAAAACAAGTACCTTCTTGCGAGTTTTTTCCATTGGAAGCAACACGTACGAATGTAATGGGAACGCAAAATGTAATAGATGCTGCTGCTTTTAATAAAGTGAAGAAAGTCATTTGTTTAAGCACAGACAAGGCCGCTTATCCTATTAACGCTATGGGGATCTCAAAAGCATTGATGGAAAAAGTAGCAATTGCTGCTTCAAGAAATAATCCAGATACAACCGTATGTTTAACGCGCTACGGAAATGTAATGGCGTCCAGAGGTTCAGTAATACCATTATTCTTAAAGCAAATTCAAAACAAACAACCTATAACTATTACAGACCCTAATATGACAAGGTTCTTAATGTCATTAGAGGAAGCCGTTGAGTTGGTTTTATTTGCTTTTGAGCATGGAAATACAGGAGATTTATTTGTCAATAAGGCTCCCGCAGGTACCATAGGTGATCTTGCTCAAGCACTCAAAGAAATGTGTGATGCAACAAACGAAATAAAAATTATAGGAACGCGTCATGGAGAGAAATTATACGAAACCTTATGTACACGCGAAGAAATGCTGAAAGCAGAAGATATGGGCGATTTTTACCGAATTCCAGCAGATAATAGAGATTTAAATTACGCGCAATATTTCTCTGAAGGAGCAGGAGCAATTTCTGAAATTGAAGACTATAATTCTCACAATACACAACAAGAGGATGTAGAGGGAATGAAAAAATTATTGTCTAAACTTCCATTGATACAAAAAGAGGTATATGGTAAAGATGTAACTCAAATGCCAGGTTAGTATAATGGAAAAACCACTTTTAATAAAAGGCGGAAGTCATCAAGACCATAGGGGTAACTTAAAATATAATAATACTTTTGACGCTAGCTTGATAAAAAGGGTGTACACTATTTCTAATACCCAAGACAATCCAGCAAGAGGATGGATAGGTCATAAAATTGAAAGCAGATGGTTTTCTTGCTTAAAAGGAAGTTTCAAGGTTTCATTAATTGCAATAGATGACTGGGAAACTCCATCAATAAATTTGTGCAAAAACGAATTTCAAATTTTAAATGAAACGTTTGATGTTTTGCACGCACCTCCAGGATATATTTTTCGTTTAGAGATGTTAGAAGACGATTCGATTTTATTGATAATGGCAGATTATGCATTAGGAGAAGTTAAAGACGAGTATAGATACGATTTAGAATATTTCAATTAATAAATACAAGCTAATGGTTAAAGTAGGAATAACAGGACAAGCTGGATTTGTTGGCACACATTTACATAATACACTTGGACTTAGCCCAGAGGTTTATGAACGCATACCTTTTGAAAGGTCGTTTTTTGAAAAAGACAGTTTATTAGATTCTTTTGTAGCAAGCTGCGATGTCATTGTTCATCTTGCTGCTATGAACAGGCACGACGATCCGCAGGTTATTTATGATACAAATGTAGGGTTGGCGCACAAACTCGTAGCTGCATTAAAACGCACGAACAGCAATCCTCAAGTGTTGTTTTCTTCTTCATCGCAAGAAGAACGAGACAATCATTATGGTAATTCTAAAAAAGAGGCAAGAAAAACCATTCAGGAATGGGCATCTTCAAACAATGCAACATTTACTGGGATGATAATCCCCAATGTTTTTGGACCTTTTGGGAAGCCTTTTTATAATTCAGTAGTAGCAACATTTTCACATTTAGTTGCAACAGGTGGGGCACCTAAAATAGAGGTAGATGGAGATTTAAAACTAATTTATGTGAATGAATTAGTAGCAGAAATTATTTCAAAAATAAATTCTAAAGAAAACAATCCATCCTATAATGTTCCGCATACTTCTGAGGCTAAAGTTTCAGAAATATTAGCACTATTAAATCATTATAAGTCACTTTATCAAGACAATGGAGAAGTTCCAGAAATTAGTAATTCTTTTGAATTAAATCTATTTAATACCTTCCGCTGTTACATGGATATTGAAAACCATTATCCAGTAAAATTTTCACAGCACACAGACCCACGAGGGAGTTTTGTAGAAATAATAAGATTAGGAGTAGGAGGACAGGTATCTTTTTCTACTACAGTTCCAGGAATAACAAGAGGTAATCATTATCATACACGCAAGATAGAGCGTTTCGCGGTCATCAAAGGAAAGGCTTTAATTCAGCTACGAAAAATAGGAACAGATAAAACTTTTGATTTCTATCTAGACGGTGACGAACCGGCCTATGTAGATATGCCTATCTGGTACACACACAACATCAAAAATGTAGGCGACGATATTTTATACACGAATTTTTGGATCAATGAACCCTTTGATCCTGAGGATGCAGACACCTATTTTGAAGAAGTGTAGTTGATGATTGATAACAGGTAATTTGAGATTGGTTATTTGTAAATTGGGTCTAGGTATCTTAACCACTAAAAAAGTTCAGAATGAAAACGCATAAGGATCTAGATGTTTGGAAAATGTCGATAGATTTAGGAGCCTAAATTTATTTGCTAGCGTCTAAATTCCCAGAAGAGAATCGATAGGGTCTAAGCAGTCAAATGCGACGAGTTTCAGTTTCAATTTTATCAAATATTGCAGAAAAGCTGCTAGAAAAAACAATAAAGAGTCCCTTCAGTTTCTTCATATTTTTTTAGGGAGTTGTATGGAACTTGAAATTCAGATTATCATAACCAAAAACCTTACTTTTGCTACCGAGTTCGAGATAGAAGAATTAAACAAATCAAAACAAGTATTGGAAAAATGCTTAATGACTTACCCCTCGTCTGTAAAGAAATGGGTTTAACAAATGAATATTATATGAGTGCAAATTCACCAATTACCGATCACCCATCACCAATAACTAAACTCAAAGTAATGACGGTGGTGGGAACACGACCAGAAATCATACGATTATCTAGGGTATTAACGGCTTTAGATGCATCAAATGCGATTGAGCACATACTAGTTCATACAGGTCAAAACTATGATTATGAGCTGAATCAAATATTTTTTGACGATTTAGAAATTCGAAAGCCGGATTATTTTTTAGAAGCAGCAGGAACGACCGCAACAGAAACTATTGGAAATATTTTAATAAAGATTGACCCGTTATTAGCATCACTAAAACCAGATGCCTTTATGGTTTTAGGAGACACAAATAGTTGTTTATGTGCAATACCAGCAAAGAAAAGACAGATCCCAATTTTTCATATGGAAGCAGGTAACCGCTGTTTTGATCAACGTGTACCTGAAGAAACAAACCGTAAAATTGTAGATCATACGGCAGATATTAATATGACTTACAGTGATATTGCCCGTGAATATTTGTTGCGTGAAGGCTTGCCAGCAGATAGAATCATAAAAACAGGTAGTCCAATGTTTGAAGTTTTAAACCACTACCTGCACAAAATCAAGGAGAGTGACGTGTTGTCAAGACTTAAGCTTACAAAAGAGAAGTATTTTGTAGTATCTGCTCACCGTGAAGAAAACATAAGCAGTGAAGAGAATTTTACAAATCTTATGCAAAGCCTTAATAATATAGCCGATAAATTTAAGCTTCCAATCATTGTTAGTACGCATCCAAGAACGCGCAATATGATTGAAAAAAAGAAAATAGAAATGCGTCCTGAAGTTCAATTATTAAAACCACTTGGCTTTAACGATTATAACGCACTACAAATGCATAGCTTGGCAGTACTTTCTGATAGTGGCACTATTAGCGAAGAATCCTCTATTTTAAATTTTCCTGCATTAAACATTCGTCAAGCACACGAGCGTCCAGAGGCAATGGAAGAGGCATCTGTAATGATGGTGGGATTATCTCCAGAAAGAATTCTTCAGGGATTAACACAATTAGAGACTCAAAAAAGAGGGGCTGAACGAAATTTTAGACCCGTGACAGACTACTCAATGCCAAATGTGAGTGAAAAAGTAGTTCGTATTATTTTGAGTTATACAGATTATGTTAAACGTGTTGTCTGGAGTGAATCTACTAAGTAATGAAGACGAAAGGGACCATATTATACATAGGTGGGTTTGAGTTGCCAGATAAAAATGCTGCAGCACATCGTGTTATTGCCAATGGTAAACTATTGAAAAATTTGGGCTATAATGTAGTTTTTTGTGGTGTAACACAAAAACAAGTACCTGAAAATAGTACAATAGCTAAGGAGTATTTTGGTTTTGACTCTTACGAATTGAGCTACCCTAAAAGTAGTATAGATTGGCTGAAATTTATTTTTCAAGCAAATTTCTACAAAAAGTTAACAGGTAAATATAATGACACAGTAGCTGTAATATGCTACAATTTGCCTTCTGGATCACTTAGTAGAATGATTGGTTTTTGTGGTAAAAAGGATATTAAAATTATATCAGATTGTACGGAATGGTATGAAGCCCCCAAGGGAGGTAATTTTATTTATAGAAATGTAAAGAAATTAGATATTACTATGCGAATGTTTACCCTTCATTTAAAAATGGATGGAATTATTTCGATTAGCGAATACCTTCATAAATTTTATACTAACAAAGGTATGCTTTCAGTAAAAATACCCCCTCTTGTAGATCTAACCGATTCAAAATGGAAATATCTTGTCGTTAAAAAATCAAAACCAGTTAAGCTAGTATATTCAGGGTCTCCATTCTCGTTAGCTAAAAACGCAAATGCTAAAGATAGGCTAGATTTAATAGTACAATCGTTTTATGAGTTGGCACAAGAAAATTACAATTTCTTTCTTAATATAGTTGGAATTTCAAAAGATGAATTCTTATCATTTTTTCCAGATTTACAAAATGCCATACTTGGACTTGAAAAAAAAATTAAATTCCATGGAAGAGTTCCTCACGCCGCCTCTCTTTCAATTTTAAAAGAGAGCGATTTTTCAATTTTTATTCGAGATGCTAATATCGTAACCAAAGCTGGGTTTCCTACAAAATTTGTAGAATCTGTAAGTCTAGGCATTCCTGTAGTTACTAATAATAATAGTAACGTAATTGATTATTTGATGGAGGGTAAAAATGGATTCTTATTAGAGGTTAAAGAGCCTTCAAAACTTACAGAAAAATTAAAATTAGTAGTGCATACTTCTGAAGACGATATTTTAAAAATGAAACAATATTGTCAAGAATCAAAAATTTTTGATTTTAGAAATTTTAAACAAAGAACAAAACAATTTTTAGATGAAATATAAAATTCACACAAAATTCACAATTGTTTTAGCAATGCTCTTTTTACTTAGTTCTTGCAAGAATCTGGTAGAAAACAAACCTGAATTGCCACTCTCTAAAGCTGCAGAATTTTTAAAAAACAACCGTACTTCTAATAAAGAAAAGTTACAATTATACCGTCAAGAAGGAATTAAGGATGCTATAAAAATTGAAGACTTTTTACCCCAAAATTTTCTAAGTGATGGGAGTGAAGATTACACCGAAATCATACAAAAAGTAGTTAATGAAAATCCAATTGTCATATTTCCTGATTTTTCTTTATTGATAAATACAGACGGTTTAAAAGCCAAAAGCAATAGCACTTGGTTTTTTCAAGAAAACACGCTCTTAAAGTATAAGTCAAATGATAAAAAGTCATACTATGTAGTACTAGTTTCTGATGTTGAAAATTTTTCAATTTATAATTTAAAAGTAGAAGGAGATAGATACAGACGAATAGACCCTTCAAATATGGAAGGAGAATGGGGAATGGGATTATGGATAATGGGTTCAAAGAATATTAATATATATTATCCAGAAATTCAAAAATGTTGGGGAGATGGAATATATATAGGATCAAGTGGAAGTAAAAAGGTAAATGATTCTATCAATATAATAGAAGCCACAATTAATGATAATAGAAGAAATGGCATATCTATTATTACGGGTAAAAATATATTTATCAATAAGGCATTCATTTCGAATACAAAGGGAACGCCTCCCCAAGCTGGAATAGATATAGAGCCTAATAATAACGATGAAATTATCGAAAACATTAAGTTGAAAGACATATATACCGGTAATAATTTAGGAAGTGGTATAAAAGTAGTGACTTATTTCTTGTATGGAGATTTGAAAAAGAATGTGTTGATTGATATTGAAAACCATATTGATGAAAATTCCTATTATGGATTTCAGGCTGTTGGGATTGCTGGGAAGAAAAAACAGAATAAAATTCAAGGCTTAATTACCATTGAGAATGCAACCTGGATGAATAACACAGAGCCCTACTCATTTGTGAATATAGAGAATACGTTTCCGCTCATAAAACTATCTGATATAAATATTTATGAAGGAAATAAATTTAAGCCAACACCTTTTAAGGAGGTTTTGATGAATATACGTTTAAAGTTTTCTGATCGCTTAATTGATTTGAAAGATTAGTTATTATCTTTCTTCTTAAGACAATGTATTTTGTTTACTTAGCCTTAATTTAAAATTCGATTTGAAAGAAAAAATATTTAAAAAATCACCGTTGTTTGTGCAGAATATACTGGTTAGTATATTCAATATCTTAGCGTATAAAAATCGTTATGGGGGCAATTATTCAAAATACTTAAAGCATTATAAAAACTATCGAAATGCCTCCCTGAAAGAGCTGAAACAAGAACAATTAAAAAGACTTCATGAATTCTCAATATATGTATTAAAGCACTCTTTGTTTTATAAAGAGCTCTACGGTTCTTCAATAACATCTATTAATCTAGATAACATTGGTAATTTGCCTCTCGTAGTAAAAGCAGACTTACAGTCCCACTATGATACTATACGTACTATAAATATTAAAAACGGTATAAAGTCTAAAACAGGGGGAACTACAGGGAAATCACTTGAGGTAGTATTCACAAAAGATAATATGCAAGAACGTTTTGCAATATTAGATACCTTTAGGGGGCAGTTTGGGTATTCTTTAGGCAAGCGCACTGCCTGGTTCTCGGGTAAAAACATTGTCTTTGAAAAAGATGTGAAAAATAAAAGGTTTTGGAAAACAGATTATTTTCACAACATACGATATTACTCGTCATTCCATATTAAGAATGAATATCTAGCCTATTATATTAAAAATTTAATTTCGTTTAAGCCTGAATTTATTGCAGGTTTTCCATCTACAATTCTCGAATTGGCACAATATGGGTTGGCTCATAATATATCTTTTCCAGCCAATACTATTAAAGCAATATTTCTTACAGCAGAAATTATAACACCAACAATGAGGAAGACATTTGAGCTGTTTTTCAAAACAAAAGTATATGACCAGTACGCTTCGTCAGAAGGAGCTCCATTTATTTTTGAGTGTAAAAATCAAAATTTACATTTACAATTGCAAACAGGGATTTTTGAAGTTTTAGACGAGCATAACAATCCTGCAAATGAGGGAAAATTAGTGGTAACTAGCTTTACAACTTGTGGCACTCCATTAATTAGGTATGATATTGGAGATTCCGTTACCTTAAGTGATAAGGTTTGTAATTGTGGGGATAAAAACCCTATTGTAAATCGTATTTTAGGAAGAGAGGGAGATTTTATATATTCAGTAGAAATGGGAAAAGTGAGTTCTGGAAATATATCAAATACCTTAAAAGATGTCAAAGGAGTACAAAAATTTCAAGTCATTCAAAACGGAATAAATGAAATTTCCATCATCTTAATCGCAGATAAAGCCTATTTTAAAAGCAATGACGAGGTCCTATTTCTTGAAAAATGGAGAGCGCGTGTTGGCTATAAAATGAAAATTATAATATCGTATGTTCTTGAAATTCCAAATGAATCTAATGGGAAATTTAAAATGATTAAAAACAATATTAAACATTTAATAGAATAATAAAATGGCAAAAACCAATACGAATTACCACCGCGCGTTGCCCTAGATAAACTTGTGGAATTACAACAAACTATGATTCAAATGATCTCGTGTGAATATAAAAACACAAATTACTTTTTAAAACAAAACACTACATTTAGTTCATGAAAATAGTATGTATATATCTAATTTTAGTTAGTTGCTCTATGAAGGGTGGGGTTAAATCCTCGTTCGATCAAGGTGTTGCAAAAAATAATTACACCGAGAAAAAAAATGTAAAATATCAAAATAGAAACATACAAACATTAGATACTGCTTTTGTTTTCTTAGGGAATGATTTAAAAAAAAACAGCGAACATTAAGTTTCCTTCAAAACTTAAGATTATTATCAATACCAGTAGCTTGAGAACAGAGGGTGCCAATAAGAGCAGTACTGTCTTTGTATCAGGTTGCAATACTACTTATGATAGTGGACAAGAAATTTTTACCTGGGATAAACAAAGTATAGAGTATGAAAATGGAGACGGTCTAATCAAATCAAAAAATAACGACTATGTTCATTGGAATTTAGTCCATTCTAAAACTATAAATATCGCGCAGTTTGGAGTGACTGCTGAAGGTGATAGCGGCAATAATACAAATTTCAGAATGCGTAAATTTGATGTTGGAGAATTTACACACTTATATATTCCCAATTCACAATATATATATGCAGTAGCTATTAAGGTGAAAAGTACTGGTGGTGATGTGCTTGATATTATTTTTTAAAGAATCAAAAAGTTTTATTAATAAAATAACACTTAAATGATACAAGGCTATTGTTAACATGAAAAATGGTCTGTCAATAATAAACGGAACCCATATACTTATTGAAGATTTTATCGCAAAGGATATTGGCTTTACTACACCAGCCGCTGTTATTGATATAGAGCCTAACAGCTATAAAGACGATACACTTAAAAACATATTGGGTCAAGATTTTAAGGTGCAGAATAGTAGACAAAAAACGTTATAAATAATACCATACTAGAATGATATGATATGCTAGAATGAAAGGTATGATAAAAGCATAATATTTTTGAAAAATTCAGAAGATGGAATAAATTTATAAGCTTTGAAAAATTATTGGATAATATCAAACTAAAGCCTTAATTTGAATAAAATTTAACACGAAAATTATCCACGAAATAAATCTAAGTGTAAAAATTTATTATCGTAAAAAACATATACAACGAAACAATAAGTTCAAAATTGAAATTTTAGAATAGATTTAGAATCTTTTAGTTTAAAAATTAATAAATAAAAATAATCTGTTGCAAAAATTAATACGCATTACTACAGTGCCGCTGTCCTTAGAAAAATTGCTAGAAGGACAACTTACTTTTATGCAAAACCATTTTGAGGTAACGGCAGTTTCTGATGATAAAGGACGGTTATTAAAATATGGTCGTAATAATGGAGTAGCTACGTTTCATTTAGAACTAACAAGAAAAATAACGCCTTTCAAAGACTTAAAAGCCGTTTTTAATCTCTATAAATTTTTATTAAAGGAAAAGCCTCTCATTGTTCATTCGCATACGCCTAAAGCAGGCATCGTGGGAATGATGGCAGCTTACTTCGCAAAAGTACCATTACGATTGCATACTGTTGCTGGTTTGCCTTTAATGGAGGCAACTGGCTTAAAACGAAAAATACTAAACACGGTTGAAAAATGGACCTATAAATTTGCCACAAATGTATATCCAAATTCAAAGGGACTTTATGATTTTATAAAGACCGAATCATTCTGCCCTTCTCATAAACTGAAAGTCCTTGGAAAGGGAAGTACTAATGGCATAGATACAAGTTATTTTGACCCAACGCATTTTGCGAAAACTAATTTATTAATTGAAAAAGAAAAATGGAATATTCCCGCTAATGATTTTGTTTTTGTTTTTGTTGGTAGAATTGTTGCAGACAAAGGTATGCACGAGATGGTGGGAGCATTTTTGGAAGTGCAAAAATTATATAAAAATGTTTCATTAGTATTAGTTGGTCCTTTTGAGGATGAACTAGACCCACTTCAACCCGCAACAAAAGAAGCTATAAAAACGAATAGTAAGATAGTCCACGCCGGCTATCAAAATGATGTAAGGCCTTTTTTAGCGTTGAGTAGTGCATTGATTTTTCCAAGCTATAGAGAGGGGTTTCCTAATGTAGTTTTACAAGCTGGAGCTATGGGATTGCCTTCAATAGTTTCAGATATAAATGGCTGTAATGAAATCATAACCCAAGATGAAAATGGAATAATAATTCCCGTTAAGAATCAAAAGGCTACACAAGAAGCCATGATCAAACTACTAAGTGATAATCAATACTATGCTAAACTTCAGAAAAACACCAGAAGTAGTATTACAAAAAATTATGATCGTCAAGAAATGTGGCAGTATTTATTAAATGAATATGCGCTGTTAAGAGCAAAGCTTTAATATCTTTGTTCTGTGTATAAAAATATTTTTAAACCTTTATTCGATTTCCTTGCTGCATTCACTGTATTCTCGATAATTAGCCCAATATTTTTAGTAATTACGATATTTATTTTAGCCGCGAATAGAGGTAAACCTTTTTTCCTTCAAAGACGACCAGGTAAAAATGAGCATATTTTTACCATTATTAAGTTTAAGACCATGAACGACAAGAAAGATGCTCAAGGAAATTTGTTGCCAGATTCTCTAAGATTAACACCTATTGGTTCTTTCGTAAGAAAAACTTCGCTTGATGAAATTCCCCAATTACTTAATGTTATTAAAGGAGATATGAGTTTTGTTGGGCCAAGACCATTGCTTCCTCATTATCTGCCGCTTTATAATGATACTCAAAAACAACGGCATCTGGTAAAACCAGGCATAACGGGATGGGCTCAAGTAATGGGAAGAAATTCAATATCTTGGGAAAAGAAATTTGAATTGGATGTTTGGTATGTTACAAATCAGTCTTTTTTTTTAGATATAAAAATTCTATTTATGACCGTTAAGAAAGTGATTTTTAAAGAAGATATTAATACCGAAGGAGAAGTTACCACAAAACCTTTTGAAGGAAGTAAATGAAAGAAATACAAGTATATGGTGCCGGAGGGCACAGTTTTGCTGTAATAGAATTGATTAGAGCGTTGGAGGAATATACACCTACTAGTATTGTGGATGATAAACCCAATTGCGGTACTCTTTTGGGAATTCCAGTCAAAAAATTCACAAAAAAAGATAGCACAAAAACCTCTGCGATTGCTATCGGTAATAACAAATCCAGAAAGAAGGTTTTTGAGCAATTATCAGGAGATTTTCCTATCTTTGTTCACCCATCTGCTGTGGTTTATCCGTCGGCTAAGATTGGTCAAGGATGTGTTGTTTTTCCTAATAGTGTGATTGATGCAGATGTACATTTGGACGAATTTTGTATTGTTAATAATAATGCTACTGTATCCCATAATGTAAGGCTAGGCAAGTTTGTGCATATAGCGATACAAGCTAGTATTTGTGGTGGTGTAGAAATAGGAGAAGGAACGCTTATAGGAGCGGGAAGCATAATATTGCCAGAGACTAAAATTGGAAAATGGGTTACGATTGGTGCAGGAGCTGTAGTAACTAAGGATATACCAGACAACGCTTTAGTTTATGGTAATCCAGGAAAAATTATAAAATAATGAATACAAAAATATACCTGTCTTCTCCTCATATGGGTGGCACAGAGCAAGGCTATGTAAATGAAGCTTTCGAGACCAATTGGATTGCACCTTTAGGGCCCAATGTTACTGGATTTGAGCAATCAATTAAAAATTATTTAAAAGAGGGAAGTCATGTTGCAGCCTTAAGTTCAGGCACCGCAGCCATTCATTTAGCGCTTATATTATTAGGAGTTGAAAGAGGGGATGAGGTTTTATGTCAAACAATTACCTTTTCTGCTTCGGCAAACCCTATAGCGTACCAAGGAGCCACACCTATTTTTGTAGATAGCGAGCCTGACACTTGGAATATGTGCCCGCACTTTCTTGAAGAAGCAATAAAAGCCCGTATTAAAAAAGGTAAAAAGCCCAAAGCGATTATTGTGGTTCACTTGTACGGGATGCCTTACAAGATAGAAGAGGTTACAGCGGTTGCTAAAAAATATGAAATTCCTGTAGTTGAAGATAGTGCTGAAGCACTAGGGAGTAGTTATAAAGGAAGAAAATGTGGGACTTTTGGCGACATCTCAATTCTATCTTTTAACGGTAATAAAATTATTACTACTTCAGGTGGAGGGGCCTTGGTTTCAAAAGACCCAAAAATAAAGGAGGAATCAATATTTCTTTCTACTCAAGCAAGAGATGACGCACCTCATTACCAGCATTCACATATAGGATATAATTATAGAATGAGTAACGTTTGTGCAGGTATTGGTCGCGGCCAAATGGAAGTTTTAGATGAACACGTCGTCCTTCGAAGAGGGATGAATTCTTTTTATGAGCGTATTTTTAAAAATGTTGAGAGTGTTTCCGTTTTTAAAGAGCCATCAAGCGATTTTTATTCAAATCATTGGTTATCTTGTATCACGTTAAATAATCAATTCACTGAAATCTCAACGGATGAAATTAGACATACTTTAGATGCAGACAATATAGAGTGCAGACCGTTATGGAAGCCCATGCACCTGCAACCCATATTTAAAGATGCTCCCTATTACGGTGCAAAAGTGGCAGAAAATCTTTTTAATAATGGTTTGTGTTTACCATCTGGCAGCAATCTTACTACAGGAGAAAAGGAAAGAATCGAAGTAGCATTGAAGAGTATTTTTAAAATCTGAATCAATAAATACCATTGAAAGAAAAAATTAAAAGTATTTTGTATAATGGTAATAATGAAATTTCATTATTGCACCAACGTTATTTACCACGTTGGATTGTTTTGATGATTGATGTATTTATAGGATGTTTTTCATTCCTGATGCTTTATTTTATCATAACAAGTACCGTAATAAATTTTTATGATGTTCTAAGCATAACTGTTCAAGGTTTTGTTTTTGTTTTTGTGAACATTATATTCTTTTTTGTCTTCAAGACCTATTCAGGGATTATTCGACATTCAAGTTTTGTAGATGTTATTAAATTGGCACTATCCCAAATATTTACTGCAATAGTATTATTAATTATATCAGGTCTATCCAGTGTAATTTTAGAAAAACCATTATTTATAACCACATCTATAGTTTTTTATACGCTGTTGTCATTTTGTTTTCTTTTATTCTTCAGAATTTTTGTAAAAGAAATATATCAATACCTGCGTCATAATAAAAAGGGGTTGCTAAAAGAACGCATCGCAATTATTGGGATTGATGATGAAACAATTTCATTAGGACAAGCATTAACACGTGAATCAAATTTCCCTTTCAAACTCATTGGTTTTTTTACTGAAAACATTGGTTCTAAAAGGCTAAAACTTCTTGACAAACCTGTTTTTAAGGTAAATCAAAATTTGCCAGAACTCATAGACCACTATAATATTGAAGGGGTGCTTTTTATTGGCAATAATACCTCTGTAAAAGAAAAAAATAAAATAGTAGAGATTTGTTTAAAAGCAAAAACAAAGGTTTACAATGTTCCTTCTCTAGAAGAATGGAATAAGATGGAAGATGTAAGGACAAAAATAAAACCTATCCAAATTGAAGACCTTCTCGAAAGAGATATAATAAAGATTGAAACAGACATTATTAAAGATCATTTAGAAGGAAAAACGATTTTAATAACTGGTGGAGCGGGTTCTATTGGAAGTGAAATAGTGCGACAGGTTGCTACATTTAATCCTAAATTAATTGTCATATTAGATCAGGGAGAATCTCCATTATACGAATTAGAATTATACCTTTTGCAACACTTTCCAAACCTAAAATTTATTACGGAGCTAGCAAATATTAGCAACATGTACCGTATGGGAATGCTGTTCAAATTTCATAAATTTAATGTTGTCTACCATGCCGCGGCATACAAACATGTGCCCTTGATAGAACGAAATCCTCATGAAGCAATTTATGTCAATATTTTAGGTACTGTTAACTTATCAGTCCTAGCAGTGAGCCATAAGATTGAACGATTTGTTATGGTTTCTACAGACAAAGCTGTTAATCCTACAAATGTAATGGGAGCTTCAAAAAGAGCGGCAGAAATATATGTGCAGGCACTTCAAAACAAAGAAGAGAATATTGGAACTAAATTTATCACTACTAGGTTCGGAAATGTTCTTGGTTCAAACGGTTCTGTAATACCACATTTTAGAAAACAAATTTCAGAAGGAGGTCCTGTAACGGTTACTCATAAAGATATCATTCGTTACTTTATGACAATACCAGAAGCCTGCCAATTAGTTCTACAAGCGGGAACAATGGGTAACGGTGGTGAGATTTTCATTTTTGATATGGGTGCACCTGTGAAGATCTTAGATCTTGCAAAGCGAATGATTGAATTATCTGGTTTAACTCCTTATACCGATATTGAGATTGAAATAACTGGATTACGACCTGGAGAAAAACTATATGAAGAGTTACTAAACGATACTTCAACCACACTACCTACCCATCATCCCAAGATAATGATTTCAAAAGAACGTGTTGCTAATTTTGAAAATATTAATGTTAATATAAAAAAGATTATTAAATCTGCTACGCGATTAGATGATCAAAGCGTAGTAAGAATTTTAAAAGAAATTGTTCCAGAATTTAAAAGTAATAATTCAGTCTTTGAGGTATTGGATTCTGAAAACGAATCTTAATAGAACTATCTTGATTTTTCAAAAAAAACAACAAACATCCGCTAGAACAAAAAACTTTTCTAAAAAGCTTTTTTACACACTAGTTAGCTATATTATTTTCACACAGTTATTAATAGCTCAGAATGACACTGTCATTAAAAATGACAGTCTTTACAATAACTTTAATGCCAGCATCTCTTTACAAGGAATGGTTGCGTCAGATGGTGATCTGCCTTTTTGGTTATTTAACAATACCTTAGGGAGAGTAGATGCACAAACTAATTTTTTAACGCTAGGAGATTTTGGTTACACCAGGTCAGTTTCTGAAAAAGCCACTGTTGACACTAAAGTAGGAGTACTTTACAATGATTTTGATGGAGTTATTATCGATCAACTATATGCTACCTATAAAAATTCGTGGTTTGATTTTAATTTAGGACTTAAGCATAGAGATGTATTATTGGATGATTTATCATCTGTTGGGGGGGATATATTATGGACTGGTAATGCGCGCGCAATGCCGGGAGCAGAACTTAGTACCGCCCGAACCATAAAATTACTTAAATGGTTTGGTTTCAGAGCTACTATTGCTCATTATGAGCTTAATGATACAAGAGTAGTTGATGGAGCAATGATACATCATAAATCACTATATCTAGATTTTAACCTTTCTAAAACTAGTAACTTTTTCGCTGGTTTAGCTCATTATGTTCAATGGGGAGGTTTCTCTCAAGAATTTGGTCAGCAAGAAGAAAGTTTTTCAAGCTTTGCTAAGGCATTTGTGGGGAAAGGGGGAGGCAATACAATAAACGATCAATTAAATGCAGTAGGAAATCATGTTGCATCCTATCATTTGAGTTATGATAAGGAAATGACAAATTATAACATCAAACTCTATCATCAAAATTTATTTGAAGATCGGTCTGGAAGAGAGCTGCGTAATTTTCCTGATGGCATTTGGGGAATTTTTTTACAGCCTAATAAGAACAAATTAATAACATCAATATTATATGAATATGTCCAAACGGTTTCTCAGAGCGGAAGGAGATTAGTACAGGGCGGTGAGGGAAATGGTAGCGGGCTGGACAATTATTTTAATAGTGGTATTTATCAAACGGGATGGGTATATAATGGCAATACAATAGGGGTTCCTTTTATAATTCCAAGAGAAGACAATTTGGGAGTTGCAATTAATAGAAGCATCGCGCATCACTTAGGTGTTTTTGGTTATCTTTCAAAGTTTGAATACAGGGTAAAAGCAACCTATGCCGAATATCTAGGAACCTATCAAGAACCAATAATACCGAGAGAAAAAGCAATGTATCTTTACGGCCAGTTAGCATATCCTTCAAAATACGGTTCGCTTTCTGTACAAATTGGGCTAGACTATAGTAACTATACAAAAGAAAATTTTGGGGTTAATTTTGGTTATAGATATGACGTTTTTAAATAGTAAATGAAGCTAAAGAAGTATTTATATTTATGAATGCTAATTTGGTCTTACCAAGGCCATAAATTTTTTAAGGGTTAGCCATAACTCAAAATGAATAGTTTGTACTCCACCACAAAATAACACTACTGTTATTAACTTTTTTAATAATCTCAACCCATCAAGTGCATGAGTATATTAGTTCAATTTACAATTCTTCCCAGACAACAAGAGGATGAAAATTATATATTGGAGCTTGCACTAGAAAAAGCAAAACTTCGTGGTGAAAATATAAGCGATTGGCGCATAAGAAAACGTTCTATAGATGCAAGACAAAAAACCATCAAGCTAAATATTCAAGTAGAGCTATGGCTTGTAAATGAACCCAGAGAAGATGTAATTAAACGGTTCACACTAAAAGACGTTTCCACTTCAAAAAAGCAAATAGCAATTATTGGAGCAGGCCCTGCAGGACTCTATGCCGCACTTAGGGCAATAGAAGTAGGGTTAAAGCCTATTATTTTTGAACGCGGTAAAGATGTAAAAGCACGGCGAAGAGATTTAGCAGCCATAAATAAAGAGCATATTGTTAATCCAGAATCTAATTATTGTTTTGGAGAGGGTGGTGCAGGAACATATTCTGACGGGAAATTATATACACGATCTAAGAAAAGAGGTAATGTGCTAAAAGCGATGGAGTGGTTTGTCCATTTTGGAGCAGATGAAGATATTTTAGTCGATGCACACCCGCATATTGGAACCAACAAACTTCCTAAGATAATTACTACAATGCGGGAGGCTATTATCGAAGCAGGTGGAGAAGTTCATTTTAACACGAAACTAACAGATCTAAAAATTGAAAATAAAACGATTACTGCAATTCAAGTAAATGGAAGCGAATGGAAACCGTTTAACGATTTAGTCCTAGCAACAGGACACTCTGCAAGAGATATTTTTTACCTATTACATTCTAAAGGTATTAGAATTGAAGCAAAACCTTTTGCAATTGGTGTTCGCGTAGAGCATCAACAACAATTAATAGACGCTATACAATATCACGGAGACTACGACAACCCATACTTACCCCCTGCATCTTATTCCTTGGTAGATCAAATAGATGGGCTAGGAGTATATTCATTTTGTATGTGTCCAGGCGGAATAATAGCTCCCTGTGCTACAGCACAAGATGAAGTTGTTACAAATGGATGGAGTCCTAGCAAACGAAATAATCCCTATGCAAACTCGGGAGTTGTTGTGAGTGTTGAACCTAAGGATCTGCCAAACTTTTCTGAGGAAAATCCTTTTGTTTGTTTAGATTTTCAGAAACAAGTTGAGAAATCTTGTTGGGAAGCAGCGGGGAAAACTCAGAAAGTTCCTGCGCAAAGAATGATTGATTTTGTTGAAGGTAAAGTATCTATAGATTTTCCAAAAACTTCATATCAACCAGGAATTATTTCGGTGGATTTAAATAAAATTTTACCTCCATTAATTTCAGAAAGGTTGCAAAAAGCATTTGTTTCTTTTGGAAAAAAAATGAAAGGATATTATACCAATCAGGCAGTATTACATGCCCCAGAAAGTAGGACATCATCGCCAATTTTAATTCCTAGAGATTCAAAAACATTTGAGCATATTACTATAAAAGGACTGTATCCTTGTGGTGAAGGTGCTGGATATGCTGGGGGAATTATATCCGCCGCGATAGATGGTATTAATTGTGTAGATGCTATTGCTTTAAAGCTAAACTGTTAAATTGTCCGCTTAATTTATAACGTATTAACTCCTCTGGTTTTTTAATTTTATTTGCAACGCTCTTTTTGGAGTTAAATTTGAATATTACACTATTACACTATTACACTATTACACTATTACACTATTATATATTATAGTTTATTATGTTTTCAGCCCCAAAAAGTAAGTACCATCAGAACGCTAAAAATCTCTTAAAATAAATGTTAATCCGCATAATACTTTTAAAGTAACGTTACCTTTGTAATTTTTATGAAATAAGTGGTTAAAGACAGTATTATAACTTTTTTGTGGAGTATTTCCCCCTTTGGAGAGGCAAAGGTGGGCATACCGTATGGTGTTTTTCAAGATTTAAATATCTATTGGGTTTTGCTAGTTGCTTTAATAGGAAATATTCTAGTATTTCCTATAATGATGTTTTTCTTAGATAATATTAATAGGTATTTATTACGTTGGACTCCTTATAAAAAAGGTGCTATTTGGATTGCCAAACGGGCAAAGACTGGTGCTGCTGATAAAATACAAAAATATGGATTCTGGGGTTTAATTTTCTTTGTCATGATACCACTTCCAGGCACCGGTGTTTATGCTGGGAGTATCGCTACATATATTTTTAAAATAGAACGCAAATCTGCTTTTCTTGCAAATATTATAGGCATTTTTTTCTCTTCGGTAATTGTTTGGGTTACCACTATATTGGCATACAATGGTTTCGGCTAATCTGTTTAAAAGGATGAATTAATCAAAGGCGTTTAATCTGGTCGTATCAAGTTCTTCAAACGAAAAAATAGTTGCTTTATGTAAATCCACAAATTGATCTGTTATTGTTTTATGGAAGAGTAAAAGATCGTCAGTGTTTAAAGTGATTTTAATGCCGTGATCAAAGAGTTTTCTTATAGGATGTATCTCTAAGTCGTTCGAAGCGCCAAGGGCTATATTACTTTATGTACAAATATTAAGCTGTATGTTGTTTTCTAAAATCAAGTCCATGGTCCTTTCTGAGTCTACGGCTCTAATTCCTTGCTGAAGTTCGTCAGGTTTTAACATCTTTATTACTTCTTCAATAGAAAAATAATCAGAAAACTCACCAATATGAACTTATGTTTTATGGTTGAGTTCTTTAAACGGCTTTAAATTTTTATTTGCTTCTTTTTTTTATAAGTCAACGCCATTAAATACACTACTTTTAATACACGTTATCCCATCGCTATATACTTTGCCCAATGATAAATCCTTATTAATTCCAATATCAGGATTAAGGATAATTCGAGAGCTATACTTTGACTTCAATTCTATAACAGCATCAATAACAGCTTCTATAGAGTTATCAAAAAAACGAGCAAGACCTATATCTAGACTTGCCTCTAATAAGGTTACGTTATCATCTATACTACTCTCAATAGCCATCTCCATAAATGTAATAACTTCCTTTTTTGTGGTCATTACGGAATTAAGGTTGTTGTAAATAAAATCGATCATACCTTCAAGCCCTTTATAGGAATTAGGGATTATAAAAGTACTGTCTGAATATTGCTGAGCAAACCTCTATTTAGTACCTCCTAAATGCAAATGGTTATGAATATCTGCTTTAGGTAGTTTTAAAAATTGATCTCTTATATTTTGCATTCGCCTATTTTTGAATAACTTGAAAATTAATACATGATTTATATAACTGTTAATATAAGAGAGAATAAAATGAAAAGAGGTAAAATAGCGAGTCCAATTGCTAAGAAGCGAAGTGACATATTTACATTTTTGAATTTAGTAGTTGCTATTTTGGCTTGAATGAGAACTTGTTGCTCCATATGATCAAAACACTGAGTTCCATCAGTACTTACTTCGTATAATTTTTTTGAATACTCCGTAATGCTCCCAAATTTTGAAATAATATCTCCACAAAAGAACACATTAGGATCATAATTATTTTAAATCCTTGTAATAAAGCTTCTTACGATACAATAAATAGAGATCACAGTGTATAAAATCTAAGCTCCCAATAAAATAAACAGCAACAGATTACCACCAAATTGTTCTTTTGTTTGCTCAATATTCTGATAAATAAAATCGAAAATTATACCGTAAAAAGATAAAATTAAACCTGCCTTTAGTTCAGAGCATCGTATCAGATTAACAAGATACGTTATGGTGTGCCAATAATGGAAGGCTAAGTCTCTATCTTGTTTTTCTTTAGTTGATCCTATATCTATGTTGGATTCCTTATCTGTTTCCATATTGGTATAGTTTTGATAATGATTGGTTCAAAAAGTTCATTTTACAAAATTATATATTCAATTTAGAAAGGCATATTAATTCATACGAGACCGTATTTTTATTTTTGAAATTAGTATGTATTATCTTGGTGTCTCTAAGGGTGCCGTAGTTTTTAACAATAGCAGACAGCAGATCTGCTTTTCTAGAGAGTAGTATTCAAGTATACTTCTCATCGGAAAACGTTTTGCTTAATAAGTTATAGGGACAAGAATCCAATAGGTTTATTAGTCACGCCTATTTTTCAGAAATTTTTGCATCATTAATTTTTGCATTCATTTCTTTTAAGCGCGTCTTTCGCAAATCGGCGTCTTTTTTTAACTTATTTTTTTTCTGCGCCATAAGCCTTGCGTGCTTGGCTTTATTTTTTGTGTTTTTTGCACTTCCTTTTTTTGACATAAGCTATTTATTTCCCAATACAGAAGTTAGCAAAAATATTACCTAGCAAATCATCATTGGTTATTTCACCTGTTATTTCTCCAAAATGATATAATGCTTGTCGTATGTCTATCGCCATTAAATCACCAGAAAGCTCTATATCAATACCCTCTTGGACCTTGTTAATCTCTTCAAGCGCTTTTAGTAAGGCATCGTAGTGTCTTGTATTAGTTACAATAGTCTCATTATTACGAAGGGCACCTGTGTTTACAAAATCAAGTAAGATGTTTTTTAAATCTTCTACGCCTTCACCCGTTTTGGCTGAAATAGTTTGTAGTTTATAGTTTGTGATTTGTGGATTTTTGGTTGAAAATTGCGCATTGATATTTTTGTTTTGTTCTTGGCTAACTTGATCAATTTTATTAGCAATAACTAACAATTTTTTCTGTGGATATTTATTTTTAATTTTCTCAATTTCAACCTGAAACTTTGAACCTGAAACCCTGAACTCGCGCGCATCAAATAAATAAATGACTACTTGCGCTTGTTCGATCTTCTCAAAGGTTTTTTTAATTCCTAAGCCTTCAATAGTATCGGTTGTTTCTCGTATTCCTGCAGTATCGATAAATCGAAAACCAATACCACCAATGGTTAGTTCATCTTCTATAGTATCTCTAGTAGTCCCTGCGATATCGCTAACAATGGCACGTTCTTCATTTAAAAGTGCATTTAATAAGGTAGATTTCCCAACGTTTGGTTCCCCCACAATGGCTACTGGAATTCCGTTTTTAAGTACATTTCCGGTAGCGAAAGAATCTATCAATCTTTTCAAGACAAGCGAAATCTTAGAAATGAGCTTTTGAAAATCATTCCTATTCGCAAATTCAACATCCTCTTCGGCAAAGTCTAATTCTAATTCGATTAATGAAGCAAAATTTAAAAGCTCTTCTCTAAGTTTTGAAATTTCAGTAGAAAAACCGCCACGCATTTGTTGTATGGCTAATTGATGGCTTGCTTCGTTATCACTAGCAATAAGATCTGCAACCGCTTCCGCCTGACTTAAATCTATTTTACCATTAAGGAATGCCCGTAATGTAAATTCTCCTGCCGTTGCCATTCGCGCACCTTTTTGCAGGCATAACTGTATTATTTCTTGTTGTATAAAAGGGCTTCCGTGGCAAGAAAACTCAATGACATCTTCTCCCGTATAACTATTTGGATTTTTAAACAAGGTGGCTAACACTTCATCTATAACCCTATTTCCATCTGCAATATGTCCTAAGTGTACTGTGTGCGTAGCTTGGTCAACTAAAACTTTTTTTGAAACTGAAGTAAAAACGGTACTTGCAATGTTAAAAGCGGTACTGCCAGATAATCTAATTATGGCAACAGCTCCCGCGCCAGAGGCAGTTGCTAATGCCACGATAGTCTCTTGATGATGTATGGTTTCTTGCAAGTTTGATATATTATAAGGGTGCCTACAAAAATACATATTATAAATCTTTAATATAGAAGATAGCTGCTATTGAAGAGTGATCATTTTTAGAATTATACCACCCATTTTTAAACCGCTACTAATCGACTTGTGTTAAAAATATATTTAATTTGAAAGTATCAATGTAACATTCCATTTGTTTTTCTACCTGTAGAGTATTGCTAAAACATTTAAAAATACAGTGGAAGTACTTGACCAAACGTATAGCGCCAAAAAAGAAGGCAGGCAACTTTTAGTTATTACACATCTTTTACAATTACTAACGTATGTTACTGGATTTGGAGGTTTAATTGCACCACTAGTAAAATGGGCGACTAAAAAAGATGAAATACAAGGAATGGATCTTCACGGTAAACAAATTATTAATTTCCAAATAACCTTAATCATTATGGCGCTTGTAAGTATCCCAATGATTCTCTTATTAGGTCTTGGTATTTTAATGTTGATTTTTCTTTGCTTTATTGGTTTTGTAATGCCAATGGTCAATGCTATTAAAGCAAGTAATGGCGAAGACCCTAGCGCATTCTGTACAATTCAGTTTATCAAATAATTGATTATAAATTAGTCCAAAAAAAAATCCGTCATTATGACGGATTTTTTTGTTTATAGATTTTAATTTATTCCATAATCAACTTTTTTGTTGAAACAACCTCCGTGTTATTTTTTAGACTAACAAGATATACACCACGTGTACTTCCCATCATATTTACTTTAATAGTAGCCGAGGTACCATTAATTTTCTGAGTATATATTTGACGTCCTAGGTAATCATAAACGACTACATCTGTAATTTCCATAGCATTGGTGTAATCAATATAAAAAATGCCTCCTGAAGGATTTGGATACATTGTAAATTGTGTGTTACTTATAATATCATCATTGCCTAAAACAATGTCAGTAGGCGCATTTCCGAAAGAAATTAAATAAGACGAAACAATTAAATGTGGATTAAAACCATCATTACAGTTATCACAAGTTTGGCCTGTGACGCAATCCGGATTGTTAGGGTGGCATAAATCTGAATAGCCCTCATCAAAACGGTATCTTAAGTTTATATCAGATTGTTGAACGAATGGAGTCATATCAAAATCAAAAAATTGCGCAATACTTCCAGGACACCAGCCAGCTCTATTAAAACGCCAAGTACCATTTTGAGGACTACACCCATCTGGGTTTGGATCGCAATCTACCCAATTGTTTTGCTCAAAAGTTTCAGTATTATTTACTAAAATATCATGGGTGTTATTTTGAAATTCGGCGGCATTTCCAGTATTGTTTGCACCCCATCCGTGACCAGAAGACACTAATTTTATTTTCGCGTTTTCGGTATTTGCAGAGAAGTTGGCAGTTATATGCGCTGTAGGTTGCAAGTTTGCCATATCACCAAACTGGTAGGTTTGGTACCATAATTTTGATACCGTACTGTATGCATTTTCAGGAACACCTGCTTGATAATTTAGTAATAGCGTATATTCAAAACCATTTCCTTGGGTTCCTAAACTCACTCTAAATTTTGTTTTTCCAGTAAGTAATGAGCTAAAATCGGTTAAGTCTATTTCGCTTTGACAGGCGACTCCATAAGGGGTAAGGTACCTAATAATTTCAAACCATTCTCCATCTTTACCTTGTGCCTCAACAGATGATATTCTATCCCAAGGGTCACAACCTCCAGTTGGACAATCTATTACAAGGGTTCCTAAAATTTGATCAAAAGCACCAATAGAACTTGGTAAATCAGACTCGACAGTCACGGTAGGGATATCTCCTTTTACCCAAACTTGATCTGTAGCCATTACCGTTATGTTTGTTGCCTGTTGCACCATATCAAAGTTTTGAATAGCCGTAGTGCTTTCTCCATAATTGTTAGTTCCTTCTATTTCAAGGTCAAAGTTTCCATAACTTGTGGGGGTCCACCAGCCCGAAAAGAAACCATTCTCATGGTTTACCAGCGTAACGACTTCACCGTTTATTGTAGCAATAATTTCAGCTACCATAAATAATTCTGGAAATTCAATGGAAGTTTCTACAGCGATTTGCAAAGGAATAAGTGAGGGCGCAAAAACGTCTCCATTTAATGGATGCAGCACTTTAGATTCAACAAGAACCTGTGCTGGGTCTAATACTTGAAAGGTTGCAAAAATATCCTCGGCTGGATCCCAATCTGCATTCCCCGCTTGACTCGCCTTAACGGTAACTTCTCCTGGAACACCATCTAAAGTAAGCGTATTTCCGGCAACTGTTGCAGGTCCTGAAATAACCTCAAACGCAATAGTGAGGCCAGAAGTCACAGTAGCTTCTAGTGCAAAAGGCACATCTGAAATTAGTTTATTAGGAACTGGAGTAAAATTAATGGCTTGAAAACCAGATTCCAGCGTACCGTTAAAGTTTGAAGTTTCTCCAGTTAATGCGAAATTCATTAAGTTTGAGTTCTTATCCGCAACACCACTATTGTCAAGTAATTGCATGATATTGGTATTGTTTCCTGCGGGTGTTCCTTGGTTAAACTTATAGTATATTTCTAAATTGGCTTCATTACCTTGTAACTCGTTTGTAATCATTGTAGCGATTTCAGCCTGACTTAGTGCTTTGCTCCATAGGCTAACTTCGTCTGCAGCACCGCCGTATATAAAGTTAAATCCAGGTTGTAAACATTTTCCTACTGTAAAAGGACGTGTTGTAGATTGGAAGGTTCCTGATGCATCGCTACTTCCAATGGAAACACCGTCTACAAATAATGTTACAGTAGTTTCATTAAAAACCCAAGCAATATGCTGCCAAGTTCCAGCTACTATGGTTCCTGCTGGCGCAACAACTTGATGCAACCCTGTACTGGTAATGACTCTACATTCTATAATACCATCACTTAATTGGATGAGATACATCTCTCCAGCACCTGTTCCACCACCTCTAATACTCATCATTCCTTGCCCATATACCAACGCATCTGTATTAAACCATCCCGTCATAGAAATGGTATTTAAACCATCCACAAAAGCAGCGCCATTAGGGAGTTCTGTATAATCATCTACCCCATCAAAATGAAGATATTGATTGGTTTGTGATTGTGCAATGAACGAAGTACACAGTACTAAAAAAATAAACAGGGACTTTTTAAAGTTGAATTTTTCCATCGTATGAAGACTATTTAATTGGTTGGTTTTTAACAATAACCGAAAATATGAAAATCTTACTAGTTGTGATATGATTATACGTTAAAATTTAAGTGCTAGTGCCCTATGCCTCTCTTTAGAAAAAATAAGATACCTGAAAACTGGTGAAATAATTTCTTGGCTCCCCTGGATAGAAATACCTAGGTGAATTCCCTCCAAAAGACGAAGCATTTATAAGAATAGAGGAAGCGTATGTCTCATCTGCTAGATTATTGATCCCTGCGGAAATGGTGGCCGTAAGAAAATTATAAATATTCGTTTTATATCCAGCCAATACATTAACTATTTGATAAGAATCGCTGTACAATGAATTTGAATCTGTAATGGGTTGAACTCCTATGTATTGATAATTTGTAGAGGCAAAGAAGCCAAGATCGTGCGTAACTCGAAATCCTGTGGCTATTTTTTCTCTTGGAATCCCTGTCAAGCCATTCCCAGAAAAATCACTATCGCCATCTACAAAGTCTACAAAGGTATGTGCATTGAATTCTGAATTTACATAAGCAGCTAAAGTAAGTTTCTCACCCAAACTGTCTTTATAGTTTATGGATACTTCCAATCCTTTGTGTTCTGTTTTTCCTGCGTTTCGCCCAATAAATTGATCGTCTCCCACCCGTTCTGCCACCAATAAATCTTGAATGGATAGGAGGTAGGCTGCTACTTGTATTTGGAGTTTGTTATTAAAGAATTTGGTTTCTGTCCCTATTTCATAATTCCATCCTTTTTCAGGGCTTATGTCTGGATTGATAACACCTTCTGGAGTTAGGGTTTCTTCAATACTTGGATAATTAAAACCACGACTCCCGTTTGCGTAAAATGTAATGCTGGAGTTTAGCAGGTATAAAAGACTAAGATTAGGAGCGAGGATCGGGTCAAAATTTCGGTTGGCACTTTTATTTTCGGTTCCTAAAGTAAATAAATCTGAATATGAGTACTGGGTCTTGTTTATATTCAACCCCACTTCAGCTTTAATCTTTGCGCTAACGGGAAATTTTGCGGCGCCAAAAATATTAAAACTAGTTCTCTCTTCTTTGTTATCACTTAACATTTGACCTTCTAAACTGCCAAAGCCTGCATTTTCTTCATATCTATTTTCAATGGTTTCCCAATTATAAAAATCTTGATTCCATTCAGTTCCTAGGCTTATGATTGTTTTTCGGTTTCGGTTAAAAAATTCTTTGGCAAAAATACTTCGAGCGCCATAGCCATTGGTGTGTTGATCTAAAATATTGAAAGGTCTGGGTTCGTAAGAATCTAAATAAGAATAATAAATACTGGTCGTATTGCTAACACTTTCAGAAATTTTTGAAGTCAAACTCAATCCCGCAAGAACAGACCTGTTGTCTTTAAAACCTTTGGCCTGCCCCCAAGTAAAAGCTGCTTGCGAGGGATCTACATCAAAATTTTCTTGAGATAAAGAACTGGCTATTTCAGCATAGGTATTAAAATGCTGAAAAAGAATACCCAATGAAAAGGTATCGTTCAACCTAGAATCGATAGTAAGTAAATAACTATTTCTATTATAGGCATTATTTTCTCGATATCCATCTAGTTGCAAATGCTCATAACTATAATGAACACTTAAATCATCATCTTCTACCACAAAATTAGTGGTGTGTTTGAACAAGCCAAAAGAACCCACTGTAAAATAATTGTGCAGCGAAAAACCATCTGCCTCAGGTTTGTTTGTTGACAGTAACAAAGTGCCTCCTAGATTGCTACCGTATTGTGTGGCTTTAGGTCCTTTTACGATTTCTAAATTTCCTATAGTGTTCGTGTTATAGCTATCAATGGTGGTTTCTCCTGCGCCGTTTGTAATTGGAATCCCATTAAAATAGGCACGTATTTTATTAGTGCCAAAAAGCGTCCGCGATCCCACTCCGCGAATCGTAATCCTATTGGTATTAATTGCGCCACTTTGTATATAAACCCCAGTAGTTTGATTTATAACGTCCACCAAATCTACAGGACTAAATTGTGCAATAGCCTCTTCAGAAATTTGAGAAGTGGGCACTAAAACACCACTCTCTTTTTGAAAGGAGGCAGAAAGTATTACCGGTCTTAAGGACGTGGCGCTGCTCACCGAATCCTTTAGTGTTTTTTGCGCAGAACTGTTAACACAGAAAATAAAGAGCATACTACATACCAAAAGACCTTTTTTCATGATAAAGTGAAAATACGCAAAGTAAGAACATTTAGAAATGCATAGACATAAAAAAATCTTCCGAGTTGAGAGATTTTATTTTTTAAAAATGTTCGCTTGATTCAAAATCCTTGATTCCAGTTATCGCCATCATAGCCAGAAATGCGTACGTGTCCAGAATTAGTTCCATTTCCATCATTTCTATTTGCTCCAACGGCCATTATAGTGCCATCTGCACTTAGACTTACGGATTCACCTGAAAAATCATCAGCAGCCTCCCCATCAATATCCCGTCCTAGTTGTGTTTGTGAGATATTCAATAGCGGGCAGCGTAGTAATAACCCAAAAAGTACTATGCAGTGTTTGTGTTGTTGTTTTATCATCATTTTTAAGTATTTTAAAATTATTTTTTATGAAAATACTTTATAGTTGTAATCACAACAAAAAAACGTTGTGAACCATCCTTTTTTGTTAGGTAACGACAAAATGTTAAAAAAAAACAGGAAAGACAGTATCTCGAAATAGGTTGTTCTTATAGACGTTTTTACCTAAAAAACAGGAAGAAAAACCTGCGGTTATAAAATTTGTTATCGCTATTCAACAAAAAAATCAGGGGCAAATAAGTCAAATAATTTGTCAAACTAAGTTTGTTGCTGTTATTAAACAATTGGTTTTAAATTGTCTTTTAAAATGTTTAGGGTAACGCAAGGTAGGAGTAAGCGGTATTACTTCTTAGTTTGACAGGACTCCTTTAAATAAAATAAGCTCCCCAAATTGGAGAGCTTATTCTATTTTACTAAAATCCTATCTTATGCTTCTTATTTTCAGCGAAGGAGGGAAAACCTAGTTGTTCAACATCACTGGCATCACAAGCATAGTCACTACTTCGCCTTCATCAAGACCATCTGTAGGAGTAAGAATTCCTGCACGGTTTGGCAAACTCATTTCTAACGATACTTCGTTGCTGGTGAGATTGTTTAACATCTCGGTTAAAAAACGGGAGTTGAAACCTATCTGCATATCATCTCCCTGGTAATCGCAAGTTAAACGCTCTTCTGCTTTGTTGCTGTAGTCAATATCTTCCGCAGATACATTTAGTTCTGCTCCTGCAATTTTTAAACGTATTTGGTGAGTCGTTTTATTACTGAAAATAGAAACACGACGCACACTGTTTAAAAATTGGTTGCGGTCAATTGTTAATTTATTTGGATTCTCCTTAGGGATTACTGCCTCGTAATTAGGATATTTCCCGTCGATTAGACGACAGATCATTTCTGTTTTGTCAAAAGTAAACTTTGCGTTGCTCTCATTATATTCAATCGTAACTTCATCTTCGCTACCGGCTAAAATACCTTTTAAAAGATTTAAAGGTTTCTTAGGCATGATGAATTCTGCTGTTTCTGATGCGCTAATATCACTTCGAGTGTATTTAACTAGTTTATGAGCGTCTGTAGCAACAAAAGTTAACCCATCTGTATTAAACTGAAAAAAGACACCACTCATTACAGGTCTCAAATCGTCATTACCACTGGCGAAAATAGTTTTACTAATCGCAGTGGCAAGAACATCACCTTGCAAAATAGTTGCTGATGGATCTTTTAAAGTTACAGGCTGCGGAAAATCTTCGCCAGCTGCATACGCCAATGCGTATTTACCGTGGTTAGAACTAATCTCTACCGTGTTATTATCTTCGATAGTGAAGGTAAGTGGTTGCTCAGGGAAGGTCTTTAATGTATCCAACAACAATCTTGCAGGAATACAAACTACGCCACTTTCTGAACTTTCTACATCTAAAATGGAAGATACCGTAGTTTCTAAATCTGAAGCAGAAACCCTTAACGAATTATTATCCAAATCAAATAAGAAATTATCTAAAATAGGAAGTGTGTTGTTATTGTTTATAATACCTCCTAAAACCTGAAGTTGCTTTAAAAGATACGAACTGGATACGATAAATTTCATGGGTTGTTATTTCTTTATGATAAAAAAATGATTCTAAAACTATAACTCAAGCTACCTGTGCTGAGCGCAGTCGAGGTACAAATATATCTCAATTACAACGTTACTAAAAACTAACTTATTAACAGTTAGCATGCATATTTGCGTTTTCTATAGTAGTTAAAGACTCCTCCAAAAATACCTAATAAAACCAATGGCAACAAAAGGTTAATAGCCTGCCAAAAGACACGGTCGTTTTGTGCTTTTTGTGGGTCGAGAAAAGGGATGGTAATTTTCTTTGTACGTATGTTTATAAGTCCTGTGTCATCCAATAAATAGTTGATACTATTGAGCAGAAAATCACTGTTTCCATACATCGTCTGGGTCATTTTATCAAAACCCGTGGGTAGGGGTCTGTTTTTGTCAAACTGATTTTTTATAAGATCACCATCACTAACCACAATCATTTTTGTGGGGACACTTTGATCCTTTAAAATGGATTTATCTTTTATTTTGAACGGCTTTACCCTGTTTTTTAAAGCTGAAGTAAAGGTTCCTTCAAGCAATACAGCGAGCGGTATTTCTCCAGCAGAAAAGGCTTCTGGATTAGGACCTTCGTTTACATATTTTAAAAACTGAGGGATGTATAGATCAAAGTTTATTTCCAATGGCAGGATGTTAAAACTAGTGAGTGGTGAGCTGCTTAGTAAAACTGTTTTTTTAACATCGGTATCCAATACGTCTATGGGCGCCGCATATTCAAATTTTACCCCTTCAATATTTGTGACAATGGGGTGTGATTGTGCGCTTGCGACCAGCGGATAGAAAAACCAAGGATATTGCTGGTATTGGGAGTCTTCCTCAGTGCCTTGTGCTAAAACAATGGGAGCACTGTACATATCCTTTACTAGCGTAGGGTTTATACGAAGACCATATTTAAAAAGCAAATCGTTGAGTCCTAAATCATTGGCCACCGCATACATTTTACCTGTTTGTGGATCTTGCTTTTGTTCTATAACATCCAGAAGCCACAGGGATGCACCACCATTCATAATGTATTGATCAAGCACATATTTTTCGGCATCAGTAAATGCTTCGGTAGGTTTTGCTATTACGACGAGATCAAAAGTGGTAAGTTGCTGCAAGGTGCGCTCAGGATTTTGAGAAACACTGTCTAAAATGAAGGGTGCAATACCGTAATATTCTCTTGTAGTTTTTAAGAAACTGGCAATTTGTTTGTCTTCTAATTCTCCGTTTCCCTTAAGAACAGCCACGGTTTTGCTTTTTGCGTTAATAAGTTTGTTAAAACCATCAGCAAAAGCGTATTCTAAATTTTGAATAGAATTATGTACCCGCTCTTGTGAAGTAGCACCCAAAGTATTTTTTAACAACGGAATTTTAACGGTTTTCCCATTATAATAAGCCATTGCCCAAGGATAAATTCTTTCTATGGAAATTTTTCCATTATCACGCACTTGTACTTCCGCAGGAATAAGACCGTTTTTGAAGAATTCAGCTTCAATTTTTTCGAGATTTTCGGTGCTTTCTAAAGGATTTATAAATTCAAATTGAATGTTTCGGTTTCTAGCTGAAAACTCATTGAGGAGTTGTTTGGTTTCGGCTTGAAGTCGCCTAAATTCCGCAGGAAATTTACCTTCTAAGAAAACATCTATGATCAAGGGTACTGCTGCTTTTTCAATAATTATTTCCGTAGCCTTGGCAATTGTATAGCGTTTGTCTTGTGTTAAGTCAAATCGTTTGTAGAGATATTGACTCAAGACATTTGAGAGTACTACTACCGCAATTAATACAGCGACAAATTTTATGTTTTTGGAGGCTATCAATATGTGTTTTTCAGTTTTAAAACAGTTGCACCTAAAAAGACAATAGCAATACTTAAAAAGTAAACAATATCTCGTGTGTCCAAAACACCTCTAGCAATACTGTCATAATGAAATTTAAATCCAAGTTGCCCAATAAAGCTATTTGAACTTGTTAAGGCATTCATTGCGTCAAAGCCATAATAAAGGAAGAAACAAAGCAAAAATGCTACAATGAAAGATACAATTTGATTGGAAGATAGGGTAGAAGCAAATACGCCAATGGCGGTATAGGAAAGTACTAAAAAGAACAATCCAATATAAGAACCTAGGGTACTGCCTAGGTCAAAATTTCCTGCAGGATTTCCAAGGCTAGAAATCGTACTTACATATAATAGGGTAGGGATTAAGGCAATGATAATTAGCAAAACGGCACCCCAAAATTTGCCTAAGACAATTGTTTTTATGGACAATGGTTTTGTTAGTAAAAGCTCTAAGGTACCTTGTCTTAACTCGTCACTAAAAGCACGCATGGTTACTGCCGGTATTAAGAAGAGCAGCACCCAAGGAGCTAAGTCGAAAAATGGAGCTAAATCTGCAAAGCCACTATCCAGAATATTAAAATCACCTTCAAAAATCCATAAGAACAAGCCATTAATAATAAGGAATATCCCTATGACCAAATATCCAATTGGACTTGAGAAAAAGGAGGTTATTTCTTTTTTAATGATAGAGAACAAAAGGTTATAAGTTTAAAGGTTTATATGTTTTTAGCTTTAAGCTGCGTTTTCGGTTGTGAGCTTTTAGTTTTGTGTATTGGTTTATGATTCAAGTAGTTTAGAAGTCATTTTCAATAAATTATATTCTCCATTAAAAGATTTCGACTACTGGCTACCGGCATCCAGCACGTCCACACTCCAAGCAGCGGCTTTAGAACGAAACATTGGTTTTGTTGTTGCCCAAACACCTTTAAATAATTCGCTATTTCTATAATTTTCTAAATGATCTTCATGTTGCCATTTACTATAAGTAAAAAATATAGTTGGGTCGTTTTTGTCTCGTAACAACTTCAGATATTCACATCCTTCAAAATTACGAATCTTGCCCTTTATCTTTTCAAAATTAGCAAGAAACAGGGATACCATTTCTCCTTTAAACTCCATTTTCACGATTCTTGTAAACATATAATTGGGATGCTTTTAATTAAAATTAAGAACAATAGTATCTCTATATGCCAATCCAAATAAGGTGGACGCGCTGCCCACGGTTGCCGGATTGCTTTTGTAAATAGCAAGTTCTAAATATTGAGAAGAATTCCATAAGGCTATTTTTTTACCGTCTTCATCTCTTTTTTCAACAGGTTGTTCAAAGTTTATAGCATCACTATAGTGGCTATGGATTTTATCAAAACTAGCGGTTCGAGTAGCAATTTTAAATTCTCGTCCTTTCCCAACCTCTTCAAACAGTGACTTCTTGATATTTGTAATAACGTTGCCATAGTTATCAATATAAATTACACTGCCAATAATTTGATTTGCTTCTTGATTCACTTGTGGTCGTATGCCTCGTATTTCTTTAATTTCAGAAATAGGTTTTCCAATGACCTCTAGCGTTCCGCCACGAGCAATATGACAGGCAACTTTTACAAAAACGTCTAACACTGGGAAGTTTGAGATAATCCGATCGTGAATATTAATTTCAACAATCTTTTCTGGATTAATATCGTTGGTTAACATCGAAATAATTCCATTGTTAGCACACACAAAATAATGACCGTCAAGATAGGCCGCTATGTGTTTGTTTTCAGGATTAAACTCGCTGTCAATACCTATAATATGTATCGTTCCTATGGGAAAGCTTTTGTACGCATTTTGAATTATATATGCCGCCTCTGTAATATGAAATGGTGAAACAGAATGCGAGATATCAACAATTTTAACGCTCTCTAACTCGGTATAAATAGCCCCTTTTACTGCACCCGCAAAGTGATCTTTTTCGCCAAAGTCTGTAGTTAAGGTTATTATGGGCATGTATTTGTTGATATTTTGTTGACAGTACTGTTACAAATTTAAACTACTTTTAGTTCTATAAAAGTATATTTACAATGAACTTATAATAAAGTATTCATCTTAAAATCAGAACCGCTTTTGAACGAACTTATTATTGAACTAACTGAGATTAATCCTGGGGAATTCTTCGGGAATCAAAATTCGAATATTAATCTCCTAAAAAATTATTTTCCGAAACTTAAAATTGTCGCTCGAGGCAGTAAAATAAAGGCCTATGGCGATGATGATGTGCTTGAAGAGTTTGATAAACGCATTACAATGCTCTTAGAACATTTTACAAAATATAATAAAATTGATGAGAATGTTATGGAGCGTGTTCTTTTAAGTCGGAGCAAAGCAGATTATGAAACCACTGCTAAAAGTGGGGAAATATTAGTTCATGGAGTTAGTGGAAAACAAATTAAAGCAGTCACCGCAAACCAGCGAAAGCTAGTTGAATTAATGGGTAAAAATGATATGGTTTTTGCAGTAGGTCCTGCGGGAACGGGTAAAACATATACAGGTGTTGCCTTAGCAGTTAGAGCACTCAAAGAAAAACAAGTTAAAAAAATTATCTTAACACGTCCTGCAGTAGAAGCAGGAGAAAACTTAGGATTTTTACCAGGAGATCTCAAAGAAAAATTAGATCCATATATGCAGCCTTTGTATGATGCATTGCGAGATATGATTCCGCATGAAAAGCTAGAAAGCTATGTTGAAAAAGGAGTAATTCAAATTGCTCCAATGGCTTTTATGCGTGGGAGAACATTAGATAATGCCTTTGTAATCTTAGACGAGGCTCAAAATACAACGCACGCTCAAATGAAGATGTTTTTGACGAGGATGGGAAAACACGCAAAATTCATGATTACCGGAGATCCAGGGCAAATAGATTTACCCAGACGTGTAATTTCTGGATTAAAAGAAGCGCTCCTAGTTCTTAAAGATGTTAAAGGGGTAGGAATAATTCATTTAGACGATAAAGATATAATTCGTCATAGACTCGTTAAAGAAGTTATTTCAGCTTATAAGAGTATTGAAAATTTAGATTCGTAAAAAAGAGTTTAAAAGTTAGCAAGCAATCTTTTAAAAAAAGTACAACTTATAAATTCATAAACGATAAACGTGTTCGTCTTTTCTAAACGTACAAACTAAAAATTCAAAATAAAACAACAAACTAGCCCGCTTCGCCGCTGCTTGCCACCACTGAGGAACTAAAGGGGGAGTCCTAATAATACTAAAATTATGTAATCCGCAGGTTGGCGGAAAGTTGATTTAGATAGTAATTTAAATAAAATTTAAAACAGTTTATCCGACATTCTGAAGTGGGATTTCTTAAGAATAAATCAAGAATAAAAATGAGTAGTACAATAATAAAAACCAATTTCAATTTCCCTGGACAAAAAAAGGTCTATCATGGAAAAGTAAGATCTGTATACACTTTAGAGAATAACCTATTATTAATGGTAGCTACAGATAGATTAAGTGCTTTTGATGTGGTGATGCCTAAGGGGATCCCATATAAAGGACAAATCCTTAACCAGATTGCTACAAAAATGATGCGCGACACCCAAGATTTGGTTCCAAATTGGCTTATCGCGACACCAGATCCTAACGTTGCAATTGGAGAAGCGTGTAATCCTTATAAAGTTGAAATGGTTATTAGGGGTTATATGAGTGGTCATGCGGCAAGAGAATATAAGGCTGGAAAACGGATTTTGTGCGGCGTTGAAATGCCAGAGGGGATGAAAGAAAACGACAAATTTCCCGAGCCAATTATCACTCCTGCTACGAAAGCAGAAATGGGAGATCACGATGAAGACATTTCTAGAGAAGAAATTTTGAAACGCGGAATTGTAGCACAAGAAGATTATTTGGTTTTAGAAGATTATACAAGGAAATTGTTTCAACGAGGAAGCGAAATTGCTGCAAGTCGAGGATTGATTTTGGTAGATACGAAGTACGAATTCGGAAAAACTAAAAACGGAAAAATTGTATTAATAGACGAGATACACACGCCAGATTCTTCACGATATTTTTATACAGAAGGATATGAGAAACGTCAAAAAAATAATGAATCTCAAAAACAATTATCAAAAGAGTTTGTACGCCAGTGGCTTATTGCTAACGATTTTCAAGGATTAGAAGGACAAACCACACCTTTTATGAGTGATGCATACATCAAAACTGTTTCAGAACGCTATATCGAATTATATGAAAACATCACAGGTGAAAAATTTGTCAAAGCAGATGTTTCGAATATAAGCTCAAGAATTGAAGAAAACGTTGCTGCCTATTTTAAAGTTTGAAAACCAAAGATTCTTTTTAAAACCCAAATGATTGTACATAGCCAATACTAAATTCAGTAAAATCTGCTTGACCCATATTTGCATTTAAATGAGCACCAATAAAGATGTTTTGTTTCGGTTTTTCTGAAGTGCCAATTAAATAATACCTAAGTCCCATTCTTATATTAATAGCCTGTTTAAATTTATATTTTGAATTAAACTTTCCAAGCACCCAATTTTCTGGAATTTCTTGTGGTGTTTGAAACCAGCCTGCATTTATACGCCTATCAATTTTATAACCAGGTTTAAAAATATTGTATCCTAATTTTAAATCTATACCGAAATGATTCAGGAAAAATTCGCCATTCACATAAACTGCTAGATTTGATGCATTGTAAAAAGGATTTTCCTTGAAGGATGCAAATTCTCTTCCGTCTTGTACTAAAGATTCATTTTGCTGTATATAGTCGTAATAGTGTTGGTACAATCTATAAAAAACTCCAACTCCTATTTTAAAGTTGTTGTTATAAACTTTACCATATTCAAACTCAACGGTGTAAACAGGTTTGTTTTTATTGAAAGCATAGCCAAGCGCATTAAGGCCTTGCCCATATCTAAGACTCCAATAATGATAAGCGCTTTTCTTAAATTGAAGTGCAGAGGATTCGTTTTCAATGGGTTCATTTTCCGCAGCGTGTATTGCTGCTGATAACCCTAATAAAAATGAATTATATCCTTGGTTATCTAATTTAGTGTGACCATTAGAGTGATGAGAGTAGCCAAGGCCTAAGCGCAAATCTATGCGTTTAGTTTTTAGGAAATTATAGTGTAGATATGCTCTAAAGGCCCAAGTTACATCTGTTGTAACGGCTCGATTATTTGGATTGGTAATAGGATCATATTTTTTATTAAAATAAGACGCACCTAGGCCTATATTAGTAGTAAAACGATTTGAACCAAAAGATTTAAACCCTACATAAGGCATCACAGTAATAGCGATACCTAAACTATCTAAATTCCCAAAATCTGAAATACCAAACGAAACTCCTGTCTCTGGACCATCATATCGCTGTGCCCATTCTTGCGGGTTATTATTGTGATTCCTCCCTAGACTTAGAATAAATTGTTTTTGCAACCCCATTTCAGGAAAGTATATGTTAGAGGGTGCCGTGTAACCAACTAAGATTTCCGGCGTAATTGTAAAAGAGCCTTTTTTCCAATCAGAATTATCTTGACTAAATATTATTACAGGAAGTAGCCCTATTAAAAAGTATATTATTTTTTTCATTTGAATCTGCAAATAAAGACATATCCTTTCTATTTTAAAATTTAAATTACTTTTACCTAACAATTTTTAAAATTAAACCTTGTGTTTCAAACTCTGGAAGATTTATTTTCTCAAATGGCATCTATAGCTTGGGGATTACCACTACTCATTTTGTTAATAGGTGGTGGGATATATTTAATGATTAGCGTTAGGTTCCTTCCTTTTAGACATTTAGGACACGCAGTAGCTGTGCTACGAGGAAAATATGATGATGAGAATGATACAGGAGAAATAAGTCATTTTGCAGCTTTAATGACTGCGCTATCTGCGACCATTGGAATGGGGAATATTTCGGGTGTTGCTGTTGCAATTGCAATAGGGGGGCCTGGCGCGGTTTTCTGGATGTGGGTAAGTGCAGTGATTGGAATGAGTACAAAATATTTCACCGCTACACTCGCTCTACTTTACAGAGGCACCGATGATAATGGAGATTTACAAGGAGGTCCTATGTACGTGATTCGGGAGGGTTTGGGTAAACGGTGGTATTTTTTAGCGGTGTTTTTTAGTATTGCTGGTTTATTTGGAGCATTGCCAGTATTTAATGTGAATCAATTTACCCAGGCATTAAACGATATTATCATTATTCCTTCAGGTCTTTATACTGGATTTAAAAGTAATTTGATCGTAGGAATTGTTTTGACAATTTGCACAGGCGCTGTTATTCTTGGAGGATTATCACGAATAAGTAAAACAACAAGTAAACTGGTGCCAGCAATGGTGGCTCTTTATTTAGTATTAGTTTTAGTGATTTTAGGAGTTCATATAGAAGAAGTGCCCCGGTATTTTAAATTAATTTTTACAGATGCTTTTTCGGCAAATTTTTATAAAGGAGATTCATTTATGGGTGGCGTAGTGGGCGGCCTTATTTTACTAGGCATAAGACGAGGAGCTTTTTCTAATGAAGCTGGTATTGGCACAGCTCCAATGGCACATGGAGCGGCAAAAACAAACGAACCCGTGAGAGAAGGACTCGTTGCGATGTTGGGACCCGCTATTGACACACTTTTAATTTGCACCTTAACAGCACTTGCCATATTGGTGACTGGCGTTTGGCAATCATCTAATGCAAACGGAGTGAGTTTAACCGTTACTGCTTTTGAAGCTGGCATATCAAACTATGGGAAATATGCCTTGATGCTGTGTATTGCGGTGTTTAGTATTTCTTCGCTGTTCTCTTATGCATATTACGGTACAAAGTGTATGTCCTTTTTATTTGGAACTAAGAACAAGGGATACTATACTTATATATATATGGTGAGTATATTGTTAGGGGCAACTACATCTTTAAGCCTGATGATAAACTTAATAGATACATTTTTTGCACTCATGGCAATCCCTACTATGTTTAGTGCAATACTACTCGCACCAAAAGTTTTAGAAGTAAGTAAAAAATATTTTAGAAATTTGAAAAAATAATAAGGTCTAGAAGGACGCTTTTAGGAACTCGTTAAGTTCTTTTGTGAATTTTTCAGCGCCTTGAGGGTTTAGATGATTGTGGTTCCTAAAATCTGTAGGATTATAGTTAAGGGTATCTTCTTCTTTTCTAAAGATTTTAACCCCCGCATACCTTTTCCCAATGAGATCCAAAATGCTATCTCTTCGTATTAAAACACTTGGTTCTCTTGTTTTTAAGTAGTTTTTTTCTAATGGCATTGTGCAAATAACTACTTGTAAATTTTCATTAAGAACGTTTTCTATCATAGAAAGGAAATAGGGAACATTATAATCAAAGACCCGCAAATTCTCCATGCCGCTAAGTTCAATAGGCAGTTGATCTATCGCATCTTGATTATAGTTTAGATTCTTAAAAATGAATCCATAATTGAGCGAGTCATAGCCATATTTGTTAAAACCACTAAAATCTTTCTTTTTGATATAATAATCGGTTAGCTGTTTAGAAAATAAACGCGGGCTTGAAATATAAATTAACTTGTCTTTAAAGTAAGTAGCACGATTAAAGGCATTCACCTCAAAATATTTTAAATACACATTATTTTTCCAAAAGTCTGCTCCATTATGAGGTATTTCTAAATGAGCGTACGATAACTCAAAAACCACTGTTTTTAGTTTGGGCATTTTATGTAAAGTCTGAGTAAATATGGCATTGTCAAGATCGTGATGTTGAGATTTAGAGGCAAAAGAGATGGAAGGTTGGTCAAAATATACCGGATTTAAGCCGGTATCTACTTGTGAAGAACCAAATACAGCAATCTCAATAGAATCTTTTTCAGTTTCAAAATACGCACTTCTGTTTATATAACTAGCAGGAATATTCAATACTAGAAGTTCAATAATAATGAAAAGCAGTACTACCGGGAAAAGAATAATCCCGCCCGTAACAAAAACCGTAACTGGGTTTCTTTAAAATTGAAAATAGATAAATTGCTCTTTGGGTCCGGCATATTGAATAATTAAAAAAATGAGCGTATAATAAATTACCCAACGCACAGGTTTATTTAAATGTCGTTGTAATTTGAGTAATGGAAAAGGTTTAAGTCTTGTCATTATTTCAGCGATCATTAAGATTGGAATAACTAGAATCTTAGCTCCAATAATAAGAGAAAAATTATCTGAGGGAATAAAACTCCATATTCTTTCAATGATATGAAATCCACTTTGAATATCGGCTGCCCTAAAAAATATCCCTGAGAATATAATTATAAAACTTGTGTAAATTAAATTAACTAAAAAAGGAGCGTTATTCAATCCTATTGCCAGTGAATATGATCTTTTACCTATGGTAACCCGTATCCTTTCTAAAGCTATGAAAACTGCCTGAATAAAACCAAACATGACAAAGGTCCAGTTTGCTCCATGCCATAGTCCTATGAGCATCATGGTGATGAATAGCGCAACACTCTTCATTGCATAGCTTCTGCTTGTGTTCTTTACTATTGGTCCATATACATAATCTGTAAACCATTTTGTTAAGGTAATATGCCAACGTTGCCAGTAGTCTGCTACTGTTTTTGCTAGATAAGGCACATCAAAGTTTTTACTCAGTTTAAAACCAAATAGTTTTGCGGTACCAATAGCAACATCGCTGTATCCAGAAAAATCACAATATATTTGAAAGAAGAATAGGGTAGAGGCATACAATAACGATAAGCTTCCAAAATCATCTGGACTAGCATAAATAGCATTCACTGCAATGGCTACATTATCTGCGACCACCATTTTCTTAAAGAGCCCCCATAATATTTGACGTAGTCCATCTTTTGATTGTTCAAGATCAAAAACACGGTCTTTTTTAAATTGAGGTAATAGCGATCGCGCGCGTTCAATAGGTCCTGCAACCAGTTGTGGGAAGAAGCTTACAAAGCATAAAAATTCTAATAGGTTTTTTGTAGGTTTTATTCGTTCTCGATATACATCAATCGTGTAACTCATGGTTTGGAAAGTATAAAAACTAAGTCCTACAGGGATAATAACATTCCAAAAAATATACTGATTAGAATATATATCATCATAAAAAAGCGAAGTAAAATTGTCAACAAAGAAACCGTAGTATTTAAAAACAAAAAGAACGCCTAAATTCCATGTAATACTGAGCCATAAGAATGTTTTTTTCGTAATTTTTGATGAAGTGCTTTGTATTTGTAGTGCTGCACCATAATCAATTAAAGAACTAGCGAGGAGTAATCCCAAAAATCGCCAATCCCAAATTCCGTAGAAAAAATAACTTCCCGCTAATAACAAGGCATTTTGGTATACACGATTTTTATTGCCTAAAGCCCAATATATCAGGTATATTGTGATAAGAAAGAGGCCAAAATCAAATGAGTTAAAAAGCATATGTTTCTTTGAAGGTGCTAATATAAAAAAAAAGACTCCCGATTGGGAGGCTTTTTTCTCAATCTATTAGAAATATAAACAGCTATTTAATTCCTAGTAAAAACAAGTTTATATTATACAAATAAGTTCAAAACATAAAACCTTCTAAATAATTTTAGAGGGTTTTATAACAATGAAAGTAGGGTTACTTATTTAGTCAAAATAACTAAAAGTTTCACCATCTTCTATGTTCAATAAAGACTCATAAATTAGTTTGATAACATTCTCCACATCTTCACGGTGTACCATTTCAACTGTAGTATGCATGTATCTGAGTGGTAGCGAAATTAATGCGGAAGCAACGCCACTTCCGCTATACGCAAAAGCGTCAGTATCAGTCCCCGTTGCACGAGATAGTGCTGCACGCTGAAAAGGTATGTTGTTTTTCTCTGCAGTTTCAGTAATAAGATCTCGCAATTTTTGTTGTACCGCTGGAGCATAAGCAATCACTGGACCTTTTCCAATTTCGGCACGGCCTTGTTTTTTCATGTCAATCATTGGAGTAGAAGTATCGTGCGTTACATCGGTAACGATTGCTACGTTAGGTTTAATACGTTCAGCAATCATTTGTGCGCCTCGGAGTCCAATTTCTTCTTGAACACTATTTGTTATATAAAGACCAAAAGGCAACTCTTTTTTGTTTTCCTTTAAAAGTCTAGCTACTTCAGCAATCATAAAACCTCCCATACGATTATCTAAAGCTCTACAAACAAACTTATCGCCATTTAAAATATGAAATTCATCTGGATAGGTAATTACACAACCTACATGGACTCCCATCTTTTCAACTTCTTCTTTATCGATGGCTCCTATGTCAATAAAGATATTGTCTGGTTTTGGAGCTTCTTCTTTCGCTTTGCTACGGGTATGTATCGCAGGCCAACCAAAAACACCTTTTACGATTCCTTTGTTAGTGTGGATGTTTACGATTTTAGAAGGAGCAATTTGATGGTCACTACCACCGTTTCTTATTACATACAATAATCCATCGTCACTTATATAGTTAACGTACCAAGAAATTTCATCTGCATGTCCTTCTATAACAACTTTGTATTTAGCTTTTGGATTAATAACAGCTACGGCGGTTCCGTAGGTGTCTGTAATAAATTCATCTGCATATGGTTTTAAATACTCCATCCATAATTTTTGACCGTCCCATTCATATCCAGTTGGAGCTGCGTTGTTTAAGTATTTTTCAAGAAATTGGAGTGATTTTTTATTCAGAATCGATTTTGCCATAGTTGTTTTATTATTTATAATAGGAATTCAAAATTAGCGAAATAATAGGATTTGACGTGCCGATTTTGTTATTTTTGGAACGATTTTAGATTTGATATTTATAAAGAATACCCTAAATGAAATTTCATAGTTTCCTTTTTACTATTACAGTGGCCTTATTAGCGCTCCCCTTGCTGGCTCAAACTACTATAGAATATCCTTCAAAAGACAAAGATAGTGCCAACTCCTTTTATTATGTAATTGAAGGCGATACGATACCTCGTGAATATATAGACTTAGAAGAAGTTGTATTGCTGAATAAATTAAAATTCAACAACAAGCAAGACCGAAGGCGTTATCTTATACTAAGGCGAAAGACTAGAAAAGTATATCCCTATGCCAAACTAGCTTCTGAAAGACTCACAACAATGACGGGAAGGTTAAAAACAATTACTAAGAAAAGAGATCGCAGGCGATATACAAAACGAATCCAAAAGTATATTGAAGGAGAGTTTTCTGAAAAGCTTAAAAAATTAACCAGAACCGAAGGACAAATATTAGTAAAGCTTATTCATAGGCAAACAGGAAGAACAGCTTTTGAATTGGTCAAAGAACTCCGCACTGGTTGGCGAGCATTCTGGTACAATACTACAGCAAGCCTTTTTAACATCTCTATAAAAGAAGAATACAAACCCTTTGAAGTAGAGGAGGACTATTTAATTGAAGATATATTAGAACGATCTTTCCAAGCGGAAATATTAAAAAGACAATCTCCAGCATTCCCAATAGACTATTTTGAACTGTCATCTCATTGGGATAAAATCACTAAAAAATAATTTTTCTAAAAGCACTTGTGTAGTTAGTTAGAAAGCAGTACTTTAGTAGTTCGCTCTTTTATTTTAAGGCAATCACTTTTCTTAACGCGATTTTCTAAAATGATGTTTTACAATTGTTTTTAATAAACTTGATCCTTTGAAATAAGGTGCGTTTTGGATGCGTTAGTATTTGATTTAAAATAATAGCTATTATTTTTAAAGTCTAAATGTTATGTTTTCAAGGGTTTGAAAAGTAGTTTGAATTTATTTAAAAAAAAGTTCATTTTTTGTTTGGCGCATAGATTTAAACAGTAGTATATTTGCAGCCGCTAAGAAAACGAAACGTATTTGTTTTTAGCTTTAAAATAAAGTTCTTAAATTTTTTTGAAATATTTTTCTTTTATAGTTGTGAGATTGTAAAAACGGTTTTACATTTGCAGCCGCTAAGAAAAGTAGTTCATTTAAAAGAGTTGATTTGGTAATTAATAATAACGGTTCGATTCCGTTACAGCGACAAATTTAGTTATTCATAATTTAAGTTATGTTCCGGCTAATCCCTATATGGGGGAGTTCATTGAGATATTGAAATTGACAGCGTATTTGACATTGTAATTTATTACAATTGTTTTATACAAATTAAACTAAACTAAGTTGAGAACCTGAGAATTTTTTTTGAGAGGGCTTTTAGTTGTTATAAATTTTATTTAAGATTATACAATGAAGAGTTTGATCCTGGCTCAGGATGAACGCTAGCGGCAGGCTTAACACATGCAAGTCGAGGGGTAACAGAGGTGCTTGCACTTGCTGACGACCGGCGCACGGGTGCGTAACGCGTATACAATCTACCTTGTACTATTGGATAGCCCAGAGAAATTTGGATTAATACAATATAGTATCATATTACGGCATCGTATTTATGATTAAAGGTTACGGTACAAGATGAGTATGCGTCCTATTAGTTAGTTGGTAAGGTAACGGCTTACCAAGACATCGATAGGTAGGGGCCCTGAGAGGGGGATCCCCCACACTGGTACTGAGACACGGACCAGACTCCTACGGGAGGCAGCAGTGAGGAATATTGGACAATGGAGGAGACTCTGATCCAGCCATGCCGCGTGCAGGAAGACTGCCCTATGGGTTGTAAACTGCTTTTATACAGGAAGAAACACTCCCTCGTGAGGGAGCTTGACGGTACTGTAAGAATAAGGACCGGCTAACTCCGTGCCAGCAGCCGCGGTAATACGGAGGGTCCGAGCGTTATCCGGAATTATTGGGTTTAAAGGGTCCGTAGGCGGGTAGCTAAGTCAGTGGTGAAAGTTTGCAGCTCAACTGTAAAATTGCCATTGAAACTGGTTGTCTTGAATTAATGTGAAGTGGTTAGAATAAGTAGTGTAGCGGTGAAATGCATAGATATTACTTAGAATACCAATTGCGAAGGCAGATCACTAACATTATATTGACGCTGATGGACGAAAGCGTGGGGAGCGAACAGGATTAGATACCCTGGTAGTCCACGCCGTAAACGATGGATACTAGCTGTTCGGAATTTATTCTGAGTGGCTAAGCGAAAGTGATAAGTATCCCACCTGGGGAGTACGTTCGCAAGAATGAAACTCAAAGGAATTGACGGGGGCCCGCACAAGCGGTGGAGCATGTGGTTTAATTCGATGATACGCGAGGAACCTTACCAGGGCTTAAATGTAGTCTGACAGGAGTGGAAACACTTTTTTCTTCGGACAGATTACAAGGTGCTGCATGGTTGTCGTCAGCTCGTGCCGTGAGGTGTCAGGTTAAGTCCTATAACGAGCGCAACCCCTGTTGTTAGTTGCCAGCGAGTAATGTCGGGAACTCTAACAAGACTGCCGGTGCAAACCGCGAGGAAGGTGGGGATGACGTCAAATCATCACGGCCCTTACGTCCTGGGCCACACACGTGCTACAATGGTAGGTACAGAGAGCAGCCACTGGGTGACCAGGAGCGAATCTTCAAAACCTATCTCAGTTCGGATCGGAGTCTGCAACTCGACTCCGTGAAGCTGGAATCGCTAGTAATCGGATATCAGCCATGATCCGGTGAATACGTTCCCGGGCCTTGTACACACCGCCCGTCAAGCCATGGAAGCTGGGGGTACCTGAAGTCGGTCACCGCAAGGAGCCGCCTAGGGTAAAACTGGTAACTAGGGCTAAGTCGTAACAAGGTAGCCGTACCGGAAGGTGCGGCTGGAACACCTCCTTTCTAGAGCAAGTAGTTATTAATTTAGCTATCTAGCAAAGACGACAAGAGTACCTTTATTATAATTAAGGAAGGTAATTAGCTTGGTTTAGCTGTCAATTTTATATTATTAAAGAAGAGATTCAGGAAACAAGAAACAAGGAGCAGGACAACTAGTCTTGAATCGTGTTTCCCTAAAAGTCTTGAGTCTATTTAAAAACAGTCTCATAGCTCAGCTGGTTAGAGCGCTACACTGATAATGTAGAGGTCGGCAGTTCGAGTCTGCCTGAGACTACTTTAAAAAGAGTATGCGATCTGCAATATGCAGATGGCTTAGATGTTTAAAATGTATTTTTTAGGAAATACCACGTTCATTACATATTGAAGGAAATTTTAGAAGTTGGGATGCCTATCCTTTTTGGAATTTGGAATTTTATATTTTTATAATTTCACTTTTAAAAAATGGGGGATTAGCTCAGCTGGCTAGAGCGCCTGCCTTGCACGCAGGAGGTCATCGGTTCGACTCCGATATTCTCCACAATTCTTTTAGATATAGGAATTGATAGGTACCAAAACAACCAAGGATACTACACAGTAAAATCAGTTTTTGTTACCATCGATTTTGTATTGTTTGAGAAGAAAAACGTTCATTGACATATTGAGAATAAGAATACGAGAAAAGCAAATTAAAGTAAAAGTCTTTAATTGTTGTTTACAACAATTGGAGCAAATTGAATAACTCATTAAGAGCAAAAAAGTACAATAAGCAAATTAAGAGCGTATGGGGAATGCCTAGGCTCTCAGAGGCGAAGAAGGACGCGATAAGCTGCGATAAGCTTCGGGGACAAGCACATATTGATTGATCCGAAGATTTCCGAATGGGGCAACCCACTATATTGAAGATATAGTATCCGCAAGGAGGCAAACCCGGAGAACTGAAACATCTAAGTACCCGGAGGAAGAGAAAACAAAAGTGATTGCGCTAGTAGCGGCGAGCGAACGCGCAATAGCCCAAACCAATGTTGTTACGGCAATATTGGGGTTGTAGGACCACGACATTAGAAGCAGGATGAACTAGAACACTTTGGAAAGAGTGGCCATAGACGGTGATAGCCCGGTATAGGTAAAGAATGTGAATATAGTGGTATCCTGAGTAGTGCGGGGCACGTGAAACCCTGTATGAATCCGGCGGGACCATCCGCCAAGGCTAAATACTCCTGAGAGACCGATAGTGAACTAGTACCGTGAGGGAAAGGTGAAAAGAACCCTGAATAAGGGAGTGAAATAGATCCTGAAACCATACGCTTACAAGCGGTCGGAGCGGCTTTACGCTGTGACGGCGTGCCTTTTGCATAATGAGCCTACGAGTTACTGTTGTTAGCAAGGTTAAGAACTTAAGGTTCGGAGCCGTAGCGAAAGCGAGTCTGAATAGGGCGCCATAGTTAGCAGTAGTAGACGCGAAACCGTGTGATCTACCCTTGGGCAGGTTGAAGCTGTGGTAACACATAGTGGAGGACCGAACCCGTTGACGTTGAAAAGTCTTGGGATGACCTGAGGGTAGGGGTGAAAGGCCAATCAAACTCGGAAATAGCTCGTACTCCCCGAAATGCATTTAGGTGCAGCGTTGATATTAGTTTTATAGAGGTAGAGCTACTGATTGGATGCGGGGGCTTCACCGCCTACCAATTCCTGACAAACTCCGAATGCTATAAAATATGATCAGCAGTGAGGGCATGGGTGCTAAGGTCCATGTCCGAGAGGGAAAGAACCCAGACCATCAGCTAAGGTCCCAAAATGTATGTTAAGTTGAATAAACGAGGTTGGATTGCACAGACAGCTAGGATGTTGGCTTGGAAGCAGCCATTCATTTAAAGAGTGCGTAACAGCTCACTAGTCGAGCGATCCGGCATGGATAATAATCGGGCATAAACATACTACCGAAGCTATGGACTTAATTTATTAAGTGGTAGGGGAGCATTCTATTTGTGTTGAAGGTGAGTCGTAAGGCCTGCTGGAACGGATAGAAAAGAAAATGTAGGCATAAGTAACGATAATGCGGGCGAGAAACCCGCACTCCGAAAGACTAAGGTTTCCTCAGCTATGCTAATCAGCTGAGGGTTAGTCGGGACCTAACGCGAACCCGAAAGGGGTAGTGGATGGACAACAGGTTAATATTCCTGTACCTGCTCACACTAAAAGTGACGGATTTGAATATTTGGTGCGTGCTGACGGAATAGCACGTTGAAGGGAGCGGTGACGCCCCGATAGTACACTAAGACTACGGTCGCGGTGATAATCCAGAGAATCAAGTTCCAAGAAAAGCGAGTGAAGCAGCCCGTACCCTAAACCGACACAGGTGGTTGGGATGAGAATTCTAAGGAGCTCGAGAGATTCATGGCTAAGGAACTAGGCAAAATCGACCCGTAACTTCGGGAGAAGGGTCGCCCTCAATTTATTGAGGGCCGCAGTGAAGAGGTCCAGGCGACTGTTTATCAAAAACACAGGGCTCTGCGAAATCGAAAGATGAAGTATAGGGCCTGACACCTGCCCGGTGCTGGAAGGTTAAGAGGAGATGTTAGCTTCGGCGAAGCATTGAATTGAAGCCCCAGTAAACGGCGGCCGTAACTATAACGGTCCTAAGGTAGCGAAATTCCTTGTCGGGTAAGTTCCGACCTGCACGAATGGTGTAACGATCTGGACACTGTCTCAGCCATGAGCTCGGTGAAATTGTAGTAACGGTGAAGATGCCGTTTACCCGCTGTGGGACGAAAAGACCCCGTGAACCTTTACTATAGCTTAGTATTGGTTCTGGACAAGCAATGTGTAGGATAGGTGGGAGACTTCGAAGCCGCGTCGCCAGGCGTGGTGGAGTCACTGTTGAAATACCACCCTTTGCTTGTTTAGAGCCTAACCCGTTTAATACGGGGACAGTGCTTGGTGGGTAGTTTGACTGGGGTGGTCGCCTCCAAAAGAGTAACGGAGGCTTCTAAAGGTTCCCTCAATACGGTTGGCAATCGTGTGTAGAGTGCAATGGCATAAGGGAGCTTGACTGAGAGACCTACAAGTCGATCAGGTACGAAAGTAGAGCATAGTGATCCGGTGGTTCCGCATGGAAGGGCCATCGCTCAAAGGATAAAAGGTACTCCGGGGATAACAGGCTGATCTCCCCCAAGAGCTCATATCGACGGGGGGGTTTGGCACCTCGATGTCGGCTCGTCACATCCTGGGGCTGGAGAAGGTCCCAAGGGTTGGGCTGTTCGCCCATTAAAGTGGCACGCGAGCTGGGTTCAGAACGTCGTGAGACAGTTCGGTCTCTATCTACAGTGGGCGTAAGAAATTTGAGTGGATCTGACTCTAGTACGAGAGGACCGAGTTGGACTGACCGCTGGTGTACCAGTTGTTCCGCCAGGAGCATTGCTGGGTAGCTACGTCGGGAAGGGATAAGCGCTGAAAGCATATAAGCGCGAAACCTACCACAAGATGAGATTTCTTTAAAGGGCCGTGGGAGACTACCACGTTGATAGGTCATAGGTGTAAGGGCAGTAATGTCTGTAGCCGAGTGATACTAATAGCCCATAAGCTTATGTACGACGCTTTCCTCCTGAGCAATCGGGAGGAAGCTAACTCTTATTAAGTCATTCAAATACTTTATTTTTAATTCTTCTATTCTTACTCAATATGTTAAGTTATTTCCCTACGGCTAGTAGGGTGACTGTAATCGGCTCACAAGGTCGATACCGTCATAAAACTAAGGTGGTTATAGCGACGGGGCTCACCTCTTACCTTTCCGAACAGAGAAGTTAAGCCCGTTTGCGCCGATGGTACTGCACTCGTGGGAGAGTAGGTCGCCGCCTTCTTTAAGACTCAATTCATTTATTTGGATTGAGTCTTTTTTTATGGAATAAATCTAAACCAATACTAAGCTCCCAAGGGGCCGTGGTGGTACTTCGCTTTTTAGCGGAGTGTCGTTTCAATATCTAAGGCAACTGCTTTAAGAGGCAATTCATTTATTTGGATTGCCTCTTTTTTTATGGAATAAATCTAAACCAATACTACGCTCCCAAGAGGCCGTGGTGATACTCCGCTTTTTAACGGAGTGTTGTTTCAATATCTAAGGCAACTGCTTTAAGAGGCAATTCATTTATTTGGATTGCCTCTTTTTTTATGGAATAAATCTAAACCAATACTACGCTCCCAAGAGGCCGTGGTGGTACTCGGCTTTTTAGCGGAGTGTCGTTTCAATATCTAAGACAACTTCTTTAAGAGGCAATTCATTTATTTGGATTGCCTCTTTTTTTATGGAATAAATCTAAACCAATACTACGCTCCCAAGAGGCCGTGGTGGTACTGCGCTTTTTAGCGGAGTTTCGTTTCAATATCTAAGGCAACTACTTTAAGAGGCAATTCATTTATTTGGATTGCCTCTTTTTTTATGGAATAAATCTAAATCAATACTACGCTCCCAATAGGCCGTGGTGATACTCCGCTTTTTAACGGAGTGTCGTTTCAATATTTAAGGCAACTGCTTTAAGAGGCAATTCATTTATTTGGATTGCCTCTTTTTTTATGGAATATAATTAAATTAACCAGGCACGAGAGGGTCATTTTGTGCATCTTGTCTAAAAGGGGTGAGATTTTAGAATCAGGCAAAAATATTTGCGAGTTTAAATAGAAATATATCTATGTTTCTAACTCCTCTGAATTGCGCTCTAAAAGCTTTGATTTTAGCATTAAATGATTCTGTTGACGAGTTTGTACTTCTATTGTCAAAGAAGTTGAGTCTGTTTTGATAATGTATAGACATTGTTCTTACAATTGTATTAAAACTCTTGAACTCCGCATTTCTCAACCTGTCATGACATTTTGCTAGTCGGATTAAAGCTGAAGTGTCATCTTTTGTATCATTAAATATCCAAAATAAATTCTGACATAGATTGGATGTTTTTTTTAAATCGGAATAGTGTTCAAATACTATCTCTACTCGTTCTATTTGATTATCGGTCTATTTAGAGCTTTATTTTTAGAGTAAATGTCTGCTTCTGGCAAGATGTTGTTCGAGTGTGTCTCCATTTGATAGTTGCTTTGGGGTATATTTTAATTTTTTATTTTGGTCATTTTCTAGAGCATCATTATCAGTACCTACTGCACCCTATCTATGTTTAATTCTAATTTTTTGAAGCTTTTCGAGCGAAAGTTTTTCAACGTAAAACTTATTTGTGATCTGCATTGTTTTTCGGAACATTTTTTTGCAATGATATTCGTTGAATTTACTTTGTCTTAAGTGATTTATATACCTTTTGCTCTTCTTTTTGTTGGTATTTTAGGTAGTTGGTCTATGATCGGTTCTATTTAAGTGCCCGAAAATACGCCTACAATACTTCTTTCTAACTTTAAGGTCTCTTGTTTTTTATTATTGTATAGCATTACCGTTTGGATCTTATCGTTTAGATATAGTCTGCAAATTTTTTTAACACCAACATTATAAAATCTGCCTCTGGTATGGCAATCTGAAGTCTTAGTATTTGCTAATTTCTTTTAAAAAAGCAGCGAACTTGGTGGTCATTCGTGTTCCCCATACCACTAAATTTTATTCGTTCTGTACACCTTATTTATTTGTCTTATCCAAACATCGATCCCGTTTTATTTGTAACTAAAAAGTATTTCATGTTAGTATTAAAAATTATATATCATATACTTGTGTATCTATATCGCTATTGAAATACGTTTTAAATCTTCTTTCGGGTTGGTATTATGCTCTTTAGAATAGAGATGCTTGACTTTACCGTCTTAAGGTTCTTAGCTAAATAGAAGTGATTGATTAAAAATTCTGGAAGCATAGGTTTGAGTAGTTCTAGATAATTGTCCAAAGTGTTTTTACTACAAAAATCTAAATACTACTTCTATATTTATACACACTTAACTTTTGAGATTGACCCCTGTTTTCTTCCCTGTGATTTCTCTATATTCAAGATAATTTGTTTGGAACAAGACTCAGTATTGGAGTAAATAGCTGCTGTTAAAAGTTTATTAAATGTTTTATATTAAAATTGTGAATTTGGTTGCTTTTATTTTTGTTTGTTAAAGTATTTTTTAGTTAATTTACAGTTAATTAATTACAGACTTTAAACTTCTAACATTTAAACATTTTTTTATGAAATTATCAAAATTACTAACTCTTTTATTTTTTGCAGGAATTCTCTTTTCTTGTCAAAAAGAAGAAGAAGTCATACAGAATGACGCAGCGAATGATTTAGTCGAATTGGCTTCTGACTTATCAATTTATGCCAGAACACCATTTGGTTTATATAAGGGTGTATCATCAACAGCAGATGCACTAAATAGAGGTGTAACTGAAATTAAAATTTTAAATGAGCAGAGATCTTCAGCGACGATAACTTATTTAAACGGTGATGTTGAATTTTTTAAAGGATTTGCACTTCCTAGTGAAGGTAATAACTCCTTTGATCTACTTTTTCAATCACCAAACAATTCTTTTAATTTTACAGTAGGATTGGACGGTAAAAGTCCGACTACAACCAACGTAACGACAGATTCTAAGCCTTCTTTTATTGCTCTTGCAAAAGAAGAGGTGCGTGGTGCTGTTGTGCCACTTACGGGGTCTTTTAGTTCTAATGCACAGAGTGACCAACCTGCAAGTGGTACTTGGAGTGTTATATTTGCTACAGGTGATGGAGAAGGCGATGACACAGATATTACCACACAGGTAATTTTTAATTTAGTAGATTATGGATCTGTAACTGGAAACTTTCAAATTGGGTGTCTTCCAGCTGGAAATACAACTACTTGTACAATAGGAGGAGCCTATACAGCAGTAGCAACTGATCTTAGTTGGGATGGAACGCATATCTATACGAATCTTGGAGATTGTTCTTCCTCTTCGGGAACTTGGGCTGCATTAAGTGCTGGTAATGTTGAACTTTCCGGATCATTTATTACAGACACGCAATGTGTGCCTCCTGTAAACGATTTATGTGCTGATGCATTGCCAATATTATGTGATGACTCTTTTGCAGTTTCTACAGATCTAGCAACAAATACCGATGCAGGAGTAAGTTGTGGAGCAAATGCAAACGCAGGAATCTGGTATGTTTATACAGACTCAGGATCTGTTAATGACATTGAAGTATCTTTAGCAGGATCCACTTTTGATACGACACTTAATGTGTATACAGGAACTTGTGATGCGCTCGTTTGTTTAGCAGGTAATGATGACGCAAACGGGGTTCTTACTTCTGAAGTAACATTCCAAGAAATCGGAGATGGTACGACAGAATACTTTATTTATGCAAGTGCTTTTGGCGCAACAGCATCAGGAACTCTTTTTGTAAGTGTTACTTGTTTACCACCAGCAGGAGGAGCACCTGGAGATACCTTTGATGATCCATTATCATTAAGCCCTAGTTCAGAAGGTACAGGTTGTGCTGTTAATAATGTTATAGTAGACTTAAATGATACAACTAATGGAGGATTTAGTGATAGTCCATATGATTCGAATTGTGGTGGCCTTACAGATATTTTCTACGAAGTAGTTACAACAACATCTGGATTATTGGCAACAAGTGGTTTAGGAAACCCAACAATTACCGCATACGATCTAACGGGCACAGAATTATCTTGTGTAGCATCTTTTGGTTCATTAGCTTTATCAGGATGGACGGTAGGAGATATTATTATTATTCAAGTAGCAGCTGCAGCCATTGAGGTAGGATTCTGTCTTGAGGCCTTTACCATTCCATTACCAACTTTAGTGCCTTGTGGTGTTGATTTTGTAGATATAGGAGGAAATCCAGGACCTTACGATGATGTTCAATTAGGAATTGATCAAACGTATCTTGTAGATGCAGGATCTGGTAATTTTGTATTTATGGAATTCTCTGAATTTGATCTCGAAGGTGGATGGGATTATATGCGTTTTTATGATGGTATCGATACAAGTGCAAGTCAAATAGTAGTATCTGTAGGTGGTGCATTAGTTAGTACTGCTAACGGTAATAATGGATTTACAGGTACAAGTCTTTTAAATGATCAAATTGTATCGTCTGGACAATACCTTACCATCGTATTCCAATCAGATACTTGGAACAATGGTGATGAAGGATGGGTTGCTTCTGTAACGTGTGACCCTATAAGTTTTACTGATGGTAATGTTGGAGTGTCAAGAGGACAACAACAAACCGGTCCAGGTCTTGTAAATACGCCAGCAACACAAAGTGTAATTAATGCAAAATTAGGAATTGATAGTTCTGTAAAGAATAAAAAATAATTCTTATCTTCACATTATGGAGTGATATTTCATAATGATATAAAAAGACCACCGATTATATATCATAATCGGTGGTTTTTTTTATTGTAATTTTTAAAATTTATTATATGACAAGACGTATAAAAAAGACACTCAGTTTAATTGTTTTGATGTTTTTTGCTATGTGCCTTCAAAGTCAAGTATTGTTTGAACAACACGCAATAAGCCTAGGATTAGAGTACGTAGCTACGTCAAGATCAGGAATTTCGTTTTGTGATTTTGATGATGATGGTTGGGACGATATTACGGTACCTAGTAATACAGGAGAAGCGGTTCGGTTTTTTAAGAATGTGGAAGGTTCTTTCGAAGAAATATTTTTTGATATTGTTGATCCATTATATCGAACCAGACAGGTAGTTTGGATAGACTTTGATAATGATGGTGATAAAGATTTATTTGTTACAAGTCAATTTGAATTTAATGCGCTATATGAGAATGACAATTTTGTGTTTACCAATATAACCGCGAGTGCAGGATTGCCTTTAGATATTATAGCTACTGATGGAGGTTCTTGGGGAGACTATGATAATGACGGGGATTTGGATTTGTTTCTTGCAAATAGAGACCCTTTCTTTCTAACTCCAAATATGCTATATCGAAATAATGGGGATAAAACATTTACTAATGTTAATATAGCATCTGGTATTGGAAATCATAGTACATTGTGTTTTCAAGGAACTTTTTTTGATTATAATAATGATGGTTTTCTGGATTTGTATTTAATCAATGATAGAACAATTACAGCCAATATTTTGTATCGTAATAATGGAGATAGTACGTTTGCAGATGTTAGCGAGTCATCAGGAACAAACTACGTTATGGATGCTATGTCTGTGGCTTTAGAGGATTATAATAGCGATGGTTATACAGATGTATATATCTCTAATATTTATGACGTCAACCGTGTAATATTAGGAAACGTCTTAATGGAGAACAACGGCGATGGTACATTTACCAATAGGGCAATGGAAACAGGCACTCAATTTTTTGATTTTTCTTGGGGAGCTAGCTGGCTAGATGGAGACAATGACGGTAAGCTAGATTTATATGTTAGTGGATCAAACAATGAGAATATTTTAGAAAACAATTCTGCAGCGTTTTTTTATCAAAATGAAGATGACTTCTCTATCATCTCAGACAGTGGTTTTGAAAACGACTTAGCCTTCTCTTTTGGCAACGCGACAGGCGATTTTAATAACGATGGTTTTTCAGATATTATAGTATTAAATCAGGCTCCTTATAATTCTTTTGTATTTGAAAATAGAACAAGTGAGATCTCTAGTAACAATTGGTTAAGAGTAAAATTACAGGGTGTTGAAAGTAATCGAGATGCCTATGGTGCTAAGATAGAAATAGGAACTTCATTGGGTGTTCAATATAGGTATCGTGCAAGTATAGAAAGTTTTTTGAGTCAAAATTCAGATACGGAAGTTTTTGGGTTAAACAGCGCAACCAATATAGATTATATTAAAGTAACATGGCCAAGCGGCCAAGAGGATCTTTTTGAAGATATAGCTGTTAACGACACATTACTGCTCATTGAAGGCGAAGAACTTTTAAGAACCGCACCAGAACTTGCTCTTATTGAATTAGAATTTTTTCCAAATCCAGTCTATGATATGTTGACAGTGCAATTACCATTGACAGAAACTAGAGGAGTATTGAGCTTATATGACGTGCTGGGGAATAAATTAAAATCAGAAGAATTATCGGCGACTACTACACAAATTTCGTTACAAACATTACCAACCGGAATGTATCTGGCTGTTTATACCTCTGACACTACAAGTACAACAAAGAAAATAATGAAATTATGAAGGATGCATCCAGGAAATTAGTAGTGTACACCATTATATTGATGATGGGTATATCTATTTCTGAAGCGCAAGTTTTATTTGAAGAAAGTGCCACTTCTTTAGGTCTTACTTTTACAAATAATGTATTTGAGGGTAATGGTATTTCTTTTTGTGATTTTAACAATGACGGTTGGGACGATATCACAGTGGGAGGGAATCCTTTTGATGAACTTTTCTTTTATCAAAATATAAATGGCATATTTACTCTTATAAATGTGGATATTTAGCATCCTGTTGTCCCTGTAAAAAGTTTGGTTTGGATAGATTATGATGGGGATAAAGATTTGTTTGTAGCGAGTGCATAAGGTGGAAATAGCTTGTATCTAAATAACGATGGTGCCTTTATTAATGTTACAGAAGCAGCGAGTCTTCCAGTATTAAATATCAAAACAAATACAGGGTCTTGGGGAGATTATGATAATAATGGTGATTTAGATTTATTTTTAGCAAATAAAGATTTAGATCAAATCATTCCCAACATGTTGTATAGAAATAATGGTAATGGAACATTTACTAATGTTAATGCTGCGTCTGGGATAGGAGATCAAAGTACAATATGTTTTCAAGGTACTTTCTTTGATTATGATAATACGGTTGGTTGGACATCTACTTAATCAATGACCGTTTTCCAACAAACAATATTTTATATCATAATAATAGTGATGGAACTTTTACTGATGTTAGCGCAGCTTCAGGAACAAACTTTTTTATGGACGCAATGTCTACTGCTTTTGATGATTATAATGCTGATGGATTTACAGATATATACATAACCAATACATTTAATTCAGCTCAGGCTATTATGGCAATGTATTGATGAAAAATAAGGGTGATGGAACATTTACTGATGTAGCCGGCCCGGCAGTTGTTTCTTTTGGAAGTGTGGGTTGGGGAGCTAGTTTTTTTGACGCCGATAATGATGGTCGTTTAGATTTGTATGTTAGTGGTAGTAATGATAACAAGGCTGGAGCTAACGACTCCGCAGCTTTTTATCATTAAAATGATGATGAAACGTTTACCTCAATTGAAGATAGCGGTTTTGAAACAGACTTGGCGGATTCATACGGAAATGCTAGTGGCGATTATAATAATGATGGTTTTCCAGAAGTTATAGTTGCCAATCAAGACCCTTACAATATATTTCTATTTAAAAATAACTCAAACACATTAAATCAAAACAATTACTTAAAAGTTAATCTGGAAGGTGTGGAGAGTAATCGTGGCGGCTACGTTCTAAACTTGAAATTAGTGTGACCGTAATGAAGCAACGCCATCAGTAGAGACTGCAAAGAATATCGCAGATGTTTTTGATGTATCCCTTGATTAATTGGTAGGAGAAGTTTTAAAACCTTTTTTTGATAAAAGGACAATAGAACGTCTTGAAGATTTTGAGCTGCTAACAGAGGGTGACAAAAGCCATTTATTTGCCTTATTAAATGCGTTTCTTCGTGATGCTAAAACTAAAAAGCCACGTGCACAAAATTGATTACAAAAAACTAGCACAACAACTCTCACAGCTAGAAAATATTGAAGAGATAAGCCCCGAACTACTTAACGGACTTTTAAATGCATATCAAGAGCTATCGGTAGATTACTATAAACACAATAATAATGTTGATACGCTAAAAGGCTTGATGATAGCTAAAGAAATGTATCAAGTTAATTTTGAAGAAATTCTTGCCGCTATTACTGGAAAATAACAATACCTGTAAAGTATGTTTCTAAAATCAATCAACTATTATAAAACTAAAAAGCAAAGCTGATAAATCAACCTTGCTTTTAATCAATAACTCTAATTTTCAAATATCTTCCCAATTGCCTCATTATCTGGCGAATCCCATTTATGGGACACGTTATTATAAAATGACCGCAGAGGTTGCACTGCGTCAGATGGTACCTCTAAGCATATAATAGTTATCGAAGCATTTAGTGCTGGATCTCGAGATTATAGTTTAGATATTACTTGTGCTGCTGGAATAGCTGACATTACAAATGTTGAAAGAGCAGCTTCTAATAAAGGAGATATTACCCCACTTAAATTGCAGAAAAAACTTGATGATATGAAACGTTTATCAAATAAATAAGATGTAATTATAATTTTAATTAAATATTTTATTTAACCATCTTGCTCTTGCAAAGCGGTTTTTTTAAGATGTATAATTATAAAAACACTATAATTAGTTCAAGCTTTTCTTAACCTACGACCTTATATTAAGAGAATATTAAGAACACTAAAAACACTAATTTCTTTTGATGGGATTGTATTTATTTCTGGTAACATTTAAAATATGGTGGTTGCTAGTAAAACAGTACTATTAAAAGCTATAAGCAAAGAGAGATGCTTTACCCCTTTTGCTTCTAATAGAAGTACCACGGCTGGTTTCGCAAATACACAAAGAAATAGTCTTTTGTATTTTTTTTAAATATCAATATGAGTCTTATAGATTGTTTAATATCAAATGATTTAAGCTTGTAATTTCCAAAGGGATTGTTTAAGTTCCCACCTTGGTTTCTTCAGAACTACCGTTACTCCTAAGACACTAAAGCTATCTAGTAACGTTTTAGATGCGTGTATTTAACGTAGCAGAAGATCATAACAAAACAAGACGTTGTGTTGCGATACCCATCCCTAAAAAAACTATTTTGGACCGTCTGTTTTGTATCGTATTATAGTATATACGCCAGTAGAAAACCTAAAATAATAGTAAGGAGCTTCGCTAAATTAAACTTATGATCCCTACTACTTTCAAATAATATCGTGGTAGAAACGTGAAGAAAAATACCAATGACCAAGGCATTAATTTTTGTTAATACGTCTGGCGCTATTAAAGAATTGCTAGCAATAAACGCACCTATAGGGGTCATAAGAGCGAATAAAACTAAAAATATAATGGTAGTGGATCGTTTATAGCCGGCTTTTATAAAGAAAAGAGATAAAATCATCGCAATAGGCAACTTATGAATAAGGACTCCTATAAACATAGAATGATTATCTGCTATTGGAAAGCCTTCCAAACCTGCATGTAAAGATAGGCTTAGGAATAAGAGTAACGGAAATCGCTTGGTTTCTGAATGAATATGAACGTGTCCATGTTCTGCGCCCTTACTAAAAAATTCTAAACAAATTTGTAAGAGAATCCCAAGAACTATATATACTCCTATTTCTTTAGAAGGAATGGTATATACTTCGGGGAGTAATTCGAATAGCGTAATTGCCAATAAAAACGCGCCGCTAAAAGCTAATAGTAATGATAAATATTTAAATTCTTTACCATTTAAAGCATAGGCAACAAACAAACCTGCAAATACCGTTAGTATTAGTATTATGTATGTCATTTCTTAAATATCAATATAAGTCTTGGTGATTGTTTACTATCAAATGGTTCCAGCTTGTAATTTCCAAAGGTAGTATATAAGTTCACTTTTGCCTCTTCAAAGTAGGTTTTAAAATCTTGTAAGGTCAATGCTTTTACTTTTTCGGTGAAGCTATATTCTTGATTTTCAGCAGTAAAATTGATGTGTTTATAAATGTAACCATCCTTAATTTCTCTTTGGATTTTAAAGTTAATTCCTGCTACGTGTTTGTCTTCTGTTTTAACTAAGTTTTTTACTACATAGTTGGTATTTAAAAAATCAATCACACCAAATCCATCTTCTTTCAAAGCTTCTTTAATCGCTATAACGGTGTTAATGTTGTCTTTTTCAGTTTCGAAATAACCAAAACTGGTAAATAAATTAAATATGGCATCAAATTTATCAGGGTACGGCGTGCACATATCGTGTATTTCAAAACTAAGGTTTTTAGTTTCAGACTTTTTTGCTTCGGCAATACTCAATGGCGAAAGGTCTGCCCCAGTAACGCGATAGCCCAGCGTGGCTAGAAACTTAGAATGCCGGCCTTTACCACAGGCTAAATCTAGAATTTTAGCATTCTGCTTCAGTTTTAAATATGCGGTAAGTGATTGCATAAATATGCCTCCTTCGGTATAATCTCTGTCCTTATACAATAGATGGTAATATGGACTGTTGAACCAAGAGGCAAACCAACTAGTATCTTCTTTTTGCATATTTCGAATTAAGGTGCTAAAATACTGTATTTTTGTGCCCTTGTAAAGTACCGAGTACGATATTTAACAGCGTATTTTAAATTAGAGAGGTTTCTACCTTCACAACATATAATATGGCAGAAAATTTTAAAATGGTCGCGAAGACACTCTTCGGAATGGAAGACCTTTTAGCAGAAGAACTTAGAAATTTAGGCGCTTCAGCAATAGAAATAGGAGTGAGGAATGTTTCTTTTGAAGGCGATACTGGTTTTATGTACAAAGCCAATCTATGCTGCAGAACCGCAATAAAAATTTTGAAGCCCATAACAGGGTTCAATGTTTTTAAAGAAGAAGATCTGTATAAAAAAATCTATGCGATTCCTTGGGAAAATTATATGAATTCTAAGGGGAGTTTAGCGGTAGATGCGACCGTTTTTTCGAAATACTTCACACACTCTCAATACATCGCTTTAAAAACTAAGGATGCCATAGTAGATAGGTTTCGTGATAAAGAAGGTGTGCGGCCAGATGTGGACCTAGATCACCCCACCTTGCGAATAAATGTTCATATTGATCGCAATATTTGCACCATTTCTTTAGATAGTTCTGGTCAATCTTTACATAAAAGAGGGTATAAAGTCGCAAATACCTTGGCCCCTATAAACGAGGTGCTTGCTGCGGGAATGATTTTAAAGACCGGTTGGTCTGGGCAATGTGATTTTCTTGATCCAATGTGTGGTGGTGGAACTATAGTAGCAGAAGCTGCTATGATAGCGTGTAATATCCCAGCAAATTTAAATAAAGATGAATTTGGTTTTGAAACTTGGCCAGATTTTGATGTTGATCTATATGAAACGATTGAAGATGCTGCTTTAAAGAAAATTAGAGAGTTTCATTTTAAAATTCGTGGATTTGATAGGGACCGCATTAGTTTAAAAAAAGCACAAGAAAATATCGCTGCAGCCAATCTATCTGAATTTATAACACTAGAACATCAAGACTTTTTTGAGTCTGCTAAACTAGAAGAGAAGCCACTGTTTATTGTGTTTAATCCTCCTTATGATGAGCGTATTGCCATAGATGATATTGAACAATTTTATGGGAACATAGGAAATACGTTGAAACGCAACTATGCAGATACACAAGCTTGGATGATTACTTCAAATTTAGAGGCTTTAAAATATGTGGGGTTACGTCCTTCTAGAAAGGTCAAACTCTTTAATGGGAAATTAGAGAGTAGATTTGTAAAATATGAAATATATGCAGGCAGTAAAAAAGCCAGTAAGCAATAATTATTTGCTAAAGAGCGGGATTAAATACGAAATTGAATACCCATATCCTACGCCAAATTCACTAAAATCGTTTGTGGTATTAAATCCTGGGATAAAGAGATTGTCAAAATTTTCTGGCCTATCTTCTGCTACTAAATGTTTTAGTTGCAGGTTTAATGAGAGGTAAAGGTTGTTGAATAATTCAGCTTTGATTCCTACCATCACTTCTGCCCAATGCGCTGTAAGGCCATTGAATTCCTGAGGATCAACAACAAAACTAGGAGGGAAGGTTTGGTTTGTATTGTAAATATTGTAGGCTAGGAGTTCTTGCGAAAAAGATGCTACACCATACCTAAGTCCAATAATAACTGCATTATTTACGCCAAGCCAGTTTTTATATACATTGACATCTCCTCCAATTTTTAAGTAACTACCCTTGGTTCGTGCGTTTAGGTTTGCCTCTAAATAATCTTTCTCTTCATTTCCAATTTCACCAGCAATATATAGTTTCTTTGTGAGTCTAAAGTCTGCAACAATTTCAAATCCTGTGTATCCATCCTCTAAAAGTGAACGAAGTGGTTTTGCTAAATCTAACCCAGCTCTCAGACCGTATTGGTTTTTTACCACAATAGTATCTTGCGGACTTTCATCCTGACTGTATGATAGTTGTGATATAAAGCAACTACTAATGAAAAATAGTAATATGTGTAACGTCTTCATTTACAACGGCTGAGTTTGTTATTACTATGTTTGATATCCAGTTTGCAGAGCCTTCATCGGGTCTAGAGGCATCTAATAAATCAAAGGTAGTTGTAAAGGAACAAGCACGATTTATATATACATCCTGTCTTTTTGAATAGGTAATTGTCATATAATCTGTATTGGGAGCATTGCTAAAGTTAGTCGTCATTGCCAATTGGATTTCGCTTAAATCTGGGGACAGTGGTATAGCGACTAGGGTATCCCCACTGGCACTAAATAAAAGTTCTGTCGGCTCAATATTGGTCAAGGAAATTCTTAAGTTCGGTACTGCTTTTACCGCTGTGATGTTCGCTTTATCTCTAAATAAAATGATTGTTTTAGGAGTTGTTGGGCTTCCTTCAGGGCATATATCATCTTTTGTGCAGCCCGAAATAAAAAATAGGATGACAGAGGTGATTGAAACTAACACAACTAGATATAATGAATTGTTTTTAAACATTCTTAAGCAGCCCTTAATTTTTATATTAATAAAATTATCTATGTTCGAGTAGCACAACATTTTCCACGTGATGTGTTTGCGGAAACATATCCACTGGTTGAACTCTTGTTACTTTATATTTTGAATCTAATAACGCAAGATCTCTAGCTTGTGTTGCACTGTTGCAACTAACATAGACAATCTTTTTTGCTGATAGCTCAAGTAATTGTGAGACAACATCTGCGTGCATTCCTATTCTTGGTGGGTCTGTAATTACAACATCAGCCATTCCGTGGGTTGAAATAAATTTTTTATTAAAAACCTCTTTCATATCGCCTACTACAAAATGAGCATTTGTTATCTTATTGTTTTTAGCATTCTCCTTGGCTGCAATAATTGCATCAGGAACTGCTTCAACTCCTATCACTTTCTTTGCATTACCCGCTATAAATTGTGCGATGGTACCTGTTCCAGTATAAAGGTCATAAACAATTTCTTTTCCAGTTAAGCCTGCGAAATCTCTCGTTATCTTATAAAGTTCGTAGGCTTGAGAGCTATTTGTTTGATAAAAAGACTTTGCGTTAATTTTGAATGAAAGTCCCTCCATTTCTTCAAAAATATGTGGCTGTCCATGGAAGCACACTACTTCTTGGTCATATAGGGTGTCATTCCCTTTTCCATTAATAACGTACAAAAGAGAGGTTAATTTAGGGAATCTCTCTGTAATAGCGGTTAGTAGTTGTATTCTTTTAGTTTCAGTCTCTTTAAAAAACTGTATCAAGACCATCACTTGGCCCGTGGAAGATGTACGTATCATTAAGGTTCTTAAAACACCTGTTTTATTTCTGTTATTAAAAAAAGGTATTTCTAGTTTTTGTCCTTCAGACTTCACAAAATCTCTTATCTCATTACTGGGATCTTCCTGTAAGTGACATTTTGTTAAATCCAGTATTTTATCCCACATTCCGGGAATATGAAAACCTAGGGCATTTTTATTTTCAATAATTTGATCGCTCTTTATTTGATCTAGTGTGAGCCATTTATTATCGCTAAAGGAAAATTCCATTTTATTTCTATAAAAATACTCCTTTTTAGAGCCTACTATTGGAGAGGTTTCTGGAAGTTCAATTTTGCCAAGTCTTTTTAAATTATTGGTAATTTCATTCTGTTTGAAATATAGCTGATGCTCATATCCCATGTTTTGCCATTTGCAACCGCCACAGGTACCGAAGTGTTCACAAGTGGGAGTAACACGTTTTGAAGATTCTTTTGAAACAGAAATCGCTGTGCCTTCATAATACGCTTTTCGCTTTTTTGTTGTTTGCACTGTTACAACATCTCCAGGAACCGCATTGTCAATAAATACAACACGACCATCGGCTGCTTTAGCAACAGCCTTTCCTTTTGCTCCAGCGTCAAAAACTTCAAGATCTTCTAATATTACGCGCGTTGTCTTTTTTCTACTCATTGCACAAAAATAGCATATTTAGTATAGTATAATTGGGCTAGATCATTAAAATTATTTGGTTAATATTTAGTAATTTCGCAGGAAGGATGATTTCTCTCCTCCGCTGAATTTTCGAGTCTTTCGAAAGAAAAAAGGTACAGAAGGAATTTTTAGTTTTAATTTTTTAAAATTTTATGTTATGTTAATGACACAACAATCCTTGTCGCAAGAAGCGATAGACCTCGAAAACAAGTATGGAGCACACAATTATCACCCACTTCCCGTGGTTTTAAATAGGGGAGAAGGAGTGTATGTTTGGGATGTAGATGGTAAGAAATATTATGATTTTCTTTCCGCTTATTCTGCCGTTAATCAAGGACATTGTCATCCAACCATTGTAGGAGCAATGACAAAACAAGCCAAAACACTTACACTTACCTCAAGAGCTTTTCATAATGATATTTTAGGAAAGTTTGAAAAGTATGTTGCTGATTATTTTAAGTTTGATAAGGTGCTTCCAATGAACACTGGTGCTGAGGCGGTTGAAACTGCCCTTAAGATATGCAGACGATGGGCATACGAAGTTAAAGGAATAGAAGAGAACAAAGCAGAAATCGTAGTTTGTAATAATAACTTTCACGGGCGTACCACCACGATCATTTCATTTTCAAACGATCCTGTCGCACGTTCTAATTTTGGCCCTTATACCAATGGTTTTATAAAAGTTGAGTATGATAATCTAAACGCTTTAAAAGAAGTTTTGTCATCCAATAAAAACGTTGCTGGATTTCTTGTGGAACCCATTCAAGGAGAAGCAGGCGTATTTGTGCCAAGTGAAAATTATCTGAGAGAAGCCAAGGCCTTATGTAAAAAGCACAATGTCCTTTTTATTGCTGACGAGGTACAAACAGGAATTGCCAGAACCGGAAGATTACTAGCAACTTGTGGAAATTGTAGCTGCCCTAATAAAGATTGTAGTGGAACACCAGATGTAAAACCAGATATCTTGATTTTAGGTAAAGCAATAAGTGGTGGTGCCTACCCGGTATCGGCTGTGTTGGCAAACGATGCGATTATGAAGGTAATTACTCCTGGATCACACGGATCTACTTTTGGCGGTAATCCAATTGCGGCAGCGGTAGCGATGGCAGCACTAGATGTGGTTATTGATGAGAGACTTGCTGAAAATGCATTTAAACTCGGAGCGATTTTTAGAGCTGAATTGAATAAATACATAGCAAAAAGTACTATTTGTAAAGGGGTACGCGGTAAAGGCCTGCTAAATGCAATTTTGATAAATGATGATGAGGAAAGCGATACTGCTTGGAATATATGTATGAAACTAAGAGATAACGGTTTATTAGCAAAGCCAACGCACGGTAATATTATAAGGTTTGCTCCACCATTGGTAATGACTAAAGAGCAATTACTTGATTGTGTCTCAATTATCACAACTACGTTAAAAGAATTTGAGGTTTAACTATTTGTAAATTTTCATAAAAAAAATAGCGACTTAAGAGTCGCTATTTTTTATGAAAATTTATTATCTACCGTATTGTTCGAGCATTTCTTGTTGCATTTCTTGTAATCCATCTATTCCATAGACAGCAATGAGTGCTATGTTTAAAACAATATAGATAGCTCCTAAGGCGACACCAATAATAGCAAGAATTTTACCAGTTTTTACATTGTTGAACCCTTTGTATAATTCTGGATTTTCATTATAAAGTGCTGTAGCTTTTTTTGCTAAAACTAAAGCAATAATTCCAAGTGCTAGTGAAAAGATACCATAACAACAGCAAAGCGGAATTGATAGTATCCCTAAGATTAATACAGCCTGTGAATTGGGAAGTGTTTGTTTTTCCATAATATGTTCTTTAAAGATTGGTCTATAGCTTAAAAATAGTCTTGTTCTTTTTATTCTTAAAACATGAAACTCATTTTATAAAAATAACTACTTACTATGATTAGACCGTTTACTATTGCCAATGCTATTTTTATCGTATAAGAGTATTTTATTTCTACGAACATTGTAAATAAAATAAAACCACCAAATAGGAGAAGGGTATAAATGGCAGGATACATTTTAAAGGCTGCAACAAATTCACCTCTAAAAATTAAGGCTGCGGCTCTTTGTAAGCCACAGCCAAAACACTCTAAACCGAATATTTTTTTGTTAAGGCACGGCAACATAAAATCTTCCATACCTTATTTGTTGGGAATTATCTGTTTCGTACAGAAATTTTGTAATCTATAATTGCGTTATCGCTTGTCGTTAAAATCACTAAATAAATTCCATCGCTAAACGTCCCTGTAGGAAATGTAAGTTTTGTTGCGCCTCCTAGATTTTCTTGATTTAAAACTAAACGTCCACGCATATCGAAGATACTTGCTTTCTTAAGTTCAAATCGTTCAGGGTTCGAGACTTCAAGTTGTGTTTGAAGATTGTTTTGGAAAAAAGTTACAGCATCTTTTGCTTTTTGTGTAATTTGATCAGTTTCATTACCTTTTTTATGAGGTACTGTGAAAACAATAAAAAATCTGTTTTCATAAAGTCCAGCTTTTAAAAACAAAGAAGCAGATCGATTCTCGGTAATTTTTTGATATGTATTTTTAAAAGAATCATATACTAAAACTTCCCGCATAGGACGATTAAGATTTTCCTCTCCCGTAATTACTACATTCATACTAGAAGCTAATTGCAATGTAAAAGGTATTCTTTTTAATCTGTCTCTAACCGGTAATGATGATATAACAAGAGGATATGTATTTTCACTATCCCAAGGTGTAAATACAGGGAAGAACATTTCAGAAGTAGCATCCATTGGACTAAAACCGTCCAATCCTGAATCATAATCATCGGTCGCATTATCGTCAAAAATTAAAAGTGTTTGACGCATATGCGATGTTCCAAAATAGGTGTTTATTCTAATTTGTGGTTGGATAGTTTCATCCTCAATGACGTCACCGCTTGGAGTATCTGAACTTGATGATTTTGAACTTATTGGAGACACCTTATTTTCTTGATTTTTAAAAGTCGAGTTACCTGAAGATTCTTTAATGAACCGTCTGTGCGAATTTCTAAACGTAGCGGTCTTCATTCCAGGGCTAGGATCTCCTTGAATAATAAATCCTTGGGCAATAGGAGACATTCTTCTTGGAACAGTAGTCCCTTGCATTCCAGTGGAGCTTACAGGATTCCCATCATTATCAAAATTTAAAAACGTAGCAGTTACCTGATTTCCAGATTGTGTGCCACCTAAATCTTCAGGACCAGGGGTCCAAGTACTGTACCCAGCTTTATTATCTACATAAAAATGAGAGTTAATAGACCTATCTTCATCATAAAATTTAATTTCTTTAAAAAGTCCAATATTTGCAGCATCATATAAGAATGCATTCAAGTCTAAAGTAGATGGATATGGATTGCCTGTTGCAGCTTCGCCATTCATTAAAGTAGAAAGAAGGGCATTGGTTTGAAAAGTTGATGGAGGCACGTCTATGGTAATGTCACCGCTGTTAGGCCTTCCTCTAAAATCGTAAATTTGGTCAGGTGTTGCTGTAACGTCTACACCTTTCATTAGAAAACCTTCACCAGCTGGAATCATATTGTTTGATTCTAAAAAATAATACGAGCCACCAGATCCAGTTCCTGCATTGTAGCCGTACAACCAGCGTCTAGAAATTTGTAAGGGAGAAGAAGCTCCGTTTAAGTTTGTGGTTAATGATGCAGGATTTGATTCAGTAACGCCTAAGGGGTCGTGTAGTCTTGCAATACCAAAATTTTGATTTCCGGTACCAGTAGATTGACTAACAGGAGATGCCCAATAGTTATAATCATACGCATCTGAGTTGGTACTCCTTAATACAGAGATAGAACCAGTTCCTGCATTAGGTGCAGGTACAACAGGATCTCCTTGAAATAATTGCGCATCATCTCTTAAATAAATACTCGCTTGTAGTGTGTCTGTTACAGGATTTGCGGTTGCATTTTCTTCGAGGTTAATTTCGCCATCAACATAAATTTGAACATCTTTAGCATAAATATAGCTGTCTTCTAAAGTAGTAGGATTAGGTCTCACAAAAAGCTGAGCGCTAACAATTGATGTAGAAGCAATAAAAATTGCTGCTAAAAATAGTAGGTTTTTCATAATTAAAAGTTGACAAATATTCAGATTTGGGAATCAAATATTTAGTTAGGCTATAAATTTAATTAATTTTTGACAAAAATCGGATAGTTTACACCAACTTTTCGATGAAATGCAAGCGTATACGCTCATATTTTCAGAAATTTACCCAAAAAACAATATTATTTTGAAAATAGGCGATACAGTTATGATTATTGATGATTCCGTCGAAGGAAAAATCATTGCGATAAAACATAAAATTGTTACAATTAAAACCTTAGAAGGTTTTGAAATAGAATATAGTAAAAATGAAGTAGTTTTAATTCCAAATTCGAATAATCAATTGGATTTTGAGTCTATTAATTTTGAGCAAATCCTAGCTGAAAAAGAATATAAAAAACCAAAAAAAATAAAACGTGTAAAACCAAAAGAACGCAACCAACCTTTGATGGAAGTTGACCTTCATATCCATCAATTAGTTGCCAATGAGAAGGGGCTAACCGCTCATGATAAGCTTGAGTTGCAAATTGAAATCGCACAAAGAAAACTTGAGTTTGCGATTCAAAAAAGAATACAAAGAGTGGTATTTATTCACGGTATAGGTGCTGGAGTATTGAGAGCAGAATTAGAATATCTATTTAGAAGATATGATGCTATATCCTATGAGGATGCAGACTTTAAAAAATATGGAAGAGGCGCAACGCAGGTTCATATTTTTCAGAACGCTAAAACTAATTCTTAATTAAATACGGGTGTTGCTGTTACCATATCGTTTCTAATATTGTTATCAGTCCCTAAGTTGAGCGTTTCAATAGTAATTTCTTCATCGCCATTTATTAAAACGAGATTATCGATTCTAACCTTGCCAATACTCATTCGACTATAGTTGTGTGGTTTATACTCTTCAACAATAATTTGTACCGCGACATCAGGATTTAGATAATCGGGAATATCATTATTATTCTCAGCATCATTAGCGGGGTTTAAATCTTCGTTTCTATCTTCATTTCGGGTAAGGATGCCATCATTATCATCATCTGGGTCTAAATAGTTAGGCATTCCATCTCCGTCTGTATCTGTTGGATTTTCAGGATCAGGGCCTAGTTCAATTAGGGTAGATACATTATCACCATCATCATCGAAGTCATGAAAATTTGGGATACCGTCTAAATCAAAATCACCCGTTCCTTCTAATTCTGGATTTGTACTATCAACGGTCTCTAAGCCATCATTATCATCTAATGTTGTCTCAGAATCTAATAAAACATTACCAGAAGTCCCTATATATTCTGTTACTACCGTAGGAGAAGATGGAGGGATAGGGCTACAAAAATAACTTCCTGAGATAAGGTCACTAAAGGCACGATATTGTACTGTATTTCCATCTTCACTTAAAGGAAACTCTTGTACGCCTGTAGTAATAAAAAGCTCGCCAGTGGTATTTAAAAGAACCGAAATACTTTCATTTACATCTGGATTTATCTTGTAGAATACGTAAGATCCAGCTTCACCACAATTTTCTAAGGGAGCGTCTTCAAAATCAAAGTTTGATAAGATGATATCACCATCGTTGCAGCTAAAAATTAGAAATGAGAGTGCAATTAAGCAAGTAAATTTTGTCATAATTATAATAGCTAATAAACTATTTACAAAGTAACGTAATTCTTTAAGAAAGGTATATCATTCCTCAAAATTTTATCTGTATTTTTGTTTGATAAACTAATTAATAATAACAAAACGCAATACCTTGAAGAACGTTTATTTTGATAGCGCAGCCACTACGCAATTGCGCCCGGAAGTTATCAAATGTATTACTGAGGTTTTAGAAACCGAATATGGAAATCCATCATCAACGCACGCATACGGGAGATCTGCTAAATCGTTAATTGAAATAGCTCGTAAAGAAGTTGCTGCTATATTAAATGTTACAGCGGCTGAAATTGTTTTTACCTCCGGAGGTACCGAAGCAGATAATTTAATCATAAATAGTTGCGTTCGTGATTGTCAGGTAACCCGAATAATTTCCTCAAAAATTGAACACCACGCGGTACTTTATTGTATTAACCAACTTAAAGAAACACATAACATCATAGTAGAATATGTGAATTTAGATAGCTGTGGTCATTTAGACTATGGGCATTTTGAGGAATTACTTAAAGATGATACTCACAAAACATTAGTAACCTTAATGCACATTAACAATGAGATTGGTAATGTATTAGACATTGAAAGAACAGCACATCTTTGCAAAAAATACAACGCCTACTTTCACAGTGACACGGTACAATCTGTAGGGCATTTTGAATTAGATTTTAGTAAAATACCTTTGGATTTTGCGGCAGTTGCAGCGCACAAATTTCACGGGCCTAAAGGAGCTGGCTTCGCTTTTATTAGGAAAAATACAGGATTAAAACCTTTGATTTTTGGTGGGGATCAAGAACGCGGTCTTCGCGCAGGGACAGAGGCAGTATATGCAATTGCTGGGATGGTAGAAGCGTTAAAAATTTCGTACCAAAACCTCGAAGAGGAAAAAGCATACATTACAAGCTTAAAAACATATTTCAAAAAATCTCTTATAGAGAACATCCAAGGCGTAAAGTTTAATGGAGGTTGTGAGGATGATGAGAAAAGCACCTATACCTTATTAAATGTTTGCTTACCTGTTTCACCAGAAAAAGGAATGATGTTATTGTTTCAACTGGACTTAAAAGGAATTGCGTGTTCAAAAGGAAGTGCCTGCCAGAGCGGAAGCGGCAAAGGTTCTCACGTACTTACTGAAATCTTAAGCGAAGAAGATATGTCAAAACCATCCATACGTTTTTCATTCTCTAGTTTTAATACTACCGATGAAATAGATTATGTTATTAAAGTGTTGAAAGAGTTTTGTTTGGGGTAATTTTTTGCTCTTGATAATTACAACATATTAAATTCTATCGGGCCATTCATTTGGCAATTCTCCGCTAAATCCTAATTGGGGAATTTTATTTATTTGTCCTAGATTTCTGCTTCAGACAATTTAAAATCAAAAACCTCGATATTTTCTTTTATTCTTTCTATTCTGGGATAGCGATCACATCATATTGAATAATCCAACATGAACAAATTTGTATTATTGATTTATTTTGATTTCGTGCTATTCTTTTTAAAACGTTATTTAAAAAGACTTTTCCGCTCGCAAGGAGAGACCAAGGTTCTACAGTAATATGATGTTCATTGCAAAAATTTGTTACTTAGGGTTGCCTATAACGAGGATGAAATAGGATCTGGTTTATGGAAGGAATTACCTTAGCAGTTTCGAATAAGACTTCAAGATGCTCTGGTCAAAAATTACTCACACCTATGGATCTAATTTTACCTTCGAAGTGTAATTCTTCCATTTCTTTCCAAGTATCTGCATTTGTTTTTTGCTAATTCTTTTTTCATTATCAGGCCAAGGTATTAAGTATAGATTAATGTATTCTAAATTAAGTTTTTTAAGGGATTTTATTAGTTCCGTATTTGTTGATTGATGTCATAAATTTTCGCGCCATAATGTAGTGTTCATAAATAAATTATCTCGTGATATTCCACGCTCTTTAATATCTTTGCTTATTGCTAACGCATTATCATAGATGTAAGCCGTGTCAATTAGTCTATATCAATTTGAAATAGCATGCCAGACAGATTCAATACCTATTGGGTTAGTCAATTTATAAGTTTTAAAGCGCACGGGAGGTAATTTAGCGCATCATTTAGGACTATTTTTTTATAGAAAAGCTTGTAAAATTTCCCAAGAGATATTTAGCACAGAAAAAACCAACAAATTATTAAATATATTTTCACTAAAACTTAGCAGTCAATCTAACATTAAAAACCCTTGGTGTTAAAAAATTAGGAATCGCATATTGCGTCTTTGTATACACATCTCTAACAAAAGTATTTGTAATAGAGTTTTGTGCATCAAAAATATTAAAAATTTCTGCACCAATAGTGAGTTCTTTAAACGGCGTGAGAAGTCCTTTTTCGCGGAGGTTATCTTTATCCACGAGTACATATTGCACTCCTAAATCAGCCCTTCTATAATCTCGTAGCCTTTGTTGATAATCATATGGATCTGCATAACTAGGAGAGCCTCCTGGTAGTCCTGTATTATATTGAAGGTTTAAATATCCTTTTAAGTTTGGTATGATCTTTACATAATCTTGAAGTAAAATAGCAACTTTTAATCGTTGGTCTGTGGGTCTAAAAATATATCCTCGATCATCAATATTTTCTTCGGTTTTAAGATACCCTAAGCTTATCCAACTTTCAGTTCCTGGAACAAACTCTCCAGCCAATCGCAGATCCAAACCATAGGCATATGCTATTGCATTATTTCGCGCACGGTAGCGTATTCTAACGTTTTCTAAGGTATACGGGTTTACATCGGTAAGTCTTTTATAGTATGCTTCGGTAATTAAGGTGAATGGACGATCCCATAAATCAAAACTGTAGTCATTCCCCAAAACAATGTGTATTGATTTTTGTGCTTTTACTTCTGGTCTTACTGTTCCCGAAGAGTCCCGCAACTCGCGATAGAATGGAGGTTGATGATATACTCCCCCAGACAACCTAAAAAGCATGTCCATTTCCCATTCTGGCTTAATTGTGGCTTGTGCTCGTGGACTAAAAACAGTTTGCGTGTTGCTTGTTATTCCTTGACCACTTACGGTCCAGCTATGTGCACGAACACCTGCATTTAACCATAGCTCGTTGGTTCCTATATTTGTTCTACGACTCCATTGCGCATATCCACTAATTCTATCTATTTGAACATCGTTTTGAGCGCGTATATTTGTAAAAGGTTCTAAAGGCGCATCAAATGGTGAATACGGTTGGTTGTTTCCAAAATCAATGATTGGTGGTCGAATAGAAAACCCCGCCGAATCAATAATTTCATATTCCTGTAAGCGGTCACGAATGTCTTCGTGGGTATATTTTATACCGTATTCGATTTCATTTTCAGCAATACTGGCGTTTCCCTTGTGTTCTAAGTTAACAATTAAGGCGTCTAAATCGTTACGTGCGTGGGTTAGTTGAGAACCTATTCCTTCACTAAAAGTAACATCTCCAATAGTTTCACTGCCTAAACTTGTATCAACCTCCCCTAGGCGGTATCGTGCTAAAATATCAAAATATTCTTGCTCTTGTGCTTGGTAAATAGAGGCAATAAATTTAGTTGTAAAATTGTCTGAGACCAGATAGGTTCCTTTTAGGGCTCCAAAATAGGTGTCGTATCTAGTTTCTTCTTGGCCTTCATAAAAAACTAAAAGAGCCACTGGATCTGCGAGTGTGCCAAAATTTGTTTGGCGAGTTAGGGGTTGAAAACTGTATCTATTAACGGCAAGATTTCCTAAAAATCCAAGTTCAAATCTATTCGAGAATTGATAGCTTAAATAGGTTTGCGCATCTGCAAAAGTAGGGCGGAAATTAGTTTCTACTTCTCTCGCATTTACAAACAAACTATTGTCACGATACCTTAATCCTACAATTCCTGTGAATTTTTCATCTTTGGAAACACCTTCTGCTGCAACACTTGCACCCAAGAAACTTGCATCAACAGAGGCGCCAAATTCAGTTGGGCGGCGATATGTAATGTCCAAAACAGATGATAATTTATCACCATATTTAGCTTGAAATCCACCTGCAGAAAAATCTACGTTGGAAGTCATATCGCTGTTTACAAAACTCAAGCCTTCTTGTTGTCCACTGCGTACTAAGAATGGCCGGTATACTTCTACTTCATTTACATATACTAAGTTTTCATCATAGTTTCCTCCGCGAACCGCGTAAGAAGTACTTAGTTCATTATTGTTATTAACTCCCGGTAATGAGGCAAGTAAGCTTTCAACCCCACTATTTGCTGTGGGTATATTTTTTATAGTTTCAGGACTTAAGGTTGTAATACCTTCTACCCTTTTATTTTCCTTTCCAGAAATTACAACGGTAGTAATTTGCTCAATATTGGGTTTCATAATTGGGCTAAATTTATAATCCTGATACGGCTCAAGATTAAAAGTAGCCGTTACATTTTTAGAACTAATATGGGAGAATTTAAGGGTTACTTCCTCATTAGGCGCTATTTTTATTTGATAATAACCTTCCAAATTGGTCATGGTTCCTTCGTTACCGTTGGTCACATTTACTCCAGGAATAGGAAAGCTGTTTTCATCGGTTATGATACCACGGACGATGGCTTTTTGAGCTACAGCAAAAGTTGATAATAATAAAGCTAAAAATAGTAGGGGTGTAAATTTTGTTTTCAAAAGGGATTGTTATAATTATTTTCTGAAAAATTGAGCTTCAAATGTAGTGTTATTTCCTACATTATCGGTTACGATTATTTTCAAATTATTTTCAGATTCTGATATAATAGCATCATCAAAATCATAGGTTAAAACGTTCTTTTTGTAATTATATTCCATCAAAATAAATTTTCCGTTAATTGTGGCTCGGTATTTACTAATACCACTTAAGTCATCTGTTATCTTTACTTTGAGTGTTTTATTTTTACTAATCCATTTTCCTTCAGAAAAGTTTACCGCTTTTATTTTTGGAGCAATGCTATCCATTGCTAATATATAGGTGCCAAAGGTTCTTGTTCCTATAGAAAGCACATTTCCTTTTAAACGACTTCGGTTATAATACGGTTCGCCTTTGTAGTTTAATCTTCCCAAGAAGACCTTGCTCCTGTCTAAATCAGAGTATTTTGAAATATCCATACTCACCGAAATGTTTTTATGAATAGGCACTACATCTTCGTGCAGTATGAGTGTGTCTCCTTTCGTTTTAATATTCAAGTATTCATTTTCATATAAAGCTCCCTTAGGAACGTAGATGGTGAAATTCCCAGTATTTATAGTAGATGCTGTTTCTGAAGAAACAAATTCCATCGTTTCATCGTGTTCCTTTATAAATCTATTTTCAATTCCTTTAGCTTCCACAGGGACAGTTACAGTAACGGTATTTCCTTTAAAATCGTTTAAAGTAATTACAAATGAAGATTTAAAACCATCTTGTACGCTTATGATTCCGTTACGGTTTGCATAGGTAATGATACTCAATGGATTGTTGTTTTCACGAAAGAGCTTTTGAACACGGTTTCTATTATCCTTGTAATATTTATAATCTATATACCTATTTAAATACCTAGTTTCACTAAATGAAAATTTATTGAAGTCAATATTAATGAGTTCTTCACCGTTAAAACTCGTTTTTATTTGATAGACGCCATTTTTATTACTGGCGCCATCTTGTTGATCATTAGTAGAAATACCAAAACCAATGTTACCGCTTGCTAAAACAGTATCTGTGATATAAGAGCCATCTTTTTGTTTGATTAATCTCAACTTTATTGGGCGAAAAGAATCATTTACAAAAGCTTCTTCATTTATCGGGTAAGCAAATACTGAGTTTACAATGGGCTTTCGAGTATCTGGAATATCAACGCCAAATAACAAAGGATTCATTGGTCGTGATGATACATCTCTTATTTCGTAATGCAAGTGAGGACCCCCACTACTTCCAGTATTTCCAGTGTAGGCTATTAAATCCCCTTTTTTTACTTGTAATAATGCAGTATCTGGAAATAATTCGACTTCAAAAGTCTCTTTTTTGTATTGGTTGTTTTTAACGTATTTTTGAATGTCACCTCCATATTCCTTTAAATGAGCATATACAGTGGAGTAGCCATTGGGGTGTTTTATATAGAGGGCTTTTCCGTAGCCATAATGAGCTACTTTTATTCTGCTAATAAATCCATCAGCAGGCGCATAAACGGGAATTCCTATACGTTGTTGTGTTTTGATATCTAGGCCGCTATGAAAATGATTGCCCCTTAATTCACCAAAACTACCCGAGAGGATTAATGGTATTTTTAAGGGATTATCAAAATAGTCTTGCGGATATTCTTGACCAAAACCAGTTCCAAAGACGAAAATAAAAATTAAAAATAATCTGTTCATAACTAACACGTCTTGCTTAAATTAAAATGTCTGTTAGACAACAAATATGCGGATAGTACTCCAAATTACAAAAATTAACGTAAAACAATTTGTTTATTACTAGCCGAAGTTTAACTTTGTGACTAAAGTATTGAAATAAAAATTTAATGAGTCACCTTGTAGAACATGTCAATTCTCTAGAGAATAAGATAAGCAAACTGTTGCATAGGCACACAAAACTGAAGCAACAAGGTGCAGTTCTTACCGAAGAAATTGGCGTCTTAAGGGAACAGCAGGAACGATACAAAGGGGAAATTGAAGAATGGCGTTCTACCTGCAACTCACTAAAGTTGGCAAATTCAATGCTTGGCAGCGACCAATACAAGCGAGATACAAAACTCAAAATAAATGCTCTTGTTCGGGAAATAGATCAATGCATTACGCAACTTTCTGAATAAATAAAAAATATGTCAAACCAATTAAAAATAAAGTTGTCTATTGCAGATAGAGTCTATCCTCTAACCATTAATCCTGCTCAAGAGGAAGGATTAAGATTGGCTACGAAGAAGATAGAGGCAATGATTAAAAAGTTTGAAAAAAGCTATGCTGTAAGGGATAAGCAAGATGTACTTGCTATGACAGCCCTACAATTTGCAGCACAAGTAGAGCAAAAAAATATTGATACCAACACTGATATAATCCAAGCAGAGCAAAAGATTAAAGCTTTGAATGAGTTATTGACGCAACAGTTATCATAACGTTCTTTTAATTAAAAAATAGGTACTGCCTACATTAATATACATTTTGGTAAACTCAACATGAATTCTTTTGAGAAGGGTGAATCTTAGTTGTAAAAGTGCGCCGCTATTCTGAACTCGTTCGGTCTTGGGCGGATTCTTGATCAGCTTGCTAGCCCTAAACTTTTTCTTACTGGAGTTTACACAAATCAAATATTAGTGTAGGTTTTTTTATGCCTTAAATTAAGCAAAAATTAAACAACTCAAATCAATATAAAAACAAATTATGGATAATATGGTTATTACAATAATAGTAGGTGTCGTTGCTCTGGCAGTGGGATTCTTCATTGCAAAAGCGCTCGAGAAGAGTAGTGCTACTGCAGCAATAGTTGGAGCAAAGAAAGAAGCCGATCGCATCATAAAAGAAGCAACATCAAACGGAGAAACATTGAAAAAAGATAAAATGCTCCAAGCAAAGGAAAAGTTTATTGAACTTAAATCGGAACACGAAAAAGTAATAAACAGTCGTGAGAAGAAAATGAATGATGCTGAAAAACGAACTCGTGACAAAGAATCTCAAGTGTCTAGTGAATTAGCCCGCAACAAAAAATTAAACGCTGAAATAGACAATAAAAAGAAAAACTATGATGAACGTTTGGTGTTTATTGATAAGAAACAAAGTGAAGTAGAGAAAATGCATCGAAGCCAGATAGAACAATTAGAAGTGATTTCTAGTTTATCTGCAGAAGATGCCAAGGCACAATTGATGGAGACTTTGAAAGAAGAAGCAAAGACCGGAGCAATGGCATTTGTTCAAAACTCGATAGAAGAGGCAAAAATGACTGCGCAGCAAGAGGCTAAGAAAATAATCATTACCACGATACAAAGAATTGGTACAGAGGAAGCAGTAGAAAATTGCATATCTGTTTTTAATTTAGAGAGTGATGATGTAAAAGGTAGAATTATTGGTCGGGAGGGAAGAAATATTAGAGCAATTGAGGCAGCTACTGGTGTCGAGATTATTGTGGACGATACTCCAGAGGCAATTATTCTTTCTTGTTTTGACAGTGTGCGTAGGGAAGTAGCTAGACTATCGCTTCATAAATTGGTTACAGATGGCCGTATTCACCCTGCACGTATTGAAGAAATAGTGAAGAAAACTACAAAACAGATAGAAGAGGAGATTATAGAAGTTGGTAAAAGAACCGTAATTGATTTAGGAATCCACGGCTTACAACCAGAACTTATAAAGGCAGTAGGAAGAATGAAATACAGATCTTCTTATGGACAAAACTTACTACAGCACTCTAGAGAAGTAGCTAAACTTTGTGGCGTTATGGCTAGTGAATTGGGATTAAACCCGAAACTTGCAAAGCGCGCGGGATTATTACACGATATAGGAAAAGTGCCAGAAACAGAAACAGAAATACCTCACGCAATCCTAGGGATGCAATGGGCAGAGAAGTTTGGAGAAAAGCCAGAGGTTTGTAATGCTATTGGTGCTCACCACGACGAGATAGAAATGACGAGTTTATTATCTCCAATTGTACAAGTTTGTGATGCTATAAGTGGAGCAAGACCTGGAGCAAGGCGTCAAGTATTGGATAGTTATATCCAGCGTTTAAAAGATCTCGAAGAGATCGCCTTTGGATTTGGTGGTGTTAACAAAGCCTACGCAATCCAAGCAGGACGTGAATTGCGAGTAATGGTAGAAAGTGAAAAGGTGAGCGATGAAAAAGCAGCGCAACTCTCTTTTGAAATCTCTCAGAAAATCCAAACAGACATGACCTATCCAGGGCAAGTAAAAGTTACGGTCATACGGGAAACCAGAGCAGTTAATATCGCGAAGTAAATAGTACAATTCCTGTAAATTAAAAAGCTCCTTTCCATTAATTGAAAGGAGCTTTTTAATTTACAAAGAATTTAATTTACGATTTCTCGTCATAAATATCATTATATCCTTTAGGTGGTTCTTCAAAAAAGGCTCCAGTAAAATAGCGATACCCTTTGTCTAGAGATTTAATGGTTTTCATATCTTCCATATCTAAAACCAACTATACCGCTAAAAAGTGCTCTTTTATATGCTCTTCTTGGGTTGATTTAGGAATAACAGCTGTGCCTCTTTGTCTATGCCAATTAATTAGAACTTGACAAGGGGGACGCATTGTGCTTTCTGGTAATGTTTACTATGTCATCTATTGCTAACAAGTTGGGCTCTTCTTTCCTCTTCATTTCATCAGACCTGTACCCTGAGTCTAGAGATGAGTATGCTGTAAGATGTATATTTTCATTTATAAAATGGAATATCGTACATATTATAGTGAAGGCGGTGATTGTCTTTTATTTGGTTTATGTTCCTATCAAAAGCAGTTATAATGGGCAAAAAGAATGCGGTAAATTAGCTCCAAATCCAGGGCTCTATGGAATTTATGACGTGACGATGTTTGCCATTAATAAGGGCACAATTACCCCTACAATTTATGATAGTATCTATTGGAAACGATTTGTTGTGGATAAATACAGTACTTCAATTACAAAAGCGAATGATAAAAATAGCTATCTTAAAATAGAATTAGATACGATTGAAAAAACCGTCAGGCTTTCTAGTTGGAGAGATATTACAAATGTTTATAATTTAAAATATACACTCCAAGACAGTATTCTTAATTTTAGAGGAGTGCATCTTAAAGACACTTTAAATATTCAATTAAAAAAACGAAAACTAAATTCGTTTCTACTTGAAAGTCGCGGGTTTAATTGGTTAATGAGTATCCCTATAATAAGTAGCTTTTAAGGATTTTTGACTTGGAACTTACTACACCACGGGCAGGTTAAAACTTTCTAAATATTAAACGTTGATTTTGCGATTTTGGATTTAACTTTTTGAGATTTTCAGTCCCTCCTAGGATGAAATTTATTGATGGTTTCAGTAAGGAAACTGGTTTCTAAATGGGTGTAAATTTCAGTAGTAGTAATACTCTCGTGTCCAAGCATTTGTTGTATCGCACGAAGGTCTGCACCGTTCTCTAATAGATGTGTTGCAAAAGAATGTCTAAAGGTATGTGGACTAATATTTTTTTGAATCCCTGTTTTTTCGACCAACTGTTTTATGATGGTAAAAATCATTGCACGGGTTAGTCCATTTCCTCTTCGGTTAAGGAATAGGGTGTCGTTTGCTTCTGGTTTTATCTTTTGATGTACACGAATCTGGTTCTGGTATATATTGATGTATTTTATAGTGGTATCACCAATGGGGACAAAACGCTGCTTATTGCCTTTACCAGTAATTTTTATAAATCCTTCTTCAAAAAATAAATCTGAAATTTTTAGTGTAATTAATTCACTTACCCGAAGACCGCAGCCGTAGAGCGTCTCTAAAATAGCACGGTTCCTTTCACCTTGAGGCTTGCTTAAATCTACCGCTTTAATAAGTTGGTCTATTTCTGAAATTGCCAATGTATCCGGCAACTTGCGGCCTATTTTTGGACTTTCAATCAGTTCCATTGGGTTCGTGCTTCGGTATTCTTCAAAAATAAGGTAGTTAAAAAAACCACGAAGCCCCGAAATGATTCTTGATTGCGATTTTGGATTTACCTCTTTGGCGATTTGATAAATAAACTGTTGAAGGGTTTCTTCAGAAATAGAAAGAGGAGACATCTCAATTAAATTTATATCAAGCCACTTCATTAGCTTTTTTATATCTAAAGTGTAACTAGCAAGCGAATTAGCCGAAAGGCCTCGCTCTATTCGCAAGTAGTTTTGATAGTCTTTTATAGCCTGATGCCAATTCATAAGTCGATATTAATCAATATTTGAATAAAATAAAGATAAGCTAAAAATTAGTTTAGGTGTATAGCGTGATTTATTTGCATTTGAAAATACTAAAGTTCATTCGTTTTACACGAATGGACTTTTTTAATAGTGATAATCATATTGTTGTTATGTTTTGACAAATAATAGAAAAAACCTATTGTTAATCTAGTTTCATTCAGAAGCTTTTCACCATTAACCAAACAGGTGTATTCTGATTTCTTTACGAACTATAATGATATTTGAGAACATTTCCGCTTCGGTTATTCGAGCCTGTCATTTTGTTTCTAGCCAGTTTTAGTTGTTGCAATAAACGCCAAAGGATTATCTCTTTTATGTTTTTTTAAGGCCTGATTTCATGGCATAATGAGGCACTTCTTAATTTGAATTTATAAATAAATAAATAAATAAAGGAATAAGAAAGAGGTTGATACAAATATGTATATTTGACAAAGTTAAATAACCCATAAAAATTAATTAGATGAATAAATTTACAATTTTACTACTTGCCATTCTTATTAGCGCTACCGGAGTTTCACAAGGAATTGACCTTGGAGTTAAAGTAGGAGCCAATTTTGCTACGCTAAGCGATGCCGAAAATGGACCTTCAAGTAAAACAGGTTTCCAGGCGGGTATTTTTGCCGGATTGAAACTTGGTGATAAAATAGGAATTCAGGCAGACGTCTTATATTCTCAACAGGGCGCTGAATTTAACGCAACAGATTTTGATTTAACATATGTAAACATTCCTATTGTTTTGAAATATTATGTAATTGGCGGTTTAAATATTCAAGCAGGACCACAATTTGGAATTTTGGTTGATGATAATATCAAAGAATTATCTTCCGGAATTCTTGAAGCTGAAAGTTCAGATATATCAGCAGTTGCTGGTTTAGGTTTTGATCTGCCTTTTGGATTGCGAATTGATGGTAGATATAATTTCGGTTTTACAGAGGTTATTAAAGATGCTAAAGGGAAGAACACAGTAATAACTTTGGCTGTAGGTTATTCTTTTCTGTAAGTTTTAAACATATTTAATATTGAAGCCCATTCGTTTTGTACGAATGGGCTTTTTTAATGCTGATCGTTACATTGTTATATAATTTGACAATCAGCGGAAAAACCTCATTCTTAAACATAGTTTAATTTTAGAAGCTCCTGTTCTAAAGTATAATTATCAATGGAGTTTTTTGAAAGTTTATGTTTCATACGACATTAATATTAAGGGTTTTTTAAGATCTGTTTCCATTCGATTCAGTGAAAATACAAAGAAGATTTTTGAAGTTTTGTATTGACCTTTGTCTCTTGTTTGACACTAATAAATAATAAATTTATAAAATTTAAATTATGAAAAAAGTAGTGTTTAGCTTATTTCTGCTGATAGTGAAAGTAATGAAACAGTAGCTGTTAAAGACAACTTTCAAACACTTGATGCAGGGGTTGGCATTGGTGCTTCTTATGCATTTGACTTTTACGTTATTACAGGGTTTAGATATAACAAGGGGGTTACAGATATCAACGATTTTAATGGTGCTGGGAGCAATCAAAACAATGTCTTCCAAGTATGGGTAGGATATTCTTTCTTGTAATACATTATTATTTTAAAACTGAAAGTGGGGTCCTTGTGATTCCACTTTTTTTTCGAGGTAATTAGTGTATTTTTGTAGCCTAAAATTTAAATAAGAAAAAATGAAAAGAATTGTATTGATTTTAAGTTTAATTGCTGGGATATATGCAACAAATGCACAAGGATTTAAGGCAGGTTTTGGAGCAGGATATTTAACTGAATTTGAAACATTTGCGGGAAGTGTAGATTTGATTTATGATATCACTGAAAAGATAGGAGTAGGAACTACGGCAGGTTTTGGTGTAGCCGAATCTACCTTTAGTAAAGATGTAAGAAATACCATTTTCTTTGTAGATATAAACGGAAGGTATAAAGTATATAAAGAATTATACGTATTAGCTGGAGGACAATATCTTTCAAATTCATTTTCTGAAAAGGGAGGTAATATACTACCTATAGGTGATATAATACCAGAAAACACCTCAGATATAGGAGCAAATATTGGTAGTGGCTATATTTATAACATTATCGACAATGTAAATGTTTTTGGAGAAGTAAAGTATACGTTTATACAAGATAGTGGTTATCTTCACGCAAGAGCAGGGCTAATGTTTAGCTTTTAATTTTTTAATTTTAACTTAAAATATAGGACAATGAAATTATTTTATACAACAAGTTTAATTGCAATAATGAGCCTAACTACGTTTGCTCAAGGAATCGATTTTGGTGTTAGTGCCGGATATATAAATAGTACAAGTAAAATATCTGGAAATAATACTGTAGATATAACATCAGACGCAGTATCTGGTTTTTATGCGGGTCTTTTAGCCGAAATAAGTCTTATAGGTATCATTAAAGTGCAGCCAGAATTACTTTATGCTAATGTTGACGACACGAGTTTTATACAAGTGCCACTAATGGTTAAAGTGTATCCAATTCCTAAAGTGTATATACAAGCGGGACCTCAGTTTACTTATATACTAGAAGATGTTCTTGATGACTTCTCAAAATTGAATACTGGGGCGGCAATAGGAGCAGGAGTTGATATTGCTTTTGGATTATTTGCACAAGCACGGTATGTATTCCAACTTAATAATAATTATACAGGACCAGCAGATATTAATTTGAGAGCAAATTCTTTGCAAGCGGGTATAGGATATAAGTTTTAAAATATTTTTATTGCTATTGAGCATCTAAAGACTAATGCATACCATTAGTCTTTTTTTAATTTATACTATCTTTAAACCAATGAAACTAATTGTCATCAACGGTCCAAATCTTAATCTATTGGGTAAAAGAGAAACGGCTATCTACGGAACTGAAACATTTCAAGACTTCTTTTCAACGCTTCAGTTTAAATTTCAAGAGATTGATTTAGAGTATTTTCAATCTAATATAGAAGGAGCGTTAGTCACAAAAATTCAAGAAGCGGGTTTTGATTATGATGGGATTATTTTAAATGCTGCAGCGTATACGCATACCTCTATAGCTATTGGAGATGCTGTGAAAGCAATTGAAACACCAGTAGTTGAAGTTCATATTTCAAACACCTTTTCAAGAGAAGATTTTAGGCACCAATCTTATATTTCAGCAGGAGCAAAGGGAGTGATTCTAGGATTTGGATTACAAAGTTATGAACTAGCCATTCAAAGTTTTATTTTGAAAAGTAAGGTGTAGATTAGAAGAAATACAAAAAACCTGATTATGTATCGAGCGTCTTTTGAATCATATTTATTACAAGATAAAGATGTGTGTTTGTTTTTTCAATAAATTTAACATGTGTCGTTTTTAATCGGTTTAAACTTGAATTTACTACTATGAAGCACATTTTGTTCGTTTCTATTTTTTTTATTTCCCTGTTAAATCCTGCAATAGCCCAAACAAATTTTGGAGTTAAAGGAGGTGTAAACATTACTTTTTTCAATGAAGACCAAACTCAATTTGGAGAAAACCCAGATACTGAAGCAGGATACTTTGGAGGTGTTTTTGTAGATTTTAAAATTAATGACAGTTTTCATATCCAGCCTGAATTATTATACGTAGGAGTTGGAGATTTTCAGTTTATAAATGCACCTATTTACGTAGAATATTATGTTGCAAGGGACATTAGTTTATTAGTAGGGCCTAGTCTTAATTATTTTTTTGACTTTTTTACTAATAGTTTTAAAGTACGAGCCGACCTGAGTGCTGCCTATCATTTCTCTCAAAATATTGAACTAAACCTAAAATACACACTTGGTTTTGAAGAATTGGCGCCCAATGTGTTGTTTCTAGGAATGGGTTTTAGTTTGTAAAATAGAAGCAAGGAACAAGAGGTAAGATTGGAGATTAACGATTTAAGAATGCTGATTTTTGAACTAAAAAGATATGAAGGAATAAAGCCCAATCGCTTTACTCATTGAAAGGTAAAAATAAAAAATTCCCCATTTGGATTACAGAATGGGGAATTTTTTATTTTTGTCTAAAGTCTAAAGTCTAAAGTCTAAAGTCTAAAGTCTAAAGTCTAAAGTCTAAAGTCTAAAGTCTAAAGATGTATCACTTCGCCATAAGCATCTGCAACTGCTTCCATAACGGCTTCACTCATTGTTGGGTGTGGGTGGATTGTTTTTAACACTTCGTGTCCTGTTGTTTCAAGTTTACGTCCTAAAACAGCTTCAGCAATCATATCTGTAACTCCTGCGCCAATCATATGGCATCCTAACCATTCCCCATATTTTGCGTCAAAAATCACTTTTACGAATCCGTCCTTTGTACCTGCGGCACTTGCTTTTCCACTGGCAGAGAAAGGGAATTTCCCTACTTTAAGATCATACCCTGCCTCTTTAGCTTGTTTTTCAGTCATTCCTACACTTGCAATTTCTGGAGTAGCATACGTACATCCTGGGATATTTCCGTAGTCTATAGCTTCAACATGAATTCCTGCTATTTTTTCAACACAAGTAATTCCTTCGGCAGAAGCAACGTGGGCTAATGCTGGACCTGGAGTTACATCGCCAATAGCATAATATCCTGGAATATTTGTTTGATACCAATCATTTACTAGAATTTTTCCTTTGTCTGTTACAATACCAACATCTTCAAGACCAATACCTTCAATATTTGTCGAAATACCAACTGCAGATAAAACTATTTCTGCTTCAATAACCACTTCCCCTTTTTTAGTTTTAACCGTTGCTTTTACGGTTTTTCCAGAAGTGTCTACTTTTTCAACAGCGCTATTTGTCATCACTTTTATTCCGGCTTTCTTAAAAGAACGTTCAAACTGTTTTGAAACATCTTCATCTTCTAAAGGCACTAAATTTGGTAAATATTCAACGATAGTTACTTCAGTTCCCATTGCATTATAGAAGTGGGCAAATTCAACACCAATAGCACCACTACCCACTACAATCATAGATTTGGGTTGTTTCTTCAGCGTCATTGCTTTGCGGTATCCAATAACTTTTTCCCCGTCTTGTGGTAAGTTTGGTAACTCTCTTGAACTTGCGCCTGTTGCAATTATTATATGATCTGCACTATATTCTTTGCCATCTACATCAATCTTTTTTCCAGCTTTTAATTTTCCAAAGCCTTCTAAAACATCAATTTTATTCTTTTTCATTAAGAATTGTACCCCTTTACTCATCCCATCAGCAATACTTCGGCTGCGTTCTACAACCTTGGTGAAATCCTTATCATATTCATTTACGGTAAGACCGTAATCTCCAGCGTGTTTTAAATAATCAAAGACTTGGGCACTTTTTAAAAGCGCTTTTGTAGGGATACATCCCCAGTTAAGGCATACGCCACCTAGGCTTTCTTTTTCCACTACTGCGGTTTTTAATCCCAGTTGCGACGCTCTAATAGCGGTTACATAGCCTCCAGGGCCAGATCCTAAAACAATGACATCGTACTTGCTCATGTTGTATATTTCTTGATTATTTTTAGACTGCAAATTTACGAAATGGTGTCTTTATAAATGATAAAATTTAAAAAAAACCAAAAACAAATTATTTAATACTATTTTGATTGATTTACATAAAAATCAACCCCTAATTTTAACGATTTAAAATTCGGGGTTTACAAAGAGGTTATAAGTTAATCTTTTGACGGAACAAATTTCATAGCAATGCCATTTATACAATGCCTTTCTCCGGTAGTATCTTTAGGACCATCGTTAAAAATGTGCCCCAAATGACCTCCACAGGTTGCACAGTGCTCTTCTTTGCGGGCATATCCTAAATTGTAATCCACATCAAAAGACACGTTGCCTTTTACCTCACGGTCAAAACTTGGCCATCCTGTACCGCTATCAAATTTGTTTGCAGATTCAAAAAGGGGAGTGGCGCAAGCAGCGCATACATAGGTTCCCTTTTCATAGACTTTATTTAATGGGCTCGAAAAAGCACGCTCTGTTCCGGCTTCTCGCAATACATAAAACTGTTGTTCGGTTAGTTCTGCCTTCCATTCAGCTTCTGTCTTTGAGATTTTAAAGTTTTCTTTTTTTGCTTCACTTTTTTGAGCCTTTGTGTTACAACTAAAAAAAGCAATACAGCAAACTGCTAATAGTAAATGTTTCATTTTAATAAGCGTTTCTAATTTGATAGTATTTCGATTTCGGAACTGTCTATTTCTATAAGTCGTAGAACTTCTTCCATACTTAAATCTGCAGTTGCAAATTCTGCAGGTACCGCCACAATTCTAAAGGTTTGATTGGCAATATTGTCGTTACCAATATTGTTTAGATCAAAGTTACCTTCAATCGTGAGTTGCACATCTACAAAGGTATGGTTAAAATTATACTGAAAAATATCTCCAGTACCATCATTAAAGAAAACACTTTGCGGGAGTTGTGTCCAAACATCTGCAGAAGAACCATCCCCAAGGGGAACAACAGATTGCAAATGGTAGACCAATATGGCATCGCTCTCAAAAACATCAAATGGATAGGGGATAAGTCTCGAAACATATTGATTATTTCCCGTGTCAAGATTGAAAGTTTCGGTGGTCTCAAAAACGAGCCCTAAAATATTTATTCCAGGCAATCCTGGAGGCCCTGAATCTCCTTCACAAGAAATAAAAAACAAAGAAATAAAAATGGGCACTAATACAAAGTAGTTTTTCATGTTTTAATTTTTATATAATCTACAAATTTCATTCCGAATTATACTATTAAACACAAATTCAATTTTATTTTCGACTAATCTTTGACCGTTGTTAAAGAGCAACGAATCGAAAACTTAAACAAGAGCAATTAAATTATAGAAATTTTAGTGTTTAATAAATGCTAAAATGGTAATTTTATAAAACAACAAACCAAATATTATATACAGATGAAATATAAAAAATACTTATCAATTTTAGTGATTTCAGTATTAATAGTTTCCTGTGCCAAAAATCCATTCACGGGAAAATCTACAATGGCATTGGTGCCGAATTCACAGATTTTACCGATGGCTTTTCAGCAATATGATCAATTTTTGAGTGAAAATAATGTTGTTACTGGCACGGCTCAAGCGAATATGGTGAAAAATGTAGGACAAAAAATTTCAAGTGCTGCTGAACGATGGTTGACAGCAAACGGATATGCAGGTTATTTAAAAGACTATAGGTGGGAATATAATTTAGTGCAAGACGAGACAGTGAATGCTTGGTGTATGCCTGGCGGAAAGATTGTTTTCTATACAGGAATTATGCCTATTGCACAAGATGAAGCTGGCGTTGCAGCGATTATGGGACATGAAGTTGCACACGCATTGGCAAACCACGGGCAGCAACGTATGAGTGCAAGTCAAATACAGCAAGTGGCTGCGGTAGGATTAGCTGTAGGAACAGCAGGCTCAGAAAACGCGGCAATTTACAATCAAGCATTTGGAGTAGGGTCTAACGTTCTTGGAATGTTACCTTTTAGCAGAAGCCATGAATCAGAAGCTGACAAAATAGGATTAACCCTTATGGCGATTGCTGGATATGATCCTTTAATAGGCGCCAGGTTGTGGGAACGTATGAGCCAACAAGGTGGTGATGCTCCACAAGAATTTTTAAGTACGCACCCTGCAAATCAAACACGTATTGATAATATTGTAAAATGGGCACCAGACGCTAGAGCTGTGGCGAGAAAATTTGGTGTGACAAGTTTTAAAAACTAATTCTAAAAATAGTGTTTAAATTATCGAAAAATATCCCAGCAATTGCTGGGATATTTTTATTTTAGTGCGTTTTAAAACTCATACCAATGGAAACAGCTAAAAAAGGATCTAAAAAATTATTAAACGCCTGGGCATTTTATGATTGGGCAAACTCCGTATACAGTTTAGTAATAGCTTCAGCAGTGTTTCCAATCTTTTATGGCGCTTTATTCAAAAAAGCAAACATAGAGACCGTTGAAGTCTTTGGTAACGCTATTCGCAGTACCCCTTTGATAAGTTATACAACTGCGGCTGCTTTCTTAGTTGTTGCTTGCCTTTCTCCTTTATTATCAGGTGTCGCTGATTACGTTGGAAACAAAAAAGTATTCATGAAATTTTTCTGTTATATGGGAGCTCTTTCCTGTATGGGCTTGTATTGGTTCTCATTAGAAAATATACACTTGAGTCTTTTTTTATATTTCTTGGCATTGATTGGTTTTTGGGGCAGTCTTGTTTTTTACAACTCATATTTGCCTGATATTGCATTTAAAGAACAGCAAGATGGTATTAGTGCAAAAGGGTATTCTTTAGGATATATAGGAAGTGTCATATTACTCATTTTTAACTTGAGTATGGTAATGTTTCCACAAGTTTTTGGATTAGGCGAGGGTGGAGATGCTAGTATTTTAGCAATGAAAATTTCTTTCATCACTGTAGGTATATGGTGGATTGCTTTTAGTCAATATTCGTTTTATCACTTACCAAGAGGAAATAAGAATACGAATAAACTATCTACTAAAATTGTTTTTAACGGGTTTAGAGAATTAAACGGGGTTTATAATTCTCTTTCTCATAACCTAAAGCTGAAAAGATTTCTTGCAGCGTTTTTTGTTTATAGCATGGCGGTGCAAACAGTAATGCTAGTTGCTACTTATTTTGGGGAGCAAGAAATAAATTGGGGTGATGATGATAAGAAGACCCTCGGACTTATTTTAAGTATACTCATTATTCAACTTGTGGCTGTTTTAGGAGCTTACTTAACCTCTAAAGCGTCTTTTAAGTATGGAAATATTAATACGTTAATTATAATAAATTGTGTTTGGGTAGTCTTGTGTGTTACTGCATTTTTTATTTATGAACCTACTCATTTTTATATAACCGCTGGTTTTGTTGGACTTGTTATGGGGGGGATTCAGTCGCTATCAAGATCAACCTATTCGAAATTTTTACCTGATACCCAGGATACTACGTCCTATTTTAGTTTTTACGACGTTGCAGAGAAGATTGGAATTGTTGTAGGAATGTTTGTCTATGGATTTATAGACCAAGTAACAGGAAGTATGCGCAATGCTATTTTATTTCTAGTGGTCTTCTTTACAGCAGGAGTGATTTTGTTATTCCGTGTTCCAAGAAAAACCTGATTTGATACAATTTTTATTTAAGTTTGTTGTTTATTCATTACCTACAAACGAACTTAAAACTATGAAAAAATTTCAACTCTTAAATTGGGTGTTTATTGCGCTTATGGCGTTTCAATTTACTTCTTGTGAAGATGAGCCATTGGTTGGAACATTTCCACAACAGGAAAATCCAAGCGATGGACTTCCTGGTGCTTTTACTGCAAGTATTAATGGTGTGCCTTTTACGGCCAATACTATTTCAGCAGTTGTATTTGCAGATGGACTTTTTACCATAATAGGTGTTAATGGTTCTAACAATGCAATTACGCTATCAGTCCCAATAGTTGCTGAAGGTAATTTTATATTAACAGATACTCCTGAGACCGATAATTTTGCTTCGTATACAGATGCTCAATCTGCAGCAAACCCATATACTAGTGCGTCACAAACAGGTGGAAGTGGAAGTATGGTCGTAACAAGTTATGACGAGACGGAACTTTTAATTTCTGGGTCTTTTGTTTTTGAAGGTACGCGTCAGGCTGCCGATGCCCAAGGAAGTCCAATTTTTGATAGTAGCGGCGATCCAATAATTCAAAGTGTGTCAATTACCAATGGTCTTTTTACATCCATTCCTTTTACTTTAGATATGGACGACGGCGGAGATCCAGGTGATGGAGGAGGAGATGGAGGCGACCCAACTGAGCCAGTTGAAGAATTCTTTGCTAACGTAGATGGTGTTGAACACGTTGACACTTCATTAACTACCACCATAAATATGGTGGGTGATGAAATGATATTTAAAGTAGAAGCTACTACGGCAGCAGGCGCTTTAATGAGAATTGATGTTCCCGTAGATACGGGTTTAGGTAGTTTTGAAATGGTATCAGATATTTCTGACGGGACAAAGTTAATTGGGATATATAACCCGAACCTTGGTGGAGAGAATCTGAGTTCAAATCCAGGTACGATTACCTTTACACAGTTTAATCTTGCTGACGGAATTATGGAAGCAACCTTTTCTTTTACCGCTAGAGACCCTTTAAATCAAGACCCAGCTATATATCAAGTTACTGAAGGAAGCTTTACCGTTTTCTTTGACCCAATATCCCTGCCACCTGGAGTTGCTTTTAGAGCAGTCGTAGATGGCTTAGAATTTTTACCTGACACAACACCTGTTCCTCCTCCTGGAATCGCTGATCAGATAACTATTTCGAGTGAAGAAGTAAATATGGTCGCCGTAATTAAAGTGGCTGCCATAATGATGGATGGTCGTGAGATGACACTTTCTTTTCCTAAAGATATTGAAGTAGGGATGTATGTGATGGGTACTGAAGTTGTTATTGGTGACGAAAAAGTAGGTGCCTATAAACCAGCAGGAACAGAAATGGTCTTCTATTCTAGTCCTGGAACCTTTACGGTACAATCTTATGATTTGGAAACAGGCGTAATGAGTGCAACATTCTCATATAATGCGGTAGATCCAACAGGAATGGATCCGACGGTTAGAAGCGTTACAGAGGGAGAATTTAATCTTACAATTCCAGAGTAATACTATTTCTAAAACATAAAAAAATCCTTGCTGATCATTTTCAGTAAGGATTTTTTTTTGAGTTATTTGATACGTTCTAGTTTCGTGTATCAATATCGCCTGAGCCTTTTACTTTATTATCGCTAGTTTCTGGATTACCACTATATTCTATACCACCACTACCTGTTAACCTTGCTTTAATACTAGTAGCAGCATTAACCAAAATATCACCAGAACCAGTTAGTTTAGCATCCGTATGTTGCGTGTTCATTTTTATGGAATCAAAGTCACCACTACCCGTCATTTCAACGTTTAGATTTGTGCTTTTACCTTTTAAATTAAGGTCTCCTGAACCGTTAATACGAGCATCTACTGTTGTGGCAGATACAACGAGGTTGATATCTCCAGAACCGTGAAGACTGGTCGTGAAAGTGGAAGCATTAATGGTATCACTGCTAATAATATCTCCAGATCCATTAAGAGAAACTTCGGTTAAATCTGTAAACGGAACATACACTTTAACACCAATATTACGCTGATAATACGCCTTGTTTTTTAAAGAGATATTTAGTGTGTTTCCTTCCACAGTAACTTCTACCAAATCTATTGAGTTTTTTTCTGTTTCTACTTTAATAGTGCCTTCGGTTCCTTTTTGTAGTATTACTTTAATGGATCCTTTTACTTTTATAATGTCGTATTCCTGAGTGCTAATCGTTTTTGTAATTGCATTTTTATTTCCAACAAGCTTTTCTTTGCTCTGTGCTGTAGCTTCAGCAGTACCAACAAACAGTATGCATACTATGGTTACTATGATTGAAATTTGTTTGATTTTCATGATTTTAGTTGTTTAGTGTTACACTTCCGTAAGAAGAATTTATTGAAATTTTATTTTCTGAATTTTGGTTTTTATGATACCCTTCATAGTTAGATTTACTTCCACTTTTATCTTTTGAAGTAATGTTCATGAAATCAGTACCTTTCAAACTACCATATTTCAAATCTGCTTCAAAATCAAATGCATATCCATTTTCAATGCCTAATGTGATTCCAGAATATGAACCTTGGATAGTTACATCTTTTGCAGTAGCTGTTAGTAGGCCAACCGTAAGACCACTATACCGTAAGTTGAAATTTGCATTTCCAGAAATTTTTTCGAATTTCACGTTATTGTAGCTTGCTTCTCCTAAAACATCTCCTGCGTTATCGGCATTTAGTTTTCCGTAACGATTGCGATAATTTAAATCTCCAATAACCCCTAAGTTACTTGTTGTGTAATCTGCAACAAGTTCTAGTTTTTCTGAATTATTAAGTGTGAACGTAGAATATCCAGCAACAATTTTTCCGCTTTTCATACTTACAATCGTCGCTGTTTTCACATATTTTATTTGGATATAATTGTCATCTGCCATTAAGTTTCCTACACTAAGTTGACCGTATTTATTATTGATTTTTGCAGTCCCTTTATGATTTCCTACCGTAATAGCTCCATAGCGATTGTTAAGGTCAATTGTATTTGTTTCTGGTACTTTGATCACATAGTTTATCTCCATAGAGACATTGCTATTGCTATTTCTCCACCAACTGCTGCTCTCGTTAGCATTTATATTTGTCTTTGCGGTTACTTTACTCGAGTTGCCACTCAACTCTATTTGGATTTCATCCAATCGTTCTTGTACTTTTTCTTCGCTGTTACCATTCGTTTTAATAAAAACTTCTATTATTATGCGATTTTCATTCCAAGACACAATGGTAATATTTCCGTAGCTGTTATCCACCTCTAGTGATGCCTCTTCATTTACTGAAAATTCTTTTTTAATTGTTTTTTCTTTCGTGTATTTTCCCTTGAACTTATCGTGATTTGCAAACGATACAAATGGAATAAGCAGTAGCACTGCTATCTTATAAAATTGTTTCATCTTGTTCTGGTTTAAAGTTTTTAATACCTTCTATCATTTCTTTTACTTGTTCTAATAATGTGATTCGCATTTGAAAATTATCAATCATTGCTGCGATTACACGGCTGTCATTTCCACTGGCTAATAAATCTTTCGTTAGTTCTTGGTATTGTTTTTCTAGCGTATCAATTTCGGTTAGTGTTTCGGTAATAATTGTTTCAGTTTCTGGAGATTTATAGGTTTCCAGCACTGCTAATTCTGCTTTGATAGTTGTAATGAAAAATGACTCAGTCTCCCTTAATTCAGGAGATAATTTTGCCAGTTCATCTCCTTGATTGTTATAAAGGCTCATGCTTCCTACAGCAATCAATACTGCAATACTAGCAGCAATCGCTAGGGGTCTCCACCAATTTATATTTTTAGGAATGGGTGCCTTATTTTGATTTTGCAGCTTTTCCATGAACCTGTTTTTATGGCCCGAGGGTGTCGCTGCAATATCAAAACTGCTCGCTGGTTTATTGAATAACTCTTCTATATTGTCTTTCATAATACATTCATTTTTTTTCTTAAACTTTCTTTAGCTCTGGACATTGTGGTTCGGCAATTAGCGTTTGAAATATCCAAAATTGTACAGATCTCATTGTAGTCATACCCATCTATGAAATGCAAGGTCAACATCTGGCTGTAGCTTCCTTTTAAAGAAGATACTGCGGTTAGTAAATGTTTCACTTTCGAGTCCTGTTCTTCAAAGATTGATATGCCATCAAAGTTCATTTCTTCTTCTCCTTTACCTTCCTCAATTGTATTTTCTTCTAAAGGAACAAACCGTTGCATTTGTCGGTATTGCGAAATACTATTATTAATAACGATGCGCTTGAGCCAGGCTCCAAATGTTGAGGTGCCCTTAAAGCTATCTAGTTTTGTAAAAGCAGTTAAAAAGGACTCTTGCATTATATCCTCTGCAATTGCACTATCCTTAACAATGCGAATTGAAGTATTAAACATAGCCTGCTCATATCTATTATATACTTCTAATTGAGCCAGATTATTATCTTGCTTACAAAGATTTAGTAACTGCGATATATCCTGTTTTATTAAAGACACTAGTAATGGTCGGTTTTGATTGTGTTTTCATTTTAAAGATACAGTGACTTTTAGTTTGTTACAGTTTTGTAGTTTTTTATTTTTAAATGAATATAAAAGGCTTGTCTAAATCGCCCTCCAAGCGGAGGTTTTTAGCTCCTTCCCTTTGAAGGGTTATTTGAAAATAAGCAAGATTTGATTGAAAATACCAGTCGTAGCTAAGGGGTTGGGATGTTTTTTAAATTGTATAAATTATAATATATAAAAGAAGAACTCTCAAATGGCACATAAGTTGAATTATATAAGGGGTAAGTGGTCTCGAAATCACCTACGCCTAGTATAAGTGCTTAAATAAAAGTAATTTAAATAAATCATACGAGGTGGTTACTGTAAGAAAACAGTGACACTTTGTCTTATCATAATATATGTCAAAATCAAAACTTACCATATTAGACAGTTTGTCATTACAGGAATTTCAAGATGATGCAGAATTCATCCCACTAATGTCTACTGAAGATGAAGAAGAAATGAATATGGAAGAGCTGCCTGAAATATTACCCATTCTACCATTGCGAAATACGGTCTTGTTTCCAGGTGTGGTAGTGCCAATTACGGCAGGTCGCGACAAGTCCATTAAGCTTATTAATGAAACGAATAAAGAAGGAAAAATTATTGGTGTTGTTTCTCAAAAAGAAGAAAGTGAAGAAGAACCTGGTATTGAGGATATCAACACCGTGGGTACCGTTGCAAAAATCTTAAAGGTTTTAAAAATGCCTGATGGGAACATAACAGTAATTATTCAGGGTAAAAAACGCTTTCAAGTAGCTGAAGTTATTACTACAGAGCCTTATCTAACAGCAACAATTAGACCTGTTGCAGAGGCACGTCCAGCAAAGGATAATGAAGAGTTCAAAGCAATTGTAGATTCTATTAAAGAGAAATCGCTTGCTATTATCAAGGAGAGTCCAAACATACCATCTGAAGCCTCTTTTGCCATTAAAAATATAGAGAGTCCTTCCTTCTTAATCAATTTTGTTTCTTCTAATTTAAATATTGAAGTTGCTGAAAAACAGAAGCTACTTCAAATAAATGATTTAAAAGAGCGTGCTTTAGAAACACTACGCTTTATGAATATAGAGTTACAGAAATTATCGCTCCGTAAAGACATTCATTCTAAAGTACATAATGATATCAACAAGCAACAACGGGAATACTTCTTGCATCAGCAAATGAAAACCATCCAAGAAGAATTGGGTGGAAATTCTTCAGAAGCTGAAATTGATGAAATGCGTGCTCGTGGAAAGAAAAAGAAATGGAATGATGATGTAGCTGAACATTATACTAAAGAGCTTGCTAAGTTACAGCGAATGAATCCTCAGGTATCTGAATTTAGCATTCAAAAAAACTATTTGGATTTACTATTAGAGCTTCCATGGAACGAATTCAGTAAAGATAAGTTTGATTTAAAACGGGCTAAGAAAATTCTTGACAGAGATCATTTTGGTCTAGATGACGTTAAAAAAAGAATTATTGAATACCTCGCTGTTTTAAAATTGCGGAATGACATGAAATCGCCAATCCTTTGTTTGTTTGGTCCTCCAGGAGTTGGTAAAACTTCTTTAGGAAAATCTATAGCCGAAGCATTGGGACGTGAGTATATAAGAATTTCCTTGGGTGGATTGAGAGATGAAGCAGAAATTAGAGGACATCGCAAAACATATATTGGTGCAATGCCAGGGCGTATTATTAAAAGCTTGAAAAAAGCAGGAACAAGCAATCCAGTTTTTGTGTTAGATGAAATTGATAAACTATCAGTAGGGAGTCAAGGAGATCCTTCCTCAGCCATGTTGGAGGTTTTAGACCCAGAACAAAATAGCGCGTTCTACGATAACTTTTTGGAGTTAGGATATGACTTGTCGAAAGTAATGTTTGTGGCAACGTGTAATTCGTTAAGTACTATACAGCCTGCATTGCGTGATCGTATGGAAATCATCAATGTTACTGGATATACCATTGAAGAAAAAGTAGAAATTGCAAAACAACACTTATTGCCAAAACAACTAAAAGAACACGGTCTTGACAAAAGCCATCTTAAAATTGGAAAACCGCAATTAGAAAAGATAGTAGAAGGCTATACCCGGGAAAGTGGAGTTCGTGCTTTGGAAAAGCAAATTGCAAAAACCGTACGTTTTGCTGCGATGAAAATTGCTATGGAAGAGCCGTACGAGCTTAAAGTTGATAGTGATGCCATTGTTGAAATATTGGGTGCACCAAGAATGGAGCGCAATAAATATGAAAACAATGAGGTTGCAGGTGTGGTTACTGGACTAGCTTGGACACGTGTTGGAGGAGATATTTTGTTTATAGAATCTACCTTGAGTAAAGGAAAGGGGAATCTTAATATGACGGGTAACCTTGGAAAGGTTATGAAAGAGAGTGCTACAATTGCAATGGAGTACATTAAATCTAATGCGGGTCTTTTAGGCTTAAATCCAGATATTTTTGATAAATACAATGTACATATTCACGTGCCAGAAGGAGCAACTCCAAAAGACGGGCCAAGTGCTGGAATTACTATGCTTACCTCGCTTGTATCTTTGTTTACACAACGAAAAGTAAAGAAAAACCTGGCGATGACAGGTGAAATTACCTTGCGAGGTAAAGTACTCCCTGTAGGAGGAATCAAAGAAAAGATACTCGCAGCTAAAAGAGCGCGTATCAAAGAAATTTTGCTTTGTGAAGAAAACAAAAGAGATATAGATGAAATAAAACCTGAATATTTAAAAGGACTAACGTTTCACTACGTCAAAGAGATGAGCGATGTGTTGGACTTGGCTTTGACAAAGGAAAAGGTAAAGAATGCTAAGAAGTTGGAATAGTTTCAAAATCTTGAGTAGGATTAATTAAATCAAACCGCGATATACTTTTTGTTTAGCGTGGTTTCGTTTTTTAAATCTGATATTCAATTATTTAGTGTCTTATTTTTTATTGTTCGTTTATAAGAAAAATGCCCAAATATCCTTTCTCAAACCAATTCGCAAAATTTAATTTGTAAACCTCAATAAGTTTCCGTCATTTTGGGGCATAAATTTAAGGCCGCTAAAAATATATTATACTTGCAGCCGTTAGTAACTAAACATTCTCGCGCATTGGGCCTATGAACCAAAAGGTTTTATTTTTATTAGCTTCATTATTTACTGTTTCTGCTTATGCGCAAATTGGTGGAAGATCAACATATCAATTTCTTAACTTGGTCAACAATCCCCGTCAGGCAGCTCTGGGTGGTAAAACAGTTACCAATTATGACTATGATCCCATTCAAGGATTGTTTAATCCTGCAGCCATAAATCCCAAAATGGATAACCAACTTTCAATTAATTACAATAATTATATTGGAGATGTAAATTATGGTACTGTTGCCTATGCATATTTGTGGGATCGCCGTACACAGGTAATCCACGCAGGAATTACTTATATAAACTATGGGAATTTTGATGGGTATGATGAGCAAGGAAATGCAACAGGAGAATTTGGAGGAGGAGATGTAGCCGTTTCAGTAGGACATGCAAGAAATATTCCTTTTACAGATTTTCATGTAGGAGCAAATGTGAAGCTTATTTCTTCAAAATTAGAACAATACAGCTCTTTTGGTGTGGCCGTAGATATTGGATTAATGTATCATTACGAAGAATGGGACCTACAAGTAACAGGGGTAGCGAGAAACTTAGGAACCCAAATAACCCCGTATGATATAGAATTAGAACAACTCCCGTTTGAGTTGATCTTTGGTGCATCACAAATATTAAATAATATCCCGTTGCGTTGGCATTTTACTTTGGAAAACATGCAACGATGGAATGTGGCATTCTCTAACCCAGACAGAGAAACGACCGATTTAGAAGGTACCGTTACTAAAGAGAATATTAACTTTTTTGACCATGCGCTGCGTCATATTATTATTGGGGTAGAGTTATTTCCAGAAAGCGCATTTAATATTAGATTAGGGTACAACTTTAGAAGAGGGGAAGAATTAAGAATTGTAGAACGTCGTGCCTTTGCGGGAATTAGTGCGGGCTTTGGAATTAAACTAAATAAACTTCGATTGAGCTATGCCTATTCCAAGTATAACTCAGCCGCAGCCTCAAGCTTCTTTGGTATAAATATAGATTTACAATAATGGGTAAAATTACCATTGCAATAGACGGATTTTCCTCAACAGGTAAGAGTACCATAGCCAAGCAACTGGCAGATTGTTTGGATTATATCTATGTAGACACCGGTGCCATGTATCGTGCCATCACATTATTTGCAATGCGAAAGGGATTTATTACAGAAACTAACTTTGATACCCAGGCTCTCATTCAGCATTTAGATAAAATTTCAATAAGCTTCAAAAAAAATAAAGAGACTACAAAAGCCGAAGTATATATTAATGGAGAAAATATTGAAAAGTACATAAGGACGCTGGAGGTTTCTGGATTTGTGAGTCCTATCGCAACAGTTTCTGAAGTTAGAAAGAAATTAGTCCACCAACAACAGCAAATGGGCCAGGGCAAAGGAGTAGTTATGGATGGTCGTGATATTGGTACTGTTGTATTCCCAGAGGCCGAATTAAAAATATTCTTAGACGCATCTGCTAAAACACGCGCAATGAGGAGGTACCAAGAATTATTGGACAAAGGCGATGACATTACTTTTGAAGCGGTTTTAGGCAACGTTCAAGAAAGAGATCGTATAGATTCTACACGAGAAGATTCACCATTGGTAAAGGCAATAGATGCTATTGAAATTGACAATAGCGAAATGAATCTCGAGGACCAATTTCATATTATTCTACAATTAGCAAAAGATAGAATTGCAGGGAGAATTTAATCTACTTTGAATAATTGCATAATCACAACACCAGCACTATTTCTAAAGTAGAGGTTCGTATTTTTTAATTCATAGACCGTTATTTCCTTCATTGCTTTATTAAAACTATTGGGTGTCCCCCTATTTGGGCAAAGTTTTTTAGTACTACCTATGTCTCTAAAAGAGATTTTTTCAGCATTCAGTTCATCTATCGTTCCGAAGAAATTATTACAACCATCATTGCCTAAGATTTTCAATTCATTTACAAAGATTTCTAGTGTGATTTGTTTGGGAGTTTTGGTTTCAAGAATTTTTATTGGAGTACCGTATAACTCTCTAACTGCCCACATATCGTGAAGATTATTGTTGGGGCTACTGTTATTTTGATTGCTGTTTTTAGAAGAATTACAGCTACTTAAACTCAATAAACAAAACAAAAAAGATATTGGTAATTGCACAGGCATGTTTTTTATTTTATGAGCTATTTAATTTTCAACTATAAAAGTAGCCATACCCTTTTGAAATTCAAAAGAAAAGGGTTAATTTCGCATCCCTTTTAACGACGTAGTAATAGATTGAAAGGGTGTTATAAAATTTAAACATAATCCTTCTGTAGGTCAATCGGTTAACTATTACAATCTTACAGAATACAAAACTCGACTGGACTATGATTTTTTCGCAGCTGCGGAAACCCATAGGTTCTTAGCGAGAACTAAACAAATGGCTGATAAAGCAAAAGAAGAAGTAGTAGTTGAAAAAACTGCTAAAAAAACAAGGAAAAGAACTCCTGCAGTAGAAGTATCAAATGATGCTGAAGTTCAAGAGACAGCAACAGAAACAGTTGAAGCTCCTGCAAAACCTGAAAGAGAAGTTTCTCTAAAAGAGCAAAACCCAGAGAAGTTTTTAGAAGACTTTAACTGGCACAACTACGAAGAAGGAATTGATCCTGTAGATGATGGCAAGTTAGAAGAATTTGAAAAGTTAGTTAAAGAAAACTTTGTTGACACTCTTGATAACGAGGTAGTGGAAGGTGAAGTTGTTCACTTAAGTGAGCGTGATGCTATTATTGATATCAACGCAAAGAGTGAAGGAGTTGTTTCTTTAAACGAATTCCGTTACAATCCAGATCTTAAGGTTGGTGACAAAGTAGAAGTTTTGATAGATGTTCGTGAGGACGCTACAGGACAACTTATTTTGAGTCACCGTAAGGCCCGTACGATTATGGCTTGGGATCGTGTAAACAAAGCACACGACGAAGCTACTATTGTAAATGGATTTGTTAAGTGTCGTACTAAAGGTGGTATGATTGTAGACGTATTTGGAATTGAGGCATTCTTGCCAGGTTCACAAATTGACGTGAAACCAATCCGTGACTACGATGTGTACGTTGGAAAAACAATGGAATTTAAAGTGGTGAAAATTAATCACGAATTTAAAAACGTTGTTGTTTCTCATAAAGCACTTATCGAAGCTGATATTGAAGAACAGAAAAAAGAAATCATTGGTCAATTAGAAAAAGGACAGGTATTAGAAGGTATTGTTAAGAACATTACTTCGTACGGTGTCTTTGTAGATCTTGGTGGTGTTGATGGATTGGTGCATATTACAGACCTTTCTTGGTCACGTATCAACCACCCTAACGAGATTGTAGAATTAGATCAGAAATTAAACGTTGTAATCCTTGATTTTGATGAGGATAAAACACGTATCCAATTAGGTCTTAAACAATTGAGCGCACACCCTTGGGATGCACTTGGTGAAGACCACAAAATTGGTGATAAAGTAAAAGGTAAAGTAGTTGTAATCGCAGATTACGGTGCATTTATCGAAGTTGCAGAAGGTGTTGAAGGGCTTATCCACGTGAGTGAAATGTCTTGGTCTACGCATTTACGTAGTGCACAAGATTTTGTTAACGTTGGTGATGAGGTAGAAGCACAAATCTTAACTATGGACCGCGAAGAGCGCAAAATGAGTTTAGGTATTAAGCAATTAGCTCCAGACCCTTGGACGGACATTACGACTAAATATCCAGTTGGATCTAAACACTCAGGTATTGTAAGAAACTTTACAAACTTTGGTGTATTTGTTGAATTGGAAGAGGGTATTGATGGTCTTATATACATTAGCGATCTTTCTTGGACTAAGAAAATCAAACATCCAAGTGAGTTCACAAATATTAGTGACAACTTAGAGGTGGTTGTATTAGAATTAGATGTTGAAGGTCGTAAGTTAAGTTTAGGTCACAAACAAACCACAGAGAACCCTTGGGATAAATACGAGGCTGAGTTTGCAGTTGGATCTGTTCATACCGCTAAGATTGACGAAGTAGTTGATAAAGGAGCTGTAATTAACTTTAACGATGATATTTCTGCATTTGTGCCTAAACGTCATTTAGAGAAAGAAGATGGTAGCGACGTAGGTAAAGGTGAAGAAGCGCAATTCCAAATTATTGAGTTCAATAAAGAATTCAAGAAAGTGGTAGCGAGTCATATGGCCATCCATAAAGAAGAGGAAGCTAAGATTGTGAAGCAGCAAGCTAAGAAAGCAGCGAAGCAAGCAGATGAGTCTAAGCCTACTTTAGGAGATGCTAACTCTGCGTTACAAGCATTGAAAGACAAAATGGACGGTAAGTAAAATCCGAATCCATTTTAAATATATTAAGAGCTCTGAGAAATCAGAGCTCTTTTTTGTTATGGGTTTTATAATTTAGTGTAATTTTATGATTAAAATAAGATAACGAATGCCACAATGCTTGTTCATACTAATTTAGATTTTGGCGATCTATAGCGTTATTAGTATTTTATTATACATATTTCAAGAGCAATTTTTGTTCAAGCCAGGAAAACTTCCTAAAGATTTTTTATTTGAATATGAAAACCAAACCGCGGACGAATACAATTTAGAAACCCGTGGCGGAGCTATTATTAATGGCCTTCATTTTAAGACCATAAAACCCAAAGGCGTTGTTTTATATCTTAAGGGCAATAGTAAAAGCATAAAAGGCTGGGGAAAATTTGCCTTGGATTTTATGTGTAGTGGATATGATGTCATTATGGTAGATTATCGAAGATTTGGTAAAAGCACTGGTAAACGCTCGCAAAAAGCTTTAAAGAGAGATCTACAATATGTCTATGATAAAATAAGGGAACAAGTTTCAGAAGAATACATTATTTTATACGGGCGTTCTTTAGGTTCGGGGTTTGCTACAAAATTAGCTTACCTTAATAGGCCAAAAATGCTTGTTCTAGATGCGCCTTATTATAGCTTTTCGAAGGTTACGGGAAGATATATACCATTTATACCACTGTCATTATTTTTAAGATATCCAATCCCAACCTATAAATGGCTTAAATATGTAAAGTGCCCAGTGCACATAATTCACGGTACGAACGATCGTATTGTACCCTATGAATCAGGAAAATTATTAAGTGCGCAAGTCTCACCTAGCCAAGTTGACTTTATAATCATTCCCAATGGTAAGCATAATGACCTTCGCAGTTTTGAACAATACCAAACTTCAATTGCTAAAATATTCAAATAAAAAAGCCCTAAGGAATTAGGGCTTTTTTATTATGTAAAAAATCTTATTGATTATCGACTTTTTTCATCACCTTTTTTTCGCCCTTGGTTACTTTTTTTTCAAGTTTTTTAACTTGTTTTTCTTTTTTAGCTACATCAGATTTCAATTTAGCACCAACTTTTTTACTCTCGTCGACACCAACTTTAACGTTCTTTTCTAACTTCTGTTTTTTGGTATCTACAGCGTCAACCTTTGTTTCAGTAGTCGCTTTCTTTACCATTTTTTTTTCCTGAGCAGTAAGTGTTGCTGTTCCAATTAATAACGCAGTTACTACGATTGCTATTTTTTTCATTTTAAAGTTGTTTAAATTAATGTTAAAATCAAATCCAAATGTAATGCCAAGTTTTTAGAATAATTACAAAATGACAATAAAATTTGTTTGCTACTCTAGCGAAACAATAAAATACCAGGTGTAACTTAAGGTGAAATATACTACATTTGCAGCCGAATTTACGATCAGTATTTTACTAATAAACTATGAAATGCTCTCCGTTAAGACGGATTATAAATCAATAGAAGGTGCGTGGTGTAAGCGCTTCATCTTCCAAGTTATAAAACATATTATACAAATGAAAGCAGGAATTGTAGGATTACCAAACGTAGGGAAGTCAACCTTATTTAATTGTCTCTCAAATGCGAAAGCGCAGAGTGCAAATTTTCCTTTTTGTACCATTGAACCAAATATTGGCGTCGTAAGTGTGCCAGATGATCGTCTTGTTAAGTTAGAAGAGCTCGTAAGTCCAGAGCGTGTATTGCCTGCGACTGTGGAAATCGTGGATATTGCAGGACTTGTAAAAGGGGCGAGTAAAGGCGAAGGATTAGGAAATCAATTTCTGGGGAACATTAGAGAGACCGATGCTATTTTGCACGTGTTGCGCTGTTTTGATGACGACAATATTGTCCACGTTGATGGAAGTGTAGATCCTATTCGAGATAAAGAAACCATTGACATAGAGCTTCAGTTGAAAGATTTAGATACGGCTGAAAAGAAACTTGAAAAAGTAAAACGAGCAGCTAGAACTGGCAATAAAGAAGCGCAACGCGAAGAAATAATCTTGTTAAAAATTAAAGAAGGTTTAGAGAAAGGTATTTCTGTGCGTGCTATAGAATTTTTAGAAAAAGATAGAGAAGAATTGGTTGCCCCACTTCAGTTTATTACAGATAAGCCTGTAATGTATGTTTGCAATGTAGATGAAGATGCAGCAGCAAAAGGAAATGCCTATGTTGAAAAAGTAAAAGCAGCCGTTGCAAATGAAAATGCCGAGGTAGTCGTTCTTGCCGTTGGAACTGAAGCAGATATAACAGAATTAGAAACCTTTGAAGAACGTCAAATGTTCCTAGAAGACCTAGGATTAGAAGAGCCAGGATCTGCTAAATTAATTAGAGGAGCTTATAAATTACTCAATTTACAAACCTATTTTACGGCAGGTGTCAAAGAAGTTAGAGCATGGACAATTCCTGTAGGATCTACTGCACCGCAGGCAGCAGGTGTAATTCATACCGACTTTGAAAAAGGTTTTATCCGTGCTGAAGTGATTAAATACGATGACTACGTGGCCTACGGAAGTGAAGCAAAAGTAAAAGAAGCGGGTAAAATGGGGGTAGAAGGAAAAGAATATATTGTTAATGATGGCGATGTGATGCACTTTAGGTTTAATGTGTAACACTTCGATTGCTTGGGAACAATTTTGTGGTTTAAAATTTTATGCTACTATTTAAAAAAAGCACCACAAAATCACTTAGCAACCTTAGCCTTAGCGTTGTTATTTTATTAAAAAGAGGTCTTTATGTTAAATGAAGACCTCTTTTTGGGTCTGATTTTTTTTATTTTAGAACTAATGGCTAAGGTGTGCTTGCTCAAATGTTATAATCCTTAAAATTTCCGAAGAAAGAATAAGATATATTAACAATTACACCGTGTGAATTGTTAATTACTTTATATTGGATATATTCCAAGTGTTCGCTCTAAATACTATATTTAACAACTATTCACACGTTTTATGTCAGATACTAAATATACAGAAGATAATATACGATCGCTCGATTGGAAAGAGCATATCAGGATGCGTCCTGGAATGTATATCGGAAAGCTCGGAGATGGTTCCTCAGCAGATGATGGAATCTATATCTTACTCAAAGAAGTACTCGATAACTGTATCGATGAATTTGTTATGGGTGCTGGTAAAACCATTGAAATTCGCATTAAAGACAAGGTCGTAAAAGTACGCGATTACGGTCGTGGAATTCCTTTAGGAAAAGTGGTCGATGTAGTTAGTAAAATGAATACGGGAGGAAAGTATGATTCTCGAGCCTTTAAAAAATCGGTAGGTTTAAATGGTGTTGGTACAAAAGCAGTGAATGCATTATCATCTTTTTTTAAAGTAGAATCTCACAGAGATAACCAAAGTAAATTTGCAGAATTCTCTCAAGGAGAGTTAAAAGATGAAAGCGGAATAGAAGAAAGTAGCAAACGAAAGGGAACGAAAGTCACCTTCATTCCGGATGAGGTGATCTTTAAAAATTACAAGTACCGCAATGAATATGTCGAGAAAATGCTTCGGTATTATGTGTATTTAAATCCAGGGTTGACGATTGATTTTAATGGCGAAAAATTCCTCAGTGAAAATGGGCTGAAAGATTTATTAGAAGATAATATGTCCCAAGAAGATATGCTATATCCCGTGGTTCATTTAAAAGGCAATGATATTGAAGTTGCCATCACGCACAGTAGAACCCAATACAGCGAAGAATATCACAGTTTTGTAAATGGACAAAACACCACGCAGGGAGGAACCCATTTATCTGCCTACAGAGAAAGTTTAGTAAAAACCATTAGAGAATTTTACGGTAAGAATTACGATTCTAGCGATATTCGTAAATCCATTGTAAGTGCGATTAGCATAAAAGTAATGGAGCCAGTTTTTGAAAGTCAGACAAAAACAAAGCTGGGTTCTACAGATATGGGTGGCGATTTGCCAACGGTAAGAACCTATATCAACGATTTTGTTAAAACACAGCTAGACAATTATTTACATAAAAACACGGGTATTGCAGAGAAGATTCAACGTAAGATTTTAGCGGCGGAACGTGAGCGCAAAGAATTATCTGGAATTAGAAAACTAGCAAAGGATCGTGCCAAAAAATCAAACCTTCATAACAAAAAATTACGCGATTGCCGTATTCATTTAGGGGATACAAAGAAGGAACGCAACCTAGAATCTACTTTATTTATTACAGAGGGAGACAGTGCGAGTGGGAGTATTACAAAAAGTAGGGATGTGAATACGCAGGCAGTTTTTAGCTTAAAAGGAAAGCCATTAAACTGCTATGCACTTACTAAGAAAATCGTTTATGAAAACGAAGAATTCAATTTACTGCAAGCCGCATTAAATATTGAAGAGTCGATAGAGGATTTGCGTTATAACAACATTGTAATTGCAACAGATGCTGATGTTGATGGAATGCACATTCGCTTATTATTAATCACCTTTTTTCTGCAATTCTTCCCTGAAGTCATTAAAGAAGGGCATTTGTACATATTGCAAACGCCTTTGTTTAGAGTCCGAAATAAGAAGAAAACCATATACTGTTACAGTGAAGAAGAGCGCCGTAATGCTTTAGAGGAATTAAAACCAAAACCTGAAATCACCCGATTTAAAGGATTAGGAGAAATCAGCCCAGACGAGTTTGTGCATTTCATAGGAGAGGATATACGGCTAGATCCTGTAATGCTAGACAAGCAAATGAGTATTGAAGAATTATTAAAGTTTTATATGGGGAAGAATACGCCAGACAGACAAGAATTTATTATTAATAACTTGAAGGTGGAACTGGATACCGTTGAAGACTGAAAAAAGGATGATGGAATATTGATTCCGGAATATGGACAAAAGCGATATTAATGGCACGCCATAATTTAGTAAGTCAAATGAATAGTGTTGCAGTATCAATTCCATCATATAGAGAGGAAGGTTTAGCGAAATCAAATGATAAGCATTTCAAAGTAGTTCTTGAAATGAGATTGTGATCTGCTTGCGAATGGGAAACACTGTTAGAAATTGCGAACCGCGAAAACTATGTGTTAGAAAATAGTTATAATGAAATTTTATAAGTAATTCAATCATTACAAAAAAGAATGGGAAGTTTTATAGATAGGCTGAGTTGGTCCATATTCTATAATCTAAGTTCCATATTCTTAAAAGAAAAAGGTTAATGGCAGAAGACGAAAATATAAACCAAGAGGAATCTTTGGAGAACGATGATAATCTCTTACCAGAAGAAGAAGTACTCGATACAGAAGTCACTGAAGATGGCGAGGGCGAAACGATAACACGTATTTCAGGGATGTACCGTGAGTGGTTCTTGGACTACGCTAGTTACGTAATATTAGAACGCGCCGTTCCTGCAATTGAAGATGGCTTTAAACCAGTGCAGCGTCGTATTATGCACTCTATGAAAGATCTTGATGATGGCCGTTACAGCAAAGTGGCGAATATTGTGGGGCACACCATGCAGTATCACCCGCACGGAGATGCTAGTATTGCAGATGCGATGGTGCAAATAGGTCAAAAAGATTTGCTCATCGATACCCAAGGAAACTGGGGGAACATTCTTACAGGCGATAGAGCAGCAGCTTCTCGTTATATTGAAGCACGTATTTCTAAGTTTGGATTGGATGTGGTCTACAATCCTAAAATCACAAAATGGCAATCAAGTTATGATGGCCGTCGCAAAGAGCCTATCAATCTTCCTGTAATGTTTCCGCTATTGTTAGCACAAGGAGGCGAAGGAATTGCCGTAGGACTCTCCACTAAAATATTACCCCACAATTTTATAGAATTGATAGATGCGTCTATCAAACATTTACAGGGCAAACGATTCACCATATTTCCAGATTTTCCAACAGGAGGAACGCTGGATGTAACAGATTATAATGATGGCCTTCGTGGCGGTAAAATTAAAAGTCGGGCGCGTATCTTACAGCACGATAAGAACACGCTGGTAATCCGTGAAATACCTTTTGGCACCAACACTGGTTCTTTAATAGATTCTATTCTTAAAGCAAACGACAAGGGGAAAATCAAGATTAAAAAGATTGAAGATAACACCGCGGCAGATGTAGAGATTTTGATTCATATTGCTTCAGGGATTTCTCCAGATAAGACGATTGATGCGTTGTTTGCTTTCACAAATTGCGAGTCTTCTATTTCACCATTGGGTTGTGTCATAGAAGATAGCAAGCCCTTATTTGTAGGTGTTTCTGAAATGCTTCGTAGATCAACAGATCGTACTGTTGCATTGCTAAAAAGTGAACTTGAAATCCAATTAGGCGAGTTTGAAGAACAATGGCATTACGCGAGTCTAGAGCGTATTTTTATTGAAAACCGAATCTATCGTGACATCGAAGAAGAAGAAACGTGGGAAGGTGTTATCAAGGCCATTGACAAAGGTTTAAAACCACATACGACACACTTAAAGCGCGCTGTTACTGAGGAAGACATCGTACGTCTCACTGAAATTCGAATCAAGCGTATTTCAAAATTTGATATTGATAAAGCACAGCAAAAAATTGATTCGCTGGAAGATAGTATCGCCCAAGTAAAGCATCACTTGGCTAATTTGATTGAATATTCTATAGCGTATTTTAAAAGACTAAAGGATACCTATTCCAAGGGGAAAGAACGCAAGGCAGAGATTAAAGTATTTGACGATATAGAAGCAACTAAAGTGATCATCCGTAACACAAAGCTCTATGTAAATCGTGAAGAAGGATTTATTGGCACTAGTTTAAAGCGCGATGAATATGTGACTGACTGCAGTGATATTGACGATATCATCGCTTTTACTGCAGAAGGGATTATGATGGTGCACAAAGTGGACAGCAAAACATTCGTGGGGAAAAATATACTACATGTTGCCGTATTTAAAAAGAAAGACAAGCGTACCATTTATAATCTTATTTACAAAGATGGTGCAAAAGGCCCAACATACGTAAAACGATTTGCCGTAACAGCAATGACGCGTGATAAGGGATATGACATGACCAATGGAAACAAAGGGTCCAAGGTGTTATATTTCACGGCAAACCCTAATGGTGAAGCGGAGGTTGTTAGCGTACTTTTAAGACAAAGCGGAAGCATTAAAAAGCTAAAATGGGATTTAGATTTTAGTGATATTCTAGTAAAAGGCCGTGGTTCAAAAGGAAATATTGTAACCAAGTATCCTGTAAAAAGAATTGAACTTAAAGAAAAAGGACTGTCCACATTAAAGCCTCGTAAAATATGGTTTGACGATACAGTACAAAGATTAAATCTTGATGCAAGAGGAGAGCTGCTAGGGGAGTTTAGAAGTAAAGACCGGTTGTTAATAGTGAATCAGAAAGGAATCGTGAAAACGGTTATTCCTGAGGTTACCTTGCACTTTGATGAAGATATGATTGTGCTAGAAAAATGGGAGCCTAAAAAGCCATTGACGGCAATCTATTGGGAAGGGGAGAAAGAATTGTTTTATGTAAAACGTTTCTTGATTGACAATCCAGAACGAGACGAATTAGTAATCACAGAGCACGAAAAAACCTATTTAGAGCGCTTCTTCACAGATTACAGGCCTGTTGCTGAAATTATCTTTGGTAAAAAGAGAGGCCAAGAGCGTGAAGAAAATTTAGCACTCAATCTTGAAGAATTTATTTCTATAAAAGGAATCACCGCAATGGGGAATCAATTAACAAAAGACAAGGTCATAGAAATAAATGCAATGCCTCCACTACCTTATGAAATCCCAGAAGAAGTTTCCGCAGAAGAAATCGATGTTGTAGACGAAGAAACAGTTAGTGAAACAACCGAGACCATTTCAGAAGAAACACCAACGCGAGATACTAAAAAGCCAACTGCGAATACTGATCCTGATGAGGAAGAACCACCAGTAGGAAATGATGGGCAGGCGTCTTTGTTTTAAGCTTTTAGGAAAAGGGACACTATTAGAAATAACACTGTCGAAGTTAATATCAAAAGAACTTTGATTTTTAAAAGTATTTTAATGGTATTAATTTCTATTGCACTGTTTGCTTTTCCTTTTATTAAAATGAACACAGTTTCTTTGGCTAGTCAAAAAATTAGCTTCGATTATTTTATTTTAACATTGACTTTTGGTGGTATTTCATTTAAAGCTTTCAAATTATTTTTATAGAATACATTCGGTAAAGGATAGATTACTTCTACTAAAAATCGATCATTTGTCACGCTAGTTACAAGTTTTTTAATCAAACCTTAAAGCGATACCTAAGAATATTAATAACTTCGAATTTAAGATTGAAAGTGTAGGATACGAAAAGGATAAAGTAGACATTTTATATATCGTAAATCCTTGTAAATAAATTTGCTGTGTAGCGGAGTTACCGTTAAAGAGTTTAAACGAATCTATACACGATTTAAGGTTAGTGGTTCCTGAATATTGTTAGAATTAGTTAAAATAAAGAAAATCAATTTCGACCTAATTGCTGTTAACTTATTAAATAAATAAAAACTGCTATGAAAAGCTTTATTCAAGAGTTCAAAGATTTTGCGATCAAGGGTAATATGATCGATATGGCGGTGGGGATCATTATTGGTACTGCATTTAATAATGTAGTTAATACCTTGGTTAAAAAAGTAATAATGCCTCCGCTTTCTATACTAACCGATGGTGTAAACTATGCTGATCGTAAATATGTATTAAAAACTGCGGAAGGAGAAAACAAAGAAATTGCCATTGGATACGGCGAACTGGTTGAGGTGCTTGTAGATTTTATAATCATAGCACTCACTATTTTTATTGTAATTAAATTCATCAATCGTTTCAAGAAAAAATCTGAAGACCCAAATAATAAAACCGTTGAAACTCCTAAGAACATTGAGCTTCTTTCTAATATTGAAGAATTGATGAAGGAGCAGAATACGCTATTGAAATCAAAGAAATAAATTACTCTTCTTCTGAAGAAACCGGTGAGACTGGTGAAAACCTAGCAATAAGTTTTGCAGGAACTTTAAAGTCTGCCGCATAGGTGAGTCCTTCTTGTTTCTTTTTCATCGTGATAAATGCGCGATCATACCAACGAGCATCTGTTGCTTTTTTATGTTGATCTTGGTGTGTAATAGTGCCAAAACTCGTTCTCTTTAACCACGTAGTAACGCTATAGATGCCTAAGCCATTGTAAGAAGCACGTTCTAGTACCGTTTCAAAATCTGCTTCTGCAAATTTATATTCTTTAGCTTCGGTGGCTTTCTGGTTTAGGTTTGTGAGCCCTTTAAATATTTCGGTTTGTAAAAAATCTAATTCTGTCATAATGCAAAGGTCGTAGGTATTTTTGGATATTTAGGTTTCTTGCTACTTAAAATTAATTTAGTTCTTATTCAAAGATCTTAAGTACATTTTTTCCACTTTTTCCCTCGCCCAAAGATGCTTTCTTAAAAAGCGCAAACTGGATTTGATTGTTGGGTTTTCAGTAAAACAATTAATGCGTACTTGCTTATCCATTTCTTCCCAGCCTTCATTAGCAACCAGATGTTCTAATATGGATTGAAGTGTAATGCCGTGTAACGGATTGTTTTGCTGTTTTATTGGTTGTTTCTTTTTGATGAAAATTCCAAATAATTCATCACCATATCTATCAATAACTGAATTGTGTGCCGCTTCAAAGGTCTTAATTTCGAAGAAAGGTGCTAAATACGTTCGATATTCTTTCTTTGAACCTCCAAAAGGTCTTTTATCTGGATCTTCAGTTAAAGGGATATCAAACCATAACCCAACTAATTTCCCGCCATCATTTAATAGTGAAGCCATCTTGGTGGCGTATTTAACACGGTTCATTTTAATAGGAGGAAAAGAGCAGAAGAACGTTTGTTCTATAACAAGATCATAGGTGTTTTTATGCTTAAAGAAGTCCTGTTCGTGAATATGTTCTTCAGGAAATGATGGATTCGCTGCAGCAAATTGCTCCAATGGTACTACTGAAATATCCAAAATATGAACATTCGTAAAGCCATTATCGTTTAAATAAGCTGCTTCGTAGCCATTTCCAGCGCCAGGAATTAAGATAGCAACCTCTTTACTTTGTATTTGATCAAAATAGTCTTTTAAGGGTGTAGAAATTGTTCCTAAGTCCCAACCCGTATGCCCTTCCTTGTATCGATTTGTCCAATATTCTTTTTCCGTGTTCATTAATCTGCTACTTTTTGTAAGGTGCCTTTTAGTGCAGTTTGTGGTGCGTTCTGCTTCTTTACAACCATTTTATATTCGAAATCATAACTGTTATTCGTGGTTGTTAATATTTTGAAATGTATAGCCTGCTTGTCATAGTTGTCTTTTGGGTTAAGCTTGCGCATAATGTATTCGCAATCATTAATCCAGCGCACAGAGAACGTATCAGTAACTCCTTTAAAGGTTTCTATAGCGATTTTTTCATTTCGAACAATTTTGGATTCGACTAAATCTGTCCCAACCATTTGCTTAAAAACAAAGTTTCCTGTTCTAAAATCACCGCAGTTTCGTTCGACGTTATAGCATCCAACAAATAGTAGTGTACATAGAAAAAGGAGTAAAATTCTCATAAATAAAGTTTTCTGCAAATTTCATGAAAATTTACCAAATATTTCAAGGATTCGCACTTAACTATTTTTGTATTCGTTAAAAGTTCCATCTGAATAGAAAATAACAATCCGTTCTACCTTTTTGTTCTTTTCGGCCGGACTTAAACTTTTGATTGAAATTTCAGAAATTGGTTCTTTTTCAATTTCTGAAGTTTCACTTCTTTCAAACTTCACCTTTTCTTGAATGGGAAGATTTAAAATTTTAGTTTGACTTTTTTTGGTAGAAGGGAAGGAGCCTTTTCCATTTAGCAACCAATACAATTCTACCTCTGGATATTTTTGAAGAACCTTCATTACAAATTCTAAACTAGGCTTATTTCTACCCGACAGGAGATGTGAAATAGTAGACCTATTAAAGTCTATTTCTTCTGCAAAAGCAGTCGCCGAAATCGAATAAAATTCTAAAATTTTCTGAAGCCTCTTGGCAAAATCTGTGCTGTTTACCATTGTAATTGATAATTTACTATTTGAACGTTACAAAGGTAACATAATACGCAGTAGTATCCTACAGGTTATTAACAACAACGTTTTTTTTATTAAAGCAAAGGTTTGTTTTTTATATATTAATATGCTGAAATTAAGTAGATTGATAAATAAAATAATATCATTCTTGATTCTTTGAGATTACAGGTGCGATTTTTAATGATACCTGTATACAACTGTAACCAAAACAACATTTTTAACTGTTTACATTTGTAAACAGTGTATTGTTTACCTTTGTAACACAATCATATCTATGAACATCTCTACGTGGTATCAAGTACATTTTGAAAAGTATTTATCCGGGCGATATATTACCTTAAAAGACCTCCTTCCTTTACTTCAAAAAATGCCAAAAACTTTTAAAGTTTCGAAGGCAGGGACTTCAGAAAATGGATTGGATATTCCCTTAATAAAATTTGGTCAGGGCAAAAAGAAAGTACTTGCTTGGTCTCAAATGCACGGAAATGAAAGTACAACGACGAAGGCGCTTTTTGACTTCTTTAAGCTCATTGGTTCAGAAAGTATTTTTGAAACGTCGGTAAAACGATTTTTAGAAGAATATACTTTTTTTGTAATTCCCATGCTTAATCCAGATGGGGCTCTTTTATATACACGTCACAATGCTAATGATATTGACTTAAATAGAGATGCGCAAGCACTAAGTCAAAAGGAAAGTATTGTTTTAAGAATTTTGTTTGAAGAAGTAAAACCTGATATATGCTTAAATATGCACGATCAGCGGAGTGTTTTTGGAACGCTAAACGGTTTTCCTGCAACAATTTCATTTCTCACTCCTTCCGCAGACCAGAAAAGAACGGTTACAGCTGCTAGAAAAGAGGCAATGCGATATATTTTAAAAGCAGAACGTTATTTACAAACTCACATTCCCAATCAAGTTGCTAGATTTGATGATGCTTTTAACGCCAATTGTGTGGGAGATACTTTTTCACAACTGGGGGTGCCCACCATACTTTTTGAGGCCGGTCATTATGATTTAGATTATAACAGGGAAAAAACAAGGGAATTTATATTTTATTCGCTAGCAGCTATGTTTACTGAGATAGCATCAGAGCATACCAAGGCTATTAATCACAAACTTTATTTTGATATACCTGAAAATCAAAAGAATTGCGCTGATGTTTTACTTAAAAATGTATTCCTTCCAGATTCAAAAAACACACAAGATATTGCGCTCCAATACGATGAAAAGTTGATGGATGGCAACATCGTTTTTCAATTAAGAATAAGTGATATAGGGGTGAAAAACATAAAATATGGTCACAAAATATTTAATTTAAACGGGAATGAGGTTTTGATAAATTCACAAAAAAAATTCCATATTGGTCAGGATGTGGAAAGTATTTTCGACCAAAAGTGTAATTTGATGTTAATTTAATACTCCATTCTTTCTAAATCTTTAAAATGCAATTACTTTTGTGTTAAAAATCTTTGTCCTATGAAAGTAAAGTTAGACGCAACCGATCAAAACATATTAGATATTCTTATAGAAAACACAAGAACACCGTTTACAGATATAGCCAAAAAGTATGATATTTCTGCAGGAACGGTACATGTAAGAGTCAAAAAAATGGAGGAGGCTGGCATTATTACTGGTTCTTCCTTAAGATTAGATTATGAAAAACTAGGGTATTCTTTTATTGCATACATAGGTATTTATCTTCACAAAACTTCTCAAACACAATTTGTATTAGAGCGTATTAATGATATTCCATTTGTAACCGTAGCACACGTTACTACCGGTAAATTCAATATTTTTTGTAAAATTAGAGCTCGGAATACAACCCATGCGAAGGAAGTTATTTATATGTTAGATGATATAGAGGGGGTTACTAGAACCGAGACGATGATTTCTTTGGAAGAAAGTATAAATGACAAGAAGAGGTTAATGCATTCTATCTTTAGAGCGCTTTAAACTTTGGTCTGGTCCTAATATCTATATCAATCATTTAGGACTAGACCGTATTAAAACATTGTAAATTGTCAAATGAAAAAATCACAACTTACTACAAATCAATTTCTTCCTTATTATTCGCTATATGTTAACTTGGTTGGTGATATTCATATTGAAAAGGCACTAACCGATGGGATGCTAAAAACGGTAGAATTTTTTGAGGGTATTCCCTCGGATAAAGCATCATTTGCATATGAAGATGGAAAATGGACTTCAAAAGAAATTTTGTTACATCTTATAGACACAGAACGCGTTTTTTCATATCGAGCTTTAAGTATCTCAAGATCCAGTGTTACTAATCTTCCAAGTTTTGATCAAGACGAGTTTGTTTTGAACTCGAAAGCAAATGATAGAGATATGGATAGCCTCATCAAAGAGTACATTGCTACCCGAACAGCTACGATATACTTCTTTTCAACAATAACCATAAAAACACAGGCCAAGGTAGGAAGAGCGAGTGGAGGCCCGTTATCTGCCGGAGCCGCTGGATTTATTATATGCGGTCATGAGATACACCATTGTAATGTGATTTCTGAGCGCTATTTATAAATTTTATTAAGAATAAAAGCGTTAATTCATCAAAACTTTTTTTATCTAATCTTCCTGCATTTCGGCTATATCGGCTAGTCCTTCAAACTCTTCAGAATCTGCATTTGGTTTCTTTTCTGGGATTTCACTTATTGGTTCTGTAAAGTCTTCATGATCGTGGTCGTCAATATCAAAGTTCGCCATCGAGACCTCTAATTTAGAACTCACTTTTACGAGAAATATAGAGTCCTCTGTGCGAACTTCTACAGCTTCGATACTTTCGTTTTTAGCATTTTTAAATTTAATGACAGCATTGTCATCATATCCATCTGGGTATTTTTCAACCAGCAAATTCAGAATTGCTGGGGTGAGTTTTTTAAAATCAACAATAACACGTTTCATAGAATATGACTTTGCTTTTGGTCTTGGTTTACTTTCATTATTAAAGCTAAACTACCAAAAAAATAAATACTTAAAACAATTATTGTGTAAAATTTTTGTAAAATTTAAAAGCATCAAATAGCAAGTCGTTCTCAACTTCGCAGTTGTACCTTACAACTCCATAATCTTCTAGCAATATGAAGAGTATGCGACCGTTATTATTTTTTTTATCATATTTCAATAAGGAAATGACCTCATCAATATCATCTTTTGTAAACCTAGGCTTCTTGAAATGAGTTAGAATTGTCTTCGTTATTTCGTATAATTGTTCTTTAGGAAAGTCAAATTTGACACTGGAAATATACGTTGCTAAAACCATTCCTATAGCTATTGCTTCGCCGTGAAGAAGTTTTCTTTTGTCTTGGTTCGATAAGAAATAAGACTCAATAGCGTGGCCTAATGAATGACCAAAGTTTAATGATTTTCGAGAGCCATCTTCAAATGGATCATTTTGGACTACTTCATTTTTGAAAACAATGGAGTCCCAAATTAATTGTTGTGTGTCTTTTGTATCTAGAAGATCAAAACCTTTGAGTTGGTTCCAGTATTTTTTACTTGAAATAATCCCATGTTTCAACATTTCAGCATAGCCAGAGGTGATTTCTTCTTTTGGTAGGGTAGCTAAAAAATGGGTGTCAATTAATACGACTTCTGGATTTTTTATGGTGCCTATTTGGTTTTTAAGATTTCCAAGGTCCACACCATTTTTACCCCCAATAGCCGCATCTACCATAGCAAGTAATGTGGTTGGGATATTAATAAAAGAAATACCACGTCTAAAAGTAGCGCCTACAAAACCGCCCATATCTGTAATAACACCGCCACCTAAATTGATGATAAGGCTACTGCGATCTGCACCCTTTTCAGAAAGCATTTCCCATAAGAACATACAGGTATCTATATTTTTATATTCTTCTCCTGGAGTAACAGTCAACGTTTGCGAAGTGCAAGGTGGGTTGACCTTAGAATTGAAGTAATCAATGCAATGTTTTTTCGTATTGTCATCAGTTAGAACAAAAATAGAAGAGGGGTTAAGCTCGTTAATTTTAGTTTGTAACGCTTCCCAGGCCCCGTCATAGGCATAAACTACAGATTTATTATTCTTAATTTTTAGCATACGAGCACTTTAAGATTTTTATTTATTTTACTATTTTAACTCACATCAAATCTAACTATATTTGTGAATACTTTTCTAAAACTATGAAAACAAATTCACTTTTTGATAATACAGAAACTGCTTTTGATCTAAAGAGCAATTCAGAATTAGAGCGCGCATACTTTTTGTTTAAAATGATTTCTAAAGAGCCGCTAGTGCGCATTGGTACTGCGGCAACAAAATTTGCACTCAACCTTCATTTACCGGTGGAGGGATTGATTCGATTTACTGTTTTTGATCATTTCTGTGGAGGGGTTAATAATGAAGATTGTTTGCCTACGGTCGATACCTTGTCTTCTGCAGGTGTTTTTTCTATACTCGATTATTCGGTGGAAGGAAAAGAGGAGCAAGCCCAGTTTGATGCTACTATGGAAAAGGTTATTGAGCTCACGAAATTTGCCGATCATAAGGAAGCGATGCCATTTTCTGTATTTAAACCTACTGGATTTGGACGTTTTAAAATTTGGCAAAAGATCACAGAAAAAGAGGCCTTAACCGAAACTGAAGAAAAGGAATGGCGACGCATACAAGAACGCTATGCCACTGTAGGTCAAATAGCAAAGGATTGTGATATTGCCTTATTAATTGACGGCGAAGAATCGTGGATGCAAGATGCGGCAGATGATCTTTGTGAAGAAATGATGCAACGTTACAATCAGGAAAAACCTATTGTTTACAATACATTACAGTGCTACCGTTGGGATAGATTAGACTATCTTAAAGAACAACATGTAAAAGCGAAGGAAGGTGGTTATAAATTGGGATACAAAGTGGTTAGAGGGGCTTATATGGAAAAGGAAAATGAACGTGCTGTAGACAAAAACTACCCAACTCCAATATGCCATAGCAAGCAAGCGACAGATGATAATTTTAATGCTGTTATGAATTATATCTTAGACAACCTAGATGATATTTCTTTGTTTTTAGGAACTCATAACGAAGCGAGTAGTTATTTAGCAATGGAAATAATGAAAGAAAAAGGATTGTTTAAAGATGATAAACGCGTGTGGTTTGGACAATTATATGGTATGAGTGATCATATTAGCTTTAATCTCGCTGCGGAAGCATATAACGTTGCTAAATACATTCCTTTTGGTCCTGTTAAAGACGTAATGCCGTATCTTATAAGACGTGCTGAAGAGAACACCTCGGTAGCTGGTCAAACAAGTAGGGAGCTTGCTTTACTTAAAAAAGAGAAGAAACGCAGAAGAGCTTGGTAATTTCCTTAATTTTTAATTTAGAAACCTTCTAAAACACCAGGTTTAAAACGCCTTGTTTTTTAATTCATTTTTATTTTTTTTCGAGATAAATTGTACTGTTAGTAACCCTGAACAGCATAAGGCAAGGGCAATCAAGACGCCATTATTATCTTTAGTTAAAAGGGCATATATTGCAATAGGCACTACTAAAACCAGCACTAGGACTAATGACACCGCAATGACCTTTATAGCAATGGGCTGTGGCGTATCATGTTCAGCATTTTTATTTTTTAAATTTGAGCCTTTCATTTCAATTTTTATCTGAAATGTTCTAATTAATGATAGCTCTTTTTTATGCTTCAGGTTCAAAAGAGAGGACCGTTGCCAGTTCAGCACAATTTTCTATCTTAACTTTATATTCAGTCTCACTTACTTCTCCTACAATTGTGTAGACCTTACAGTTTTTATTGTCTGTATCACTTTCGCTAAAAAGAACATCTCCTTTTTTTAAAATTTTAGAAATTGCTGCGGTATCTAATTGATAATTCTCTAATTGAAGCAGAGCGTTTTCTGAAATAACACGCTTTTTTATACGGATGTTCTTTAAAGTACGAGCTGTTGGGCCGTAATCACAGCTTGTTTTTTTTCCGCTAAGAAAGAAGAAAAGAAGAATAAGTCCAATAACAAAGCCGAAGCCATAAAATGCAAAACGTTTAGCGATATTCATATTGCAAAAATAAGGAAGTAAACAAGTAAAGTTAGTATTTCAATTTAAAAAATCAACAAATTTAGATCGCTGTGTGGCATATCAAACCAATCACTTATCGCTTTGCTTGTTAGTATGCCGCGATAGAAATAGAGCCCATTTCTAAGGCCTTTATCAAATCTAATAGCTTGTTCCACGCCACCACATTCTGCTATTTGAAGTAAATAAGGAGTAAAAATATTACTTATTGAAATAGAAGCAGTTCGTGGATATCGCGCGGGTATATTAGGAACTCCATAATGGATAACGCCATGTTTTATATGGGTAGGATTATCGTGGGTTGTCGTTTGAGTAGTTTCAAAACAACCGCCCATATCCACACTCACATCTATGATTACAGCACCATCTTTCATGTTTTCAACCATTGCTTCCGTAACGATTATGGGAGAACGATTACTACCACGAACGGCGCCAATGGCAACGTCGCAGCGTCTCAAAGACTTCATTAAGTTCTTAGGCTGTATGGTAGAGGTGTAAAGTGTTCGTCCCACATCTGACTGTAATTTTCGCAAACGAGTGATAGAACTATCAAAAACTTTAACATTGGCTCCTAGTCCTATTGCAGATCGAACTGCAAACTGTCCTACAGTTCCAGCTCCAATAACCACGACTTCTACAGGAGGTACGCCACTGATATTTCCAAAAAGCAGTCCTTTGCCTTTTTTAGCATTTACCATTAATTCTGCTGCAATAAGCACACTTGCGGTTCCGGCAATTTCGCTAAGTGCTTTTACCGCAGGATAGGCTTGGTCTTCGTCTTTAATAAATTCAAATGCGACTGCGGTAAGTTTTTTTCGTTGTAATTCTTTAAAATAGCTTGTTTGCCGCGTCTTTAATTGAAGTGCAGAAATTAAAACCGCTTTTGGCTTTATCATTTCCAGTTCTTCCAATGTTGGCGGCTCCACCTTTAAAATCATTGGGCAGCCAAATACTTTTGCCGTTTCGCTCGTTATCTCAGCACCAGCTTCACTGTATTGACGGTCGCTAAATCCAGCTTCTTCGCCAGCTCCTTTTTCTACTAAGACTCTATGCCCATTGGCTACTACTGCTGCCACTGCATCTGGTGTTAAACAGATTCGTTTTTCTTGAAAATAAGTTTCTTTTGGAATACCAATAAAAAGCTCACCTTTTTGTTTGGCTATTTCCAGCATTTCTTCTTGCGGTAGTAACTGGGCTGCTGTAAATGGGGAGGTTGGTTTACTCATTTATGATTGGATATGTCTACTAAAATACTATTTTAATTTTGAAATCGAAAGTGTAAAATCAAGTATATAATTTCTTCGGTGACGAAATTATAGGAAGCTATTTTTTCTTCTTCTTATAATACTCATTAATAACTGTTTTTCTACCGACGGTTTTTGTGATGATGTCTTTTTCTAAATCCCAACCTCGCGCAGGGGAGTATTGTCTGCCATACCAAATAATCTGTAAATGGAGGTCATTCCAAATATGTTCAGGGAACAGTCTCTTTGCGTCTTTTTCGGTTTGTACCACGTTTTTTCCGTTGGTAAACCCCCAACGGTATAGTAATCTATGAATATGCGTGTCTACTGGGAATGCTGGCACTCCAAACGCTTGGGAAATCACCACGCTAGCTGTTTTATGGCCTACTGCTGGGAGTTCCTCCAATGCTTCCAGGTCATTGGGTACTTTTCCGTCGTGTTTATCAATAAGGATGTGTGAGAGTCCATGTATGCCTTTTGCCTTCATTGGGGATAAACCAACTGGTTTTATGATTTCTCGGATCTCTTCCACAGATAGTTTTATCATATCATACGGATTGTCCGCAATTTGAAATAGAAGCGGCGTTATTTTGTTCACTCTAACATCTGTACTCTGTGCAGACATTAGTACTGCGATAAGCAAAGTGTATGAATCTTTGTGGTCTAAGGGGATTGGAATCTCAGGATATAATTCTTTTAACGTATTAATAACAAAATCTATCTTTTCCTGCTTATTCATATTGCTTATTTTTATAGAATAAAACAAAAATACACCAATGAAAACATTAATAGAGGGAGAAAAAGTGCCAAATTTTGAAGTAAATGATCAAGATGGTAACAAAATAAGTTTAAGCGATTATAGCGGTAAGAAATTAGTGGTATTCTTTTATCCAAAAGCAAGTACCCCTGGGTGTACTGCTGAAGCTTGTAATTTACGTGACAATTACGAGCTTTTACAAGAACAAGGATATTCGTTATTGGGAGTGAGTGCTGATAGTGAGAAAAGACAAAAGAACTTTCAAAATAAATATGAGTTCCCGTTTCCGTTATTAGCAGATGAAGAAAAGCAAGTTATTGAAGCGTTTGGCGTTTGGGGACCCAAAAAATTTATGGGTAAAGAATATGATGGTATTCACCGTAAAACTTTTATCGTAGACGATGGAGTAGTGGAACGCGTTATAGATAAAGTAAAAACAAAGGACCACGCAGCTCAAATATTAGATAAATAAAATTAAATTATTAAAGTTAATAGGGTTTGTCTTTTCCTGCTGGGCTAGTTTTGCTCAAGTTGGCAACTATGAAATTGGAGATATTGTTGATGACTTTACTGTTACGGACACTAACGGGGTTGTTTTTAATTTACGTGATACGACCAGTCCTGGATCTTATGTTTTCTTGGACTTTTTCTTTGACACGTTTCCGCCTTGCCAATTAACACAGGCAACTTGGAATGAGTTTTATGACAAATATGGATGTAATGAAGGAGCAATTAAAATGATTTCATTAAACAATGGCACAGATACAAATGCAGAAGTAATTACCTTTCAAGAGGAATATGGGGGACATTTAATCATTCCCCCGCAGTTGGTATTGAGGGGGGTGTGTTTTAGTGGATGAAAACTTTGGTATCGTTGGGTATCCAGCATATGTCCTGATTTCACCAGAAAATGAATTTTTATATATAATAGCGCAAATACCACAAACCGTTTCGAACTTTGAGGAAGCATTTCCAATTGACGTCAATCCTGCTGCTTTAGAATGTTCTTAGGGGATTACTCTGAAAAGTTTGGGAAACGTTGTTGTTTATCCAAACCCAGTAATAGATAATAATTTTAGGATAGTTTTTCCAGAGAGCGTAACTGATTCCCAAATAGTCATCTATGATTTCACAGGGAAAACTGTCTATTCTGGCTCATTTAAATCGAATTTAAAAATCAATTCCGAACTGGTATTTATTTTCTCAGTGAGGACTGATGAGGGAAAATTTCACAAGAAAATTATTGTCAAATAATATCGTAGTTGTTTAACCTTCAATATCTACATCTGCCGTTTCGTTATCTGTAGCATAGCTAAACAATTTTTTTTCTTTTATAATTTCGGCTACGCCTAGAGGCAACATATCTTCCCACCCATCATGATTATTTTCAATCATAGAAAGTACTTCTCTTGAAAATATATTCATAACATCTGGATTATACTTTTCAATATCGATGACTTTTCCATTGTATTTAAAGAACTTATAAAGCTCTTTCATTCTTGGGTGCACCTTAAGGTTTTCACTGGAAGTATATTCTCCAGTTTCAGGATTACGCATAGGGTAGAGGTACACTTTGAGGTCTTTAAAGAATAGTTTTCCAAAGGCTTCTAGAATTCCACCACTCAAATGGCGATAGTACTTTTCATCAAAAATATCTACAAGGTTATTAACTCCCATTGCCAAACCTAAACGGTTTTTAGTATAACGAGAAAAATATTCTACCAATTTATAATACTCTTGGAAGTTACTAATCATCACGGTATGACCCAAAGAACATAATAGTTTTGCACGATCCATAAAATCCTCTTCATCTATTTCGCCTTCCGCTCGAAGGTTGGATAGTGTGATTTCAAAAATTGACACGGTTCTTTCAGGATCCACTTTTGATTCTGTAACAAACATCTCATAAGATCTTTCGTACATATCAATGTTTACCTTTGTTACTGGGCGAAAGCTTCCGCGAAGGGCTAGAACATTTTTTTTATATAAAATACGAGCAGGTAAAATGTTATTTCCGTCAGGACCAAACATAATTGCATCGGTCATTCCGTTTTTAACAAGCTGGAGACTCATTAAACGGTTGTCCATGGTTTCAAACTTAGGACCTGAGAAATTGATGGTGTCTATTTCAATTTTGTCCTTGTCAATATGGTCGTATAAATAACGTAGTAATTTTTTGGGTGTATCGTGTTTGTAATAAGCACCATAAATAAGATTTACACCAAGAGTTCCTAGGGTATGTTGTTGCAATAAAGCTTCGTTTTCATGAAACCTGATGTGCAAAATAATCTCACTATATGCCTCTTCAGGATGTGTTTGGTATCTAATTCCTATCCAACCGTGACCTTTATATTTTTTAGCAAAATCTATAGTTGCCACTGTATTTGCGTAAGTAAAATACATTTTATTAGGGTGCTTTTCTCTGAGAATACGCTTTTCGAGCAATTGCATCTCATGATTGAGCATCTTTTTTAAACGAGCTTCCGTTACATAGCGACCGTCTTCCTCGACGCCATAAATAGCATCACTAAAATCTTTATCGTAAGCTGAAATTGTTTTTGCTATCGTTCCAGAAGCACCGCCAGCCCTAAAAAAATTACGCACAGTCTCTTGCCCTGCACCAATTTCGGCAAACGTGCCGTAAATGTTCTCGTTAAGGTTAATGCGGAGCGCTTTATTGCTAATGGAAGGAATCGCTTCAAACTCTTTGTCTCCGGAAATATGATCTGGCATAATTAATATAAATTTCTTACTAACAAAGATAGTCAATAGAGCAGGCAATAAAAAAAATTACGCCTATTTTTGTAGTAATGAATTCAGACTTAAAAATCACATTCTTAGGATCAGGAACTTCACAAGGAGTCCCCATAATTGGTAGCACTCACCCGGTTTGTTTAAGCACTGATTCTAGAGATAAAAGATTGCGAGTTTCAGTTTTGATTCAATGGTTGAATAAGTCTATTGTAATAGATTGTGGTCCAGATTTTAGGCAACAATTATTGCGGGTAAATGCGACTGCGCTTGATGCTATTTTAATAACACACGAGCATAGCGATCATACAGCAGGATTGGATGATATTCGTCCGTTTTGTTTTATGAGAGGGGGTCCATTTCCTTTTTATGCAACCCCAAAAGTTTTTGGAGAATTGAGGAAACGTTTTGGGTATATTTTTGAAACTGAAAATAAATATCCTGGTGCTCCGTCGATTGAAACCAATGAAATTTCAAAAGACAGCCCTTTTTTAGTTGAAGGAAAAAATGTTATTCCTGTTGAAGGTTTTCATTATAAATTGCCAGTGTTAGGGTTTAGAATAGATGGGTTTACCTATTTAACTGATATTAAAACAATGGCCGAAACCGAAATATTGAAAATTAAAAATACCGATGTTTTAGTAGTGAATTGCCTCCGAGAAGATGCCCATCCTTCACATTTTAATTTAACCGAAGCACTCGAATTCATTGAGAAAGTGAACCCTAAGAAAGCTTATTTAACACATATAAGCCATTTATTAGGCTTTCACGCAGTAGTAGAAAAAAATCTTCCAGAGAACGTGCATTTGGCGTATGATGGATTGGTATTAGAAGTTTAACATACTGTTTCCTTTTATTGAAACAGTTTAAAAAAGATTCCCTCTTTTGTGGGAAATGAATATGAAAAAAAGCATTTTTATGTACCTGTTCTTTTTTGCAGTACTATATATTATCTTCCAGTATGCAAATGAGAAAGCGATTTTTGGCAAACAAGATAGTAGGATTGTAAAACTTTCCCAAAAACTAACAAAGGCAAAGGACTCCCTATCTGCTCTGGCAAAACAAACCGAGGAGGCAAGCTATTTTTCATTGCAAACGAATGACAATGCCATGCGCTATATTGAGCGTTTAGGAATGGAAGCGGAAGAAGTGCAGCAACTTATTAGTGATAAAATTTATGATCAAAACGGAACCCCAGGTGGAAACCCAATTATTCCCTTAAAAGGAGTGAACGGCGATTTTAAAATAAATAAAATCAAATTTCTAAACCATCGCTGGATTCAAGCAGATTTCTCTGATGGTAAAAACTGGGGTGAAATGATTATTGAATACTTTTTTGATGAGAATAATAAGCTGGAATTAATACCGTTGAGTTCACTTTTGTATAGTGGGAGTTGAGGACTGTTTTTATATTTTATAGCTTTTCTTTTTCAGCTTTTCTCCAAAAGTAAACTGCAAAAATCGTTGTTATAATAGGGATCATAAACCCATATTCATCAATCCAAAAGGCAGTAGCATCATTTGAAATGGTTAAAGGAGTGCAGATTTTTTGAATGTAAATGTTATGAATAGAATGGAAGACAGCAGCTGGCCAAAGACTGTTTGATTTAAACGTGTAGTAGGCTAAAATTACCGACATCCCTACTATCATTATAGTAAATGCACTCATATGCAGCAGAAGGTTCTCGCCTCTTCCGTAGATTAGATTGATAATAGGGAAATGCCAAATAGCCCAGATTACTCCGCTTACAATAGCAAGCGCTTTAAAAGACATTACTTTTCTTAATTCGAATATTAAGAAGCCACGCCAGCCTATTTCTTCACCTAATGTAGACCCTAAGTTTTTAATAACACCCACTGTTACTAATAGAAAAACCATTACTACTATCACGATTGTTTGATTAGATGCTGCAATGCCTAAATCCTCACTCCATTGTGCGATTCTTTCTGTATTTACGAGATCTCCAAAACCAAATATCCAAATTAAGGCATACGCTATTGAAACATACAATATAGGGGTGGTGTAGGAGCGTTTTAAGTATTTGAGTTCTTTTAAACTCCAAGGTAAACTTGAAATAGGTCTCCCTTTGATTTTTAGAATAATAAATGCAGCCACCGTAGGAGATATCATTAAAGCGCCAACATAAATACTACTCGGGTTTAATTTTAAAATTGCATAATATCCAATGGAGCTTAAAGCAGTAAGAACTCCTAAAAAAAGAAATATTGTTTTACATGCTTCCTTTGTTTCAGGGGTAGCTTTAGACATTTGCGTTTTGGATTGGTTATACAAGTATAACGAATGCAACCATCTTTTGTTACACGGTTCTATGTTGTTAGTCAAATGAATTTAGAGCAGGCGGCAAACATCTTTTCGAATTTTAATGCAATGCTTCTTTGACGAGAATAATAAAAAACAATTGTAATTTGAGATAATGTAAGTTCAACTCATAAGTGCAACTCAAATTAAATCATTTCCGCTCATTTCAAATCGAACCTGACAAAGTGTTGTCATAATCATCAAATTTTCTGTGGAGTAAACACCGTTACTTCCTTCAGTAACTTCACCAAATACATTACACATTTCTCCAGTAGAGATTAATGTCCCATCATTTTTAAATTCGATGGTTAAACTGCTTTTAGTAGTTTCAAAAGTACCGCTGCCGTCTCCTGGGTCAATAGATAATTCCTTTAATTCTCAAATACCCACTAAATCGATAGAGGTATTGTTTTCGTCTTCGTTATTACAAGAGCATAAAGATAAGAAGCAAATTGAGAGTAAAACAATTACCTTTTTCATGATGTTTTATATTAGCTTGCATCATATATAACGGTTACAATGTCGTTACTTTTTTCAATAGGTATTTTAAAAAGAATAGACTTGTCTTATATCAATACAAAAGGTATCGTTATTTGTGCTTGGGTAATAGCATAGCACTTTAAAAATACTATAATTAAAATATAGTTTGTGTTTATTATCATAGTAACCGGTTGGCTAAAATTAAAGTGAACCATAATAAATAAACAGTATCTATAAACTATATTTTAGATTGTTTCAAACTTTCTCCAACCATTCCATAAGCTCAAGGAAGTTTTGAGGAGCAACGCCATGACCAACTGGGAATTCTGAGTATTTGCAATCAATGCCCAATGCTTTAAGAAATGGTTTTGTTTTTTGAGCCCATTGTACTGGTATTACTTGGTCTGCGCTACCGTGAGAGCTATAGCATTTTAAGTAGTCAAAGCTGTTTTTTTCATAGCCTTCTTTCAGCATGTCTTCACTAATATAGCCACTTAGACCAATAACGTTTTTTATTTTCTCGGGATAGCTTAAGGCGATTGCGAAGCTTAAAATGGTTCCTTGACTAAAGCCTAGTAAGGTTACGTCTTTTGAATTTGCCTTGTATTTTTCTACCGCTTCATCAATGACGCCTACTACTAATTCTCGGGAAGCTATGGCTTGTGGTACGTCATTAAATTTGTTGTCGCCTGCTTCAAAATAAATATTGTACCAGGCGTTTCCGCTAGGTTGCAAGGGGAGTGGTGCTTTTAAAGCAACAATGTGATGCGTTTTTGGCAACTCTGGCGCGAAGGAGAATAAATCATCTTCGTTGCTTCCGTAGCCGTGCAGTAAAAATATAATGGGTGCATTTGCTTTTTCACCGTCAGGGGCTTGATAGTTATGCGCTAATTGTAACGTTTGTTTTGACATAGCACAAAAATAAAAGATGCCGCGTAATAACGCAGCATCTTTTGTAAATTTAAGTTGTATTTTCTGCTCTTTTAAAATATTTTTTTCGGTAAAAGCTAAATCTTGTGTTTTTTCAAATTTCGGTTTTACCTTTTTTGAAGTTTTAAAAGATCGTGGGCTCGCCCATCTGTTTTATTATCCAATCCCTTTGAACCAATCTTGAAAATATTCTCCAAAAATTGGTAATGGTTTTTCCTCCTCATTAGAAGCATTCATAATTCCTATGATCACTAAAATTAAAACGCCTAAATATAATAACCACAATATTTCTATACCCGTTAATCTAATTAATATTGAAACAGCAACATACATAAGGATTATTCCCAAGGATTGTCTTATATGATAGGAAGCAAGTGCGTTCTTATCCTTGTTATTAAGTATGAATGCAATAATCCAACCAATCAAGGCTAGATATGCAATGATTGCCGTTGTTTTTCCTGGGTTCCCTTTTGTTTCCATTGGTTTTTTTTAAATATTATTAATTTTAAAGATAGGTAACTAATTTAAAAATGTAAACCATTGTTGAAATTTCTTGCTTAAAAAAGGTATGGCAGGCCATTTGTTTAATACGCAAGCTATGATTGAATAAGACCATATTAGAACCAACAATATCCATAATCCAAATCCAATGATATCATTTATATATTCAAGTAATGCTAAGTGTATAATTTGTAAAAGCACCAAGCCAAACATATTTTTAATATGCGCTCTGGCAAATTCGTGCGGTTCGTCTCGATTCATAAAATAAGCGATAAACATTCCTACAAAAGTAATGTAGGCAATTACTGCTTTGTTTTTTCCTGGGGGTGTTTGCATGTTTAGTTTAGGGTTAATTTCTTTCCGTTTATGATTCCGTAGGCTTTTCCTTTTAATCGCTCCCCAAGTAATGCTGAATTCTTTGAAGTTGAAACGATACTATCTTCCGTGAATTTCCAGTCTATATCTGGGTCAAAAAGTGTTATGTTAGCTGCCGCACCTTCTGCAATAGATGGTGATTCTAAGCCAAATATAGCATAGCGTGTCAATGCCGAAATGGCGGTTTCAAGGTGCGTGGCACTGTTGAGTGCGCCAAAACAACTTTCCAGTCCTATGCTTCCATAGGTTGCGTGGTCGAATTCAATTTTTTTATGTTCTATATCAATTGGGTTGTGGTCGCTTGTTACTGCATCAATTGTTCCTTCGTTAAGTCCTTTGAGCAGGGCTTTTACATCGGTTTTGGTCCGTAGTGGTGGAAGAAGTTTAAAATTAGTGTCATAACTTTCTAATGCATCATCGGTCAAAGCTAAATTTGTTACGGCAACGCTACAGGTTATGTTTAATCCTTTCTTTTTGGCTTCTTTAATAAGTGCAACACTTTCAGCAGTAGATATTGTGGGGATGTGTAATTTTCCTCCTGTGTATTCTAAAATATATAAATCTCGTGCTACTTGCAAAGATTCTGCTAATGCGGGAATACCTTTTAAACCCAGCAGTGTGCTGTTTACGTTTTCATTTACTATTCCGTGGGGAGCAATTGACTTTTCGTGCGGAAATGATTGTACAATACCTTTAAAAGAGCTGGTATATTGCAAGGCAATTTTTAATAAATTGGGATTGGCAATGGGTTGTTTGTAATCATAAAATGAAATAGCGCCTTCTGATGACATATCGAACAACTCAGCTAAATCTTCTCCATTTGCTTGGTGCGTTAATGAACCAATAGGGTGGAGGGTGACTCCGCTAGTTCCATTAAAAGAGTTAAGAAATCGTATCGCGCCTTTATTGTCTGGTACAGGCTTGGTATTTGTATTTATTAAAACATTAGTAAATCCACTTAATGCCGCTGTTTTTAGCCCATTAGTAATGGTTTCCCTTTCTTCAAAACCAGGTTCTCCAAAAGAAACACTACTATCAAACCAACCACAAGAAATATGAAGATTGGGCAAGGTTATTTCCTTTACGGAACCTTCTGACGGTATCGAAGCAGCTATTTTTTTAATAATACCTTTCTCGATGAGCACATCTCTTTTCTTTAGATGATGTTTACTATTGGTTTCGACAATCGTGGCTTTTTTTAGAAGTATTTGCATAATTGAATAGTATTAATATAGCACTTATGATTATTTCTTATAAAATTTCAATAATAGCATTTCAATAAGTAAGAAGAGAAAAGCGGCAATAGCGAACCATTTCCAGAATTCAGTAATATTATTTTCTTCTTCAATACTTTCAAATAATTGCGGAATGTCGCGGTGCGTTTTAACACCGTTCCAATTTTTAGTGTCTAAATAAACCAAGGCTCCTTCCGCTCTGGAATAATTATAACTTATCCCTTTAATACCAGTTTCTCCCTTCGTAATGGTATAATTATTTGCCACAGCTGGTTCGTCATCTGTTGTAATCAACACCTTATTTGTCTTGGTTTGTTGCAATGGGATAATGCTTGTTATGCTGTCTTTTAGACTTAAAATTTCATCTTGAATTAAACTAACGGGCACCGCATAGGTATTGGTATTTCCAATAGTATAATACAATTGTGGCAATTGTAGACTCTGTCGTGCAATGTTGTAAAGTGTAGGCACAATAAGTGGTGAGCTGGTAAAATTAGAATTTGAATCATTAAAAGCAGCGGTGGCTAAAAACGCATTGCCGCTGGCTATTATGAATGGTTTTTCGTCTTCAAATTTTAAAATAGAAGTTGCCAAAGTATTGGTTATAAAGAAGGAATTTACTTTTGGGAACTGGAAATTTACAACACGTTTTTCAAAAACTTCTTTATAAATGGGGTGGTCAAAAATAATTTTCGCAATTTTCTTTTCTTTTGATTCTAAACTGTTTAGGGTCCCTAATCGTAAGCCGTTTAGCAACACATTATAACCCGTTAGATTTGCTTCATTGTTGGGTATTATCAAAAGCGTGCCTCCATTTTTAGAAAACTCATTGAGTGCTGCGGTGAGGGAGGCAGGAATACCGGTAAGTTCGTTGAGGATGATACAATTTTGTTTCGGAATAATACTGTAATCTAAATTGCGACTGTCCTGGGCGGTATACTGAAATTCAATATCATTAAAAAGACGTTGTAAGAAACTACTATTTGCCTTATTAATGCTGAGTACTTTTATCTTCTCTGGTTTATTTACACTGAAATAAAATTTGTTGTCATACGAAAGACCGGTGTCATTTAAAATGAGACTTCCTTTAAAGCCATCGGTGTTTTCAAAATCGAAGTTGATTTTTTGAGATTTACTTTCAGAAAAATTCACTGCAGTTTTTGCCATTAACACAGCCCCATTATATAGTGAAACCGGGATGGTGCTTGAAACATCGTTGTTTGCCGAAACTAAAACTTCTAATTGCGTTTTGTTTCCAGAAGTAGTCTTAACATAAACAGAGTCTATTGCAACGTTAGTAATGTTTGCTGCTTTTAATTGTACCACATCTACTTTAAAGTGTTCTGGTATTTCAGGAAAAACTTCCTTTTGCTGAAAGTCTGAAATAACAATTAATCGCTTATTAGCGCTCTTGTCTTTACTAAATAACTGTGCTGCTTTTAATAGTATTTGTGAAGGTGTAAACTGTTTTTGTGTGTAGCCAGTTTCTAGTAAATTATTTTTTAAATTGGGTACTGCTATGTTTTTCTTGGTAGTTGTATTGGTGAAAAAGCTAATTTTTTGATCGTCTTTGAGTTGAACATATACATCCTGTATGGCGCGTTGTAATAAGGCGCCATTAGCTCCTTTCGCCTCCATACTATAAGAGTTGTCAATATAGAGTACCGTTTCTTTATTGGCATTTAACGCCGTTTTAGAAGCTTTAAAAGGTTGTGCAAATGCTATTATAATAGCTGCTAATGCTAATAACCGAGTTAGTAGTGTAAGCCATTTTTTTAGCTGCGAGCTTTTGCGCGTTTGTATGCTTACCTTTTTTAGAAATGCGACATTTGTAAACGCAACTTTTTGAAAGCGCCGAAGCTGAAATAAATGAATAAAAATAGGAATGAGCAGTAAAAAAAGCGCGTAGAGAATTTCGGGGTGTTTAAACTGCATGCTAAGAATTATTATACAAATATAAAAAAACCGAAATCAATATACCTCACTTTGCAACGCTAAAGGTAAAAGTAGCACCTTTTCCTACTTCTGAATCTACAGAAATAGTGCCTCCAAGTTTTATTACAAGATTTTTTACGGTTGCCAGCCCAATACCTGAGCCTTTTTTACCGTTGCGATCTGTATCGTTCCCTGTTTTAAAAAGATCGAACATAAGCTCTTGTTTGTCTGCATCAATACCAATTCCATTATCAACAATACTGAAAATATAATGTTTTTCATCTTGAGAAAAATTTAAAGCAATAAAAGGGATTTTACTCGTGTTATATTTGAGTGAGTTCCCAATTAGGTTTAGTAATATTTGCTCTAATGCAGCCTTGTTTAGATGCATTTGCACATCTTCTTTTGGATATTTAAATTCAGAATTATCAATAAATAAAATATCTTCTATTTTATAACATATTCTATGCAAGCTTACTTGTTTGTTTGATTCTTTTAATAAATCGTCACTTTTATAGTATTTAAGCATACCGTCAATATACTCGCTTAATCTATCTGATGATTCTTCAATATAATCAAGATATTCCATTCCTTGGGCATCAAATATTTGTTTATATTCTTCTTTAATTAGTCTTGATAGTGAAGTGATATTGGCCAAAGGAGATTTTAGATCTTGAGAAACTACACCAGCAAATTCTTTTAATTGCTTATTTCTTTGAAGAAGTGTTTTTTTAGCCAAAGAAAGTTCATTGTTGTGTTTGTGTAATTCAAATAACTTAACGACTTGTTTTGCCAAGGTTATCAAAGTATTTTTTTCGTGCTCTGATAATGTTCTTGGCTTATTATCAATAACACAAAGCGTTCCTAGTGGATATCCTTCGGAGTTTATTAAGGGAACTCCTGCATAGAAAATAACATCATTTTTTCCTACCAAAGGATTCTTTTTAAACTTTGGATCTAATCTAGCATCAGATACTTCGAAGATAGCATCCTTGCTAAGGATAGCATGCGCGCAGAATGAGAGGTCTCGTGGAGTTTCTTTTAATTGGGTACCATGATGAGACTTTAAAAAATTTATATCAGCATCAAGCAATGTTACTAATGAAATGGGTGCTGATAAAAAATCTGCTACTAACTGTGTTATAGCGTCATAATCATCTTCTGGTAAGGTGTCTAACAGTTTATAAGATCTAACGGCACGTAGACGTTGTGCTTCGTTTTTAGGTTTTTGAGGTATAATCATATTCTATATGCGTAACAAACTAGTCTAAAGATACGATGATTTAGTTTTAAATTACCTGTATTGCCATCAATCGAGAGATTGAATCGTAAACGTGGTGACGGTTCCTTTCCCTATTTCTGAACTGATTTGTATCTCACCTCCAAAGTTATTGATTAATTTTTTTACGGTAGAAAGACCAATTCCATTTCCTTTATTTCCATAACGGTCTGTATTTCCAACAGTAGCAAACAGTGTAAATATTTCACCAATCTTGTCTTTAGGGATACCAATACCATTATCTGAAACAGTAAAATAATAGATGCCTTTTTTGACTTTACATTCAATATCAATAACGATTTTTTCTTTGTCGTTGTATTTTAAACTGTTACCAATTAGATTCAGTAAAATTTGTTCTAAAGCTGCTTTGTTACAGGTAAGGTCAATATTCTCTTCAGGAAGATTAATCTCGCAATCAACATTTATATTCAATAAATCAACAATGTTTTCAAGTAACAAGTGTATATCGAAAGATTCTTGTTGTCCGCTGTCTAATTGATCACTTTCATAATGATTTAGCAACCCAGTTATATAGTCACTTAATGTAAAAGAAGATTGTTTAAGATAGGTTAGGTATTCTATTGCTTTCTCATCCAATTCGTCGGAATACTTTGCTTTTAAAATATCTGTCGTAATAATAATATTTGCAAGTGGCATTTTCATATCGTGGGAAACGACACCGGCAAAACTTCTTAATTCTTTGTTTTTCTTTTTTAAGTCTCCTTGGACTTCTCTCAATACTTTATTTGCTTTCCTCAGCTCCATTAGTTTAACGACCTGTTTTGCTAATATTTTCAAAGAGTTTAATTGAGAAGTGGAAATTGTATTGGGTTTATTGTCAATAACGCATAGTGTTCCTAATTTGTACCCTTGATTATCAACTAAACATACGCCAGCATAAAATACAAAAGGGTTTGTTTCTGCGTTTGAAAATGTGTTGTCTTTAAACCGTTCGTCATTTTTTATATTCTCTAATACCAATGTGTTTTCTTCATTATTTATGGTATGACTACAAAAGGAAACTCCACGATCGCTTGAGCAGAGGTCTATACCGTGCGAACTTTTAAACCAAACCTTTTCGTCATCAACTAAAGAAACTAATGAAATAGGCATATTTGTAAATTGAGATGCCAATTGAGTTATCTGGTCAAAATCATCCTCACGCTGCTCCTTAGATAATCCGAAACTTCTTAAAGCTTGGACTCTTTCAGCATCATTTTTAGGAATAACAGGGGGTAACATAATGAATATAATTAATCAATACTAGAAAGTCTTTTTAAAAGAAGGTATGTACGTAAATATACAGTAATAAAGTATAGAACAATCTTTAAGTGTTAAATTTTTTAACACAACTTAGATTCTAAGTGGTGCAAAATGTTAAAAATGTTCTATGGCTCCTAATCCGAAAAGCGCAAAATCGTATTTTACAGGATCATTGGCGTCAAATTTTCTCAAAGCATCGTCTAAGAGATTTAATGCTTTTCCATCGTTTTGCTTCCTTTCTAATACCCCTAATTTCCTAGCTATGTTGCCGCTATGAACATCAAGCGGGCAGGAGAGTGCTGATGGTTGTATGCTTTTCCATAGCCCAAAATCTACACCTTTACTGTCTTCTCGAACCATCCAGCGTAAGTACATATTAATGCGTTTGGCCGCACTGTTTTTATTGGGGTCACTCACGTGCTTTTGAGTTCTTTGCTCGTGTGGAAGTGCAAAGAATTTTTTTTTGAATTCGTGGATGGCGAATTGTGTGGAAGTGCTCGTCGAATTTTCAGCAAAAACGGTCTCTAATCCCTTATGGTTTTTGTAAATGTTTTGAAGGGACAGTATAAAATAGTGCAAATCAAATTCATTAAAAGTTCTGTGCACAAAACCTGAAAGGAATTTTTGATGGTCATTAGTGTAGCTATTTATAAAGTCAGAAGGAGAATTCCCCATAATAGACACTAATTTGTCACCACTTTTAAGGATACTTTTACGGTTGCCCCAAGAAATGGTGGCAACTAAAAAACCAATAATTTCAATGTCTTCTTTTTTAGTAAATTGGTGCGGGAGTCTAATTGGATCTGCTTCAATAAATGTAGGATTGTTATATAAAAGCACCTTTTCTTCTAAAAAGTCCTTGAGTTCTTTAAAAGTAAGGGGTGTATTCAATAGTTTTTAATCTTTGATAATTATACCGTCCTGCATCGTAAGCTTTCTATCTGCCATAGCTGCTAAATCTTCATTGTGTGTAACAATGACAAATGTTTGCCCCAACTCGTCACGAAGTTTAAAGAATAGATTGTGAAGGTTCTCCGCACTTTCAGTATCTAGGTTTCCGCTGGGTTCGTCTGCCAGTATAATAGCAGGTTTATTTATGAGTGCTCTTGCAACAGCCACACGTTGTTGTTCGCCTCCACTTAACTCATTTGGTTTGTGGTTTTCACGATGGCTAAGTCCTAAAAAGGCAAGTAGTTCTTTAGCTCTTTTTTCAACTTGGTCTTTGGGTGTTTTTTTTATAAATCCTGGAATACAAACGTTTTCAATAGCTGTAAATTCTGGAAGTAATTGATGAAACTGAAAAATAAAACCCAAAGAGTCATTTCTAAATTGCGCAAGTTGTTTGCGATTTAGCGTTTCAATAGCCTGATTGTTAATGTTTAATGCTCCTTCCTCAAAAGAGTCCAGTGTTCCTAAAATTTGGAGTAAGGTTGTTTTACCAGCTCCAGATGCTCCTACTATGGAGACGATTTCACCTTTCTCTATTAACAAATCTACTCCTTTAAGAACGTGGAGATCTTCGTAGTATTTATTAATATTTTTAGCGTGTATCATCTTAAACCATTTAAAAAGTAAAAATAACGTTTAAATAGTCAAAAGAGAAACCCTTTAAGAATCTTTCTCGAATAAATATTTGATACTATTGTAATCTATAAAATAGGTAACTCTTAAGGAAACGGTATTTTTAATGGACTGTTGAAAAAGTGTATCTAAGCTTTCACCATAACCCACAGTAGAAATTTCATCTTCATTAAAAATTGAATTCCTATAAAGAAGAGTTGCTTCACTTCCTGGAGCAAATCGCCATCTAAAACTTAAATCTAGGTTCCAAATATTAAAATTTCTATTGGGATTTTTTTCTGATATGTCGTAATCAAAGGGATCTCTAGTACCATCATCATTTAAAACAGTAAAAACATTGTCAGAATAGTCTGCCGTGCTCCAAAAGTTCCTAAATCTTAAGTCGATTGCCTTAAATGGATCAAAATTATAAGATGCTGAAATAGTGTTTTCTAAATTAGTAATGTCACGTTGGCCCAAAAAGACAGCGGTACCATTATCATCAATGTAACCAAAGTTATTATTTTGTGCCGATAATTCAGCTCCTATAATGATTAAAAATTTATCAGAAAAGCGATACCGTGGTTGGAACTCTATGAAAAAGTTACGTTGCGGATCGTCAATAAATTGACGGTATCCTCCACGAAGATCAAATGCAAATTTCTTTCTAAAGTCTGTCGATATAAAGCCGTTGGCACCCACATTGGCTTCATAGGTTACAAATTTTCCAACAATTCTAGGCTCAAAATAATCTTGATTTTTGCTTCGGGCATCTATATCTAGTCCAAAAGCAAATCTTTTTGGGGTAAAGAAAAAGGTATTTAAAAAAAAGTCATTTCTTGTTTGTATGTTTGGATCATACAATCTTCGATGCCTTACGGTAGCTCTAATTCTATACCTATTAAAAAGGGTAGTAGGTTCAAAAATCTCATACGAAACCCCAGCTACAAAATTATTGAAATTGTTTGTAAAATTTACTCCTAAGTCATTAATATCGAATGTTTTGTTTGCAAAGTCGTGACCGACTCTATATCTAAAATTTCCTTTGATTTTTTCGATATCTAGCTCTGTTCTAGATCCAGTTTTAAAACCAGTACTTTCATTAACATTGCTAACAACGACACGACCTGAGGTTCTAAAGTTATTTCCTTTGTCTGAAACGTCAAATGCTAGGGCTGTTGCGTTTGCATCTCTAAAGTTACCTTCACGAGTAACATTTGTGTTTATCAATGATATTGACGAGTTTCCATTAAATTGTTGATCTAATACAAAGACATTATAATTTGCTAAGGGTTCAGTTTCAACTTTTCTTACAAGACCTGTTATTGAATCTTGAATTATTGCTTCGCTTCTTTCGGTAATCGTATTTAATATTCCGATACCAAGTTGACTTTCGGTTCTTCCAGATATTTTTACTGCATTTAATAATTTAACACTTGTTGGTTCCTTTAGAATAACTTCATCTTCTTCGAGATCGCCAACACCTCTTGTAGGTTCATTTCCAATGCGTCGAGAGAAGAAAATACGTCCTTTTGTAAAAAGATCGATCCCTTCAGTAAAAAACGGCCTGTTCTCGCCAAATGTTTGTTCAAATGGCCCCAAATTAAGTTCTACATTGTCAAAAGATGCTTGTCCAAAATCTGGTACTAGGGTCGAATCCAACGTAAAACTATCAGAAATACCATATTTTAAATCCAAACCGGCACTCAAGTTTGTTTCTGTCTCGCCTTCAAAATTTGTTAAAGCTCCTTGTATAAATGGATAAAAAGTAAGACGAGTAGGTGGGTCTATGTTTTTGACGCCATCTACAATTGCGTTATATAGTGTTTCTCTTCCTTTGGATCTATCTATTCTGTTGAATGTGTGAGTTTCATTGGTGTTAATTAACCTCCTGTAAAAATTAATGCTCCAATCTTGAATTTCTACTTGCGGAAATCTAAGTGTTCTATAGGGTATTTCAAATTCAGCATACCATCCTTTTTTATCTTTTGAAACCCTACATTGAAATATCACGTTATAACTAAAATCTTGTTCGTTTTGGCTCACTCTTGAATCTGCAATTGTTCCTGCGCTAGTTACTATGAAGCGCGTTTCATTAATACCATCATTATAGGTATTTAAAGCAACGGTAAATCTATCTGCTTGTGCGCTAGTATCATCACGTTGTGAAAACTGACTCGCAATTGAATCTGGATTTGGATCATAAAGATAAGCAGCAACATAAACAGCTCTATCGTCGTAGGCTAGTTTTACTTCGGTTTTATGAGTTTCTGGTGCAAAGCCTTCATTAGAGGGTTCAAACATAAAAAAATCACTACTGGGACTAATGTTTTTCCAAACATCATCATCTAAAACCCCATCAATATTGGGGCCTTTATCTATACGTACTGCGTTTAAATGTTTGGTTACTTGCGCTATACTGGTATAGTGAATGAAAATAAAAAATAGAATAAAACTGAAGATGTATTTCATCTATTGTACAATGGGATTCTTAAGCTATTTAATCAAAGGCTTTAGCGCAAAACTAAGGGAGTAGGTACGCGACTTTTATTAATAAAAAGTTAAATAATTAAAACACCCCAATCTTACTATTTATTATTGTTTACTTTAATTTTTAATGAGTAAAACTATATTTAAACATATATTATTTTAGCAATAAAAATTATTTAATTCTATGAGCAACTACCGTTTTTTTGAAGAATACAATCAAGAAACTACTGAGAATTTAAAACAAAAATATTCAGATATTCTTTTAGGTCTTGGTGAAGATATTACCAGAGAGGGAATCATAAAAACTCCTGAAAGAGCATCAAAAGCAATGCAGTTTTTAACACAAGGTTACGATCAAGACCCTGCAGCTGTACTAAAAAGTGCAATGTTCGCAGAGGATTATCACGATATGGTTATTATAAAAGACATTGAATTATATTCCCTGTGCGAGCATCATATATTGCCATTTTTTGGAAAAGCACATATTGCTTATATTCCAAATGGGCACATTGTGGGGCTAAGTAAAATACCCCGGGTGGTGGATATATTTGCACGACGATTACAAGTGCAAGAGCGACTCACTCACGATATTCTTGAATGTATAAATACAACATTAGAACCTAAAGGGGTAGCTGTTGTTATTGAAGCGAGTCACATGTGCATGATGATGCGTGGTGTTCAAAAACAGAATAGTGTTACTACCACTTCTGGGTTTCGAGGACAGTTTGAAAAGATTGAAACTAGAAACGAATTTTTAAAGCTCATTAGCAATGATTTAGGTTGATTTTTTTTGGTATACTAATTGCCATTATTTTAATAAATTAAAATTGTAAAAACGCATATGACGCTAACTGAATCAAAATTATTAAAACAAGGACTATTCTATGATATTGTTGGTATGCTAAGCGTGGCAATACCGTTAATTGGTACTTTTTTAGATATCCTATGGGCACCTTTTGCCGCTAAGAAAATGACCGAAATGTATCCGGGCCGTGATGGTAAAATAGCATCATTTATTGTTTTTATAGAGGAGATTTTGCCAATTACCGACTTTATACCGACATTTACATTGATGTGGTTGTATACATTTGTCGGGAAAAAGGAACCAGAAAATAGAATGAGAACCATAAAAATTAGATCAAACCAATAATTATGAAAAACTTAATTTTAAGTATCTTTTTAGTCGTTCCATTTTTAATAAGTGCACAAGCAGAAACGTATGCAGATTTATATAACCAAGTAATAAATACAGATGACGGAGTGTCAATTCTATATTCAATGGAACTTAAAAAGGACGGTACTTTTACGTTTCGTTTCTTGAGACAACTCTCTAAAAGTCAGCCTAAGGAGAACAAGTACGCTAAAGGAACTTGGAGTATTGGGAGTAACAATGTTTTAGAATTTAAAACAAATACTTCTGAAATGGATGAAAAGTATACGCTGAATTTAAATGATACTAAAGCGCGTTATATTTCAAAATCTAGTCGAAATTTATCCAAAGGGGAGTTCCCTAACTATTTACAATTTTATGATTCTAGTATTTCTTGGGTAAAATCAATGAAATTAGTTAGAAACGGATATCAATAGAAGGTCTCTTTTCTACTGAAAAAGTCCCTGTATTTTTATTTAATACAGGGACTTTTTTTTCTAAATACTTCGCTTAAATTCGAAACAACATTTGTTCCAAAAATTAAACAATTCATTAGTTTTGAGTTTTGTTAAACCAGTAGCGTACTGTTCATTAGTGCTATTAGTAGCACTAATTGTTGTCTCAAAATTTGGCTTATTAATAATATATCGCACTCCAACCTATTTAAAGATTAAAATCACTTGATGAACAATCTATAGATGCTTAGCAAAGTTGTCCTGCTTCATTACACAAATTATGTTGGTGTGCTTAAAAGAGGTTTATAAATGGGACACCAAGAGGAATCAATAACAAAAATGGCGATACTTATATTTTTTTTGGTGTTCTTTATTTATCCTTCAATAAAAAACCCAGTTTTAAATGCCGAAGCATCTTTTTTTCAAAGTTCCAGAAAAATGCGTATTCACCAAAGAGCCATCCAAAAAACACAAGCAATATTTGGTATAAAGGGAAAATAAGCAAAATCCTAAGTGGCCAATAAACATACCAACCTATTTCTTTTGAAATTCCTAACCACGCTACAAGAGGAGCGGCAAATTTAGCGGCGGTGCTTCCCGTAATAGAAAAAACAATAAATATTACTGTTAGTCGCCAGTTTGATTTAACTCCCCAACGTTCTTTTAACTTTTTCATCTGTATTGAGTATTTGATAAATAGGAAGATAGAATACTTGTTTTGTTCCTCTTCAATTAGCTGTGTGTTATTTCATTTAAGCTTTTGTTTGTATTCTTTTTCGAAGAATCTAAAGTAATTATAAAGTAAATAGTTTACCTCTTTGCCGTAGTGCAGTTTGGGGTTATAATTTATTTCTTGTGGATACAAATCTCTAGTTCGTGTAATATCTCTAACCCTTCTATTGTACTCAGCTGCATAGAGATAATTTTTATTTTCCAAAAACGATACTCCATAATAATCTGCTGCAGGTTGCGTGTTTAAATAGCGGTTAAAACCAATTTCTAATATGACAATTTCGTATTCAAGAGAGTCGCTTGCGATTCTTATAGTATCGGTTTTCTGAACATCTTTTTGTGAGGTAGCTATCGCATTCTTATTAGCAGAACATGCGTAGAGAAAAAATACCACCATTGCTATTGCTAAAATACTTTTTCGCATATTCTTTTTTATCAAATTTAAATAATAATATGATTGTGATAGATACTTTAACTTGCTTTAACAAAACAAAATCTTCTTTGTTGAAAATCAACTTTTAAAAACTATAGGAATAGCGATTATTTTCCGCCGAAAACACCTCCTAAAAGACCCCCTAACCCTCCACTAGATTTGTTAGAGTTGCTTCCACCTAGAACCATTCCTGCAATATCATCAATAACGCTACCATCATTGTCACCATCAAGAATAGATTCTATAAGACTTTGTTGTTTAGGTTGCTCAGAACCTACGCCCATAAGACTGCCTAGTAAATCTCCGATTCCGTTTGAAGAGGATACATTTTGTTTTTGCTTTCCAAGCATTCCAAGTAAAACCGGGGCAGCTACTTGTAAAATTTGCATTACACCATTGGTGTCCATACCAGATTTTTTTGAAACAGCTCCTACTACGTTATCTTGAGAACCTCCTAAAATGTGCCCTAAGATGCCAAGTCCATCTACTTTTACATCGTCATTAACGCCACCACTAAAAAGTCCGCTAAGGTTGTCCAATATACCTCCGTCGTGCTTATTATTTAAGGCATCCATTAGTCCGTCTGCTCCCTGCGGGCTATTTGCGTTTCGCTTCATAGCACCGATTAAAAGTGGCATGGCCATAGACAAAACAGAAGCCGTTTTATCTTCGGGTTGATTTGATTCTTGGCTAAGTCCACCAATTAATTGAAGGCCCATATCACTATTTAATAAGTCATAAATTCCCGCCATTTTTGTTTTAAATTTAAATTAAGACTGTTGTATACTCAATATATCGCAAATAGTGTGCGACTGTATTTAAATGAGTATGGTACAGTTTGAGTTTTCAGTTAGTAAAATAAAACAAAGGTTAACTGCGATACAGTCCTAGTATATCTTTGTTTTTTAAGCACTGGTTTATTCCCAATTTGGTCTAGTACTTTAAAGTGATTAACACTTTATTTTTTTCATTTAAAAGCTCAATAGATTCGCTTTTCGTTGGTTTGTAACTGGATACTTTAGAGAGAGAATTTAAAAATAATTTTTCATTTTCACTGATTCTAGCATCAGAGCAATATATTTTAGTAGCCCCAACTTTTGAAAAAGCTACAGCATTACCATCTATCGAATACGTTCCGAAAAACCTATTGCAACCTGCAAAACCAGTAATACTTTTTTCGTTATTCTGGAGCATTAGCGTAAGGTCTAAATCAGAAACATCACTATTGTTAATCGAAATAACTTTTAATTCTTTTTCAAACAATGTAGAGAGTTCTAATTTTTTTGTGTTATTTGAACAGGTTGATAAAATAACGGTTGAAATAAATAATATGATTGCTTTCATAAATATGATTTAAAAAAAAACCGAGTGGTCAGGGAACACTCGGTTTTTTTTGATTTGATTTTTACTTATCTATTGCTTGATAAATTTCAAAGTAATTTCATTATTTGAAACTTCATCTTTCAAAACAACAAAATATAGTCCTGTCTTATAAGAATCAACATTTATTGCTGTACTTCGGTTCGTTATCATACCGTTTGATATGTTTTGACCCAATAAGTTTATAATCCTAAAGCTAGTATTAGCCGAATTATCGCTTAACGCAATGGTTATTTGACTGTTAGCCGGATTTGGATACAATGCAACGTTTGATAATGTATTTGACTCACTACCTAAAGTACTAGCAATTCTAACTTCTGTTAATTCGCTGTCTCCAAATTCTCCACCAGAGAAGATTACCGCACCGGTATCTGTAGTAAGCTCATAAGATCCGATTCCAAACCCGCAGCAAATACCGTCCCCTGCTGTGTCAAAAATTTCAAATTCATAACATTGACTTAAATCAACATCAAAAAACTCTGTAAATAAAGTATTGTCATCAGCAGACTCTTGATATGGACCTCCATTATATAAAACCGTTCCTCCGGTAGTTCTAAATTCCCAAGTAGTTTCCTGTGCCCAATCATCAGTTAATAAATCTAATTGAACTTGGGTTGTACCAAAACTATCTCCACCAACGTCAAAAGTGTTAGAAATATTATTGTTATTAGGGTTATCGTCATTAGCTCCATTGATTTGAGTGATTTCTGCGTTTATAGTGCTCTCACCTTCTTGGAAGTCTATAGGGTCTAATACGAATTGTTCAGTTTCATTTTGAACTAAAGTCCCATTAAAATCAATCGTTTGAGCTGTTCCGCCATTAACATCCCAAGAAATTGTAGCAGATGTAATATCGTTAACCCCAAGGTTTGTTAATGAGATGGTTGGAGAAAACTCTGTAACGCCACAATCAACATCAGGAATGGTAATAGATAATGTTCCGTCCAATGCAAAAACCTCAAATGGGGGATTGCTATCGATCGTAGTAGGATTTGTTCCAGCAGGATCAAGCCAATCTTCTAATCGAGTTGTAGCTGAAGAACCAGCATCCCAAGATACAGCAAAACGACCATAAAAGTCAAGAGCATTATTGTCATTGGTGCCGGAACAAGCCGCAGCTCCTCCAAACAATTGACCAATGATTCTACCTTGAGGGTCATAAAGCGGAGAGCCTGAAGAACCTGGCTCGGTAACACCTAATTCCCATCCTTGTCCAGATCCACCTAAAATCTCCCAAGTTTGTGCTCCATTGTTTATTTCTTTTGTAGGTGCGTCATCATCTCTGCAAACTTTCATAATATCACCACTTGGATGGTGAACCCCTACCGTAAAGCTTGGAAAGTTATCTGATCTGTCCCATCCAGAAAATACACGGTTCCAATCTGATGGAATATCGTTGTTAATTTCTACAAGACAGAAATCAGCATTTGTGCTTCTGGCTCTTAAAGTGGCTCCACTAAGTGTTAAGTTTGTAGGCCCATTAGTACTGTTGTTCGTAGCTGCACAAACTGGATTCGGACTAATCCATCCAAATCTAAATGCCCAACTAGCAGGATTACTAAAACAGTGGTTTGCCGTTAAAAAAAATGGAGTACCATCATTATTAGTGTTATTAATAAGCGCACCAGTACAAAAACCAGAACTTCCAGATAATAAAATACCTACAGAGCGTTTGTTAAGTTCCTTTAATTGGTCGTAATCAGAACCCACAGAACAATCTACATCTAAGTTACAGTTTCCAGAATCGTTTAATCCTTTCTCCTGGTTAAATGTTTCAGCACTGCGATATCCATGAGTTGCCTTAGCAATATGGAGTTTTCCTGTTCCTTGCATTTTCGCAGGTTCAAAATATTCAATCCATACTTTTTCCCCTTGTACCAACCAAGTACCTAAAATACCGCTTTCTTGATTTTGAACGTGCGTATACGCGCCTAACAAATCACTACGGTCATCACTGTATAGGTAAACAGATCCTCCTTTAGGAACGTAAAATTCATCAAAAACAAAATTTAAGGATAATGCTCCCTTTGATTCTACGGCTATTCTCCATATTCTATCGCCATTATCAAGTGTTGTCCACTTGCCATCTTCAAAACCAAAATCTACGCTGTGCATAAAACCAAAGCGCCACGGTTTTTCAAATTTTGGATCATCTATTTCATCTTCGGCTTTAACAGCTTCTAGATCAAAACCTGGAAGGTTCTGTACTTCAATTTGATCTTGATCGTTTAAAGCATCCCAACTTAAAGGAGACCCTTCATTGGTTACTTGTGATGTTACCATAATGGTCAACATCAGTGCTACTAGAGTACATATTTTTTTCATTATTATAATTTTTGTTAAATATACCACTAAGAACTACTATTTTCCAAATATTTCTTTTATTTGTTCTGCTAGTTCAGTTCCAATTCTGTCCTGTGCTTCGTTGGTTGCAGCGCCAATGTGCGGACTCAAAGATATTTTATGATTCATTAAAATTTTAACAGCTGGGGTCGGTTCCTTTTCAAAGGTGTCTAAAGCAGCAAATGAAAGTTTACCACTATCCAATGCTTCAACAAGCGCTACTTCATCTATTACACCACCACGAGCCGCATTAATTATCGCAGCACCGTTTTTCATCATATCAATTTCTTTTTTACCAATTACATATTCCTTTTGAGCAGGTACGTGTAACGTTATAAAGTCAGAATGCTGAATGAGCTCAGAAACAGGTTGTGTTATTATTTTAAAGGTTACTTTCTGCCCATCATAAAAATCGAGCGTAATATCTGCCTCGTCTATAAATTTATCACTTGCAATTACTTTCATACCGCAACCCAAAGCAATTTTTGCTACTTCTCGTCCTATGCGACCAAAACCAATAATTCCAATTGTTTTTCCACGAAGCTCACTACCTTTTGCGTAGTTCTTTTTTAGATCTTTAAATTTAGAATCGCCGTCTAAAGGCATATTACGGTTGGCGTCGTATAAATAACGAACTCCTCCAAAAAGGTGGGCAAATACAAGTTCGGCTACCGATGATGATGAAGCGGCTGGCGTATTAATAACACTCAACCCTTTTTCGCGAGCATAGGATACGTCAATATTGTCCATTCCAACGCCGCCACGTCCAATAATTTTTAGGTTTGGACACGCATCGATTAATTCTTTGCGGGCAGTAGTTGCACTTCTAACTAATAATACCGAAATATTATTTTCATTAATATATTTTACTAATTGCTCTTGTGCTACATTAGTTGTTATTACCTCATAACCGTAACCTGTAAGTGCGTCAATTCCTGATTGTGATATTCCGTCGTTTGCTAATACTTTCATTGAAAATTTATTTATTTTCTCGCTAATGCGGGAAATTATTTTTATTTATTTTGTCTGAGACACGATAAATCTCTGCCTTACTTATCTACTCGAGTCAATCTACAATCCAAAATTGCACATCGAAAATTTAACTACCCTTTTTTCTCTAAGTCCTGCATTATATCTACAAGTACTTGAACACTCTCAATGAAAAGTCCATTGTACATAGAGGCTCTATAACCACCAACACTGCGGTGACCGTTTAGACCATTAATACCATTTTCTTTTAAAGCGAGGTTAAAAAATTCTGCGTGAGCATCATTAGTTAAATTAAATGTCGCGTTCATTTTTGAACGGTCTTCTTTATTGGTTACAAACCCCTTAAATAAAGGGTTCCGATCAATTTCGGTGTATAAAAGGGCTGCTTTTTTATTATTAATTTCTTCAATTTTTGCAACACCGCCTAGTTCTTTAAGCCATTCTAGCGTTAACATCGACACATATACTGGGAAAACAGCAGGTGTATTAAACATACTGTCTTTTGAGATGTGTTCTTTATAGTCTAACATAGAGGGGATGTGTCTTGATACTTTTCCTAAAATATCTTCTTTAACAACAATAAGCGTAGTACCTGCAGGCCCCATGTTTTTTTGTGCTCCAGCATATATTAAATCGAATTTTGAAAAATCCAATACACGAGAGAAAATATCACTACTCATATCGCAAACTAACGGGCAATCAGTTTCTGGAAAATGATTCATTTGAGTTCCAAAAATGGTATTGTTGCTCGTGCAATGAAAATAATCCAAACCAGAGGGAATAGTATAGTCTTTTGGGATGTAGTTAAAGTTGCTTTCTTTTGAAGAAGCTACCACATCAACGTCACCAAACAACTTTGCTTCTTTAATGGCTTTATCAGCCCAAGTTCCTGTATTTAAATATCCTGCTTTCTTTTCTAGTAGATTATAGGCCACCATTAAAAACTCAAGACTTGCGCCTCCTTGTAAAAACAAGGCTTTATACCCTTGGTTTTGTAAACCTAAATGCTCTAAGGATAGTTCACGTGCGTTTTCCATAACATCTACAAATGGTTTGCTACGGTGGGATATTTCTATAAGTGAAAGACCAGAACCATTAAAATCCTTGACAGCGTCACTCGCTTTTTCTAGGACAGATTGAGGCAGAATGCAAGGTCCTGCGCTAAAATTATGCATTTTCATATGGGTGCGTTTTTATTATTACAAAGATGTGAAAATCTGACCTTTTTATTCGGTTAAATTTATGTGAAGTTATTAACCTTGTTTCAACTAAAAATATCTTAGAATAAGATTTATTATTGATTCAGAATTTTCTTTAGGTGATCTGCCTTTTTGATTTGGAATAAATTTTAAAAATTTTATCATCTCGCATCCCGTACATCAAAGTTCCTATTCCATAAATCATATTATCGTTTGGAATATTTAAATCTATTATCGAAATAGATTGACAGTCTATCTAATGCCTAGTCTTTAAATAATTTAAAACTGTCTTTACAAATTTTATGTTTTGAAGAACCTAAAAAAATCTGACGTTAAATTTATTATTTTGAGTTTCTTTTTATTTGTTATGCGTCTACAAAGACAAAATAAACGCAACAGTATCCACATCATCTGCGTAGTCCCATAAGTTAGGACTTTGGGCTACACCAAAAGGAATATGCTCTTCAGATACAATGCATTGGATGTTTTGGGCGTGACTTGTTAATAACTGTTTAAGCTTTTCTACGGAATCATAACGTTCATAAAACACTACCGAAATTGGAGAGGAAAAGCCAGTGTCCTCTTTCAGCAACATAAATTCATTATCCAACAATTTTATATTACTCATTAAATAAACGGCTTTGTTATAGTCGTAGTTATTCATATATTTATGATTGTTGATGACTTCTTTCCAAGCATACATTCCGTTGAAGAAATGGTCCCATTCATATGTTTTTGGAACATAAATTTTTGAAACATTGCGACAGCCCAGCCCAAAATATCTAAACACATCATTTGCTAGTGTCTCCATTTGCTCTGGCGATTCCTGTCCAGTTAAAATGGCAATACTATTTCGGTTTTTTCTGATGATATTTGGGTATTTGCCGAAATAGTGGTCAAAATAAAGTGATGTATTATTACTTCCTGTTGCGATGACGGCGTCAAAGTTTTCAAGTTTTTTTTCAGTAAACGTTATTTTCTCTTTAAATCCTGGTTCTACGGAAATTAAATATGCTGTTAAAAACGGAAGTAGTTTAGCATCACTTGAGGATAGCTTTGCCAATACACTATTCCCAGTAATTAACACCGAAAGAAAATCGTGAAATCCTACCAATGGTATATTTCCGGCCATCACAATTGCTATAGTTTTAGAGGCTGTATTCGTTTCTAAAATTTTATATTTCGAAATCCATTGTTGCAGGTTTTCTTTGGTTAAAGCTTCGCTCCAACTTTTACAGGCAAAGGCTAAATTGTCTTTCGTAAACCAATTATTATTTAAATAACCAGTAGTAAGAGTAGCAAGCATTTCGTCATAAAAAGAATCATTGTTAGTAATTCCTGATTGCTTGGTTGATATTTCAGAAGAAAACTGTGATAGGAACTTCCCTAATTCAGTAAAAGCGTAAATTCTTTGTTCTAATTGCATTTGAGTTTGGCATTGCCCTTTTTAGGCATTAACTTTGTGCAAAGTTAGAAAAAGAAAATCCAATGGCTATTATCATAACAGACGAATGTATTAATTGCGGCGCTTGTGAACCCGAGTGTCCTAACACGGCTATCTATGAAGGCGCAGACGACTGGCGTTATGCAGATGGCACAAGCTTAGAAGGTAATGTAGTGTTGCCCGACGGAAAAGAAGTGGATGCAAACGAAACTCAAGAACCAGTAAGTGATGAACTTTACTACATTGTTGCAGATAAATGCACCGAATGTAAAGGCTTTCATGATGAACCACAATGCGCTGCAGTTTGTCCTGTAGATTGTTGCGTTCCAGATGAAGACGTTGTAGAAACTGAAGCTGTTTTGCTAGGAAAACAGAAATTTATGCACCCAGATTCCTAAAGAAAATAGAAGTAAGGCCACTTTGTCGTAAGGTGCAATAGGAAAAACTAAAAACAACAATTAAGAGTTAAAAGAAAACCTCTTAGCTCTTATTGGGTCTGCTTTGATAAAAGTATTACACAACCTTCTTCCAGATCTTAATGAGGCTTATTGAGCAAATAATAGTTAGTATGCTTAATGAGATTGCAGCCGTTGTTTTGCCGTAGATAAAATAGCCCGTTGCAAATAGAAAACTGTAGGTCCCAATAACCCCTAACAAAAAGCCTAGTATTTTAAAGTTGATATTTTTGAATTTACTCTCTTTACCGTATACTAAATTTTCAAAAGTATTTATAGTCTCTGCATCTGAAGGCTTGGTGAGTAATGTGACGAATATCCATCCAGCGGTCGTTATTACTACCCCAAGTATTAGCTGCCAATAGCCTTCCATCTCAAATAGCGGACTATCCATTTTTTTATTGGTGAAAAAGAAAATAGCAATTATGAAGGAAATCGCCATTGCAGCAATTTCGCTGTACGGATTAATACGTTTCCAAAACCATCTGAGGATAAACAGTAACCCAGTTCCAGCACCAATTTGGAGTAATAAATCAAAAACATCTTTGGCAGACTGAATATAGAACGAGAATAAGGCCGCGCAAATCATAAGTAAGACGGTTGAAATTCTCCCCACCAATACTTTTTGCTTTTCTGAAGCTTCTTGATTAATAAAACGACCGTAAAGGTCATTTACGATATATGAACTTCCCCAGTTGAGTTGCGTGGAGATGGTACTCATAAAAGCTGCGATTAAAGAGGTTAAAACAATACCAATTAAGCCTGCGGGTAAATACGTCATCATTGCAGCATAGGCTACATCGTGTCCTTGCATTTCAGTATTAAGGTTTGGGAATGCGGTATTAATGCTTTCAAGGCTTGGGAATAAGATTAAAGAAGCTAAACCTACTAAAATCCACGGCCAAGGGCGCAGTGCGTAATGAGCAAAATTAAAGAACAAGGTTGCCCAAGTCGCGTTTTTTTCATCTTTAGCCGCCAGCATTCTTTGTGCGATATAGCCACCACCACCAGGTTCTGCCCCAGGATACCAAGTACTCCACCATTGCACAGCAAAGGGTATAATAAAAAGTGTGATTAGCATTTCAGTATTAGAAAAATCTGGTAGAATATTTAATTTACCTACCACATTCTCGTGGTTTAATAAGTTTTGTAAACCACCAATTTCTGGTATGTTAATAATGTAAATAGTAGCCCATATAGAACCAATCATGGCAATAACAAACTGAATCATATCAGTTATCAAAACTCCTTTAAGACCTCCCAATGATGAGTATAACACAACAATAATAGACGAATAGAGCAATGTTTCTTCTTGAGAGATGCCGAGTAATATGTTTGCTATTTTAGCACCAGCCAAACACACCCCAGCCATTGTGATGACATTAAAAATAACGCCTAAATAAATGGCCCTAAAACCTCTTAAAAAACCCGCAGATTTTCCTGAATAGCGCAATTCATAAAACTCTAAATCTGTATTAATACCTGAGCGCCTCCATAGTTTTGCATAAAAGAATACCGTGAGCATTCCTGTAAGTAACATAGCCCACCAAACCCAGTTTCCCGAGACACCATTAACTCTAACAAGTTCTGTTACCAATCCTGGGGTATCTGCAGCAAAAGTTGTAGCAACCATAGAGACTCCTAAAAGCCACCACGGCATATTTCTTCCAGAAAGGAAGAATTCTTTAGTATTGGTTCCTGCTTTTTTTGAGACCACTATACCAATAACTAAGAAAATAACTAAGAAAATAATAATTAATGCCCAATCAAGTGTGGCTAACTGCATGATTTTATTGTGTTAAAGTAAAAGATCTGGCTTGTTTAACCCAATCATCACGTTCTATTCGACCCGGAAAAAAATCTATTAATGTAGTAAGAACCCTAATGTCTTTGATTTCTAAATTGCTAATTTGTTTGAAATTATAAATTCCAATTTCATTTAATTTTTGTTCGATATATGGACCTATACCATCAATTTTAGTGAGTTGATTTTTGTCATTAATACTAGCGTGACCAATAGATTCAAAATCAAGTGAAGGAATTTCTATCTTGTAATTCACATATTCACTTCTAGTGCGGTTTGCTATAGAGGATTTTGATAAATACGCTGCCTCAACATTCTCAGGTTTCTTCTTTTTTTCTTGTGGCACTGTTTTTTCGATACTTTGATGAGACTCTTTTACGACTTGAATAATTTGAGGCTTTATTTCCGTTAAAATCGTTTCTATGTTTTTGATTTTTTTGTTCTCAATTTTTAAAGAATTAATCTCTTTTTTAAGACGGTCAATAAGGGAGCGCTTGCTGGCTTTTTCAAAAAAAGTACCAGAAAAATAACCAATTAAAAAAGTACTTGTCATAAGCACGAGAATACCAATAAATTGGGTAGTTTGAAGTAATTCTATAAATTGATCAAAACGTGTCATTTTTTATCTAAATTGGATTTCAACTCGTTGATTTATATTGCGGCCTTTGATTGTAAGGTTGCTATCTATGGGTTCAATTTCTCCTTTTGACATTGCTTCAATTCGATTTTTTGAGATTTTCCCTTGAGCAATAAAATACTTTTGAACTTGTTCTGAAAATTTGAGTCCCTTTTGATAATTGTCACTGTGTTCTCCAATATCATCCGTGTGTCCTATAATGGTAATTCTGCTTCCAGGGTATTGCTTCATTATGGAACTAACCCGTTCCATAGTTTCTTTAAGGCGGTCATTTTTTAATATTCCTGAGCTAGAAAATTTTGGATAAAAAGTTATTTTTGTTGGCAATGAAACAAACTCTGCGGGCAAAGCATCAATGCGTTCTTTATTTAAGATTGCAAACTGAAAGGAAATTGCATTTTCATACCTGTCATTAACATCAAAATCTAAGTCATCGATTATTGATTTAATGACTATCTTTTCTTTGGAAATATTATTGTTTTTTAAAAGATCAGCTATCTGTTGCCCCCTTTTAATGCCTAGGTTAGGAGTTTCTAGATTTTCGGCTGCACTGTATTTTGAAATAATATGTACCTCTGTATTTGGATTGTTTTCTAAATAGGTTCGAATGGTTTTATAGAACTTTTTAAGTGATTCTGGGATACTAAGTTCTGAAGAGTTCTTAATGTATGATATACTTTCTTCAAAATTAAAAACTGCATCGCCATATTCATTTTCTAACAATAATCCAGAATTTGTATTAGTCTTAGTGTTTTCTATTGGAGTAATTTCATTGATTTGAGTGCTTTTAACTAGAGGGTTTTCTGTTGCTTCTTTAGTTGCAACATTCAAATCATCAACAATAGAAGTATTCGTTACATTATTTTTATTTATAGCGATGTTATTGTTGGGTATAAGCCACGAATAAAGCCATAAAGAGAAAAAGGACCACACGAGAAAAATAAAAAATGTGATACCGAAATTCTTCATCTAATTGTAAATAAATGTTTGGTGTTGAGTTATTGTAATTACTGGCTTGATCACAAAAATAGTGAAATATTTACTTAAATTTAACATATAATAAGGTAGTTTTAAACAACGTTCTAAACATTTTTTATCTAATTTTGTAATCTTACAATGGTAACTTTAAATTTACATCATCATATTAGAAACCACGCTTTAGCGAGGCTCTTGTGATATGTAGTCAATTTATATATAACAAACCCGCTTGAGCAATCAAGCGGGTTTTTTTATGTGACCAAAAATTATAAACTGATACATTTAAAAAATGAAATTAAGAATAGCAATACAGAAATCAGGAAGACTTCACGATGAATCACTTCAGTTATTAAAGGAATGTGGCGTTTCCATAGATAACGGAAAAGATCAATTAAAAGCGCAGGCAAAAAACTTCCCTTTGGAGGTCTATTATTTGCGCAACGGAGATATTCCACAGTATTTAAAAGACGGCATCGTTGATTGTGCGATTATTGGAGAAAATGTTTTGATAGAAAAAGGAGAAGGAATAGTGATTACAGAAAAGTTAGGTTTCTCCAAGTGCAGGGTTTCATTGGCGGTTCCTAAAGATTTTGAATATGAAAGTTTACAAGACCTTGACGGAAAACGAATAGCGACATCCTACCCTAATACGGTATTGGATTTTGTAGCAAAAAAGAACATTAGCGTAGACTTACACATTATAAACGGAAGTGTAGAAATAGCACCAAACATAGGCCTAGCAGATGGCATTTGCGATATCGTAAGCAGCGGAAGCACCCTTTTTAAAAACAATTTAAAAGAGGTTGCGGTACTCTTAAAAAGCGAAGCTGTATTGGCCGTATCTCCAACAATAATGAATGAGAGAGAGGAAATACTTGAAAAACTAAAATTTAGAATCCGTGCTGTTTTAAAAGGGAGAGATGCCAAATATGTGCTGTTAAATGCACCCAACGATTCATTAAAGAGGATAATCGAAATTTTACCAGGTATGAAAAGCCCTACAATCTTACCATTATCAGAAGAAGGATGGAGTAGTGTGCATAGCGTAATCCCACAAGGCGATTTTTGGGAAGTGATAGATAAATTAAAAGACGCTGGAGCAGAAGGTATTCTTGTGTGTCCAATAGAAAAAATGGTGTTATAAAGAACTGCAAAATGAATATAGTAAAATATCCAAAACGAGAAGATTGGGAGCTACTTCTTAAAAGGCCCACACAATCTTTTGAAAGTATTGAAGGAATAGTATTAGAAGTTTTTACTGAAGTTCAAAAAAACGGGGATACTGCAATTCAAAAATATACAGAGAAATTCGATGGAGTTTCAATGGGGAATTTTAAACTTTCTGAAGAAGAAATAGCCATAGCAAAGGTTCCAAACGAGCTCGCTGACGCAATTAATTTAGCAAAATCAAACATCGAAATATTTCATAAGGCACAAATACAAAACTCTAAAATTGTCGAGACTTCTCAAGGAGTGCAGTGTTGGCAAGAACAACGGCCTATCTCTAAGGTGGGGCTCTATATTCCAGGAGGTACGGCGCCATTGTTTTCTACGATATTAATGCTGGCAATACCAGCTCAAATAGCAGGCTGTGAAGAGATAATTTTGTGCACGCCACCAGATAAAGACGGGGCAATAAATCCTGCCATACTATATACTGCTAAATTATGCGATGTTACACAAATTTATAAAGTTGGCGGTATTCAAGCTATTGCCGCAATGACATTTGGTACGGAAACGGTTCCGAAGGTGTATAAAATCTTTGGACCTGGCAATCAATATGTAACGGTCGCAAAGCAATTTGCAACGCGATATGAGGTGGCAATAGATATGCCAGCAGGTCCCAGCGAATTACTAGTGTATGCTGATGAAACTGCAATTCCAAAATTTGTAGCATCTGATTTGTTGAGTCAAGCGGAACATGGAATAGACAGCCAAGTGGTATTAGTTACTACTTCGGAAAAGGTGTCAAGTGCTATTTTAGTTGAATTAAATGCACAATTACAAAAGCTGCCAAGAAAAATAATTGCCGAAAAAGCCGTTGAAAATTCAAAGATATTTATAGTTAAGACTGAAAAAGAAGCGGTTGACTTAATAAATGAATACGCTCCAGAACATTATATTTTGATTTCCGAAAATGAAGATTATTTTTTGGATAACATCAAAAATGCTGGCTCTGTTTTTATAGGAAATTACACGCCTGAAAGCGCCGGGGATTATGCCTCAGGCACAAATCATACGCTTCCAACAAATGGATACGCCAAGCAATATAGCGGCGTTTCTTTAGCTAGTTTTATGAAGATAATTACATTTCAGAAAATATCAGAAAGTGGCATCAAAAAAATTGGACCTTCTATAGAGTTAATGGCTGCCGCAGAAGGATTAGGGGCTCACAAGAATGCGGTTACACTAAGGCTGCAATCTTTAAAAAGCACAAATAACCAATATAATGAAAAATAAGTTTAATATCTCAAAGCTAGTTAGGCCAAACGTACTTGCTCTAAAACCCTACAGTTCTGCAAGGGACGAGTTTAAGGATGCAGCGCGGACGATGACTTTTTTAGATGCAAACGAAAACCCTTTTGAAACAAATATTAATAGATACCCAGATCCTCAGCAGCATGATTTAAAAACAATACTCGCAAAGCAAAAAGGCGCAGCTATATCACAAATACTTTTGGGTAATGGTAGTGATGAAGTACTGGATTTGATCGTTCGAGCCTTTTGTGAACCTCGTCAAGACAATGTGATAACACTTCCACCAACCTACGGAATGTATAAGGTACTGGCAGAAATCAATGCCATTGAAAACAGGGAAGTATTACTCACCAAGAATTTTGAACCGAACGTTTCAAAGATTTTAAAAACACAGGACGCTAATTCTAAAGTACTCTTTCTTTGTACTCCTAATAATCCAACGGGGAATGTTTTTTCAAAGGATTTAATAGAACAATTGCTTGAAAGTTTTAATGGACTCCTTGTTATTGACGAAGCTTATATAGATTTTTCAGAAACCGAAAGCTGGTTGTCTAGGCTAGAAGAGTTTCCAAATCTGATCATCACACAAACACTTTCAAAAGCCTATGGAATGGCGGGAATACGATTGGGTATTTGTTATGCGAGTACTGAAATTATTTCGATACTAAACAAGATAAAGCCACCGTATAATATCAATTCACTAACACAGGTTACAGCAACACAAAAAATTCGAGATATTAAGAAACTAAATATTGATAAATCATTGATTTTAAGAGATAAAGAACGATTGAAAGAAGTTTTACTTCAATTAAAATTCATTGATACGGTTTATCCTTCTCAGGCAAATTTCTTATTGGTGAAAGTAGATAACGCTACAAAACGATATGAACAATTGCTTGACAATGGCATCGTAGTTCGTGATCGTAGTTCACAACCCTTATGCGAAAACACACTCAGGCTTACGGTGGGCACGCCAGAAGAAAATAACACACTTATAAAAATATTAAAAGGCATACTATAATGAAAAAGCGCGTATTATTCATAGATAGAGACGGCACAATAATAAAAGAACCTGCCGATGAACAAATTGATTCGTTTGAAAAACTATCATTCTATCCAAAGGCATTTACCTATTTAGGCAAAATCGCAAAGGAGCTGGATTTTGAATTGGTTTTAATCACCAATCAAGATGGTTTAGGGACTGAAGTTTATCCCGAAGAAACATTTTGGCCTGTACATAATTTAGTTATTAATTCTTTTGAAAATGAAGGGGTCGTATTTGATGCCATATTTATAGACCGTTCGTTTGCCGTAGACAAATCTCCTAATCGTAAGCCAGAAATAGGCTTATTAAGCTCTTATTTTTTTGAAGAATACGATCTTGAAAACTCTTTTGTTATAGGAGACCGGTTAACTGATATGGAATTAGCTAAAAACTTGGGGGCAAAGGGTATTTTTATAAATGACGCCACTTTCTTGGGTACTGATGAGATTTCGGTTTTAGAAAACACATTAGATCCCTTTATAGCACTAGAAACTAATGATTGGCAAAAGATTTATGAGTTTTTAAAGATGCCGCAACGTTTAGCAAGGCTAGAAAGAAATACGAACGAAACCCAAATTTCCATAGTACTCAATCTTGACGGAACTGGAAAAAGCAATATTAATACAGGCATTGCTTTTTTTGATCATATGTTAGACCAGTTAGCAAGACACGGTCAGTTGGATTTAGATATTACTGTAAAGGGTGATCTCAAAGTAGATGAGCACCATACCATTGAGGATACCGCTATCGCATTAGGTGAAATCTTTAATTCAGCACTAGGAAACAAATTGGGCATGGAACGCTATGGATTTTGTTTGCCGATGGATGACTGTTTGGCACAAGTAGCTATTGATTTTGGAGGACGCAATTGGATTGTTTGGGATGCCGAATTTAAACGTGAAATGATTGGTAAAATGCCCACGGAAATGTTTTATCACTTTTTCAAAAGTTTTTCAGATGGAGCAAAAGCCAATCTTAATATTAAAGTGGAAGGTGTAAATGAACACCATAAAATTGAATCTATTTTTAAGGCATTTGCAAAAGCAATCAAGGCAGCAGTAAAACAGGATCCTGATAAAATGGTGTTGCCTTCAACTAAAGGGGTTTTATAAAGTAGAAATTAGAAAAACGAAATCTGTATTAAAAAATATAAAAATGAATATAGTGTGTTGTCTGAAAGAAAATGAAGCATCATTTTATATTGTCTAGTTTAATTATGAAAATAGCAATTATAGATTATGGTGCGGGGAACATTAAGAGCATCCAATTTGCTCTGGAGCGTTTGGGATTTAAAGGTGTTTTAACCAATGATATTTCGTTTATCAAAAATGCCGATAAGGTAATATTTCCTGGAGTTGGCGAAGCTAGTAGTGCAATGAATAAATTGGTTGAAAGCGGTTTAGATGTTCTAATACCAACATTAAAACAACCCGTCTTAGGAATTTGTTTGGGAATGCAACTTATGTGTGCTTCTAGTGAAGAAGGAACTACAAAAGGACTTTCTATTTTTCCTTCGGAAGTACTGCGATTTTCGAATAAAGTAAAAGTGCCACAGATGGGATGGAACACTATTTCAAAACTACGAAATCCCTTTTTTAAAGGAATTTTAGAAGATTCATTTATGTATTTAGTGCATAGCTATTATGTTCCTCTAAATGAGTTTGCGATTGCTGAAACCACTTACGACAAGAAATATGCTTCCGCTATGCAGAAAGATAATTTTTATGGAGTGCAATTTCATCCAGAGAAAAGTGGAGCTGTTGGAGAAGGGATTTTGAAGAACTTTATGGAGATTTAAAATTAATTCGGAAATTAAAAAAAACGAATTGGAAAATAGAAACTTTACTGCGGCAGTTAGGAACGGAAATAGGAAAATATAAATAATGAAAAAATGCAGGCTCAGGCGGTACATTTATTTAATAGTAATTATTTAAAAACATAACCAATGGAGGACATTAATATTGGAACTAAACGATTTGACATTGCTTGTTGGAAACTGTATTCTCAATTACCAAAACCACGGGAGTATAATAACTTGGTATATCAACTCTTGAAAAGTTAGAGTTCGATTGGAGCAAATTTTGTCCATTATAGCGCCTCAAATCACAGACAGATTTTATCAATGAATTAAAAATTGTGCAGGGGGAAACGAATGAGAGCTGTTTTTGGTTAGCGCTATTGCTCGCGCTATGGGATGGCAATCGTTTCGAACCTGAAAAGCTTGGGAAAGAGTGTGGCGAAACCCTAAGAATTACCGTAGCATCAATAAATACGGTAAAGAAAAAGTAATATGTATTAAATATAAACACCAAATACAAAAGGAATTCAGTTTTTCTGATTTCTACCTTAATATGAGAATTATACCAGCAATAGATATCATCGACGGAAAGTGCGTTCGGCTCACAAAAGGCGACTATGACACAAAAAAAATATACAACGAAAATCCCCTTGAAGTTGCAAAGAAATTTGAAGCTCATGGGATAGAGTATCTTCATGTAGTGGATTTAGATGGTGCCAAAAGCAAGCACATTGTGAATCACAAAATCCTAGAAAGTATAGCCTCTAATACAGGATTGAAAATCGATTTTGGTGGTGGTTTAAAGACGGACGAAGACCTTAAAATTGCGTTTGATAGTGGTGCAAATCAAATAACAGGAGGAAGCATTGCTGTTAAAGATCCTGAACTATTTATTGGATGGTTAGAAAAATATGGCAGTGATAAAATAATTTTAGGAGCAGACGCCAAGAATGAAAAAGTGGTAATTAGTGGTTGGAAAGAAGACAGTAACCTTGACTTACTGCCTTTTATAAACGATTATGAAAAAGATGGAATTAGATATGTAATCTGTACAGACATCAGTAAAGATGGAATGTTAGAAGGCCCGTCATTTGATCTCTACGAAAAAATAATCAGAGGTTCCACTAGCGGAGGAGGGATGAAACTTATTGCATCTGGAGGAATTTCAACCTTTGATGAACTGCCAAAACTTCAAGTGATGGGTTGTGAAGGCGTTATCATTGGTAAGGCAATATATGAAAACAGAATTAGCCTACAACAACTAGAAAATTATATAATATCAAAGTAGAGAAAAGAAATCAGAAATTAGAATCTGTTGTTTCTAATTCCGTTTTTCTACTTTCTAATTTAAAACAAAAGTGCTAACAAAAAGAATCATTCCTTGCTTGGATATTAAAAACGGTAGAACCGTTAAAGGCATCAATTTTATAAACTTAAGAGATGCAGGAGACCCTGTGGAATTAGCTTCCTATTATTCAAAAAATGGAGCTGATGAGTTAGTGTTTCTAGATATTTCTGCTACTGAAGAACGAAGAAAAACCTTAGCGAATCTTGTCTTAGAAATAGCAAAGACGATAAACATTCCATTTACAGTAGGTGGTGGTGTTTCTAGTGTTGCAGATGTTGAGTTGCTTTTAAAAAACGGTGCGGACAAGGTTGCTATTAATTCTGCAGCAGTTAAGAACCCTAACCTTATTAATGAAATCTCATCTGCTTTTGGTTCGCAATGTTTAGTGGTGGCTATTGATGCAAAGCAAATTGATGACGATTGGATTGTTCATTTAGTAGGGGGCAAAGAGCCTACTAGCACACGATTGTTTGATTGGGCTTTTGACGTTGCTGAACGCGGTGCAGGCGAAATCTTATTTACTTCCATGGATCATGACGGAACTAAAAATGGCTTTGCAAATGAGGCTCTTAAAAGATTGAGTGGGATAGTTAATATACCCATAATTGCTTCCGGTGGTGCTGGAACTATAGATCACTTTGAGGAAGCATTTACTAAGGGAAAAGCAGACGCAGCTCTAGCCGCAAGTGTTTTCCATTTTAAAGAAATTGAAATTTCAGCACTTAAAAATACATTGTCTGAACAAGGCATTTCGATACGATTATAAAACAAACATTAATAAATTCGTTGCTCGTCCTTCGAATTTCCAAATTTCACAAATGAACATTGACTATTCAAAATATACCGACGGCTTAGTGCCAGCAATTATCCAAGATGCAACCACTCAAAAGGTGTTGATGCTTGGTTTTATGAACGAAGAAGCCTTTCAAAAAACAAAGACATCAAAACTCATGACATTTTATAGCCGTTCCAAAAAACGACTTTGGACAAAGGGAGAAGAAAGTGGAAACTATTTAAACCTAGTTTCCGTTTCATTGGATTGCGATAATGATAGTTTACTATTCCAAGTAAATCCTTTAGGGCCAGTTTGTCATAAAGGGACAGATACCTGTTGGGAGGAAGATAATAAAGCTAGTTTCGGGTTTATATCCACCCTTGAAACTATTATTGAAGATAGAAAAAACACGGCTGAAGCCTCAAAGAGTTATGTAGCTTCTTTGTTTGCCGATGGAATTAATAAAATAGCGCAGAAAGTAGGAGAAGAGGCAGTTGAAGTTATCATCGAAGCAAAAGATAACAACGGCGATTTGTTTTTAAACGAAAGTGCCGATTTGCTCTTTCATTATCTTATTTTACTGAAGGCAAAAGGGTTTTCTCTAAATGATGTTGTTGAGGTTTTAAAGAAAAGAGGGTGAACTAAAATAGAAAAATAAAAATAGGACATTATATTTTTTTCTTATAATCACCTGCAAGAAAAGTAGCTTTATGCGTTTAATTAAAAGGGGAATTAGTTTTCTATAAACACGCAAGGCTAAAGGAAAATAGAAGTCAAAAGTTGATATAAAGCTTGCGATTTTTATTTTGGTTTTATTTTGTTTCCGAAATGATTTCCAAAGTTTGCTCAATCCAGTCTTGATTAAATTTTAAATTGATTGATGGAGTCACACCAATTCCTTCGTATTTGAAGAATTCGTTATGAAAATTCATATCGGTTAAATAAAAGTAGAAGTACCCCGACGGTGAGTTTACATCACTGTTTTCGACACCATAAGCAATCGTCCCCATAGTAGTTTGTCCTAGATGTATCGCTTTGTCATTTTGTAATACTTTGGTGGTAAATTGTTCTGCATTACTTGCTGTAAATTGATTAGTAAGTACATAAATAGTTGCATTACTTTTTTTAAAAACCTTTAAAAATGGATCTGACACCTCATAACTTCCGCCACCATTGCTTCGTAAGTCGACAATAAGATTGGGTGCGTTAAAGTTATTTTCAAAATATTTTATAAAATCTTTTTGTTCTTTTCTGTTTCTAGTACTTCCAGAGAAATTTCCAAAGTATACATAGTCAACAGCATCATTTAGTTCTTTAAACTTCCATTTAGGAGTATCGCTTGGCACAAATTCTTCATTGTTATCATTCCCTATTTTTTTGAAGCTCCACAAGCGTCCATTGTCAAAATCCATACTCTTAATCACATAGGGCGTAAACTTGTTTGTGTTTGTATACTTTATAGTGTATTTGTTATTTTGTTCAGGGTGAATGGTAGCCATAATTTGCCCAGGTTCCCAAAGCGGTAGATCTGTTTTTAAAAATGTAGCGATATAGCTATCATCAATTTTAGACTTGTGTATCACTGCGATATTTTCTTTGCTTCTAAGTGCATAGATTCCTTCGATACTCCTGTCAGGCGAGTTTTTTAGTTGCTCTTCTAATTGAGAAAGGTCTTCGGTAGTTCTAGGATGATTTTTATAATGCTCGGTTTCTTTGAATTTGGCTATTTTTAATTCATTTGTACCATTCGTTTCATTAAAAAACGGGTTGTTAATATATATATTAATGTGATTGTCTTTCACTATTGCTAATTGTTCTTGTAACATATAAAAACAGCTATTTAAGGTGCTGGGAATCTCCATTTTTGCTGAAAGGGTTTCGTGTTTCAATTTAAAGGTATTTTCATTTGCTGTGCCTTTGATTTGCTTTTTATACGAAGGCATTTTCTTCATTCTTTTTACTAAGAAATCAAGATCTTTTTTACAATCACAAGTTTCGGTTTGTGCGTTCGTAAAGGTGGTTAATAAACCTGCTAGGAAGATGGTGAAAAGTATTTTCATGTTGTTTGTTTTAATTCTGATATCTCCAGATTTGTTATTGTTTGATAAGGCAAACATATTTCAATTAAACTAATGGGACTATTATATACAGTAACTTGGGGTGAAATTACCGCTCCTTGTGGTGAACAATTTAAGGTTGTTTTAAACTGTGGTTTTTATATGGCATAAAGCTATTGCTGAAATGTACTTTTAACCTTTTCGGAGTGGGATTTTGAAACAGGAACTACCGTTTCAGCAGTAAGAATTAGGTATAGTTTCCCACCTTCCATTTTAAATTGCTGAAAATGATTTGGGTTCATTAAATAGGAGCGATGGGTCCGCATTAATTGTGGAATTGAAGTTTCAATTTTTGATAATTTATTTCTGATAAGTTGTTTTTTGAGAATGCCATTGTTCAAAAATATAACTTCAATATAATTATCATCCGCTTTAATAGCGATCAAATCGTTTAATGCAAGTCGAAGCCCTTCATAGGTTCCTTCGCCTTCAACTTCCATTTTTTTGTCCTCGATTTTTTTTTCAAAGTAACGACCAAAAGCCCAACGTCCAATCGCAATTATTGGTAAAATGGTTGCGATTGCTGGCAAATAGATTGCAGTAAAGAAATAGGCCAAGGAATAGGGGTTTTCTTCTCCAGCTACTACTATATATAGATATATACTTCGGGTAAGCACTAATCCAAATAAAAACATAAAAAGGAAGAATCCAAGTTCACTACAAAGTGACCAATTCCCTTTATCCTTTGCGTATAAAAACCCTTGTAAAGGCAATACTAGTAGATATGCAATAGCCCCAGTCAAGCTGTATAGTGGCAGGTAGAGTAGCTTTTCGGCACCATTTAATTCACTCGTGTCTAATGGTTCGGTAAGTGCTAAGAATAAGAAAATCCAAATAGCTAAACCTAAAGAGATAAGCATGTGGTGTTTTAATAAAGGGTCAAAGGGGAATTTTTTTTTCAAAGTGAAATCTTTAACTTTAGGAATAAAATTATAAAAATACATTTGTTTTCTAATATTTTAGAAATTAAACGAAGCCTATTTCTGTTTAAAAACAACGTTCTGTTATAATTAGACTAACGTGCGGTTAATTTTTTGTTGATATATAAATTAGGAAAAGTCTAAACACATATAAAATTAATTTACTTTTCTGTTTTAATAATACAAATCCCTATGGTGATAAGACGAAAGTATAAAAGAAAGCAAGCTATTGTGGTTAAAAAAATTCCAAAGATCAAAAATGAGATTCCAGGGGCTGTTAATTATACAGGAAAAAAAGATTTTAATGTTACTAAGATTGAAATTATTGATTATTCCAAAAATCATTATAAACGTATTGATAGCGAGCATATTGATGATGCATTCGCATTTGAGAATTCAGAGCATATAACTTGGATAAATGTAAATGGATTAAATAACACAGCTGAAATTGAACGTTTGGGAGAATACTATAACCTTCACCCATTGATTCAGGAAGATATCGTTTCTACACACCAACGCCCCAAAATGGACGAATATGACAATTATCTCTTTATCGTTTTTAAAATGTTACATTATACAGATGAAGGTGTTTTAGTAAATGAGCACATAAGTATGGTGATTGGGAAAAACTACGTTACTACGTTCCAAGAAGCAGACGGAGATGTATTTGATAATATTAGAGACCGTTTGGAGAATGCTAAGGGAAGAATAAGAAATAAGGGTGCTGATTATTTAATGTTTGCTTTATTAGATGCAGTTGTGGATAATTATTTCAGTGTAATTGAAACATTGAGTTCTAAAATAGAAATTATTGAAGATCAGCTGTTTGAAGGTAAGCATCAAGATGGTATCATTCAGGACATTCAATTTTTAAAGAAAGAAATATTGAGAATTCGAAAAGCAATAATACCCTTACGAGAGGTAATTAATAGACTGGAAAAAACTGATATAGATTTAATAGAGGCTCTCACTCAAAATTATATTAGAGATTTATACGATCATATTATACAAGTTTCAGAAAGTGTTGATTTATATCGCGAAATGATATGGGGACTTATGGATATGTACATGACAACCATAAGTAATAAAATGAATGAAGTGATGAAAGTACTTACGATTATGGCTTCTATTTTTATTCCGTTGACTTTTATGGCAGGTATTTATGGGATGAATTTTGAGTATATGCCGGAACTCAAATTTAAATATGGTTACTTCTGCTTATGGGGAGCAATGATTATGGTTTTTGCTGGGCTAATTTGGTGTTTTAAACGAAAAAACTGGTTTTGATTCAGTTGGCGGTAGTAGTCTCTAGTGCGCCGAGGCAGCAAACATAGAAACGGTTTCAGACATTCTGGGACCATTTTTATGTTTTAATTTTTTTCTAATTACGCCCTACTTAATCCACTTTTTACCAGCAGCTCCTTTACTATAAAAATATAGAAAAATTGAAATGGCTAATACAGTCAAAGGCATTGCTGTTGCAATGGCTCCAGAAACCTCCATTATATTTGTTGATATTAACCAATAAAGTTCTGCGATAAGTACAGTTAATAATGAAACCATAAAAAATAGGATGGCAATCTTTTTCTTTGTTAATAATAAAGCGCAACCTATAACTCCAGAAAAAACTGCAATTGCAAATAGAGCTGAGTACCACATTGGCAGCGACTCCATAATACTATATTCTTCTGGGCTAACGGACGCTCTTAAGCTTTCCAAATCGTAATTCCCTATGTAGAATTGATATACGCCCATTAAATTCCATAATAATCCAATAATAGCGACAATCCAAAATGATTTTGGTGGGTTTTTTAAAGTGCTCATAATACTTGGTTTGGTTGTTTGTAAGTAATAAATATAGTGATTTTCATTTATCTTTAAAGTCTAAACCCAATTTATGAGTAATACAGTACCAAAACAGAGCTTCGATTTTTTAAAAAAATTAGCAAAGAATAATCATCGCGATTGGATGACAGAAAACAAGAAGGAATACTTGGAAAGTGAGAAAATGTTAAAACAATTTTATGCTGAAATTTTATCTGGTTTATCTGAAACAGATGAAATTGAAAAACAAAAGATATTTAGAATAAATAGAGATATTAGGTTTAGTAAAGACAAAACTCCATATAATGTGCATCGCAGTATAAGTTGGAGCAGAGCAGGAGTACATCGCAGAGGCGGTTATTATTTGCGACTAGAACCAGGTAATTCTTTAATGGCAGGGGGCTTCTTTTCACCTGAACCAAAGGATTTACTTAGAATAAGAAAGGAATTTGAAATAGATAGTCAACCAATTAGAGAAATCTTAAGTAACAAATGTTTTAACATGTATTTTAATGGGTTTAATCAAAAATTTGTAGTAAAAACTGCTCCGAAAGGATTTAAAAAGGAGGGGCCTAATATTGATTTGATTAGATTAAAGAGCTTTTTTGTTACTCGTAATTTTACAGATGAAGAGGTGTTCGCTCCAAGTTTTAATAAAAACCTAATTTCATATTATGAATTATTTAGGCCTTATTTTGATTATATGAGCGAAGTGTTAACCACAGATTTAAATGGGGAATCATTGCTTTAAAAAAAAGCAAAATCTAATAAAACCGAAAATGCCACTTTCATTTGAAAGTGGCATTTTCTATATTATTATTTAGTGGTAAAATTACAAGTTAGTCTAACTTAAATGTAACTCTACGCACAAGTTGACGAGCTTCTTGAGAACTCTTTTCAACACTTGTGTCTTCACCATTACCTATATGGCTTAGTCTACCAGCATCAATTCCTGAAGCTACAAGTATATCGTATACTTTTTTAGCTCTATTAGCTGAAAGGCTTGAATTAAATCCTTCATTGCCTATCTCATCTGCATACCCAATAAGTTGTGCTTTTGCAGCTGGGTTTTTCTTCATATAGACTTTTAAGTAGTTGATAGCATCTAAAGAATATGTTTGAGGTGCTGTACTGCCAGTCTTGAAGTATACATTTACATATCCTTCATTAAGAAGTTCTCTAACCAACGAGTTATAATCTATTGTTGTTGTTCCACCATTATAATCAGATTTAAGAACGTAGCGGTTATCTAGACTTGGTTCAATCTCATCCGGAATGCCATTTTTATTACGATCGATCGCAATACCTTTGGTGTTTACAGCTACTCCAGAAATAGTATTTGCTTCTCTATCTAAATAGTCTGCAACACCATCTTGATCTGTATCTATAAGATCTGTTTCGATTTTTGAAAGACGTTCCTCTAATTCAGCAAGTTTTGCACCGTCCACTGAAGAGCTGTCGGTCCAATCTGCATGCTTCTCATTATTACCTAGGTAAAATGTTAAACCTACAGATGCATTAACTAAAAAACCATTAGGACTAAACCCCTCATTTCTTTGAGTACCATCCCAAGTATATGTTTGTCTTACATTCAAAATACTAGAAAGGTCTCCAGTAAGAACTATGCGGTCAGTGATTCTATATTGAGGCGTTATACCAGCCATAATATGGAGCATATTGTCTGCGCCAGGTCTATCAGTTGGCTCTTTAGCATCTGCTCTAGCATATCCACCACCACCGTGCAAAAGAATACCAAATCTATTATTTTTAGATTTGTTAAAACCAAGTACGTTTGATGCATTTACAACACCTTGTAAAGACCATCTATAGTAATTAGTTTGATATTCTCCTGCAGGACTGTCATTGTCTCCTTTAAATGTATTTGCACCAAAATCTGCTTTAACACCAAATTTGTTATTAAACATATAACGAACCCCTACCGCAGCTTGTCCAAAACTAGCAGCGTGGATGTAATAACCAGGAGCGTGATATCTAGTAGGTTTATGAATTCCAGCCTCGATTTCTACGGACCATCTGTTAAAATCTGAACTTGCTTCTTGAGCAAACGTCATAATTGTGGTAGCAATTAATGCTAGGGTAAGTAAAATTTTTTTCATAATGAAATAAGTTAATTATAAGAGTGCGAAAATATAAAACTTATGTAAAACAGCCTACCTTTTTTTGATAACTTTAAGTACTTTCAGTGCAAGTAACAAAAAACTCGTTAACATGTTAAAAACGACTGATTTGCGTGTAATTTTTTTGTGTCTTATATTTTATGTTCAAATTGAATAAGATTGTTTTTAAGCCGTTCTTTTGTAATATTGATCATTCTTTTATTTAAGGCTGAGGAGTTTAAAATATATTTTTTATATTCTTCTTGAGTAAACTGTCCTATAAACATTCCTTTTAAAGCATTTCTGAATTTGATATCTCTATTGAGGGCAGTCTCAATATACTCTAGTTTGCGGTCAATGGTTAAATTGTGAAATACATTCTTATGTTTTTGAATGTAATTTTTGAAAACTAAGACAAATAAATCGTTTTGCATCTTAGCAATAGGCCGTATGGTCTCGTTCTGAAAACATTCTTCGTTTCCTGTATTTACTTCAAATTTTAGATTTGGTATTTCTGGGCGTGCTTCAAGGAGCTGTTGATCGCGACATTTCATCATAATCGTGTTTTTTTTAAAGGTACAATATGATAAAGGTTGTGAGGATACTAATAGCGCTTAGTTATAAACAGCACTATCAACAAAAATTAGGTGGTAATATGTTAATTTAAAGTATTTGGTTTTGATACGGTATCTATCTATTATAAGAAATATAGGTTCAAAAATATTTTTACAAATCCTGACATAGTTCGTCAAATTGCTGAATTAATAAACTAGCTTAAAAGGGTAAAAAAAATTGGTTTCCGTTTTGATGAAGGAAGTGTGTTTATAAATATATTATTTAAATGTTGGCCATAATATCTTGTCTTGGAATTAAAGAAACATTTAATATAAAGATTTAAGCAGTCGCGAGACTCAAGTTGTTATCATTAGAGAAGTTGTTTCTATTGGTTGATTTTCATTTCTATATTTGTAAGTGTCTGTTCCTATAAAAGCTAGCTTTAAAAACACCTCCTTAACAATAACTAATTCTTGTTAACCATCATAATATTTGTTTCTGTATTTAAATGAAGTGTGTATTCTTCGTTTTTAATCAATTTTTCAATCTCCATTTGTGATAAAACTTTACCACTTTCGTCCTTCTAAATAATTGAATCATAAAATTTGAAAATTGTGGTGTTGCTTTCATTTTTAATAGTCTAGTCCCGATGTAATATTAAGTCAGACAAAGTTTCACCTAATGCATCAGCGCTCAAATTTCGAGCTATTATAACGCCGTTTTTATCAATAAAAAAATTGTCTGAGATACTATTTACACCGTAAATAAGTGAAGCCATACTATTCCTTCCTTTTAAATCATTTAGGTGCTTCCAATTCAATGAGTCCTTTTTTATTGCTTCAGTCCAATGCCCTTGTTTTGTTTAATGACACTGCAAAAATCTCAAAATCTAATCTTTTAAACTTATTGTAAACACTTTTTAACTCAGGGTTTTCTTTGCGACAAGGAACACACTAAGATGCCCAAAACTCAAGCAAGATGTATTTCCCAGAATAATTAGAGAGTTTGTCTAGTTCACCGCTTCGATTACCCATAGAAAAGTCAACATACTTTTCGACTATTTTAGGAGTTTTACTAATTTTTATTTCCAAAAATTCTGCTACGATTATTCCGTGGGATGATTGTTTGTTTTTAATTGAAAATTTGTCAAATAATTTTTTTGTTTCTTCTTGGCCAAATACAGATGCAATAATGGATAGATTGTGAGCACTAAAAATGCTATTTGGGTTGTTTTTTATAAATGCAGTCTGAAGAGAAACCGTTTCTTGATAGGGGAGTTCTTTCATCGTATTCCATAATGATGTTGCTAAACTGTCTTTAACAGAACCACTAATTATAGCATCTTCAAAATTTGAATTGGAAGAATCAAAATACATCGGTTTGTTTTCTACCCATATTCTTTTTGCAGTTTAATCATCTCTATAAAGAATTAGTTCTAAAGGAAAATCTGTTAAGGGAGTATTAAGACCAAACGAGTTCTCTATTACTTTGACTGAATCAATGAATTTGTCTTTTAAAGGATCTTGCACTAATAAAACGGTTCTGTCAAGTGACTCCTTAGTTTTTCCGTGAAGCGAAAAGACACTATCATTTTGTCCAAAATTAGCTTGTGATACGAGTATAAATAGTAGTAGGCTTAATTTTTTTATCATCACTGTTTTTATATTGTAGGCGTGGATTATATAATAATGAAATTAAATAAAAAATGCCATCTATCACAACAATAGAGGGCATTTAAACCTTTCGTTAAATTTCAACCTTATATCGAAATCCGTACTTCAAAAAACTATTCCTTAGACAAGAAATCTTCCTTAGACTTCATCTCTGGCGCTGTCATCTCTTGTTTTTCTAAAACCTTTATAAATTTCTTACCTTCTTTATCTTGTATTGTTTGATATCTGGTTTTTTCAGTTGCAAACTCCTCTTTGATTAATTCATAGTTCTGCATTAAAGCTCCTGAAACCATATCATAACTAGTAGCTACGGTGCTATACAATTTGCCCATACGTTCTCTTAATTCTGGTTCTGCGGAGGCTACATAGTTGTCACCAGTAGTAACCACTAAGTCCTTGCGCAGTCCTTCCAAAGCATCCCAATACTTTTGAGATTCTTTGGCTCCTTTTCCATCAGCATCGATAACGTCTTTTGCGGTTGATTGGTAGGTGCCAATTTCGTATACCATATAGGCAAGATCTTCTACCATATCATACAGTTCTTTAGTAAGCGCTTCCTGTTCTTTGCGTTCATTAACTGAAGAAAGAGAACTGCTGTCATATTTGGTTTCAATAATTTGTTCGTAGGTGTCTTTACCTTTCTTTAAAATTACTTTGTATGTACCTTCAGAAGCACGAGGCGAAGTAAATCCTCCAAACGAGAGTGTCTTCGCGGCAGCCATCTTAGGATTAGACGTATTAAAATTCCAGTAAACTACATTGATACCTTTTGATTTTCCAGGATCCAAGCTTGTTATTTTATTCCCTTCCATATCCTGTAGTTCCATACTCATCTTACCAAAAGTATGTCTCTTTTTTAGATAATAAACAATGCGAGCAGCAGTAGGTTTATTTTGTCCAACAAATTGTGTTTCCGCACCAAAACTTCCCGCAAAGCCACTTTCTTCAACCATAGTAAAAGGTTTGTTTTTAAAGAAATGTACATTGCTTGCAAGCACTTCTTGATTTAGCTCTCGCAAGGGACTAATGTCATCTATTATAATAACGCCACGACCGTGAGTTCCCATAACAATATCATTGGTCTTTTTCTGCATATCAATAAAATGGATTGCAACAGGAGGCATATTGTTTGTAAAATGCGACCAATTTTTACCACCATCTATGGTTACATATAATCCCATTTCTGTTCCTAAAAATAACAAGTCTTCATTTACATAATCTTCTTGAATATTACGCACAAAGGCATTTTCCTGAATATCTGGAGAGATAATGTTGGTCCAAGTAGCTCCGTAATCTGTAGTTTTCATAGCATACGGTTTCATATCGCCAGATGTGTGACCTTCAAAAACAGCATAGGCAGTTCCTTTTCCATGAATACTTGCTTCAATATGATACACCCATGTGTTTTTTGGAATTCCAGTTAGGTTAGGGGTAACGTTACTCCACGTTTTTCCAAAATCTTTGGTTACTTGAATATTACCGTCATCGGTTCCTACCCAAAGTATGTTTTGATCTAATGGTGATTCGGCAATGGTAAAAATCGTAGTGTGATTTTCAGCACCGCTATTATCAACACTCAATCCACCAGAACTTGATTGGTCTTGTTTTGTTTTGTCGTTTGTCGTTAAATCTGGAGAAATTATTTTCCAGGTATCACCCATGTTTTCAGAAACATGTACAAATTGACTCCCCATAATAAAACGATCGGGCTGATGGGCACTTACTGCCATTGGCGCGTTCCAATTAAAACGTAATTCAGAATCCCCTCTTTTAGGCAATGGTTGGATTGTCTTTGTTCGTTTTCTATCGATATCATAACGCCATACGTTTTCTGCGCCTTGCATTTCGCTGTAAACAATATTTTTTGTTGGATGTTTTAAAACTCTAAATCCATCCCCATAACCCACACTATTCCAGTCACGAGCATTTACACCTCCTTCTGAAGAAGAAGGACCATACCAAGAACCATTGTCTTGTAAACCTCCATACACATTGTAAGGCTCTGCATCATCAACGCTAATATGGTAAAACTGGCTCAAAGGAAGATTTTCTACAATTTCAAAAGTAGTACCACCATTCCAAGAGCGGTATACACCACCATCAGTTCCAGAATAAATAACATCACTATCGTTTATATGAAATGCTAAATCGTGAATATCACTGTGCATATTTCCTAAATTCTTAAATGTATTTCCACCATCACGGCTAATAGATCCGTTTAGTCCTCCTTTTACTAAAATGTCAGGATTTTTAGGATCCACCACAATTCTTGAAAAATAGAAGGGTCTAACCACCAATCCGAAGTCATTATTTAAATGCTCCCAAGATTGTCCAGCGTTTGTAGATTTCCATAGTCCGTTTTTAGATTTTTCTTCAGTTTCTAAAACTGCATATAATATATTATTGTCACTCGGTGCTACCGCAATTGCAATTCTCCCTAATTTCCCAGCAGGGAAACCATTGTGTATCTTATCCCAAGAAGAACCGCCATTTGTAGATTTGTACAAAGCACTAGTTAATCCACCAGAATTAAAACCCCATCCACTTCGTCTAAACTCCCACATAGAAGCGTAGAGTATATTTGGGTTTTTAGGATCCATAATTACATCACTTGCACCCGTAGCAGGGCCTACAAATAATATTTTACTCCAAGTAGCCCCACCATCGGTAGATTTATAAACACCGCGATCTTCACTATCACTCCATAATGCACCCAACACTCCCACATACATAATATTTGTATCATTAGGATTAATTACTACGGAAGTGATTCGCTCACTATTTTCAAAGCCGGGTACTTCTTTAAAATTGTTTCCGCCATCGGTAGATTTAAAAAGTCCATCCCCAACCGAAACTGAATTACGTGTCCAAGTTTCACCTGTTCCAACCCAAATATTTTGATCAGGATTTTTAGGGTCTAGTGTCACAACACCAATAGATTGAACGTGTTCGTCAAAAATAGGGGAGAAGGTTGCGCCACCATCATTTGATTTCCAAACACCACCACCAGCAGTACCGGCGTATAAGATGCGAGGATTTGTAGGGTGACTTTCAAGATCGTTTATACGACCACTCATTAATGCAGGTCCTATATGACGCGCTTTCATGTCGCCAAAAAGTTGTTTTCCTTTTAAAGAAATTTCGTCTTGTGAGATACCAGTGAATGGCATTGCTAGGGCAACTGCCAACACCGAGAACAGAATTTTTTTCATCGTTTTTTAGTTTTTTATAACTCTAAAAATACAAGAAGTTTTTGCAATTTTAAAGTTAGGTTACTGCTAAAGTTAGTAGCTTAAATATTATAAATGTTACAAATACCGAAAAAAAAATATCCCCACCTTTTGAGGTGGGGATATTAATTGTATGCGCTCTATAAAATTATTTTTTTTCTTCAGTAGTCTTATCTTCCGGAAAAGCAAACATTGAAGCTTCCAGTTCAGGATTTAATATAATTTCCTTCATTTGGATTCCTTGCCCAGACATTGTCATAGAAAATGGAAAGTATAAACCATCCACTTCTTGGTAATCGCTCATTGTTGATGTTCCCATTTGCCCTTTCATGGGTCCAGCAGTAATTTCAGCTTCTGTCATAATTGGAACATAGTTTTCAGTATCAAAATAATAATAAGTCACAGAAGGCTCTTCTTTACCATCAACCATTACCGGTTTTTGAGTAAGCATAACCTTAAATACCTCAGTACCTTCTTTAGTTTCTTTTCCTAAATATTCTACGGCATAGCCTTTTTCTTTATAGTTTAAGAATGGAGAAGGGAAATCACCAAGTTTAGACTTCATATTAGCAGTTGCTTCTGCATCGCTCTTTTCTGGTAACATAGTCATGAAATTGGTTGTCCACATACTTTCACCATCAAAAGCAATTTGTGTCAATTCTTGTCCTTGGATGTTTATTTTCACTAATGTTCTTCCGTCTTTAGCGTTATACAATTCAACAGGAATTTCCATTCCACCTCCGCTGGCAGAACCTACCATTTTTACGCTTTCTAGCTTATTCCAAGCCTCAACTCCGCCTGTGTTTTCAAAATATTTTGATAATATTTCATCAGCAGTTTGTGCTGTTGCTGGAACCATTGCGATAACGATTAACGCAACAAAAAGTGTTTTTAAAGTTTTCATAGTTAATTATTTTGTTTTATAAATTTACTTTGTTGTAAAAGTAAGACTATCTTACCTTAAAAATGTTACAGGTTTTATAAATTTTACTAATATTCCGCCTTGTTGATAAGTCAAAAGCAATGCCATAAATATTTTATTCAAAAAACACCCTCCTAACCTCGCTCAAGAAAGGAACTGGGAACTTATAACTATTATTTTTTAAATAATGATTTTTAAACCCATAGAAACACGATTTAATAAAGTGAAAAGTTTCCGCTTTGATGAGGGATTAGTGGAGGGGTATTGTTTCTTTGAAATTTTATTATTGATTAAAAATCTCGAGAATTTATAAGTTTTCATTGAAATAAGATGCATTCACTAAAAAATGGTATTTTTGTTTTCTGAATACGTTTTCAGACTTCAAATTATATGAGCCAAAAAATTTTACTCAACGCAACCGAAGTACACATCGCATTGCATCGTTTGGCTTGTCAATTAATAGAAAACCACGATACTTTCGAAAATACCGTACTTATAGGGATACAACCAAGAGGTATATTTCTTGCAGAACGTTTAAAAAAAATCCTTTCTGAAGACTACAAAATAAAAAAAGTTCAACTAGGACATCTTGATATTACATTTTACCGTGATGATTTTAGAAGAAGTGAAAAACCTTTAGAAGCAAGTAAAACATCCTTGAACTTTATAATTGAAGACAAACGTGTTGTCTTTGTAGATGATGTTCTGTTTACAGGACGAAGTATTCGCAGTGCTCTCACGGCCATACAAAGTTTTGGGAGACCTCTTGAAATTGAATTATTAACGTTAATCGATAGACGCTTTAGCCGTCATTTGCCAATCCAACCAGATTATAGAGGTAGACAGGTAGATGCTATTGGTGATGAAAAAGTAAAAGTTTGTTGGAAAGATAAAGATGGAGAAGATGCCGTCTATTTAGTTAATGCATAGTGTGAATTTAAAAATACTTTTAAATAACAACCTTTGGAATTAAGTGTAAAGCATTTATTGGGCATAAAATACATTACTGAAAATGATATTCACCTCATTTTTGAGACCGCAGATCATTTTAAGGAAGTAATTAATAGGCCTATTAAAAAAGTGCCATCATTGCGAGATATTACGATCGCCAATTTATTTTTTGAAAATAGTACGCGCACAAGACTATCTTTTGAATTAGCGGAGAAAAGGCTTTCTGCAGATGTTGTTAATTTTTCTGCAGCTTCGTCTTCGGTTAAAAAAGGAGAGACTTTGGTAGATACTGTCAATAATATCTTATCGATGAAGGTAGATATGGTGGTTATTCGTCATCCAAATCCTGGAGCGGGTGTATTTCTTTCTAAAAACATTTCTGCAAGTATTGTGAATGCCGGAGACGGTGCGCACGAGCATCCTACTCAAGCATTGTTAGATTGTTTTTCCATACGAGAGCGTTTAGGTGATGTAGCAAGAAAAAAGGTGGTTATCGTTGGGGATATTTTACATTCAAGAGTAGCACTTTCAAATATTTTTGCACTCCAAAAATTAGGAGCAACCGTAAAAGTTTGCGGTCCAAAAACGTTAATGCCTAAATTCATAGAGTCTCTAGGGGTGAGTTACGAACCTAATCTAAAAAAAGCTTTAAATTGGTGTGATGTTGCTAATATGCTTCGAGTACAAAATGAGCGAATGGACATTAGTTATTTCCCTTCCACTAGAGAGTATACTCAACAATACGGTGTAAATAAAAAGCTACTGGAATCACTAGATAAAGAAATAATATTAATGCACCCTGGACCTATAAATCGTGGTGTGGAAATAACTAGTGATGTAGCAGATAGCAAACAATCTATCATTTTAGATCAAGTTCAAAACGGAGTTGCAGTGCGTATGGCTGTACTTTATTTATTAGCTTCAAAAATTGAAAGAAATGCAGATTAAGAATTCAGACACTTTTGTAACTTTGAAAGACGAATATGATGACATTAAAGATTTTGCCTCTTTTTTAGAATCTCAAATTCCCAATAAATTCAAGGATCAAAATGTAATTGTAGATCTAATGAAATATGAGAACCTAACACTCGAAGATTTATTGTTATTCATAAAAGTATCCAATACACATCGTAAAAATAAACAGTCATTTATACTTGTAAATAGTGCGATTGATCCTGATGAAATCCCAGTGGAAATGATTGTGGTTCCTACGTTGCAAGAAGGAGAAGATGTTTTGGAAATGGAAGAGATTGAACGTGATTTGGGATTCTAACTTCGGAAAAATACGGAAGTTTTAGGGACCACTCATTTACTTCAGCCTATAGTACTACATAAATTTTATTTATAAGAATATAATACCAGCGATCTTAAACTAAAATTCCAAACCTTGAACAAATGAAACTTACGATACTCGGTTGTCATTCTGCCGCACCACGATGGGATGCTAATCCTACGGCCCAAGTATTGGAAGTGAAAGGACATCTTTTTTTGATAGATTGCGCAGAAGGCACTCAAGTACAATTACGAAGATTCAAAATAAAATTCGCGCGAATTAAACATATTTTTATTTCGCATTTACACGGAGACCATTTCTTTGGATTGGTTGGACTTATTTCGACATTTAGATTATTGGGTCGTGAGGCAGATTTACATATATATGGACCAAAAGGGATAAAAGAAGCAGTATTACTTCAATTAAAACTTGGAAAAAGTTACACCAATTATAGTCTATATTTTCACGAATTGGAAAGTGACAAACCAGAACTGTTATTTGAAGATGATAAGGTTATGGTGACGACGATACCTTTAAACCATCGTGTGTATACCAATGGTTTCTTAATTACTGAAAAATTAGGAGAACGCATATTGAATATCGAGAAAGCCAAAGAATTAAGTGTTGAAATGGCGTATTATTCTAAAATAAAACAAGGTTTTGATGCACCAGATAAAGATGGTAATACTGTTAAAAACAGTAAAATTACTTTTGACCCGTCCCCATCTAAAACCTATGCGTATTGCAGTGATACGGCATATTTCCCTGAAATCATTCCGCAGATAAAAAATAGTAGTTGTTTATACCACGAAGCAACTTTTTTACAGGAGCATTTGGGTCTTGCAAAAAAGACAAAGCATAGTACAGCCGAAGAGGCGGCAAAAATAGCGGCGTCTGCCAACGTTGGAAAATTGATTTTGGGACACTATTCTGGACGTTATGGAGATTACGATCTCTTTATGAAAGAAGCACAAGCGTTTTTTATAAATACAGAACTTGCTAAAGATGGCAGAATTTTTGAAATTTAATTAAGTCTAAATATTAATCTTTTTATGGACTTGTGAAGACAGTAACGTCTTTTCAGTGCTGCTCAAAGAGGTAGTCCGGCTTTACTAAATTTAGGATTAATTTTAAAAATCACCAAAGCTTTTTTCTAAAACATTAAATTTTTAGGAGTTTAGGAGGACTATCGCGATTTCAGCTTAAAAAATTAACCCAAATTTAATCTTCCCTATTTTAAACATCCTTCATTCTTTGTACCTTGCAATAAACCTGAATAGACATGGATAAAAGCCTTCACGAATACCGCAAATCGTATACAAAAGGTAAACTTGACATCGCTGATGTTTCAAAAAACCCAATGAAACAATTCAATTCTTGGTTCCAAGAAGCTGAAAGTTCTCAAACAATTGATGAAGTAAATGCAATGACTATAAGTACTGTGGATGCCTCAGGTATGCCTAGAAACAGAGTAGTTTTATTAAAAGAAGTTACATTTGACGGTTTTGTTTTTTACACCAATTATAAAAGTAAAAAAGGAATTGCAATTGCAGAAAATCCTTTGGTTTCACTTTCATTTTTTTGGCCATCTTTGGAAAGACAAATTATTATTCAAGGCCGCGTTGAAAAAATTTCTGAAGAAAAATCAAAAGCTTATTTTAATACTCGTCCTAGAGATAGTAAGTTAGGAGCTTTGGTTAGTGAACAATCACAAGAGATTGCAAGCAGAAGCGAATTAGAAAAAAAGTTAGCAATGCTACAAGAAGAATTTAAGAATAAAGAAATTATAAAGCCTAAGGATTGGGGGGGGTATCTTATTAAGCCGTTGTTTTTAGAGTTCTGGCAAGGCAGAAGTAGTCGTTTGCATGATCGTATTTGTTATGCTAAAAATGAAAGTGGCTGGGATATAAAACGATTACAACCTTAAAATCTAGAAAGTCTGAAATTCCAAAAAAAAATATCAATTTTCAACAAAAATAATTAGCAGTATAAAATGAAAACCTTATACCTTACAAGACACGCAAAATCTTCTTGGAAACACGATGTTATAGATCACCAACGACCTCTAAAAATAAGAGGTGAAAAAGATGCAGCCCTTGTTTCAAAAGAAGTAACTAAAACAATGTTAGCGCCAGCAAAAATAATCAGTAGCGATGCTGTTAGAGCTTTTGCAACTGCAAATTATTTTAAAGATGCATTTGATATTTCTGACTTAGATTTTTCTGTAGACCACGAATTGTATGACTTTAGTGGTCAAAAAGTGATCAAGGCAATAAAAAATCTAGACGATTCATTAGATTGCGTATTATTTTTTGGTCATAATCATGCGTTTACATCCATTGTAAATATGTTGGGTAATAAATATATTGACAATTTGCCAACAGCAGGTTTTGTGGCTATTCAGTTTGATACAAATTCTTGGAGCGCTATCACAGTTGGTGAAACGATAAAAACAATTTTCCCACGAGATTTAAAATAATAATGGTGAACGAAGCGATAGTAAAAGGCCAGTCCTTAGACAATATTTATTTTAACAGGGAGCTTAGCTGGTTGCAGTTTAATGCGCGTGTTTTGCAAGAAGCCGAAGACGAAACAACGCCATTAATTGAACGCTTGCGATTTGTCGGGATTTTCTCAAACAACCTAGATGAATTTTTTAAAGTACGTTATGCTACTATAAAGCGTATTGCTGATGCTGGAAAAGGCGGTAAAAGTTATTTAGGGGGAATACCTGCCCCTATATTGCTAGAAAAAATTACTGAAACGGTAATTAGGCAACAAAAAACAAGTTTAAATATTTTAGGTACTATCAAAACTGAATTGCAGAAGGAAAGTATTTTCATGATCGATGAGACAGAAGTTACTCCTGAACAACATCCATTTTTAATGGACTATTTCGTGCGTAAGGTGAGTCCCGCACTGATGACGATAATGATTGGAGAATTAGAAAAATTCCCGTCGCTAAAAGATAGCGCTGCCTATTTAGCAGTAAGAATGTCAATGTCCAAAAATGACACAACACTTGAGTCAAAAAAAAATTACGCACTTATTGAAATCCCTAAGAATGTAGAACGTTTTATCGTATTTCCATCTAAAGAATACCAGCAATTCATTATTATTTTAGATGATTTGATTAGATACTGTTTACATCATATTTTTAGCATTTTTAAGTATGATGATATTTCGGCTCATATGATTAAAATTACTCGTGATGCTGAGTTGGATATTGAAAGCGATTTAAGTAAATCTTTTATCGATAAAATTTCAAAAAGTGTCAAGAATCGAAGTGCAGGAGATCCAGTTCGTTTTGTTTACGATAAAAATATTGATAAAGAGACACTACATTTCTTAATGGATAAAATGGGTATTAATACTACTGATAGTGTTATTCCTGGTGGTCGTTATCATAATCGAAGAGATTATATGGGGTTCCCAAGTTTGGGAAGAGTGGATTTACAGTATAAAAAAATAGCTCCTCTTCCTATTAAAGGACTTAGTTTACAAGGAAGTCTCTTGGAAAAAATAGCTAAAAAAGATTATTTGCTTTACGCTCCGTATCATACTTTTTCTTATGTGGTTAAATTTTTAAGAGAGGCAGCATTGGATTTGGCAGTAAGAACTATAAAAATCACCATTTATAGACTTGCTGAAGTTTCACATATTGCTAGTTCGCTCATTAATGCAGCAAAAAACGGAAAAGAAGTTACCGTTCAAATAGAATTGCAAGCGCGTTTTGATGAGCAAGCAAATATATATTACGCAGAGCAGATGCAAAGCGAAGGTGTAAAGCTCATTTTTGGAGTTGATGGATTAAAAGTACATTGCAAAGCGTGCATTATTGAACGTGAAGAAAATTCAAAATTGAAGCGGTATTGTTTTATTAGTACTGGGAATTTTAATGAATCTACAGCGCGTATTTATACCGATTACACCTTATTTACTTCCGATCAAAAAATAGGAAAAGAGATAAATAAAGTATTTGATTTCTTTGAAGTGAATTACAAAATAAAAAAATACCGTCATCTAATAGTGTCGCCACATTACACGCGGAATGCTATTTACGGTCTTATTGAAACTGAAATATTAAATAATATTAAAGGAAAGCTGAGCGGCATAAAATTAAAATTAAACAGTCTTTCAGATTATAAAATGATTGATAGGCTTTACGCCGCAAGTAGAGCAGGAGTAAAGGTGAAGCTAATTGTTCGAGGTATTTGCTGTTTGGTCCCTGGTGTAAACGGAATGAGCGAAAATATTGAAGTTATTAGTATCGTTGACAAATTCTTGGAACACCCAAGATTGTATATTTTTGAGAATGATGGAAATTCAAAGATGTATATTTCTTCTGCAGATTTCATGGGTAGAAATCTTGACAATAGGGTTGAAATAGCGTGTCCAATTTATGATGAAAGTATTAAGAAAGAAATTAATGAAACTTTTGAAACTTGCTGGAGTGACAACGTTAAGGCGCGTGTTATTTCTGAAAAACACGACAATGCATATAGAAGAAATTCTGGTGAGAAAGTGCGTTCGCAATTTGCCCTATACGACTATTATAGAGAAAAATTAAATAATTAAATCGACAAGATTGCTAAAAATAAATAAATATGCAGCCATTGATATTGGATCTAATGCTATTAGATTACTAATTGCTTCGGTTATAGAAAAAGAAGGTTTTGAGCCACAATTTAAAAAAACGTCTTTAGTTAGGGTTCCTATTAGGTTGGGTGCAGATGTTTTTTTAGGCGGAAGTATTAGTGGGTCTAATATCAATAGAATGAGAGATGCCATGATGGCATTTAGCTTATTAATGAAAAATCATAATGTTGTTAGTTATCGTGCCTGTGCAACAAGTGCTATGCGCGAAGCAGACAATGGTAAAGAAGTTGCAAAATTACTTTTTGTTGAAACAAATGTAAAAATACACATTATAGACGGTAATGATGAAGCGGCCATTATTGCATCTACAGATTTAAAAGAACTCATTCAAGATGATAAAGTATTTCTATATGTTGATGTAGGTGGAGGAAGCACAGAATTTACCTTATTTGCTAACGGAAAATTGGTTCTCTCAAGATCGTTTAAACTGGGGACGGTTCGTATTATAAATGATATGGTCAAGGAATCGATTTGGGATGAAGTTAAAAAATGGATTATTCGGGTTACTGCTGGCTATTCTAAAGTGGAGGTAATTGGTTCAGGAGGGAATATCAATAGTATTTATAAATACAGCCAAATGAAAATAGGGAAACCATTAAGTTATTTCTTTATGGCTAATTTCTACGAAAAAGTAAAAGAACTCACCTACCACGAACGTATTTTTGAACTGCAAATGAATCCAGATCGTGCCGATGTTATTGTACCTGCAACACGCATTTATCTTTCAGCAATGAAATGGTCAAAAGCAAAAAATATCTATGTACCCAAAATTGGTCTTGCAGATGGAATTGTAAAAAGTCTTTATAATGAAAGAAAGGCTAAGAAGCTGGAGGTTAAATGATTTGAAATTTAATTTGAAAATAACTCTTGAATCTTTATTTTTTATTGAAGTGTATGTACCGATTTTTAGTGCGTTAAGTGTCTGTATTTATTAGACAAACATTGAACTTTCTGTCATTTAGAGTCAGTTTTAATTTTACTTGGTTTTGTGACTAATATCCCCTGATAATCCGGTGAAAAAACCAATTATACAACTTTAAATTGTAAAATGAATCTCCGTATATTTCCTTATAAGATCGACTTCAATTAAATTTGAGTATAAATAAGTTCCTGAATTATCATTCCCATAGTAATCAATAATTTCAAAAAAAATCATTTTTTAAAAGAACCTTCAAAGTAGGCTTTTCTATAAGTATCTATAAATCTACCATTCAAAAATCGTAAATCCGAGTACGTATATCAAAAATCACCCATGAATACTTCCCCCAGTGCTCAAGTCCTTCATCACTTCAGCCTCAAAAGCTAGTAATGCTCCCCATTTTTCGTCTACTTCTTTTCGATCTCCGTATTGTCTTGCAAAGCCAATAAACATGGCGTAATGTCCTGCTTCGCTCACCATTAGGTTACGGTAAAAAGCAGCTAGCTTTTTGTCTTCTAGCGCTTCACTTAAGAGCCTAAAACGTTCGCAACTTCTTGCTTCGATTAAGGCTGCGTATAGTAATCTGTGTACTAATTGGGTAGTGCGACTGCCCCCTTTTGGAAAGAATTTTATAATGGCTAGCACGTAGTCATCTTTTCGATCCCTTCCTAAGATCCAACCTCTTTCCAAAATAAGGTCATGGACCATTTTAAAATGACTTATTTCTTCTTTAACCAGTTTTACCATTTCCTGAACCAATTCTGTATATTCTGGAAATGAAACGATTAAAGAAATAGCCGTCGAGGTTGCTTTTTGCTCACAGTACGCATGGTCTGTAAGTATTTCTTCAATATTCATGGTAACAATATTTACCCATCGTGGATCTGTGGGTAGTTGTAATCCAAGCATTTTTATAGTTTTTTCAGTCGTAGGCATAATTTTAAACGTCTAAATCAAAGGTGTTTCTTAGTTCTTCAATTAATGGGTTCTTTTCTTTTAGCTTTTCAAATTTTTCTCTCGGTGTATAAGCGTAGCGTTTCATTTCGGTTTCATCTACTTCAATAGAGATGTCAATATCGTAGTTTTGAAGTTCCTTCCGTAAATAACTCAATAATTCGTGCTTTTCGCGCTGCATTTCAACCTTAATAGTGTGATTGGGGAATGTTAAATGCACAATGCTTCCTCCTACTTTAGGCACTCCCATTCTTAGATGCGATGCAAGATTGTGTTCTCCATTATTTTTTGCAAGGTCAGCAAAAGTATTCCAAGCTTTAACCAATGATTCTTCAGTAAAAGGAAGTTTTGGTAAATTACTCTGGTCGGGTTGTTTGGCTACTAATTCTTTTTTTAACTCGTGCTTTTTCTGAATACTTTTTAAAGAGAGTGCTGAAACCTTTTTAGCATTTCGTTCTGCCAGTATTTGAGGTCGTTCGATTACTTTTTCAGGAATCTCGCCCGTATTATCGGCAGCGTCTGGATCTGTTTCAAACACAGCGCCTTCTTCCAGAGAATCTACATCACTTTTTTCAATGATATGCGGGTTGGAAGGGGTGGGTGGATCTTCTAATAAAACAGGCTCGGGTTTTACTGAAGTCTTCAGTGATTCTTCAATATTTATAATGGCTGAATCTTTTTCAGTAATCGTTGCTTTTGCAGCAACATTTTCCGAAGGAGTAGGTGCGGCTTTTACTTCTACATTTCTAAAATGACTAGGAGGGAGGACAAATGGACGTATCTCTAAATTATTGGATTTTTTTTTTCGTCTTGCACTGTGATAGAAGCAAGTTGCATAAGGGCTAACTCCACTAACAAGCGCTGATTTCTACTTGTTTTATATTTTAAGTCGCAGGAATTTGCAATGGTTATTGCTTCTATCAAAAAGCTATTATTCGCTTTTTGAGATTGTTCAAAATACATTGTTTTTACCTGTTCACCAACTTCAAGTAAAGCAATAGTTTCTTGATTCTTGCAAACCATCAAATCTCTAAAATGCGAGGCTAGCCCCATTATAAAGTGATGCCCATCAAACCCTTTAGCTAAAATTTCGTCATAGGCTACTAAAACTTGGGGAATGTTATTCGCCAGTAAGAGCTTGGTAATATCAAAATAATACGTGTAATCTAGCACGTTAAGATTTTCAGTAACTGCTTCTCTGGTCAATGTGTTTCCAGAAAAACTAACAACCCTATCAAATATTGAAAGTGCATCTCGTAATGCACCATCTGCCTTTTGTGCAATGATGTGCAAGGCATCATCTTCCGCATTAATATTCTCTGCTTTTGCAACCACAGCAAGATGACCTTTGATGTCTTGAACCGTGATTCGTCTAAAATCAAATATCTGACAACGCGATAAAATAGTAGGGATTATCTTGTGTTTTTCAGTAGTTGCTAGAATAAAGATAGCGTGCTTGGGAGGCTCTTCTAGTGTTTTTAGGAATGCATTAAAGGCTGCAGAGGAGAGCATGTGTACCTCATCAATAATGTATACTTTATACTTCCCAACTTGCGGTGGAATACGTACTTGATCAATCAAATTCCTGATATCATCTACTGAGTTATTGGAAGCTGCATCCAATTCAAAAATATTAAAAGCAAAATCTTCGTCTTCTCTAATAGTTTCTTCGTCCTGATTTATTTTTTTTGCTAATATTCTAGCGCAAGTTGTTTTCCCAACGCCTCTTGGTCCTGTAAATAACAATGCTTGTGCTAAATGGTCGTTTTTAATAGCATTTTCAAGTGTATTTGTAATGGCTTGTTGCCCTACAACATCTTTAAAGATGGTGGGTCTGTATTTTCTAGCAGATACAATGAATGGTTCCATAACTGAAAACAAATATAAAAACCTTGACGTTGATTTTATAGTTTTATGGGGGTGTATTTTAAGTGTTTTATTAACATTTTAGTCTATTTTTACACCTTGCAGGTCGCCTTATCGTTCCGAGCTAGTCTCGGGAAGGAAAGTCCGGACACCATAGGGAAGCATAGCGGCTAACAGCCGTCATCTTCTATCGTTAAAACGATGGAAGACAGGACAAGTGCAGCAGAAAGTATGTACAGGTAATGCTGTAGTGAAACCAGGTAAACTCTATGTGGTGAAATGTCACGTATACCAGCGGTAAGGGTTCCCGCCCATTGCTGGAGGGTAGACAGATAGAGCACCAAGGCAACTAGGTGCGTAGATAAATGATAAGGGTCCACTTTAGGTGGATACAGAATCCGGCTTATAGACCTGCTTTTTCTTTTTTTGACTCAATTAATTTGTTAACCCATTCTTTACATTGGTCTAGCGTGTAAAAAGTATCCATTGGGCGGTGGTAAAAGTTTCGCTCAAATTGTGCGTTATTATAACTAGCGCTGTTATAGCAATGAACTGCTATACCTAATAAATTTGGGTGAATCGTTTCAGATTTTAAATAACAGGTTGGATTTACTGTATAATCAAATTTACGGTCCGATATATACCCATAATATTGCCCAGGAAAGCTATCGTTTAAAATTTTGTAGAGTCTTTCTAAGTGTGGCTTGTCAAATACAACACCTTCCTTGATAGTTGATATTAGATAATTTTCATATAACTTAATATGAACGAAATCTAAGTCGATAGTCTTTACAAATGAGGAAGCCATAAAATAGTTGTATTTTGTGTTATGGTAAACACATAAAAATTAAATAAAATTTACGATTTGTTAAAAAAACTAAATACGGAGCCTCCATATCGTCTGCTTTCCGTGTAATTTGTTATGCTAGAAAGGTCTAAATGCTTGGTATGTTCTATAATAATAGTTCCATCTTCTAAAACGAAATCATTTTCAAAACAACTTTTGATAAGTTCTTCCATTTTATCTAGCTCAAACGCGTACGGTGGATCTGCAAAAATGATATCAAATCCCTCTCGATTTGATCCGCAATATTTAAAAACATCTGCTTTTACTGGGTTAATAGAAAAATCGAGTTCTTCTGCAATTTGGGAAATGTATTTTATACAGCCATAATGACTGTCTACCGCGGTAATGCTTTTACAACCTCTTGAGGCAAATTCATAACTTATATTTCCTGTACCTGCAAAAAGATCCAATAATTTTATAGCCTCAAAATCAACACGGTGATTTAGAATATTGAACAGGGCCTCTTTGGCAAAGTCGGTAGTGGGTCGCACCGGTAGTGATTTAGGAGCGGTTAGTCTTTTTCCTTTATAAATTCCTGAAATGATTCGCATAGTTAACTATTAAAAAGAGCAATGTTTGAATGTGAAGTAGTGTCGTTTGTGTTATGTTTACTTTTTATATCATAGAAAGAAACATTTCTTACATAACCATATAATAATGCATAGTTAGCATCATTTTCATTTATAGAGCCACTTAAAATGGTAGGAACACTATCTGGATTTAATTGTAATTGTTCAAAACAAAACAGTACATAATACACAAAATCCTCTGGTGTTCGATAGTCAAAATTATTGTTTAGCTGAAGCGTTCCATCCTTAATGATACAAGCCGAAAAATAATGTTGATTTATATCTAAATAAATCTTTGTATTTAAGGAATCAGCTTCCGCTTCTAAAATATTCTTTAATACGATGGTATTTGAGTGAAAATACTGAAAGCTTCCGTAAGCCTCGAAAAAATAGTTATTCACGTTTACAAGAGGCACGTAAACAACTACTTTGTTATAATCTGTGATCGTATCGAACGCAACAAAATCTGAACCCAGTATTTTTGAATTAAATTTTAAATATTCGACCGCTTTGGTCTCGTCAAAAAACGCTTCTGGAACAATTGTAACTAAGTTATTTTCGTGAATTACAACTACTTCATCAATGTAATTTTGCAGCTGTTCGTTGACCACAATATCTGTTTTAATCTTGTCTAATACTTCTTCTGGAGTAGTGGACTGATTATAAATATTCTCTTTATGGAATAGAATGGCGCTAGTGGCTGGATTTGTCACTAAAAAAGAATGTCCATTCAAAGAAACTTGAACGGACAATCTATAGCTGTTATTTACAGTAGAATTATTGATCTTTTGTTTCTGCTGCGTCATAAATTTTTGGCCAGTTACCCGAATTGTCAACATCATTTAAAGAGCCAACCCTAATATAGGCTCCATTTACTCCACCAACTGATAGTACTTGCTTTTCTTGCGCTAAAAGATCTTGGTCTAAATCTCCTAAAACTAAATCTTTAGAAATCTTTGCTTCAAAAACAGAGTAGGTATCTTTATTCTTTATTACAGTTCCGGCTTTCAAGGTAAATTTTTGATCTATACCTTCTAGGGGAACATTCATCATTTTTCTATATCTATCTGTACCATTAAATAGAGAATCTTTCACAGCGGTAAAGCCGAGGGTGTCAATTAATACCCTTTCTTCAAAATAACCTTCAGTAAGGCCGTAGGCTTTGTTTTTTGCAACATCAGCAAAACTAGTGTCCCGTCTTTGTGTTATTGCGAATTGTGCAGTATCTACAAAACGAACTAGGCTGTCAAAATTGCCGGTAAATTTACCAGTAACTTCTTTGTAAGCAAGTTCTGCTGCGCGGATGTCTTTTAAATTTTTAATTACTTTCTCATAACGTGCATCACGTTTTTTATTAAATTCTACAGGACCAATTATAGAACCGTAAAGTTGCCATCCTAAGAAGATGATGAGTACCCAAAGAACAAGTTGTAATATTAATTTCATTATTAGTTTGTTTAAGTTTTACTAAATGAATAGGTCTATCGCAAATCTACAATTTTTTTTTGTTCGCAAAAGTATATTCTTAAAAAATCATGGCATCTTTAACCCCTTAAATGAAGCTTACTACATGACTGTCACCCAATTTTACGGACTTCTTAAAACTCATTTTCCGCACAATACAACGCTAAAGCAGGATATTGCGCTTCAACTTTTGTCAAAATTTGTTCTTAGCGAAGCTAAAGACAGTGTTTTTTTACTAAAGGGATATGCAGGAACAGGTAAGACAACCATTACAGGTACATTGGTTAAGAACTTGTGGAAGGCAAAAATGAAATCGGTTTTATTAGCGCCTACGGGTAGGGCAGCTAAAGTTATTAGTGGATACGCAGGACAAGAAGCATTTACGATCCATAAAAAAATATACTATCCCAAGGCAAAAAAAGGGGGAGGCGTATCGTTTACACTTCAAAAAAACAAACATAGAGACACCTTATTTATGGTGGACGAGGCTTCTATGATACCAGATATAAATCAAGATGCAAAGCTTTTTGAAAATGGTTCGTTGTTGGATGATTTGATGCAGTATATCTATAGTGGGCACAACTGTAAGCTCTTATTAATAGGGGATACAGCACAGCTCCCACCAGTAAAATTAGACGTAAGTCCTGCCTTAGATGCTAGATTATTAGAAAATCAGTTTAATAAAAATGTTGTTGAGTTGGAGTTGGACGATGTAGTACGGCAGCAAGAAAATAGTGGCATTTTACATAATGCGACACGACTACGGTCTATTTTAAATGAAGGTATTTTTGATCGTTTTAAATTTAGCGGAAAAATATTTCCAGATATCATACGTCCTGCTGATGGTATGGAAATCATGGATGCCCTTCAGGAACACTTTAGCGATGAAACTGATGATGATACGGTTTTTATTGTACGATCTAACAAACGGGCTAATTTATACAATCAAAGTATTCGGAGTAGAATTTTATTTCAAGAAGATGAACTTTCCACTGGGGATAGATTAATGGTTGTTAAGAATAATTATCATTGGGTTTCAGCCGAAAGTGATGCTGGTTTTATTGCAAACGGCGATATTGTTGAAGTGTTGGAAATTTTTAGGTTTGTAGATTTGTACGGTTTCCGCTTTGCAGAAGTAAAAGTGCAAATGGCTGATTATCCAAAAATGAAAGCTTTTGAAACTGTTTTATTATTAGATACGCTGTCTTCAGAAACCCCTTCATTAACGTATGAAGATTCAAATAAATTATACCAAGAAGTATCAAAAGATTATTCAGATGAAAAGTCTAACTATAAGCGTTTTATGTCTGTTAAAAAGAATAGATATTTTAATGCATTACAGGTCAAGTTTTCATATGCAATAACGTGTCATAAAAGCCAAGGAGGACAATGGGCTAATGTATTTGTCGAACAACCCTATTTGCCTAACGGAATTGACAAGGATTATTTAAGATGGCTTTATACTGCGATAACTAGGGCACAAGATAAATTATATTTAATAGGTTTTAAAGAGGATTTTTTTGAAGAGGAAATGTAAATTTGAGCAATGATAAAACAATCCGCATATTGAGCGGAGTCGAAATATGAAAATTATAGCAATGATACCTGCGCGATATGGCGCGTCACGCTTTCCAGGGAAGTTAATGCAAGACCTTGGAGGCAAGCCCGTAATAGTTAGAACCTACGAAGCAACGGTTGCTACAAACCTTTTTAGCGAAGTTTATGTAGTCACAGATAGCGATGTTATTTTTAACGAAATAAAAAATCGTGGTGGTAAAGTCATCATGAGTATAAAAGATCATGAATGCGGGAGTGATCGCATTGCAGAAGCGGTTGAAAATTTGGACATTGATATTGTCGTAAATGTTCAAGGGGACGAGCCCTTTACAAATAGAGAAGGGTTGGAGCAAGTATTAGAAGTTTTTAAAGGAGCAGATGCTGATAAGATTGACTTGGCTTCCTTAATGACTGAAATTCATGATTGGAAGGAAATAAGTGATCCTAATTGTGTTAAGGTGATTGTAGATAAACAAAACTTCGCTCAATATTTTTCCCGTTCACCCATACCATACCCAAGAGATAAGAATGCGGCACTTCAGTATTATAAACATAAGGGGATCTATGCCTTTAGAAAACAGGCATTATTGAATTTTTATAGACTCCCAATGGGAACATTAGAAGCGGCAGAAAAGATTGAATGTATTCGATATTTAGAATATGGACATACCATTAAAATGGCCATTTCAAATACACAAAGCGTTGAAATAGACACGCCAGAAGATTTAGTTCGTGCCAATGAGTTATTAAAGAAAAACGAATCTGATCTTAAAAAAGAGTCACCAGCTCAATTTAGAAATTTCCCAATGGTTCCTAAAGTTATTTTTGGAGCAGGAAGTTTTAATCAATTGGCTGAAATTATTTCTCCTAAACGCAAAAGTAGAGTGCCTTTTGTATTTATTGTGGACGATGTTTTTAAGAAAAATGAAGGATTGGTGAATCGTATTCCTTTAAATTTCAATGATAAGTTATTATTTATTTCGGCTAATGAAGAGCCCAAGACTACCGAAATAGATACTATTGTAAAAGATTTAAAAGAAGAATTTAATGGCATACCGTCGGGAATAATTGGCATAGGTGGAGGAGGCATTATGGATGTGGCAAAAGCAGTCTCAATCATGCTTACCAATTCAGGAAAAGCACACGAGTATCAAGGCTTGGACTTGGTTAAGAAAAAAGCAGTGTACCACGTTGGTGTTCCTACCATATCTGGCACTGGCGCAGAAGTTTCTCGGGCTTCAGTTTTAATGGGTCCCACAAAAAAACTAGGCATTAATAGTGACTTTACTCCTTTTGATCAAGTTATTTTGGATCCTGAATTAACGATAGGAGTTCCTAAAAACCAATGGTTTTATACTGGGATGGACTGCTTTATTCACTGTGTAGCATCTTTAAACGGAACCCTGTTAAATGCATTTAGTCAAAGCTACGGTGAGAAAGCCTATGATTTATGCCTAGAAATATTTACTGAAGATAAAAACTCAGATGCTGAAAAACGTGCTAAATTAATGATGGCTTCTTGGCATAGTGGGATGAGTATTGCCTATTCACAAGTTGGCATAGCCCACGCTATGAGTTATGGTCTTTCCTATGTTCTTGGGACTAAACACGGAATTGGAAACTGTATTGTTTTTAATCAATTAGAGGAGTTCTATGGGAATGATGTGGCAATATTTAAGGAAATGATGGCAAGATTTGATATTGATTTACCTCAAAATGTGTGTGCGGGTCTTTCTGAAATAGAACTTAACACTGTTATTGATGTTGCGTTAGGATTAACTCCCTTATGGGAAAACGCATTAGGAAAAGATTGGCAAACCCTTATGACCCGTGACCGATTGAAAAATTTATATTTAAAAATTTAAATAAAATTATTATAATACCTCTTGATCTTACCTCGAGGATTACTTATTTAGTTAATGGGATTTACAAAATTTATTTTCAAAAAACTCTTAGGCTGGCGCATTCAAGGCGACTTTAACCGAAACGAAAAAAAAGCAGTACTTATTTGTGCTCCTCATACAAGTTATTTTGATTTTATACTTTCTATTATGGCAAGAAGGATTTTAAAGGTTGAGATTAATTTTGTTGGCAAAAAAGATTTGTTTAAACCACCCTTTGGTTGGTATTTTAGATGGATGGGCGGCGCACCTTTAAACAGAGGTAAGGCTGAAAACAAGGTTCAGGCTATTGCTAACGTAATTAAAAGTAAAGAAGAATTTAGACTCGCCATTGCCCCTGAAGGTACCCGTAAAAAGGTTCATAAATGGAAAACTGGATATTACTACATAGCTCAAGAAGCGGTTGTTCCCATTATTCCAATAAGCTTTGATTACCCCAAGAAAATATTGAGTATCGGAAAAGCCTTTTATCTAACTGGCAATATTACTGCTGATGAAAAAGAACTTAGGAAGTTCTATGATGGTGTAGTAGGGAAGATCCCTGAATGGACTTAACTACTTGGTGTTGGGAATATTTTTTCAAAACTCTTTGGTAGCTCGGATTTAAAGTAAACCTCTTGATTCGTATATGGGTGTATAAACTCCAAAGAATAGGCGTGTAAATACATTCCTTTGCCCATTAAAATTAGACCTTCGATACCATAACTTTTATCACCTAGGATAGGATTTCCAATACTCGATAAGTGTTTTCTTAATTGATGTCTTCTTCCAGTTTTGGGTTTTAGTTTGACTAGATTTAATCTTTTGAATCGTTCTGAACCAACAGATTCATTCACTTTGTATTTTGAAAGACACTCTTTACCATCAATATTAGATTGGATGGTTCCTTTTGGATGCATAGCTCCAATAGTAATTGCAAAATATATTTTTTTGATTTCTTTATTTTCAAACAAAGCATTTAAAGCGCTAATACTGCTGCTTGTTTTTCCAATCAACAAAACACCTGTTGTTGCATAATCTATACGATGGGCTGGATGCGGAGTACTCGCATCTGCTAACACACTTGGGTTTAAGTTTTGACCCAATGCGCGGTCTATGGTTTTAAAACTGTTTCCGCTTACCTCAATGCCGGCTGGTTTATGAATTATAGCCAAATATTCATCTTCAAACAAAACCTTCAGCGGAAAAATTAGTTTTCGTTTAGGATTTGTTTTTTCAGGAATATTAAGGATTATAGTTTCTCCACCATAAATAAAAGTAGCTGAAGTAGCAGTCTTTCCGTTAACCGAAAGATAGTTTTTCTTAAGTGCTTTTTTTAAAGCAGATCTAGTATTAATAGCATCAAAAATACCTACCCCGTATTCTTGAAGCCTAATAGGAGCGTGAAGTGTTTTTACCTTATGAGTAGTAGGTTTATAGATTTTGTTTATGTTTCAAAAATCAATTTTCTTCCATGGTATGGTACACATTCTGCACATCATCATCATCATCGAGTCTTTCTAGTAGTTTTTCAACATCTGCAGCTTCTTCTTCGGTAAGTTTTTTTGTTACTTGTGGAATGCGTTCAAATCCTGACGATAAGATTTCCATATTATTCCCTTCTAAATAGGATTGAATATTCCCAAAGCTTTCAAAAGGCGCATAGATTAAAACACCATCTTCATCCTCAAATATTTCTTCAACACCCTCATCTATAAGCTCTAACTCTAATTCTTCAAGATCAATACCTTCACCATTAATTCTGAAATTACAGGTATGGTCAAACATAAAAACTACTGAGCCACTAGTGCCAAAGCTACTGTCGGTTTTGTTAAAACAAGCACGAACATTTGCTACGGTTCTTGTATTATTATCGGTTGCAGTTTCAATAATAACAGCAATACCGTGTTGTGCGTATCCTTCAAAAAGCACTTCTTTATAATCGCCAAGGCTTTTATCGCTGGCTTTTTTAATGGCTCTCTCAACATTGTCTTTCGGCATATTTACCGACTTGGCATTTTGAATAACAGCTCTCAAACGTGAATTAGAATCTGGATCTGGACCTCCTTCTTTTACTGCCATCACAATATCTTTACCAATGCGTGTAAAGGCTTTGCTCATTGCAGACCAACGTTTCATTTTTCTTGCTTTTCTAAATTCAAAAGCTCTTCCCATAATCGTTTTATTTAGTGGTTGTTACAAAAAATTAAAGTCTCCCAATAGAACCTTTAAACCCGTTGCCCAAATATATTAGTATCTGTATCAAAACCCAATAGCAAAGCCATAAATATTACGATAGTTTCTGAACTAGAAGAAAGACCACCTCAAACCTGCTGGACTGAGATAAGAAAGACCGCTTCGTTGAAAGAAAATTTGTCTTTCTTCCTAGATGTTTCAGCGAAGTGATCTTAGTTCTTTAAGAGGGCAAATCTGATAAAAATATCAAAAGAAAATTTGTCAGATTTACTTATTCGTTTCATTTTTAGAAGCATTCTTAAGTTGTTCATATTTTTCTGATAGTGTACCTTCAACATCAGCAACAGTTTTTTTAATTTTTTCAGCAGTTTCTGCAACCGTTTCCTTGATTTTATTGCCTGTTTCATCGATTTTTGCTTTCAGTTTTGCTTTTTCCTCTGAAGACATATTTTTATATTTCCACCAAGCAAATACCCCTGCTCCTATACCTAATACCGCTAGGATTCCTTTAGAGTTTGATTTTTTTGTAGCCATTCTTATGCTGTTTATTTGAATTAATATAATTCAAACAACACAAATTGTATTCCAAGAGCTTTTGTGTCAGATGGTATTATGAAAAGTTTAATAATTGATCTCTATCTTCAGTTTAAACCTTTTAAACTTTATGATTTATAAGTATAACTTCAGTAATTTTATTTACTTTCTTAAGCATTATAACTAAAAACATATTTATGATACCTGAAACTAATTTGCCCAAAGCGAAAGAAGGCAACTATAAAATTCTATCATTAGATGGAGGCGGTACTTGGGCATTACTCCAAGTATTAACCTTAAAGAAGATATTTGAAAAAAAAGATTCAGAAAAAATATGGAAAGGTCACGAAATCTTAGCACATTTTGACTTGGTAATAGCAAACTCGGGTGGAAGCATGGTCTTAGCAGCCTTAGCTTGTAATTGGACTTTTGATAAAATTGAAGGTCTTTTTACAGATCCTGAAATAACTTCAGAAATATTTGATCCTCTTAGTTTTAGAGACCGGTATTTTCCGGCAAACTTTATGAAGCTTATTGGGATTAAAAATATAGGGACTCGTTATTCTGCCACCAGTAAAATAAGAGCCTTAAAAGCTATTTTAAAAGTGGAAGGAGGAAGAAAACTAGAACACTATTTTATGGATGAATTGCCTGCTTTAATTGGTAAACCTTCTTTACAAATTATTGTTTGCACCTTTGATATTATAAACAAGAGAGCGAAGCTTTTTAGAAGTTATAAAGACAGTCTCGCTAGGGCTGAAAAAGTAGCAAATAGCAATCATTTTGACCGTGTGAATCTTGTAGAAGCAATCCATGGTTCTTCTAATGCACCTGTTAATTATTTTGATTTCCCCGCTATCTTTAGTCCAGCCAACTCAAAAAAAAGATTTTACCTTTGGGATGGGGCTTTGGGCGGATTTAACAACCCAGTCATGGCTGGACTCACTGAGGCAATGGCAAATGGTATCCGCAGATCAGATATCCACGTATTGAGTATTGGTACTGCTAGTAAGTTAGTAAGTGAAATGGATACACGATCTTTTAGAGACTCTTATTATAGTACCATATTGGGACGAAATGTAAAACACAAGGAAGATGGTAGTATCGATTTTGATAAAACGATCTATGCGAAAACGCCCTTTGGTAAAATAAAAAGGCCAAGACTTTTTAACCGTACTTTTAGAGGATCAAAATTATATGGCGAGACTATTTCAAACTTATCGCAAACCATTTTATTTGAACCCCAATCTTGGGCTACTTATAGTGCATTTGTTCATCTTTTTAGTAACAATTTGAATGCTTCAAAGAATAACAAACGCTTTACTCGCTTATCTCCACAAATCATTAATAAAGAAAACGCAACTCAAATTATAAAAGATCTTTATAAAATGGATATGGATGTTTCCAGCGCTGAAGAAATTAAGCTGTTAGAATCTTGTTTTGATTTATGGCAAAAAGGTGATATTATAAATGAACCCGTGCAGTGGGTCACAACTATTAATGATGAATATATTTTTGCCAGAGGACATCGAACCTTTAAAGATGCGTTGAAAGATTTAAATTGGGTTTAGAAAATAAAAAATCGATGTTAATAGTTCTATCTATTAACATCGATTTCCTGTTTAGTACTTAAAAAAAAGATCACTCCTCAACAAAAGGAGCACCTGCGGCTTTCATTTGGTTATAAATAGCATCCATTCTTTGATCAATCGAACTTAATGTTATTTCTTGTTCTTTCAATTGCTTTTCGATAATAATCATTTGCTCTTTGTGCGATGCTGTTGGACCATAGGTAGAACGTTCAATACCTCTATAGACGGCAAAGGAACGCTCTCCTAATGTAGGTTTTGATTTTTCACCTATTTCATTTTTAGCAGCATTACCATTTACTTCAGTATTTAGTTTATTGATATCCTTGGATAATATATCTAAAGCAACCTCTAGTTTGCCTGGGGCCATTGAACTTTGATCAAGAGCATGTTCCAAGGCCTTTATTCTTTTTGAAGTTTTTTCAAATTTGAAATAAAACGCAGACATTTGACGGGTAATTGTCTCAAAATTTCTTGCAAAAGCTGAAACCTCTGTTGGAGATGCACTGGGCAATGTTCCTTGATGTAATGGTTTTACTATAAAACTAATAGCATCGCTAAGCTTTGTAACGGTTCCATTTTCTTGGATATACATCGTTACAGAATAGGTGCCAGGAGGCGCTAAAAATCCTGTCGGGGCTTCATCGCTTTCATTCATGTCTCCACTCAATAATATTGGAGATGGAGCAGGGTATTTTAAATCCCAAGAAGCTCTATTTATTCCTTTTTTGGGCTCAGCTATTACTCTTCTTATAACTTTTCCGTTAGGGTCTGATACCGCAAATATAAGTTTCGTTTTTTGTTCTCTTTTTTCTTTTTCTAAGGCATCATACCCGGCAAAAGGTACATCTTCAGCCGTGTACTTCTTTTCAGCATCCTTTCTTTTCTCCAAGTTAGTTTTAGGAGCCTCTTTTAAATAATAGGTAAATGTGGCTCCAAAATCTGGGTTGGGCGCTACAAAATGTGAATCTCCTTGACTTCCTTTTCCAGCATCAAAACTTAAATGCGGACGTTGGATGTACATCCAAGCATCTCTAACAGCAAACAGATGCGCTTTTTTGTTTAAGGTACTTTGAGAGAGTTCACGCAAAGGAGCCAAGTCATCTAAAATATAAAAACCCCGACCAAAAGAGGCTCCTACAAGATCATCCTCTCTGCGTTGTATTGTAATGTCTCTAAATGAAATAGTAGGGACTCCACCTTGTAACTTTTCCCAAGAATTACCGCCATTTATAGTAAAATAGATGCCAAACTCTGTTGCTGCAAATAATAAATCCTTTTTTATATGATCTTGAACGGTACGCCAAACCATTGTTCTATCTGGAATATTTGAAGCGATAGAAGTCCAAGATTTACCGCGATTGGTACTTTTTAGTAAGTAGGGTTTAAAGTCTCCATATTTGTGATTGTCCAAGGCTACATAAACGGTGTTGGCATCAAATAAATCTGCTCTTATGTCATTTACAAATGCCGTTTCTGGAACCCCAGGTAAAGACCCAACTGCAATTTTTGTCCAGCTAGCACCATCATTTTCAGAAACTTGAATAAGTCCATCATCTGTACCTGCATAAAGCAATCCTTTTTGTTTTGGAGATTCTGCCAATGAAGTAATGGTGTTATAATTAGACATTGCATACACATCCCAAGCGGCATCCCACGATTGTTTTTTTCCGAGGATTGGAAGTTCAATTCGGTTTTGACTTTTTGTTAAATCTCCTGATACCGAAGTCCAGTTATCACCACGATTGGTGCTTTTCCAAACACGGTATGAGGCAAAATAGATAGTAGAAGGGGAGTGTGGACTCACTAAAATAGGGGCATCCCAATTATATCTTTCGTTTGGATCATTCTCTCCCGCTTGTGGTTGGATGTCAATTACCTCTCCTGTGGAAATATCTATTCTAGATAAGGTTCCTTCTTGTCTTTCGGCATATAAGATATTTGGGTTGCCTGGTTCAGTAGCAGGTTGATGACCATCCCAATTAAGGACTACTTTCCAATCGCTATTTTGAATTCCGTGAATATTATCTGTTCTTGACGGGCCGCCTTCAGTACTGTTATCTTGTGTTCCGCCGTACACATTATAGAAAGGTTCTGCATCGTCTACTGCTAGCTTGTAAAACTGGGTTAATGGTAAATTTTCTATATACTTCCAAGTTTTTGTAAGATCAAAAGATTCGTACAATCCGCCGTCACTTCCAACTAAAAGATAGTTAGGATCGTTTTTTCTAAATGCTATGGCATGATTATCACCGTGCTTGTTTTTCTCATTCATTCTATAGAAAGTTTTTCCGCCATCTTCAGAAATCTGCAAATTATTATCCATCAAGTACAATCTTCCTTCGTGATGGGGAGATGCGTACATTTCTTGATAATAATGCGGTCCAGTTCCACCTGTTACGGTATTGGATTGTTTGGTCCAAGAATTTCCAGCATCGTCGCTTTTATATACCCCACCAGTTCGTCTTGGCAACTCTATTGCCGCATATAACGTATTCGGGTTATGGTGAGAAATTGCCAAGCCTGTTTTACCCATTTGATCTGTAGGCAAGCCTGTTTTTAATTTTGTCCAAGTATCACCGCCATCGGTGCTTTTATGTAATCCCGAGCCTGGCCCTCCTCCCATATAAGCCGCTACCGTGCGATGACGATCCCAAGTTGCTGCATATAATGTATTTGGGTTTTTGTGATCCATTACGAGTTCAGTAACACCTGTCCATTCACTATTGCCTAAGGTTTTATTCCAAGTTTCCCCACCGTCGATTGACTTGTAAAGTCCGCGGTCGCCTCCTTTATTCCATAGTGGTCCTTGTGCGGCGACCCAAATAACGTTGCTATTTTCTGGATGTACGATAATACGTGATACATGTTGAGAGTCTTTGAGGCCCATGTTTTTCCATGTTATTCCGGCATCGGTAGATTTATAAACACCATCTCCGTAGGCAATATGTCTACCGCCCACGTCTTCTCCAGTTCCTACCCAAATGGTATTATGGTTAATAGGATCTATGGCGACGGCACCAATTGCAAAAGTAGATTGGTCGTCAAATATAGGCGTCCATGTGGTACCAGAATTTACTGTTTTCCATACACCGCCAGAGGCAACACCAATGTACCAAATGTTTTCATTTTCAGGATGAATAGCTATTGCAGCGATACGACCACTCATAAAAGCAGGGCCTATACTTCGTAGTTTAAGGCCATCATAAATGGATTCTTTTTTAGCTGAATTTTTCTCGGTTTGAGAGAAGGATGTTGTGCTTGTTAGAAGTAATAACATTAGAAAAGAGAGAAAATTTTGTAATTTCATTTATGAGATATTTAAGGGTTGTCTTTAAAAGTATTTAAAAATCAAAAAGCTTGAGTGCATAAGGATTAAATTAACTTTCGTTTTAACATAAATATAACAAAAACAACATATTGTTGCTTCTAGAATTATTTTCGATTCTCTGTAAATCTTTTCTACATTAAAAATAGGACGCTCATTAGAAAATAAACATTCTATTTTATTTGATATGTTTAGACGTTAATCGCAAACCTTATTTTATCTAGCTTTTTCCAAATTTCGCAACTAAATTTCTTAGGCGAAAATGTAAATAAAAGAATGCTTTGATTTTGTGCGAGGCAAAGTATTTGCTTTATTTTACAATCTAATGCCATAGTTTTTCGCCTGTGAAATAAATCACATAACTCAATTTTAACCAGACATCCTATAGTCCCATTGGTCGTGTGCACTAATTCATAAAATCGTGCTGTAGTCTTTGTCAATATCAGTTTTGAGGGTTCTTTGCATACATTAAATATGATACCATCAAAATAAAGTTCTAAATAAGACTCAATCTCCTCGAGGTATATTGGTTCATTTTAATTGAGTGTCCGCGTCAAGGTGTAGCACCAAAATTCTGGGCGATCCTGTTTTGCCTAATCTGGTATAAACTGAGCGTCTTCATAATTTGAGGAGCAAGGTATATTTGAAATGGTTTATTCCCCAACGGGTTCGGTCAATTTTAAACATAGTAGTCATCTTCTTTTCTTCGGTATCTACTTTTGCCCAAAGTTCAATGGGTTTTAAATATTTTTTATGGTTAATGTAGCGTCTATTTTATGATGGTTGTTTTCTTCAAATTAGGTTCCATTCAAAATTTTTAAATTCGCTTTCGGATATTTTTTTAGGTCAAAAAAGGCTGGGTTGTTTTAAATTTTTTACGTGGACTAAATCCAATAGGGAATCCTCGTTGAAGATGCTGGTCATAACGATCGTAAATTTTCCGCCAGAAATTTGATTATTCGTTGTAATTAAATTTACAGTACTGGTATACTCACTTATTTTAAATGTTTAATTTCTCCTAAAGTTAATGACAGCCATTTCAAGATTTAAAAGACATCTTTTTATGCATTCAATTTTTAAACTCATTTGAGCATAACCCATAAGGTTGAAACTTAAAATAAATAATTTAATTTTGATGTAAAACTAAAAGCACATCGCTGCAAAAGTGTCAAAAGAATGTAAAAGAAATGTCAACAGCTGTGAAAAGTCGCCAAATTGCTAGTTATTTGTAAAACGATATGACAAGAAAAATTTTATATAACGTTTTGAGTCTGCTTATTATTTTAATTGTTAGCTGCAGTACCCCACCTGATAAAACAACTATTGACCAACGTGCAAAATTGGCGCTACGAGAAGTAGGAAATACATTGTTAGTTGAAAATCAAGATTCCACTTCTTTAGTATTGCCCGTAAAAGTTTTAGAGCCCTTTAAATATGAACTTTCATTTGAGAATGTACTTGCTTTTGATCCAGCATTAATTAATAGCGCGGTACGAACTTCGTTTGAAAAGGCATCACTCCCGATTAATTATCGTGTTGAAGTAATACAATGCAGTAATGGTGAAGTTGGATATAGTTATGAAATTTTCCGTAAATCAGAAAACAATATCGTCCCCTGCAGGGGGAGATTGTTTCCTGAAGGCTGCTATAAAGTACAAGTGTATTTTACTAAAATAGATAATGTGTTTGCGATTAAAGACGTTTTGTTTTATGCTTTAGTTTCGGCTATTTTAGGATTTCTGGTTTTAGTTTTCTACAGTAGGTATGTTTCTTATCATAGGGAGGATGATCTTGAAGACACTTCTTTGCTTGGTACTTTTCGATTTTATCCAGAGCAAAATAAGTTGGTTAAAGAAGCAAAAGATATACCGCTCTCTAGAAAGGAATGTGAGCTATTAGAAATTCTCGTTGCAAATCTAAATCTAGTGGTAAAGCGCGAAGAACTTACTAAAAAAGTTTGGGAGGACAATGGAGTCATTGTAAGTAGAAGTTTAGATACCTATATCTCTAAACTCAGAAAGAAATTGCAGGAAGATGAAAGCATCAAGATTACAAACGTACACGGAGTAGGGTATAAGTTAGAAATTGTTTAGTGATTTGTATTTGATCTGTTATCAGTACTAGTTGGATCTACGATATGGTTTTCGAAAGTTCCACTAAAATTTTCAATAGTTATTCTAAAACTACTTAGGTTATAAGAGAATCCAAATTATATATTGATCTATTATATCATCAAATGTTAAATGATTTGCATCTGATGGTTTTAGGCATCTTTGTCTGGTCTTTTCATTTCTGACGTTGTACGCAGATATTCTAACTCCAGAACGATACACCATTCTAATATCTGCATATATTTTGTTTTTTTTAGGGGGCTTAATTCAAAACACAATGTTTCAATAAGAAGTACCTTTGTAGATTAAAAGTAACTTCTACTATACCGTTAGAAAGTTCTCAAAGAATAGTAATTATCTCATATAAGTATCCATTAATTCATGTCAAACAAACTAAAATCTCAAAAGGAGATTCTTGCAAAATTAGGAATTACAACACTGAACTCTATGCAGGAAGAAGCTCTTTTAGCCATTAGTGCTACTGAAAACACAGTATTGTTGTCGCCCACTGGAACAGGAAAAACAGTTGGGTTTTTATTACCTGTTTTGAGTGAGTTAGATCAAAATAGCGATCAAATTCAACTTCTTATATTGGTTCCTTCTCGAGAGTTAGCTATCCAAATAGAACAAGTAATACGGGAAATGGGTTCTGGTTTTAAGGCAAATGCTGTCTACGGAGGCAGGCCTTTTTCAAAAGACAAAATCGAATTGGCTCATACACCAACCATCTTAATAGGAACTCCCGGTCGAGTGGCAGATCATTTAAGAAGAGAATCTTTTACTGTTAGAGATTTAAAAACATTGGTGTTAGATGAGTTTGATAAGTCCTTAGAAATTGGATTCGAAAATGAAATGCGTGAAATTATTGAACACCTTCCTTATATTGAAAAACGTATCTTAACTTCAGCTACCTCAGGACTTGAAGTTCCTGATTTTGTTGGTTTGAAAAATGAATTGGTGATTGATTACTCAGATACAAACAAGACCAACTTAGCAATAAAGAAAGTAGTGTCTCCAGATAAGAACAAATTACAGACACTCGTTGATTTGTTATATCATATTGGAAATGAACCGGGTATTATTTTTTGTAATTTCAAAGACACCATAAATTATGTGAGTGAGTTTCTTTCAGATAACGACATTCCACACGGTTGTTTTTATGGTGGCTTAGACCAGATTGAGCGTGAGCGCGCACTGATAAAATTTAGAAACGGGACCCATAAAATTATCATTGCCACAGATCTTGCTGCTCGTGGATTGGACATTCCAGAATTAAATTTTATTATTCATTACCAACTACCACTTAAGGCCGAAGAATTTACACACCGAAATGGTAGAACAGCTCGAATGAACTCCACAGGAACCGCTTATGTATTGCAATGGGAACAAGAATTTGTGCCAGAATTTATTACTACAAAGGAGTTTTTAAAGCCTACGAACGCAAAACCTTCCATAGTATCAAAATGGGCAACGTTATTTATTTCAGGAGGTCGAAAAGACAAAATTTCTAAAGGTGATATTGCTGGACTATTTTTTAAACAAGGAAATTTGGAAAAAGATGAATTAGGTATCATTGAATTAAAACACGATTGCGCATTTGTTGCAGTACCTATGAATAAGGCGGATCGCGTTATCGAGCAAACCAATAACGTGCGCCTTAAGAAAAAGAAGGTGCGTATAAAATTAGTATAATGCACAAATTCAGACGCTACTTTCTTCCTCTACTAGCTTAGTTCGATGCACTTAAAATTAATTTAAAGACTAATTTTGTGTCAAAAAGATGAGTTTAATCATCATTTTTAAGAAAAATAGTGCGAGTTTTGGCATTTAGAGAAAAAGTAGTTTTAGTTGAGCAAGAATGTAGTTATCTTTATAAAAAAATAATTTTTCAAGAATAGAATGGCAAAATCACAGCAAACATTTAATAAATCAGAAAAAGAGAAAAAGCGTTTAAAAAAGCGTGAGGATAAACGAAAGAAGATGGAGGCTCGCAAGGTTGATAGAGCTGAAAACGGAACTAGTGGAATTGAATTTGCTTATGTAGATCATTTAGGCAATTTAGTAGATACTCCACCAGATCCTACTATGAAGGTAGAAGTAGAAGCAGAAGACATCATTCTTGGAATCCCAAAGAAAGATGATTCTGAAAAAGAAGAATTTGATCCAGTACGAACGGGAACAGTAGACTTTTATGATTCGTCCAAAGGCTTCGGTTTTATTATAGACGCTGTAAATAAGGAAAAGTACTTTTGCCACGTGAGCGGACTTATAGATGACATTACTGAAGGTAACTTAGTTTCATTTGAATTAGAGAAAGGAACTCGCGGGATGAATGCGGTTAGGGTAAAACTTGTTAAGTAAATTTTTTACGCAGCAATTTTTTTAGACAAAGTACTGGGCTAAAAAGTTTGAAAATGATAAACTCAAATAATTACCTGGAATCAACTTTGACTACTACTGAATATTAATACATTAAATTATAATACAATGAGCAAAGGAACAGTAAAGTTTTTCAACGACACAAAAGGATTCGGTTTTATCACTGAAGAAGGAGTTGAGAAAGATCATTTTGTGCACGTAACAGGATTAATCGATGAGATTAGAGAAGGTGACGAAGTAACATTTGACCTTCAAGAAGGAAACAAAGGATTGAACGCGGTAAACGTAAAAGTTGTTTAATATCGCATCACGATATTTTCAAGTAAAGCCCGTCTTAATCGATGGGCTTTTTTATTATAGCATTTCCAAATAAAAATATAATTTATTGGAAAGCAAAGAGTGACAGTGTTTGTCTTCATAGCAATTACGTTATCAAATATTTTTAGGTTAGATGTTTTTATATTCAACCTACCCCAAAGCAATTACCCACTTGTATTTACATCTTAACATCTGTTATTCTAGAAGGTAGCGGCGTTATTATAGCCGCATTAATAGCCATTTTATTTTTGAAAAAACAAAGAAAGATAGAGACAACACTTTTTGGAACATCAAAATTAAAAAGCTGTCTAATGATATTAATACCAATGATCTTGTTGATTATAATAAGGGTAGAAAATGATATTGAGATGAGTAAACATCTTTATGGGTTCATAGCGGTAATAAGTAACCTTCTGTTTTGTATAATGGAGAGGTATCAGGATTAATCGATGAGATTAGAAAAGATAACGAAGTAATACTTGACCTTCTTGAAGGAAACAAAAGGTGGAGCGCAGTAAATATAAAAGCCTTTTTACGCTATCCTTACACTCAAAAAAAACCTCAATTATACCATTTGCCTCAGTCAAATTTATTCCTAATTTTTCACGGGTTCTTTTAAATCTTTGATATGAAATTTATATTCATTAAAAAGAAGTATTTTCGCGCCCTAATAAAAGCCCTTATTATGAAGCGCATAAACGAGTACAAGAAATTATTTGGTATAGAGAAAGAAATAGACCTCAAAATACTTAAGAAGAGTTACCGAAACCTAGTTAAAGAATGGCATCCAGATAAATTTCAGGATGGTGATCCGAAACAAGAAGAAGCAGAAATCCAAAGCAGAAGAATCATAGATGGATATCATTTTTTAGTGAGCATGGCTCCAGAAACTAAAGAAAAGAACCTCCCTGAGTATACAGAGACGATTACAAATTCAGCCATTGCAGATTACCAGCACAAAGGTTTAATACTAGAAATCACTTTTACAGATGGTACGACCTATGAATATTTTGGTATTACAAAAACAATATATCATAAAATGGTTAATGCGGGTAATTTAAACCGTTTTGCAAAAAGGAGTATCTATCCTAAGTTTATGTACCGAAAGTCAAAACGAATTCTTCAAGAAGTTTAATAAAAGACTTTAAGTGAAATTTCGAAGCAATAAAACATCAAATACCAAGAACTCAAATTCCAAAAAAATGTAATTGAGCCTATGTCTTGAATAGTAAAATAAAAAAAGGCAATAGTATAATATAATAAATTCATTTATGGCAAAGACATTTTCAAGTTTAGGAGTGGACCCTTTTTTAATTAAAGGCTTAAAAGCATTGGATATTTTAGTTCCTTCAGATATTCAAGTAAAAACAATCCCTGTAATCTTAAGCCAAAAGGAAGATGTTGTCGGTATAGCGAAAACTGGGACAGGTAAAACGGCTGCATTTGGATTGCCCTTATTGCAGCATATTTCTGTAGATAATAATGATGTTCAAGCCATTGTTTTAGCACCTACGCGAGAACTCGGCCAACAGATTCATAAAAATTTATGCGATTTTGCCGTTCACAAACCTGAAATTTCCATAGCATCTGTTTGTGGAGGAATTCCAATCAAACCTCAAATTGAGCGTCTAAAAGAGCCCACTCATATTATAGTAGCAACTCCGGGACGATTAATCGATTTGATTGAAAGAAAAGCAGTCTCTATTACAAACGCCTCGTATCTCGTAATTGATGAGGCAGATGAAATGGTAACGATTTTAAAAGAAGGATTGGATACCATTATTAGTGGCCTTCCTAAAAAACGCAGAACGTTCCTCTTTACGGCCACCCTGTCTGGAGAGATAAAGCAGCTTGTTCAAAACTACTTATCAAAAAATATAGTACATATCGAGGTTGATATGGCTACGTTAGGCCATCAGGGAATTGATCATCAATATGTGGTGGTGAAACCAGAGGAGAAGTTAAACGTGTTGATGCACTTTTTAAGTTCTAAAGAGGGGCAACGCGGTATTATATTTTGTAAAACAAAAGCTGCGGTAAATAAGCTTGCTAAAAATCTTGCTATCCATAAGTTTTCTTCAGGAGCAATCCACGGAAGCTTAACACAAGGAATTCGTGATAGAATTATGGCGCAGTTTAGAGAAGGTCATATCAACATTCTAGTAGCAACAGATCTTGCTGCAAGGGGGATTGATGTAAAGGAAATTACCTACGTGATACAATACCATTTACCAGACACTTATGATGCCTATGTTCATAGAAGTGGTAGAACCGCTAGAGCCGGAGCTACAGGACTTTCAGTAAGTGTGATACAACAAGAAGAGGTGGCTGATATCCCAGATTTAGAAGATGAATTAGGCATTACTTTTTCTGAAATGCCAAAAGCAGATACACTTTCAATTGAAGAGAATAATGCCAAACTATGGGCAAAACAAATCTTCAAAACCAAACCGAATCACCATATTTCTGAAGATTTTAAAACTTCCATCAAGACTATTTTTCACCATCTCACAAAAGACGAGTTGGTGGATAAAGTTCTGGCACATCATCTAAACCAAACAAAAACAGTGGTTGCTAAGGAAGAAGTTTCAAAGAAGAAAAAGCGCTAGTATACAGAAATAAGAACACTTGCTCCGCCACTAAAGTTATGGCGGTAGGCGGATACTGAAAGAACGGAGAAGAAAGACCAATTCTTAAGTTGGTCATGATCTTTATGTTGAAGATTCGGTACTTAAATCACTTTAGCGTGTTACATTTCGGAACACCGCTTTAAAACCTTGCTTTTTAATGACTATATTTGAGATTCAACTATAATCATAATGAAAAATCTAGTATTTATTTCAGTACTAACCATCACTATGTTTTCTTGCAAAAACGAAAACACCTCTGACAAAATAGCACCTTCAACCGAAGATAAAACAGTCGTTTTTGATGGCATAACAACTGCCATTCAGCCTGGCGACAATTTCTTTAATCACGTAAATAAATCCTGGTATGAGAATGCGGTTATTGCTGACGACCAAATAGGGGTAGGGGCTTACCGATTCTTGAATATTCCGCAGCAAGAGCTCTTAAAGAATATTTTAAATGAAGTATCTAAAGAAGAACATCCTAAAGGAAGTATTGAACAGAAAGTGGGAGATTTTTATGCTTCGGGCATGGATACTTTGGTGATTGACCAAAGAGGCGCCGCTCCCATAAAACCTATTTTTGAAAGAATCGAGGCAATTTCAGATGTTCCATCAATGATGGAGTTTGTTGCTACTCAAATAAAATCTGGCGATTATTCTTTAGTCTACCCATATGTTTCCCCTGATCAAAAAAATAGTACGCTCAATATTCTAAATGTCACGCAGATTGGATTAGGATTGCCAGACCGGGATTATTATTTTAGTGAAGACCCTTCCGTAAAAACTATTCAAGAGGCATACATAAAATACCTTACAACAATGTTTGCATTGGTGGGAGATACCAATGCAAAAGAACAAGCAACCACCGTATATGAGATAGAGAAGCAACTAGCCAAGTCTCATAAAACAAATGTAGAACGAAGAAATGTTCAAGAAAATTACAACAAATTTTCGGTGGGAGCTTTAAACACAAGACAAGAAGCTATTGGTTGGAGCAATATGTTAGAAATTTTAGCGGCACCTGTAGATTCAGTAGATGTTAATCAACCTGCGTATTATGATACTTTAAATGGAATGTTAAAATCTGTTCCATTAAAGGATTGGAAAGTGTATTTAAAAGTCAATTCTATTGGATCACACGCAGATATTTTAAGCAAACCTTTCCAAGACGCTACGTTTGCATATTCAAAAGTACTATCGGGTCAAGATAAACAGCAACCTCGAGCGGAACAAATGACGCGTCGTGTGGACCAGCAAATAGGTTTTGCTCTTGGGCAACTGTATGTAAAGCGTTACTTTAATGAAGATGCTAAAAAACGAGCATTAGCACTGGTTAACAACTTTCAAAAAACCTTAGAAAAGCGAATTGAAAAGCTAGAATGGATGAGCGATAGTACCAAGGTAAAAGCGAAAGAGAAACTTTGGGCAATAAGTAAAAAAATAGGCTATCCTGATGTTTGGAGAACCTATGATGTTGAAATAGATCGAGAACAGTTTTTTGAAAACATAGTAGCCTTACGTCAAAGTGAATACGAATACGAAATCAAACAGCTCAATAAAGCGCCTAATAGAGATCAATGGCACACAACACCATCTACGGTAACCGCCTATTATAATCCTTCTTTAAACGAAATCGTATTTCCAGCAGGCATCTTACAATCACCTTATTTCGATTTATATGCGGATGATGCTGTTAATTATGGTGGAATAGGAATGGTTATAGGCCACGAGTTTACGCACGCTTTTGACGATCAAGGTGCGCAATATGATAAAAATGGGAACATATCAAATTGGTGGACAGAAACAGATTTTACAAAATTTAAAGCGAAGACGCAAGGCATCATTGACCAGTATAGTGCATTTACAGTATTGGATAGTGTTCATTTAAATGGAGCATTAACGGTAGGAGAAAACACGGCAGACAATGGTGGAATAGCCATTGCGTATGATGCGTTCAAAACGACTGAACAAGGACAGGATACTACTAAAATAGGAGGTTATTCGCCAGACCAGCGGTTCTTTTTATCTATTGCTCGTATTTGGCGGGTTAAAACACGGGAAGCGTATCTTCGGAATTATGTAACAACAGACACGCATTCACCTCCAATTTGGCGTGTTAATGGGCCTTTAATGAACTTTACTCCTTTTTATGAGGCATTTGATGTGAAGGAAGGCGAAACAAACTACAGAACAGAGGAGGAGCGAATTAAGATCTGGTAGTAGTATATATTTGCAGCACTTTGTTATTGTGATCCACAATGAGCAGGTTTTTTTTTAATAGAAGCAAGTTCAGCCCAGATAGGATGCTCAAGTGCTTTGGGAGAAATCCTAAAAACAACAACCGTTTTTCCTGTTTCTTTGCAGTAAAATTGTTCCGCCATAATATTTTCGGTCATTACTTTTCCGGTATGAAAACCATCAAAATATTCCATTTCCCTTTGAAAACAATTTGGAGTATTTTGTTTTATAGGTTTTATAAATAGAACTAAGGGTTCAGGAAATGACGCAGCCCAATGGTTGGGTTTCATCAGACCATCAAAATAATTTTCAAGGTTTAGTTCTATTTCTTTGTATGGTAATGGAGCGGTAGCTTTTATATCCCAAGCGAGTGCATAAGACCAAAATTGATCGCTATTAACACCAGACCAGCCCGAAGCAAAGCGCAATTCTTCAAAACCGTTAATAGTTATGTTAGGTGTCCATTCTACTGGGAGTTTGATAATCTCTTTCCTCCATAAAGAATCGGCCTCTAAAATAGACACTATTTGTAAGCCTTGAGACATTCCCACTACTCACAATAACAGAGATACTATAAAGAGGTATTTTGAGAGATGGGATGGACTTTTCATTTTTCTAATTTCAGTAAATTTAAGAAAGATTGCTATTTAGAGTGTCAAACAAATGTAAAAGAAGGGTGATTTTTTTTACTAAGTAATTAATTTTTTGTAAATTAATAAGAGGAATTCTTTTATTGTTATAGTATGAAGTAGCGGTAGGAGCCTAATAGGCTACTGTTTGTTCAAAATTATAAGGTTTAGTTAATGGAACGGGTATTTTGTCTAATGTTAATTATTTTTGTTTTTACAAAATTATGAAAGCTTTTATAACACTTTTAATAGTAAGTTTTATGTTTCAAAACGATACCCTTGTAATTTCAGATTTCAAGAACGAAATAGGTATGACTAATTGGTATGTAGTCGATGACGGTGTTATGGGAGGTTTGTCTCAAGGTGATTTAAACCTAAATAATGCTAAAAACCTACTTTATACAGGAACCGTGAGGACCGAAAACAACGGAGGCTTTTCGAGCATTCGGCACAATTTTGAGGTGGTTGATGTTTCTAACTTTAAGACGATAAAAGTAGTATTGAAGGGAGATGGTAAGTCATACCAATTCAGAATTAAAGATAATCGGTCTCAACGTTTTTCTTATATTAAAGTTTTTGAAACAACGGGTGAGTGGGAGACTGTAGAAATTCCGTTAGATCAATTTTATCCTAGTTATAGGGGGTATACATTAGATAAGCCTAATTATTCGGGTTCTGTTATGGAAGAAATAGCAATTCTTATTGGCAATAAAACGAAGGAGTCTTTTGAGCTTGAAATTGAAAAAATTTATGTGGAGTAATTGTTTCAGAATTAATGATTAATAAAGCCCTCAGAATAAAGAAATTAAAAATGGTCAAGTTCTCACTATTTAAAAGTGCGTCAGGAACAATAAAAATTACAGTCATTCTTTTTTATTTATTTTCCTTTAATCTAAGTACAGCACAAGAAACACAGGTTGATGATCCCTATACCTTTAAAAATGGTAGCTATTTAGGCACCGGTAAATGGTATAAGGAACGCGAGATTGCCCATGTAATGGGTTTTCAAGGTATGGACTGGTTGGAGAGACCAGAGCGCGAGGCAGAAGAAAGTGCAACCACACTTTTGCAAAATATGGATATAAAAGCAACAGATGTGATAGCAGATATAGGTGCAGGTTCTGGGTATCATGTTTTTAGAATGGCAGGGTTAGCTACTGAAGGTACCATCTACGCTGTAGACATACAGGATGAGATGCTTTTTGTGATGAATGAGAAAAAAGAAGTCCTAGATATTACGAACGTTAAGGTGATTAAAGGGAGTGAACAAAGCGTTAACATTTCTGAAAATACTTTAGACAAAGTATTAATGGTAGACGTGTATCATGAATTCTCCTATCCTTTTGAAATGATACAGTCTATAAAAAAATCCCTACGCCCAGAAGGTAAGATTTACCTTATTGAATACAGGGGTGAAGATCCTAAAGTACCCATTAAAAAACTTCATAAGATGACAGAATCACAAGCTATTTTAGAAATGAAAGCTGCTGGTTTTGTTTTATTTAAAAATATTAACAATCTTCCTTGGCAACATTGTATGGTGTTTGAATTACAGTAAAAGTTAAATGCATTTATAGAACAATTAAAATTTAAAATTACAAGTATGGATTATCTCATTATCGCATTACAATGTATCGTGGCGTTTAGTATTTTAAACGTTTGGCTACTTCAATACAATAAGCCCACTCAATGGAGGGGAGGCAACGCCAAAACTATCATAGAGGAATTTAAAGTATATGGACTTCCTGTATGGATGTGTTATGTAGTAGGAATATTAAAAGTGGGTTTGGCCATAGGTTTATTAGTATCCATTTGGCTTACTGAAATTAGACAACCAGCTGCGTTAGGCCTAGCAATTTTGCTAACGGGTTCTATACTCGTTCATCTAAAGATAAACGACCCTCTTAAAAAGTCATTTCCAGCATTTTTATTTTTATGCCTTTGCCTATTTATTGTATTTAGTTCTTAAAAACCGCTGTTTTAAAGTTCGAATAATACCTTAAAAAAGATAAAGCCATTGATAATTGAGTAGAGTAACGAGGGCGCAGAAAGTAGAAATGAATCTTTTATTTTAAGCCTTACTAGAAAACCCAACACCATTAAAACCGAAAGTCCACCAGCTCCAATTACCTGTAAAAAGGGAGCATAAAAATAACCACAGAGCAAAGCTAATGATCCTAAAAGTTGCAACCCGCCTACCGTAGTCCTGTAATTTTCAAGTCCATATCTTTTAAACTCTAATTTCATTTTCGGAGTTACGAAACATCCAATACCAAAAAAGATAAATGATAAGGTTGAAAAAAATATAAGAAATGTAAGGAAACTCATAAAAACTTTTAACTAAACATTCTTTTGGGCAAACTATATAAAAAGAACCCTTGAAATTGTTAGCTGCAAAAGTACTCCTTTAGCCCATAGCAATTTTAGAAAGTAAAAACTTACTATGTTAAAAAAGTTTAATCTTCTGTTAAATAAATTAAACATAATTATAACTTGTGTTACATTTACCTAAACAAAAAACACACTATGAAAAATTTAAAAAGAGTTAGTATTCTAGTATTTGTTAGTTTATTAACAATTACTAGTTATGGTCAGTCTGAAAAAGCAATGGTCAAAAAAGCTTCTAAGGCAGTTACTGCACAGACAACACCCAATATTGTAGGAGTAGCGGCAGGTAATAAAAATTTCACAACTTTAGTTACAGCTGTAAAAGCAGCAGGTTTAGTAGAAACTTTAAGCGGTGATGGCCCCTTTACAGTATTTGCACCAACGAACGATGCATTTGCATCACTTCCAAAAGGAACGGTTGAAAGTTTACTTGCACCCGCTAGTAAAAAAGCGTTAACAGGTATTTTAACTTATCATGTTGTTGCAGGTAAATTTGAAGCAGCAGCTGTAATAGAAGCCATTAAGTCGAACGATGGTGCTTTCAAGGTAACTACAGTTCAGGGTGGTACTCTAGTATTATCTGTAAAAGATGGTAAAGTTATTTTAACTGATGAAGAGGGTGGTACAGCAACTGTAGTAATTGCAGATGTACAAGCGTCTAATGGTGTAATACACGCGTTAGATGGCGTAGTGATGCCTAAGTCATAATACTATTACTATAAGTTTTTAAAACAAAAAACCATTACAGTATATGTAATGGTTTTTTTGTGCTGTTTTTTGAATAATTTAATTTTTAATGATTGCTGTTATAAAATTAAAAGGAGGGTCAATAATTATTTATTTTAGCGGAAGACGCGCCGTTAAAATATAAATACGTCCTATCACTAATGCACTTACAAAAAGTTGTATTAAATAACGTGGATGATTTTCACAGCGACCAAAATAGTCAACAAAAGAAAATTGACTTTCTTTTTTTAGAGATCAACATGCCGAAGTTTGCAGGCTTAAGTTTATAAAAAACAACCAACAAAAGTCCAATGCTATTATCACAACAGCATATCCAAAACATACGGTAGAAAGTTTTGAAATGTCGGTTACAGATTATTTGTCAAACTATTTTTCATAAGAAGGTTTCTTGCAGGCAGTTTTCAAAGTGCAATAAAAGCAAATACCACAGCCTTAAATTGCCTCCATTCAACAAGAAGAGACCAACACATCCATATTTGTGAAGAGCGATAAGAAGATGATAAAGGTCGATTTTTGATATTATATTGAAACCTACTGCAATCAGGTAAAAATATATGCAGAACAAATGCTTTTAGTTCCAGATATACTGTCTGGATTTTTAGAGAAATTACCTAGTGATTTCTTAAGAGTGTATAAATTGTTTGTGATTAATTTTAAAACTTAAGGTTGATTGACAGAAACCAAATAGTATATTAAGACGACACCAAAATTTCTATTGGAGAATCATATAAAAAAAACCCTGTTAGATAGGATTTTGATGCCGTGATTTTGTATTTTGAAGTCAAACAATAATAAGGTTAAAAACATAAAATATCATGAACGTAAAAAGTGTTAGAGCATACGGAACAGATAAGGCCGAAGCCGACTTAAAACAATTTAATATTAATCGGAGAGAAGTCACCGCAAGTGACGTAGAGATCGATATCCTATTTTGTGGTGTTTGCCATTCAGACCTGCACTTTGCGCGAAACGATTGGGGAATGACTCAATATCCGGTAGTTCCTGGACACGAGATTGTGGGAAGGGTAACCAAGGTTGGAGCAAAAGTGTCAAGCTATAAAGAAGGCGACTTAGTTGCGGTGGGTTGTTTGGTCGACTCTTGTGGAACCTGTAGCAGTTGTAAAAAAGATTTAGAACAATATTGCCCAAACTGGGTTGGAACTTATGGAGGTTACGATAAGCATTTGGATACAACTACACATGGTGGATATTCAGAAACCATTGTGGTAGATAAAGACTTTGTGTTGCGGGTACCAGAAAATTTAGACCATGCAGGGATCGCACCAGTATTGTGTGCAGGAATTACAACATGGTCACCACTAAGACATTGGAAAGTAGGCAAGGGCAGTAAAGTAGCTGTAGTAGGGCTAGGAGGTTTAGGTCATATGGCGATTAAGTTAGCACGTGCACTTGGCGCACATGTTACCCTGTTTTCAAGATCTACTAGTAAAATAGAAGATGCAAAAACATTAGGCGCAGATGAAGTTATTATTTCTACAGATCAAGCTCAAATGGAAAATGCAATGGGACGCTTTGATCTCATTCTAGATACGGTTCCCTACGCGCACGATTTTAACCCTTATATAGGCACATTAACAACCAATGGCACGCTGGTTGTTCTTGGATATTTAGGACCTTTAGATCCTGCCTTAGTTACTGTACCTATGATTATGGGACGCAAGTCTGTGGCGGGTTCTTTAATTGGTGGTATTGCTGAAACACAGGAATTATTAGATTTCTGCGGAAAACATAATATAACCTCAGATGTTGAAGTTATTAAGATTCAAGACATAAATAAGGCCTACGAGCGTATGCTGAAGAGTGACGTTAAATACCGATTTGTAATTGATATGAAATCGATTAAAAGCTAAAAGTAATTAATTTTATAAAAAAAATCACCTGTTGTTATAGCAGGTGATTTTTTGTTTTAGGATTTTTTGAAATTATGAACGCCTAACAGGAATTGGTTTCAACTTAATAAAACCAGCAGCGTCCAATATTTTTATAATCAAATAAGTGATGTCGATTTCATACCATTTAAAACCAAAATTTGGGCTGCTCGCGTGTTTGTGATGATTGTTGTGATATCCTTCACCCATCATTAAAAAATCAAAACGGAAAAGATTTTTGCTTGTGTTTTTCATTTTAAAATTTACGTAGCCATAAATATGACCAAACCAGTTAATAATTACCCCGTGTATGGGAGCCATTAAAAAGGTGATAGGTAATAAGAGCCATTGCCACCAAGCGGTTGTAAAAAACACAAAAAACATAACATAACCAACAATCCAAAGAAATCTAGAAAAACGAGAACTAGCAAACTTGTCAAATCCTTTCCATTGGGGAACATTTTTGGTAAAACGGCTATCAACAATAATGCGTTCTTCATTGATGTCGCTGTAAATGGTTTTTGTTTTCCACATCATCGCAAATACGTTGTCATCGTGCGAAGGAGAATGTGGGTCCTTTTCAGTATCCGTATACGCGTGGTGCATCCTGTGCATAATCCCATATCCATAAGCACTTAAATAGCTAGAGCCTTGAAAAATCCAAGTCAAAACGAAAGAGATACGTTCCATAGTTTTTGACATTGTGAATACTTGATGTGCTGCATATCTATGTAAAAAGAAAGACTGAAAAAATAAGCCTCCGTACCAAAGTAGTAAAACGAAAATTATAGTAGCCATAAATTTTTTTTTACAAAGATACTTTGAGTTTACGAACGAAACAATGAACCTAAATCAAGAAATCAAGATTACACGTTTTCTTATTCTGCTTAAAGCTTGTGCAGTAACACCAATATAAGAACTAATATATTTTAAAGGAATCACCTGTAAAAGCTCTGGACGTTCTTTAAACAATTTCACATAACGTTGTTCTGCGGTAAGATTCAATAAGTTTTGTTCCCGCTTAGATTTTAATAAGAAGAGTCTTTCTGCCGTTAGTCTGCCAATGAGATTTCCTATTTGGGTAGTCTTATAAACGTCCTGTAAATCACTGTAGGTAATACTTAAAACACTAGTTTCGGTAAGTGCTTGTAATTGATATGCAGAGGGTGTTTGTGTTAAGAAAGAATCATAGGCGCTAATAAACTGGTTTTTAAAACTAAAACCAAAGGTGATTTCTTTATCTTGATTTTCTTTAGGAATAAACAAGCGCACTACGCCATATTCAATAAAGGAGATCGTATTTTCTATATCATTAAGTTTTAAAAAAATCGATTTCTTGGGAATGACTTGTGGTTTCAATTTTGAAATAAAGACCCCCCAATCTTCTTTAGATATTGTGGCTATTTGATCTAAGTAGGTTTTTATCTGCTGCAAATTTTTTAGTAAGGTTATTGAATATACAAAGATACATATTCAGATAGCTATTTACTGAAAAAAGGACTGTGAGTAATCTTTTTTTTTGATGGAATTTACTTGAACATTTTATACAGATAGGAGGAAAGCATACTCTTGGTAAAATAGCTAAGACGAACAAATCCTTGAATCAAAATTGTGGTTTTTGGACCCAACACATAATTATTGGAGTTAAAGTTGTTTTAGTTTCGAAGCCTCAATAGTTAAAATATATATTGTGAACTTTCCAATGAAAAAGTAGAAGAGTAAACAAAGTAATTAGAAAATTTACTGGTAAAAAAATAAGGTTGGCTGAGATGCTTATAGCCTTTGCGTTAAATTATGCCCAGGCACAGCAAAAAAAATGAAGCAACATTTAAAATCAACAACAGTATTAAAATGTATGTAGTCGAGCGTAATATTCCATGAGCAAGAGATTTGACTTCTGAAAAACTAAAAGGAATGTCTCAACCATATCTTTCTATAATAAAGGAATTGGGATCAAAAATAAAATGGCAACATAGCGATGTTACGAATGACAAAGTATACTACGTTTACAAAGCAGAAAACAACGAATTAACTGAAGAACACGCAAAACAGGCAAGCTTCCTAGCCAACTCAATTCGTCAAGTTACAACGACAATTAGCCCAGCCCCAGCTGAACAATCAATAAAATGATTTTTATAAGCAAAGTACTGTAATTATTATAAGCTGAGTATTCGTGTGATGAAAAAAGACAAACGGCATTTTGTTTAATCGAAGCTCTAGAAAACGATGCTATTATAGCATTTCACAAACAATCATATAGCGGTAAATGATACAATTGTAGCGTCTTCTCCTAGGCGAATTGTAGCTCCTGAAAAAATACAAAATAAAACATTCCATATTATTATTGATTCCGTTTTTAGGAAAAGAATGGTTGTTACTATCTCCAAAAGTGAAGGCGCTGGGTAAAAGTTAAAATCAAAACAATGCAAGTACTTTAAAGGGTGTTTTTGCTTTAACTACTCTTGAAAATGTAGCGTGTTCACGGTCTATTGACATAAGCAAATATTATATGGACCTATTCAAACACGAACGCGTTAGACTTTAGTAAAAATTTAGGCAATAGTAAATCAAGGCAATCTAGAATGATGACGCCTACACTAGGGAAATCTCCAAATGTTTTCTCGACACAATATAGATTCAATAAAGCATCAAATATTTTTAAAATAGCCTAGAAAACGGACGCTATCAGTTCAACTTATTTTGCAAAATGTTTCCAAGAAGTTTAGGGTATGTTAACTTCCACGCACAATAAGTAAATGGTGGTTATTTGCTAAAAGTGTTAAATAAAAGCTAAATACATACAGACCTGTCTGTTTTATAGTAAATTCGTTGTATGTTTGTGGTATGAAAAAACTAGGGGTAAAAGAGCGTATTATTGAAACCGCTTCAGATTTATTTTATAATCAGGGTTATAACCAAACTGGGATTAATCAAATTATAAGCGATGCAGGGGTTGCTAAGGCAAGTATGTATCAGCATTTTAGATCTAAAGAAGAGATTGCAGTAGCTTATTTAATTGCAAGGCATAGTATGTGGATGGGAAAGTTAAATGATTATGTATCTGTTCAAAATACCGCTAAAGGTAAGGTGATAGGTTCTTTTGATTACCTAACAGAGTGGCTTAATGAAGTAAATTTTAGAGGTTGCGGATGGCAAAATATAATTACCGACTTACCTAAAGATCATGATAAAATTAGAGATCAAGCAATATTTCATAAGAATGATCTTAGAAAATGGATTCGCAGTTTACTTAAAGATGAAGGCAAATATTTGGAAGCAGAAGAATTAGGAGATGAAATTCTAATTTTAATTGAAGGAGCTATTATCCTTTCCCAAATTCAAAAAGACAATTGGCCTATTGTATCAGCAAAAAGAGCTTGTATTAAACTATTAGATTAAATAGACGGGTTATTTAAAAATGTTAATAAATATGATCAAAATAAAACAGACTTGTCTGTATGTTTAAAAAAATTATGAGAAAAATAATACCTCCTTTTACAAAGGAAACGGCAAAAGCAAAAGTACAAGTGGCAGAAGATGTTTGGAATAGTAAAGATCCAGTAAAAGTTTCAATGGCTTATACCATTGATTCACAATGGAGAAACAGAAATCAATTTTTTGTTGGAAGGTCTGAAATAATTGAATTTTTATCCCAAAAGTGGCATAAAGAACTCCATTACAAATTGAAAAAGTATTTATGGTCCTTCACAGATAACCGGATCTCAGTGCGCTTTGAATATGAATGGTTAGATGCAACAACAAAACAATGGTATCGAACCCATGGAAACGAACATTGGGAATTTGATAAAGAAGGGTTGATGCAAATAAGAGATATGAGCGCCAACGACGTTAAAATTAAAGAAAACGACAGAAAATTTATATAACCATTAAAACCAATACATATGAAACCAATTAATACATCAAGAACTTCGATTTGGAATAACAAAAGAAGACATAGATAAGAACGACTTATCTATAACAATTAAACAAATTAAAATAAAATAAAATAACATGAAAACATTTAAACCATTAACATTGGAAGAAGCAAATCAAAATTCTCAGGAAATTTTTGGAGCTGTAAAGAGTAAGATTGGGATGTTACCAAACCTGTATGCAACTATGGGAATATCTGATAAGTTATTAGGAGGATTTTTAGCCTTTACTGAAACGTTAAAAAATGGAGAATTTACGAGCAAAGAATATGAGACTATTGCGCTCGGAACATCGCAAGTAAATAGTTGTGCCTATTGCATTTCTGCACATACAGCCATTGGAAAAATGAATGGATTTACAGAAGAAGAGACACTTGATATTAGAGACCACTCAATTGCAGATTCAAAATTGAATGCGCTCGTAACATTAGCAAGCGAATTGGTAATCCTTAAAGGCCATCCAACAGCTACTGCGGTAGATGATTTCTTTGAAGAAGGCTATAATAAGTCCGCGTTCGCAGAGCTAATTGCAATTGTTGCACTTACCACAATCACTAATAATATATACCATAATGGAGGTTTTGAAATTGATTTTCCAAGAGCTCAAAATATGGAAAATTTAAAAGTAGCCTAAAGTATCAACCTTTAATAAATATAATATGAAAACTCAATTTTTAAAATCAGTATTTAGTTTGGCCCTATTAGGCTTGCTAACCATTAGTTTAGTCTCTTTCACAAGCGACAACCAAGAATTAAAAAAAAATTTAATAGAGAAGACAAGCAAGCCTACTTTTCACAAAAATATACTGGTTAACGGTGTAAACATTTTTTATCGAGAAGCTGGAGACGTTGACAAGCCAACTATATTATTGTTGCATGGTTATCCAACATCATCACATATGTTTCGTAATTTAATAACAGACCTGTCTGTTCGATACCATGTATTAGCACCTGATTATCCAGGTTATGGACGAAGTGGTCAGCCCAGGATGAGCGAATTCAATTATACTTTTGATAATATGGCCGACATTGTAGAAGGCTTTTTGAAAGAATTAAACGTTGAAAAATATAGCATCTACTTAATGGATTATGGTGCACCCATTGGTTTTAGAATAGCCGCTAAATATCCTGAAAGAGTAGAATCCCTAATCATTCAAAATGGGAATGCTTATGATGAAGGTCTTAAAGATTTCTGGATTCCTATTAAAAAATATTGGAATAATTACACCTTAGAAAATGGAAAAGCCCTAGAAGGTTTTCATTCTCCAGATGGTTTGAAATGGCAATACACCCATGGGGTTCAGGATTCAACTAAAGTTAGTCCTGATAATTGGAGCATCGACTTACAACACTTAACAAGATCAGAAAATGATAAAATTCAATTGGCTATGTTTTATAGCTACAGGACAAACGTGCCTTTATATCCCCAATGGCAACAATATTTTAGAAACCATCAACCACCAACACTAATTGTTTGGGGTAAGAATGATTATATCTTCCCAGCGGAAGGTGCGCATCCTTACAAAAGAGATTTAAAGAATCTTGAATTTCACTTATTAGACACAGGACATTTTGCTTTAGAAGAGAAAGGTGATGAAATAGCGAACTACATTCTTAATTTCTTAGATAGAAATAACATAAAATAATAATGTGATTGGTCTTTGCTCCTGCCAGTTTGAGTGATGTAAAATTGAAATTAAGAGCAACATTCAAACTGGTAATCACACTAAAAAAATAACATATAAAACAAAATAAAATGAAAACAATAAATTGGAAAAATGCAATACTCGCAGGGATATTAGGAACCATCCTATTTGATCTAGTAGGATTATTATTAACCGGAAACTGGTGGGATATTCCAGGAACCCTAGGAGCGAAAACAGGATTAGGATTAGCGTATGGAGTTATAGGACATTACAGTAATGGGGTATTATTAGCGATATTATTTGCTGGAATAGGGCCTTCACTTTGGGGACCAAAATGGTTAAGACCAATCATTTTTGTAACAGCCGAAATGATAGCGCTAGTCTGGTTATTTATGCTGCCTCTTCTGGGAGCAGGAGTAGCTGGCCTTGATGCATCACCAATGATGCCTGCTATAACATTTTTACGTCATTTAGCTTATGCAATCCCCTTGATCTTTTTAATTGAATATGATGTTAAAAATATCAAGGACAGTTGGGTACCGAAATAACTTCTTAGGCAGGATATAAGGCAATGGAATTATGTGCCTTGAATATTCTTGTCTTAGCTCCTAAAAAAAATAGGCTCTAATACTATTATTGACAACGAAGAAGAAAAAATAAATATTTTGTCTTCAGAAGTAACTAGAGCGAAGGATAACTAACAATCGTATAAAGAAAATTGACTTTTACTTAATACATCAGAACAATGAAAAAATTAATTTTAGCACCCTGTTATTTCAATTTATCTGACTTGCCCAAAATCGGGATGTGGCATCCATATTCAACAGGCTAGTTTTAGAGAATTATATAATAGCAACGAAAAATTTAGTAAATAATTAATTTTGATCTTGTTATTTTCAGTAGGTTTTAGTATTATAGGCTTTAGTTAATTTTAAAAAATAATACTTTTTATTTCCAATCTTTGCATAATGCAATATTAGATATGTTAAAGCTTTCAATATTATTCATCATAATTCTGAGGCCATAAAAGTTTTAGTGAGAGCGTGCTTGAAAATAAATTCAAATAAAAACCAGTAAAACTATGCCACACTTTGTAATTGATTGTTCAGAAAATAGCATTGCATTAAAATCTCCAGAAGTCATCATGCAAAACGTATACGACGCGGCTTTATCGAGTAAGCTTTTTGATCCAAAAGATATTAAAGTAAGAATTAATCCTTTTAAGCATTACACTATTGGAAATGCCAAAAATGATTTCATTCACATTTTTGCCAATATAATGGAAGGCAGAACTACAAAGCAAAAAAGCAACCTGTCTAGAAGTATCATCTCTGAACTAAAAGTACTATTTCCAGAGTTTCCTGTTATTTCTATCAATATTAGAGATTTTGAAAAAGCTACCTATTGTAATAAAACAATGGTTTAGCCTTTAAAATTAACTTGAAATGCAGGAGTATTTATTTCAATTCATTAGTGCTTTATTAAAACCGTGTGAAATGCCAGAACAAATAGTAAAAGACACTCTTAACAACATTTGCATATTATGAACTTAACGAGCCAATTAGGATTAGGAACAGCCGCTTTGGGAAGACCGCAATACATTAATGTGCGTCAGGAAGATTTGCAAGACAAGGATCTTGAAGCCTTTAAGCAGCGTGGCTTTAAGGTTTTGGAAGAAGCATACAAACTGGGAATTCGCTATTTTGACACTGCTCCAGGATATGGGCTTGCAGAAAACCTAGTATTGGAATGGTTGCAATCTAAAAACGACGAAACTATTCAGGTCGCTACAAAATGGGGGTATACCTATGTTGCTAATTTTGATGCTAAAGCAAAAATTCATGAAGTTAAGGAACATAGTTTACTGAAATTGAATGAACAATGGGAAACTTCAAAATCTTTGTTACCACATTTAAAAGTTTATCAAATTCATTCAGCTACTTTAGAAACAGGAGTGCTAGAAAACAAACCTGTTTTAGATCGATTGGCTTTTTTAAAAGATGAATACAATTTAAAAATTGGTGTTACAACCACTGGCGCAGATCAAGTAGAGGTCATAAAAAAAGCATTGGATGTTTCCGTATCTGGGAAGCCATTATTTGATGCTTATCAAGTAACTTATAACATCCTTGAGCAAAGTTTATTGGACATTTTAGAGAGACTTAATCGAGAGGGGAGGTCAATTATAATTAAAGAGGCTTTGGCTAATGGCAGAATCTTTAGGAATAAAAGCTATCCTCATTATAATAAATTATATGACCTCTTGGCATCATTGGCGCTAAAGTACAATGTTGGGGTAGATGCCATTTCGCTTTGTTTTTGCAGTGAAACAATTCAGGGAAGCACGGTGCTAGGGGGTGCTTCAATTGAATCACATATAGTATCAAATTTGAAAATGAATACTTTCAGATTATCGAAAGTGGAATTGGAAGAACTCAAGGGTTATAATATGGATGCACGTAGTTATTGGCAAGAGAGAAAACAACTAACTTGGAATTAAATAAAGATTAAATTGACGAATCAAGAAATGGCATCTACCTTTTATGGTCCTGCCAGTCACCTTCAAGTTAGCGGCGCATAGGCAGGTTGAATGTAGGGTACATGTTTTTTTATTGGCGCATCAAAATTGAGTTTCCCTTGGGAAGCTAAATGACCTAATACCGTTGTGGTGTTTACTTTTGCTACTGAAGCGGTTCGGGTTCGGATTGAAGAATCCATTTTAATAGTATCTTTTGCATAGCCAAATCCTTCAACATAAATAATTCTTCCGGGTTTTCTCACTGCCATCGAAAGCTCAGGAATATGTGATTCCTGAATCAATGTTTCGTCCAGCGTTTCAATTTCCAGTGGAACTTGGGGTGATATGTTAGGTTGCCCTTCCGCAGCAAATGATAATATTAATAGGGTGAGACTTAGATGAAGTTTTATTATAATCGACATCGTTTTAATTTTAGTGATATAAATTTCAGAAATAATTATTAGAGGTTTGGCCTAGCTTTTCTTATTCATTGACATTTTACCAACCCTGGGTAAAAAGCTACTGTTTTACTCAGTTGCGCCATTACTAATCAAGTAGCTTATGACGTCATTGTGCTTTCCGCGTTTTGCCATTCGTAGCGCGTTTCTTTTTTCTGAAATAATAGAATAGCTATCCCGCACTGTTTTGTTAATATCCGCACCTTGATCAATTAAGTATTTGACTATATCAAGATGCCCATTCCAGGCCGCACCTATTAGTGGAGTTTCATCGCCGCTAACATATACATTAACGTTTGCGCCAGCAGCGACTAAAATTTTCACTACTTTTAAATGACCTTTTTTAGCTGCTATAATTAATGGATTTCCATCTCTATCGCTCGATAAATTTACATCGGCACCTAGAGCCACAAGCACTTGTACCATCGCAACATCTCCCTTAGCAGCAGCGCTAATGAGTGCTGTGCCATCTCCAATCGTTTTTTTATTGATATCTCCTGAATGCGTTACCAATATTTTCAAGATTTCAATGTTTCCATATTTCCCAGCGAGTATCATAGCGTTACCATCTCTTAAAACTTCAGTATTTGGGTTTGCTCCAGATTCTAGTAACAGGGATACAATGGCTGCGTTACCGCCTTTAACCGCTGCCATCAAAGGAGTACCATCACCTGCTATTTTGAGGTTTGTTTTTGCTCCTGTATCGATGAGATATTTTGCAATTTCATAATGACTATTTTGAGCAGCAATCATTAATGCACTGGCGTCATTTTTATACCGGTAGTTGGGTTTAGCTCCTTGGTTAATTAAGAGCTTTAGTATTTTTAAATTACCATTACTAGCTGCCATTCCTAAAGGCGTGCGTGGCTGGATCGTACCCTCGTGATAACAATTGGAATTTATATTTTTCAACAAGCTTTGTACTTGTTCATAATTACTGGATTGTACTGCGGTGAGCAGCGTTTCACAGGTTTGTGATTTGATGGTTGCAGTACTTATGCACACGGCAATTAAAGATAAAAGTAAGGTTTTCATAATGTATATTGTTTTGATTCTGAAGTAAAAATACGAGGGATTTAGACACATTTTTTTTTAATAGACCAATGTGGCATTGCTCCTAATAGCGGCCTGATAGCTCCCAACTAATACATTCGTCATTCAGTATCCTTTATTTATGGGTTGAAAAAGGGCATTGATAGATTTCTTGCTTTGGTATCTATGTAAATTGTTACTTTTACGGGGTATGAGACTTCAATTTTTTATAGATAGGATATTTAAAAATAGACTGCTTTCACATCTCTTATTTTGGACGGGCTTATTCTTATTATTTACGATTCTTGCAGCTCTAAATACTGGAAAAATTAGACCACATCTAATTACCTATCTAGTAACACTACCATCTCAAATGGCAGCAGCTTATGCTTTAAATTATTATCAGATTCCGCAATTGCTATATAAAAAGAAATATCTTTTGTTTGCGATATCTTTAGTTGGGTGTATTTATGTTTTTTCGGCCCTTGACAGAATGAGTGTTGTTTATCTTGCAGAACCCTATATTAGAACCGATTTTCAACAAGAATCAATTGCTGAAATACTTTCAGATACGGCATATTTATTTTCTGTTTATTTCACAGGAACGTATATGTATGCTTTTGTGATGATGCTTATTAAAGCAGTGAAAAATAGGTATGAAGAAAAGCACCAAATTGAAATACTTCAAAAGGAAAAAGCAACCAATGAGTTGAAGTTTTTGAAGGGACAGATTCAACCTCATTTTTTATTCAACACCCTGAATAATTTATATGCCTTAACACTAACAAAGTCTGATTTAGCCCCTAAAGTAGTATTGAAGCTCTCTGAATTGTTAGACTTTATTTTATATCAAAGCAATCAATCTTCCATCCCTATTTCGAAAGAAATAGAATTAATTCAAGGTTTTATCGATTTGGAAACGCTCCGATATGGCGAAAAAATAGCGATAGACTTTAACTATAAAATGGAAAATAAAAGCACTCAAATATCTCCTTTATTATTATTGCCATTGGTTGAAAATGCCTTTAAACACGGTGCAAGTGGAAGCGTGGACAATCCAATAATTAACATCGATTTAAAAGTGCAGTCAAACCATATACAGTTTGATATTTTTAACACAAAGCCAAAAAAAGTAATCACCCAAGTAATGAAAGGAAATGGGAAAGGTATAGGTACCGAAAATTTAAAACGCCAATTGGAATTAAATTACCCTAATAAACATACCTTAGTAGTGGAAGAAACTCCTGAAACATATAAAGTAAGATTAGCAATCGATTTAAATAGTAAAAATGATTAGATGCTTAATTATCGATGATGAGCCTTTGGCGATTGAAGTGATTAAAACACATCTCTCTAAGTTAGAAGAGTTAGAATTAGTTGCTGCCTTCAATAACCCTGTTGAAGCTTTAGAAACAATTAATACCAACACCATTGACTTGATATTTTTAGATATTGAGATGCCTTTACTAACAGGTATTGAGTTTTTAAAAACATTAGACAACCTTCCAAAAGTGATCTTTACAACTGCTTATCGCAATTTTGCTATTGAAAGCTATGAATTGGAGGTGGTAGATTATCTTTTAAAACCTATATCATTTAGTCGTTTGTTTAAGGCGGTAAATAAATTCAAAAAACAAACCAAGGTTCCTGTAATGGAGATTGCTACTTCAGAAGAAAGCATCACGAACGACCATATGTATGTGAACGCCAATAAGAAGTTTATTAAAATTAAGTTTGATGACATCTTATATATTGAAAGTGTAAAAGACTATGTAAGAATCCATTTGCCTACTAAAAGTGTGGTAACCAAAGATTCCATTAGTAATTTTGAAGATAAGCTCCCCAATAAATTTTTAAGAATACACCGTTCCTTTATCGTAAATTCTAAAAAAGTGACAGCTTTTACAAAAGTGGATATTGAAATTGGTAAAATTGAAATCCCTATCAGTGCTAGTTATAAGGAAGGGGTTATTGGGTTTTTGAGTGGCTTTTAAGGGGGCTTTATTTATAGACTAATTTTCTTTTATTTTTCCAAAATCTTCTTGAAAGATAAAATTAGTTTGAGACCATTGTATTAAAATTTAATAAATGTGTAAGCCGTATTGTTGGTATTGAAGTGGTGCGGTCAGCGCAGAGATTGCAAACTTCACATTCGGCATCACATTTTGCCTTGATACCCCTCGATATTCTGCCGATTGACTGTAGATAATTATCACTACCCCTGTTGCTGCGATTGGGTATTTATTTATGCTGCTTTTCTCGTTTGAAGACTGTGAAACTTCAAAAATAACTTTGAATTCAGCCGCAACATCAGTTCTATATCAATGTCTGCAACTTTGAAGGTTTCTTCATAATTGGAGCTTATTTTTTCTTCAACACGATCTTGAGCGAAGACTGCGGGCTAAATAATAAACAGCTTAAAAGAAGCGGTAAAATTGATTTCAACGAAACATAGCACGCTGGTTTTTTTTATAGAACTTTAAAGGCACTAGTTTTAGTAATTCAGAAATCAAACCTAATTATTCATAATCTTAAACACCTCGCTAAATTGAATTTTTAAGAACAACCTTTTTCTTTTTATAAATTCAATAGAGGGACAGTACCTAAAAAATATGTTGAAATTGGTAAAAAAAAGAATTCCCACCAGTGCTAGTTATAAGGAAGGGGTTATTTGCTTTTTGAATTATTTTATGGATGATTAGCTGGTACACGTACCTTTAAGGTTTCATTACATTTTTTAAACAGTCCAATATTTCTTTTCTAAACTACTGAAAAGTTTTAACCATAAGCTAATACCTCAATTTTGAGTAACTTTAAAGACTCATTAACAAAGCACTTTTTTATGAAATTTTTTCAAAGCATTACATTGTTTTTACTTCTTCTTATTTGTCAAACCTTTCAAGCGCAAGTAAAAGAGCAGGTGGAAGAGGAAGATATTTATGAAAAGTTAGCAGAAATCGCTATTGTAGAACAAAAAGTGATGATGCCAATGCGAGACGGAATTCGTTTGGCTACAGATATTTACAGACCAAAAGGAATGGACAAAGTACCTATTATCTATTCACGTACTCCTTATAATTTTAATTCTTGGGGTGACGGAAAAGAAAGAATGCGCACTGCAAAACAGGCATATGAAGTGGTAAAGCGTGGCTATGCTTATGTGGTGCAAAATGAACGAGGGCGCTATTATTCTGAAGGCACTTGGGATATATTAGGCGTACCATTAACTGATGGGTTTGATGCGTTTTCATGGATGAAGGACCAATCGTGGTCTAACGGAAAAATTGGAACCTATGGCTGTTCCTCTACTGCTGAATGGCAAATGGCCGTTGCAGCTTTAGACCATCCATCACACGCCGCAATGGTTCCTCAAGGTTTTGGAGCAGGAGTAGGTCGCGTGGGTGATATTATGGAGCAAGGAAACTGGTATCGCGGTGGCGTTGAACAGTTGCTGTTCTTTTCTTGGTTATACAGTGTAGAACATGACAAATTTAAACCTAGAATCCCAGAAGGTGCCACGCAAGAAGATCTTATTAGGGTTTCACGTTTTTATGATCTAGCTCCTGAGAATCCACCTATTGATATGGCAGAAGCGCTGCAACATCTTCCTATTCAGGACATATTAAAAAACATAAATGGTAAACACGAGATTTTTGATAAAATGGTGCGTCGTAAGCCTAATGATCCTGCTTGGTTCGAGGGTGGTTTGTATCATGATGAGATGGAAATAGGAGTGCCTAGTTTTTGGTTTACCTCTTGGTACGATGTTTCTATCACGCCTAATCTTGCTTTATTTAATCACGTACGAAACAATACTAAAGATCTAGAAATTAGAGACAACCAATACTTAGTCATTGCACCTACCTTGCACTGTCGGTATACACGTGCTACAGAGAATACGATGGTTGGGCAGCGAAATATTGGAGATGCGCGTCTTAATTATAATGAACAAATTTACAGCTGGTGGGACTATTGGTTAAAAGGTGAAAAGAACGATTTTAAAGAGAAAACACCACGGGTACAGTATTATACGATGGGAAGTAATAAATGGCAAGCAGCAACACAATGGCCCCCTGCAGACTCTAAAATGACGACCTACTATCTCAACAGTAAAGGAAATGCGAACAGTTTAATAGGTACAGGAACGTTAGATACTAAAAGTACTAGAAAAGACAATCCAGACTCATTTTATTACGATCCTATGAATCCTGTAACTTCTTTAGGCGGAAATGTTTGTTGTACAGGAAATGCAATAGAAGGTGGTGCTTTCGATCAGAAAAAAATGGAAGAACGCGCAGATATATTGGTATACACAACAGATGTATTAACCGAAGGTATGGAGGTAAGTGGATTTATAGAAACGATGTTGTACGTATCTTCCAATGCAAAAGACACTGATTTCACCATAAAATTAATAGATGTATACCCTGACGGAACCGCATATAATTTAGATGAAACGATCCAACGGGTGCGGTATAGAGAAGGCTATGATAAAGAAGTATTTATGGAGGAAGGTGAAGTCTATGAACTATTACTAACGCCTATGTCCACGAGTAACTATTTTGAAAAAGGACACCAGATCAGGATTGAAATCTCCAGTAGTAATTTTCCTCGTTTTGCTAGAAACCTGAATACCGGAGGAAATAATTATGACGAAACCGAAGCTGTCGTTGCTCAAAACAAAATACATCACTCTAAAAAATATCCATCACAGATTAAGTTGCCTATTAGAAAATAGAACCTGTGAACTAAAATTGAATAGCTTTAAATATTTTATATTTGGCATTCTTAAATAGCAGTATGATATTGAAACAATTATTCGCAATACTAACCCTACTTTTTTCTATCCAGAGTATAGGGCAAGAAAATGAGACCTCTATTTCTTTTTGGAATACGTTAAAATCCCATTGTGGTAATGCTTATGCTGGAACCCTTGAAATTCCGGAAGAAGATCAAACCTTTGGTGGAAAGAAACTGGTCATGCACCTACGTTCTTGTACTGAGAATGAACTAAAAATTCCTTTTTATGTAGGAGATGATAAATCACGGACTTGGATTTTAACAATGAACGAAGGCATTATTTCTTTAAAACACGATCATCGTCATGAAGATGATACCAAGGATGCGGTTAACTTTTATGGCGGCACGTCGTCAAATCAAGGGAAAGCAGATATCCAATTTTTTCCTGCAGATGGTCACACGCAAAAATTAATCCCAGCCGCGGCGACTAACGTTTGGTGGATTACTGTAGACGAAACAACCTTTACCTATAATTTGCGTCGTTTAGGAACAGACCGCGTTTTTAGGGTTGTTATGGATCTTACTAAGCCTATTGAAACCCCTGAATCTCCTTGGGGCTGGAAAGATTGAATTGTTAGTGTTGTTACTATTTATGTTAGGAAGCCTCATCTAACATATTTTGAAGAGTACAGGACTAAGGAGATAGGCATACAGTAAATTTGAGATGTAATACTTTATACAATTATCTGTAACCTTAGGAGACAACACAAATAAAGCCATCAAATACTATTATTTGATGGCTTTATTTGTGTTTTAAATCGTTTTCAGCATTAAAGAGAGCGAAAATTTTCGAACTTGGAACAATGGAAAACACACTACAGTTTTAAAGTTCAATCTAAATGTAAATATCTTTTATTAGATCGTAGGTTTCCTTTTTTGACTAAAGCTCCTAACGACCAACAGCATAAATAATAAACAAGCAACAGAAAAAAAGTCAAATGATTTAACTCCTTTTATAAAGTTAAAACTGTTTTATTGCTATTCAAACGTATGGCGTTGCTCTGCTGTTGAAGATGCGTTTAGTAATTGGTTAAATGTTCTAATAGTATTAAAATCACGCGTAATTGCTTCAGATACCGCAATTCCAGAAACCCCTGTTTTTAATATGTCTGAAACATCTTCGGTTGTGATACCTCCAACGCCTATAATAGGAGTGCCTGTTTTCAATATATCTGTAATGGCAGTATAGCCATTTAAACCTAAAACTGGGGGTGCATTATCTTTAGTTGCTCTCGCTCTAAAAGGCCCTAAGCTAATATAATTTACTTGTTTATCAAGCAGTGTTTCGCAATCTTGGAAAGTATTTGCTGTCCCGCCTATAATTTGCCAAGAGTGTAAAAACTTTCTAACGCTAGTAGGGCAAGTGTCCGTTTTTCCTAAATGTACTCCATCTGCCTTCACTTCTTTTGCTATTTTAAAGTGATCATTAATGAGCAGTCTGGTTTGAAAGTGAGCGGTGATTTCTCTAGCTTCTTGAGCGAATTTTAAAAGTTTCTTTTCAGAACTAATTTTCAAACGTAACTGCACTAACTCTGCACCAGAGGCACAGGCTTTTTGGATATTTTCCAGATGCTCCTTTGGAGAATCTCCTTGAGATATATAATGTAATTTAGGTATCACAGTTTCTACGTTTAATTATTTCTAGTTCTAAGATTTTATTATTAGGTACGCTTGCAACATTCCATTCTCTTTATTCTTTCAGCACAGCGATCTTTTCTCTTTCTTCTTAAACAGAAACCTTTTTAGAGTATTCCATAAAATGAGATTCAAACCGTTTTAGGATCGGGTGCATTTTTTCTGAATAGAGCACGTATTGGCACTTTTTAATACTTTGAGCAATCGACATAATGGCGCTATATGAAGACTTTTGAACTAGAAATTCAGCATCATCTATACTAAATATTTTTAATTGTGAGATACTAACTCCATTCATTAAAAATAGAGTATTCATTGATTTTGGCGTAGAAATAAGAATGTCTACCCCCATAAATATCTCCGACTTTTGAATATCCACATGAAGATGTTCGTGCCCTACATACACGCGTAAGGAATTGTGTTTTGTATATTCTAAAAAAGCAACGTATAATTCTATTGCTCTTTCCTTATTTGCTACAAGAACTACTGCTCTTGGGGCATCTCCAACGGCCTCACATTTTAATCTTTGCAAAGTAGTAAGTATCAATGTGGTCGTTTTCCCGCTATCTTTTGGAGCAGTGCAATATACATTGGCGCCACTTTTAATGATAGGTATGCTCTTGCTTTGTAAAGGAGTAGGAGCTTCTATTTCAAAAGTTGTTAGCTTCTCTAATATATTGGGATGTAATTTTTTGAATGGCATAGGAATTAAAGAGCTAACTGTTTGGCGAAGTGTTTATAATAAATAAGGCAAATATACTACCTGTAAACGAATTAAAGTGATGTAGCTCCTTTTTCTATTTTAGTTAGATAGAAAAAGTGCGACCATTATTAAATAGCATACTAAAACGTTGCTACTACAAAAATTGAACAGGTATAAAGATTAGCTTTCTTGGTATAGGCAAGACCTTTGAACATTGCACTAACTAAATAACAAAAATGGACTATTATATTTTAGGTTGCACCTGTTCTGAGTTTTGTAAAGATGGATCACTTTGCTTTATCAAAGAGCTTATATTTTATGGTATTTAAGAATCTCTAACACCTTTTAAATTTGTTTTGATTGTTGTAAGTTTTTTATAACCGAATACTTACTTGTATCTTCCCTAATTACTTTCAATAAAATGTTTTCTGATGATAAAAAAAATATTTCTCTTGATGTTGACAGCCTTTTTCGTCAGCTCATGCGCAACCTATGCTCCGCAAATTAAAATTGCAAGTACACCTGCGCTAAATAAGGATGTAGTTCATTCCTTTTACCTAATTGGTGATGCAGGAAACATACCGTTAGGAGAAACTTCCAAGGTCTTGCCAGCCTTAAAAGAGGAACTAAATAAAGCATCCAAGAATAGTACCTTAATTTTTCTTGGTAATAATATATCAGCAGAGGGATTCCCTAAAAAGAAGGATGCCCGAAGAGCTTTTCAAGAACAACAGCTAATGACTCAAACAAATACAGTCACTAATTTTAAAGGTAAAACTATCTTTATTCCTGGTAATCACGATTGGTCTAGTGGTGGGCCCGAAGGGCTAAAGCGACAAGAAAAATATATTAAAAATCTTCTAGGAAAAAAAACTTTTTTACCAGAAGATGGTTGTCCTATCGAGAAAATTCATATTTCTGATGATATTGAACTTATTATTGTTGATAGCCAATGGTACATAGAAGATTGGGATAATCATCCCACCATTAATGACAAATGCGAATTCAAAACGAGAAACGATTTTTTAGATGAATATGAAAGTCTTATTAAAAAAGCGAGAGGGAAAACTACTATTGTCACAATGCATCATCCCATGTATACTAATGGTCCTCACGGTGGACAATACTCTTTTGGAGACCATATGAAACCAGTTCCAGTCTTGGGGACACTCAAAAATGTGATTCGAAAAACAAGTGGTATAAACAAAGCAGACATACAACACAAACGTTATAACGAACTTAAAAGACGCTTAGTTACCATCTCTCAAGAGAATAAAAAGGTGATATTCGTTTCTGGTCATGAGCAGAGTCTACAATATTTAGTTGCAGATAACCTACACCAAATCGTAAGTGGGTCGGGCTCTAACGTTTCTCCAACACGCAATGTAGGCGCGGGTCAATTTTCATATGGAACACACGGTTTTGCAAGACTTGATGTATTCAAAGACGGTTCTTCCCATGTTCGTTTTTATGGAACTGAGGAAAACAAAATTGTATATGAGACAGCGGTAATTAAACCTCAAGTCAAGAAATTAGATACTGCTTATCCAACTACTTTTCCGAAGGAAAAAGTTGGGGTCATATATACAGCGGCAGAAACAGATAAATCTGACATATTTAAATTTCTTTGGGGAGATCGTTACAGAAAGTTATACAGTACACCAGTAATAGCGCCAACGGTAGATCTAGACACCATGTATGGGGGGCTGAAGGTTATAAGAAAGGGTGGTGGGAATCAATCTATTTCCTTGCGACTTGAAGACAAAAACGGTGCTCAGTATGTGATGCGTGCACTGCGTAAAAATGCCGTGCAATACTTACAATCCCTTATATTTAAAGAGAATTATATCGAAGGTCAATTTGACAAAACTAGAACTGAAGCCCTGGTGCTAGATGTATTTGCTGGGTCGCATCCTTATGCACCTTTTGTAACAGGAACTTTATCTGACGCCATAGGATTATATCATACAAATCCTACACTCTATTACATTCCAAAACAAAGCGCATTAGGCGATTTTAATGGTGAATTTGGAGACGCATTGTACATGATTGAAGAGCATACTTCTGAAGGTCACAGTGATCAAGCTAGTTTTGGTTTTAAGGATAAGATTATTAGCACAGAAGAGGTGATGGATAAATTACATAAGGATGAAGATATTGTGATAGATGAAGCCGCTTATATTCGGGCACGTTTATTTGATATGCTTATTGGAGATTGGGACAGACATTATGACCAATGGCGTTGGATTGAATTTAAAGAAAATAACAAAAAAGTATATCGCCCCTTGCCACGGGATAGAGATCAAGCGTTTTCAATTATGTCTGATGGACCTTTATTTAGTATTGGTCTTGCTATAATACCTACTGCAAGAATACTTAGAAAATATGATGAAGATTTGGTAGATGTTAAGGGTGTTAATGTTGAACCTTATCCCTTAGACATGGAATTCATTCAACTTTCAAATAAAGTTGCTTGGGATGCACAAGTAAAGGTTATTCAAAATGGGATCACCGATGCTATAATTGATGCAGCTTTTTTAAACTTTCCTGTAGAAGTTCGTGATCAATCTTTTGATGATCTCAAAAGGAAATTAAAGGCAAGAAGAGGCAATCTGCAAGCGATATCTGACAGGTATTATGCTTTAGTTAATAAATATGCAGTCATAAAAGGAACAAATAAAGACGACTATTTTACTATTCAATGCCTCTCAAATGGTGAAGTTAAAATAACAGCACAACGCATTCAAAAAGGTGAAAAAGGGGAGGTGTTTCTAGAACGAACGTACACCAAATCTGAAACTAAAGAAATATGGATTTATGGCTTAGATGATGGTGATGTTTTTGAAACAAAAGGGAAGAATAATAAGATTAAAATTAGATTAATTGGAGGTCAAAATAATGACAAATATATTATTCCAGAAGGCGGTAAAATTGTTATCTACGATTATAAAAGTAAAAAGAATGATATCTCTCAAGTAAAAAAAACTAGGATACGTCTAAATGATAGATATGATATGAACGTCTACGATTATAAAAAATTAAAAAATAATGTCAATGCAATAATACCTGTAATAGGTTCTAATCCAGATGATGGTTTTAAAATAGGAGTAACAAACATAAATACAGATTATGGTTTCGAAAGAAACCCGTTCACCGCTAAACATATTATTTCGGCCTCTTACTATTTTGCAACACAGGGGTATGACTTATTCTATACAGGAGAATTTGCCAATGTAGTTGGAGATTTAAATTTTAGTATCGATGCACAATTTAACAGTCCAAATTACGCCATTAACTTCTTTGGTTATGGAAATAGTACACCAAACCCTGAGGCAGATGATGGTGATGGCTTTGATGCAAATTTAGATTATAACCGAGTTAAAATAAGAACGTTCAAAGTAATGCCTTCGTTAGTCTGGAAGGGTGATCTTGGCGCTAATATTAAAGCGGGTATTTTTTATGAATCTAATCAGGTTGACCGCACAAATGCGCGCTTTTTAGACGATCTAACGAACACTAGCAACACTATGGGTATTACAACGATTAATGAATCGGTTTACGATAACCAAGATTTTTACGGTGTAAATGCAGCCTATCATTTCGAAAATAAAGATGATCAGGCTTTTCCCACGCTTGGTATGCAACTGGGGCTTCAAGTTGGTTATAAAAATAATGTAGCAACCAATAAAGGCTATGGCTATGTGATGCCAACGCTAGGCTTCGATTATAAATTAATTTCTACAGGTCGATTAGTGCTAGCAACAAATTTGGCAGGACATGTGAATCTAGGGGATGACTTTGAGTTTTACCAAGGAGCTACTTTGGGAGCGAATACTGGCCTACGGGGCTATCGTAACGAACGTTTTACTGGAAAAAGAGCGTTTGTCCAAACCACAGATATTCGTTGGAATATAATAGGTTTAAAAACAAGCATACTCCCATTAAACCTAGGGGTATTTGGTGGTGCCGATTACGGACGCATATGGGTTGATGACGATCTTGTATTCAATCCAATTTTTAATGACAGCGACTGGAATACTTCATTTGGTGGAGGTGTGTTTGTTAATTTGGCAGAGATGATGACGGCGAACGTTTCAGCATTTAATAGTGGTGATGGTGTGCGTTTGGCATTTAAAATGGGCTTTGGATTTTAAATATATGGCTTATCTTGTCAAACTTACAGATGCTTCGGCTAAATCTACTAAGATTGCACGTTAGCCCAATAGTAGCCTAGCTAGATAGGTCGAATAGCTTTTAAATACATACGTTTTTTTTAACGAAATAAGGTAGAAATGAAGAGAAAATGTATATCGAAAGATATAATGGTTGCATACTACGATTAATGGCACTATCTTTGCCATCTAATAAGTATTAATAAATTAAATTACATTACAATGAGTAAAGGAACAGTAAAATTTTTCAACGACACTAAAGGTTTTGGATTCATCACTGAAGAAGGTGTAGATAAAGACCATTTTGTACACATTTCTGGATTAATCGATGAGATTAGAGAAGGTGACGAAGTTGAATTCGATTTACAAGAAGGAAACAAAGGATTAAACGCGGTAAACGTAAAAGTTCTTTAATATATATCCATATATTTTCAGAAAGAGCCCATCTTAATAGATGGGCTCTTTTAGTATACAATAGTCTAGGCACCTAAGAGAATGTTCGGCTTTTCAGAAATTCCCTTTATAGCTTCACAGTTTTAAGATTTCGAAACAGAACTTAATATTGTTTCAAATCTCTAAAAGAATAAAAGTAGGTAGTTGTTATGAGTAAAACCATTAGTGATTTTGACATAGAATCCTGTATTGCTACGTTACAAGGGTTATTGGAAGATACCAATCAGCTCTTCGAATTGCCAGAAGAACAACGAGTATCACTTTTTAAAGCTGCTGGAGGATTAACCAGACCAAATCGTGATGAGTTTCAACGCAGGCGAAAGGACGCTAAAAAAGCGGCGAAACGTAAAATGATCGCTAAAGATACCCACGCAAGAAAAACAACAGGAATTCGCTCTGCCAGAGAAGCAACCTTATTTGTGGCACCAAAACTACTAGCTGCAGCAGCAATTCCAAATGACACATTAGAATTAGAATCACCAAGAAACTGTTACGTTTGTAAAACAGTCTATACGAGGTTGCATCATTTTTATGACACGATGTGCACAACGTGTGGTGATTTAAACTATACAAAACGCTTTCAAACTACAAATTTAAAGGATCAGGTCGCTATAATTACTGGCTCTCGATTAAAAATAGGCTATCATATTACCCTTATGCTATTACGTTCTGGTGCTACTGTTGTTGCGACTACACGTTTTCCAGCAGATTCTGCCATCCGATTTTCTAAAGAAGACGATTACAAGCAATGGAGCGATCGATTGCATATTCACGGCCTTGATTTACGGCACATACCCAGTGTAGAAATTTTCTGTAATTATATAGAGCAGAAATACGATCGCTTAGATATTCTAATTAACAATGCAGCACAAACCGTGCGAAGACCCTCTGGCTTTTATTTTCATTTAATGGAAAATGAAAAACTGCCAATTGATAAATTGCCCTTACTTGCACAGCCTTTATTAAAAGATCACGAAAGCTGTTTAGAAGAATTATCAAATTTAAGTATTGGTACATCAAAAATGAATGCGAATAATGCCCTGCCAGTAACTTGGCACGGCCCAGAACCTGGCATTGGTTTGCGTAACTCAGCCGAGTTATCTCAAATACCTTATAGCTTTGACAATACACTACAAACCACTGAAGTGTTTCCAGAAGGGCAATTAGATGCAGATCTACAACAAGTAGACTTACGGAAAACAAATAGTTGGCGTTTAAAATTAGGGGAAATAGAAACGACCGAGATGGTAGAGGTACAGTTGGTAAATGCAGTTGCTCCCTTTGTTTTATGCAACCGTTTGTCTAACGTAATGATGAAAGAAAATACAGGTAAAAAGCATATTATTAATGTTTCGGCTATGGAAGGAAAGTTCCATAGATTTAAAAAAGAAGACCGTCATCCACATACCAATATGGCCAAAGCAGCTTTAAATATGTTAACACATACCTCTGCAGCAACCTTCGCTAAATCTGGTATTTATATGAATGCGGTAGATACAGGTTGGGTTACAGATGAAGATCCGGCTGAATTGTCTATGAAGAAAGTAGAAGTCCACGATTTTCAACCGCCATTAGATATTGTAGATGGCGCAGCCCGTGTGATGGATCCTTTAATTGATGGTATTAACACAGGTAAACATTGGTGTGGTAAATTTTTGAAGGATTATTTTCCTATTGATTGGTAGATAGTCACTGGTTTAACTTTAAATGATTTCTCTAGAAATGAATTAGATTTTAATAAAGAACTAGTGATTCTAAAACCCCCTTTTTGTATAACATAAAATCCTTTAATAGAAGCTTATGAAGAATTTACAGATGACTAGGTAATTAAATAATATTCGCACTTGTTATTTTTAACAGGAAACTACTAGAAATATCTTTGTTTCTATGATTGTGAAAGAGTGATCAAATCAATACTATTTCCGAAGTAAAAAAAAACAACTAACCAGCTACTTATTCGCCTCAATAAACGCAATAACCTCTTGGGCAAATAAATCTGATTCCGTATTCATTGGTGAGTGTCCTGACCGCTCAAAAATCACCAACTTTTTATAGGTAGTACCTATGTTATCAAAAGCCTCTTGCCCAAAGGTTGCAGGCACTACCATATCGTACTTCCCCCAAAGAAATAAAGATGGTATGGTAATTTCTGAGAGTCTACTTGTATAGTTTATTTCTCTAAAAAGGCCCTGTTCTGCAAATATATCTTGGATGGTTATGGTGTTCCATAAAGCAGTAAATATATTGTAGTCAAAAAAGATTTCTACATCGTCATCACCGCTATTAATAACAGCATCTCTTCTAAGTGTTTTTTCTGCTTCAAAAGCCTCGATATTCATTCTGAAAAAATCGTCGTCATTATAGACGGTATCATCTACCTGGAGGATGAGCTCCTTAACAGATTCCCAATATGCTTCACTATTGCCCAATGCGATCTGCTCGTTTGCCATACGCTCAAAATTTGCGATGTACTCCAAATAGGCGCCCGCTGGGTTATGCGCACCATCTACTTCAATCCAACCTAGAAATTCATTTTGATCTTTTAATAAGGTAGCAGTTCCTAAAGCACCTCCCCAGCTATGACCCAATAGAATAAAACGGCAATCATTGCCATATTTATGTTTGATTACTTTGACAAGAGCGAGGATATCTTCTGCCATGATATCAATATTAATATCCTCTTCAGAATAACCTCCTTGCGACATTCCAGAACCTCGCTGGTCAAAATAAACCACTGCACATTGCTTTTCTATTTGCTCTTTGAACATCTTACTTCGAAATCCTAGCCCAAGGCCTCCAGGCCCTCCATGTAAGGTAACTAAGAATACTTTCTCAGACCCGTTACCATAAATATACGCTGGCATATCTGCGTTTTTATGGCGTACAATTAAGGTTTCGCTTAGGTTGTCTAAGGCATCGTCCTGAAAACAAGAATGAAAACAAAACATAGAAAAAATAAGAACAACTAAAGTTGCTGAAATGTTGATGGTATTTTTCATAATTATTTCTTATTAAAGTTAAAACGGAAGCCGTATTGTAATGAAATAGCAGGCAGTGTAGTCGTATTAAAGTGTGTTCGCAATCGAAGGTTAAGATTTAAATACCTGCCTGTAATTTTTTTACCTTTTCTAAATCTACCTATTCCAATAGATAGAGAAGGGGCGTAGTAGTTTCTGCCAGGAAGAAACACCTTGTTCACGTCATCTCCGTTTACTTCATAGGTTTGAGGTAAAAAGGAGCGATAATATCCTACGGGGTTTAATCCAATACTTAATTGTTTGCCTTTTTTATTTGTTCTTCTCCACATGAGTCCAAAATTAGCAAAGACACCAGTATCTGTTCTAGAGCTAAAGTTGGTAGTAACACCGAAATTTCCATCAATTAACCATTGGTTTATAATTGTTTTTGGGCCTCGTTTCTTTACTTTAATTTTCACCTTTTCTTTCAATAGATATTCGGCGCCTAATTGCAAACCGTTGTTCCAAATTAGATTCCCTGTGTAGCCTACTTTAAATTCTGTTTGGTCTAAGAATGAGCGTTCTATAGGGGGTGACTCTTGTGCTATGATTGCTGAAATATTAAAAAACAGGAAGTAGGTTAGTAGTGTTTGCTTCATTTGGTTTTTAAAATAAATTTTTAATAGGCTTATAATTTCATCAGGAAGATAATCATTAGATACTATGGACTTATAAAAAAATAATTTCTTTTAATAGACGACAAAAGCAATCTCCTTGTTACAGAAACAATAGGAGGATAATAGGAATAGGCTCCCGCAGAGCCTTGAAGATAAAGTTGGTTCGTGTAAATATCTATGCTACAGTTTTGTCAAAAAGGTAGCGCCTTGTAACTTTTAAGGATCTTTAGATATCATAAAACGTTGTTGTGCGTTTAATACTTTCTTTAATTGATGGCATTAATACGAGCAAACTTTTATTTATTTATAAGAACCATATTCTTTCCAAAAATCTTAACTTTTTTGAACTGCAGGTCTAAACTTCCATTTTTTTCACGAATCGGCTAATCTATATAGAAAGAGGGCTTAGACACTCTGAAAAATGCGGTATAGTTCCTGCTTTTCCAAAAACATTGAAGGTTTCAATGATGGCAGCATCTTTTTTCTGCTTTCTGCACGCATTTTGAAAATCTACAAGTTCAGCTTGGAGTGGTAATAAAAGAGTTTCATAGTGATGTTTATTTATAACATCAGCTTAAAATGGCACCTCAATTTTAGACTGTTCGAGGTATGCTTGTAACCGCGATTTTGAAAGTAATGTACGGTCTATAATATCCTATTAAAGCCTAAGATTACACAATAAACCTAAATGAAATGTTGACAACAAGCAGTATCTAATCAAAAATGGAAATCGAAATAATCCTCTTGAGATATCGTAAAAGCAATTTTATGAGCAACGAGCTAAGAACCGCTCATATTATTTCAAAGGCGGACGTTTAATAAAATGGACCAAACAACAAAAATGTCCTCTACTATTCTCCATAGTGGATAGTGCCTGTTCTTATTTTTGTTACGGTATTTTTTACTTGCTTACTTACTTTCGACAGCAAGAACATCTGCCATCTCTAAGTTTTCATCCATACTCACATTTATAGATACAGAATCTTTTAGTGCTGTGAAGTTTTTTATACGTTCTAATTCGTCTTCTTCACCAGAAAAATAGGGAAATACATCCATAATAGGGGATTCTGAAATCGCAGGGATGGTGAAATCTCCCATCGTATCTTTCATTGTTTCCATTGTATTGTCAAAAGCCTCCTTAACATTATTGGCTTGTACCAATAAATATAAATTTGTTTTGCGCTCCTTGCCACTTTCTTCATCAAATGCAATTAAGGAAACACGAGACTTAAACCACCTGTCTGAATTTTCAAATGGATGAATTTCAGCATAGTTGGCCACTTTTATGTTTGTGATCTTAATTTCATCGCTATCTGTTAAATAGGCTGATATTTCTTCGGTAATTCTAGCCTCTGCCTCTGTGTAGGAAATAGCATCTACTAAAAAGGGTTCCGTCTTCATCTTCTGGATGCCAGACGTTTGATCCAGTTTTCTATATTTTACCTTACACTCATACCAAGTTGCGCTCATATCTTTTTTTTTAAGGATTCCAAATATAGGGTTTCGCTCTAGGTGACAGCGTCAAAAAAGAGAATAAATATTCACAATTTCAAGACCCTTCTTTCATCGCTTTTAGCGTGAGGGACTTAAGAGGTATAAAAGATTGATTGGCGTTGTTTATGGTTTTTAAAAACAAGTAATGGTTTCACGTTGTCGTACTATTTTTTTGTCAAAACTTATTTTTATAAGGCACTGGAATCCACTTTTACGAGACTAGAATGGGAGTGAATAGACAGGTTCAGGGAACGAGATTAAGGGTTCACATCGCAATGAACAAGCTTTTAACTAAGGCTTCATTACCGTTTCTAAAATTTCCCAAACGGTCGTTGCTAGAATTTTATGACCTTCAACCGTAGGATGTATGCCATCACTTTGATTCAATTGAGCAATACCTCCAACATCTTTTAAGATAAAGGGAATAAATGCTAGATCATTCTTTTTCGCCAAATCTGAGAAAATGGATCTGAATTCAGTCGTGTATTCTTTCCCCATATTTGGTGGTAATTCCATCCCAGCTAAAACAATAATCGTAGCGGGGTTTTTAGCACGAACCACGTCAATAATAGTTTGTAGGTTGACTCGAGTTTCGGTTAAAGGAACCCCTCGCAATCCATCATTAGCGCCCAGTTCTAAAAGAAATATATCAATATCTTGATTGAGCACCCATTCTATTCTACTTCTTCCACCAGCCGTGGTTTCGCCACTTAATCCAGAATTTACAACGACATAATCCAAGCCTAAGGAGTCAATCTTAGTTTGAAGTACTGCCGGGAAAGCATCGTTATTATCATCTAGCCCATAACCGGCGGTGATGCTATCTCCAAAACATAGGAGGGTCTTCTTTGAACTTGTTTCCGCAATAGGAGTTTCCTTAGGGGCAGGTGCAGCTGTTTTTGCCTTCTCTTTTGTTTCGCCTGTATTACCGCAAGAGAGGAACAGTAAAGAGATTGCGAAATAACAAAACTTTAAGAATTTCCATTCCATACAATGCGCTGCATTTAAGAACCTTTGTATACTTGTAAGCGTCTGCATAATTTGCGGAATAATTTAAAATATATATGGCAAAGATATTAAAGATTAACGGGCTAGAAAAGACATATACCAGCGGTTCTAAACAATTAACGGTTTTGCAAAATGTGTCTTTTGATGTTGAAAAAGGACAAACTTTTTCTATTATTGGTCCTTCAGGAAGTGGAAAAACGACCTTACTAGGATTGTGTGCTGGATTAGATAAACCAGATGCAGGTACCGTAGAATTATGTGGTCATAATTTAAGTGCATTGACCGAAGATGAGCGCGCACAACTGCGAAATAAGGAAGTTGGTTTTATATTTCAAAACTTCCAATTACTACCCACGTTAACGGCACTCGAAAATGTGAGTGTTCCGCTAGAATTACAAGGCGCTAAAGATGCCGCAAAAAATGCTATGGCACTCTTAGAAAAGGTAGGTTTACTCGATCGCATTCATCATTATCCCTCTCAGTTATCTGGAGGAGAACAACAACGTGTGGCCTTGGCAAGGGCTTTTTCAAATAGACCTTCTATCTTATTTGCTGATGAACCTACTGGTAATTTAGACGAAGAAACTGGAGAGAAAGTCATCCAACTGCTGTTTGATCTTAATAAAGACGCAGGAACAACCTTAGTGATTATTTCTCACGATTTAGACCTCGCCAACAGAACCCAACAAATTTTGAGACTAAAAGGTGGACAAATTATGAATAACGAACCTACCGCAATATTTTGAGTACAACAAAATTCACATCAAAAAGCAACACAGCTTGGCTTTTTAAAATGGCTTGGCGCGATGCAAAAGCAAGTAGGGTGCGCTTATTACTTTTTATGGCGTCCATTATTTTGGGGATTGCGGCGGTAGTTTCCATACAGTTGTTTAGTCAAAATCTTAAGGACAATATTCAGTTACAGTCCAAATCCTTAATGGGTGCTGATTTTATTATTGACAGCAATCAAGTTCCGAATAAGCGCGCGCAGGAGATTATTGATTCTTTAGGACCCGATGCTTCCGCAATTAATTTTGTGTCTATGGTTGCCTTTCCGAAGAATGGCGGGACCAAGTTGGTACGTGTTAAAGGCTTGCAAGGCGACTTTCCGTTTTACGGTACTATTAGAACCCAACCCGCTGCTGCTGCTGCTAACTACCAAGAAAAGGGAGGTGCTTTAGTAGATGCGACCCTGATGCTCCAATATGATATAAAACCTGGCGATTCCATAAAAATAGGGGAGATTACCTTGCCCATTGCCGGTGCTTTAAAAGGCATTCCCGGGAGTTCTGCCATGGCTGCTTATGTAGCGCCACCCATTGTGATTCCGTATCGCTATCTCGAACAAACGGAGCTTCTGCAATTTGGGAGCAGAAAAGAATATCAGTTTTTTTACAAAGCGCCATTAGTAGATTTAAAGATCTTAGATAAAGAACTGGATCCTATGTTGGATGCAGAAAACACCGATTTTGATACCCACACAAGCACGAGTGAACGTTTAGGGCAACGGTATGATAATGTGGGGAAATTCTTGAATCTCGCCGCATTTATTGCCTTGTTATTGGGATGTATAGGGATTGCAAGCTCTGTGAATATTTATATTAAGGAAAAACTAAAAGCGGTAGCCGTTTTAAAATGTATGGGCGCTACCAGAAGACAGAGTTTTTTAATATTTCTCATACAAATTTCTGGAATAGGAATCATTGGTGGTTTCATAGGCTCCCTCGTTGGCGCCGGCCTTCAGGAACTTTTTCCTTATGTTTTAAAGGAGTTTTTACCCTTTGACCTTGATGTAAGCATCACCATACAACCATTAGTTATGGGGGTTTTACTTGGTTTTCTTATGTCAGTGTTATTTGCCTTATTACCGCTCATGCGCACCTGGTATGTATCCCCTTTAGAAGTGCTTCGCATTGGTGGCATTCCTTTAGAAAAACCAAAAAAAGCGCGGTTTGTGGTCTTTGCTGTGATCGTTTTATTCTTGTTTTTATTTTCGTTTTGGTTGCTTGAGGATGCCGTATTTTCACTTGCCTTTGTGTTTGGTGTTTTGGTGACCTTTGCCATACTAGCAGGAATTGCCGTAGTATTAATGAAAGCTGTGAAAGCCTATTTCCCGAAACGTGCAGGTTTTACGGTTCGACAAAGTTTATTAAACTTATTTCGTCCAAATAACCAAACGGTTGTGTTAATTGTGGCCATTGGTTTAGGGACTTTTTTGATTAGCACTTTATATTTTACCAAAGACATTTTATTGTCCAAAACGGAGGTGAGTCAGACTTCTGAAAATGCCAATATCATTACCTTAGATGTACAAAATGACCAACTGGAGGCCATTGAAAAAACATTTGATGCCAACAACCTAAACGTTCTTGACAACATACCTTTGGTAACGATGCGAATGTACAGTATTAAGGGAAAATTAGTGAATGCCCTGCGGCAGGATACAACCAGTAAAATAAAAGGTTGGATCTTAAATCACGAATTTAGAACCACCTATCGGGCGGGACTTATCCCCTCTGAAGAGATTATGGAAGGGGAGTGGACTCCTGAACAAACCCTAGCAGACGCCATAAAAATTTCGATCTCTGACAATCTTGCCGCTGACGCCAAAGTAACGGTGGGCGACCCTATTATTTTTAATGTACAAGGAGTGCTTATGGAAACCACGGTTGGGAGTATCCGGAAAGTAGATTGGGGACGCTTACAACTCAATTTTTCCATTGTGTTTCCAAAGGGGGTCTTAGAAAATGCACCACAATTTAATGTGTTATCTACCTATGCTCCCAATGATGAAAGCTCGGCAGCCTTGCAACGCGATCTGGTGGCTAAATTCCCAAATGTGACGATTATAGATCTTAGGCAGGTGTATACCCTCGTAGAAGATATCTTAAATAAGGTGTCTTGGATTATCAATTTTATGGCGTTTTTTAGCATTCTTACGGGTATTATTGTGTTGATGGGATCTGTGCGCAACAGTAAATACCAGCGGATCAAGGAAAGCGTCTTGCTTAGAACTTTGGGCGCAAAGAACTCGCAAATATTACAAATTGCTACACTAGAATATTTGTTCTTAGGTATTTTGGGGAGTTTGGTAGGGATCCTTTTGGCATTGGTAAGCAGTTTACTCTTGGCACTATTTGTTTTCAAAGAACCCTTTATACCTTCGGCAATCCCTTTTTTAGTTTTTCTGCCAGGGATATCGCTAATGGTATTGGCCATTGGATTGAGTAATATCCAGAGCGTTTTAAGAAGTTCTCCCTTAGAAGTGCTGCGGAAGGAGGTTTGATGGGCTTTAACATCTAATTTGTAATTAAGAATTTCCTTGTATCTAGTATGCATACTAAGGATTAAATGTTCGCCTACTGAGGCAGCTGTAAAAGATAGGAATACATCGCCTATGAGTGCTAATCAAATAGATAATTGAACACGTAATACAATACTAGCATCTAGAAACTGCAACTATAGATGTTTTAAAACGGATTACAACATACTTTTTTTGGACTATAATTGCCATACTAGCTGCTTTTTGTTAAATGAGAATTATTTTAGAAGCTCGGCAAGAACCTTCTCTAGGTTTTAATTATTTTTTAGATTTATTTTACGAATATGCTTTTTTTCATATAGGAGCAATGATAGGATGTGTTATCGCGTTACTATTTATTATCGCAGATGTTTTTTACTTTAATAAAAAGTTAAAAAATGTTAAAGATTCAACACTAATTCGTTTTATAATTATTGTTATCTTGACCATTATTTTAGGCATATTGCACTATGTCTTGGAGAAAGTAGCTGATGTCATTTAATTAAATAATTATAACTTAAAGCTTCAGGCATCTTAAAAAAAGACTTGAATGTATAATAATGTAATCCTATTTCTAGTTTAATCTGAAATTAATTTTGATCGAAATAGTGAAACTTTAGAAAAACCACGGAGAGAAAAAAATCATATTTAAAATACAATAACTCCAAATATAATTACATACAAATGCTACCATTATAAAAAATATAAAATGAAATACGTAATTATAATTGTGCTTTTTATGTTATGCTCTCTTGGATGTGACGAAATAAAAGACGAGACAAATCAAAATATCATTACATCCGATCTTGATAATTTTTGGAATGCATATGATCAAATTACCACTACTCAAGATTCAGTCTTACAATACAAATATCTAGACAGCCTTTATATTAAAAAAGGGACCGTAGGTTTAAAAGGTATAATACAAGCAAGAAATTACACCCATGAAGATTATATCAATGCCATAAATAACTATCCAAAATTTTGGAAGTCAATACGAGAAAACACCTTAAAAATTGGCAATTATGCTGCTGAATTAAATAACGGGATTGAAAAAATAAAAACGGTATATCCAGCATTAAAACCTGCAAAAATGTATTTTACTATTGGAGCATTGCGCACAGGAGGAACCTATTTAGATAGTCTAGTTCTCATAGGAAGTGAAATTGCAATGGCAGATAAAAATACGGTGACATCTGAATTTCCTGAAAAAATTAAAGCGGGAAGGCGTGCATATTTCGATAGCAATCCAATCAATGATTTAGTACTTCTTAATGTTCACGAATATGTTCATACACAACAAAATGAACTTGTTCATAATCTTCTTTCTTATTGCTTGCACGAAGGAATTGCAGAATTTGTTTCTGTCACTGCAATGGGGATTCCATCAGCAGCTCCCGCCATAGGTTACGGGAAACAAAACGAGAACATAAAGAAGAAATTTGAGGAAGAACTATTTTATGGAAACAATGTTCATCATTGGCTTTGGAGTGATTTTCCAAATGAATTTGAAACAAGAGATTTAGGTTATTATATAGGGTACGCAATCGCTGAAATAAATTATAATACTGCAGAAAATAAACAAGCGGCAATAAAAGAAATGATTGAGTTGGATTATACGAACGAAACTCAAATTGAAGATTTTGTAGATAGGACCAATTTCTTTTCTCAATCGCTACAAGAACTTTATGATGATTTTGAAAAAAACCGGCCTACGGTTTTAAGAATTGAACAATTCGAAAACAATAGCAAATTAGTTCTTCCAAATATTAAAGAAATTACTATTGAATTTTCTGCACCCCTCAGTGGTTATAATACTGGAGTAGATTATGGTGAACTAGGTAAAGACTATTTTCCTAAAATAATTGATAGGTTTTGGTCATCAAACAATCAATCCTGGACTATGAAAGTTGATTTAGAATCAAAGAAGAAATATCAACTTTTGATTTCAAGTAATTTTAGAACGGAAAAAGGAATTCCGCTAAAACCTTATATAATTGAATTCAACACATTAGAGTAAAATACATAAAATGAAATAGTTAACTCTTGGTTTACCGTTCGGTGTTCAAAAATATGGCGAGGTCATTTTCTTCCAAAACGAAGAGGCCTTTGAAAAATTATTTAATAAGAAATTGAAATTAGATGGAGAGGTTTCTGCCGTGGCTCTTAAAAAAAGGACATCTGCTGATATATCCTATTCATTTGGAGATACAGTCTTCGCTCAAGCCACAAGAGGATTAATGTTTGAAGCTTCAATTGGAGGTGAACATTTCGCGTATAAACCGATTGAAGATTGGTGGATATTAAAAGTCTAATAATCAGATTCCTAATTTTTTAATCTTCACAAAAACCAATTGTATCGTGCATTACATTTAAGTTTAGTATCTAAAATTCGTGATAATTTTGATAAAATATACAACGGGAAAAATTTAAATCTTGTTAAAACAAGCAGCGTTAAAGTACTCTTAAAATAACCAGTTATACTTATTTATAGGGCTTTCATCACGTTTGTATAGGTTTTGTATGGGTTGTTAAACGCCTATCTAAAGTGATATGTAGTATTTTTGAAAGAAAAACTAGAAATTATGAAAACTGCCTATGGATTTGCTTTTACCATTTTTCTAATAAGTTTACAAAGCTATGGTCAGGACATGCCTATTGATTTTTTAGATTCAGCAGATACTTTTATTGGGTATGAAGGATCAGGCTTTTCCACAAGAAATGATCCAATTAGCGCTAGTAATATAGTGGGACAATTTTTTAATGATGGTTCAAATGCCAATCAAGGATTTTATATTGATGTCCCAGTTGATTTAGACCTTCAACAAAATATCACTTTATCGTTCTTTTCTTTTGATCCAAATCCTCATAATATTCTTCTAAAATTAGAGAATGGAACCAATCCAAACGTAGAAGTTAAAGAGACATTTACGGTTCCTTCTCCTTCTAATTGGCAAACGATAAGTTTCGATTTCACAAATGCTACCAACAGTTCAAACGGTACGAGTGTAAATGCAACGGGAGCATATGATAGATTAGTAATTATAATAGATCACGATACTTTCACTGCAGGAACGTACTTGATAGACAATATTACAGATGGAGCTATACCAACAGATCCCAATGCGCTGGATGTAATTTATACAGATTTAGTTTGGTCTGATGAATTTGATGATGATGGGGCAATTGATGCATCTAAATGGCACCACCAGACAATGGGACCAAACGGAGGACAATGGTTTAATGATGAGTTGCAGCATTATACAAACCGATTAGAGAACTCGTTTGTAGCGGACGGAAATCTAAATATTGTTGCTAAAAATGAGGTGTTTTCGCAAGACGGGGTTACTTTAAATTATACTTCTGCAAGACTTAATTCAAAATTTGCCTTTACCTACGGTAGGGTGGACGTAAGAGCAAAGCTTCCTTTCGGAAATGGAACTTGGCCAGCAATTTGGTCTTTGGGAAAAAATGTTAGTGAAGTAGGTGCTTATTGGCAAGAGCAAGGTTTTGGTACAACGCCTTGGCCTGCCTGCGGCGAAATAGACGTTATGGAACATGGTTTACATGCAACGAACGAAGTTTCAAGTGCCATACACACCCCTTCTAGCTTTGGAAACACGGTAAACACAGCTACACAAATACTTCCTAATGTTGCAGATAATTATCACGTGTATTCTATGAACTGGTCTCCAAACCAAATTACATTTATGATTGATGGCGTAGGATTTTATACCTACAGTCCTGCTAATCAAACTAGTGATACTTGGCCATTTGATTTAGAACAATACTTAATCCTTAATATTGCTATGGGTGGTTTTGCGGGCGCAGTAGATGCTAGTTTTACAGAAAGTAGTATGGACATAGACTATGTTAGAGTGTATCAAGGAGGTAGCTTAGGAGTTGAAAGTACTGTTGCTAATAATTTTACGGTATATCCTAATCCTACCTCAGATATTATAGCCATTAAGACAAATGAGAACATTGACAAAGTAGAACTATACTCTACCTTAGGGCAATTAGTAATTAATAAGAATACTGCTGCAAAACAGATCGATGTACAGCATTTAAACACTGGATTGTATATATTAAAAATATATTCAGGAAATACTACAATAACTAAGAAGGTTATTATTGATTGATATTTTTTAAGAATTTTAAATTCGGTTCTAAATTTGCTGCATTACACTTGGATACAATTGTTATTCAATTTGAGGACACCACTAGTTTTAATGGATACACCTTTAATTTTTCAGAGATCGTTTACAGTCGTATTGTAAAAATATCGAGAAGAAAAAAAGTTGCTAAAACTTTATAAAACATACACTATAAAATATTTAATGATTGCTTTTTTTGCATCATTAAATCTTAGCCGCTAATCTACAGGCTTGATTTATAGCGAGTTTTGCATCCAATTCGGCAGCGATATCTGCACCTCCTACGACGTGCACTTTTATACCTTCTGTTTCTAAAGGAGCTACTAATTCTTTAAGTGGTACTTGACCTGCACAAATTACAATAGTATCTACTGCCAACACTTTTTGAACTTCATTTTGAACATAATGCAAGCCTTCGTCATCAATCTTGGTATACTGCACATTGTTGATAAACTGGACGTTTTTCTTTTTCAATGAAGAACGATGAATCCAGCCAGTAGTCTTACCTAGGTTACCACCAAATTTACCTTTGCTGCGCTTGAACATGAAAATTTCTCTTGGTGACGGATGCACCTCAGCGGTTATACCTTCAATACCACTTCGTGCCTTCAATGTTTTATCAATTCCCCATTCATTTAACCAAGCGTCAATATTCAACGAGGTACTTTCACCTTCGTGTGTTAAATATTCTGAAACATCAAAACCAATTCCTCCGGCTCCAATCACTGCAACACGTTTACCAACGGGTTTTTTCAACTTTAAAACATCAATATAGTTAATTACCTTAGGATGATCAATGCCCTCAACTTTCAGGGTCCTTGGTTTGATTCCTGTCGCTAATATTACTTCATCAAAATTGCCTGCTTTTAAATCTTCAGTAGTTACTCGCGTATTTAATTTTAGGGTTACGCCGTGCAATTCTATCTGCTTATTAAAATAACGAATGGTTTCATAAAATTCTTCTTTCCCGGGAATTTGCTTCGCCATGTTGAATTGCCCTCCTGTTTCTTTATCGGAATCAAAAAGTGTGACGTCATGTCCTCGTTCCGCTGCAATGGTGGAAGCAGCTAAACCAGCAGGACCTGCACCCACCACAGCAATTTTTTTCTTTATTTCTGATGGCAGATAATTTAGTTCCGTTTCATGACAGGCTCTTGGATTGACCAAACAACTTGCTACCTTCCTTGCAAAAACGTGGTCTAAACACGCTTGATTACAACCAATACAAGTATTTATTTCGTCAGATTTATTTGCTTCTGCCTTATTTACCCATTCAGAATCTGCTAAAAATGGTCGTGCCATCGAAATTATATCCGCATCACCTTCAGCCAATATTTTTTCAGCTGTTTCTGGCATATTTATTCTATTTGAAGTCACTAACGGAATCGAAAGTTCTTCTTTCATTTTTTTAGTAACCCAAGTAAATGCAGCCCTTGGGACTGATGTTGCAATGGTTGGTATTCGTGCTTCGTGCCAACCAATCCCTGTATTTATGATAGTGGCACCCACTTTTTCAATTTCTTTGCCTAAGGCAACTACTTCTTGCCAAGTACTTCCTTTTTCTACTAAATCTAACATGGATAAACGATAGATAATGATAAACTCGGTTCCAACTGCTTCACGAGTTTGTTTTACTAATGCTATGGGTAAACGCATTCGATTTTCATAGCTTCCTCCATAATTATCAGTACGCTTATTGGTTCTTTCTGAAATAAATTGATTGATTAAATACCCTTCAGAACCCATAATTTCTACACCATCATAACCTGCTAATTTTGCTAGTTTTGCAGCATTTACAAAGTCGCGAATGGTACGTTTGATGCCCGATTGTTTTAGCTTGAATGGTTTAAAAGGACTGATAGGCGATTTTATGGCAGAAGGTGCAACCGCAAATGGATGGTATCCATAACGTCCTGCATGTAAAATTTGCATACATATTTTACCACCTTCTATATGTACTGCATCTGTAATTACTTTATGCTGTTTTGCGTGTTTTTTTGTGCTCATTCGTGCCGAAAAAGGACCTGTCCAACCTTGTACATTAGGTGCAATTCCACCAGAAATAATTAAACCAACGCCACCCTTTGCACGTTCTGCATAATAGGCTGCTATTTTTTCAAAGCCATTTTTCTCCTCTTCCAACCCTGTATGCATGGAACCCATTAAAATACGGTTTTTAAGCGTTGTAAATCCCAAATCTAAGGGTTCGAAAATATGTTTATATTGGGTCATTTTTTTGTATGTTTTATTCACTTTTACTATGCGTGCATAATAATTGAAAGATACGTTTTTTTTGGAATGAAAAAAGCCAAAATGGGGCAGCTTTTTTGAGTTTTTAGTGCTGAATTTTAACCGTTGTTAGCGCTACTTTATTTGAATCGAAGAATATCAGGTATTCTATTGAATACGGATTTTTTAAACAAAGCAAAAAGGGTGTTTTTATTTTGGATCTGACAAACACAATGGCAATCCTGATTATTAATCGGGACGTGTGCATCCCGTTTATCAAGGCGCTACGCGTCAAGGATACTAATCAAATAGTTGTGAAATAGCATTTAAAAAACTTTTCTTTAATTTTTCAATAGACTTAGGGTTTATAGCTTTCAAGGTAGTCGTCGCAATTGGTTTGTCTTCAGACGTTATCGCTATATCGTAAACAGCCGCTTCTAGTATGTAAGTGGTTAATTCTTTAACATTGTATACCAGGTTTTCCTCTTTATCACTTCCTAATTTTAAAGATTCTAGCGTATTAAAATAATTATGTAAAGAATTGGCTACCACGGTATCCACCGAAATCGATTTCTGTGAAGCTATTAAAACCTTGTCAATATTTTTTTCCTTGCAGTCTAAAACAAATTGATCTATTTTTTCTTGGGAGTGCTTCTCTTTATATTCAATTTCAGGAAAGATATCGTGCATTTTAACAGGGAACAGGCCTTTTTTTGATAGTACTATCGCCATGTTGTCCTCAAACTCAAATTGAAGGTCAATATCCTCGGTATTTGCATAAACCAAAAGGCGGTCAAATTTCTGATTTTTGAAATCCTCAGATAGCCATTGAGAAGGAATCACTTTAGAAGTGGAACAGCTCGCAAAGATTAAAAATGTTAATAGCAGGCCGATGCTAGTTTTCATATTTTAAATTTTCATGCAAGTTAATGAAACAATAGAAACGGGGCAATTTTATCGTGCCACCGTTCAAAAGGTACAGTGATTTATAAACGCTTAAAAATCACTATTACTTAAACTTGGTAGCCACCATTCATTTTTTATGACATCACATTTTTCTGACTTGTTACTGCATTGTTCAAAAAAGCCATAATGGAACTAAAACATTATGGATTCCTGTCAAGCGTTATGCTGTACTCATTTAAAGCCAAAGTGCAAGAGCAAGAGAACGCTCTTTTTATAAAGAGACGACTGCCTTAACTGGAGTTTTATGCGAAGATTTGGTAGGAGCGAAGTGCAATGTGTGTGAAATGATTAAAACATTATTTTCTAAATTTCTTTATAAAGATAATAGGAGAGGTTCTGCTCTAAATAATCAGGAGTGTTGCAAACCCAACAACTTCTGCATTGGATTCTTTTTATGTATTTGGCCTAAAAAGCGCCTTTATCTTTAAACTCGTTTATCACCCCACCCTTCCGCAACAATCCTATTTGTCTATCGCTAAGGCTATGTTTAGTGAAAATCCCATAGTATTGTTCTTGTTTTTTATCTCAACTTTTAGGAGACCTTTATTCATTATATCTTCCCTTAGGTTTTTGAATTCGATGAGAGCCCTTGTTCAATATCGTCATAATTCCGTGGGTTTTCAAATTCTAAAGGAAGAATACCGAAATTTATCAGGTTCTGCCATAACGACCTAACATTTCAAGTATGACATCCTTGGCGCTTACCCAATCGGGAAGTTTGCCCGTTAGTTTCATGCCCATTACCTCTGGCATTTTAACAAAATAGGTTTGCCCCGCTATGGCAGCGGCCACATCCAATCCACCTGTTCCAATGGCCAGCATTCCCAGAGATACCAAAGCACAACTATGACTATCGGAACCTACTAGGAACTTCTCAGGAATTCCAAAACGTTCCATATGAACGGGATGGCTTACTCCATTACCAAGCTTACTGTACCATAACCCGCATTCTTAAAATCGGTCTGTAATAAATTATGATCTACATATTGCACGGCCACTTCGGTCTTTGCCCTATCGAGACTCATTACTTATAGTTCCAACTGCACTAAAGTTCCTGTAGCATCTTGTAATAATGCTTGGTCTATCTTTAGACCAATTTCAGTTCCTGACTCCGCTTTCCCAGTTATCAAATGAGATTGTATCAATTTTTGTGCAACGTTCAATAAGTTCATGTTTTTGTTTTTAAAGAATTCGTTTAATTAAAGTGCTCGACAGGTTTGTAAAGAGAAAGAATAACAGAATTGTGGATTCTGATCCATTGAACTGCCTCAAACGAATTCTTGCAATTTCTATGAGGTAAGAATACTAAGGGAAGAAGCTCTGCTAAAAGTGATATATTCTGTTGATCGATTTAATGTGCTATAAAAACTCTTGAGAAACATCCTCGAAGTGTTGCTTGAAAATCAATAAAATGGCTATTGGTCATCTACGAGAGAAGAGCGATAGCTTTGAGTCGCCTTTTTAAGGTTTTCTGAAAGGGATTTCAACCAGCTCATATGATTGGCAATTAAATAGGCTTCTTGAAGACCATGAAGCGTTTCAGTGTCTAATTTAGTGTTGCCTTGTTTGATATTTTCATCTCGCATATTTGATAATTGTTGGTATTTTTCCAATAGCTTATCTTGTGCATGTTCAGCGGTTTCTTCTGTGACTTTTTTCTCAATTTTTGCGTGGTCTAATCTATCGTAAGACATCTGCAGGGTATTGGAAATTTTTTTGATAAGTACATTAAATTCTATTGAAGCGGGGGTGGTTTTATGATTAATGATAAACTTACCGATGGACGCGATCGCCGAAATCATTGTCTGGTTAAGGGTTACAATTTCATAAATTAGCTGAAATTCTTTCTGTTTCGATTTTGGATCTTGGGTCAATCGTTGGAAAGCAGCATTTAAATTACTGATGGCAAGAAATGCTTCTTTCCTTGCCACATTATAAGAGAGTTTATATTTTGACGGATCTTTATACAACGCTTGTGTTGCTAAAAGATATTTTTTATTCATTTCTAAGGCGTTCAGAAGGACCTGTTTTAGGTTATCGGCTTCCCAAGTTGGAAAAAGTATATAATTAGCAACGACAGCAATAACAGATCCAATAATAGTATCGATAACACGATATTGAATCACTTCAAAGGCATCAGGATTAATGAAGGAATACACAAAAATGATACTAATAGTGATCAAAGCAGCAGCAGACTTATAATTCTGCTGAATTAATGAAAATGCCAATACCAAAGAAACAACTGCCAATACCGCATAGACCACTACATTTTGAGTAAAGAGCACAATACCAAAGGCAACAGCAGCGCCTATGAGTGTGCCAATGATACGATCTTTTGAACGCTCTTTTGTTAGTCCATAGCTGGGGCGCATAATAACAATAATGGTCAGTAAAATCCAATAGGTGTTTTGGATGCCAAAAAGAAAGCCTAACAGGTACGCAAATACAATGGTCAAGGCAAGGCGCAATGAATGTCTAAATATGGTGGAGTCCAAACTAAAATTTTGAACAAGGATATTCAGTCTGTATTCTTGGAGCGTTAAAAACTGACTCGAATCTTGTCTTTTTAAAGAGGGTTTAGATGCATCTTTGACATTCGCCATTACACGTCTAACAGCCCTTATTTCTTGAAGCAGTTGCTCTTGATAATCATATAGATTTTTCAATACCAAAGCACCTTCGCGCGCCTCAGGTAATTTGACGGCATCGATGTAATTTGTGATAGATACGTTGGCTTTTGATAATGCATTTAAGAGCATATCTTTATTTGGTATTTTATCATTTTGAATTAATAATTCAGACAAACGTATGAGATGGTTGCCCATAATTTTGCTCAGATTTTTGGAAGCTTTTAGAAATTCTTTGCGCACGCCAAAAATCCTATCGATCATTTCATCATCCAAATGTGCTGCTTCTATCAATTCGAAGATATTGATAGAAGAGAGGAAAATCAATAGTTGCTTTTCTTCATAATGCGTGCGCCCAGAGCGCTTGCGTCTTGTTAGCAGCGTTTCTCGAAGTGTTTCGTGCTTTTCGTTAATTTGATATTGAAGAACGAGGGTTTGTTTGAGGAGTTCGTCGCGCTTGGTTTTCTTTGTTAATAATTTGGATCTTAATTTTAGATACTCACCAATAAGCAGAAGCGTATCTGACAATAGTTGGTTCTGATCTTTTTTAGGTGCAAGTTTTTGAAAAATAAAGGATACGACCAAATACCAAAGACCACCAACTCCCATTAAGGCAACCTGAACCAAAATCTCTTGCCCTGTATCTTTTTGAATGGCAAATGCCAATACCATTGCCAATAAGCCAGAAAAGGATACCAAAGATCCTCTAAAACCATAAACCGAAATCAGCGACACAACAAACGTAATGATTGCAAGTGCGACTAATAGAAGTGGCAGGAAAGGCTTTGAAAATAGAATTATGGTTGTAACAACCATCGTTAATCCAGTACTGATTAAAATGGCATTGACCTTGCGTTTGATACTTCCCGGAATATCGCCTGGCGCGTTCAAAAAAGTACCGACGACAACCGCTGGAGCATATTCAAAATACCCTAAAAAATACAGTATAGCAAAGGGGGTAGTAATCCCAAACCCAAGCCGAATCCCCCGGTCAAAGTTGGAGCTTTTTAGAAATAATTCTAGTTGTTTGAATATTTTTTTCAAGTGGTATTATAATTTGATTGTAAAGTTAGGGTAATTGAGGTAAATTGTAATCTCGTAAGATTATTTAAGTGGTTGTTTGATCATTAATGCCATTAAAATTCGTCTCAAGCACAAAAATGTTTAAGCCATTTTAATATAAAATAGTTTTAATTAAACCAATAAAATTGAAGAATCAACTCCTAGAAGAAGCCAAACGAGAACTTGTTAATGGACATTCAAAAAAACGTCATCCGTTTCGTTATTTCGCCTTGGCGACCAATGAAAATGGCAAACCAAGGCAGCGAACGGTAGTGTTGCGTAAAACATTGTTAGACTTAAGTTTAGTATTTTATACCGATAGCAGAACTCAAAAAATAAGAGATTTTCAAAATAATTCTGAATTTAGCGCTTTATTTTATAATCCTAAAAAGCTACTGCAAATACGGGTTGTGGGAAAAGCCGAATTAATAACAGATAAAGAACAAATTGCAACTTATTGGCATACCATACAGGAGTCGTCTAGAAAAGATTATACCACTAATAGAACACCTGGCACCCCAATAAAAAACCCGGATGATGTAGCTTACAAATCAAAAGAAAATTATTTCTGTCCTGTAAAACTCATACCCAATACGATTGAATATTTACGTCTAAAGCGTCCTAATCATTTAAGGGTTTTGTTTTCTAGAATGGATACTGATTGGTCTGGTGAATTCTTAGTACCTTAATTTGTCCATTCTAAGCAGTATAAAACAAATATTATATTTGCGTTTGGTCTAATTACATTACAAGGCCCTCATACTTATAATCTTTAACAAGCCTCAATGTAGTATGATTAAAAGAATTGAAAGGGCCTTAATAATGGAATATTTTGAAATCACAAGCGTTTCAAATTTTAGGAATAGGTTATAACGAATAGATATGATTTCCTTATTTTTCCAGAGCATCAATGGACTGCAAATAGCGCCACACTTAGGATCAACCTATTGGTAAAATATACCATACTACTATTGCCTTATGTAACTTGAGCTTTACCCACAAGATTTCTATTTTATATTATTGGTTCTTGAATTTTCGTTCCTTGATTTGTTGAAAATATGAGGTATATTATATCTTATTCTTTATTTTTTTCTTGGTATATTTTTGCTGCGATGTTAATGAAACCGAAGCACGGGATTTGTCGCTAGCCAAGGGTATTAACGATTCACGACTTCCTTACTAATTAAATAAAAGAGGTACGAGTAATCTGTGAGGAAAGAAAAGAATTAAACGTGGCTATACAAATGGGATTGGATGGTATTTAAAAAGTCATTCCTTCTAATTGTAACAATGTATTCTCAAGGCCTTTTTCTTTTAATATCTCAATGGCCCTTTTACTGCGTACTCCTGATTTACAATAAACGACGATATCTTTGTCCTTATTAATTTCATGTACTCTGTTTGCAAGCTCTCCTAGCGGAATGTGCTGTCCACCAATATGATATAATTTTCTTTCAGAGTCTTCACGCACATCTAATAAATTATACTTTCCAACTTGGTTTTCTAATGCACTTAGTGTAATTACTAAATTATCTTTTGATAGGCCACAAGCAAACTCATAATCATTGGCCAAGGCTTTAATTTGTAAGGCATCATTCTTTTTAAAATTAAATAGTGTTTGCTGCATTGTTAAGAGGTTATAGGTCAGTAATTTTTCAGATAAAACATCCCCTATTTGACAGATAATCTTTAATACTTCATTCGCTTGTAATGCACCTATAATCCCTGGAAGCACACCCAAAACCCCTATCTCAGAGCAATTAGGGCCGTCACTTGGTATGGAAGGTGTTGGATACAGGCATCTATAGGTTGGACCATTTTTATAATTAAATACAGATACTTGACCTTCAAACTTATAAATAGAGCCAAATACAACAGGTTTTTTAACCAATACAGCAGCATCATTAATTAAATATTTAGTGGAAAAGTTATCCGTTCCATCTATAACAATATCATATTTTTCAAATAAATCAAGGGCATTGTCTTTTGTAAGCCTTGTTTTATAGACATCAAACTTGATGTAAGGATTTAATAATTGTAAATGTTTAAAAGCAGATTCTGCTTTGTTTTTTCCAATATCTTGATGCGTATAGAGTATTTGGCGTTGCAAATTAGATTGCTCTACAACGTCATTATCAATGATACCAATGCTGCCAACTCCTGCAGCAGACAGGTACTGTAATATAGGACAACCAAGTCCTCCAGCTCCAATTACTAATATTTTTGCACGCTTCAGTTTTAATTGGCCTTCTAAACCAATTTCTTCAAGAATTAGATGTCGCGTATATTGCTGTTTTTCTGCTTTTGTAAGTTCCATAATATTATCATTTAGAGTATGTTATGTCCCAATCTTTCCAAACAACTTCATACCCTTTAGATTTAATCATTTGTTGTATTTCTTCGGTATTCCTTTCGTCCGAAATTTCAAATTGCTCTAGGGATTGTGGGTCAACGGCATAACCACCCGGGTTTGTCTTAGATTCAGCACTAATAGAGGTTATTCCTAATTGGATAATATTATCTCTAAATTTTTCACTTTCTCTAGTGGACATAGATAGTTCAACATCTTCATCTAATAGTCTATAAGCACAAATTAATTGAACCAAATCAGAATCAGTCATTTCAACTTTTGGCTGAACTTCACCTTGGTGAGGTCTAAGTCTAGGGAAAGATATTGAGTATTTTGTTTTCCAATATTTTTTTTGCAGATATTTTAAATGAAGTGCGGTATAAAAACTATCCACTCGCCAGTCTTCTAGGCCGAATAAAGCACCAATTCCTATTTTGTGAATCCCAGCTTTTCCCAATCTATCGGCGGTGTCTAAGCGATAATCAAAATTTGACTTTTTACCTTTAGGATGGTGAATTTTGTAAGTCGCCTTGTGATAGGTTTCTTGGTACACCAATACGGCGTAAAGGCCAGCATCGATAAGCTGTTTATATTCATCTTGATTTAGCGGTTGCACTTCTATACTGATATTAGAAAAATGTTCTCGAATCAATTCAATGGCGTGTTTTAAATAAGCAACACCAACGGTTTTATTAGCTTCCCCTGTAACTAATAAAATATGATCGTATCCTTTGGATTTTAGAAGGCTAACCTCTTTTAAAATTTCGCTATCATTTAATGTTTTACGTGGTATTTTATTCGTTAGACTAAAGCCGCAATAGGTGCAAATATTTTGACATTCGTTAGACAAATACATAGGAATATACATTTGCATTGTATTCCCAAATCGTTTTTTTGTTATTGCAGCACTACGCTGTGCCATTTCTTCTATAAAAGGCTCTGCTGCAGGAGAAATTAAAACTTTAAAATCTTCTAAATTGATGGTCTCTTTATCAAGAACCTCCCTAACATTAATAGTAGTATACCCATAGATCTCTTTTTCTAAAGTATCCCAATCGTAGGTGTTAAAAGTATTTTTAAATGACATTTTCTTTGCTTTTAATATTTTATTTTTTTCGTACGATCTAATTAAGAAATGATGTTAAAGGGCTACTTCCTTCCGCATATTTTTTTACCGATGCTAATTTTGCATTGTAAGCCATGCGTCCAGCTTCTACGGCCATTTTAAAGGCTTTTGCCATGATTATTGGGTTTTTTGACACTGCAATTGCAGTGTTTACTAAAACAGCGTCTGCACCCAATTCCATCGCATAAGCGGCATGCGATGGACTGCCAATACCCGCATCTACAATAACAGGAACATTACTTTGTTCTATAATGATCTCTAAAAAATCAACGGTTTTAATGCCTTTATTTGTACCAATTGGCGCGCCTAATGGCATTACACACTGCGAACCTACATCTTCAAGTCTTTTACATAAAACAGGATCAGCGTGAATGTAAGGCATAACGACGAAGCCTAATTTGACCAATTCCTTAGCTGCCTTAAGTGTCTCTATTGGGTCTGGTAATAAGTATTTTGGATCTGGATGAATTTCTAATTTAATCCAATTGGTTTCTAAAGCTTCACGTGCTAATTGGGCAGCAAAAACCGCTTCTTTAGCGGTTCTAACTCCAGATGTATTTGGCAATAAATTAATATGACTATGATTTAAGTGTGTTAAAATATCATCTTCTTTATTTTGAATATTTACTCTTTTTAAAGCAACCGTGACCAACTCACTTTCTGATGCCAATAATGCGTCTTGCATTAATTTTGAAGTACTAAACTTTCCAGTTCCTGTGAATAAACGAGAGGTAAATTCTTTGTCTGCTATTTTTAATATATCGTTCATTTTTTCTTTTTAAAACTATTTATGGTCTCTTTTTTAATACTTGTTCTAGTGAGTTTTTGGGTCTTTAAAATTTTATGGAACATTGGAATACTAGTACCATCTTTTGTTATTGCTCCAGAAACTGCAACGCCATAAATGCCTGTTTCCATAATTTCCGAAACCTTATCCAAAGTAATACCTCCAATGGCTATTATTGGGATGTCGGTTTGAAGTTTTTCTAATAAATTTTTGTAACCTGCTAGTCCTAAAATCGGACTTAAGCTCTTTTTTGTTTTTGTAAATTGATAAGGACCTAAACCAATATAATCTACTTTTTTGGCTAGTAAATTCTTGCAATCTTCCAGCGTATTTGCAGTGCCTCCTATAATAAAAGATTTTCCTAAATAGTTGCGAACAACTATAGGACACGCATCGGTTGCTCCTAAATGAACCCCGTCTGCTTTTACTTCTTTTGCTATTTTATAATAATCATTTATAATTAATTTTGCTTGAAAACGCGCTGTAATGGTTCTCGCTTTCTTAGCCGCCTCTAAAATCTGTTTAGGATCGCTGTTTTTTATGCGCAATTGCACCCAATCAACACCAGAGGCGCAAGCTTTTTGCAGATTTTTTATATGGTCTTCGGGCAATTCGCCTTTTGTAATATAGTGTAATTTGCCAATCATTAGTTCTGATAATTATGAGACCCTTATAAAGAGGAATTAGAATTTAAAAACTGTGTTTTAATTACTTCTAGTAAACCATGCCAAGATTCTATGACCCCTATTTTTACTACGGAAATTGGAAAGCATTTAAAAAGTATTTCTATTTGATTTAAGATTACTTTTTTCTTTATCCAAACACAGTTCTTAAACGCTATATCATTTTGAACTGTAACTGCCGTACAAACTGATAATCCGTATAAGTTATGGGCTTTAAATGTTTTAATATCTGAAGTAATACCTGCGTCACTTGATGGGTCTAAACCTGCTATGGATAGTATATAGTTATGTTCTTTCACTATTTTAATTCTTTGTTTTGATCTGTCTCTTCCAATCGACACACAAATCTATTTACTTGTTAATTAACCAAAATAAGGCATTTAGAAGTGTGTTTTTCATATATTTTATTCCATTATTTCTTTATAAAAATCACTCGGGTGAACCATTAATTTAATAACTCAAACTTCTTTTTGATACTTTTAAAACGCGCTATTGGGTCTTCAGCATTCCAAACATCCCCTAAAACACCAATTCCATTAAAACCAAGTTTTAAAGTTTCTTCCACGTTTTCTAAACTAATTCCGCCCACTCCAATAATTATTTTATCAATATGATTGACCTTAAAACCCCTGCCTTGATATCCTTGTTTAGAGATGGATGAGAACACAGGACTCAGTATATGATAATCGAATTCGAATTCGCAACTTTCTAGTATTTCAGGTTCATGAAAGGAGGAACTTATCGTTTTACCAAACATGTTTAGGTTCTTAAAATAGGCTCCGGGATTATCGATATGAGCTATTCTTTTTTGTTCTTTAAAATGAACCCCTTTTAGATTAAAATCATTGACTAGTTCGTGATAATAATGCACCACAATACGGTCATGATATTTTTTATCTATAAGGTTTAGATAGGCCACGTGTTGTTCGTAGTTTTTTTGTGGCTTTCTAAAATGATACACCCCTAAACCTTCTTCAAACAACTGGTGCAGTATTTCAATTTCTTTTGGGAGATCGTTTTCTGGTGCTATAAGTAGTATCATGGTGCTGTGATTTTGCTTAAGAGATTATTTCATCGTGTTCTATTGGTAATGACACTACCTCTTTTTTTTGAGTTAGGGATTGTAGTGGCATCCTTTTGCTTTTTCAGCAAAAGATATAACGGAAAGCCCGCCCACGCCTTTTTTTTGGCGTGGGAACTCCCTCATTATCTTACAAATATATTTTAGACCCTTTGTGCTTAAACTCTTTCGATTTTTCTACAAAACCTTTTGCAATGACCTCATTATCCACGATGTCGTTTTTGGCTGCAAAATCTCTAACTTCTTGAGAAATTTTCATAGAACAGAATTTTGGGCCACACATAGAACAAAAATGTGCCACTTTTGCACCATCAGCAGGTAAGGTTTCATCGTGATACTCTAACGCACGCTCCGGATCTAGTCCTAAATTGAATTGATCCAACCAGCGGAATTCAAAACGAGCCAGACTTAACGCGTTATCTCTGTGCTGAGAACCGGGATGTCCTTTTGCTAGATCGGCAGCGTGGGCAGCCAATTTATAGGTAACAACTCCCACACGAACATCTTCTTTATTAGGCAAGCCTAAGTGCTCCTTTGGGGTTACATAACATAACATTGCGCAACCAAACCAACCAATCATTGCTGCGCCAATACCTGAAGTAATATGGTCATAACCCGGTGCGATATCTGTGGTTAAAGGTCCTAATGTGTAAAAAGGTGCTTCGTCACAAACCTCAATTTGTCTTTCCATATTCTCTTTGATCATGTGCATTGGCACGTGTCCTGGACCTTCTATAAAACACTGTACTTCGTGCTTACGAGCAATTTGAGTTAATTGGCCCAACGTTTCTAACTCTGCAAACTGGGCTTCATCATTTGCATCTGCAATAGAACCTGGACGCAAGCCGTCCCCTAAAGAAAAAGACACATCGTACTGTTTTAGGATGTCACAAATATCCTCGAAATGTGTGAATAAAAAGCTTTCTTTATGATGTGCTAAACACCATTTTGCCATGATAGAACCCCCTCGAGAAACGATGCCTGTAACGCGATTTGCTGTCATTGGAATGTAACGTAACAAAACGCCTGCATGAATGGTGAAATAATCGACGCCTTGTTCTGCTTGTTCAATTAAGGTGTCACGGAAAATCTCCCACGTTAAATCTTCTGCAACTCCGTTTACTTTTTCTAAAGCTTGGTAAATTGGCACGGTACCAATTGGGACTGGAGAATTACGGACGATCCACTCACGCGTTTCGTGAATATTTTCTCCAGTAGATAAATCCATGATATTATCTGCTCCCCAGCGACAGGCCCAAACTGCTTTTTCTACTTCCTCTTCTATAGAAGATGTTACCGCAGAATTACCAATATTTGCATTTATTTTCACCAAGAAATTTCGCCCTAAAATCATAGGTTCTGCTTCTGGATGATTGATGTTTGACGGGATAACTGCGCGACCTCTCGCAACCTCTGAACGCACAAATTCTGGTGTAATTTTATCTGGAATAGAAGCGCCAAAATGTTCCCCTTTATGTTGTTTTTTTATCATGGTCATTTCGTCAATTCGTTGGTTTTCTCGAATAGCGATGTATTCCATTTCTGGAGTAATGATTCCCTTTTTAGCGTAGTGCAGTTGCGTTACATTTTTTCCTTTTTTAGCGCGTTGGGGCTTTTTCAATAAAGAAAAACGCATATGATCTAAACTTTTATCGTTTAGACGCTCGTTACAATATTTAGAAGAAAATTCGGCTAACTGTTCTGTGTCGTTTCTATCTAAAACCCACTGTTCCCGAATTCTTTCAATTCCTAAATGAACATTAATTTCTTTATTAGCATCTGTGTAAGGACCAGAAGTATCGTATACGGTAATAGGCTCGTTACTGGTTTTCTTTTTGGTCAACGAATCTTTGGTATCGCTTAACGCAATTTCACGCATTGCCACTTTAATTTGTGGGTAAATTTTTCCTGCTACATAGACCTTTGTAGAATTAGGAAACGGTTGTCTTGTAATTCCGTCTTGCTTTGGTGCAGTATCTTTGTTTTTCATTTTCTTAGCATGTTTTACTGGTTACTACTATTCTGGATTCGTACTATTTGTATGTGCTTAAAATAACTAACCGCCTTGTGTTGCTGTTACGATATCTATTTGATCGCCCTCGGCAAGGGTTGTTGTGCTCCAATCTACCTTAGATATAATATTTTGATTGATGGCAACGGCTATTCCATTAATTGAAATATCCATCACATTGAGTATAAATTCTAGAGAACTATGGCGTTGAAATTGGTGTCTCGTTTTATTTACTTTTATGTTTATCACAGGTTCCTTTATTTAATAAAAAAGCAGGGTGCTTCCTTGTTAATGGTAAAAACGATAAAAGAATTGAGAATTGAAAAGGAGCAGTTTTGTAGCACTAAGGGTAGTAAAACCAACTGTAAACTTTTCCCTACGTTGATATGAATCAAATCAGGTTCTAAGGATGTTTCTCAAACTATACATAATTATAGTTACTCCTAAAGTATTGTACACAAATTTAATAGTTTTATTGAATACTAAAAAATCTATTCTTAAAAATGCTTAAAATACTGCTGTTTTGCACCCTGAATTTAGGAGGCATACAAAAGAAAAAGACATTCAAATACTAGTAGTGCTAGCATATTACAACTGATAAAATTAGATCTCATTAAAGCCTGAATCTTCGAGTCAAAGGAATTAAAACAATTATTCAGGCAAGAAAAGAAGTCACTAGGGCTTTGAATACGATGCAACTTTCTGCAGAAGAAGTAGGAAGAATAATTGGCGCAACAATTCCGTTTAACGCTGTTCCAGGTTCAGAAGATATGGTTGGGTACGCAAACAAAGTCCCGATTGGTATTGTTGTTGCCATTACCCCATTTAATGATCCTTTAAACTTGGTTCGTCACAAGTTGGGACCTGCAATTGCTGCAGGAAATCCAGTTATATTAAAACCGAGTGATGATACACCGGTAGTGGTCATTAAGTTTGGAGAAATTCTTTTTGATTCTGGACTATTAAAAGAAATGTTAAGCATAATTACAGGTTCTCCAGAATACTTTGGTGACGCTCTCATTCGCGATGATTAAATAAGATTGATAAGTTTTACTGGAGGCTTAGAAGCTGCAAAAGCTATACAGAGAAAAGCAGAACTAAAAAAGTTAGTGATGGAACTTGGTTCAAATTCACTTGTTATAGTGCTATCTGATGCTGATTTAGAAGAAGCGGTTCAATATTGCGTTTCAGCAGCATTCTATGCAAGTGGCCAAAATTGTGTTGGTGTAAAACGAATTTTGTAGAAGAGACTATTTGCGATTCATTTTAAATAAATTTTCTCAATTAACTTCTACGTTAAGAATTGGTTCACCATTATCAGAAGATATAGATATTGGACCTATTATAAGTAAAGAGTCCATTCATCATATTGATCTTTTTGTTGCCGAAAGCATAGAGCAGGGAGCAAAAATAATTAGTGGAGGAAAAACAATTGGAAATTGTTATGTACCAACCATTTTGGAGGCTCACGGTAAGAATGATATCGCCAATTGCAAAGAAGTTTTTGGACCTTTGGCAACTATTTCAAAAGTAAAAAACTTAGATCAAGCTATAGTATGCTGTAATAAATCACCTTTTGGTTTACATACTGCAATTTTCACTAATGATATTAATAATGCACATAAAGCAATTAATGAACTAGATTGTACTGGTGCACTGATGTAATGATTCCACAGATTATAGAATAGATGCTATGCCTTTTGGTGGAGTTAAAAGTAGCGGAATAGGTAGAGAAGGTGTCAAGTCTGCTATTGAGGAAATGTCTGAAACCAAAATTGATTGATTTAAATTAAAAATGTAGGCACAATTTATTTTTTTAACTAGTAATTATCCATTACAAAATCTCTTAGATGATTTTTATCTCTTACTGCAATGTAAAGCAGAAAATCTATTTGACCAGCTAAGGGGTAAATATTAACAACCTTCGGTAACAAAGACATTGAGTTTTTAAAATCTTCCACTTGATCTTTTATGTTTTTAGTTAATTTTATGGCAACCAGTGCTTCTATATTAGTACCAAGTTTTGAAGAATCAACAAAAGTATGAATTCCGAAGAATATTTTTTTCCGCTGTAACTTCCGCATCCTCTGAGAGCAGGTAGATTCTTCAATACCAACTTCTGCAGCAATTTGCTTATTAGATAATCGAGCATTTTTTTGTAAGAGTCTAATTATCTGTTCGTCAGTTTTATCTAATTCGTTACTAGAGTTGTTATTTCGAATATTATCCCTGTTATTAATGTTTTGTTGTCTATCTCAATGTTAAAGAATAATAATACAAAATTATATTTAATTAAAGAAAAATGGTTGGTAAACTAAAAGCATAGTTTTATGGTTATATATAAAATAGAAATAGCACATATTTACACAAATGATGTGAAGGCAATACGACCTCCTAAAATTTAATCTGAACAATAGGGGATTGGAGCGCACAGGCTTTAGGATATACAAATGTAATTATCAAGTGGATGATTGGATTTAGATACAATACTTTACTAGAGGCTAGCTCCAAATAGTATTTAGCTATAAATGTCTACAAGATATTTTTTTAACGCTAAGCAGTCTAAAATATAGTGAAATGAGCCTTAATTGTTCCCAAAATTATATGCACGTCTATATTTTTTTACTTAGCTTAAGCAATACTATTTTAGGGGTATTCGTGGATCTCCAAAGTCGCTCTCTTTTGCTTTAAGACACTGTTTTAAAGAATTGAAAACAATAAATTTAATGTAATTTTGGAAAACTAAACAGTTCTATTTAGGGGAAGCTTACAAAACCACTTTCAAAAGAACTTGATGCTATAGTCAATGGCAAAAATGAAATAACAGACTTTAAAGGAATGTTATTAGAGCAAATTGTATTAAAACATAACTTTTATGAGCATAAAATCATTTAATGTAATAGATAATTCACTAAGCAAAACGATGCGAAAATTTGGCAAACCTGCTTTAAAGTTTTCGTTGGCAATTATTTTTGTTTGGTTTGGGGCGCTAAAACCGCTTGGTTTGTCGCCTGCCGAAGGTTTATTAAAAGAAACCGTTTCTTGGTTGCCTTTTGGAAAACCTGATGTTTGGTTGCATATTATTGGATATTGGGAAATTTGTATAGGTATTTTTTTCTTATTTAAAAAAACATGCAGAATTGCCATCGGCTTGTTATTTTTGCAAATGGTAGGTACGTTTATGCCACTGTTTTTTTTACCAGATGTTACCTTCCAGAATGGCAATCCGCTACTTTTAACTTTAGAGGGGCAGTACATCATCAAAAACGTTTTGATTATATCGGCTGCATTAGTTTTGGGTGGTGATTTGTATAAAAAGAGATTGTATTAAAGTGAAATTTTAATTGATATAAAAACATTCATTATCGAAAATTCAGAAAATAAAAATCCAAGTGTATTTAAATGGGCATTGAAATTTGCCTCATCTGCAGGCATAGCAGGAATCTTATGTTGTGTTGCACCAGCCGTGCTTTTTATGTTTGGGCTAATGGGTGGTGCGTATGCTATTTCATTTGCAGATTTCTTTTATAACAGTGACGGCTCAGTTGGGGTTGGTGGTTGGGTTTTAAGAGGCTTTGCCATAGCAATTGGAGCTTTTGGTATTTATCGCTTTAGAACAAAACAAAATCAATGTTCTATAGATTCAAAACGAAAAAAAAAGAATCTAATTTTAGTAGGTATTATAATTATCGTTTTAGGACTGGTTATTTTTTTATCTCTGGAAAAATGGTCCTCTTGGTATTTTGACACCTACGTTGTGCCAGCAAAACAGGAAGAATTAAATAGAAGCTAATGTGATTAAATAAGTGCTTACCTAAGTAAATTTATAAAAGGCTACTAACAAATATAAATGCAGATGAATAATTCCTCAAAATTGAGCGCAAACTATTGTGAAATCATTAACAATAGTTGAATTATTTACTAATACATTAAAAAAACAGGAACCATTTGAAGTTGTTATTTCACTATTGGTTTTTACAATTCAACTTCTTATTTACACAACCTAAAATCAAATAATTTTGTGAAGCTATCAAAACAAAATTATTATGCCATACACAGGAAAAAAATTCCCAAACATCAACGTAAACGCTATGAATGATATGGGCGATACGTTTAAGATTAATGTACTTGAAGAAGCACAGAAAAATAATAAAAAAGTTATTTTATTCTGGTACCCAAAAGATTTCACTTTTGTTTGCCCAACTGAACTGCATGCATTTCAGGCAGCACTGCCAGAGTTTGACAAACGAAATACCCTAGTTATAGGAGCATCTTGCGATACAGCAGAGGTTCATTTTGCTTGGTTAAATACACCTAAAGACAATGGTGGTATTGAAGGTGTCACCTATCCAATTATTGCAGACAGTAATCGCAACTTATCTAGCGTACTAGATATTTTAGATATTACAGAAAAATCTTATGATGAACTAACAGGTAAACTACAAGTAGAAGGTGATAATGTAACATATAGAGCTACGTACATCATAGATGAAGAAGGTACTGTAGTGCACGAAAGTGTTAATCATATGCCATTAGGACGCAATGTGAGTGAGTTTTTACGTTTAATAGACGCATATACACACGTGCAAGAAAAAGGCGAAGTATGTCCTGCAAACTGGGAAGAAGGTAAAGATGCAATGAAACCCAACGCAAAAGATACCGCAACCTATCTAGCTGCACTTGTCAACTAAATTTTACTAATGACAATAAAATAAATAGTAAAAAATCATTTTAAGTTAGCGGTTACTTGTTTAATCGCTTTCTTAAAATATTAGAAAAAATAAAAGATGATTCAAGAATTAACCGAAGACAATCTAAGCCTAGTCGTTGAAACTAATAAAAAAGTAGTTGTACAATATTCTGCGGGCTGGTGTGGTAATTGCCGAATAATGAAGCCAAAATTTAAAAAATTAGCTACTGAAAACCTAGATACAGTTTTCATTATAGTTGATGCTGAAAAGTTTCCTAAAAGCAGAAAAATGGCAACCGTTGACAATCTGCCTACTTTTGCATCTTTCGAAAACGGAACTTTTAAAACCCAAATACAAACAAATAAATTCGAAGTTCTTAAAGGATTTATCGAAGACACGAAATTATGAGGTTACCAGTTATAAAGCACCTAGCACAATTTATTGAAAATAACGATGAAGATTTTGTTATTGAAACTATTGAAACGCTCGAGGATTTATCAGAAGCTTCATCCTTAAAAGAGGAAGAAATAAATGTTATTGGAGAGTTAATATCAAATATGTATGGAGCTATTGAGGTAAGCAAATCTATTAAAAGGGGTACTCCCAAGAAAGAAGCATATAATGAATTTATGAATCGAGTTTTAGGGGCAATTGACAGCTAATTAGTTTATTGAAATTTAAACAAAATAGGCAAAAGGATAATGCTAATAATTTTATGAATTCTAAGTACCTTAAGAATGATTCTTCATTAACGAACATCCAAAACAAAACTTATAGCCAGTCTTGAAAGTGGAATTGGTTCAAAATCATTGCCATATATAATAAAAGAAGTTAAAGCACAAATGAAAGAAGATGGGCGTTCACAAACTTTCCAGTAAGCCTGAGTTTGATTTAACGGCATTATATGAATTTGGTATTTCCAAATTTGGATTAACTCAGACACAAAGTATTTTTTTGGAATGCATGAAACATTTGAAGTGCTTTCTGAGAATGAAACTTTAGGTCCAGACGCATCTGAATTCATTGAGGAGTTAAAAAGGATTTCCCATAGATCGCACGAAAAACAGTTTACAAAGTGACTTTACATAATGACGGATTATAACTACTAAAAAGTGCTAAAATGCCCGGCGTTATAGAACCTGAGCTTTGGTCAAAATCGAAAGTTGATATTAAAGTTCTTGAAAAAATTAAACCTAAATTTTTCTTTTATAATGTTAATCACATCATCGAAGGAGATACCTAAAATCCTCTAAAACAATATTAATCTTGTGAATAAATACGCTTTTTATGCCACAACCTAGTTCGTAGGGAAACACAATGCGTGTGGAAATGCTTCTAGTGAAATATATGAGTTTTATTTTATGCTTTTTTATTAATACTAGATTTTTTTATTTGCCGAGATTCAAAACAAAAAAACAAATTTTAAAAATTATCAAAAAACATTTTCACCTCCTCTAATTTCATAGGTTTTATTATGTAGTCAGAAATTTCATTTATTTTACTTGCTCTTTCGATATCGATAGGATTAACTGAAGAACTTAACATAAAGATGACTATCTTTTTTTTAATTTCAGTTTTTATACTGGCATATTCGTCTATGAACTGCCATCCATCCATGATTGGCATATTGACATCAAGAAATATAATATCTGGAATATTTTCATTAGTCGATTTATTATCAGTAAGATAGTGAATTGCTTTTTCCCCATCCGAAAAAGTAATAATCTTTTCTGCTTGTTTATTATCGTTAATAATCCTCATTAACGTGAATTGATAAATTTTATCATCATCTATTATACCGATAAAAGGTAGTTTTCTTATCATCACATATTTTTCTTTAAAATTATTTTGAAAGTAGTTCCTTTATCTACCTCGCTTTCTACAGTTATAGAACCACCTATTGCTTCTATTTGGGTTTTAGTCATAAAAAGCCCAACTCCTTTAGCGTCTGGATGCCTATGGAATGTGTTATTTAGTCCGAAAAGTTTATGCCCATGTTTTCGTAAATCTATTCCTAATCCGTTGTCTTTAGCAATAAGGATTATTTCATTGTTATTAACAGCTGTGCAGAAATGAATCTTCGTAATACGATCAGGTGAACTATATCTAATGGAATTGGACAACAGGTTTAGCATAATACTTTCCATGTAAAGTTTTGGATATTCGATGTTAGGAGCTTCAGAAAAGTCTGAGGTTACTACTGCTTTTAAATCCAATATTTGATTATCTAAAATGGCTAGTGTTTTATCAAAAACGGAATTAAAAATAATAGGATCATGTTTAATGTCTTTATTCCCTTGTATTTTTACCGATTCGATTAATTCACCCAATGTTTCATTAAGATGACCTATAACTATTTCTACTTTGGAGAATAGCATAGACTTATCTTCTAAATCTGTACTTTCTTTATAGAAATCCTTTAACGCCACAAGGTTACTAACAGGCGATCTTAAATTATGAGATGCAATATGCGCAAAACTTGAAAGTTGTCTATTCTTATTTTCTAAATGCCGGTTGAATTCCTCTAATTGTAATTTTTGTTTTAAAATTAATTCGGCACGACTTAGTAATTCTTTATTTACATCTATCAATTCATTAGAAAGATCATTCGCTTTTCTTTTAGCTATTAAAAGTTCTTGCTCATATTTTTTCCTTTGAGAAATATTGAATACTGCAGACTGAGTAAATAAGTGAAGCCCCTCTTTATCTTTTACTTCCACTGAGTTAATGAGAACAGGGAATTTAGTACCATCTTTTTTTATAAAATTAAAATTTATTTCTTCTATAGTTCCACTTAGCTTTAATGCTGGAGAATAAATATTTTCAAAATATATTTTTCCTCCAAGAGAAAGAAAATCTGTAAACTTTTTTTTGCCTAATACTTCTTCTCGAGTATAGTTTGTTAGATCTAAAAACTTTTCATTGGAATGAACGATAGTGCCGTTGGGTAATGAACAAAAATTACCACTAGCAAAGTTGTTATAAAGTTCTTTATAATCTACATTATAATTCATTAGCTGTTCTGGTTTTATAACCAACTATATTAAATATTGTTTTATAGCCTCAATCGTTTGATTAGGTGCGCTAAGGTGTGGACAATGCCCAGTTGTTTCTAATATTACAAGTTTACTATTAGATATATTATCACGCACAAACCGTCCTATTTTAATGGACGCAATAGCGTCAGTTTTAGATTGTATTATAAGAGTATCAGTTGTAAGTTTTTTAAGATCACTCCTATTATCTCCTAGAAAAGTGACTTTTGCAAAATGCCTTGCTATTTCAGGATTGTTTTGGCAAAAGCTTTCTTCTAACTCTGCTGCTAACTCTGGTCTATCAGCATTGCCCATAATAACCGGTGCCATTGCACTTGACCAGCCTAAATAATTAGAATCCATAGTCTCCATAAGATCATCAATATCGTTTTGAGAAAACCCACCAAAATAACCATCACCATTAATATATCGTGGAGATGGACCAATCATAATTATTTTTTTAAAGAGCGCTGGTCTTTTTAAAGCTGCAAGTGTAGCTATCATAGCGCTCACAGAATGCGCAACAATACAAACGTCTTGTAAATTTAGAGCATCACAAATATTGATTATATCATCTGCATGACCTTCAAGCGAATTGTATTTGTCATAATTATATGCATTTTCATCCGATTTTCCTGAGCCAACAAGGTCTATAAGAACTATTTTGTAAGTGTCTTCGAAATGAGGAGTAATAAATCTCCACATATTTTGATCACATCCATATCCGTGAACAAAGAACATAACTTTGCTGCTGATGCCGTGAATTGTTATATTATTTTGTTTTATTAACTGTTTTAACATAGTATGGAGCGTTAGGAACAATATAATTCCATTTTTCTGGGGAGCCTAAATTTTCTAAAAAACTATTTAATAAAAGTAATAATGTAAATTGAACCCAATAAATATAATAAATAGTTTCTCTAAATAATTTTATTTTTTCATTTGTACTATAAAAGTAATATTATCTGCGCTTTATATTTAATTGAAACCGTTTAAATGAAGTTTTATTAGGATTAATAGAAGTTTACTAGGGTTAAATAAAATACAAAGCACCATTTAAAATATTTATATCCCTTGTAAAAGGACTTGGGTTTCAACTCAGTCATTTGTTGTGCTTTCGTTTTTATTTTTTTTTGTAAATCAGTTATTTGTCGATATACTTTTCTCACGTTTTTTTTTTAATGTATGGTAACGTTTTTTAATAACTAAGCTGGCGATTATTTGCAAGGTTGTTATTTCGTTTTATTATGACTTAAAGACAACTAATTATTTATGCGAAAATTAAGTATGGAAATCACTTTAGGTGCTTACATACAAGTTGTTATAAAAAGGTTTTGGCCATTTAAATAAATAAAAAAGACAATTAATCTCATTATACCTGCACTTAATTTGTATATTTAGAACCTAACTAATACTTAATTATTATGATAAAAAACATTAAATTATTTGGGTTTTTAATATTTACGGCTTTCGTTTTTACCGCCTGTGATTTCGTTTTTACTGCCGGTGAAACTTTAGAAAAAGAGGAAGTCTTAGATATGGAAAAGGTCAAGATTGAAATCCAAGCAATGGAAGATGCCTTTGCAGCAGGTGAAAAAGCAAAAGACGCTGATGCAGTAGCTGCGTATTACAGCGACGACGCTATGAGTTATAGCCGAAACAGAGAACCTCTTTCTGGTAAGAAAGCCATCAGAGACAATATTGCAAATGGTATTGCAAAAGATACGACTGGAAATTATAATGTATATAAAATTGTAGACCTTTATGCTGAAGGGGATACTGCGGTTGAGATTGGTTCTTGGACCGAATTCGATGCTTCTGGTAACGAAAAGGATAATGGAAATTACATGTCCTTTTTCCAGAAACGAGACGGAACATATATATGCGTGCGAGATATGAGTACGACTACATCTCCTGTTAAGTCAGGTATTTAAGCTATTAGAATTTACTAAAGAATACGCAACCTGAACATGAAAAATGGTTTGCCAAACGCCCCGAGTGGGCACGAGATAAAGTAGGTTGTTCTATATTGTCTTGCAGTTCGTAATGGCGTTACAGGAAAAGATAAAACAACTACCATTATTTCTAATTTTTTTCTTTCTAAAAATTTATTTGAATATCAAAGCAATTCTCTTTGCCCCAGGCGTTCTTTAGCTTGACGCAGGATAGGAGCGAAGTGGTAATGTATATAGCATGGATACTTATAGTCTCGTTTAATACTATTCTTTTAAATTAATTAGGACCTAGGGATGCAAACTTTCAAAATTGTTTATAGATTCCATATACTTTATAACATATCGCTGAAAAGAATAAAAGAGTTATATTAATTTTGTATTTAATACCATAGCATAAATTTTAAAATTTGTTAGAGAAAAGACAGCAATTACCCCAAGCACAACCTATAGATGCAGATTATTTCATTTATTGTTTAGAAGCAGTTCAAGATATAGAAACGGACGCCGTTACCGAAGCACAAAAAAGTCTAGAACAATTGACCGTCCAATATGGAGTAGCCAGTATTTATAAAACATGCGACACCATTGAAGGGCTAGAAGATAGTTTAAATGCATTGGTCTTGGATGATCATCATTTTAAAGACTATGAAGTCATCTACCTGGTGATAAAAGGCGAAGCAAATAGCATTTGTTTAAATGACTACTATTATAGTCTACAAGAAATTGCAGAAATTTTTGAAGGAAGATTACAAGGAAAGATGTTACACTTTTCAAATGCAAAAGTGCTAGATTTAGACCAAGAAGAAGCACAATATTTTTTGGATATTACGGGCGCAAAAGGTATTTCTGGCTACGGTAATGCAAGTAATGGAATCACCAGCTCAAATCTTGACAAGGCCTTCTTTAACTTATTTAAAGATGATGATAATATGTTAGATGTTGTAGAAGAGTTGCATCAAAGACATTATACTGCCTGTAAACTTCTTGATTTTAGGATGTATTATTAAACTACATTAGATTTTGTAGTATAATGTGCTGCGTGATGTAACTTTGCTTTGTTAAAATCGATTCGCAAGAGCTAATTTTTCTTTTATTTTTTTCACGTCTAATTTTTTATTTAAAAATATAATGACAGCCTTCAGGGTTCACGAGCTCCTATTTCTCAATTAGGAGAGGGCGCGTAAATACGCTTTTTACGAAACGACGTAGGAGAGTAGTGAAATCTGTGTGGAAAGGGATTATATTAATTAGTGTTTTGTGAAAAATCAAAAATTAGTTTAGAAATACACACAATTAATTTCTTGAATTCCTTGTTTAAACAAAAACAGAAATAATTGTTCGCTTTTTTTTTTGTTAACTTCGTGTCGCATATTAAAATTAACTCGTTTGCACAATTGGTGTTATAATAAGTTAAGATATAAAGTTTAAACTTTGAATGAAAGATAGGAAAGGGCGTCAACTTGCTGTAATTATGTTTACCGATATCATTGGGTATACAGTTTTGATGCAGACTAATGAAAACTTTGCAGCTAAATCTAGAGCTAGGCATCGTGAAGTTTTCCAAAAATCACACAATACGTTCAAAGGAGATATTATTCAATATTACGGTGATGGTACTTTAAGTATTTTTAAAAGTGCTATTGAAGCGGTGAATTGTGCTATAGTAATACAACGCCTTTTACAGCAAGGGGATTCAGTACCATTGAGAATAGGACTACATTTAGGAGATATCGTTTTTGATGATACAGAGGTTTATGGAGATGCAGTAAATTTTGCCTCTCGGATTGAGAGTTTGGGAGTAGAAGGCAGCATTCTTTTGTCTAAAAAAATAAATGATGAACTAAAAAATCACGAGACTATTTCGACAATATCTTTAGGTGCTTTTGAGCTAAAAAATATAGCCATTCCTGCCGAAGTGTTTGCAATTTCAAATAAAGGCATCAAGGTGCCAGCTATCTCAGATATAAAAGACAAACAGAAACCTGTAAATAATACGATTGCTGTTTTACCCTTTGTCAATATGAGTGACAGCAAAGACAATGAATATTTTAGCGACGGTATTACAGAAGAAATTATGAACGCACTAGCTAAAATTCAAAATTTAAAAGTAACCTCTCGTACCTCGTCTTTCTTTTTTAAGGGTAAGAATCTACCCATCAATGAAATAGGACAAAAACTTGGAGTTTCAGCCATTTTAGAAGGAAGTGTCCGATTATCTAATGATTTTATTAGGATAACAGCACAACTTATTCAAGTGAAGGACGACTTCCATTTTTGGTCAGACACTTGGGATAGAAAATTAGAAAATATTTTCGAAATACAAGATGAAGTTAGTTTATTAATAGCTGACAAATTAAGAGAGCATTTTGGTCATTTAGAAATCGATGAAACATTAGTAACCAAACAAACGGAGAATATTAATGCCTATGGCTATTGCTTAAAAGCAAAATTTCACGAAAACAAATGGAACCCTGAAGATGTAAAAATGGCCATCTCATTATATGACAAAGCCTTAGAATTAGACCCAAAATATGCAGAAGCTCATCTAGGCTTGGCAGGATGTTATAGCTTTCTAGGTACAATTACATTTATTCCATTTGAAGCCGCTTGGGAAAAAACAAATAAACATACGAGCCGAGCGCTAGCGCTAAATGGGCAATCTTCTGGTGTACATTATCAATTGTCAAATCAAGCGTTTTTTATTGAATGTGATTATAGTAAATCACTAAGAGAAATGAAAACAGCGATTAGGATTAACCCTAATAATGCTGAAGCACAGCAATTCATGTCTTTTCTATACATTCTTGCTGGCGAAAAGAAAAAATCACGACATCATCTTGAAATTGCTTTGAGCATAAATCCGCTTTCTGAAGAAACACAATTTTTTAAGGCTTATTTTCATTATATGATTGAGGAGTATGTTGAATCTTTAGATCTATTGGATCAATGTTTAGCCGTTAATGATAAAAATATTCCTGCACATTCTGTTAAAGCATTATGCCTTCTCAAGTTAGGCAGATACGATGAGGTCATTAATTATTTTGATAACATCCCTGCAGAGGTTGTCATCGAAGGAGATAAAACTGGGATTATTGGATTGGCTTATGCCTTAAAGAAGGATCATGTTAACGCCTCCATCTATTTAGAAAAACTAATCACGCAGTCAAAAGGGGAAAACGGTTTTACGGCAGATTCTTACCTATATATGATGTATGCAGCTAACGGAAACAATGACAAAGCCTTTGAATGGGTAGCAGAAGCTATCGAAAATAATTCTCCTTTACTTCTTTTGCGATATGCTGACCCTTTGATTTATAGGATAAAAAATGACCCAAGGTATAATGCGTTTCAGAAAACAATATTTCAAACCGATCAAACGGAAGCGTCAGCCAAGCAAAAGATTGTGCTACTCAACACTAAGAAAGCAGCGGAATATACAGCTAAACTGTTAGCACATCTTTCGGAAAAAGAGCCTTTTTTAAATCCTGATTTATCTTTACGAGAGTTAGCGAGTCAGATTGAAATTCACCCGAATCAACTATCTTGGTTACTCAACAATAATATCGGTAAAAACTACAACGAATTCATCAATACTTACAGAATTGAAGCATTTAAATTGAAGGCTAAAAACCCAAGTAATGCACACCTCACCATTGAAGGTTTAGCCTATGAAAGTGGTTTCAATTCTAGAACGGTTTTTAATACGTCTTTTAAGAAAGAAACCGGACTAACGCCTAAGCAATACATAAATCTTTAAAAAAGGGTTCATCTACTATCCTTTTCAATGTTGTTCGGAATTATAATTCCGTGCAACCTGAATGAAATTCAGAAAGTAATTTCGCGCTTTGTAAAATACATTTGCATCATATTTAATCACAGAATAAAATTAACCGTGAATATGAAAGCAATACCTATAAATACAAACCATAGTCTAAATAATAGAAGAGCAAAACTAGCAGGTATACTTTATCTATCGTTAGTACCTTTAGGAGTATTTGGAATTATATACGTTCCATCAAGTCTAATTGTAACTGATAATATTTCAGCAACAATTAGCAATATTATTGAAAATGAAACCTTGTTTAGATGGAGTATTATAAGTGCATTAGTAGTGCAACTCATAAATATTATTCTAGTCCTACTATTATTTAAAATATTTAAGCCTTTTGATAAAGGGATGGCTTCTCTAATGGTCATATTTTCATTATTAGCGGTACCAATAGCATTCTTAAATGAGATTAACAATTTAGCTGTATTACATTTATTAGATCAGGCAAATGAATCGCAACAGCTTATTTCAGTATTTCTGAATTTACATCACCAAGGCATCATAATCGCCCAAGTGTTTTGGGGACTTTGGCTTTTTCCATTAGGATATTTAGTCTATAAATCTGGTTATATGCCAAGATTTATTGGTGTTCTTTTAATGATAGGATGTGCAGGCTATGTTGTCGATTCTTTCACGTTAATTCTTCTCCCTCAATTTAAAATCACATTTAGCGAATTCACCTTCTTAGGAGAAGTCATCTTCCCTCTTTATCTTTTGATTAAGGGAATTAAATATCAACACTCATAATTAGCCCAAAAAATATTTCAAATACAATAAATATAGAATTTCATGAAAAAAATAAGCATAATAATATTGTTAGTTCTTGTTTCAAGCTATGCCATAGCTCAAGATTCTCAAGACGCATTGCAACAAAAAGCAGTACAAAGTGTCAAAGAAAAATTTCCAGAAACCAGGCTCTTCAATTTTGAATACAACCAAAGTCTGGATAGAAGTTTCAGTTCCGAGTTATTTGACCAAGATTTTCAAGAAGGTGATATTATAAATCAGCGAAATTTTATGGCTTCAGCGAACATTCCAGTTTATAAAACGAAAAAATGGAGTTTTACTGCTTCACTATTTTATCAATTTAGTGAGTTTGAGTTTGAAAATATTGAAAACCCTTCATCTTCACCATTCTTTGGACGCAATGGTATTATCAGTTTTCATAATTTTTCTACAGCTTTGAGTTCGACATACTTTTCAACTTTATTTAAAAAACCTGTCATATTTAATGTCTCGATTATTGCAGATGCCAATGAAGAAAATTTTGGTCGTTTTAGAGGAATTATTGGGGTTACTTTTATTTTGAAACAGACTGAAAGAACTACAATAACATTAGGAGCTATGGGGTTTCTTGACCCATCCAACCAAATCCCATTTACCCCAACATTTAGCTATAATCATCACTTCAAAAATTTGAAATGGGAAGTGGACTTTATCTTACCACAACGGTTATTATTCCGCAGACCGATTGGGGACAATGGTAGATTATCACTGGGGAGTACGATTGGGGCCTCAGAGTTTTATATTGATGCAAATGATCAAGCCTATGGAAATGTCTTTGCATACAGCCAGATAGAACTAAAAACGGGAATTATATATGAACATCTTATTAATAATTATCTCATCGGAACGTTTCAAGGAGGTCTTCAAAATTTTATAAGTAATCGTGCGACAGCAAAAGGTGAGCCCACACAAGATTTTATATACGAAAACACACAAGGTGCGACAGGATATTTTCAAATAGGAATTTCAATAGATCCTTTCACTAAAAAGAAAAGTTAAAGACAGTTATTAAGATCTTTAAATCTAAATTTTACAAAAATGGCAACTATTAAACTTCCAAATATTCATAAAATAACCGCTATATTTTTTGGTGTTTTTTTTTAATTGCATTCTTGTCCTATGGTATTGGCAGTGGACTTGTGGATTCAATTGTAAGTGTTCCAGATTTCCTAACTCATATTTTTGATAATAAAACAACACTTATTATTGGAATATGCCTCATGGCTCTAATTCATACTATTGCAAACATTGGACTTCCAGTAATTATACTTCCGATTTTAAAGCCATTCAATAAAACGTTGAGTTATGGATATCTATGTGCAGCAATAACCACGACTATTATACTTGCGATAGGTGCTATATTTTTACTTTTACTCGTTCCTCTTAGTGAAGATTATATAAAACTCGGTGCCGCTAATACATCAAATTTTGAAACCATAGGAACGCTCTTAAAAAAAGGAAGCTTTTATGCCTACCAAATAGGAATGGCTATCTGGGGTTTTGGTGGTCTCTTGCTTTGTTATGTATTATACATTTCAAAACTTGTTCCAAGATTTTTCTCAGTATGGGGATTTATAGGATATATCGTTTTTATAGCAGGAACTATTCTTGAATTATTTGGTTATAATGTAGGGGTTCTTTTGTCAATTCCTGGAGGTTTATTTGAAATTTCTTTAAGTGTATGGTTGATAATAAAGGGATTCAAAGTATCAAAAAAAAAGATTCTGTAACCAAGTATAGTTCATTGGCGTCTAAATTCTTTAATCATTTAACAAAGAGTAAATAACTAAAATTTAAATCGAAACAAATGAAACTCCTAATCCCATTCCTAGTAGTTGTCTTTACTGCTATTTCCTGTAATAATAATGGAAAGAACACAGAAGGAGACTCTGCCACAAAAGCGGCTATTATTCAAACTTTTATGAATGAAACTGCTCAATCCATGCTAAGTGACTCAACCATTACTTCTGTATCCATAGGTATTTTAAAGGATGGTATAGCATATACTTCTCATTATGGAGCGTTGGATGCTGGAAAAAAAAATCCTCCGAATGATGAAACGATATATGAAATCGCATCGGTAACTAAAACCTTGACAGGAACCTTGGTTGCTCAAGCTGTATTGGATGGAAAATTAAATTTAGATGACGATATCCGAAAATATTTGAAGGAAGACTATCCAAATTTTCAATATAAGAATGAAGTCATCACGATTAGACATTTAGTGACACATACAAGTCGCTTGCCTGCTAACTGGACAGGTTTTGAAGATGCGTTCAAAAAAGAAGGGGACAGTATCATTCAAAAGATTGTGGAGATTGGAAAGAATTATAATGAGGAAAAGTTTTTCAAGCAAATTGAAAATGCTGTGCTTGATACCATCCCTGGTGTCATTTATGAATACAATAATTTAGCTCCCAACTTAATGGCTCATATTCTTGAAAATGTCTATCAAAAATCATTCGATGAATTACTTAATGATTTCATATTCAAAAAAAATGGGATGACGAGTACAAAGATAAGGTTATCTGAAGGTGAACAGAGTCGATTAGCCAACGGCTATAGTAAAGGACAACTCACGCCTTACTTTCCTATACCAACATGGGGGGCTGCAGGGGGAATAAAATCTACAACTTCTGACCTTATCAAATATATGAGGCTACAGTTAGATACAACCAACGCAACTATAGTAGAATCTCACAGGCTTAACTTTACTGTTAGTCCAACTTTTTCATTAGCTTATTATTGGAATATAGGAAATAATAGCGATGGAACTATTCATTATAGCCATCACGGAGGAGCAGTAGGTATGCAAAATTTGTTTTCTGTTTACCCTGCATACCATATGGGGGTATCTATCGTCACAAACTCCAGTGAGAGTCATACAGGCGATTTACTTCACAGTACTGTGAGGGGATTAGTGAATGATTTAAAACCGAATGGAAAAAAATCAATTGAAAAGAAAATTACTCCCAAAACAATGCAAAATGTAGATGGAGGAATTGCTTTATATCATCAACTAAAGAAAGAGAATATTGATGCATATAATTTTGGAAATCAAAATGAATTAAACAATCTTGGATATGCACTATTATCAAGAAACAAAGTGAAAGAAGCAATAAAAATATTTACATTATTGGTTTCCGAATTTCCGAAATTGCCGAACCCTTACGATAGTCTTGGAGAAGCCTATTTTATAAATAAGGAATATGAATTGGCTCTAAAAAACTACAAGACATCTTTGGAGTTAAATCCAGAAAATAGAGCTGCTGCTGAAATGATTGCTAAAATTGAAAAACTAATCCAATAACTTAAAGCAACAAATAGTGCTAATCTACGAGAAATGCGAAGCATTCACGAACACGTTTAAAACCATAGTAAAGACGTGAGTAATCGTTTGTTTTTTTTATTACGTACATTTTTCGAATACGGGATTTTTAATAATAGGTAAAAGGATCGCTTTTATTTTGGCCTTGGCAAGCGATGGATAATTACTCGCGTTATTTCTATTTATTAATATGGAGCTCGTGAAATCGAAGATTTGCTTGCAAATCAAAATTAGGCAAAGCCAATGCTTCGCATTTGTGTTATAAAACAATCGAGCGCTTGGTAGATGCTATTTTATCCCGTTCTTCAATGGGATAGGCGCCACGGCCAATTATGGATACAAATGTTTTTTAAACGCTGCGAAGCAAACCGCTTATTAGTTTAATGACCCAAGTTCTAGAGTTTATTAGTGTGTACAGAACTTTCTGGGATGTTTTACACGAGTTCAAATAATTTATCCTGAGGATGAATTGTTGAAAGCTGCGAGACGATGCGGCTGAGGGAATTATAGCTATCATTTCTTTTATAAATAGAATGTGTAGTACTAAACATACTATTTTCTCCAACGCGCCAGCTTTGTTATAATGTGCTGCGTTATGTAACTTTGCTTTGAAAAAAAGCTTTTTACCAATACGAACCTTCTTTATTTTTTTCTTTGTAAAAGTTTCTTTAATAATGTAATACTTATTATATGAGCCGGCGGCAGGAGGGGAGTGTAATGTGTATGGAATTGGATTGTTTGTTAATATTTCTTTGCTGTATACTTAAAATTTATTTACTTTATATATTAATAATGAACTATGGAGAATGATATTGTATCAGAAAAACTAGAGTTGCTAAGAAAGAAAGACGAACAAGCGTTTAACGAATTTAGCGGTGCTTTTGAAACGGGGTCTTGTCATAAAGGGGAGATATTAGTTCCTATGTATAAAACCTGTGACAGATTATATATTGTGCAGTCCGGAATTGCAAAACAGTTTAGACATAAAGAAGATGGCTCAGAATATATCACTTGGTTTAGTTTTAAAGGAGATTTATTGGTCGCTTTCGCTAGTTTTGTAACCCAAGAGCCAAGTAAAGAAGCCATAAAAATTATTGAAGATTGTGAGTACATTAGTATCTCAAGAAAGATGTGCTATGAGTTAGCTTCAAAATACCACGCAGTAGAAACGTTTTTCCGCGAACTGTTGGAAATCTATTATATCCAGTCAGACGAGCGTTTATTTTTTCTACAATCATTTACTGCAAAACAAAAATACAATCACATATTGAAAGAGATGCCGCATTTTTTGCAAAGACTACCGCAAAAAGAGCTTTCCTCTTTTTTAGGAATAAAAAGAGAAACACTTAGTAGAATACGTAAATATTCTTAATCTAATTTCCATTTTAATATTCTAGCATCTGTCTGCCAGTAAGCAGGTGACCTCAAGAATTAAGCTTTTAGTTGCTCCTAAGCATTACTGAAATAAAAATATATTTTCAGTGAAAGTAGCTTGTGAAACAATTTGAAGGGTTGCTATTTCTAGCGCTTCTCCTGATAATTATAGGAATCATCAGGCTGTTTGATTTCCACTTCAATATGGTACCTATAACTTATTAAAAATCAACAATTTTTATTAATTGACATTTGTCACACTTTTTCCTTTTTAACCGCTTTAGTTTTGCACTCAACAATAAGCAATATGGAAAATCAACAAATAACTCAAGTATTTCCGCTTCTTCAAAAGCAAGAATTCTACCCGACAAATATGGGTAAAATATTGAGCGTGTTTTATAAGTCAAATCAGAAATATTTCACCTTTGAAGCATTAGAAGAGCAAACAAATATAGAAGCAGAAGATCTTCAAAATACACTAGATCAACTAGAAGAAAGAGATGAAATAAATGACATCACTTCTATTGAAGATTCTAATCACAAACGGTATTACTTAAATGTAAAAGGGAGTATTAAAAATCTTCAAATTACCATTCAAACCAATAAACAATTAATAGCATTATTAGAAAAAATAGTAGATGCTAGAGATAGCTCTAACCAAGACCTCAATCAATTTATAAAACAGTCCATCTCTTTTAATAGTGAAGTTCTCGACTTTATGGAAAAAGCATCAGTAGAATATTTCACCAAAAAATAAATAACAAATGAAAAAGCAAATTTTAATACTTCTAGTCATATTCTTTACGCAGCTATTGGTGGCGCAAGTACGCACCTACGATTTTGGAATACTACTAGACATAAGAAACGAAAAAATTGATTCGCTACTTGTTCATCTTAAAAAACAAATAAAAACGGTAGTGGGAGAAGATGCAATCATCAACTTTTCAGAGAAAAATACGCTGGTAAACAACTTTGATATTGTAAAAGCGCAAGAGCAGTATCGTCAATTATTGATCAATGAAACAGATCTTATTCTCGCTTTTGGAATTGTGAATAATGAACTGCTAACAAAACAAGAAACACATCAAAAACCAACCATTCTATTTGGAGCCATCAACAAAGATTTTAATAGAATAGACCTTTCTAAAAATAAATCGAACACGACTAATTTAACCTATTTGGTCGAAGAGGAATCGTATAAAAATGATTTAGAAAAACTAAAAGCGCTTACCAATTTCAAAAATGTTGGGATTATTATAGATAAGCCTTTTATGGATATGCTGCCTATAAAAGCAACTTTTGATGCCATTTCAAAATCAATAGGAACAAATTATACATTAATTCCATTTGAATCTGTATCCGATATTACGTCAAAATTAGATACTGTAGACGCTATTTATATGGCAGGTGGATTCTTTTTAAGCGATATAGAAATAGCCACCTTATCTTCTATTTTTATCGAGAAAAAACTACCCTCTTTTACCATAAATAATGTGACTTATGTAGAAAAAGGATTTATGGCTACTCACAATCCTACCATAAACTACAATCAAATTTTGCGAAGATTAGCTTTAACAGTTGAGCAATATATTAACGGTACTCCATTAGCAGACATTCCTGTTTTTGTAGATTATAAATCACAATTAACTATTAATCATAATACCGCTGAACTTACCGAAGTAGCCCTAAAGTATAGCCTTATTAATACGGCAGAATTTGTCGGGAAATTTGACAATGTACTTTCCGAAAAAAAATATAATCTTTTAGAACTTATAGAAAAAGGATTAAATAGAAATCTAGAACTTAAATCACAAGAGAAAGAGGTGGTCTTGCGCAGCCAAGATGTAAAAACTGCGAAGAGTACTTATTTGCCAAGCATAACGGCAAATGCTGGAGTCAACTATATAGATCCAGATATTGCTGTATTAGGTTTTGGACAAACACCAGAATTTCAAACCTCTGGAAATATAACATTACAACAAACTATTTTTTCTGAAACGGCAAATGCTACTATTAACATTCAGGAAAATTTACAAAAAGCACAACAAGAAAATTTTAATGCACTCGAATTAAATACGATACTCAACATATCGAACGCATACTTAAATATATTGATCTTAAAGGCAAATGCGCAAATTCAAAAAAGCAACTTAGACCTCACAAAACGTACTCTTAAAATAGCAGAACAAAATTTTAATCTAGGGCAGTCTAGCAAATCAGATATGCTTCGTTTTAAAAGTCAAATGGCGCAAAACAATCAAGTAATGATTGAGTCTATAAATCAATTAGAACAAGGTTTTATAGCATTAAATCAATTATTGAACAATCCAATAAACACGAAGATAGATATAGATAATATGGCATTGGGAGACAATGTTTTTGGAGCATTTCAATATGAACAATTTGTTGATTTGTTAGATAGTCCTGCAACAAGAGAAACGTTTGTTGAATTTTTAATTGAAGAAGCTAGAAAAAATGCACCAGAACTTAAAGCACTTGGCTATAATCTTAGTGCAACAGAACGCTCGATTCAACTGAATGGAAAAGGACGCTTTTTGCCAACAGTTCAATTACAAGGACAATACAATAGCGTGTTGAATCGAAATGGAGCAGGAAGCACTGCACCACCAAGTTTTGTATTACCCTATAATAATTATACAGTTGGCGTTGCAATGTCTATCCCCATTTTTAATAGAAATCAAACCAATATCAATCGTAAAACGGCCTTGATTCAAAAAGATCAATTAAACATCCTTAAAGAAAATACAGAACAGACGATAGATGTTAATGTTAGAAATAGCATCTTAAATGTAATCAATCAAATCTCTAATATAGCACTCTCTAAAATATCAGAGCAAACTGCCAAAGAAGCACTAGAATTAACCCAAGCATCCTACGCTAGTGGTGCGGTAAACTTGGTACAACTTATTGATGCACAGAATAATTATATAAATACACAATTAGCAAGTGCTACGGCAGTATATGGTTATTTGGGTAATATGATTCAGGTTGAACGTTTTATAGGGCATTATTTTTTGCTCAGTACAACGGAGGATAATAGCAAATTTACACAACGTTTTATAGCATACCTAAACACTAAAAGTTAAGCATTAAAAATATAAAAATAGCGATTACAATGAAAAATTATAACAACATATTCGGATTATTACTACTTGTTAGCGTAGGGCTATCTTGTTCAGAAGAAAAGAAAAAAGAAGTTGAACTTCTTAGACCAATTAAATACCAAAAAGTGGGTGTTTTAGACAGTGAAAACATACGTACATTTAGTGGTATTGCGCAAACTGACAAGGTGATAGCACTAAGTTTTAGAAATACGGGAATCATTGCTCAATTTGATATAAAACTAGGGCAAACCGTAAAAAAAGGGCAGTTATTAGCACAACTAGATAATCTGCAATCAAGATTAGCTTATGAGCAATCCTTAACACAAAAAAACAGTGCACAATCTCAATTTAATACGGCAAAATTAAGCTTAAATCGAGCCCGTGCCTTATATGAAAAAGGAAGTGCTTCTTTAAGTGATTTTGAAGGTGCTAAAAATGCATATAAAACAGCCGAACAAAGCTATGAATCTGCAAAAAGAGGAGTTTCAATTCAGCAAGAACAAATGAAATTCGGTTATTTATATGCACCAGAAAGTGGTGTTATTTCAGCAGTAAATTCAGAAATTAAGGAAAATGTAAATCCTGTGCAAACCATAGCAACATTAAACGCAGGAACAGATATGAAAATTAACTTGGGCATTCCAGAAAGTATCATCAACAAAATAAATGTAGGTGACAGCGTCGATGTTACTTTTACGTCACTGCAAGGAAAATCGTTTAAAGCTAAAGTTATTGAAGTATCACCTACGGTATCTTCAACAACGGCAACCTACCCTGTTCATCTCATACTAACAACTACTACAAATGGTGTAAAAAGCGGGATGACAGCAAATGTAACATTCGACTTTGGAGTCTCTAAAGCATCCAATTCTAAGCTAATTATTCCTGCTTATGCTGTTGGCGAAGACCATAACGGAAGGTTTGTATTCTTACTAGTAAGTGAAGGTGCTAATGCAACTGTTAAAAAACAACCCGTAACTATCGGAAATCTTACGGCCCAAGGCTTTGAGATTACTTCTGGAATTACCAAAGGACAACGCATAGCCACTGCAGGATTGCAAACATTATTAGACGGACAAAAAGTAAAGCTTTAATTAACTCAAAAAGTAAAAGGATATGAATTTAGCAAAATTTTCTATTGAAAAAAACAGAATTGTCTTAATGATTTTAGGTGCTATAATTCTGATGGGAATAGCCGTTTTTACGAGCTTGTCTAGAGACAGTATGCCACCATTTACTGTGCGAGTGGCTAATGTTATTACAGAATTACCTGGAGCAAGCCCAGAGCGTATTGAGCAATTGGTGACTGATAATGTTGAAAAAATTGCCCAAGAATTACCAGAATTAAAAGAAGTAAGCAGTACATCTAGAACTGGACTTTCAGTCGTTACAGTTACGTTAAAAGAGGAAGTTAGCCCAGAAGATATGCAAGCAGTTTGGGATAGATTAAGACGTAAACTAGAGGGTATGGAAGGGCTACCAGAAGGGGTAGCCCCTTTTTTAGATGATGATGGTATTGGAGCTGTATATGGTATTGTTGTTGGACTTATTTCTGATGGATACTCGTATACCGAAATGAAAACTCATATCGATGACATAAAGGATGATTTAATTAGGATTCCCGAAACGGCAAAAGTTATTTCAGGAGGTGTACAGGAAGAACGCGTATTTATTGAGTTTGATAATACCCGATTAAAAGAATATAATCTATCAGCTTCTAAACTACAACAGATTATCGCCAGCACGAATATTTTAAGCACTGGTGGTGAAATAAATATGGGTAATGAACGCATCATATTAGAACCTACCGGTAATTTTAATTCGGTAGAAGATATTAAAAATATGTTGATTCCTATTGGCGAAAATCAGTCTCAACTGGTTAAGTTAAGCGATATCACCTCCATAAAAAAAGGATATATAGACCCATCAACACAAAAGGTACGTATCAATGGAAAAAATGCGATATCTCTTCATATTAACCTCAAGGAAAATGCTAATATCATTAAATTAGGAGAAGAAGTAGATCGTAAATTGGCGAAGTGGCAAGAAAAATTACCTGTAGGATTGGAGCTGGTAAGAATATCGTCTGTAGACACCTATATAGATACAAAAGTTAGCAATTTTGTAAGTAACCTTATTCAGGCTATATTAATTGTATTAGCTGTAATGCTTGTCTTTTTAGGATTTAGAACCGGAATGATTATCGCAAGTTTAATCCCTATGGTAACGATTATGACCTTACTCATTATGGGGCTCATGGATTTAGGATTAAATCAAGTGACTTTAGGAGCCCTTATCATCGCTTTAGGAATGCTGGTAGACAACGCCATTGTCGTTGCAGAAACGGTGATGGTAAAAATGGAACAAGGACGCACTCCCAAGCAATCAGCTATTGAAGCTTGTTCAGAATTGTTTATGCCACTATTGATTTCAACATTAACGACATCGGCGGCTTTTCTTGCTTTTTATATGTCACCAACCAATATGGGCGATATCGTAGGACCTATATTCCTTGTAGTTACTATTGCATTATTGTCGTCTTGGGTTATTGCTCTTACAGTAATTACTATGTTTTGTGTGTTTTTTATGAAGGTAAAACCAAAAGGTGAAGCAAAAGAACGATTGATCAACAAGATTATCAATGCCTTAAAAATCCAATATAAAAATTTAATTCTGAAAGCATTAGGTCATAAGAAAAAAGTGCTTTTTGGAGTTTTGGCTCTGTTTATTTTATCGCTATTCGGTTTTACTAAAATCCCTTTTCTATTCTTTCCAGATAGCGACCGTAATATGATAACGCTAGATATAAATCTGCCTGAAGGAACAAAAATAGAAGCAACAACCGCTTTGGTAAAAACCTTTGAAAAATATATGACAGACTCTTTAAAAGTAAATAATGATAACAAGAAGGGTCTTGTAGATTGGTCCTCTTATATTGGCCAAGGTCCTGAATCTTACGATTTAGGCTATAGTCAAGATGAAGCAAATTCTAGTTATGCACATATTTTAGTAAATACCTCTTCTTTTGAAGAAAACAACAACATCATTAAAAAGTTAGACCGCTTTGGTTTTGAGAATTTCCCAAATGCTGATATCAAAGTAGGTGCATTGGCTGCCGGTGGAGGCACAGTTCCTATAGAAATTAAAGTATTAGGTGATGACCCAGCAGAATTAGCTAAAATTGCCACAGCTATTAAAAAACAACTTTCTAATATTTCCGGCACTAAAAACATCAAAGATGATTGGGGACCAAAGAGTAAAAAGTTTTTAATAAAAATAGACCAAAACAGCGCGTTAACGGCAGGAGTAAGTAGTCAAGACATTGCTATTTCATTACAAACAACATTAGATGGTTTTCAAACTGGAGAATATCGTGAAGACAACAAATCCATTCCTATTTTAATGCGAAATAACGCGAGTCAGCAACAAACATTAGCATCGCTTGAAACCTTAAACATTTATGCACAAGCCACAGGAAAAAGTGTACCCTTATTACAAGTAGCTTCCATTATTCCTCAATGGCAATACGCTAAAATTAAGCGCTTTAATTTGAATAGAGCAGTAGCGATTACAAGTGAGCTTAGAGAAGATGGAAATGCGGCTACAATTACCGGTGAAATAACACCTTGGTTAGAAGAACAAAAAAAATTATGGCCAAAAGACTATACGTATGAGTTTGGCGGAGATGAAAAACAGACTGCCGAAAATATGGGATCCGTTATCAGTTATTTACCGTTATCAGGATTTATCATTGTATTGCTTCTTATCATCCAGTTTAATTCGTTCCGAAAAATGAGTATGGTTGTATTAACCATTCCACTTGCGCTTATTGGTGTCGTAATAGGTTTATTAGTTTTCAAAGAACCTTTCGGATTTATGCCATTTCTAGGTGTAATTTCCTTAGCAGGTATTGTGATTAATAATGCCATTGTACTTATAGATCGAATGGAAATAGAACAAAATGAATTAAAACGAAACATTCAAGACGCCGTTATAATGGCTTGCCTACAACGTTTCAGACCTATTTTATTGGCAACATTTACTACTATATTGGGATTAATTCCACTCTATATAAGTGGCGGTGAACTTTGGGAAGGTATGGCAATTAGTATTATGGTAGGTTTGTTGTTTGGAACAGTAATCACACTAGTATTTTTACCTTCGTTATACAGTTTGCTTTTTAAAGTGAACTATAAAGGATATATTTTTGATGAAGAACTTTTAAAAGATGCATAGCAATTAGAACAAATTTTTATGAATATAAAAAACAGAAATCTAAGTGAATACCTAAAGCATTTATTACGATCCACATTATTTTGGACTATCGCAATGATGCTCTTTGTACTGTTTAGATATTATGCCTTAAATAGTGAAGTTGGTATTGAAATTAATGCAAAATATAAAGAGATTTATACCATTTATAATATGATTTTTGACTTTGGTCTTGGCGGATTTCTAATAGGTGTTTTATATGCTACTATCGAGTTTTATTTTGATAAATTTATCCTAAAGAGAATATCAATAGGACTAAATATACTTATCCAAACGGTACTCATATTTATTTCAGCACTCATTATTTCTTATATGATGACAAACTTATCTATAAAAATAAATAGTTTACCTTATAGTATAGATATTAGCTGGTGGTATCGAGATCATTCGTTTCGGCCCATATTGATTTATTTTACCTTTTCTTCATTTGTTTTTTCTATCATCACCATTGTATCAGATAAGTTTGGTAAAGGCGTATTCTTTAAAATGTTGATCGGAAAATATAAACAACCTAAAGAAGAAGAACGTATTTTTCTTTTTCTAGATTTGAAAAGTTCGACGAGTATTGCTGAAATCATAGGACACTTTAAATACAGTCAACTCATTCAAGATTGTTTTTATGACCTTAATGAAATTATGACGAAGTATGGAGCCGAAATTTATCAATATGTAGGAGATGAGGCTGTTATAAGCTGGCCTTATAAAAAAGGTATATTAAATAATAATTGTGTAAACCTGTTCTTTTCATTTCAACAAAGAATACAATCTAAAGCGAATTTTTATTTAAAAAAGTACAATACACTACCCGAATTTAAAGCTGGTCTTCACGGAGGACCAATAATGGTTGCCGAGGTTGGCGTTGTAAAGAAAGAACTAGCATACCACGGAGATGTTATTAATACTGCAGCACGTATCCAAGGTCAATGCAATGTAAATAATGTCCCCATTTTAATCTCAGAAAGTCTTTTAAATAATTTAGATATTGAACCTAACTTTACTTCAGAGTTTATAGGTAACATATTATTGAAAGGAAAAGAGAAGGAAATTAGTATTCATACGATTATAGGAGGGAAGGAGTTTATTTCTTAATTGCTGACTACCAATTATAGCTACAATAGTAGTATAAAAATTTCAAAGGATGATGCGATGGCAAAACGGCCTCAAAAACTTTGGTTAAAATAGGACAGCGCGTTAAAATTAGTCCAATGGCCTAATTTAGTGAATGGGCCAGCTGGCGCGTTGGAGTTATTAGTACAAGTATATTTTTTTGTTTCACCAGCACACCATCGCGCTCAACCTATACTTTGCCGTATCAAGAAAAAAGAAAAGAGACTTCAATAAACACCGTACTAGTAAATGCCAACGCTACAACTGGCACAAAATTTAAGAGATAGGTAATCTCTAAAATTTATGTCCTATTTGATATAATGTTATAAGCAATTAAATAAAATTTTCAAACAATACGAGAGGTTAGCAGGTGCTTACGGCCATAGTACTAATTAATGCCAACGCGCCATCTCGCTCATATGTTAAACGGTCTACTAGACCTTCCAAAATAATGCCGTTAGCTGTTGCGGCAAGCTGCCGAGAATCTCCTGAAAAATTTACAGAAACACTATAGTTGAAATGCCATCAGCAGCAACGCGATCAAAATTCAAAAGATTCTTACTCTTTTGAATTTATGCCGTGGCGTTGGCAAGCGGCTGTAAATTGTGTTCAAATTTACGAGTGAATAAAATTGATTGCGCATCAATTTTATAAAGCTGTGGGATGATGCAGATGGCAAAGTAATTTGATTTTAAAAAACAATCGAGCGTTTGGTAGCGGCAATTTGACATACGCGAGCAATTAAAATTATCCAGCGGATGATTTTAGTTGGCGGCGATATGATGCGGCGGCATTTTAATTACGATTATTTATGCGTGCCGTGCATTAACTTTCACATAATTACTTTGTTATAATCCTCTTACAGGGCTTATAACGTAACTATGTAAAATAGCGCGAAAATGCGTTATCCGTTAATCTACTACAAAATGTTCTATAATTTATATTATGTAAAATAGTATATTTAAAGAGACCAACCAATGCCCCTCCAATACCTTCGCTAATAAAAACAAAGTATTTTGATTTTTGATTATAATGGGTATGCTATTCACGTTAATCTTTTCCTAAATGAAACAAACCACATCAATAACATAGATGCTGCGTAAAAGGGATAAAGTACTTTTGCCCGATGCAACAAAAAACCAATTCAAAGTCTCGAATAGAGTTTGTGGCGCTTATGGCAGCTTTAATGTCTGTGACCGCCTTGTCTATTGATGCGCTCCTGCCAGCACTGGATGTAATTGGTTTTGCGATTGGTACTAAAACCGCTGCAGACAATCAATTATTAGTCACCATGATTTTTGTTGGTTTAGGAATTGGACCGTTAATTTTTGGTCCTTTATCAGATGCTACTGGTCGCAAGCTATCGGTTTATTTAGGCTTGGTAGTTTTTGTAATTGCCAGTTTTGTATGTGTTTCTGCAGCGAGCTTAGAACTCATGATTTTTGGTCGAATTCTCCAGGGTATTGGACTTTCAGCTCCTCGAACCATTTGTATTGCTATTATTAGAGATTTATACCACGGCGATTATATGGCGCGTATTATGTCTTTTGTAACGGTGGTTTTTTTACTCATTCCTATTGTGGCTCCTGCGATGGGCAAGCTTGTGCTAAGTATATTCGATTGGCAAGCTATTTTCTATGTTCAGGTGGTCATTAGCATCCTTATTGGTGTCTGGTTTTGGCTACGTCAAGAAGAAACTTTGGCGGTTCAAAACAAGATTCCGTTTACGTTTAAAAGAATATTAAGCGGCTTCAAGGAAACCACAAAATACAAAGCAACCATTGGCTACACGCTTATTTCTGGATTTGTAGTAGGTTCTTTTTTAGTGTATTTAAGCGCATCGCAACAAATTTTTGAAGTGCAGTATAATTTAAAGGACGCTTTCCCTTATATATTCTCTGGATTGGCATTTTCAATTGGTACCGCCATATTTTTGAATGCTACCTTTGTAGTTCACTTCGGAATGAAAAAAATAGTTACTTGGGCTTTATATGGTTTTTTCATTGTTTCCGTATTATACCTGGTCCTGTTTTACAATACGCCCCAACCTTCAATTTATATCTTGGTTGGTTTTTTTGCACTCCAATTTTTCTGTATCGGCTTTCTCTTCGGAAATTTAAAAGCATTGGCCATGGAACCTGTGGGACACATCGCAGGGATTTCTGCTGCAGTAACCGGATTTATCTCGACCCTAATGGCTGTTCCCATTAGTACCTTTATAGGAAGGTTTGTAGAATTTAGCACGCTCCCTCTCTTTATAGGTTTTTCGGTCTGCTCCTTTGTTTCCATATTGATCTTGTTATTCATCAACAAATCCACTCCCAAGGGATCCGTCTAACCGTATCGCATAAATTGTCTGTCTTTCTTGCACATAAATGCCAAAATTTTAACTTCCGTCTTTATAAAAACCATAACGTTGCTATAAAACGTTAAATGTTTTTGAAAATTCATCACAAAAACTTGTTTCTAAAATTTTACTCTCTTATCTTTAAGGTACACAATTCTAAAAATAGACGATTATGAGCATTAATTTTGAGTACAAAGACGTAGCAGCTAGTAAGAGATTAGAAGCACTAGCCGAAGAGAAATTGAATAAATTAGAAGATAAATTTGATTTTATTGTAAACGCTGATGTTTATTTTAAATTAGAAAATACAAGTTCTCCAAAAACTGGAATGATATGCGATATAAGGATTAACGTTCCAGGAACAACACTCTTTTCGGGTGGTAATACAGGAGCTTTTGAAAGTGCAATAGCGGAAGCTGTTAATGATGCAAAAACACAACTAAGACGTAGAAAAGATAAAATGCAAGCACATTAACATTACTAAACAGAAAGAAAGTATGGGAGTTCGCTCAACCAATAAAAGATTGTTTACACTAATTTATCATCCGGATACACGTATTGGAAAAAATACGTTAGCATATATTCAAGCTATGGATGACAAATTACTTATCATAGATTTGTCAAAAACAAAAATAAGTGATACCGAATGGGTTGAAATTGCAGAAGCACTTCATAAAAAAGTAGGCGATCTTGTTGATACAACAAAATTAAATGCAAAAGGCACTTCAGAATTTACAACGGATGATTGGTTAAAAATTATTCAAAAAAATCCACACATTATTTCCCACCCTATTGCTATAAATGGAACCAAGACCAAGCAAATTAAAATGGAAACGGAAGTTTTAAATTTCTTTGGTGTTGATTCTGCCGGACTTGAAAAAACAATGCATACGGAAGACCCAACAATTTCTTCTACCACTAAAGAAGAAAACTTTAAATAGTTACTTGTTTAAATTAAAACTAAAAGAGCCTCTGAAATTTCGTTTCAGAGGCTCTTTTTTACGATTTATACCAATTTAATTATTTAATGTCGTGTTGCTAATTTGAATTATTTTTTGTCTAGATGAGATAGAAAATTAAAGCATAGCCTTCGCTACGGTTTTATTTTATATTGAAATATAGGCGAAAAAGAAACAAATTATATGCGACATTAGATTGTTAAATTGGTATTATATATTGTTTTATTGTTCCGCCTTAGCTAGGGGCTGAATAGTCTGCCTTATTTTTTATATCTCCCATCTCTGCTATTTCTTGTTGTCTATTAACGTATAGTCTGTCAAGCATTTTCTTTCCCGTATATTGTTTCTTAATTTTTTCTGAACGAATTAAAAATTCTTTAACTTTCTTTTCGAATAACAATTTTTGTGATGCTCTTAAGCCAAGCTCTGCATCATATTTTGCCTTGATTTCTTTAGCTTTATCTTCAAGTTTTTCGTCACCATTTTGAAAAAAAGTATCTTAGGAAAATGCAATAGTTGTTAAAAATAGTAATGTAATTGTGAGTATCTTCTTCATATCGTATATTTTAAATTCAATTAAAGTATACGATATATTAAATTATTTAAAAACGATAATAACCACATTTTAAATAACTTCCTTCAGGAAACCCTATTGGGTGGTCGCTATCGTGGTTTGTTTTGAGAATTGTTTTAAAAGCTTGCTTGTGAGATTTTAAAGTAGCTTCATTCAGTTCAAAAAATTCATCTGCCGCAATACGCGAACTGCAGGATGCCAGCACAAGCAACCCTCCTTTTGTAGTAAGTTGGGCTCCCAAATCTGCCAGCTGTTTGTATTTCTTTAAAGCAATAGTGATTTCCTTTTTACTTTTTGCAAAACTTGGCGGATCGATAATCACTACTTGATATTTCTTGTTTTCTGAAATCAGTTTTTTTAGCAATTCAAAAGCATCTCCAGCAAGCGTATTGTGTTTGCCAGCAAAGTGGTTTAATTTCCCATTCTCTTTGGCCAGCTTTAATGCCTGCTCGCTAATATCTATGCTTGTTACTTCTTTAGCATCATTTGCTAATGCGTGTACCGAAAATCCTCCCGCATAGCTAAATACGTCTAATACAGTCTTTCCTTGGCTTAGTTCCCCTACCCGCTTGCGGTTGTGACGATGGTCTAAAAAATAACCTGTTTTATGGCCTTTAATAACATTGGCAGAAAACGTGACTCCGTGTTCTTTAAATACAATAGTAGGGTCTCTTAATTCGCCATAAAGAACCATTCCATCTCTTAAATTATAATTGTTTTGTTGTTGTAACTTTCGGTTAAGTCTTAGCACCACCGTATCGCAATTAGAAGTCGCTATTAGTTGTTCTAAAAGAACTTCCAAATACGGAAACCATATCGAGCTATATAGTTTTACCACGAGTACCTTGTTATAAACATCTGCAATAAATCCAGGGAAACCGTCATTTTCGCCAAAAAGGAGTCTATAACTGTTGGTTTTCGTAAGCAGTAATTTAGTTCTAAGCGCGAATGCTTTTTTTATTTTAGCCGCAAAGAAAGGAGCGTTTAGCGCTACACCTTCATTATAGTGCAACATTTTAATTTTTATGGGAGAATCTGGATCATAGAGCCCCACGCCCATTGCTTTGTTCGTAGTATGGCTAAAGATTACCGCAATATCTCCAGCAGCGCCTACTTTATTTATTTTAATAATACTGTCACTAAAAATCCAAGGATGGCTAGCCCTAACAGATCGTTCTCCCATAGCGGATAGCTTTACAGCCAACACTTGTGGTTTTTTTACGGGTACTAGTGGTGTGCTAAACATTATCGTTTTTTAGTAAGATTTTTTTGATACTTGCTTTGCACTAAATCAACAATGACTAAGATGGTAATTACAAAGTAAAAGGTCGTTTTGCTCATTGGGGTAATGTGATTGCCAAACAATTCTAATTTAGCCAAATGGCCTCCTTCAGATAAAAGCATAATTCCTACAACGAGAAGAATAAAAAGTCCTAAAACTTCATACATTCTATTCTTTTTAAGGAATTCAGTTACTTTTCCGCTTAACCAAATCATTAACAAACCACCAATTACAATAGCTACCGCCATTACCCAAAACACATCGGTTAAGGCAATCGCTCCTAAAATAGAATCAAAAGAAAATACCAAGTTCATTATTACAATAGCGGCAATAATCATATTCACACTCTTTGGTTTCTTCTCTTCGGTATCGTGAATGTCTAAATGCATCATGTGCATAATCTCTTTTACGGCAGTCCACATAATAAAAATCCCACCAAAAAGAACAATTAAACTATGGACATTGAAAGAGCCATCGACAATTCCGTTTTGATGAATCTCAAACAGTGGTTCTTGGAATAAGGCGATTACTTCTAGTAAAACGAATAATAAAACAAGCCTCAAAACAATCGCTAACCCTATCCCTATTTGGCGTACTTTCTTTTGTTTTTCAACAGGCGCTCGCTTAGATTCCAATGAAATATAAAGCAAGTTGTCCAATCCTAAAACTGCTTGGAGCATGGTTAGCAACCCCAAGGTTATAAAATTTTCAACGGTAAAGAGTCCTTCCATGTGTCAAGTTAACCTTTTGAGTATCGTTCGTGATAAACTTTGGCAGGTATTTTAAACTGATTCGTTGTTTAGTTTATGCTTAATTATTTCTATCGCGTCGTTTATAGTCCTAAGCTTCTCCATATCTTCATTTGCAAATTCTATGTCAAAAGTATCTTCCGCGTCGAGCACAACATCCACTAAATGCGCAGAATTGATATTAAGTTCTTTCGTTAAATCACTGTCAAGATTGATGTCTTTTTGATCAACATCGTCGGGAAGGTAAGTCTTTACTATAGGTAAAAGCTTTTCGTAAATTTCTTCAGTAGTCATAAAAGGGTGTTCTATTTTTTTCTAAAGATAACACACGCATTCACATCACCAAAACCAAAGCTAGCTTTTACAGCAGTTTTAATAACAGTGTCAATTCGCTCTCTCGGTATCTTATCTTCAGGAATTAAGGTCGTTATTTCAGGATGAAGATCTTCACAGTTTATATTCGGAAATATAAAATTATGTTCCATTTGCAACACCGTGGAAACTGCTTCAATACTGCCACTCGCAGCAAGACAATGCCCGGTCATTCCTTTTAAAGAGTTTATATACGGAAAGTCATCTCCTTTTCTACCAAGGGCAGCAACCCAATTCGAAATCTCCACAGGATCTTTTACTGTTGCTGTGAGGTGTCCATTGATATAATCGACTTCATCTGCTTCAATACCAGCATTTTTAATAGCCGAAGCAATACACCTTTGCACAGCAATATTATTGGGAGCGGTCATACTTCCTTCTCCTCTATGTCCTCCACTATTTATGGCACCACCTAAAACTTCTGCATAAATTTTTGCACCCCGCGCTTCTGCACTTTCTAAAGACTCTAACAGCAAAGCTCCTGCTCCACTGCCTGGCACAAAACCAGCAGCAGTAGCACTCATAGGCCGTGAGGCATTTTCTGGAGCATTATTATTTTTATAGCTAATAACTTTCATCGCATCAAAACCACCCCAAATATACGGGCCGTTTTCGCCACTACTTCCACAGAGCATCTGTGTTGCATGGCCATTAACAATGCGTTCGTATCCCATTAAAATAGCTTCGGTACCCGTTGCACAGGCGGCACTATTAGTAGTCACTATATTACCAGCACCAATCATTCCGCTTAGATAGGCACTTACCCCACTCATCATCGTTTGAACTACTGCCGTACTTCCCAACCTGCGAACCTTGCCTTCATCTATCTTATAAATAGATTCTCTAAATTTTTCCACACCACTTGTAGCCACGCCAAAAATAATTCCTAAATCCCATAAAGGAGCTTCGTCTTTTTCAGGAATTTTTATACCAGCAGCGGTAATAGCATCCATTCCGGCCATAACACCATATAAAATACTATTGCTTGAGAAATTGCGTAATTGTAAATCGGTAAAATATTCACGTTTCTTTTCTTCAGTAACAATAGGCACCCCTCCAACTTGACAGGAAAATTTGAGCGTTTCCATATCGGGTTGAAATGTAATCCCAGAAACTCCATTTTTAAGCGAATGGGTAAACGCATCTAGCCCAACGCCATTAGGCGCGCAGACTCCCATCCCAGTAATAACCACTCTTTTTTTCATACGATAAGCACCTAAAATATTTTAAACAAACGACTATGGCTTAAAAACCATTTAAATAACCATCCCACTAATTTCACCTAAGGCCACTACTTCATCTTTTGCATTTAACATGCGAACTTTACATTTTAATTTCCCAAATCTAAAATAGATTTTTTCGGAATGAACAGTTACGGTTTCATCTGGAAGTACTGGTTTGTAAAAATCTATGCTTGTATTAGACAGTGCTACTTTTTTTGCCTGTGATGTGGCAGTTAAGAATATTCCTAAGCAGACCACCCCTATCTGCGCCATACATTCCGTTAGTAAAACACCTGGTGTAATTGGGTTTTCTTTAAAATGGCCTTTGTAAAAATCACTTTCAGCCCTAAATGTATAGCGCCCCACAACACCATTTTCTGAAACACTTTCCAGTGCGTCAACAAACAAAAAGGGTTTGCTATAAGGTAATCTCGTTATGATTTCTTTATAATTCATACTTTATATTCAAATAACCCCCGCAATAAATCCCGCCGCTGCGATACGGTTTCCTTTAATATAAATTGAAAATCCCATGTCGAAAATCCTCACCGCAGACTTTCACCACCATCTACTTTTAAAATGGTCCCATTGATCCAAGTTGCATCTGGATTGGCTAGTAGTGCAACTGCATTGGCTACATCGCTTGGCACTGTCAACCTATTAAAAGGGTTTCTTTTCATGGCCATTTCTGCCAAGTTATCACTATTGGGAATCATTGCAAAAGATGGCGTTCGCGTGACGCCTGCTTGAATGCAATTTGTCCTAATTCCTAAAGGCGCTAATTCAACAGCCATTTGCCTCATTAATGCTTCCAAGACTGCTTTTGCTGCGGTAACAGCTCCATACCCTTCCCATATTTTTGAATTTCCTTCGCTAGTAAAAGCGATATTACTTGCGCTTGTAAAAAGTTTATTTGCTTTGATACACGCGTTCGTCCATTCCCACCAACTCGTGGCCATCGCGTGTATGGTAATATCTAAATCTGCCTTAGATAAGGCGTTATCTTGAGAACGCAATGGTTTTAAACTTCCTTTTGCGATGCTATGAACCACTATTGAAATTGAGTGATCCTCCAAATTTTCCAATACGGTGGAAATCGTTTCCGTTTTTAATGCGTCTAGATTAAAGTTTAAAACTTCAACGCCGCGGTTTCTCATCGTGTCGCATTCTTTCTCAAAGGAGACTAATGAGCTCTTCCGGTCGCGATGAACGATACATATATGAAATCCTTCAAGTGCTAATTTATGAGCGGTAGCAAGTCCTAAACCACTACTTCCTCCTAAAATGAGAGCCCATGTTTTTTTATATGTGGTTTCTTTTGTTGTCATTAAAATTTCAATAAAACCCGTTGTGCAGAAAACCCTGGCCCAAAACTTAGCATTAAACCCAAAGCATCTTTCTCTACGCCTCGATCCATAAATTGTTCTAAGACATAAAGAACGGTCGCACTACTCATATTCCCATAAAGACGAAGTACCTCCTTCGTATCGTTTATATTCTTCCCTAAGCTCCCAAATAAATCTTCCACGGTTTGTACAATTTTCTTTCCTCCAGGATGAAAAATTAAATGGTCTACATCTTCAATTTTATATCCGCTTTTTGACAGAAAAGGATGTACAATATTTGGAAAATGATCGGTTATTCTTTGAGGAACATCTTTATCTAAGATCATTTGAAGCCCTGTATTCACTAATTTAAATCCCATCATTTCTGTAGCGTTATAAAAATGGTACATTTCTTCCGCTAGTATTTCTGGACCTTCATCCTCCTCGTGTGAAGATAATAAAACGCAGGCAGCACCATCACCAAAAATAGCAGCACTCACCATATTCGTCATGGTATAATCCTCCAATTGGAAGGTCGCTGTTGGAGCCTCTACCGCAATTACTGCTGCCCGTTTGCCAGGATTTGCTTTTAAAAAATTCTTAGCGTAAATGATTCCAGAAACACCTGCAGCACAGCCCATTTCGGTTACTGGCAATCGCACAACGTCTTGACGCATTTCAAGATCATTGATTACATAAGCATCTACCGATGGAATCATAATTCCAGTGCAACTTACGGTAATAAGGAAGTCAATATCGGTAGCTTTCCATTGTGCTTTTTCCAATGCTTTTTCAAGTGCTTGTTTTGCCAATGCTTTTACTTCCCGAATATAGATGTCATTTCGTCCTTGAAAGCTTGGATTTGTAAATACCTCAATGGGGTCCATAATACTGTAGCGTTTGTCTACCCCTGCTCCTTCAAAGATTTTAATCACCTTTCTTTTAAAGCGATTGTCTTGATCTGCCATCCATTGCTCCACAAAGGGAATAATATCTTTTGTGTCTCTACTGTATTTTGGAAGTTGCTTTACAACTGTTGTTATTTTTACGCTCATAAAGATGTTACTAACATCCCTCTAAATCCCTTCAAAAGAGAATTTAAGCTCCTCCCATTTCAAGAGAAGACTGGATGGGGATGTTCAAGTTATTTATTTTATAATAATTTAATTTAATCCGATTCTATATTTATTTCCATAGTACCCATTGATACCTAAATGCCCATTTCCATTTGATCGTTTGTTTGGAAAAATGTAAACTTTTGCTCATGATTTCTAATTCAGATTTCCTGAAAGACCTTGCTACAGATACGAGTCCGTCGTGTTTGGCGATTTTGGTCTTTATAAATATACTACTAAAAACCTTGAATAAGTTAAACGCAATAGGACTTCGTTGTAAGTCATTGACTACTAGTCCAAGGGAGCATTTTGACAGTAAGTTTGACAGGATTTGTTCAATTTTTTCATTTTCAAAATGATGCAAAAACAAGGTAAAAAGAGCAATGTCTATCTCTGGAAGTTTTTCGGTATCCCCTAAAATATCTAATGTAACGTAGCTTATTTCTGGATACTGAACGGAACGCTTTTGAGCTTCCGCTAAAATATGGGGATTCCCATCTAATCCTATAAGTTTAAATTTCAATCCCCTTTTTCGGCCGTAGTTTGCGCATTGTCTTAGGATTTCCCCATCTCCACAACCAACATCTAATAGCTTGTATTCCCTCGTTTTATCTGTTATTAGCCTTGCTATGCCTTCTGTTGTAATGGCGTTTCCACCCAACAGTTTATTTACGCACTTAAGGTCTGTGAGTAAATCTTCCATTCCTTCTCCTTGTAATTGGAAACCATCCATTACCTCTTCTTGCCTAGAACGTTCTTTACTGCTGAATGTGATCATAATAATACCTCTCCGTGTGTTTTTTTAATAATCGATGGTACTAAAGAAGGAACCATCTGCGCTGCTTTAAAACCAAATTTTGTGGCTGTTGGTTGCATTAATAGTCGTTGGATTATTCTCCCTGTAGTCATCCTATTAGCAAATGCCTTTTTCCATTGTTGCTCGTAGGCTACTTCGAGATCATTTCTAGTCGTCTCGTTGTTAGCTTGTGTTGTTACTAAAAGTTCTGAAACTATTTTTGCGCTGTGAATAGCCATCGCCATTCCGTTTCCGCATAAAGGGTGAATAAGTCCCGCGGTATCTCCTATCATTAAAATATGATCCGAAATGGCTTCTTTTTGCCCAAATGAAATCTGACTTATAGACAACGGTTTTTCAAAAAGTGGTTTTGCGGTATTATAAAAATGCTTGAGAAAAGGATTTTTTGACATCGTAGTTTGCTGAAACGTTTCAATATCTCCTACTTTTTTAAATGAGGCGTAGGTGGTGAGATAGCAAGCATTTACTGCGCCACTTTCTGTTTTAGAAAGACCACAATAGCCTCCATCAAAATTATGAAGTCTTACAACATCTGTTGGCATTTCGTATTCGTAGTGCGCTTTAACGCCCAGCCAAGGAGATGTTCTATTAATAAAGGGTCGGTCTATTTTTTTATCTAGATTTGTTCGTTTCCCCCAAGCACCAAGAACATATTTTGATGTAAAAGAACGTCCATTTGAGGTTTTAATTTTGAAAATCTCATTGTTGTATGTTACTTCAGAAACACTATCAATTAAAACATTTGCCGTTTCTTTTAGTTTGTTATACAAGAGTAAATCAAAAGCATGTCTACTCATACCAAAGCCGCCTAAAGGTAATGTGGCAGAAATTTGTTTTCCGTGGTGATTGCTTATTTCAAATTTGCTTATTTGTTGCGCACCGTTTTTAATTGGATAAACACCTAATTTATTTAAATAAGGAAGAACTTCATTTGAAACATATTCCCCACAAACTTTGTGATGGGGATAAGCGTATTTTTCAATAAGTAAAACGTTGCTATTATTTTGGGAAAGGTGCAAGGCAGCAGTTAATCCCGCGAGTCCACCTCCAATAATAACCACCTCAAAATCCAACACTTTTAACATAGTATAAAGTACGGAATACTTATCAAAAGTAAAAAACCCATTCACAAAAATTTATGAAAAGGTTTTTAATTGTATTTCCGTTTTTATTTAATTCCCGTTTGATTCGTTTACAGCATCTTGCTCCATTTTTTCATTAGGAACAATTACAATATTTACCCGACGATTCTTTTTTCTACCTTCAGCAGTAGCGTTATCTCCTACGGGAGATTGTTCGCCATACCAATTTGTGGTTAATCTATTAGAAGAGATGCCTTTATTGTTAAAATAGTTATTAACCGACATTGCACGGTTTTTAGAGAGCTTCATATTATTTGCATCATTACCTACACTGTCGGTATGGCCAATGATAAGAATATTCGTGTCTCCATATTCAACTAAAACGCCGCTAAGTTTATCTAGTGTTGTTTGTGAAGCAGGATTAATGTAAAATTTAGCAGTGTCAAAATAAACACCACTATTTTCATCAAACGTAATTACAATATTATCATCTATACGTTCTACTTGAGCACCAGGAATTTCATTTTCGATTTGTTGTGCTTGTTTGTCCATTTTATTTCCAATAAGTACTCCAGCACCGCCCCCAACAACACCACCAATTATGGCTCCAAGCGCTCCATTACCACCTTTACCAATGTTATTACCAAGAATGGCACCTAACAAAGCTCCACTGGTTGCACCAATTACCGCTCCTTTTTGTTTATTGTTTACGTTTTTAGTTGCTTCGCAATTTGTAAATACAGTAATAAGGGTCACACTCAATGCTATTGTTGCTATTTGTTTAAATATCTTTTTCATTATTCTTCAATTTTAGTAAAGTTCATATTAAAAGTAAATGGTTTATTATCAACCATAACGGTTTGTTGCCATTGCATTGATGATTCGCCAAGTTGTGATAATCGCAATCGATATCCTGTTTTCTCAGCTTTATTTGCGCTCCCCTGTTTAACAGTGGGCTTTAATAAGAAATCATAGAGACTTGTTGCCTGGTCTATCTCTGCAATAGTGAAGATGAAATTTCTATCACCTGTTAAACAATCATTGTTCTTAATGGTATAAACCCCGCTGTTGTTGTTGGGGATAAATCTCCAAGTAGAGCCTTCAAAGCAATCGCTTGAACCATCATCTAATAGCGATATATTGTATTTACCAGGTTGGTCATAATTAATAGTATCTAAGCTCCAAGAGCCTTTCATAACTTTTTTAGACTGGATTACCGTTTTAGGAACTCCACAAGCCAGAACGACTAATGCCATAACGGCAAGTAAAATTAATTTCTTCATAAATTAACTATTTTTAAATGAGGTTGTTTTTTTTATGTTTTTAAGATTCTTTTAAGTTTTGCAAATACTAATAGAACTGAGGAAATATAAACTATAATTAGATGTAAATCAAAAGATTTATAAGTTACAACTTCGTGTATAAAGTTGGGCATCGTTTATAAAAATTTTAACTGAAAACGGTAAAACGCATCATTTTCTCTTGCTCCTTAGTTATTGCATTAAAGGCCCCTTTAATAGGCATTCAAATTAATTAATTCTTCCTCAAAACGGGACTTTGATAAGTATTGTTCTTCGAGTGCTGCTGCAAACGGTATTGGAGTTTCTAAACTGGCCACTCTTTTTATTGGAGCATCAAGATATTCAAAACACGTTTCGCTAATCATTGCTGAAATATCACTCGCAAGACCACCCATTAGTGAGTCTTCTTGTAAAATAATAACCTTTCCAGTTTTTTTAACCGAATCAAAAATAGCGTCTTTATCTAGCGGTGCTAAAGTTCTTAAATCCAATAAATCTGCTTTAATGGAAGGGTTCTTCTCCAAGACCTCTAGTGCCCAATGTACTCCAAAACCATAAGTGATGATTGTAATATCATTCCCTTCTTTTAAAAGTGCCGCTTTGCCTAATGGGATAGTATAGTAATCTGTGGGTACTTGTTGTCGAATGCTGCGGTACAGCGCCTTGTGTTCAAAGAACAATACAGGATTTGGATCTTCAACTGCGGTTGCAATTAATCCTTTTGCATCATACGGAAATGCAGGGTAGACTACTTTTAATCCAGGGGTATGTGTAAACCAAGCTTCATTCGTTTGGCTATGAAAAGGTCCTGCACCTACACCGGCACCACAAGGCATTCTTATGACTACATCTGCCTCTTGGTTCCAGCGATAATGGTTTTTTGCCAAATAATTTACAATTGGATTAAAGCCTGAAGTAACAAAATCTGCAAATTGCATTTCCATAATGGCCTTAAAACCAGTTATAGACAATCCCATACAAGCACTTACGATAGCGCTTTCACAAATTGGTGTGTTCCTAACTCTGTCGTGACCAAAAGCCTCTAAGAAACCTTCTGTAATTTTAAAAACACCTCCATATTCAGCGATATCCTGCCCCATAATCACCGTATTGTCGTGGCGCTCCATCGTTTGTTTTAACCCTACCGAAATAGCATCAATCAATCGCAATTCTTCAGTGGTTGAATTAGGCTTAACTTCCTGATATTCAAATGATTTAAATACGTCATTTAACTCAGTACTTAAATCTGCTTTTACTGTTTCTTCTGCAAAAGCAAGATTTAAACCACCATCGATTTCAGCTTTTATAGCTACTTTTAATTCTTCTATTTGGGTTTCGGTAATAATACCTTTGGCCAACAAGAAATTCTCAAAATTAATAAGTGGATCTTTCTCTGCCCATTCGGTAATTAATTCTTCTGGAACATACTTTGTTCCACTTGCCTCTTCATGGCCTCGCATTCTAAAGGTTTTAAACTCTAATAATACAGGACGCGGATTTTCGCGCATATCCTCGACCAGAGCTTTTACCTTAGTATATACTTCAATAATGTTGTTTCCTTCAATAATGTGAGACTCCATTCCGTAGCCTTTGCCTCGATCTGCAAGATTTTCGCAGTAATATTGCTCGCTGGAAGGTGTTGACAATCCGTATCCATTATTTTCTATACAGAATAAAACGGGTAGTTGCCAAACGGAAGCTACATTAAGTGCTTCGTGAATATCTCCTTCACTAGTTCCTCCCTCGCCCGTGAAAACGGCGCATACTTGCTTGTTTTTCTTGAGTTTGTTTCCAAGAGCAATCCCATCTGCTACACCAAATTGAGGCCCTAAATGAGAAATCATTCCAACAATATTGAACTCTTGTGTACCAAAATGAAAACTACGATCCCGACCTTTTGTAAAACCATTCGCTTTTCCTTGCCATTGTGAGAACAAACGATATAAGGGAATCTCACGAGTGGTAAAGACACCAAGGTTGCGGTGCATTGGTAAAATATATTCTTCTTTGTTAAGAACACTTGTAATACCAACTGAAATAGCTTCTTGGCCAATACCACTAAACCATTTTGAAATTTTGCCCATTCTTAATAAAATCAGCATTTTTTCCTCAATCATCCGAGGTTTTAACATTGCTTTATAAAGATTTTCTAGGGTAGTGTTATCAAGATTATCAATTTGATAATCAAAAAATATGTCAGGTTCAATTTTTGTACTCATAGCCTTTGTTAAGTATCTTCAAAAGTAAAAAAATTATGAAACGTTGCGAAGTACAATCGTATTTATTTGCACTGCGTTTTCCAACGCTATTTTGGTATCTTTGTGAACAAAATAAACTCTTATGAATAATATTCCTAGCGTAGATTTGTCAGATTTTTTAAGTGATGACCCAAAACGTAGGCAAAAGTTTGTGTCCCAAATAGGAGTTGCCTATGAAGAAATAGGCTTTGTATCGCTAAAAAATCATTTTCTGAGTGATGCGCTAGTGGACGGTCTTTATAAAGAAATAAAAGCATTTTTCGCACTTCCCTTAGAAATTAAAGAAGCCTATGAGATAGAAGGCTTAGGAGGACAAAGAGGCTATGTTTCTTTTGGTAAAGAACACGCAAAAGGAAAAAAAGAAGGAGACTTAAAAGAGTTTTGGCATTTTGGACAAGAACCATCAGAAGATGCAAAGTTGAAAGAAAAATATCCAGATAATGTTCTGGTCAAAGAACTCCCCAATTTTAATACAACAGGTATGGATGCCTATAGAATGCTCGAGAAAACGGGAGTCTATGTATTGAGGGCTTTGGCTTTATACATTGGCGTTGAGGAACATTACTTTGATCATTGGGCAGCAAATGGAAACAGTATTTTACGTCCTATCCACTACCCTCCTATTACTAAGGAACCCCAAGGCGCTGTGCGTGCAGGAGCACACGGAGATATAAATTTAATTACTTTACTTATGGGGGCTTCCTCAGGAGGTTTGCAAGTATTGCGTAAAGATGGTGAGTGGATTGACGCGATACCACAGGAAGATGAACTCGTTATAAACGTTGGAGATATGCTGGAAAGGCATACCAATAATAAACTGCGTTCTACGATTCACCGTGTGGCAAACCCACCAAAAGAACAATGGGCGAACCCTCGATTTTCAATTCCGTTTTTTATGCATCCTCGTGGTGATATGGATTTAAGCTGTATGCCAGAATGCGTAGATGAAAAGAGCCCGAAAGCGTTTGATGATATTTCTGCCGGGGATTTTTTACACCAGCGCCTTGTTGAGATCGGATTGATTAAAGAGTAGCTTTATTGAAAATAAGTAAAATGAAAAACTTGTCTTTATATAATACTTGACCACAAGCTGAAAAAATGAAAAGCAAAATTATTTTATTATTATTTTGAACGCTTATCAATACCGTAAAAGTATTTTGCGTGTGACCGCAAGAATAGTGGTAATTTAAAAGTATTATCGCAAATCGCCCTTGATAACGCTGAATCTATAGATATAGCAGCGGTTTCAAAAACTGACTCTAACAATAATAGCTTTGAGATTAAAACTCTTGAATCCTTTAAAGGAAATGATAATGGAGAAACGTACAGCGGTATTTTAGACAATTATTGTGGAACGTTAATTTATGAAAAATTAAAATGGCTTATTTATCGTAACTTTAACTCTGATAATCTGATTGAAAATTAATATGTACGGAATTACTAGGAGTTTTAAAAATCCTCAAAATAATACGCTTGTTTTAAAAGCGCCACCTCCTCCAAAGCTTAATTAAACGATATCTTTACAGAATAAAGTTAGATCTGAAAGAAAAGAAAAAGCAATAGCTGATAGAAATAAAGAAGTTTCTGATTTAAGATTTCGTAGCAATAAATAGCTTACACCGTTTTCAAATTTGACTTGTTTATAAAATATTTCATAAAAAAGATACCTGCCTTCGCGGAAACAAACATGGACTTAAAAGATCAATTGAAAAACCTATTCCCAGAGCACGAGGAAAAAGAGATTCCCAAAGTTGAAACCGATAATACATTTTGGTTACAAGACGAACCTATGATTTGCAAATACGAAAAACGCAAAGGCAAACCCATTACTATAATAGAAGGATACTCAGGAGCTGACAGTGATTTTAAGCAGTTAGCAAAAGAGATCAAAAAGATGCTCAGTGTTGGCGGAAGTTTTAAAAATGAACAGATTATTATCCAAGGAGATTATCGCGATAAAATCATGAAGTTCTTACAAGATAAAGGCTTTAAAACTAAACGTGTTGGAGGCTGAGTGGATTTTTGATTGGCGATTTGCGATTTTCAAAAAAATCTTGAATATGATTCAAAAATAACCAACCGGTAAAATAAGAAATGATCAATAATAAATAAATTGTACATGGTACTTTCAAAATCGAAAATCTAAACCCTCTTTCGCCAAGCGAATTGATCCTTAATGACGATGGTAGCATTTATCATTTAAAGCTACTTCCATCAGATATATCCCACACCATAGTAACGGTAGGTGATCCAGACCGCGTTAGTGGCGTGTCCAAACACTTTGATAGTATTGAAGTGTCAAAACAGCGCCGAGAATTTAAAACAGAAACTGGCAAATACAAAGGCAAAAGAATCACTGTTATTTCCACAGGAATAGGAACTGATAATATTGATATTGTATTTAATGAATTGGATGCATTGGTTAACATAGACCTAAAAAATAAAACGATTAAAGAGCAATTCACCTCACTAACTTTTATAAGAATAGGTACCTCTGGAGCCATACAAGCCGACATTGCTATGGATAGTTTTCTAGTGACCGAAACTGCCATTGGTTTTGACAATCTGTTGCACTTTTATGGAAATACTAATTTTTTAGATACTGCTTTTTCAAAGGCACTTGTAGCACAAACTAGTTGGAATAAAAACAAATCGATTCCTTATGTTGTAAAAGGAGATTCAAATTTGTTAGGGATGTTTTTAAAAGAAGACTTTATAAAAGGCACAACGGCAACCAATGTTGGCTTTTATGGACCGCAAGGCAGAAAATTGAGATTAGGATTGGAAGATGGAGAATTAAACAACAAACTGGAACGTTTTAACTATCAAGGGACGAGCATTACAAATCTTGAAATGGAAACTTCTGGAATTTATGGAATGGCAGCGTTATTAGGACATAAGGCTATTTCACTAAATGCAATTATAGCCAATAGAGCACTTGGCACGTTTAGTGATAGACCAAAGAAGACAGTTGATAGTTTAATAAAAAAGACATTAGACATACTTGTAAAAAGTATTGATTAAATATATATTCTAATAGTAGGTATTGCGATGAAAAATTTAAAGATTGGCGGAGTGCCAGAACATTTTAACCTTCCTTGGTATATTACTCTTAAGGACAAAGAATATCAAAAAAAGAATATCAATTTGCGTTGGAAAGATTATGCTGGCGGGACCGGAGAAATGTGCAATGCATTGCGCGAAGAAGAAATTGATATGGCAGTTATCCTTACTGAAGGGATTATTCGTGACATCATTAATGGCAATGATTGTAAAATAGTTCAAGTTTTTGTAAAATCTCCTTTATTATGGGGGATACACTCCGCAAAGAATAGTACCTATAATGAAATTGAGGATTTAAAAGGAACAAAGGCTGCAATTAGTAGATATGGCTCAGGTTCTCATTTAATGGCTTATGTGCACGCAGAAAAACAAGGTTGGGATACCGAGAAAGATCTTGATTTTGAGGTAATCAAAGATTTAGAGGGAGCTTTAGAAGCATTGCCAGAAGGTCGCGGCGATTATTTTATGTGGGAAAAATTTATGACAAAACCCCACGTAGATAATGGTCCTTTTAAACTTTTAGGAGAATGCCCTACTCCTTGGCCGTGTTTTGTGATAGCCGTGCGAAATGAAGTTTTAAAAAAGAACCCTCAAGAAATCAAAGATATTTTAGAAATCATTAACCATACTACTAAAACCTTCAAAGAAATTCCTGGAATTGACACCGTGATTTCAAGGCGTTATGATCAAAAGCTAGAAGATGTTCAAGAATGGCTTTCACTCACACACTGGAGTCAAAACAAGCTCACTGAATTAGAATTAAAACGTGTCCAGAAAAAATTACTACAATTAGAATTAATTGACGCTACACTTAAGCCTACTAAAATATTGAGCTAAGAGAATATTAGCTTAGCGTCTTTAAGTTTTTCTGGTTTTTTTTTAATTCTGAACGCAACCCATTAAAAGATAATGCATCTTAATTATATAATCTCATATATATGATCACATTTTTAATCATTTTAGGCACGCTTTTAGGTATCAATTTTTTGTTATTGCAGTTTAGTTGCAATGATGCAACAGAGCCTAACATTTCAGATAAAGAGTAATTTTAGTTTAAGTTTAAATAGTTTAAGTAGGATAAGCCAATTGTTTTATTGCAACAGCAGTAAATTAGTTGGCTTGTTTTTTTCTACCAATCAATTTTAGTCTTTTTATTAGCAATTAAATGTTTGTTCGTTTCACTAAAATGTTTATTGCCAAACCAATATCCCCTATTTGCACTTAAAGGTGATGGATGACCACTAGTGAGTACCTCGTGTTTCTTAGTATCTATTATAGCCCCTTTCTTTTTAGCATAGCCACCCCAAAGTAAAAAAACCACACCTTCTCTTTCTTTGGAAATTTTTGAAATAACAGCACCTGTAAATTGTTCCCATCCTTTTTTTTGATGACTTCCCGCTTGATTGGCGCGCACTGTTAATGTGGCGTTTAGCAATAAAACACCTTGACTTGCCCAACGTTGTAAATTTCCCGAACTCGGAATTGAGACTCCTTCATCTGCTTGTAATTCTTTAAAGATATTGTTTAAAGAAGGTGGATGCCTAATCCCATCTTCCACTGAAAAACACAAACCATGTGCTTGCCCTGCTCCGTGATATGGATCCTGGCCTATGATAACCACTTTAACTTCTTTAAAGGGCGTGTAGTCAAAAGCTGAAAACAGCTGGTTTACTGGTGGGTAGCACGTATGCTTTTCATATTCTTCTTCAACAAAATTAAGGAGTCCAATAAAATATGGTTTTTCAAATTCAGATTTTAAAACAGTGTTCCAACTGGGTTCAATTTTTACATCCATTATGTGTATTTTTGTAAATAAATTTTCGAAATTAACTAATGTTACTATCGATTTTCAAATTGCTAATTAAGAAAGATTTTCGCCTTCTGCGAAATCAATGATGGTAAAAATAGATAAAAAAACACTCCAAGATTTAGAATTTCCTGCCGTGCTTGAGCAAGTTGCTGAGTATTGTATTACCGTGCCGGGAAAAGAACGTATAGCAGCATTAACTCCGTTTGAAGACTTGGCTGATGTAATTCCTCAATTACAGGCTGTAAAAGAGTTTACCGCTTCTTTAGGAAGCGACGCACCCATTCCTAATCACGGTTTTGATCCTATTTTTAAAGAATTAAAACTCCTGGGTATTGAGAATAGTACGCTTGAAATTTCGTCCTTTAGAAGAATACTTCAAATTGTAGAAACCATACAAGTACTCTTAAAGTTCTTTAAAAAGTATCAAGAGTTTTATATTCAGCTCAATCATTTTTCTGAGGCTATTTTTTATCATCCAGAAATTGCAACCCAGATACACGCGGTCTTTGACAAATATGGGGAGGTTAAAGATGAGGCATCTCCGCAGTTAGGGATCATTCGTCGCAGACTCAATAGCGTTAAAGGACAAATAAACTCTTCATTTACAAAAGCATTGACAAAGTATGCTAGCAGCGACTATCTCGATGAAATTAGAGAAACTGTTGTTGAAAATAGGCGTGTTCTAGCCGTAAAAGCAATGCATCGTCGCAAAGTAAAAGGAACGGTTTTAGGGACTTCAAAAACAGGAAGAATTGTTTATATGGAGCCGCAAGAAACATTTGAGTTTACTACAGAACTAAGCAACCTTGTTTATGAAGAAAGTGAAGAAGTAAAAAGAATTTTAAAAGAACTTACAGAGTTCGTAAGGCCTTTTAAAGAGCTGCTCACTGAGTATCAAGAATATTTAATTGCTACAGATGCAACTTACTCAAAAGCAAAGTACGCAGTCTCAATTAATGCGGTATTACCCATTATAACTAAAGAGCGAAGGCTTCATCTTATTGATGCTTTTCATCCTTTGCTGTATATTTCAAACACAAAGCGGAAAGAGAAAACCTATTCTCAATCTATTAGTTTGGTCCACGAAGATAGAATCATAGTCATTTCTGGTCCCAATGCTGGCGGTAAGAGTATCACACTAAAAACTGTTGGCTTACTACAAATGCTTTTGCAAAGCGGAATGTTAATACCCGTAGACCCACAAAGTGAACTCTGCTTTTTTGATCGCATTTTAACGGATATTGGTGACAATCAATCTATTGAAAATCATTTAAGTACCTATAGCTATCGGCTTAAAAAGATGAATCAGTTTTTAAAGAAGTGCAATAATAAAACACTCTTTCTAATTGATGAATTTGGAACAGGGAGTGATCCAGAATTGGGTGGTGCTTTGGCAGAATCATTTTTAGAAGTCTTTTACGAACGGGAAGCTTTTGGAATTATTACAACCCATTATGCAAACCTTAAGTTGTTAGCAAGTGAATTACCGAACGCCAGTAATGCAAACATGCTCTTTGATAGCGGTACGCTAGAACCCTTATACAAACTGTATTTAGGAGAGGCGGGTAGCTCATTTACCTTTGAAGTGGCTCAAAAAAATGGCATTCCCTATAGTTTAATAAACAAGGCAAAGAAGAAGGTAGCCCGCGGAAAGATCCGGTTTGATAAATCTATAGCTGATTTGCAAAAAGAACGCGCTAAGCTTCGCAGAACATCAGAAACCTTGGAATCTTCTGCAGATAAAGCTAAGAAAGAAGAACAGCAACTCAAAGAAATTAATATAAAATTACAGGACAAATTAGAGAACTATCAAGAACTATACGATAGCAATCAAAAGCTCCTTAGTATTGGTAAAAAGTTTGACACATTATCAGATCGTTATCATAACAATAAGAAAAAAAAATCGCTACTGGATGAGTTATTTAAAATGGTACTCGTTGAAAATAGCAAACGAAAAAAAATAGCTCCTAAACAAAAGCAAAAAGTAAAGGCAAAAGAGCGCATTACTGAACAAGAAGTAGAAAAGAAAGTAAAGGTTATTAGAGAACGTAAACAGAAAGAGAAAGCCGAATTAAAAAAAGCACCGCCACCTAAACCAAAAGTTACTTTAAAAATAGGCGATCGCGTACGAATGCTGGATGGAAAAGCAATTGGCACGATAGATACGATAGAAAAGAAAAAGGCGATTGTAAATTATGGCATGTTTACCACCAATGTGAGTTTAGAAGCACTAGAAAAGGTTTAGCTGCTTCGCTTAAATGTCAAAAAGTAAAAATCCGAATATCAAAATTTGATTCTTTGAGGGTTTGAGTTAAATAAGAACAACTGAATAAGATGCAGAAGTGAAAGAAACTAAAGAACATAGCATAATTTTATTTGACGGGGTTTGCAATCTATGCAATAGCTCCATCAACTTTGTGATTAAACGTGATAGTGCCAATCTTTACAAATTTACTGCATTACAGGAAGCCCCAGGTATAAGGTTATTAAAGCAATATGGTATTAATACCCTAGACACAGACTCTATTATTCTCATTGAGAATGGAAAAGCGTATACAAAATCCTCTGCGGCTTTGCGAGTAGCAAAAGGTCTTTCTGGGGTATGGCCGGTACTCTATGGCTTTATAATCATACCTAAATGGATCCGAAACGCAGTATATGACTACATCGCTAAAAATCGCTATAAGTGGTATGGAAAGAAAGATAGTTGTATGATTCCTACTCCTGAGCTGAAAAATAAATTCTTATAGAAAGATCCTTCCTCTAAAGCATAAAAAAAGCCTGAGAAATTATTTCACAGGCTTTTAAATAGGTATACTAAATTAATTAGAGTCTTTAGTCTATAGCATTTAATGTATCTAATTTACTTCTATCTTCAGAAGGGGTGCTTCCTTGAATACCGGTTACTTGGATTAAATTAGCTATTTCATTTATATATATTCTTCCTTCTTCGTGAAGAAAAGCTCCATCATTGTTAGTTACCGTATAGTAACCCTGACTATTTGCTCCAGGAATCCCAGTACTAATAGGATCAATATTATAACAACCATCTGGTAAATTAAGTCCAAATAAACTTAGCACCGTTCCTGCAGGGTTTCCAACTAATCTATCATAACCAACAATCATATTGTCGGCTATAACATTTTGAGAAAAACCAATATCATACACAGCGTTTTTGTTAGGTGTATCAATTGGTAACAATTAATTAATAGCAGATACTGCAAAATCTCTCGTAGCAGCTTCATTTTCTGGAGTCAATAGATCATCAGGAATATTATCAGTATTTGGATAATTTGAAAATAATGATGGTACTGGTTTTGCTGTGTTACCAAAATTATAACAGCTTGGTAATCCCAGTTCAAAAGTATGATCAATAATCATATTGTTAGTGACTTCAGGATTAGAAGAAGTTATCCCAATTCTTGAATTGCACTAAAAGAAGCTCCCGCTTGATCTTGTGCTATAAAATTCCAAGTACCTCCATAGTCTCCACCAAAGAAATTATCATAGGTTCCTAATACTGTGGTCATTCTAGTTTGACAAGTCTCTTTTAGTACTCTTGCAACTCCGTTACCGCCAATCATTTCGGAATTCACTAGAACTGGTAAAACTTAAATAATAATTATGACAAAAAAATTTATCGGTACTGTCTTTTTAATAATCACCTCTTTTTTAACAATATACATTGTTCATAGAATAGCAATCAATCCAAATTTTTGGTCGACATTTAAAGAGTTTGTTACTGGAAAAGCTGGATTGAATTGGACTATTCTTATTATTACTTTTACTCATTAATTTTAGCGCCAATATATTTTATGTTTAAATATGGACTAAAATGGACAAGACTATTCAAACGAACCGAATTAAATTAAAACTAACTTTGTGTGGAATTTAGCAAGTTGTGAAATTGCACACTCAAACGAAGAATAAAAATCAAGTCGCGTTTACTTATTTAATACCAAGTATTCTATTAAAGGTTCTTAATTCACATTGATAAAATTGAATCAATTTTTTTTGGAATGATTTTAACAAACTACGCATATTGTAAAGTATTTAAGTTTAGTTATATGACCGAAGGATATTGAATTTGTTACAAATATTATCTGAATTATAAATCAAAACCGAACTGAAAGAGGTCTTTAGCAAGTATAGAATTGGTCACTAATTCGGAATTGAAAATTTTTCGGAATAAATGACTTACCGAAGTCACTCAAACGTTGAAAAAATATAAAATAAAATTAAGAAACATATTTTGAACTATAAAAAACAACGAAATGGCAACAACGCGCATAATTTATTACCAACACTTGCCTACTTGGAAATGTTTGTAGAATTTCCTTAGGTTATTTTCTTTTGCTAAATTTAGTACTTAAACCTTGCATCGAGATCATACACCAATATGTGTTACCGCCAATCATAACGATATACTTTCCTGAAATAGGTTGACTAAAAATTAAAAAAACCTATAGTTCCTTCAAATTGATAGATACCATTTACTTGTCCTACTGAGGCTATGTAATGAACATCTATTCAAGCAGTTTCGATCATCGCAGTGGTATTACGGTCATTGTTCATGTTTATCCATAACTTACCGTGGAAACCATTTTCAATACCAGCAATTACGCCAGTGCACATAACAGATTGTTCGTTGTTAAATGAAGCCCTTGGTGTCATTAATCTTAAATCTGCCGTTTCATTAGTGGCAGTTGTTTCGTTAGTTTCTGTTTCACAGCAAGCAAATAGCGCTAAACCTAAAACAGCAAGGAATAATTTTTTTATTTATTGTTACAAACGTAAAGATAAATAAAAGGGGAGTTATATTTTCTTATTAAAACTATTAAGATATGCTGTTCATCGGCTTAACTATATGTTTCATATAAAGTTAACATACCGTTATTACTTTAAATTTCTTAAAATGAAGTCTAATTTTACGTTGGTATTTTCATTTTGGTTAAAAGCGAAATTATTATGTTTTATTTCTGTAGCGAGACCTTGCTCTTTCCAAGTAGTAATAATTTCAGCATTTTTTAGACTGACTTTACCACTAAGCAATGGAGACAGGTTTTGATTATTATAGAATGCTTCGTATACTTTTTTTAGTCCAGTAAGGTACATATAGTCTTTTGTGAACCCTCCTCCTCTATGAGCCCGCAAGCTAATGTTATATGCTTCTTCTCTATTTAATTTGTATTGGTTATGTAATAGATCAAAGGTATCTGCAAACACAAATCCCTTACGGAGACTATCTGCTGCTAATACTCTGTAGGCTAATTCTTTTAATCTATAAAGTGTTAGACATCCACTCATATATTCACTAAAAACAGCCAGTCCTTCTTGTGTTTCAACATTTTTAGGGAATCCATTGGAAAAAATCTTAAGCGGTTGTTCTATAGCATTGTAGGTGGTAACAAGGTGAACTCCAATTTCATGATTGGCGAGTACTTTTAATTGATTGATGCTAAACCTGTGATTTTTCTTTAGTATAAGTGTTTGCGTGTTGTTCTGCACCATGGCTGCAGCCGAAATCTTTGTAGAGTATTTTATTTTAAGCGGAAAATTGTACTGCTTCATAAAATCCATAAAATAGCCAGCGGCTTCTTCTGCTGTATAAATGGGTGACATTTCGTTATCTAATGTAGATTCATCCTTAAAATGAAGAATGAACTTTGCATTTTCAACGTCCTTGTCATTGGGTGTTCCAAAGGATTTTAAACAGTTGTAATAAAACTTATCATGATTTCCAATAGTCTCAATACACTGTATTAATCCAGAATAATCATAAATAACATCTCTATAAAAAGCCCTAGATTTATCGTCTTTAATAATATCTATATTCTGTGAAAATAGGTTTTGTTGTAATTTATGTGCGTCAAAATCTATTTTTCGGTAGTGAAATGATGGGTTGACATTGTATTTTGAAGCAAAGAAATTTCGTTTTTCCTGTTCAATATTTATAGGGTTTATATAATTGAGAAGTTCTATTTTTTGAACTAACTTATTTAAAGATTGATCAATTTCTATAAGATGAGGATGAGCTTGAACGGCTGTTTGTAATGACATTAAAAGGTTTTAGATTTTTCTTAAGTTGCTTTAACTTGAGAAATGTTTTGTAAAAAAAATGCGTTGTGTTCTATAATTTTTGATTGTAATTGTGTCTGGATTGCCTGGACTACTTCAGGGAAGATAAGTCCATTTAGTTCATCACAATATACTTTTTTAAATTCTGTAGCGAGTACAAGCGTATTATTAAAATTTGAAGTGATGTATTTCAGAAAATAACCATTGCCTTGAAACGTATCGTTAATTTTTGAAGTAGCTTTTATTTCGTACGGAAGTTTCAGCTGTGCTAAGGACGCTCTCCAACTTTCAGCAAAACTTCCAAATTTTGCAGTGTCAATATTTGAGGTTCCTAGATTAATCACAGGTACTTCCCTATCCCATCTGCGCCAGTTATAGCTATGCATGTCATACACAATAATATTTTCAAATTCAGCCTCAAGTACTTCAATAAGGGTTTGAACGACAATGTAAAAAGTGTTGTGTTTAGATAGGCTTTTTTTTTTCTGATCGGGTGTCAAAGGATCTTTCCATAGTTTTTTCCCCCAGGCATCTTCATAAATTGCCTTTTCTGGAGTTCTATTTAAATCGTATTCAAACCTACTGTCGCAGCCTGCAATAACTATGGGATGTGTTTTTACAAACTCTTTTGTGCACGGATCTTCCTCAAACCATCGTTCATATTCAGTATGCAAGCAATTATCCCAAAGTTCCTTCCTAAACTGGTGTCCATCGTGAACGGCAGCACACACATAGGGCACATATGCTTCTATTTTTAATGTAAATGAATAATCTTCAGTCACTGCGTCAAATGGTTCTTTTGCTTTTATAAGCGCGATAATATCGGGTACAGATAGTCTTTGCATATTAAAAATCGTTTAGATCTTTCGGTATTTAATGATTCAGAATGGAAGATTTAAGCTTCGTCCACGTGTTTTCTTAATTTTGTGCGACGCTCAAAAGCGATAACTCTTTCTTGTACTTTGTCCTCTACAAAATCTATAATTTTTTCTTGAATTCTAGATTTGTATACCTTATTGATATAGGTTATTCCTCCTGGCGACATTACATTAACTTCCACTAACATTCCACCAATCACATCGATGCCACAAAAATAGAGTCCGTCTTTCACTAATTTAGGACCAATCTTTCTGCACAACTCCTTCTCTTGACTTGTTAATGAATGTTTTTGAACAGTACCTCCAGCACTAACGTTACTTCTATGGTCTTCTTCTCCTGGAACTCTCTTCATAGCCCCTATTGGCTGTCCGTTGAGCAAAAGAATACGAACGTCGCCTTGGTCTGCCCCTTCAATATAATCTTGAAGTATGACGTAATTACTAGTTCCATCTTTATTATCTATATAAAAATCTAATAAAGAATTAATACTCTTCATAGCTCTCTTTTCAATAAGAATTACACCAGAACCTCCAAAACCATTTAATGGTTTTAAAATCATTCTATCAGGCCCTTCTTTAATAGTCTCTTTTAGATATTGTTTGTTTTTGGTAACATGTGTTCTAGGAATAAATTCACTTTTTTCATCCTCAAAAACAGCAGTATATAGTTTATTATTTGCTCGGCGTATACCATCTAAATCATTCATAATAAAAACATCGTCCTTTACACTATCTAAAAAATTAAGCATAATCATGTCCAATGGTGGATTGCTCCTTAAAATAATGACATCAAAACCAGCTAAGGGTAACATTTCGTCATAAAACGCTGCTTTTTTGTGAAATGATTTTAAATTATTTGAAATTTTTTCTGCTCTTTTTAAACAACGGCTAAATCCGTACGCTACACTATCCCTAATTGTTAAATTAGCGGGAGTAGTTATTGCGATACCGTGTTCACGCTTTGCAAATTCTTGAATCATGGCTAATGTTGAATCATTTTCTGGATCCATTTCATCCCAAGGGTACATTATAAAACAAACATTCATACAAATAGTTTTAGGTTTTCTACAAATAACGTATTTTTTCAATTAAAAAAATTCAGAAAAGTATGCATCTGACTAATTTGTCAAAAATATATAAATTTTAAAAAGTAAAAACTTATGGATATCGAATAGTAGACAGAAAAAGGAATGGAATTTATGGTGGAATATGGCTCTAAAATTATTTGGGCTATTCTAATCTGGATAATTGGTTCTTGGCTTGTTAAGAAAATTACGAGCACAGTAGAACGCTTAATGGAGAAGAAAAAGCACGGTCTTATCTTGCAAAAAATCTTATGCAATTTAATTGGTTGGGGGCTTTGAATCCTACTAGTACTTTCAATATTAGCAAAGTTGGGGGTGGAAACCACTTCTTTTGCTGCGACATTAGCAGCTGCTGGTCTTGCCGTTGGTCTTGCTTTACAAGAATCGCTTTATAACTCTGCCGGTGGTGTTTTAATAATGATATTTAAACCGTTTAAAATTGGAGATTTGATTGAAGGGCAAGGAGCACTAGGAATTGTAGTTGACATTGATTTATTTACGACTAAAATTAACACCTCTCAAAATAAGCTTGTTATTATTCTAAATGGCGCTTTGTCTAATGGAAACATCACTAATTATTCTGAAAATGGAGTTTTGAAAGTTTTTTACACCATTGGTGTGAGTTATAATGTAGATATCAAGAAGACTAAAGAAGTACTTGTGAAAGTCCTTACTTCTCAAGAAAAAGTATTAAAAGACCCAGCGCCTATGGCAGAAGTTTCAGGTCTTAGAGATAGTTCAGTGAATTTTGCAGTAAGTCCCTCTTGTAATACCGAACATTATTGGGATGTTTACTTTGCTAAATTAGAGAATGCTAAAAACCTACTGGATGCCGCTGGCATTAAAACTCCTTATCCTCAAGCAGTTGTAATACGAAAAAAAGGGTGATAGTCTAAACCTTTTGTAAAAAAAAACTTCCTTATGGAGGTTTTTTTTTAGTTGAGGCAGCATTAAGTCGCTGGAATACAATGTTTAAAACTAAAAACACTTGTAATTAAGCAATAAGGTTAATTCTATAGAATATAAATTAAAGGGAATAGACTTTGAAATTATCAAATCCTGCATAATCACCATTTCCGTCTTGATTTAATATTAAATCAAGCCTAACATTATTTGTTCCAGGAGGTACGACTATAATTTCGGTTCCTTGGGCCGATGAGTTTGCGGATCCATCCATTAAGAGAACTGTTGGTTGCGCAACATCTTCATAATAAACAATATAACTCACATCATCGCCATTGTCAAATTCATATATGTCATAATCAAATACAACTCTGGCATTATTCATTCCAGTTACTGAAACATTTTGAAAACTAATAACGTGGTCTACATCGCCACCACCTGTTGGATTATCTAAATCACGACACCCTAAGAAATGTCCATTTACATTATCAATATTATTATCAGCATTATCTGTAAACGTAGATATAACTCCCCAAACATCATCTAATAGATAGTCATAATAAAAAGCTGGGGTATTGGTATAATTCCAAGTTAAATTTGAATCAAAATCTTGACTTGCAATATTCGTAATTGTGGTTGTAAGAGAATAAATTTCTTCCCAACCTAAACCATTCCATATTTCTAAAGTTCCAGTTTCTGCAACAAAGACTATTAAACCAACGTCATCTAATCCCGCAGGAATATCCAAGAGATTTGCGTGAGCAGGAACCCTTGGTGGCATAAAACCTTTATAAGGAGAATTTCCTGTGGCACTACTAGAAACCTCCAACATACTAGCATTACTCGGTGTTGTCGTTCCAATACCAACCTGAGAGAAGAGCATTGTGCCCACAAAAAAAGACAGTAAAACAAACATATTTTTCATGACTATATTTTCATATAGCAGTAAATCAGGCAGTTAAATTTAAAGATTGGGACTACAATTATAACTATAATTCTTTATTTAAAGGTTATTTAACGTTTAAAAATAATTTATTTCTTGTAATTATCATCCCAATCCTTAACATGTGGTTCCCCTAGCTTGCCTTGAGATTTTGCGACTAACATAGATACAGATGCATCACCGGTGACATTAATTACAGTTCTACACATATCTAGTGGTCTGTCCACCGCAAAAATTAATGCAAGACCAGCCTCCGGTATTCCGGCGTAGCCTAAAACCCCAACTAACATTACCATGCCTGCTCCAGGTACAGCAGCAGAACCAATAGAGGCCAGCGTGGCTGTGGCTATAATGCCTAGTTGTGTCCCAAAACTTAAATCCATCCCAAACGCTTGTGCTATAAAAACTGCGGCTACTGCTTGGTATAAACTCGTTCCATCCATGTTAATAGTAGCTCCAATTGGCAGCACAAAACTCGAAACTTTTTCGTCTACTCCTAAGTGTTCTGTTACACGTTCCATTGTTACTGGCAGTGTAGCCGCACTGCTACTTGTTGAAAAAGCCAATAACTGAGCCGGTGCTATTCCCTTTAAAAAGAAACTAGGGGTTCTTTTAGTAAATATCCAAACTAGTAATAAATAAACACCTACCATTAGTAAAAGTCCTAACACCACAGATATTGCATACATTCCTAAGGCTGCAAATAAATCTGGGCTAGGTGCTTCTACTACAAGTGCTGCTAACAATGCAAAAACACCATAAGGAGCAGCAAGCATTATTAAGTCTACCATCTTTAAAATAACTTCATTTACCCCATCAAAAAAGTCCTTAACTGGTTTTCCTTTTTCTTCTGGAATTAATATTAATCCTATGCCAAAGAAAACAGCAAAGAAAATTACTTGTAACATGTTGCGATTACTAGCCGATGCACTAAAGATATTTTCTGGAACTAAATCAATAAGCGCTTGAAGAGGGCCGGCTTCTTTTTGTTTTGATGCATCTATACGTTTGGATTCAGCATCACCTCCATAGGCTTCCACAAGTTCATTTCTCGTCTCTTCATTAATGGTGCCGCCTGGTTTTACAATACTTACTACACCTAGACCTATAGATACTGCAATTACTGTAGTTATAACATAGGTTATAATAGTGCGAAATCCCATTTGAGACAAACTAGAAATATCTTTTAAGTCTGAAATACCCTTAATTAGAGCAGCTAGTATTAACGGTATTGCAATCAATTTTAAAGAACTAATAAAAATAGTTCCAAAAGGTTTAATCCAATCCCCGATAAAATCAGAACCCCAAGAAAAATTGGTTAGAATCAATGCAAATAGAACTCCCAATGTCATTCCTATTAATATTTGCCAGTGTAATGCTAATTTCTTCATAGATGGTTTTTTATTGTCTGTTTGCTAGTTAACATTGTAATTTAATATCGATTTACAATGTAATAGTTTTCTGAATAATATACGGTGTTTAATCCTGATAGCTATCAGAAACAGCTATGCCTTAGTGAGCCTATCTGCTAATGTAAAATCTGCTAAAACTAAAGCAGCCATTGCTTCAACAATTGGTACCGCTCTAGGAACAACACAGGGATCATGACGGCCTTTTCCTTGCATTTCTACAATTTCTCCTTTAGCATTTAAAGCGTCTTGTTTTTGTAATACCGTAGCCACAGGCTTAAACGCCACTGTAAAGTAAATGTCTTCACCATTACTAATTCCGCCTTGAATACCTCCGCTAAAGTTAGTTTTAGTGCTTCCATCTTCATTAAACAAATCATTATGTTCACTTCCTTTCATGGTAGCACCTTTAAAACCACTACCAAACTCAAATCCCTTCACGGCATTTATACTTAGCATTGCTTTTCCCAGATCTGCGTGTAGTTTATCAAAAACAGGTCCGCCCAATCCAACAGGTACATTTTGTAAGACACAACTAATCGTGCCTCCAACAGTATCTCCTTGCTTTTTAATTTCTTTAATATAAGCTTCCATTTTTGTCGCCATATCGGCATCTGCGGTACGTACAGGGTTTTTTTCTATTTCTGAAAAATCCAATTCTGAATACTGTTTATCCAGATATAATGTCCCTACGGAAGATACATAGGCTGTTATTTCAATTTCTTTTATAAATTGTTTTGCAATGGCCCCAGCAGCTACTCTAGTTGCCGTTTCACGAGCAGAAGAACGCCCACCACCTCTATAATCTCTAATCCCATATTTCTTGGCGTACGTATAATCTGCGTGGCTTGGGCGATAAGTATCTTTGATATGACTGTAATCTTTCGACTTTTGATTGGTATTTTCAATAACAAAACCAATAGGAGTTCCAGTAGTTATCCCTTCAAATATTCCGCTTAAAAATTTTACCGTATCTGGTTCTTTTCTAGCGGTTACAATAGCGGATTGTCCTGGTTTTCTTCTCGACATTTCCGCTTGTATTGCCTCAAAATCTAGGGATATTCCTGAAGGACAGCCATCAATAATTCCGCCAATAGCTTCACCGTGAGATTCGCCAAAAGTGGTAAGTTTAAAAAATTTTCCAAAGGTATTACCAGCCATACTATTGTTTTGTAACAAATGTAAGTGAACCATAGGAATTAGCAAATATGAAATCCCAAAGTCTCCTAATTTATTATATTTGAAATTTTACAACAATGCATTTCTAAGAATAGTAACCGGATGCAACGCGTCGCGCAAGGTTCCATCTTTAATTTGATGTCTACAGCTCGTCCCGTTTGCTGCAATAATAGTGGTCATATCTGCTTTTCTAACCGAAGGAAACAGTCGCAACTCACCAATTTGCATACTTGTTTCATAATGGTCTTTTTCATAACCAAAACTTCCAGCCATGCCACAACAACCAGAAATTATGAGTGTTGGCCTATAATTTTCAGGGAAATTTAGAATATCAAAAGTTACTTTTTGATTGCTCAATGCCTTTTGGTGACAATGGACATGAATTTTTAATGACTGTTTGTTCTTATTAAATTGCTCCTTAGTTATAGTTCCATTTTCCATTTCATTAGCAAGGAATTCTTCAATTAAAAAGGTGTGATTTGAAATCTGCTTTGCTGAATTTTCATCTGTTGCCAACCTTAAAAATTCGTCTCTAAATCCTAGTATAGCCGAAGGTTCAATACCTACTAGCGGTGTAAGTTCATCAACAAATTCTTTTAAAAATGAAATGTTTTTGTCAATTTCATTTTTTGCTTCATCAAGAAAACCTTTGGAGATTAAGGCTCTTGCGCTGTCAAGCGTATCGACAATTTTCAAAGTATAGCCCAATCTAGTTAACAATGCCACAGCATCTTCAGTAATAGTTCCATCTAAGTATTTTGAAAATTCGTCTACAAAAAGAATTACCGTTTTTCCATTTGATTTTTCAGTTGATGAGAACTTGTTTTTCCATAGATTAATACTTGGTAATGACCTTTCTAAAGCGATTCCTCCAATGTTCTTAATCCATTTTTCAATTACAGTATTCCGATATAAAGCATTTGTAATGGCAGGTACTTTAGCTGCTAGTCTATTGTAAAAAGTGCTTTTAGCAAACAGCTTTTCAGAAAAAGAAGTACCATTAGATTTTCGGTATTGATACAAAAATTCAGCTTTTGCGGTTGCCATATCCACATTGCTAGGACATTCCGTTGCGCATGCTTTGCAACTAATACAGAGATCGAATACCTTTTTTAAATCTTCTGAGTCAAATTTATTTTCTGCTTTGTTGGTATACAGCACTTCTCGTAGCATATTTGCTCTTGCTCTCGTTGTGTCTTTTTCATTTTTAGTTGCGTGATAACTCGGGCACATGGTGCCAGAAGCATCAGCACTCTTGCGACAGTCCCCGCTGCCGTTACATTTTTCAGCCAACCTGACAATACCTTCAGAATCTTTAAAATTAAATTTAGTTTCAATTTTTGGAGTAATGCTGTTTACTTTTGTTCTTAATGCAGCATCCATCTTCTCGGCATCTACAATCTTTCCTGGGTTAAAAATATTGTTAGGATCAAATATTTTTTTAATCTTTTTAAAAAGTTCGTAATTCTTCTCCCCTACCATAAAAGGTATAAATTCTGAGCGAACAATACCGTCGCCGTGTTCTCCCGAAAAGGATCCTTTGTACTTTTTTACTAGCTGAGCTACTTCTGTAGTAATGATTCTAAAATAATCCACTCCTTCATCAGTTTTCAAATTTAGAATAGGACGTAAATGAAGCTCCCCTGCTCCCGCATGTGCATAATACACTGCTTTTTGTTTATGCTTATCCATAATTGCAGAGAATTCCTCGATGTAGGATGGCAAGTCTTCAAGTGCTACTGCGGTATCTTCAATACACGCCACGGCCTTATGGTCGCCTACCATATTGCCTAATAGTCCTAGACCAGCTTTCCTAAGCGCCAGTGCTTTGTCTACATCATCTCCTTTAAGAATTGCTGTGTGATAGCTTAATGCCGATTGATTAACCGTATCTTCTAATGCCGCAATTTCGGTTGCTAGTGTTTCTTCAGAATCCCCTTTAAGCTCAAGTAATAAGAGGGCTTTAGGGCTTTTTTTTATAAAAAATCGATGCGAATTATAATAGGTGTTTTTCTTGGTTCGTTCTAAAATAACATCATCCATCAACTCGCAGGTATGCAAGTTATGTTTCATCACATTTACTACATCTTTTAAACAGTTTTGTAAGTTGTCATAATGAGTTGCTAGCATTACCGTATGCAAAGGCGGCAATGCATCCAATTGCAATGTGATGGCTGTCGTAAAAGCTAAAGTACCTTCGCTTCCGCACAATAATGTACACATATTAAAAGGCTTATCCCCATTAAAAATAGTCGCATTCAATAATGTATCTACAGCATATCCTGTGTTGCGACGGTGTATTTCTTTTTTCGGAAATTGATCTATAATTTCTTTTTGTACTTCTTTCTTTTCTAATAGGTTAAATATATTTTTATAAATAGAAGCTTCAAGTGAAAGTTCTTCAAGTTTAAACCAAAAATCTTCTTTTGAAGTTTCCGTAAAGATGGCTTTTTCTCCGTTTGAAAGTATTGTTTCCATTTGCAAAACCTTCTCTCGTGTAACACCATATTGGATGGAGGTTGTTCCGCTAGAATTGTTGCCCACCATACCTCCTATCATACATCTATTTGATGTAGAAGTGTTGGGGCCAAAGAACAAACCGTGTGGTTTTAAATAGGCGTTTAGCTCGTCACGAACAACACCAGGTTGTACAGTAACGGTTTTTGCTATAGGATCAAAAGAAATTATTTCAGTGAAATATTTAGAAACATCAACAATAATACCTTCTCCTACGCATTGTCCAGCAAGCGATGTACCTGCAGTTCTTGGAATTAGACCAATTTCATGTTTGGTTGCAAAGCGTATTAACTGAATAATACCTTCTTCAGATTTTGGAAAAGCAACTGCCAATGGAAGCTTTCTGTATACAGAGGCATCTGTCGCATAGATTGTCTTATGGAGAGAATCGTACTTTAATTCACCCTCAAATATTTTAGCTAAGTTTTTAAGTGCTGTTTGCATACTATGTAAATATAGCTGCTATGAAGAGATGGAACAATTTTGTTTTAATAAGATTATATTTAGTTTCTAATATGCTTAACTTATACTCGTGTATGGGGGGTTAATTGTATTAACACTCCCCAGCGATGGCATCCCTATAAATCTTTTCATAAATAGGCACAACAGTATGGGTATCAAACCTTGCTGCAGACTTTCGGGATTTAGCTTTAAATTGGGCTAATGTAGTATCGTCTCTAAGAATTTTTAATGCGTTTTGTGCCATTTCATCTACCGCTCCAACATTGCTTAAATAACCGCTCTCGCCATCAATATTTACTTCGGGAAGTCCTCCCGTATTACTTGAAATTACCGGCACTCCGCTTGCCATGGCTTCCAATGCTGCAAGCCCAAAACTTTCTTTCTCTGATGGTAACAAAAATAAATCTGAAAAGCATAAAATCTTATCCACTTCATTGCTGTTTCCAAAGAATATAACTTTATCTGCAATACCCAGTTGATCAGTTAGTTGTTCTGCTGGTTCTTTTTCTGGTCCCTGCCCTACTATTAATAGTTTTGCAGGCATTTCTCTTTGAATCTGATAAAATATTTGAATAACATCCTGTATTCTTTTTACAGGTCTTAGATTACTAACGTGCGTAATAATGCGCTCGTTGGGCAAGGCCATCAAATCTCTTTGACAATCTGTATATGGGTTTTGAAAACTTTTAGTGTCAATAAAATTAGGAATTACATTAATATTCTTCTTTACATCGAAAAGTCGCAATGTATCGTCTTTTAGACTTCGTGAAACTGAAGTAACACAATCACTGTTATTAATACTAAAGGTTACTGCAGGCTTATAAAATGGATGATTGCCTACTAAGGTAATATCGGTACCGTGTAATGTTGTTACCATTGGAATCGTAATTCCTTCTTCTGCTAACATTTGTTTGGCCATATAACCCGCATACGCGTGGGGAATAGCATAATGAACGTGCATCACATCTATTTTATAGAGTTTTACCATATCCACTAATTTACTTGAAAGTGCTAACTCATAAGGCTGGTATTTAAACAATGGATAGGTAGGTACCGAAACTTCATGGAAGAATATTTTGTGTGATAACAAATCCAGCCGCACGGGCTGTTTGTAGGTTATAAAGTGGATTTCGTGACCACGTTCAGCAAGGGCTACCCCTAATTCTGTGGCTACTACACCGCTACCCCCGAAGGTTGGGTAACAAACAATTGCAATTTTCATGTGCTGGGATTTCTTTTGTGAATTTTAAACTCCTAATATTAAAATAAAATTATGTGGAATACCTTCTTTAACATCTCTAAAGACAAATTAATAATCTATGGCGTCATAGATAGCTTCTTGGATATCACTTCTTAAGTTTGAACTAATTATTTTGCGGTTTTCTGCATCGGGATAGGTTCGGTTAGAGAGAAATACATAGACAATTTCTTTTTCGGGATCTGCCCAAGTAAAGGTTCCTGTAAATCCACTATGTCCAAAACTCGCCATAGATACACAACCACAGGTTGGGCCGCTATCTTCTAATTGTGGTTTGTCAAAACCAACACCTCTTCTCACCTTATCATCACAATAATAACAGGTATTAAAGTCGTTTAAAACATCTTCGCTTATAAATTGTTTGCCTCCATAATTGCCTTTCCAAAGATACATTTGCATGATTTTAGCAACATCATTAGCATTGCTAAATAAACCTGCGTGCCCGCTTACTCCGCCCATCATAGCAGCACCTTGATCGTGAACATAGCCTTGTACTTTTTGCATCCGGAAATAATTATCTTCTTCAGTAGGAGGAATTTTTACTTTACTGAACTTTTCTAAAGGTTTGTAGGTAGAATAATTAGCTCCTAATGGTCCATAAATATCACGCTGTACAATATCTTCTAGTTTGGCTCCAAAGAACTCTTCGATATATTTCATTAAAAGATAGTAAGGTAAATCACTGTATTTATATCCACTTTGAGAACGCAAGTCACTTTCCTTAATCTGAAGATATATGCTGTCCTTATAGTCTTCCTTCATATACAAATCATTCGCTACTTTATAAGGAAATCCTGAACTGTAGTCTTTTGCATACCATTTTGACATAGGTTGCTTAGTATCTTCATCCAAAGTCTTGCGATAATATGGAATCCAAGCCTCTAATCGCGCAGTATGTGTTAGCATTCTGCGCAAGGTGATATTTTCTTTATCAGTTCCTTTATACTCAGGTAACATCTCCTTTAACTTTGTGTCCAAAGAAAGTAATCCTCTATCTACCATTTCCATAATAATAGGTAAGGTTGAAAGAATTTTTGTAAGCGATGCTACGTCATAGATATCATCATCCTTTACTTTGTTTATCTTACTCTGTGTATGATACCCAAAGTTTTTACTATAAATAACTTTTCCTTTTCTCGCGACTAAAACTTGAGCCCCAGGCATCATTCCACCCAAAAGCCCCTTGCGCGCTAAGGTGCCAATCTTCTTAAGTTTGTCACTATTTACACCTACACTTTCTGGGGTGCCATATTGTAATCTTTTTAGCGAGGTTGTTTTTAAATGTGTGTTTAAAGGAAAATCTTCTCCCAAGGAAACAGGAAGTTTTCCGTGTCCTTCTCTTGCACCAAAAATGAGCTGTGCCGAAAGATCCTGAGCCACCTTACTGTTTTGATACGACATTATTACCCCTTCAAAATTAGCAGTAGTTTTCAAGTCCAACAACGCATAAGGTCTTGCAAAAATATCAAGAACGACTGTATTTGTTCGAGCGATTTCGTATAACCAGACTAATTCCTTTTGAGATATTTTATAATCTTTCCACGGGTTATCATTCGATTTATGAAAACCTATAATAACGCAGTTATACTTTGACAACTTTGTAATATAGTTCTCTAGATTATCTGCATTTACATAGTCTACTTTAGCGTATTTTCTAAGTGAACTTAAAAATGATTCTCCTGAATCATCTCCAAAATTTATGTACGCTATTTTCTTTTTTTCAATATTTTGAATGGGTAAGATTGCCTCTTTGTTTTTTAAAACCGTGAGTGCTGCTTGCATCGCTTCTTCATATACCACATCGTCGAGTACACTGTTTAAATCTTCAACTATATTGTTTTCGTTTACAGGTTGATACTTTTGTAAACCTACTTTATACTTGGCATATAAAATCTTTTTTACTGAATGTGATAATCTGTCTTCAGTTATTATCTGTTCTCTATAAGCATTCACTATCAATTGATGCGCCTTTGGAACATCTTCAGAAATTAACAACACATCATTACCCGCTAAAAATGCAGCTAGATCAATTTCTCCTGGTTTCTTAAAATCTGAAGCACCTTTCATATTTAGTGCATCTGTAAAAATCAAACCGTTGAAACCAAGTTTTCCTTTCAGTAATCCTTCTACAATTGCTTTAGAAAGTGATGAAGGCAGTCCATTTTTACTCTCTAATGACGGTACATTTAAATGTGCCACCATTATACTACTCAGTCCTTCTCTTATTAGGCGTTTGTATGGGTATAGTTCAATACTGTCAATACGCTCTTTAGTAAAATCGATTGTTGGCAATGTTTTATGAGAATCTGCAGAGGTGTCACCATGTCCCGGAAAGTGCTTCGCATTGGCAAGAACTCCCGCCTGTTGCATACCACGCATAAACGCTAATGATTTGCTTGTAACGTTGTCCCTATCCTCACCAAAGGAACGATTTCCAATTATTGGGTTTTTTGGATTGGTGTTAATATCAACCACAGGGGCAAAATTTATATGCACTCCCATTCTTTTAGAATGCGCTCCTATTCTTTTTCCTACTTTTTCAACAATAGCGTCATCTGTAATTGCACCTAAAGTCATGTTCCAAGGAAAGGCATAGGTGGAATCTAAACGCATTGCTAATCCCCATTCTGCATCCATGGCTACAAGTAATGGGACTTTGCTTACAGATTGAAATTGATTGTTAAGTTTTGCCTGACGTTTAGGCCCTCCTTTTGAAAATATAACACCGCCGATGTACTGTTCATTAATGAGTTTATTGATTTTATCTGTTTTCGTTTTTGGGTCTCTAGAAAAAACATCTACCATAAACAATTGCCCAACTTTTTCTTGTAAGGACATACCGTTATAAATACTGTCTACCCAAGATCGCTGGGCAGGATAGTCATCTTTTACTATAAGTGGATTGATTTGTTGAGAAATTCCAACGGAATATGCTAAGAAAGTTAAGGCGAGGGCAAGCGTTTTCTTCATACTTTAAAAGTAGCAAAAACTATGCTAATTAAATACTCACTATAGGGTATTTAAATTTATAATTAATTTAGATATATTTGTTAAATAAATCTTAATACAAACCCTTATCCTAATTATATGAAAAGCTCAAAATTTTTGTTGGTAACAATTTTTCTCATCAGTAGTTTTATTTTTCAAGCCCAAGAGATTGATCCTGATACAGGACAAGTAATTGATGTTGAAACAAAAGAACTTAATGAGGATGCACCGTTAAGTGACGAAGATTTAAACAGAAACAAGGTGCTTGATAGAGTGGTAAAAGTTAAATCAAGGCATAAACCTTGGAGAATACGAACCTCCTTCAATAATAAGGAATTTGGAGATTTAGATATTAGTAAGTTACCTATAAATTCTAGTTTCTTGGTTGCCATTGACATTCCAACATTTACTTTGTACAAAGATTTATATATTGGTATTGGCCTTTTTGGTAGTGTTAACCGGAAAGAAGACACTTCCGTTGATGTTTCTACCGCTGTTGTATATGGGGCGAATCTAAATCTAAACTATAGCTTTGAAATAATTGAAGGATTGTATGTGGTTCCTTTAATTGGATACGGTTATTTAGGAATAAGTGAAAGTGAGTTCATAAACCCAGAAATAGAACCAGAATTTGATGCTAATGGGAATATTATCGTTGATCAAGATGGTGTCCTAGTAATTGAAGACACTACAGGTACGGCTTTAAATTACGGAGTGTTTTTAGATTTTAGCTTTAACCTTCGTCCAAAAGGTATTGGAATAACTGCCGGATACACAAATTATAGTAAATTTACCTTCGGTATACAATATGGATTATAAATCCTACTAATTTTTAAATATGAATAACATGAATAAAAAAATATTCTTACTGCTTTTGACATTCTCTATGCAAGCAGTGATTAATCCAATATTCGCTATTACAGACATAGAAATTGTTGGAAAGAAAAAAATTAAATTTTCTGCATCTGAAACCGATGCGAACATATGGATAAACGGTGTAGAAGCGACGCCAGGAAATACCTTAATAGTAGTGGCTAAGGAAGAATGTGTTACGGTATTAGTGAAAAAATCGGGATTTATTTCTGAAAAAATAAAGTTCTGTAATAAAAAAAATGCGGCAGATTTACCAAAGTCTTATTTCTTAGAAATGAAAGAAGACGACTCATTTTTAGCCTCAGAGTTATCTCAAGAAATTAATAGGTATATAAAGGTTGAATCTTCTTCTCTGGAGCGAAACGATGCATGGAAAGCAATTCATAAAACAGTCCTCAATTATTTTGATGTAATTGAATTGATGGATGATGAAACCGGATATCTTTATACGGCGTGGAGTGTAAAATCCTTTACTCAAAATACCGTTCGCACGCGTATAATTGTTAAAGAAGATTCTCAAGAACCATTATCATATAAGATAAAATTAGTGAGTGAATATTCTGGACAAGCACAAACGCCGGTAAAATCTGATATTAAATTCAAGGAATGGGAACGTGTACTCAAAAATTACAAAACAGTTGTTGAGGATTTGCAGGGAATGATAAATTGATTTTAACCCTAATTTAAAGAAAACGATTGTGCCAGCTGTCTTTTGCTGGTACTTCCCAGCTTTCTTCGTATTCCTTTTTAGTATTTACTAAATTGTTAAATACCACTGTGTTTGGAGAAACTGATTTGGCTTTGGCCATTTTTCTAAAGTCGATGAGAGATTTGTGTGCTATATATTCTCCACTGTAGAAAGTGACGTTCATTTTATCTAACAAATCAACATCCATTTTTTCTTGCAGCGATTGTATAAAATGAACGGAAGCATCAATACTACAACCAGATGCGGAAGCATTTTGTTGATTTAAACCAATAACAATAAAACGACCGTACTTAATTTCAAATCCAGCTTCAAGGTTTGAACCATGTGCTGTCCATTGCGTTAGAAACGCTTTTGTTTTGTCTTCAATGAATTGTACTTCTTCGTCTGAAAATTTACGGTTTGATTGATACACCCAAGTTCTTGAATCGTCTGGGAGATTATGGAAGTTAGTTAACATTTTATAAAGTAGTTAAGTGGTAATTAATAGAGTCTGGTATTTCTTTACAAATCTTGTGCGCTTGCAATCATTTCAGCAACATCCATAACGATAACTTCTCCTTCTTTTTCTTCATTTTTGACACCATCTGTCATCATTGTATTGCAGAATGGACATCCTGCAGCTATAATTTTTGCACCTGTATCAATTGCTTCTTCGGTGCGTTCAATATTTATTTCTTTAGTTCCAGGTTCTGCTTCTTTAAACATTTGTGCCCCGCCAGCTCCGCAACAAAGCCCTTTTGTTTTGCAACGTTTCATTTCAACCAATTCCACTTCTAATTTTTTGAGTAAGTCCCTTGGCGCTTCATATTCTCCATTAGCACGTCCTAAATAGCAAGGGTCATGAAATGTAATTTTCTTTCCTTTGAATTTTCCACCTTCCACTTTAAGTCTTCCTTCATTTAAAAGAGACTTTAAGAATTGTGTATGGTGCATTACTTCATAATTACCGCCTAATTCAGGGTATTCATTTGCAATAGTATTAAAGCAATGAGGGCAGGCAGTAACAATTTTTTTTACTTCATAGGCATTCATTACTTCTATATTAGTAGTGGCTTGCATTTGAAATAAAAATTCGTTCCCTGCTCTTTTTGCTGGATCGCCTGTACAGCTTTCTTCGGTTCCTAATACAGCAAACTCTACTCCTGCTTTATTTAAAAGCTTTACAAATGCTTTTGTGATTTTTTTTGCCCTATCATCAAAACTACCAGCACAACCTACCCAAAATAAAACTTCAGGTTTTTTTCCTTGTGCCATAAATTCGGCCATTGTTGGGACTTTTAATGTGTTTTCCATAAATTTTTTAATCCTTAAAAACTTGAATAGTTACTTCTTTTTCGACCAACTCAGTAAATTTTCCTTTGTATCGAGTTGCTTTTACTAGATGATTATCCACCCAATGATAATTACCTCCGCGAGGTTTACCCATTAGTAATGAGTGGTAATTAAAATTGTGTTTTTTTAGCCAAGTTTCAGTTACTTCACGGTGATCTTCTGTTCTTGAAGTGAAGAAACAAATTAAGTGACCTTGATCATACCAGGTATTAAGTGTTTTTAACGCATCTGGAAAAGGCTCGCAGGTCGCCATTCGTTCTGGCTCTTCATTTGGCACGTCCTCAGTAATAGTACCGTCTATATCTATCAAATAGTTTTTTACTCCTTTCGCTAATGTAGGGCTTATCGTTTCCCCATTTTCGTCTTGTACTGTTTTTAATATTTCTTCCTTCAATGTTATAATTTTCTAAATTCGTTTTTAGCAACTTTAATAAAAAGCGCTTTCTTTGTTAGTCCATTTTCAACGACGTTTTCAGCATCATTTCTTACTTTATAAACTTTTGATCAAACCGTATTGGATAAATATGCTTTTTGACTGTCATTACAGTAATCACAAAATATTTTTTTTACTTTAATCTCTTTGGATTTTGCCTTTTCATATTTTATATGGACGTACACTTTAATTTGTAATGAGTTCTTCTTAAAACCGCTGTGATTTTGAGCTTTCAACTGCTCCGAAAACAAAATTATTGCTATCAACACGGTTATAAATTGAACAGTTTTAATTCTCATCCTTCCAATTCAATCGATCCATTTGATTAAATGGCCAAGGTGCGCCGTTGTTTTCTATATTATTCATTGTTACGTTTAACTCATTGGGCGCAGCAGACTGTTCCATTACTAAGTATTGACGCATATCCATAATGATTGAAAGTGGGTCTATACTCACTGGACAAGCTTCTACACAGGCATTACAGGTGGTGCAGGCCCATAATTCTTCTTGCGTAATATAATCGCCTAATAATTGCTTTCCGTCTGGTTGGAACTCCCCATTTTTATCTATGTTCTTACCTACTTCTTGCAAACGATCTCTCGTATCCATCATGATTTTACGAGGGGATAATTTCTTTCCTGTTTGGTTTGCTGGACATTCATCTGTACATCTACCACACTCGGTACAAGTGTATGCGTTTAATAGTTGGACTTGCGTTAGATCCATAACGTCACTAGCACCAAACTTTGCTGGTATCGCAGCTTCTGTACCTTCGGGTGGTGCAGCAAAAGGATCTATAGTTGGATCCATCATCATTTTAACTTCAGCAGTAACTGCTTCGTTATTTTTAAATTGCCCTTTTGGAGTTATTCTTCCAAAATATACATTTGGGAATGCTAATAAAATGTGTAGGTGTTTTGAAAAGTATAGATAATTAAGAAATACTAAAATTCCTGTAATATGAATCCACCAAGCACCACGTTCAACTAAAATAATTGTGCTTTCTGAAAGCCCTTCAAAAAGTGGCGCTATCAAACTGCTAATAGGATATGAACCAGCCTGTGTATAATGCTCTGCGCCTAATTGCTGTAATTGATAATCTGCAGCATTCATCACTAAAAATAAGGTCATTAAAACCATCTCAAAGTAAAGAATGAGGTTTGCATCCTGCTTAGGCCAGCCTTTCATTTCTGGTTTTAAGAAGCGTTTGATTTTTGAAACATTACGTCGCGTCCAAAATATAATAACTCCAATAAATACTAATGCCGCTAAAATTTCAAAAGTGAAAATTAAAACATCATAAACTGGACCTAAAAACGCGAAGATTCGGTGTGTGCCAAAGAGTCCATCAATAATTATTTCCAGTACCTCTATATTAATAACAACAAAACCTACATACACTATAACGTGTAAAGAACCAGACAAAGGTCTTGTTACCATTTTTGATTGACCTAGTGCTATACGAGCAACATTGCCATAACGTTCTGCTTTATTATCTGAAGCATCTACAGCGAGGCCCAGCTTAATGTTTCGGATAACTTTACGAATGTTTAAAGTAAAATAACCGACTCCCGCAACAAGAAGGAGTAAAAATAAAATATTAGGAATGTACTGCATACGTTTTTATTGGTCGGGGTTTTCAGGTATTGTATACTCAGCATTCTTTTTACCGAAGACTGAAATATGTATATATCGTTTTGGGTTCAATTTTACATCTTGTAATAGTTCTTCTAGTTGGCGTGACGCCCCTTCTAAATTTTCATACAATTGGTCATCTTTAAGTAATTTACCAACGGTACCCTCACCGTTTTCCATGCCAGTTGCTATGGTGTCAAATCTTGAAATAACACTTTGAAATTCAGACACTAAACGTCCTGTTTCAAGCTGCGCCAATGAATCTGAAAACTGATTAAAATTAACAGCCATTTCATCTAAATTAGTGAATGTGCGATCTAATTTATCAATATTATTATTTAAAATCACATCCAGACTTCCAGAAGCACCGTTTAAAGATTTCATGGTTGTATTTAGATTAGCGATTGCTCCTTGTAGATTTTCTCGTGTTTCAACATCTAATAACAATGTAAAACTTATAAGCAAAGAATCTAATGTAGCGAGTGTAAAAGTAACTTTATCCTCTAAAGGTCCTAAAGCTTTTTTAACAGCATCGAGCATACCGTCTTCAACACTACCCTGTAATGTGTCTCCAGATATGGCAATGTTATTATTATCGTATTCTGGAAATATCCCTAAAGATTTCCCGCCAATCAAACCACTGCTATAAATACGAGTCATACTTTTTCTAGAAAATTCGAAGTCTGATTCTTCTACTGAAAATTCTACAATTAATTTACCCGTTTTACTAACAAAGTGTATGTCTGTTAATTTACCAACAACCAATCCATTTATAGTGACAGGGGCTGATTTTGCTAACCCTTCAACGTTTTCATATTCTACAAAAAACGTCCTTTTCTTTTCTAGCAAATTTGTTCCCTTTAGAAAACTATATCCAAAAATGAATAGTAAAATTGCTCCTATCGCAAGTATGCCGGTTTTAACTTCTCTTGAGAGTTTCAAATAGATTGTATTTATTATTCAAATTTAATGATAATTCTCGTTATTTAGCTTGTTGTATTAGCACTTCTGAAAGTTTAACTTTTTCAGAACCCTTAAAAGCCACTACAAACGCCGATTTGTAGCCTTTATCTTGGACATACGCTTTCATTAATTGAATTTCGTTGTAGTTGCTAGTTTTTCCATAAAAATACTTGTACAAGTTTCCTTCTTTTTCACGGTCTACATTTTTTAACCCTTTAAAATTATAAGGTTTAGTTGCTAGCTTTTTACTGCTGGCTGCGAGTTGTACTTTAAAATCGATGCCTTCATAGATTTTTTTCTCGGTAGATTTTATAGCTTCGTCAATTTCTTTTTCTGTAATTACAGGGCTTTGTGCATTGCTAGTTGCTAGTGCTAGATTTTTTTTATAGGAAATTATTCCTTTTGATATTTCAGCGGCCATTTCATTTTGACCTTTTTTAGAATTTAAATATTCACCTTCTGGTTTGTATGTTAAAAAGCCTGTTTCGATTAATACACTGGGCATATAGGTTTCTCTCAAAACTAAGAAACCAGCCTGTCGCACACTTCTGTCGTTTCTTTTTAAACTATTAACAAAGTTGGTTTGTATCAATCCTGCAAGTAATATACTTTGATCTAAATATTCCTCTTGCAGTATTGTAAGCCCTATAAATGATTCCGGTGAGTTGGGATCAAAACCAGCATAAGTTTCTTCATAGTTTTCTTCTAAAAAAATAACTTCGTTCTCTTTTTTTGCAATTTCAAAATTATCTTTAGAACGATGAAGCCCCAAAACAAAAGTTCCCGCACCATTTGCATTGTTATGAAACGCATCGCAATGAATAGATACAAAAAGATCTGCATCGGCTTTATTCGCAATATCTGCTCTCCCCTTTAGAGTAACGAAAGTATCATCTGTTCGTGTGTATAAAATTTTTATATTCTTATTTTTTTCAAGTTCCTTGCCTACTTTTAATACAATGTTTAATGCTATGTTTTTTTCAAAATAACCACTCCCCCTATTTCCAGAATCGTGGCCGCCGTGCCCCGCGTCTAAAACCACTATAAATTGGTTGGATTTATTTTTTTGAGCTAAAATTTCCATAGAAGAAAAGTAACTCATAAAAAGTAGCACTAAAAGATATATTGTATTCGTTTTCATACAACTAGTAACATTGAGTTTTAAAATTCGTTTTTTATAAAAGACAGCCAAAAAAATATGCTTAATTTTAGCGTTCCAAAAACAAGGCCAAAATACGAAATAATAGCAGCATAGCGTGGCGAACAAACCGTATTATTTAACACTTTTATTCACAGTCTGGCTCTGTGGGTGTACCCTCCTATCTGCTCAAGAGATTCCTGTTCAAGAAACCCCTACTATTTCTGCCGAGGAAGAAGAAGTGCCAGTAGTACAAGACTCTATTATTATTCCGGTAAAGCCTGCACTTGATGAAATTAATGAACGGGCACAGGACACGACAGATACAGATACTATTAAGATAAACAACGAATTGCTTACAGATATTGTGGAGTACTATGGAGAAGACTATGTTTTTATAGACCGAAAGACAAATCGTGTCTATATGTATAATAAAGCATATGTTGTATATGGGGATGTAAGAATAGACGCGGGTGAAATAATATTAGATTATAATAAAAACGAAGTGTATGCTAAAGGTATTGATAGCGCTGGTACTTATGCGCAAAGACCCATTTTTAAGCAAGGCACTAATACAGTTGAACCAGATAGCATACGCTATAACACGGATAGCAAAAAAGCGCTGGTGTACAATTCACGTGGAGAAGAAACTGGATTTAGATATATTGCTGAAACCACTAAGAAGGAAAATGACTCTGTAGTTTTCTTAAGCCGTGTAAAATTTACTACCTCACAAAATATCGATAATCCAGAATATTATTTTTATACAAGGCGGGCAAAATTTGTCCCGAAAAAAAAGATCGTCACCGGGCTTACCAATATGTATATTGCAGATGTACCAACTCCAATAGGCTTGCCATTTGCTTATTTTCCAATGACAAATGACAGAACTTCGGGATTTATATTGCCTACTATTGGAGACGATAATGACCGCGGATTCTTTTTTCAAAATACTGGCTATTATTTAGCCCTTTCAGATTATTTTGATCTTACTTTATTGGGTGATTATTATACGAATGGGAGCTATGGTTTAAGGGCTGAATCTGCATATACAGTGCGCTATAAATTTAGAGGGAATTTAAATATAAGATATGAAAACCTTCTTAATGAAGAGCGTGGTTTTCCAAACTTTAGCCAGTCAACACAATACAATATACAGTGGAATCATAGCCAAGATCAGAAATCTAGTCCAACCTCTCGTTTTAATGCTTCGGTCAATTTTGGAAGTAGTCAATTCTTTCAACAGTCTATCAACCAGGTTAACAATGCGAGTCAATTAGTAAATAATCTGAGTTCTTCTATTAGTTATAATAAAACATTTGAGGGCGAACCACAAACCAATGTATCTGTTGCTTTAAACTTAAATCAAAACACACAGACACAATCTATAAATTTAAATTTACCCAATATCAATGCAAATGTTGGACGGGTATTCCCCTTTGCGCCAAAAACTGGAACTAAAAAAGGCATTATAGATAATATTAACTTCCAGTATGATGTAACAGCACAAAATAGAATTAACACAACAGATTCGCTGTTCTTTAAATCTGAAATGTTTGATGATGCCCTTATAGGAATGCAACATAGAATCCCTATTTCAACAAACTTTAAAGTATTTGAATATTTGAGTGCTAGTGCTAATACTACTTTTACTGAAACCTGGACCTTAACCACTTTTGACCAAAGATTTGATACGGAATTGAATGAGGGTGCTGGCGGTGCAGTTATAGATACTATAAGTGGCTTTGACAGTTTCCGAACTTATAATTTTAGCACAAGTTTAGGAACCACTATTTATGGTACCTTTAATTTAGGAGATGATAAGAAAATTCAAAAAATCAGACATGTTATACGACCCTCGTTATCCTATAATATTAATCCTGGATTTGATCAATACTGGGACGAATATACTATCCCTCCTGCAGAAACAGCTGATCCAGAAATAAATGCTGAAATTGTTGAATATTCTAGATTTACAAATACTCTTAATGGAGCACCAAATAGAACATATAGTAGCAGCATAGGTATTGGTTTGAGTAATAACTTTGAAGCAAAAGTGAGAGATCGTGATACCACTGCAACGGAGCCTAAAAAAGTTATTTTATTAAACAACTTAAATTTTGGAACTAGTTATAACCTAGCGGGTGATTCCTTAAATTGGAGCCCTGTTAGTGTTCGTGGAGCTATTCCAATAGTCGAAAGACTTGAATTTAACTTTAATGGGACTTTAGACCCTTATGCGCTTGATAATAATAACCAAAGAATAGATGTTTTTAATATTGATAATGGAGGAAGCTTATTTAGATTAACACAAGGAAATATAAGTCTAAATTACTCCTTTAGCAGTATAGATTTTGCAGCAAATAATAACAGCGGAGATGAAAACTCAGACAGTCAGACTTTTAGAAATGGTGGTAGACAGGATGACCTTTTTGGAGATTCGGGTAATTTTCAAGGGGATATTTATAGTGACGATGATGAGGTAGACACTGTTACGAATGCAGATTGGTATAATTATTCTCTGCCATGGGATTTTCGATTGGCTTATACCATGACCTATTCGAACCAGCGAAGGGAGAATGAGGTTTCATCGCAGTCATTAATGTTTAGTAGTAATGTAGAACTAAGTCCACGATGGCAGGTAGGGTTATCTAGTGGTTATGATTTTAAAAATAGAGGTGTAACTTTAACACAACTTAGATTTCAAAGAGATTTAGAAAGTTGGAAAATGAGTTTTAACTGGACTCCAATAGGTGCCGTAAATACAGCTTGGTATTTTTATATTGGCATCAAATCTAGCGTACTTAGCGATATTAAATATGACAAGCGAAGACTTCCTGATCAAGGACTTTAGAAAAATCAATCAGGAGCTGTGTGGTAGTTAAAAAAGCAATAATATTAAGTCGCAGTCAGCTGTTTTTTGTTAGCATATATCCTTTTGTTATTGGTGTTTTTAGTATTTCCTCTTAAGAAGCGGTCTCTGTCTTTTTTATTAAACTGAATACGTTAACTTTAATTTTTAATATAAATTTCACTATGAAAAAAATAATACACACTCCTAATGCCCCTGCTCCTATTGGTCCTTATAATCAGGCGGTTCTTTACGGAAATATGTTATACACCTCTGGACAAATTGCCATAGACCCTAAGACTGGAAATCTTGAAATTGATGATATCAAATCTGAAACAAGACTTGTAATGGAAAATATGAAAGCGGTATTATCTGCGGCCGATATGTCTTTTGAACACGTTATTAAATCGTCAATTTTTGTGAGTGATATGCACAATTTTGCCGCTATTAATGAAGTGTACGGATCCTATTTTAATGAAGAAAATGCACCTGCAAGAGAAACTGTTGAAGTCGCTAATTTACCAAAATTTGTGAATGTAGAAATAAGTATGATTGCCGCAAAATGAAACATAAGCTTATATTAATCTTCTTGCTTAATTCCATTATTGCTAAAATCTACAGGGGCATCATTATCATCTGGTATTACAGGCGTTTCTTTGTAATTGGATTCCCGTGTAATTTTTCTGTTAAATAGTTTATATATGAGTTCGCTAAGCGTATCAAAATCTACTGAATATGACACACCAAGTCCTTGTTCAAATATTTGGTCTTCGCCAATAAATTGAATATCTGCCTGACGGTTAAAAAAGTTCATACGAAGTGTTCCATCTTCATTTATAAGCCATTGCACCTCAATATCACCCGCAATTGCAGTTTCGGTAACACCGCCTACTGGCACCCCAACTTGTCCATTGATTAAAATACGTTCATTTATTTGTGTTTGTAAGGTTATTCCAAGCCTATCTGCGGTTTCGGCATTAGGCAATGTACTGCCTTGAGAATAATCTAATCCAACATTAAATTTATTGTCTTCATCTTGGAAAAGTTCGTTTACAAGTCCACTAACACGGTCTGCAAGTGTTCCCGCAAAAGCATTGGTTCCTTGAAAGCCATCATTTACAAAGTTTCCAGTTGCAAGCAAGAAGATGGCTTGTTTTTCTCGCTCTTCCTCATTTTGTAATTTAAATTCTAATTCGCTTAATACAGTAGCGCCAGTTCTTGGAAAATCTATTCTAAAATTTAAATCGGGTTTTATAATTTCTCCTGTGAGATCAATAATCACTTCAACAGGAATCTTTCGATTAAAGTTTGGATTATCAAGTAAAACGGAAGGATTTGCCTCATCTGTGTATTTCGCACTCAAATTCAAAAGAGCTCGCTCGGGCTGTCCATCCCAGCTGATATAACCTCCGGAAACAACATCAATTTTTTTCTGAATTAAGCCGCTATATCTAAAGTCAAAGACGCCTTCACTTATTAAAAAATCCCCCCACATATTGAATTTACCTTTCGTATCTAGCCTAATTAATAAAGTACCTGCTCCTCTACCTTTTAATGTGGAGTTATTCACTTTATCCACTACTACTTCAACCTCTGCCTTGTTATTTATATCTAAATCAAAGTCTATTGATAATCCTTTAATTTCTTTATTTATAATTTTTTCTCCAATGACACTTGCTCTTTTTTCTTCTGGAGAAAGAAAATTAATAAAACTATCATCCCCAATAGATTCTGTATCACTTAAAGGTATTTTAAAACTTGTGTTTTCTTCTGTTGTAGCAAATACTTTAATCTCTAATTCGTCCACAGGACCTTCAATTGTTGCATTACCACTAATAAAAGCAGTACCGTAATATAATTCGTCTTCGTCTGGCGGTGTGTCTAACACCAGTAACCTTTCTGGAGCTTCAATATTCATATTAAGTTTCCAATCTCCAAAATTTGTATGAGTTGCTCCTCCAGTAAATGTTCCTTTAGTACCGTATTTTACATCTATAATTTCTGTGGTTACCACTTTAATACTGTCCTTTTTAAGAATTACCTGCGTGCTATTATCTAGATTAAAATCTGTATTTAGATAGGGTATTTTTAAGCCGCTGTCCCTAAGGTTGAGTCGCCCGCTAATATCTGGCTCTTTGTAGTTTCCAATTACTTTTGCTGTACCTGATGTTAATCCTCTTATGTTAGTAATCACATCTCCTCCAAACGAAGTAAACCCCTGTAAGTCTATGTCATTAAGAATTATATCCAAATCTATTTGTGGATTATCCTGAGTAACATCAATATCACCAATGGCGCTAATTGATTTTACATTTTCATTAATTAGGGTAGTGTTAATTCGATATTTTGTTAGGTTTTCGTTGCCTTCCACTTCTAAACTAAGATCACCATATCCAACTTCATTAATAGTTACATCATCTATTGTAATTGAACTATTTGGGTAGTAGGCACCATTTTCTTGTAAAAATGCAAGACTACCATTCGTACTACCAGAAAGTCTTAAACTGTCCACTGGGGGGATAATATTGCCAATATCGACATTGGTGAACTTAACCCTGATGGCCTTATAGGTCGAATCTCTTAAAACTCCTGCCATAGCGATGCGTTCATCATTAAAATTAAGCATTAGCGAATCAAATGTTACGGTTTTAAAATTATCATCAAAGGTTACCTTGTTAAGGTCATTGTTATTCTCATTAATATACCAAGGATTGTCTTTATACATTATTTTAGACTTTTTAATTCCGATTACAGATTTACCCAATGGATTAATTGTGTGGTACAATGCTAAATCAAAAATATCCTCTTTTCTTTTACCTCCTTTAAACTCACTTTGTATAAACAACGTGTCATTATAGGTTTTGTTAATAAGGCTAAAATCTATAACATCATACGCTCCAGTATACACAGAGTCTATTTGTACATATGTATTAAATAGTGGATTATCATTATCTACTTGGATATTAACTTTACCTAAATAATTATCAAGGACTAAAATTTCGGGAGATTTAAAGGCAAGTTTAAACTTACTTTTATCTGAAGAAACCGAACCCCGAACACGGGTATTCTCTCCCAATTCTATCTGTGGAACAAACACTTCTACAATTTTATTATAGATGGTGAATTCATAATCTATGTATTGGTTTGTTGTTACTTCTTTAGGAATATAATTTGCATAAATACTTCCTATTCCATTTACGAAAAGATTAGGAATGTCTTGGATTAAGAACTTCCCTGAAATTTTACCATCGACAATATCTGGAGATTTTATTTCTATAATGCGCTCTTCTTTATTAAATGAGGATTTAATCTTAAAGTCATTAAAATAAAAATCGTCTACTTCACTTTGATAAAAAGTTTCTTGAAACGAAATAGTGCCTACCACATTATCTATCGTTGTGCCGTCCATGTCCATTTCGATCTTACCAGCGAATACCGATACGCTGTCACGCTTAACAAGATTTAATTTATTAAGTTCAGCAAATGTAACATTCGCTTTAAAATCGTATTGATTAAACTCTTCTGACACATCAATAAGCCCTTCAAAATCCATTTCTAAATTAGGATCATTTATAACGAGGTTACCATTAAAAACAGGATCCTTGAGCTTCCCAGAAACAACCATGTTTTTATAAGAATAGTCTTGAAAAGAAAAAGAACTTATAAGCCCTTCGATTTTAGCATCTACCGTTTTTTGAGTAAAACCTTTTCCATCAATATCAATGTTCGCGGTAATTAATCCTAGGGATGCTGCTTCGGTAAGCTTCCCTAGATTGAATTTGTCTAAAATTAAACTCCCCTTGTATTTAGCTCTTTCAACTACGGTATAATTATCTAATGCAAGCTTTGCTTCTAAAGTACCAACATCACTGGAGAATTTAGCATCGGTTATTAACTTTTCTCCCGTAATTTGTGTGCTTCCGTTGTAATTAAAAATACCCAAAGACTTTAATTGTTTGGGAAGTACTTCTCCTAATATATTAGGTAAAAACCTTCTCAAATCATAGTAACTTGTGCGCAATTGATGCCGTCGTAAATTAATTACGTATGCATCACTTCCTTCTAATAAATCTTTAAAGTAGAAATTACCAGAAACCCGAGTATTACTTGTTCTTACATTGGCATTTGTAAATGAAAAGTTATTTAATGTACCTTCCATTTTCCCTTTAAAATCTAGCAATTGATTGCGCCCAAATTCATTATAAAATCCATTGAGATCGTTTGTAGAAATTTTTGAGTCAACAAAATCTCCTTGAAAAATTATTTTATTTACAAAATCTGAATACCCATCTTCTCCATAAATCATTTTAACATCTCCTTTTAGATGTGATTGTGGAGTTTCCAAAATTAAATCTTTAAGGATCATTTCAGTTCTGGTGTAAGAAAAATGTGTTGTAATATTTTTTATAGAAAAGCCTCGAGCAGCATCTAATGATAGTGATTGAATGTTTGTGAAAACTTCGACACCTATAATTTTTAAGTCTTGGGCTTCAGTATTTACATTTGTTAAATCAAAAATTATTGGGTTCTTGTTGTTTTCATTAATAATCATAATATGACTATTTCTAATAGTCACCTCATTACTAAACATTGAAAAAAGTTCCGCACCCTCAATACCTGTATTAAATTTATCTGCGAAAATGGTAAGATTGTCAGATTCTTCATTTTTATAATTTTTTACATAAAACTTTGCTTTAGTAAGGTCGATGTAACCAAAACCAAGATCACCTTTGATAAGTTTACCAATGCTAGTGATATTAGTTTGAACTTCTTCAGCATAAATAAGCGTATCTCGATGATGATCTGCAATATAAACACCACGAACATCTAAATCCCCACGCCAGTTTAACCCTAGTCTATCAATACTAATATCCACTCCGTATGTTTCATTAAGAGAGTCCGTAACATGTTTAGCAACAATGGCTTGTACAGATGGCATGGATAAAATTATTACAAATAGAAGCAACAGTAATACAATGATTACAAAGGTACGGGCAAGTATTTTTCTTAATTTTTTGATATGCGTTTAAAGTTATAATTTTACAACCAATAAATATGCCCTAATGACATTGAAAAAAAAAATTGTTATATTCTAGGTATAGAGTCCTCTTGTGATGATACCGCTGCTGCCGTAATTAATAACGGAGTGATTTTAAGCAACATTGTAGCTACTCAAAAAATCCATGAAGAATATGGCGGCGTTGTCCCAGAACTTGCTTCTAGAGCTCATCAACAAAACATCGTGCCTGTCGTTACTCAAGCACTAAAACGTGCAAATATCAACAAAAATGAACTAAAAGCAATCGCCTTTACTAGAGGTCCTGGACTTATGGGGTCATTACTTGTAGGCACTTCATTTTCAAAATCCTTGGCTTTTGGATTGGACATTCCATTATTGGATGTAAATCATATGCAAGCACATATATTAGCACATTTTATTAATACTGAAGGTAAAAAACCACCGTCATTTCCATTTATTGCATTAACAATAAGTGGAGGGCATACTCAAATTGTAAAAGTGAGTCATTATTTTGAAATGGAAATTTTAGGTGAAACAATTGATGATGCAGTGGGCGAAGCTTTTGATAAAAGCGCAAAAATATTGGGATTAACATACCCTGGTGGGCCTTTGATAGATAAACACGCGCAAAATGGGGATCCTAAAAAATTTAAATTCCCTAAGCCTAAAGTTGCACCATTAGATTTTAGCTTTAGTGGCTTAAAGACTTCTGTTCTTTATTTTATTGAAAGAAATGTTGCTGAAAATCCAAACTTTATCAAAGAAAATATGGACGATATATGCGCGAGTCTTCAATACACTATAGTCTCCTATATCATGGACAAATTAAAGAATGCAGTTAAAATTACGGGCATAAATGAAATTGCAATTGGCGGCGGTGTTTCAGCAAACAGTGGTATTAGGAAAGCATTAGAAGAAGCTGAAACGACATATGGTTGGAAAGTTCATATTCCAAAATTTGAATATTGCACAGATAATGCCGCTATGATTGCGATTGTTGGAGAACTCAAATTTAAAAATGGCATATTTGCAAATCAAAGTGTTTCTGCTAATGCTCGAATGCGATATTAATATCTATGCAACTATTTTATAACACCTCGATACGCACAACAAGTAAAGACATTACTTTTGATAAAGACGAGAGTAGACATATAGGAAAAGTTCTTAGAAAACAAATAGGTGATATACTATATATCACTGACGGAATTGGCAATTTTTATGAAATTGTTCTTGAAAATAGCAATCCAAAAAGGTGTAGTGGAAAAATCATAAACGTTATTCCCCAAGAACCAATGTCATATTCATTGCACTTGGCAGTGGCCCCTACAAAATTAAATGACCGTTATGAGTGGTTTCTAGAAAAGGCTACTGAAATAGGTGTTACTGAAATAACTCCTATAATTTGTAATCACAGCGAACGTAAAATTATAAAACCTGAGCGTTATGAAAAAATTATCAGCAGTGCGGCAAAGCAATCTCAAAAAGCATTTTTTCCCATTTTGAACAAAGCGACCAGCTTTGATCAATTTATTGAAAATAATAAAAATACAAATGCCACTAAATTTATTGCCCATTGTGAAGACTCTAAAAAACACTCTCTAAAATCAAAAATAGAAGGACACCAACAATTTATTATCTTGATTGGTCCAGAGGGAGATTTCTCTTCTAAAGAGATTGAAATTGCGTTAACAAATAACTTTGAACCAATAACACTAGGAGCGAGTAGACTCAGAACTGAAACCGCAGCTATTGTAGCCTGTCATAGTATTTATTTTTACAAATAATTTTTATCTTTTTATCTAAATTCTCCAAAATTCATACAATTTGTAGTGATAAAGTGAGTTTCGTCGAATATAATGTCATTTAAAGTTTAAAGAACTAAAAAAACCTGTAAATTGCCCTCCAAACCAACTGATTCCTATAACAATACCATCTCTCTTGGAAAAATTATTACAATCAAAAAAAAATTTAGAGGTTAAGAAGGTGAGCCAAAAACTTTCCTCTAAGCCTATATTAATTGGAAGTATTTCTGCTTTAATAGAGGAGCTTACAATTGTGAAGTATAATACCCCAGCCAAACTTACACTTATTGAAGACTGGGAAAAATTTACTCACTTGACATTTTCTATAATGCACAACAAAATTTAGCATCTCCTCAGCTTAATTTACTAATCAATATTGTAATTTTGAATATATGAGATATTCAAAATTATTTTTTTTTTATTTTTTAATACACTTCTTTTCTACGACTGCTCAGAGCATAGCTGTCCTGCATTATGGAGGAGGAGGTGATTGGTATAGTAACCCTACCGCCTTACCAAATCTGGTTAATTTTTGTAATAAGGAAATTGATACTTCGTTATCAGAAAAAACAACTACTGTAAAACCAGAAAGCATAGATGTTTTTGACTATCCTTTTATTCACATGACAGGTCACGGCAATGTTTTCTTTACACCTGAAGAGGCAGAAAATTTAAGAAATTATCTTTTGAGTGGAGGCTTTTTACACATAGACGATAATTATGGAATGGATCAATACCTCAGAAAAGAAATTGTCAAAATATTCCCTAATATTGAATTAAAAGAACTGCCAGGAAATCACCCTATTTTTAATTATCATTTTAAGTTTTCAGATGGCTTGCCTAAAATACATGAACACGATAAAGCAAGACCAGAGGCACTTGCTATTGAAAAAGATGGAAGATTATTATTACTATATACATTCGAATGTGATCTAGGTGATGGTTGGGAGAATCAAGAAGTTCATAATGATCCTCCCCAAATAAGGTTAAAAGCATTACAAATGGGTGCGAATATTATTAAGTATGCTTTTGAGAATTAACTTATACAGCCTCTTCATAAATAATGATTCCACACAATACTACTCTTTTAAAGACCTTGTTTTAACTATTTAAAATAACCTATATTTAGGTATGTTTAGAAATAACCGTAGCCTTAACATTTCATATACCGCAGTAATTGCATTGTATTCCTTCACAAAAATATGAGCATTAGGTTATTGTAAAAGGTTATATTTACAATTCGAGTCTACAAGCGGTAACTCTCAGCATTTTAAAAGCAATTGTATTCATAGCTGAGATTATTTTACTTTTTTGGTTCCCTGTTTAAAATAAAAACACTTTTACTTTATATTGGTATTGATGCTCTTCTTTTATTGTTAGGGAAAATTGATTTTAGTAGTGTCAAGTTATGCAGCACTAAAAATAATTTGAAAAGAGTATCGTTCTGAATATAAAATGACAACAAAATCTCTCAAAAGACCATAGTAATGAACTTTGAACATCTTTTATCACAAGACGTCCAAGAGTTTAAAATTAACTTTGACGGTACCCTTCCAACATTAGCATTTTCTGGGAGTCCATTTAAAGATATAACTATCCAAGATTTGTTGGTGCAAATTGAAGGTAATATCAAAGCGAAGAATAAATTGCCTTTATGGCACAACACCCCCGCTATTTTATTTCCTCCTAAACTTAACTTAGAACAAACTTCTTCGCAAATTACCGCGGCTTATAAAGCTTCCCTAATAAAAGGCAATTCCTTGGCAGATTTAACAGGTGGGTTTGGTGTCGATTGTTGTTTTTTTTCTGATAAATTTGAGACTATTTCTCATTTTGAGATGAATACTACGCTATCTCGAATTGCTGCTCATAATTTTGATGTTTTAGGCAAACAAAATATTGAATGTCGCAATATAGATGGTGTAGCAGCTATAGAAAACACTTTTTTTGACACCATCTATGTAGATCCATCAAGACGTCACGATCTTAAAGGAAAAGTATTCTTACTTGAAGACTGCCTACCGAATATTCCGATGATATTTGACTATCTCATGAAAAGGTGTGAGATATTAATGATTAAAACCTCCCCTATGCTGGATATTTCGGTTGGTTTAGGCGAAATTAATAATGTGTCTGAAATTCATATTGTTTCAGTAAAAAATGAAGTAAAAGAATTATTATGGATTGTTAAAAAAAACTACGAAGGAATTCCTAAAATAAAAACCGTCAATTTAAATAACCTGTATAATGAAGTGTTTAATTGTCAATTTCCAGACACAAAAAGTGCAGTCATAACGGGACCTCAGAAATATCTTTACGAGCCTAATGCGGCTATCATGAAAAGTGGCGCTTTCAATCAAATTACTTCCCGATTTTCAATGGCTAAACTCCACCAACATTCACATTTATATACAAATGAAGTTTTAGTTGATTTTCCTGGAAGAAGATTTATAATTGAAAAAGTATTGCCTTATTCTAAGAAAGAGACACGCAATGGTATTACTTTTGGCAAGGCTAATATTACAACGAGGAATTTTCCAGAAAGTGTGAATACGCTAAGAAAAAAATGGAAAATCAAAGATGGTGGAAATAAATATTTATTTTTCACCACTATTGAAAATGAAAAAAAAATAGTATTAATTTGTTCTAAAATTTAAAAATGAAATTTCTTTATTTACTACTTATCGCTTTTATTACAACCATTAGTTTTGCTCAAGAGGAACAAGATAAATGCGATTATAAAATTAATATTGACACCGAAGAAGAACAATTTAAATTAACGCACCAGTCCTTAGCAGAGTTTATGGTTGGAGAGAATCAAACAGTTTTTATTTACTTCTCCTTGATGAAAGAAGACAAAGTGAAATCTGTAGTTCTCCATTTATCTTTAAATAGCATGAAAATGCCGCCACTTGTTTGTTATAATAATAAAAGTAGACTTTCTTTTAAACTCGAAAGTGGTGAGTTTGTTGCTGCTCCTTATTTAGGAATAGAGACCTGCGGACGGCAAACCGAAAACGAGGAGTCCTTGAGTAATAGTATGAGCGAAGCATCGTTTTACTTAGATGAGCAGTCCCTCAAAAGACTTTCTGGATCACCTATAGAGACTATGCGGGTTTCTACTATGAATACAAACTTTGATATTAATTTTCAGTCTGTAATTTCAAATGACCAATTAAAGGAGCCCATTTATCCTAGAAGATATTTTATAGAAAATATTTCTTGTATTGAATAGAAAATCAAAATCAGCCTTAAACGTCTAAATCCTCCTTGTGAGGATTTTTTTTGATAAACCGGAATAAAATTTTAAAGCATTTAGGCCTTTGCTTCTAGTATGACCTATATAGTAATTGTCAAAAGGGAATAAATAAGAATATACTTGTAGATAAGATAATTATTAAAACAAAAAAATCCTCGCGAGGAGGATTTGAATGTGAGCCCTGAAGGATTCGAACCTTCGACCGCCTCCTTAGAAGGGAGGTGCTCTATCCAGCTGAGCTAAGAGCCCTAGCAATAAAAAAGTCGGGGTGGCAGGATTCGAACCTGCGGCCTCCACGTCCCAAACGTGGCGCGATAACCGGGCTACGCTACACCCCGTGACTTATTTTTTAACTGTTATATTTCAAAGTAATCAGACCTCCGTCTGATTTTGCGGAGAGACAGGGATTCGAACCCTGGGTACCCCTGTTGGAGTACGACGATTTAGCAAACCGTTCCTTTCGGCCACTCAGGCACCTCTCCTCTCAATAAATGCAAAAATGACATTTAAATTGCGATTGCAAATGTAAAGTTATTTAGTCTTACAAACAACAAAATTAAAAGAGAATTTATTAATATTTTATTTTTTTTTAAGACCCGTATTTAAAGTACTGAAGCGCAAGTATTCAAAAAATAAATAATAGATTTTATTCAGGGTACTCAACTCGCAAATGATAGATATTATTGAGCTTTTTCTTTAAAACCTTCTTAATTACTTGTATATCATTAAAAGTAATGTCGGCATTTAAAAACTGTCCTTGGTCCATTTGACCATTTATAATTTTTTCTACAAAGACATCAATTTTTGAGGATGTAGGTTCTTTTAAACTTTTACTTGCTGCCTCAACACTATCACTCATCATTAGTATTGCCGTTTCTTTAGAAAAAGGCATAGGACCTGGGTACCTAAAATCTTCTTCATTAGCTTCTCCCTGTGTGTCTAATTCGGTTTTATAAAAATAATACACCAAGCTAGTTCCATGATGTGTTCTTATAAAATCAATAATGCGGTCTGGTAGGTTATTTTTTCTAGCTATCTCGATTCCGTTTATAACGTGGTCTATAATAATGGTTGCACTTTCTTTTGGATCCATCTCGGTATGAGCATTCACATTATTTACTTGGTTTTCAGTAAAAAAAGTGGGGTTTGTCATTTTGCCTATATCGTGGTATAAAGCCCCTACCCTTACTAACATCGCATTAGCTCCTATCTCATTCGCTGCAGCTTCGGCAAGGTTAGCCACGTTTAGAGAATGATGAAATGTACCAGGAGCTTTGTCTGATAGTTCTTTTAATAACTTTGAATTTGTATCACTCAATTCTAATAAAGAAACGTCAGAAACGAGTCCGAAAATCTTTTCATAAAGATAAATTAGAGGATGCGCAAAAAGTGTTGCTAACCCACTTAGAACAAAATAACCAAAGGTATTTAATTGAATTTCCCTTATGTTTCCTTCATGAATCAAAACAAACGCGAAATATCCAATAATGTAAATAAGCGTTATTTGACCTACCGAAACAAAAAGGTTGGCTCTTTTGTATAATTCTGACACAGTCAAAATAGTAACAATACCAGCAATAATTTGTAAGAACATGTATTCAAAACTGTTAGGCACTATAAAACCCAATAATAGTATGGTGAGCACGTGCACAAACAATCCTAAACGAGGGTCAAAGAAGGCCTTTAAGATTAATGGTAATAAACAAAGGGGAACAACATACACATAATTTGCATCAAGTTTTACTACAATTGTTGTAAGTAAAACCATTAACAAAATATTAAAAAAGATGAAAGTTATTTTTGTACTGTTACCATAAATTGCGGGTCTATATTTTTTTAAAAACAAGAAAAGCATTAATAAAACAAGCATTACTAATAAGCTGTAGCCAACTAGTAACCATAAATAATTACTCTTAGACCAGACTTGAGATTTGTACTCGGCTTTCAGAGAATTGAGTATTTGATAAGTATCCCCTTCTACTACCTCTCCTTTTGCAATTATCCTACCTCCTTTTTCAATAATACCTCGATTGGGGTTTATAGATTCAATTATTATCGTTAGTTCATTTTCGGTAAGAATCGAATTAAAAGCAACATTCGCTTTAATAACCCGCTGCAATATTTTCTCCAATAAAACGGAACTTCTACTTTCGCTATCTTCATTGCCTATTAAGGAAGAAAACCTTAGATCTTCCTTCTTCATCATTTGTTTAAAAGAAAGCTCTTCAATCTCATTTCCATTCTTTAGATATACTATTTTCTCTGAATCATAGGGATAAATTTGATCCGTAATTCCGTTTTTATATAAATCATTAAGAATATCATTACCAGATTTTTTAATGTCTCGCAACGTAACTTTATAAAGAGAATCAACATAGGTTTCTGTCAGAAGTCTAGAAAAGTCATTTTTTACTTTACCAAGAACATTGACATCAAGATCAAAATAAGGAATGGCATTATTTCTGGCTTCTTGTTTTTCTTCATCAAGAGCCTCGGCGTCTTTTTTTATAGTGAAGCTAAATGGAGCATATAAATTTTCATACTGCCAAGGTTTTCCTTTCTGAAAATTATATTTGAATTGTCCTCCCTTTGGAAAAAGATAAATTATTAGAAAAGTACTTACAAGAAATAGGAAAACCTTATAAATAATAGATTGATTTCTGAATATTGAACCTAGAAGCTTTTTCATTAATATAAAAGATTTGATAAACAAAAGAATGGAATGTCCAATTTATACATCTGTATTTGTTTTGCTAATTATTAATAGGCATTTCATAAAAAATGGTTTCCATCCAAAGGTATGCATTCAAAAGGATTTATCCCAAAACCAATCTTTATTATGATTGATATTTTACTTATAAATATGTATTTTCGCAAAATTAAAACACACTTAAGATAAGATTGTATTTACTGCATCTTATTTTATTGCTTTAATAGTTTTAAACACTAGTAGATACATATATTATGAGTAAAAAGGTCGTAATCGTTTCAGCAGTTCGTACCCCTATTGGTAGTTTTATGGGAGCTTTATCATCACTAACAGCAACACAATTGGGTAGTGCTGCAATAAAAGGAGCTTTAGCCAGAATTAACCTCGATCCTTCAAAGGTGGAAGAAGTTATTATGGGTAATGTTGTTCAAGCAGGGGTGGGACAAGCACCTGCTAGACAAGCGTCAATTGGTGCAGGGATTCCAAATATAGTACCTTGTACGACTATAAATAAAGTGTGTGCTTCTGGAATGAAAGCCGTTATGCAAGCAGCACAATCAATAGCTTTAGGCGATGCCGAAGTTATAGTTGCTGGAGGAATGGAAAGTATGAGTAATATTCCTCATTATGTTCATATGCGTAAAGGAACTAAATTTGGTCCAACAACGTTAATTGACGGAATGCAAATAGATGGCCTTGTGGATGCTTACGATAAAAATGCAATGGGTGTTTGTGCAGATATGTGTGCTACTGAATATAACTTTTCAAGAGAAGATCAAGACGCATTTGCTATACAATCCTACGAACGTTCTGCAAAAGCTTGGAGTGAAGGTAAATTTGCTGAAGAAGTAATACCGGTAGAAGTCCCTCAAAGACGTGGAGAGGCAGTCATAGTTTCTGAAGATGAAGAATATAAAAGCGTAAGAATGGAAAAAATTCCATCTTTACGTCCTGCTTTTACTAAAGACGGTACTGTTACTGCTGCAAATGCTTCTACCATTAATGATGGTGCTGCCGCTATGGTTTTAATGAGTGAAGAAAAAGCTAAGGAACTTGGTTTGCCAATTTTAGCTAGTATTAAGGGATATGCAGACGCTGCACATGAGCCAGAATGGTTTACAACCGCCCCTTCTAAAGCTTTACCAAAAGCTTTAGCAAAAGCTGGTGTATCACAAAATGAAATTGATTATTTTGAATTTAACGAAGCGTTCTCCGTAGTTGGTCTTGCTAACATGAAATTATTAGGGCTCAATGACAGTACGGTGAATGTAAATGGTGGTGCGGTATCCTTAGGCCATCCCTTAGGATGCAGTGGTGTTAGAATTTTAATAACATTGCTAAATGTTTTAAAACAAAATGATGCCAAGCTAGGTGCTGCTGCTATTTGTAATGGTGGCGGTGGTGCAAGTGCTATGGTTATAGAACGCAGCTAATACTCGTCTCGTCTCAAAATGAAATTTGGCCTTTGCAACCTTAGTATTGTACCCATTAGAGCGGAAGCTGCTGACACCAGTGAAATGGTAACACAGCTGCTCTATGGCGAATCGTTTAAAGTAATTGAAGAACGAAAAAAATGGAGCCGTATAAGATTTGCTTTTGATGGCTATGAAGGCTGGGTAGACAACAAACAATTTTCTTTTATAGAAGAAGATGTTTTTAAATTATTGTCTTCTGAAAATCCAATTCTTTCGGAAGATTTAGTAGATATGGTTTCGCTTGAGAACAATCAAATGTTGTCCATTTGTATGGGAAGCAGCTTAAATGGGCTAGACTATTTAAAACATCTTTTTGATGGACGAAAAATAAGTTTAAAAAAAGACAAATCCAATTTTATTGAAACGGCACTTTTATATTTAAATACACCATATTTATGGGGTGGTCGTACACCTTTCGGTATAGATTGCAGCGGTTTTACACAAATGATTTATAAGCTCAATGGTCACAAATTATTAAGAGACGCTAGCCAACAATCTTCTCAAGGAGAGCCATTAAGTTTTATTGAAGAAAGCGAACCAGGAGATTTAGCATTTTTTGATAATAATGAAGGATCCATTATTCATGTGGGGATTATCATGGAAGACAATCATATCATTCACGCCCACGGTAAAGTAAGAATTGATAGATTAGACCACACAGGAATTTTTAATTATGAAAAAAATGCGCATACACATAAATTAAGAGTAATAAAGAGAATAGTATAATTCAACTCCTTTTCACAAATCTATAAACAAAAAAAACCCTGAAGTCGCCTTCAGAGTTTTTTTTGATAATTAGTCGCAAAGATTACTCGCCTCCCATCTCTGAAATTTTAGTTTTCATTTCTTTTACTTTAGCACTCATTTCTAGTTGACTGTATGCATTCATTCTAGCCCTAACCAATCCTATATCAGCTGGTTTTGCTTTGCTTGCTGCTTCTAAATAAGGCAATGCGTCTTGATACATACTTCTTCGTTTGAGTGTTAATTCGTCATACGTTTTAGTATCAGCTTTAGACATCCCTAAACTATTCATTTCGTCAACAATATCTTTTTCTGGAGCTAAAATGATAATCGACAAATTAACTAAAGCCCCTACATGATCAGGTTTTAGTTCTAGTGCCTTTTCATAGTATTGCTTTGCTTTTTCAGTTTTTCCTACGGAAGCAACCATAACCCCAGCATTAAAATATTCTTGAGGATCTGTAGTTCCAGAAGCGAAAATTTCTTCCATTATTTTGTTAGCCTTTTCTATATCCCCTGATTCAAAAGCTAATTTTGCCTCGGCTCTTACTAAAGACATATCATCAGGGTTTTCTTTACGGGCGTCAGCGATGAGGCTACTTGCCTTATCGATTTGTCCTTTATCAGAATATATAAGCACCAATTTTCTTAACATTTCGCCCCGCGCAGATTTTGACATTCTTTCTTCTGGCTTCAAATATTTTCCAGAGATCATTTCAGAATCGCGATCTTCCTTACTAGCAAATGTTATAATCTTTTCATCCTCTTTTCTTAAGGCAATATATTCCTTTTGAATTCCGGTGTATCCAATTTCCATCAACGTTTCATAATAATTTAACGCTTGATCATAATCTTTTCCGTTCAATGCGTTTCCAGCTGCAAAATATAAATCGGATGTGTCCTTCTTTATTTGATAACTTAAATAAAGTTTTTCTGCAGCTAACTTAGGGTTTTTACCCTGATCAGCTACAGCACTGTTTACCAATGCAACACGAACGTTATTAACACCATTGTCAATTAAACTTTCATAGTTCCCATCGGTATCTAATTCACGAGCCATTTTATAAGCTTCAGCTGCCTCTTTCATTTTTTTATAATCCCTACCCGCCGATGCTAATACGATCTCTCCTTTTGTAACATAAAAGTTCGTTTTTAAATCTTGATCTGCATTATCAATAAGTATTTCTGCCTGCAGTAAATACTCTAACGCAGCTGGCATATCCTTCTTTATAAAAGCTCTTTCGGCTCTTTTAAGCTCTTTTTTCTGTCCAAATGCTACTATCGAGACCAGTATTGCAATAAGTAGCGTGCCTAGTTTTTTCATTGTTTGAAATTTTATTTAATGATTAAAAATAAAGATTTTTTGTTAGTTATTATTTATTCTTCTTCACCTTTTGCAATAGCGGTGTCATTTTCGTTTGTTCCAATATCCACGGCCGTCTTAACTTCTCCATCTTCGTCAAGCTCTAAATCATCCTCGTCATCCTTCATTACTTTTGCTACAGCGGCAATACTATCGTTTTCTCTAACTTTAATAAGACGCACACCTTGAGTAGCTCGTCCCATTACACGAAGTGAATCTACAGCCATTCTAATCGCGATTCCAGATTTATTGATAATCATTAAATCATCACTATCAATTACATTTTTGATAGCAACAAGTCCTCCTGTTTTTTCAGTAACACTTATGGTTTTCACTCCTTTTCCACCTCGGTTTGTAATTCTATAATCTTCAATGCTAGAACGTTTTCCGTAGCCTTTTTCACTAACCACTAAGATTTCAGATTCAACATCATTAATAGCAATCATACCTACCACTTCATCTTGTTCATTAGCGAGTCTTATTCCACGAACACCGGAAGCATTTCTTCCCATAGGTCTTGTTTTCTCTTCTTCAAACCTAATGGCTTTACCACTTTTTACTGCAAGCATTACTTGACTCTTTCCATTAGTAAGTTTCGCTTCTAAAAGCTCATCTCCATCCTTTATAGTGATGGCATTAATACCATTGGTACGAGGTCTTGAATATTGCTCGAGTGGTGTCTTTTTAACCTGGCCTTTTTTAGTAGCCATAATCACATTGTGACTGTTCACATACGCTTCATCTTTTAGATCTTGGGTACAAATAAAGGCCATTACTTTATCGTCTGGCTCAATATTAATAAGATTTTGTATCGCTCTTCCCTTAGATGTTTTACTTCCTTCAGGAATTTCAAACACACGCATCCAGAAACATTTTCCTTTTTGAGTAAAGAATAACATGTATTGGTGGTTAGTACCTACAAATAAATGTTCTAGGAAATCTTCATTTCTTGTTGCAGAAGCTTTTTGTCCAACTCCTCCTCTATTCTGAGTTTTATATTCAGTTAAGGAAGTCCGTTTTATATAACCTGCGTGCGAAATGGTTAAGACAACCTGTTCATCAGGAATAAGATCTGTAATACTAACATCTCCTCCAGCATATTCTATAACTGAACGTCTTTCATCACCGTATTTAGTTTTGATTTCTTCGAGTTCTTCTTGAATAATTAGCATTCTACGCTCTTTTTTAGCAAGAATGTCTTGGTAATCTTCAATTGTTTTTAACAACTCGTCATATTCAGTACGTAATTTATCTTGCTCAAGACCTGTTAATTGGCGTAAACGCATTTCAACAATAGCCTTTGCTTGTATGTCAGACAGTTTAAATGCATTTATTAAAGACGCTTTAGCCTCATCGGCATTGGCAGATGCTCTTATCAATCTTATTACTTCATCTATATTATCTGAGGCAATAATAAGTCCTTCTAATATATGAGCTCTTTCATTTGCTTTTCGGAGAAGGTATTCTGTTCTACGCACAACAACTTCGTGACGGTGTTCAACAAAATAATGTATCAAATCCTTTAAATTAAGCATTTGAGGACGCCCTTTTACAAGTGCAATATTGTTTACACTAAAACTTGATTGCAATGATGTATATTTATACAATGTATTGAGTACAATATTAGGAATCGCGTCTCTTTTTAATATATAAACGATACGCATTCCATTTCTATCACTCTCATCTCTAATGTTAGAGATCCCTTCAATCTTCTTATCGTTTACAAGATCAGCAGTCTTTTTAATCATATCTGCCTTATTCACTTGGTATGGAATTTCAGTTACGATAATACATTCACGACCTTGTACTTCCTCAAAACTAGCTTTGGCACGCATAACAATACGACCGCGACCCGTATGGAAAGCGTCTTTAACACCTTCATAGCCATAAATAGTTCCACCTGTTGGAAAATCTGGTGCTTTTACAAATTCCATTAATCCATCAATATCAATGTCTGGATTTTCTATATATGCCTTAATACCTTCACAAACTTCCGTTAGGTTATGAGGAGGCATATTTGTAGCCATACCCACGGCAATACCAGATGCTCCGTTAATAAGCAAACCTGGAACTCTTGTTGGCAGAACAGTTGGCTCTTTTAAGGTGTCATCAAAATTTAATTGATGATCTACCGTGTCTTTATCAATATCAGCAAGCATATCTTCACTAATACGTTGCATTCTAGCTTCTGTATAACGCATTGCTGCTGGACTATCACCATCTACAGATCCAAAATTACCTTGCCCATCTACTAACAAATATCGCAAACTCCATTCCTGAGCCATACGCACCATAGCATCATAAACAGAGGTATCACCGTGAGGGTGATATTTTCCTAGAACTTCACCAACGATTCTGGCAGATTTCTTATGTGATCCAGTTGCCCTAATTCCTAATTCGTGCATTCCGAAAAGGACACGACGGTGAACGGGTTTCATTCCATCCCGCACATCTGGCAGAGCACGTGACACAATTACAGACATAGAATAATCTATGTACGCCGATTTCATTTCATCTTCGATGTTGATAGGGATCAATTTTTCGCCTTCAGCCATAGTATATATTTCTTTATTTTCAGGTTATTTTACTAGACAAGCAATATACGCTATTCGTGCATTTTTACTGCCAAAATGATCTCTTGTTATTCACGAATTTATTAACAAAAATTAGGGGCTTAACCGTTGATAACTATACTATTTTTATCTTTCGTATTCCTGTTATTTTTTGTCACTTTACATTTATTACTGATAAATTAGGAATAGTTTTTGGCATACCCAAATTAATTTTATTAACTTTAGAAAGAAAGACATTGAGCGTATGGATGATAATTTTTCCCCAAGAGTAAAGGATGTTATTGCATTTAGCAAAGAAGAAGCATTGCGTTTGGGCCACGATTTTATTGGCACGGAACATTTAATGCTAGGTTTATTACGTGACGGAAATGGCAAAGCGGTAACAATATTAAATGCATTAGAAGTAGATTTAAATCACCTTAGAAGAAAGGTTGAAATCTTAAGCCCTGCTGCACCTACTACTGGCGTTTCCAGTAATGACAAGAAAAATTTGCATTTAACACGACAGGCCGAACGTGCTTTAAAAACAACCTTTTTAGAAGCTAAGTTATTTCAAAGTAATGCAATTAACACGGCACATTTACTCCTTTGTATTTTAAGAAATGAAAACGACCCCACCACAAAGCTTTTAAATAAAATGAAGGTTGATTATGACGGGGTAAAAGAACAATTTAAACTTATGCTAGCAAACGATGACGATTATATAGAAAGTCCAACGTCTGAATCTTTTCCAAACGAAGATGACAACAATCAAGAAGAATCTGGAAAAGAGAATCTTTTTGGTGGAGCATCTCCTGCTAAAGGAAATAAAAAATCAAAGACTCCAGTTTTAGATAACTTTGGAAGAGACTTAACTGCGATGGCAGATGATGGCAAATTAGACCCTGTTGTAGGTCGCGAAGCCGAAATACAGCGTGTTTCGCAAATATTAAGTCGAAGAAAAAAGAACAATCCATTATTAATTGGAGAACCTGGAGTTGGTAAATCTGCCATTGCAGAAGGATTGGCATTGCGAATCATTCAAAGAAAAGTTTCTAGAATTTTATACGACAAGCGCGTTGTAACCTTGGATCTGGCAAGCCTCGTGGCGGGTACAAAGTACCGTGGACAGTTTGAAGAAAGAATGAAGGCTGTAATGAATGAATTAGAAAAGAATGAAGATATTATTCTTTTTATTGATGAAATCCACACCATTGTTGGCGCAGGAGGAGCAACGGGTTCTTTAGACGCGAGTAACATGTTCAAACCCGCATTGGCTCGAGGCGAAATACAATGTATTGGGGCTACTACTCTAGACGAGCACAGACAGTACATTGAAAAAGATGGAGCACTTGAAAGAAGGTTCCAAAAAGTTCTTGTTGAACCTACATCGGTTGAAGAAACTATTGAAATTCTCCAAAATATAAAAGACAAATATGAATCCCATCACAATGTAACATATACAGATGAAGCTATTAAGGCTTGTGTAAAGTTGACCAATAGGTATATGACAGAGCGTTTTCTTCCAGACAAGGCTATTGACGCTTTAGACGAAGCAGGCTCTAGGGTTCATATAACGAATATAAATGTTCCAGATAGAATTATTGAAATCGAAAAGCGACTAGAAGAAGTTCGTGAATTAAAAAATAGCGTAGTTAAGAAACAAAAATATGAAGAGGCGGCTAAATTAAGAGATGATGAAAAAAATCTTGAAAAAGAACTAGTTACCGAACAAGAAAAATGGGAAAACGACAGTAAGCTGCATCGCGAAAAAGTAGATGAAGAAGATGTGGCCGAAGTAGTCTCTATGATGACTGGAGTACCTGTTAACCGAATTGCGCAAACAGAGAGCAATAAACTTGTCGAATTACCAGACCTTATTAAAGGAAAAGTTATAGGACAGGATGAGGCAGTAACAAAGGTGGTAAAGGCAATCCAACGAAATAGAGCAGGTTTAAAAGATCCTAACAAACCTATTGGTTCATTTATATTTCTAGGTCAAACTGGAGTTGGAAAAACCCAATTGGCAAAAGTACTGGCGAGAGAGCTTTTTGATAGTGACAATGCCCTCATTAGGATAGATATGAGTGAATATATGGAGAAGTTCGCTATTTCTAGACTAGTAGGAGCGCCTCCGGGATACGTAGGCTATGAGGAAGGTGGACAACTTACCGAAAAGATTCGTCGCAAGCCCTATGCTGTTGTATTACTTGATGAAATAGAAAAAGCACACCCAGATGTTTTTAATATGTTACTTCAAGTATTAGATGACGGTCATTTAACTGATAGTTTAGGACGCAAAATAGACTTTAGAAATACAATAATAATTATGACATCTAACATTGGCGCTCGTAAATTGAAAGATTTCGGGCAAGGTGTTGGTTTTGGAACTTCCGCTAAAACAAGTCAAGCAGATGCTAATTCAAAAGGCATTATTGAAAATGCCCTTAAAAAAACATTTGCTCCAGAATTTTTGAACCGTGTTGACGATGTGATGGTTTTTAATCCACTTGAACGGGAACACATTCATAAAATCATTGATATTGAACTGGATCAACTATTTGAGCGAACTAAAGACTTGGGGTACGAATTAAGCTTAACCGACAAAGCGAAAGATTATATCGCAGATAAAGGTTTTGATAAAGAGTACGGTGCAAGACCGCTGAAAAGAGCGATTCAAAAATATATTGAGGATGCGCTCGCTGAAGAAATTATAAATAGTAATCTTCAAGAAGGCGATACAATAACCATGGATCTTGATGAAAAGTCGAATGAATTGACAATTAAAATCAAAAAGCAAAAAAAGACCACAGAGTCATAAAATTATTTTTTTAATTTCTTATTAGACCACCTGTCTATTTATAAATAGGTGGTCTTTTGTATTGATATTACAAAAAAAATAACATCGATTAGCACATTTCATTGTTATGATGTGGGGTTTTGTGAGGGGTTTGTATTTGAGGCCGTTTTAATACCTGATATTTGCGAAGGTCCTGTAATTACTCCGAATAATAGAGAAATACTAAAGTTAGTAAGAAACACTTTAAAGACAATCGAATGGTATACATAGCCCATAGGATAATGTGCTGCGCCGCAGACACAATAACCTATGTAGTTGCCTCAAAAACTGGAAACTTAATTGCTAATCCTTTAGTAACTGACAATCTAAAATGTAAAGATCTTTCAAAATTTGAAAGAAGTTCTATTCAAAACCTTTCTCAATATTTGCAACTTTGAGTGAAGAAATACAATGGTCCCATAGCACTGTTTTTAGTTATTCCAAAATATGATCGACCAAAATATATTAAGTGCTAGGATACAGGAAGAGATTCATAATGCAACTTAAGCCATTGTGAGATATCGGGAACTCACAAAACCAATTGCACCAGAAAACGCAATAGGAAGAATTTCTAGAATGAATGCAATCAATAACAAAACAGTTAATGAAGCGGCATTAAGATAAACAGAACAAAAACTTAAAAGCTTACAAGTCTCGTCAAAAAATATAAATAATGGCGATTTTGGAATTTGTCGTAGATATAAAAGTCCAATATCTGAAGGGCGCATATTACTAATTCCTCAGATAGATGCTTGCGTTAATTGTGCTAGCTAATAGATTTAAATTATATAGTTATGAGAGAAAAACTACACTTTGAATTTGGGGAGGTCTCTGTTTATAAAGATTATGTTATTGTTGTGATGAAAGAAGGCATAACTGTTGCCCCAAAGTATAATGACGATCTTATAAAAATAAGTGAAGCTTATTTTAAGAACAGAAAATTCGGTTATATAACCCACAGGAAGCACTCATACTCGGTAGACCCCCAGATTTATTTTAAAACATCTAAGATCAAAAATCTGGTTGCTTTTGCCATTGTCGCAAACGAAAATCCGATTACTAAAACATCAGATCTTGAAAAAAAATTCCTTAAACAGCCGTTAAAAGTCTTTCTAGAACTTGAAAATGCCGTTAATTGGGTTCAAGAATTAGTGAAAGACGAAATTCTTAAAACATCAAATCATCATCAATTTTAAAGCTCTTCAAAAATCCTATTGCTGCATGAATATCATCTGCTAAAATTCTATCTTCAGATACAAAGGAAACTACCTCTCTAAAATTAGAAACAAAGCTTTCTATAAAAGGAGAAGATTTTCTTGGCTTTCTAAAGTTGAGCGCTTGTGAAGCGTTCAATAATTCAATTGCTAAAATAGTCTCAATATTATCAACAATCCGTAAGCATTTAGTAGCAGAATTTGCGCCCATACTTACATGGTCTTCTTGCCCATTAGAGGAAACAATAGAATCTACAGAAGCAGGTGTTGCCAGTTGTTTATTCTGGCTAACAATACTCGCTGCGGTATATTGTGGTATCATAAAACCACTATTTAAACCTGGATTGTCTACTAAAAATGCAGGTAAGCCCCTAAGTCCAGAAACCAATTGGTAAATTCTTCTTTCAGAAATATTACCAAGTTCACACATTGCTATTCCTAAATAATCAAGACCTAATGCCAAGGGTTGACCGTGGAAATTACCACCAGATATAATTAAATCTTCTTCTATAAATATATTTGGGTTATCAGTAACACTGTTTATCTCAGTTTTAAATGTTTTATGAACAAAGCCAATGGTATCTTTTGAAGCACCATGAACTTGTGGAATACATCTAAAAGAATATGGGTCTTGAACATTTTCCTTTTCGGTAGCACCCAATTCGCTTCCTTCTAAAAGCTCATTAATACGTTCTGCTGTTTTAACCTGTCCACGATGTGGTCTCACTAAATGAACTAATGAATTATATGGACTCATATTACAGTCAAAAGCATCTATAGAAATGGCACTAATAGCATCTGCTAAATAGGAATATTTATAGCTTTTCAATAAACAATGCACACCATAAGCACTCATAAATTGAGTCCCATTTAGTAGCGCAAGTCCTTCTTTTGCTTGTAGTATAATGGGTTCCCAATGATACTCTTTCAATACTGTAGCTGCAGGAATTATGGTGTCATTAACCCAAACATCGCCTTTACCTAAAAGCGGTAATGACATATGTGCTAAGGGAGCTAAATCTCCAGAAGCGCCTAAACTTCCTTGAGTGTATATAACAGGAATAACGTCGTTATTAAACATTTTTATAAGGCGCTCTACCGTTATCAATTGCACACCGCTATACCCATAGGATAACGACTGTATTTTTAATAATAGCATTATTTTAACAATCTCTTGAGGTACATATTCACCAGTACCGCAAGCATGAGACATCACTAAATTCTCTTGAAGCTTTGAAAGATTTTCAGCAGAAATTTTCACATTGCAAAGTGATCCAAACCCAGTATTAATACCATAAATAGGAATATCATTATTTGTGATTTTTGACTGAAGGTATTTGTAAGATTTATTAATATTGCTAACAGCTTCCTCAGATAACGCTAGTTTTTGATTGGTTTCCAAAATTTCCTTTACGTCTGAAATATCTAAAACCGTAGTGCTTATATAATGATGTTCTTTCATATAAAATAGATTGTATCCTGCAAAAGTACAATTTCTTGTTAAGTTTTTACAAAATAAGAATGTAGTAAGTATAAAGCATTAAATTTGCGGCTTTTAAATAAATATTCTACTCTTTATAAGATACTTTTATGAAAAATATATATTTAATTCTCCTTATAGCAATCTCGATTTACGGGTGTAAAGAGGAAGTGCCAAAAGATTATGTTACATTCTCAGGAACCATTGAAAATAACACTTCAGATTCCATTTCTATTAATAGTAGAACTTTCAAAAAGTCTTTTGTGGTTACTGAAAAAGGAACGTTTAGGGACACACTTAAAATAGAAGCAGGTGTTTATTATTTTGATAATGGTACCGAAAGCACTCCTGTTTTTTTAAAAAATGGATATGAAATTGATATGAATATCGATGCCGAAGATTTTGAAAAAAGCATCAAGTATTCTGGGAAAGGTGCAGAAAACAGCAACTATTTAATTAAGAAAATGAATTTTGAAAAAGAGCTTTACGATCAAGATTTCAATGCGCTAGATCTCATAGAATTAGAAGTTAAAATTTCTGAAATGACGAAGCAGACTATTGATTTTATAGATGGTGAACAAGGAATAGATTCTCTGCTTGTATCTGGAAATAAGCAAGAGCTTGGTATGATGATGAAATCTTTTAAAAATTATTATGGCGAAATGATTTCTTTACGATTAGCGATGCCCAAAGGAGCACCTTCTCCAACGTTTGTAAACTTTGAAAATGCAAAAGGAGGCACTACTTCATTATCAGATTTAAAAGGAAAAAATGTCTATATTGATATTTGGGCAACTTGGTGTGGGCCTTGTAAAGCAGAAATTCCTTCACTCAAGAAACTAGCGGAAGACTATGCAGGAAAAAATATTGCATTTTTAAGCATGTCTATTGATGATGCAAGATCGCATCGAGGTAGTTTGATAAGAGCAAATGAAAAATGGAAAGCAATGGTTCAAGATATGAACTTGGGAGGAATACAATTATTTGCCCCTAATGGATGGCAAACAGCATTTATAAAAAACTACAGGATTAAAGGAATTCCAAGGTTTATATTGTTAGATAAAGAAGGAAATATTGTAGACCCAAACGCCCCTAGACCAAGTGATGAAAAGATTAGAACAATGCTAGATGATTTGATGTAGTAGCAGTAGCGCGTTTTCTATTTTAAACCGCAACATACAATACAAAAGCGAATATCTCAAAATGAGTTATTCGCTTTTGTATTTAACAAAGAAAAAATACCGCCAATCGCTACTGCTCACTGTCAACTGGACTTTCGTCTTTTCTAAACAATTCTATAAAAGCATCTCCTAACATATTTGTAATATCGCTTGCCATCATTGCTTCAAAACCTATGGCCTGTGATGCAATATTTCCCGCGCTACCGTGCAAATAAACACCAAATACCGACGCCATTAATGGGTCGTAACCTTGGGCTACCAAGCCAGCAATAACGCCACTCAACACATCGCCACTCCCAGCGGTCGCCATCCCTGGATTTCCGGTAGTGTTGATATATATTTCATCTTCAGAAACAACCATCGTATTTGCGCCTTTTATAACGATAATGACCTGGTACTTTTTTGCGAAAGCTTTTGTCTTTTCTATTTTATCAAAATCATCCGCCCACTCCCCTACTAATCTTTTTAATTCACCTAGATGTGGGGTTAAAATTGCATTTTTAGGAATCAATTTTAGCAATGTTTTTGTAGAAGCAATACAATTTAACGCATCAGCATCTAATAAAATGGGACAGGCTACTTTCTTAAGTAATCCTTGCAAAGCCGCTACTGCTTCTTTACCGGTGCCCATTCCCATTCCTACAGCAATAGCGTCTGGCATAAAATCAAAATCAATCTTTGAGAGTACTTTTTCATTTTCATCTGTACGCACCAACGCCTCTGGAACTGTACTTTGCATGGTTGTGTAACCGCACGCAGGTATAAATGAGGTTACTTTACCAGCACCAATGCGTAAGGTGGCTTTTGTACTCAATACTGCAGCACCAATACTGCCATAACTTCCGGCAACAATTAACGCATGTCCAAAATTTCCTTTGTGCGCATATTTGTGACGTTGTTTATAGAAACCTTGTGCTTCAGGCTTTTCAATAAGCTGGGCTAAGGGCTCAACAGTTTCCATAAACTCTTCATCCAATCCAATATCAAGCACCTCATAAAAAGTGACATAGGGACCACTTTCAGGTAAAAAGAAAGACAATTTTGGTGTCTGAAATGTAAGTGTATGATTCGGTTTTACTATTGCCTCTGGGTCTTCAATAGGTTTTTCGGCATAGAGGCCACTTGGAACATCTATAGATAATTTATAAGCACGCTTACTATTTATATGAATGATTAAGTCCTTTATCCACCCCTTAGGTGGGCGATTTAAGCCTATTCCAAACAATGCATCAATAATAATATCTTCTTCGTTTATATCTGGAAAATCTGTGTCTCCTTTCATTAACAAAGGCCAATCCTTTGTAACTTCTTTATACCTTCCGTAGTTAATAAGAAAACACTTGGAGCGTTTATCTGTAAAATTAGCTATATAGCATTTAACAACGTATCCGTTTTCAATAAGCAATCTTCCTAAAGCTAAACCATCACCACCATTATTTCCAATACCACAAAAAATATGAATGGGTACTTGGGCGCCCTGCAATCGCTGATGCAACCAAGTAAAAATTTGTCCCGCAGCTCGCTCCATAAGAGCTACGGAAGTAATTTCTTGATTTTTAGTGGTTATTTTATCTGCTTCGTATAATTGTTTACTGGAAAGGACTTTCATCTTGTTTTTGTGTCTGAACTGATTTAAATTTTATGAATCTCAAAGTTACTAGAAATCAAAATATAATATCTCATTTTTAGGTATCAGGATTTAAATATGACAAATTTAGGAGTTTATAAATATTCAACTTTAAATAATTTGTTTAATATTACAATTCAAAATAAAAGTTATAAAAAAAATACGCATCATAATAACCTTATTTGCAAATGCAATGCTAATAGCACAAACCCCTTGTCAAAACGGATTTGCTGGTGATTATCCTTGTAGTGGCTATGATTTGCTTTCAGAAATGGCAGCGTCAGAATTTGGTTCAAACAATGCCAATGATTCTTGGGGTTGGACAGACCCAGATACTGGCTCTGAGTATGTTTTGCTGGGGTTGGATGATGGTACTGCTTTCATAAATATAGATGATCCCATAAATCCCATTTATCTAGGAAGGTTAGATACGCATACTACCAGCAGTATTTGGAGAGATGTGAAAACTTATAATAACTATGCATTTATTGTAAGTGAAGCAACGGGACACGGTATGCAAATTTTTGATTTAACTCGTTTAAGAAGCGTTACCTCACCTCCAGAAAACTTTACAGAAGATGCTCATTATAATGGTTTTGGAAATGCGCATAATGTAGTTATAAATGAAAATCAAGGATATGCTTATGGTTTGGGAACGAGCACCTATAACGGGGGTCCCCATTTTGTAGACATTTCTGAGCCTTTAAATCCAACCGCAGCTGGTGGATATCCGCTCGACTTTTATAGTCACGATGGCCAAGTAGTTACCTATAATGGCCCGGATGCAGACTATACAGGAAGAGAAATTTATATAGGAAGTAATGAGAGTTATATTTCTATTGTAGACATTACAAACAAATCCAATCCAATAGCAATTTCAACCGCCACCTACCCTAACACAGTATACACACATCAAGGTTGGTTTACAGAAGACCAAAGATACTTTCTTCTTGGAGATGAAATAGATGAAATAAATATAGGTTTTGAAACCCGTACTATTATTTTTGATTTTAGCGATCTCGATGATCCCCAACTGCATTTTGAATATTCTGGGCCTACCTTTGCTACAGACCATAACGGATATGTAAAAGGCGACACCTATTATCTTGCTAATTATTCGGCCGGAGTGCGAATGATTGATATTAGTGATATAGAAAATCAAAATATAACCGAAACAGGTTTCTTTGATGTTTTACCTGCGAACAATACAGCCTCTTATAATGGAGCTTGGAATATCTATCCTTATTTTGAAAGTGGCACCCTATTAATTTCTACACTCAATTTTAGTGACCCTAGTTTTATTCCAGGGATGGTATTGATTCGTTCAAGTTCTTTAGGGATTACAGATTTTGAAGCCAACGAAATTACCATTTTTCCAAATCCGGCAAGAAGTGAACTTAGCATTAATGGGAACAACAAACTAATTTCTAAAATTGAGCTTTTCGAAAATACAGGCAGGCTACTCTTTTCAAAAGAAATTAATAGCCTATCGACTACTATAGATGTTTCCAAATACGCCAAAGGGGTATTCTTTCTAAAGATTAATAATGCTGTTGTAAAAAAAGTGATACTCCATTAAGTTATAATTTAACAGCTACTTAACTTTATTTTTTAATGATTTTTATTGTTTCAGTGTTTTGTCTATCTGACAAAATAGGTGCCAACAGCCTGTTTGGTAAAACCTATTTTTAAAATAGCACCCTTTCCTTTAACATTCATTAGTTTTTGCCCCAGTAAGTTAAAAAGTGTCACTCCCATATTACTTTATGAAGATTTTATAGTGACAAAGCTTGGATTAGGGTTGGGATAGTAACTCACATTGAAGCTTGACAGATACGGTGTAGCTAAAATCATTTTTTCAAATACACGAGCTTGTAAAGAATTAGCACCATAAACGCTGTTAAAAGGAGTCCCAATGGCAATAATACTGCATTCTCGATATAGGCTTATAGACCTGCGAAAAAAATCACTTCCTATATCTCCAGTTAGCGTCGCTGTTTTTTGCTTCCAATCTGTACCGTTCTAATCATACCAGTTCTATTTTTTGTAACATTTATATAAAACGTTTAGTGAATTAGTCTTTCATATATAGTCAGAATTAAATCAGCGAAGTCAAAGCACTCTCCCCAATTAGAACAGTTTTATCATAAGCTCCTTTTTCAAAATGAACAGCACCAATATTTAACCAAATATTTCCATTCTCATTTTCTATATTTATCTTTTTAAATAAGTCTAAAGCAAGCTCAAAATTATTGATGTCGTAGCACACCAACCCTAGATTATTTAGTATCTCTCCTTGAGCAGATTCTAAATTTCCTTTCCTACATCTATCTAAGCTTAGTATATAATATCGTATTGCCTGTCGACCCATGTTTTGTACCCGATAAATATTTCCAAAATTTGCATATTTCTTGGTTAAAAAAGTAGGGTCTTCCAATTTTTCTATGAGCGTGGGTGCCTTTTAAAGCATAACTTCAGAACAATCATAATTACCTTTTGCGTAAAATTCAATAGCACGCTCGTTAGGCGTTTTGGCCATTTCTTTCTTACTATTTTTACGTTGTGCTCATTGATAATGATCGTTTGTATATATTAAAACCAAATCAGGATGCGCAAAACTATTTTTAATATGATATTCAGTTAGCGCATCAAACCGAATGGAATCTAATTGCGGTTCATTATTCCAAATCAATCGCAAGGAATCATCACTAGTTTGTGTTTTTAAAGTATTATCCTTAAACAATAATAGACTCGAAATAAGAAGAAATATAGCTTTTATAACGTTCAATACACATTCACTTTTTTTCTAAAATCAACTAAAATAGTCTATTACCAAACAGTGCCTTTAAGCCAAAGATGCTATACTTTGGAAATAAAAAGTCATTCACTAATGTTTAAACAAATTCATTTAAAAATTTGGTCATCTATATCGCTACACGTTACATTTGTATTGCGAAAAAAACACAAGAGTTTTTACTGATCATAACTCCTAAGTGTATCAATTACAAAATAGTGCTGAAAGTAAAAAGCACTTTTAAAAACACTCCCAAATAAGTGGGAATATATTTATGAAAGAAACAGCATTAAGTAAAATACACGAAGCCCTTGGGGCAAAAATGGTTCCTTTTGCAGGCTATAATATGCCTGTTTCTTACGAAGGCGTAAAGGCAGAACACGAAACCGTGAGAACTGGTGTAGGTGTTTTTGATGTTTCGCACATGGGTAATTTCTCGTAAAAGGCCCCAAAGCGCTTGCTTTAATTCAGCTCGTTTGTAGCAACGATGCATCAAAATTGGTAGATGGTCAAGCGCAATACAGTTGCTTGCCTAACTCAGATGGTGGTATTGTAGACGACCTTATTGTATACCGTCTTGAAGAAGAACAATGGTTGCTTGTTGTAAATGCATCTAATATCGATAAAGATTGGGCGTGGATTAACAAACACAACCACGTGCATGCAGAACTAAAAAATATAAGCGAAGGATATTCTTTACTTGCCATTCAAGGCCCAGATGCTATTGAAGCAATGCAATCCTTAGCGAGTGAAGATCTTTCAGCTATAAAATTCTACACGTTTAAGGTTTCAGATTTTGCAGGAATCGAAAACGTTATTATAAGCGCAACCGGGTATACAGGAAGCGGCGGATTCGAAATTTATTGTAAAAACGAAGAGGTAGCTCAAATTTGGAACAAAGTACTAGAAGCAGGAACCGCTTGGGGAATCAAACCAATAGGGCTTGCGGCTCGTGATACACTGCGTTTAGAAATGGGCTATTGTCTCTACGGAAACGATATAACAGACACCACTTCCCCTCTTGAAGCTGGATTGGGATGGATTACAAAATTTACCAAGGATTTTGTAAACAGTGAAGCACTTAAAAAACAAAAAGAACGCGGTATTGATAATAAATTAGTCGCCTTTGAGCTCAATGAACGGGGAATCCCAAGACAAGGCTACGATATCGTAGATAATAACAGTAATAAAATTGGTGAAGTAACCAGCGGCACCATGTCGCCATCACTAGGCATTGGAATTGGCCTTGGCTATGTTACCATTGCATTTAAGGACGTTGGATCACAAATTTATATTCAAATTCGTAAAAATGCGGTACCTGCGACGGTGGTAAAATTGCCTTTTTATAAAGGGTGAAACAATTTATTTTAAAAGATAAAATTAAGATCCTTTCCCCAGCGGTTATAAATTAGTAATTAAAAAAATCTTGTGCATAAGGGAAGTTGGATTTCGGTTATAAGACATAATTAAACGCTGGCATATTCTTTCAAAATTAAGATGGGAGTACTTTTTTAATTACCCAATGAGCAAATAAACTTTTAAACCCACAATCCTTTTTCGTGCAAGACTACCAAAAAATTCTAAACAACATTCACAAAACACTTTCCCAAGTAGAAAATAAAGGCGAAGTAGCTAACTATATTCCTGAACTTGCAAAAGTCTCAAAAGACAAATTTGCTATTTATTTAAATACGATTAATGCGAATAATTTTGAAGTTGGAGATGCAGAAACAGCTTTTTCTATTCAAAGTATTTCAAAAGTGTTTTCACTCGCCATGGCATTTGCCAATCAAGGAAACAAACTTTGGGAGCGCGTTGATGTTGAACCGTCGGGAAATCCTTTTAATTATTTATCCTTGTTGGAGCGGGAAAAAGGCATACCACGCAACCCTTTAATAAATTCGGGATCCATTGTCATTGCAGATTGTTTGGTAAGTTCTTTAGAAAATCCCAAAGAAGATTTCTTACAATTTGTACGAGATTTAGCAAATGACCAAAGCATTGATTTTGACAAAAAAGTAGCCGAATCTGAACATAAAACAGGATTTAGAAATTATGCCATTGCCAATTTATTAAAGTCCTTTGGCAATCTGGAAAACGAAGTAGAAACCGTGCTCGATTTCTATTTTCACCAATGCAGTATTGCTATGAACTGTAAACAATTGTCCAATGCCTTTTTTGCCTTTGCCAATCAAGGTATTTGTATGGGTGGAAATGCCTGTTTAACGGCGACACAAGCAAAACGGATTAATGCTATCATGCTCACCTGTGGTTTTTATGATGAAGCCGGTGAATTTGCTTTTGAAGTAGGATTGCCAGGAAAAAGTGGCGTTGGTGGCGGTATTGTAGCATTATTACCCAACGAATTTGTAATTACTACTTGGTCCCCAGGACTTAACGACAAAGGAAATTCGTATCTAGGAATGAAAGCCTTAGAGCAATTTACTACCCAAACAAAATCTTCTATTTTTTAGAGAACATAGTATATGAAACTCAAAAAACACACGGTTTTAATTTTAGGCGCCAGCGGTTATATTGGCAATGTTATTTATAGAGAGCTATGCCATTATTTTGATACCTGCGGAACGTATGCTTCAGCTTCTGAAACATATAAAGACAATCAAGCCTTTTTTAAATATACAACCGACAAACAAAATATAGATTCTATTTTAGCTGAAATTAAACCAACGATTATTATTTCGGCCATTGGAGCCAACCGAAAAAATCAATTACCGGAGTACAAAAAGATTTGTGCGTACGTCGCAATAAATCATCATAGTAGATTCTTCTTACTATCTTCTGTTGCTGTATTTGATGGTACTTTTGAATTTCCATCGTATGAAAATAAGCGTCCTATTTCGGTTACTGATAAAGGTAAATTTTTAATTGCAGCTGAAAAATTAGTGCAAAGTGAAATTCCTGCCCAAGCAGCGATTTTAAGATTGCCATTAGTATTAGGAAACAACTCTCCTATTATCACGCAGCTTAGGCAAGCAACAAAAAACCACGCCAATTTTGAAGTGTATCCAGATACGATTGTAAGTGTTACCACTGCTTTTAAAATTGCGCAACAAATCCATTATTTAGCCAATAGATCTGAAGATGGAATTTTCCATCTTTCTAGTGAAGATGTGATCCACCATCACGATCTTTTTGCTGAAATTTGTGAAAAATACAATGGTTCATTTCCAATTTTCAAAAATGTGTACGGTAGCAATGAAGATCGGTTTTTAGCCATCCTTCCAAAGCTAAAAAAACTTCCAAAAACATATCGAATTACCGTTGCTGAAGTTATTGAAAATTGTATCTTAGAAGATATTGTAACATTAAGAAATTAATAATAACTGTAAATTAACTAAAACAAGTCTGTTTGAGCTTATAGAGGACCTTTGCTCATAAACTTCGCCAAGCTCAGGCTAAAAACATTAAAAATTCAACTATGGAAAAACTTACTGAAGAACAAATCCAAGAAAGATTAAAAAGTTTTGAAGGTTGGGATTATCACGATGATGCTTTGCACACGGTTTTTGAGTTTGAAAACTTTAAAGAAGCCTTTTCTGCGATGACAAGAATAGCCTTTGAAGCCGAAAGATTAGGCCACCACCCAGAATGGAGCAATGTATATAATAGCTTAGAAATATTCTTAACCACCCACGATGCAGATGGAGTTACTGAAAAAGATTTTGAATTAGCGGAAATTATTGATGCTTTAATTGGGTGATTTATTGTAAAATGACTTTATTATCAGAATCAATAATACCTGATTCATCTAGCGAAGAACTACTGTAAAAATATATTTTATAGTAGTTTTTCGCTTTTCAAATAGAATCGAGACGTAAAAAAAATAAAAGCTTACAGTTAACTTTAAAAAAGGTAATATTTCTTATTTTTGGTAAAAACCAATCAAATGAAACAATTTTACACGACTCTCTTTTTTGTACTGCTTCTTTGTAGCACTGCAGTGTCGCAAGAAAACCGAAGCTACGACGGTATAGATAACAATATCGCCAATCCGTTATGGGGGGCGGCAGAAACAAACTTTAGAACCTTTACTACGGTGGCATATAGCGATGGGATTAGTGAACCTGGAGCACCAGATAGAGCCAATGCTAGAACAGTGAGTAATGCGCTAGGAAGCCAAGAAGAATTTCTTGCAAATGAATTAAACCTAAGTGATTATGTTTGGGGCTGGGGTCAATTTATTGACCACGACATCAATTTAAACGATGATGAGCCAACTGAGCCATTAAATATAATGGTTCCTAGTTGTGATCCTATGTTTGATCCTGCTTGTACTGGAACGAATGAAATTAGAATGTTTAGATCTATTTCAGATGACGCAACCGGGACTTCGGTAGCAAATCCACGCAGGCACGTAAATGCAATTACATCTTATATAGACGCATCTATGGTCTACGGAAGTGATGAAGTTAGGGTGGCTTGGTTACGAACGGGCGTTGACGGTTTATTTAAAACGTCAGCTGCTAATGGATTGCCTTGGAATACTGTTGATGGCCAGTTTGACAGTGCTATAGACACTACAGCTCCATTTATGATTGTTGATGGTCCCGAGGTTCCTGAAAAGTTTTTTGTTGGTGGTGATGTTCGTGTTAATGAGCAACCAGGACTTGCTTGTTTCCATACTTTAATGGTTCTTGAGCATAATAGACAGGCAGTACTTCTCAAAATAGATAATCCAAGCTGGAATGATGAAGAAATTTTTGAACGTGCTCGTAAAATTGTTGGAGGCATCGTACAAGCCATAACCTATGAAGAGTTTTTACCTACCATTGGTGTTCAATTGCCGGCATACACAGGCTACGATACTTCAGTAGATGCAAGTATTATAAATGTTTTTTCAGCAGCTGGTTATCGTTTTGGTCACACAATGGTTAATGGAAGATTAATTAGAATGGAAGAAAATGGTGATGATTTTAATTTTGGGGCCATCGATTTAAGAGATGGGTTTTTTAATCCAGATATTTTAAGAACAGAAGGTGGTGTATCTCCTTTTTTTAGAGGAATGGCTGCACAAAAACACCAACTAATTGATCCGTTAATTATGAACGATTTGCGTAATTTCCTTTTCGGACCTCCAGGATCTGGTGGTATCGATTTGCTTGCGACTAACTTTAGCCGTGCAAGAGAAAGAGGCGTAGCAGATTACAATACTATTCGCGTGGACATAGGACTTGCTCCACACGCAACTTTAGCAGACTTAACGAGCGATATAGTGTTACAAACAAAACTATCTACGGTATATGATGACATTAATGATATCGATCCTTGGATTGGTTTTATGAGTGAAGATCACTTGCCTAATGCTATTTTAGGTGAAGGTTTAAATCAATTATTTATGATGCAGTTTGCCGCGCTTCGCGATGGAGATAGGTACTACTACGAAAACGATCCAGCACTTTCGCAGGAAGAAATAGCCGAAATTAAAAACACTACACTATCCCAGGTATTATTGCGCAATACAGATATCGACGTGTTACAAGAAAATGTTTTTATTGCGTTACCAAGAGACCAATTAGACGTTGAATTCTTTCCTTTTACGGGTGTAATGAATATGAATTTAAAAGCATATCCAAATCCAACTCAAAAATACTTTGAGATTAGCATTGAAGCTCGCAGACCTTCTATGGCGACCTTAACTATTTATGATCTTAATGGAATTGTAGTTCAACAAAAGCCTATTGCTATCTGGCGAGGAATTACCGAGCACGAATTTGAACTTTCTGATGCATTGGCTAACGGGACCTATGTAATCTCATTAACTAGCGTCGTTGGTAATGGTCAATTAAAATTGATTAAGAATAAATAGAACCACTATTCTTCAATATAACATAAGACACTATTGTCAAAAAAAGCTCCCACTTTAAAAATGGGAGTTTTTTGTGAGTTAAATATAAATCAAACAGGACCCTATCTTTTGTTTTCTCATTAGATTTGTAGAAAAAGACTAATTATGAAAAAAGAATTTTTATTTGCCCTTGTATTCTTATTACAAGCAGTCGTAATAGCTCAAGTAAAGGAATTAAAAATTGAAGAAGAACGACGAGGAAACAGAATTATGTTATATGGTCTCAATGAAACGTTATCAGATGTTGAAGCAACCGTAGAAGTTGAGGGAAGTGGATTTAGACAAAGCAAACGCAAACCAAGAGGCATTTTAGTTCCTGCTACTTCAAAAGTACATTTGATAAATCTAATGGTAAACAAAGGCGAAACCCCTCAATACAAGGTTAAACAAACGGTTTCTGATAGTATTTCAAGAAGAGTATTGCGTAAAGAAGCTACTCCAATACGAATAAACCCCAAAGTGCCAATCATACTTTATGTTACTGAAAAATGTCAAACTTGCGATACATTAGTCGCTCAATTAGAACGAAGTGTTTATAAGTACGAAAAGACCAATTTGGCAGAAAACCCTGAAACTAAAAAACATGTTGGAAATGCAATGAATCGACTAGACACCATTTCAACACCCATATTTAACATAAAAGGCTTATTAAACACCGAAGTATTAGACTATAAAGATGTTGAAGAAAAATTGATTAACGGTAATTAATTCAATAGCTAAGATTAAAAAAACATTTCAGAATTCGCAATTTGAAAAGTTTTTTATGCCCAACATTATTCCTTTTCTGTTGAGGAATCTAAAATGTTATCTATTATAATTTTTAAAGTTTCGTTCTTGCTTGTTATGGTGGCCCCGAAACCCGAGATAGTTTATTCGTCTTCTTCCAGCGGTGGATGGCCGTGAATTTGTTCATACACTTCGTCAAAATTAGTGCGAATGTATGATCGTAATTTTAAGCGATAATCATTCTCAAGCCACGTAACGAAATTATGTGTGCTCTTACTAATACATTTTGAATATCGCAATATTCTAAAGTCAATATCTTCGCCTAGTTCCTTTGCTAAACCTAGAGCATCAAACATATCATCACTATTTTCAGTACAAATATAGGCGTGTTGAGCAATAGAACGCTCCAGTATTACCTTGGAGGTTTCCCCTTGTCTTACTGAATCTGTATAGGCGCCTTTGATATCAAAACCTACTTCTTCAGAGTTTTTGAATTTTTCTCTAAGCTCATCGGGCATTTCATAGAAAAAGTAGCTTTCCAGCTCCTCATCATCCATGATATTATCTAAATAATAATTGGGAGATCTAAAGATGCGTTGCCAATCCAAGTCGGCGCCCCAAGGACCAAATCTGTGAAAGTTATTTCCTAAATCTATTACATCGAATGTCGTTTTGTTTTTTAGAACACGAGAACCACGACCAATCATTTGATAATAAAGTGTTAAAGACTTCGTCGCACGATTTAAAATAATGGACTTTACCGATGGTTCATCAAATCCAGTAGTCAATATACTAACCGAAGTTAAAATAGCATCTGGTGTTTCATGAAACCATTTTAGGATTGCTTTACGTTGCTTTTTTGTGGCGGTATTATCAAGGTGCATAACAGGATAGCCAGCATAATTAAATGCATCATATACGTGTAACGATGTATTAATACCGTTATTAAAAATAAGTGTTTTCTTTCCTTTAGAACGCTCTTCGTAAGCTTGCATTAGCTTGCTAAGCATATCGCTCTGGGTATATAAATCTTCAGAAGATTTCACTGTATAATCGCCATTAGCACCTACCTCAAGGGAGGTTAAACCAACATTGTAACTATAGGTATTTGCACGTGATAAAAATTCATTTTCGATAAGTGCCTCAATCGTTTCACCTACAATGAGCTCATTGTAATTATCATTCATTGGGAGCTTGATATTGGAACTCAAAGGAGTTGCCGTAACCCCTAAAATAAATGCATTTTCGAAGTATTTAAAAAGCTTGGTAAAAGAGTTATAATGTGCCTCATCGATAATTACAAGACCCACGTCACTAATATCCATTTTGTCATCTTGCAATCTATTGTTTAGGGTTTCAACCATTGCCACGAAACAACCATATTCATCTTGATCATCGAGGTTTGCAGTACTGTTTACAACTTTATTATTCACCCCAAATTCTGTGAGCATATTGCTGGTTTGTTTGCAAAGCTCAATACGGTGCGTCATAATAAGCACCTTCTTTTTATGGTTTTTTAAATATTGTCTAACAATTTCAGAGAAAATAACAGTTTTTCCCCCACCCGTAGGAAGTTGATATAACAAATGATAATTCTCTTTTCCTTCTTCAAAGGCCTCAAAGATTCTATCTATAGCTCCTTTTTGATAGGTATAGAGGTCTTTTCCTTCCTTTGTTTCATCTAAAATATCTTCAGTTTTTAATTTCAAAATGCGAGGTTTTGGGCAGTTGCAAAAATACGCCCTTTTGTAATCTTTGCAAGGGCATCTTTTTATTTATTTTTAAAATTATCTTTGAATCGAAAAAATTACTTTTAATTTTTATGCATTGCTACTTTAAACTTTATAAGCCATACGGGTATATAAGCCAATTTATCACAAACGATACGCACGCAAAACGAAAGAAGTTTCTAGGTGATTTATATGATTTCCCAGAAGGATCAATGGCCATAGGAAGACTTGACGAACCTAGCGAAGGCTTATTATTAATAACCACCAATGGAAAATACAGCATCCATATTAATAAAGGCAAAATTGAAAAAGAATACTACGCACAAGTAGATGGTAAAATTACCCAAAGTGCTATTGAACAACTAAGAAGAGGCGTAACCATTACAGTAGAAAAAGAAAATTACACCACAAAGAAATCAAAAGTTAACGCATTAACTGAAACTCCACATTTACCTGAAAGAGCAAAGAAAATAAGAGATGAGCGACACGGCCCAACAAGCTGGGTTAGCATTACAGTAACTGAGGGGAAATTTAGACAAATCCGAAAAATGACCGCAGCCGTGGGATTTCCTACCTTGCGATTGGTTCGTGTAAGAATTGGTAATTATAAGATTGAAAATTTAAAAGCAGGAGAAATAAGGGAAATTCACGATGTGCGATTTTAGTCTTTAAAGACTACTATTGTAGCTTTACGACCTGTCAACAAGTTCCATTCATTTCTGGAAATAAGGATGCCTTTATCATCGTATATATGTAACTCTGCAGTATTGGGACCACTGTTTCCTTGATTTAATGCTTGAAAATCTATTGAATTTTTTCCAGGCTCAAGGGTAAGATCAAAGCCTCTAAAATTGCCATCTAGCGTAATATCACTTTGAACGATATCGTCATTAACGTATACACGTATGCGATCTCCATCTACACTTTGATGATCACGATACACTACATTAACATAACCCCCCTTGGTCATAATCTGCCCTAAAACTTGATCTCTATCGTACTCATCTGTGGCTTCTTTATCTTTGGCAAAAGCATTAGGAGCAGTATTTGTTTTGGTGTCTAAAAACTCCTCCTTGTTGGAAATATCAAGAAGTTTAGGGTCCTCTTTTCCTAGTTTTCCATCGTCTTTTACTTCAAAACGATAGTCTTTATTGGAGAGTCCAGGGACCGTTTTTACAGGAATTTGTATTCCTTTAGATTGAGGAACTGCTTGATTTATTGGTTCAAACTTTGGGGTTTTATCAGTTGGATTATCAAACTGGGCAACAGACGCAAGGGAATATAAAAATACTGCGAATACTAATAAATGCTTCATATAACAATTTTAAAATATTATTTCAAAAACCAAACCACAAAAATAGTGTTTACTTCTTAATCATTTGATAAGACGAAACTTTTCCGCTGATTGTTTCAACTTTTAAAAAATAAATCCCAGTAGACAATGATCCTAATCCGTCTACAAAACTACTACTATCTCTAAATATCGGCTCAATAGCGAGTAAGTTTCCAGAAATGGTATACAAATTAATACTTTTAATACTGTTTTGAGGATGTGCTATTTCAATAGAATTCAAAAAGGGGTTTGGTTTTGCGGTAATACTTTTGATGTCTTGGCTTAAAATATCTAAAACTTCTTCTGCATAATTTTCAATTTTAAAATCATCAAAATAAAAGCCATCACCGGGTCTATTTTCATTTGTAAAAGTTCTAAATCTAAATCGGACTTCATTAAAATCTTTGTACTCATTTAAAGGGTAAAACCTATGATTCCAAGATTCATTTTGTGAATAGGCATCTAAATTCTCCCAACTAGCACTGTTATCTATAGATATTTGAAAATTAGAAAGATCAGCTTCTTCATGAGAAAACTTGGTCATAAAAGAAACTAAAGGTCCTGAAGTTTGTGATAGATCAAAAGATTGATTGAGCTCAAAAAAGCTTTCGGTAGCATTCATTCCATTTCCGCCAGGCGAATCTGCAAAACATTTTGTGCCGCTGTAAGAATCATCTAAACTTGTTCCCCATGAAATATTGTTTCCTGTTGCTATCCAATTAGAAGTTCCAGTTTCAGCATTATCAGAAAATAGGATTACTTTTTCTCCAACAAGAATGGTTATACTACTCTTTTCATTTTCAGCATTCCCTTGCTTTGATATAATGTCAAGATCAAAGCTAGCGCCTTCAAAGTCATCATTAATCGCAATGGTAAAAGGTGTTGCTATATTGGTTGCTTTTCCGCGTGCTGCAATGTTTCCATAGTCCGCGGCTTCTGATATAGCGATATTTGGATTATCGGTTCTCAATTCGCAAGTAACAGCAGCATCTGTTACAACCAGACCAACATTCTTTAAAGTAATTTCTAATTGAAAAGAGTCCCCAATAATAGCATCCCCAATTTGTGAATGACTTTGCACATCTACATATCCACCAGCAATCCAAGATTGATATAGCATGGGCCGAATGTTTTCAGATACAAGATCAAGTATCGTACTTGGCATTGGCCAAAATCCGCTTCCTCCTATTTCTGGAGTCCATCCATAAATACCTTCGCTGTGTAAATAATCTCTGGTAGTGCCGCAACTCGTATACCCTAATAGCTGAAAGGTAACCCCAAAAACATAATCATTCTCATCAAGAAATGCGGATGCCCATTCTGAATAAATTTCGAAATCTGGCGGCATGGTATTATAGCCATAAGGCATTAAATGAATACCCGCAGTGGAATGAGTTGAAAAAGCAGTCTTAGGCTCAATTAATTCCAATACATCTCTTACGGCGGCAGTTTCGGGTTCAGAAAATGGCACCTCTCCGCTATAAACTTCTGAGCAAGGATTATCACTTGAGCAAGAACCGTCATTTGCAAATGCGAAACTATAATTTCTGTTTAGATCAACACCTATACAGTTAGCGGAAACCACGCGCCTATTTTTTCTCCACAATCCACCTCCATCTGGATTGGTAGTTTCATTGTATATATAGCCATCAGGATTGACTACTGGGACAAAATAAAGTTCGCGATGGTCTACTAGATATTTAACTGCTGGGTTTGTAGCATAATTTTCCAACAAATAGAACATATAGTTTATGGTAGTTCCCATAGATAATGGCTCGCGCGCGTGATGTAGTGCATCAAAATAGGCTACTGGCTCCTCTTCATCCACTGCTGGATTGTCGCTTATTTTTACCATCCAGATTGGGTTTCCTTCTAAACTTGTTCCTATTTGTTGTTTCTCTGAAACTATTGAAGGGAAATCTTGGCGCATTTCATCTAATTTATCTTCCATTTCCTGAAAGGTATAGAATCCCCCCATACTCCCTAAATCAAAGCCTTGTGTGCTTTTATTATTTTTAATAATCCGATTATTGGCGTCTAAATTTCGAAGTCTCAAATAATTTTCTTGATAATTTGTAACTTTTACTGAATAACTTACGTTTAACAATTGAATGATGTTAAGTTCAGATTGTGATAGCGTAAGCAAATAGTTGTTTTCAGCGTCTGTTTCTAAATGGTCCACAGCAATACCGTGGGTCGCCAATAAAGGAATATCTTGAATGTCATTTAATTGAATTATTGAATATACTTCTTGTTGCGACCAAAGATTAGCCACACACACTATTGATAAGCAAATAGATAATAATGATTTTAACATGTTAAAATTATTATTTATTAGGGGGTTTTTTACGCATTAAAAAGTATAGGATAAACAAAAAAACAGGCACGATGATGTAGATAAATACTTCTATAGGTGAAGTAAAATCTATTGTGCCGCCTTCACCTGGATTAGGGGTTCCTGAAGGAGTTTGAAAGGGTTTAAAAAACAGCATAGTTAGCATCGCTTTTTTTGACGTTTAAATTTCTGAAGAATTACATAAATCTTGTGACAAAATAATACCTAAAAATTGAAAATAGTGTTAACGTAAGCGTAAATATTATTTTAATCTAAATCTAAAATCATACTATGAGACAGCTCAAAATTACCAAGCAGGTTACCAATAGAGAAACTAAATCTCTGAATAGTTACTTACAAGACGTAAGTAAAATTGATATGATTACTGCTGAGGAAGAAGTTGAGTTAGCACAACGCATTAGAGAGGGTGATCAATGGGCTTTAGATAAATTAACCAAAGCAAACCTGCGATTTGTAATCTCTGTTGCCAAGCAATATCAAAATCAAGGGCTTACACTAAGCGACCTTATTAACGAAGGAAATGTTGGGCTTGTAAAAGCTGCACAACGCTTTGATGAAACAAGAGGTTTTAAATTTATAAGTTATGCCGTATGGTGGATTAGACAATCTATTTTACAAGCTATTGCTGAACAATCGCGTGTAGTGCGTCTTCCTCTTAACAAAATTGGAGATATTAATAAAATTAGAAAAGCTTCTATTCATTTAGAGCAAGTGCACCAGCGTGTTCCTTCTGCATCAGAAATTGCAAAAGAATTGGATATGACGGTGAGCAGTGTTAAACAATCATTGAAAAACTCATCAAGAAGTTTATCAATGGATGCACCGTTCCAAGAGGGTGAAAATGATAACAACCTATATGATGTAATTAGTAGTGGAGAAACTCCTAATCCAGATAAAGCGTTGATTCACGAATCTTTGAAAATTGAAATTGACCGTGCTTTAGATACCTTAGCACCTCGTGAGGCAGATGTTGTGAAACTTAACTTTGGTTTAAGTGGGCAACCAGCAATGACCTTGCAGGAAATTGGTGACACTTTTGAGTTGAGCCGTGAGCGTGTGCGTCAAATACGTGAAAAAGCAATTAGACGTCTACGTCAAGAAAGTAAGAGTCATATTCTTAAGAAGTATTTGGGCTAGTCCTTAGCTCTTAGATCTTCATGAGATAGAGGTTTATTTATTTTCGGAAATTATAACTATTTAAAAACAGCTAACATTTATTGTTAGCTGTTTTTTTTGTTCGTTGTTTAATTGTTTAAAATTAATAAGATTGAATAGAGTTCGTTTGTAATGAAAAATTAGCATTGGGTAATATCTTTACTTAGATGCGTAAAACATTTACAAAATAAATAACAAAATCAAGAAAAATATACGCAGCGCTATAATCGCCGCCTGGAGTGCTATAAAATTGGAGGAGGCTGCTATGGTAGCGTAGGAACCGTTATTGTATTTGTATTTCTTTTTATTATTTTGGGCTGGTTAGGACTTAATTAACGCTATCTTAAACCTTGTATATTTTTGAGACAACAATTACAAACCCAAGCAAATAATTAACAAGACTGCTGGGTTATTTACTTATAAATTCTTATTTCCTGCATTATGAAAAAATTATTTTTATTAACCATTGCTGGCATCTTAGTACTTAGCGCTTGCGTATCGAAAAAAAAGTATGTCGCTCTAGAAACTGAATACAACAGCACAAGGTCTACCTTAACAAAAACTCAGGTAGAAAAAGAAGTCTTGGAAACTAAACTACAAAGTATTGAAGACCGTGTTGCAGATTACAATGCAAAAATTCAAGGACTTACAACGTCAAATACTTCATTACAAGATCTAAGTGATTCCAGATTGCAACAATACGGTAATGTTATAGTTTCAAAGAAAGACAAAGAAAAAATGAAAGCTGCATTGGCTAATGTGGATCAAAATGAATTGGCAAATGCAAAAACATTGCAAGACTCCATGAATTTGATCGTTTCTTATAATTTGAAGAAAAACTTAGACAATAGTTTTGTAGAAAACGGAAATGGAAAAGACATCCAAGTTTCTATAGATGAAACGGTAGTTATGATTACAATTTCAGACGAATTACTTTTTAAATCTGGGAGTTATCGGTTAAATCCCAAAGCAAATGGCTTATTACAACGTTTGGCTAATGTAATTAATAGCGAACCTGCTTTAGAAGTTATGGTAGAAGGTCATACTGATTCACAAACGGTAAAGTCTGGCGCCTCTATTAAAGATAATTGGGAATTGAGTGTCGAACGTTCTACAGCTGTGATTAGAACATTACAAAATAAATTTAACGTAGCACCACAAAAATTAATCGCTGCAGGAAGAAGTAGCTTCCAACCATTAACCGAAAACGATACCAAAGAAGGAAGAGCCACAAACCGAAGAACCCGAATCGTATTACTGCCTAACTTAGATAAGTTTTTAGCATTGCTTTCGGCAAATTAATTTCTTTGTGAGTTGCAGTATGCGGTGAAAACTAAAACTAACTATTTATAAGAAAACGAGCCCATCTTTTTAAAAAGATGTACTCGTTTTCTTAATACATTAAAAAAAATAGCATCCACTAAAATCCATACCTCAATCTACTTACTTCGCAGAAGGTGGTGTCGTTGGTCTAACTTCAATCTTACTTGGTAATGTTCTTGGGTTCATTTTTAATAAATCCACCACGAGCTCACCCAAATCTTCAATTTGAATTTTCCAAGCATCTTGATCGCTAGGTTCATTCCCATTAAAGTGAGTGGAAACACTTCCAGGCATTATGGTAGAAACTTTAATACCGTATTTTCTTAAATCCAACATTGCAGCTTGTGTAAAGCCAGTAACACCAAATTTACTCGCATTGTAAGCCGAACCTCCAGCAAAGAAATTAGTCCCCGCTAAACTTGATATAGAAATATAATAACCTTGTGATTTTTTTATAGCAGCTAAACTCGCTTTTAGAGTATAAAAAGCACCCGTTAAATTAGTGTCTATAACTTCGTTCCATTGTTCTAGACTTAAGTCTTCTATACTTCCAAAATGACCTAAACCCGCATTTGCAATTACAATATCTAATTTTCCAAATTCTTTTATTGTAGTATTAACAGCACCCTCTTGATCCTCAAAATTGCGCACATCTGCCACTAAACCTAGGACTTTGGCTCCTTTTAACGCGTGTTTCCCTAAAGCTATGGCTGCATCGTTTGCACGGTCTTTTGAGCGGCTTGTTATTGCAACACTAATGCCATTTTCAATTAACTTTTGCGCGATGCCGTATCCAATTCCTTTTGTACCCCCAGTAATGAGCGCTACTTTTCCGTTTAATTTTGTCATTGTAATTACCCTCAAAAACAGGGGTATATTTTTAAATATTAATGATTCCTTTACCGGTGATAAAAGTACAAAACAACCACCTTTTACGTAATAAGGTTTTCTTAAAATTAAGAAGGAATTTAAATATGAATGATTGTGCAAAATACCTGACAAAAAAATGCAGTCTATTTCTAGACTGCATTTTTTATAAATATTTTTTTACTAGGTAATTATAAAGGAGAAACGGTCACAATTACATTGGCAGTTATACTTAAGTTAAAACTAAAATCATTGTCACAATTACCACCACTACCAGCCTCTATGGTTACTGTAACTAAACCTGTAGGTAAAATTTCTTGAGCAATTGCACTTAATTTAGCAGTATCTGAAAACAAAAACTTTGCGTCTGCTACATCTGAAGCCTTTAAATCCACTTTACCCATATCGAAAGAAGTATTTCCTATTTTCAATACTCCGCTATTTAGAAAAACACCTTCATCTCCAACATAATCGACTACTTCCCAATAAAGGCTATTTATTCTTATGCCATTTACTCTACTATAATTTTCAGAAATTTGGGAGTTTGATTTTAAATCAAATGTCGACATTTCTGAAAAATTTATACATTCGCCAGTTTCATTGGCTGTTATCGCCAAGGGAAAACTTTGAGTAATGTCAGTTACTATTCCGAATTCAAGGGCGTCATCTACTGAGCTTGTGGTACAAAATGTAAAGGCCGTCGCCAAAACGAATAGTGCTAATAAAGATGTAATTTTTTTCATATTATTTGATTTTATATTAATTGATTGGCTGAAATTATTTTAATAAAACTTGAAAAATAAATTGCAGATAAAAGTAATAAAAAAAAATAGAAATTTAAATAGAAATGGCAACATTATCAACTTAACAAATGAACTATACAACGTTTACGTTTAAACCTTTTAGACCATCATATTAAATACATATATCTGTAAAATCACTGCTACGTGGTTCCATGAAACTATTTGTGTTATTTTTGATTTATGAAGTTATTTATAATTGCTTGTTGTACTTCGCTCCTATTTTTTTCTACGGACTTAAATTCCGAAGAAAATGAAAAACAATCCTCCTTGGTGGATATGGCAATCTATCATACCGAGTTTGACTACGAAATTAGATACGCTACTACCAACAACTTTATTGGCGAGCAATTATACGATTGTGCAAAATGCCTGCTCCAACCTGAAGTTGCAAAGGCCGTCTTAAAAGCCAATATGCATTTTTGTGAATTGGGTTATAAAATTAAGTTTTACGATTGCTACCGCCCATTAGCTGTTCAAAAGTTTATGTGGAGCAAAGTCCCTAGGCCTGCGTATGTGGCAAATCCCTACGGAAAAGGTTCCTTACACAACAAGGCTGCTGCCGTTGATATTACGCTCGTAACCTTAGATGGCTGCTTTGTAGATATGGGCAGTGACTATGATTTCTTCGGAAGCGTTTCTCATATTGATCATTATAAACACCCCCCAGAAGTTTTAGCCAACCGAAAGCTCCTCCGAGAAGGAATGCAAACAGTAGGTTTTAGAACCGTAAGAACAGAATGGTGGCATTATAGTTTCCAGCAAGCTTGGCGTTTTAAAACTTTGAATGATAAATTGCCCTGCTTTTAACATTTTTTACAAATAAAAAAATTAAACCTCTTACAAGTGATTTTTAAATAAACATCTAGCGTTTCGTTAAGATAATTCTATTGTAAGTTTGAATTTTTTGCATTATTGAGAAAGGCATTAACAAACCCGCTATTGCATTTTTAATTAAATTTTCTGGAAGTACCTTTAATAATATTATTGATAAGGTTTTGTATTTAAAATATTTGCTTGCGAATCTATGCAGCCGTATAAGAGTAGGCATAATAGCAGTCGAAATATCATCATTTTGACTTATAGAGAACCCATTGGCTTCTGCGATTTCAAGCCATTCAGAAATAGCGTCAAAATGGTTTACCGCCATTGTTTTTTCTATTAATGCTGCTGATTTTTTTTGAGTGCTAGACAAACTTTTAAAATCTTTTGCTCGGAAACCTTCATATAGAATGAATTTACCCCCTGGTTGTAAAACCCTATGAACTTCTTTTAAAAGCCTATCTGGATCGTCAGAATGACAAACAGATTCTAGCTCAAAAACAATATCAAAAGTAGCATCGTCAAAATTGATTGAGTGGAAATCTCCAGAGGTAAAGTTCAGGTTGTTTAGATCCTCCGCTTTTTTTTTAGCGTAGTTTAAATGTTTGTTTGAAATATCTATTCCAAAAAAACTTGAGGCACCATTCTTTTGAGCTAAGAAAGAAGAATTAAAGCCCTTTCCACAACCCAATTCTAAAACTTTATGGCGGTCTTCTATATGCTCATTTATTTCACGAACCTGCTGGTAATAGCCATCATCGTTAAATACCCCGTCATAATTTAGGGCCATATGCACGGCTCCTTCTTTAGAGTGTACTAATTTATATCCTAGATTACTGTCGTGATAATATTGCTGAATTTTAGATTTGTCAATGTTTTCACTCACGATTGTATTGGTGTCAAAAACGGGTTCTATTTTTTCTAAATATTCTTTTAACCTTGCTTCACTTTCAAAGTGCTTGTTATTCATTATCTATTTAATTTAATCATACATGTATTTGCCACGAAATTATTGATTTATCTTCTCGTTTTATTGCTTCAAAAATTATAATACCAAACTCTTTTCTTATTTCAGAGATTATGGCTTAAATACAGTTCATAATTTGACCAAGTCCACGGTTTATTCTCAACCTTGTAAATTCAGTATTAAATTCGCCATTTATTCCATTTTCACCCGGGTTTAAATGATATAATTCATTGGTCAACTTTTTTGTTGTTTCAAGATTAAATTCTCGACGAGATGGTTTTTTCTTTTCTTTTACAAATGTCGTTGCGCTTTCTTGAGGTAAAGAATATGAAATAAAACCATGAGCAATAAATCTTCTTTCTCTATTTAACTGACCAATCTTGTTTTTTTGAATATCCCAAATTGGCTTCAGCTCTTGCAAGTTATTGTCAATGTAACGGGTACTGTTTTTCATTTTATTATCAAAAGAATTACCTAGGTGAGTAAGCAAATATTCATCTCTATTTCTTAGGTCAAACGCTGTAAATACCCCAAGAGATGCAAGACCATATTCAAGTTTGGAAAATGCAATAATAAATGCTCCAGTTGCCTCCTTGATTTTTTTTGTCATTTTCAAAAATATTTGTCATTAGCGTGTTCTTTTGTATATAAACATAGTAGTTTAAGTGCTTCTATGTCGTCCGTTAATTGTTAATGTTGTGTGTCTAATTTTTAATTTAACACCGTCAACTACTGGTTGATTATAAATTTTTTGAAAGGCTGTCTTTATATATGGTTCCAATTTATTCCATTCCTCGATTGGTGAACTTTTGTAGCGTATTGCAAAGTCCTTAACTAAATCGTTTTTTTTTTTCTCGTAATACGATAGTTTTTTCAATAAGCTTTTTATTTACAAACAGAGTCTAATCATTTTTCTATTCAGAAACTACATAGAGTTTTTGTGTGCTTACGTCTCGTATAAGAAACGTAGGGCAGGTTATACGCACCTTCATTTCTGTTTATTACTTAGCTAAATATAAATATTTTGCTTTTATCTTTTTTGTTTTAAACGCCAAATTTTATATTTAGCGGACTTTATAAATAATCAAAAAACTTTTGGTTAAGCACAAACGCCCTATGTTTTTTATACACTGTTGTACACAGTATTATTCTTCTTCTTCAAATCTTACATCTGGATTTCCTAAATATTTAAAGTATTCTAATCTTTCTTTAACGTTATCTATTTCAGTATATAGTTCTTCTATTTCTCCTTTGATAGTATATTCTTTATGAAATGAAAAAAGATAATCAATATAATAATTCACATTACAAAATTCTAATTCAAGAGGAGGTTCAGAATCTATATAATTCTTAAAGTTTTTAGGTAAATCATTTTGAATAAGATGTTTTAATATTTCTTTTTGAATAATGCGTTCTTCACTAAAATCATACTTCTCTGACATAAATATTTTGAACGCCTTTGATTCAGAAGCTATTTCATAGGTGAATATTCCTAATCTATGGCATTCCTCTTTTACTATTTGATAATATTCTTTGCAAAATTTACCAATAGTTTTTCCTATGAATTTCTTTATTCGAAATTCATTAGAACTACAACCAAGCATTTCAGTTGAAATTTTAATATCAAGAGATTCCTCAATAAATCTTATTAATTCTGATTTTGCCTGATTAGGTTGAAAAACACTTTGCATTTGGTACATTTCGTATCTTGAACTCTTATAAAACTTAGCAAGTAAAGAGAGTAATTTTTTATGTGTTTTTCCAAGGTTAATATTTTTATGCTTCTCAATTCTGATATTTAAATCATCGTGATTGTGAGAAATAAGGCTTACTTCAAAATCTTCTTGGTTAGTTCTTTCATTATGTTCAATTAATACAACACATATTTTTTGAAGTCTTTCAATTCCAACCGATATATTATATAGAAATTCAAATGCTTCATCTTCATAATAAAAATGTTGCATTAAATCAAAAGAATAGAGACCATTATAAATAAAATTACCTGAAATACTAAGTTCTGTTCCAAGTCTAAAATTTTTCCAAAATTCTGATGGTGTAAAGCTCATTTTTTATATTGTGTACAACATGTATATAAACCCCATATGAAGTTTATTTCTATTATATCATCACAAATCCAAAAGGTTTATGATGTTTTTATTAAAATTATTTCGTGCCACCTGCGTGCCGGCAGCTTTGTAATGTTTAAAAATACTCTTTATGCTATTTGTTTTATTACGGTTTCCCGTATTCACGCTAATTATTTTTTTCAGGCGATGGTAAAAAAACCGATTTATTTACTAAGCACTCCCCCAGCCTTTCTAAAACACTCTTTAGTTTACCGCTTAGGGTATTGGTAGTGTTCTAGCTTTTGGTTTGTGTTTCTTGTATGCTGGATCATAAAAAGCGTTCCGTATTCGTAAATAATAGAATCATTGGAGTTTAATGTCAATAGGTATAAATACCTGATTTTGGTTCGCTTTTATTTAAATTTTACAGCAGTTGGTTTGTAGGGCATAGCACCCATTGCACTTTGGATCTACTCGTTTTGATAATTAAAATGCTAAATGTTTACTTATAATTTGAAATGGAGGTGGTTTTTCTTGAATGCACTGCGGTTGTGTATAAGAACAGTAGGGCTGATTTGCACGCTAACCATTCGGTTGAGCACAAGACGAATTTTTAAATTTTTCTTATTATTTTTTCTTTTATCAATAAGCCAAATTTAAAAATTTGGCGACCTCGAAAAAGTGCCTGAAACATTGGGTTAAGCGCCAATTGCCCTATTGTTTTTATACGTTGTTGCCATTAGTTTTTACCCGTACATTTTCTGCTCGTAACTTTGTAAATCAGTTCCTATTTTTATAACCATATTTTCTTCGGAAGTTCCTTTTGGGAATTTCCAATTCTGTTTATGATTTCCCATTGCTCCGAGTTGTGCGTTCCACTCAATATCTACTCCATCAAAATTTTCCGTTATAAAAAAAGTGGTCGTAGTTGTAGGCATTTTGTTAGTTACCTCTACGTGGTCTCTTGTAACTTTTGTGACTTTTGCATTTGGGTCATCAGTCAGCCAACCTATTAAATCTCTATACTTTTGGCGCATACCACCTTCGTTATCAACTGTAGTTTCTAACATTTTATTTCTGTCTTTTAGAAAGTAGAAAATTACCACACCTACTATTCCTATTAAAAAAACCCATCCCATAATTAAATTGATTTTGAAGTTAGTTAATTGATTTTTATACTGTTAATTATTTTTTTGATAATAGGCAAAAATTCACTTTCGTATTCACTTGTGTAAATTCCATCTATTTTAATAAACGAGCCATCATAAAACACATAATAAGTATTTGCTGTTAGTTTTAAGCCTTGCGAGGTAGTTGCTTTGGCTTTCACGTATTTTACATTAATTTCAGATATTTTTTGATTTTCAACAGTTATAAATGTGCTTGAAGGACTAAAGAAATTTAAAGTAAGATTTTTTGCATCTTCATTTGTAAGTTCTTCCGCATTTGGAATTCCTGTGTCATTTGGCATTTCTAAAACAGAAAAGACAGAAGTTTTACCAACATCAAAAAATGTCGCACCGTATATTTTGTTGTTATTGACTTTTTTAAATTCCGATACATTCCAATTGTCGGGTATTGAATAATCAAGTTTTCCATTTTCTTGAGAAATCCAATTTTCTTGTGATTTGCCGGTTGTAAATATTCCTAAAAATAAAATAAATAGAATTTTGTTCATTGGGTAAATTATATTGAGGGTTACAATTGTTGTGTTTAATTTGGTATGCTAACAACCATACGGCACGGTATATAATAATTGCTTAAAACCATTTTCTGTTATTTCATAAATTTCAAAACCTATAGATTCGTAACCTACACCTTGAAAAATCAACTCTAATTTACCATTTTCATTTAAATCGGTAACACCAATTAAATTATATCCATATTCCCAAGCATCTATTTTTCCTACATCTTTTATATAATCTTTAGTTACGTTAAAAATTAAAATGACTGACTTTTTTGAATAAGCACTATTGATTGTGCCTTTTATTATATATTCCTTAATTCCATCAGCATTTAAATCAATTGATTGAAGCACTTCGATGTTAATATTACTCTTGTTTTTACTATAATTATTGTTAACACCTGATGCGACATTTACGTCATTATCTTCAATTGCTTTTCTTAATTTATTTTCAATTACGCTATATGATGATTTTTCAAGGTCTAAAACTTGTTCTTCGAAAAAGTTTTTAGAACCTTTAAAATTAGCACAGACAGTAAATTCATTTTCAATTCTTAAATTATATTTATCACTATGGCCAACGGTTAATTCACTACATAAAAATTCTTTTTTTCTTATAGTGTCAAAACTGAACACTTCGGTAATTTGGTTATTATCGCTATAAAAGTTTCTATACTTTTTAAGATAGGGCAACCTATTTTGAACATAATCTTTATTTTCTTCATCCCAATCTGTTATTTTCTTAATTGTATCCGCTTGAATTTTACCAATCAAAATAACATCTTGATAATCATTTTCTTGGTCTTGAACATAAATCCCTAAAATTAGCTCTTCAGGTTTTTTTTCAGACTTTTTTGAACAACTAAAGACAAATGATGATAAGAATAATAATAAAAAGAATTTAGACATAAATGTAAAATTAATTTGAAGTAAAACATTTTAGCTGCGCAGAAATAACGGTCTTATTCTTTTCTATTTGAAAAGTCCTATTAATTTCTTCATTCGCAAATTTAAATCTGAATGTTTTAAGTTGTTGGTTCTTGATGTGTTGAAATTGATTTTCTTTGATTTTAAACTTATTCAAAGAAATTTCACTGCCTGCCATATAATCTTTTTGACTGTCGATATATTCCAAATTTACCGCCTCTTTACCATCTGTAAAAACCAATAAATCTGAACCAATTTCTTTAGCATTTCCATTAAATCGTATAAGTATTGTTAAAATGATGTCTTTCTTAACTTTTCCTAAAGCTGCACCAATTTGGTAATTTTCATCGTAAGCCACTAAAGAAGGCTCAAATTGTTTAACCGTTACATCGTAAACTCTGTTTGTATTATAATTACATTGTCCGAATATTAAAATTGGAAACAACAAGAACACGAATGCAAAAATATGTTTGTTAATCATAGACGAATGTTTTTTTTAAATTAATGGCAACATGTATATAAACACCATATGACGTTTATTTCTATTATATCATCACAAATCCAAAAGGTTTATGATGTTTTTATTAAAATTATTTCGTGCCACGTGTGTGTCGGCAGCTTTGTAATGTTTAAAAATACTCTTTATGCTATTTGTTTTATTACGGTTTCCCGTATTCACGCTAATTATTTTTTACAGGCGATGGTAAAAAAACCAATTGATGCACTAAGTACTCCCCCAGCCTGCCTAAAATACTCTTTAGTTTACCGCTTAGGGTATTGGTAATGTTCCAGCTTTTGGTTTGTGGTTCTTGTATGCTGGATCATAAAAGGGGTTCTGTATTCGTAAAGATAGAAGTATTGGAGTTTAATGTCAATAGGTGTAAGTACCTGATTTTAGTTTGCTTTTATTTAAATTTTACAGCAGTTGGTTTGTAGGGCATAGCACCCATTGCACTTTGGATCTACTCGTTTTGATAATTAAAATGCTAAATGTTTACTTATAATTTGAAATGGAGGTGGTTTTTCTTGAATGCATTACGGATTTGTATAAGAACGGTAGGGCGGAAAATACGCACGAACTATTCGGTTGAACACAAGCCGAATTTTTAAATTTTTTTATTACTTTTTCTTTTCTCAATAAGCCAAATTTAAAAATTTAGTGACCTCGAAAAGAGGGTGAACATTGGGTTAAGCACCAATTGCCCTATTTTTTTATACGTTGTTGGCAACTGGCTTTTCTCCATTTTCATTCCGTTCATTATATACTCTAAAACTTTCGTTTACTATATTTACGTGATTTAAAAAGGTTTTTACTAATTCAGATTTATTTTGCTTGTAATTCAGTACGATGTTATTAGTAAAGTTCAATTCTGTAAGAATTTCTTTGAAAATTGTGTCTGTTCCATCTTGCAGGTAATAATTTAAATATAAATGGATTTCTTTCTTGACAAGTTGTATCCAAATTTTATTTCCGTTTCGAGAAAGAGAATATTTGTAAATTCTAAAACCATTGTAATTAAATAATTCGTTTCTGCTTTTTTCTATTCCTATATCTAAAACAGGTTGTGTTTTATCTATTTCTTTAGCAACTGTATTTAATTTAATTAAAATTTCGTTTTCTATTCCTTTATATTCATTCACTAACATCTGAACTTCTCTTTCGTTTTCGTGAATTATAGTTCTTAATTCTTTTGACATATTTAGTGTGTTTTTACCGAGAAACTTAATCTCAAGATATTTCTTAAATTCTTTTAGAAAGTGTGTAACATTATCAGCTTCACAAATCACTAACCAATTGTTTATTAAATTGATTATATCGTCTTTGTAGCTTATGATTTTCAGTTTGTTTTCTTTTACAAGTTTTAGCTTGAGTTTTTCTTTTATGCTCTTTAGTTTTGGTTCTAAACCATAAGGACTCAAATAAAGCAGCAAATAGTTACCTTTTGATTTATGTTCTAAAAATGTAGAATAATCTCTTAATTGATTCGGCTGGTCGTCTGCCCAAATCTTGTTTTCGATTCCAATAGTTAGACCTTTTAGTTTAATATAAATATCTAACCTTCTGTTTTCCGTAATTCTTTTTTCACAAACATTTTCTAACTGACGGATTTCAATTTCGTTGTCATAAAAAGTTTTTACGAATTCATTAAGAAAAATATCTCCTTGTCCGTGATTTTGATTTACATCTAAAAAATAGGCTAAAACTTGGCTAATCTTATTTTCTCCGATTGTAAAGAACTGAAAAATGCTAAAATCAAATGCTAATTGTTTGTCATATTCCTTTTTGAATTTTAGGTGAGCGTCAATTCTTGACTTAACAATATACAGTAGATTTTCAATGTCATTAAATTCATTCATTGTTTTTACGGATGTTTCTAGCTTGTTGCCAACGTTGTTGTGTATGGTTAGTTGCGTGGTTAAGCACCTAATTTAGCAAATAAATCACAGATAGAATATTCCGCAGGAATGTTCGTAAGTCGGCAGTGACCTAGCAATTAATTATACACGGTGTTGGGCACTGTTATTTATATTTTATTTCTCGGATTATTATTCTTTTCAGAATTCCGTTTTCAATTACCTTTTTTTCAGTCCAATTGTCAAATTCGTCCATTTTATGCTCGAATTTCTTATTTGACAGCAAAGAATCTTTTTCGTTATATTCCTTAAGTCCAATAAAATTCTTTCCGTCAAATTCGTATACTGCTTTTCGGTTCTGTCCTTCTCTGCGAAGATTGATTGATAAAATACTATCAACTTTTTCGTCAGTATTGAAGTATGTGCTTACCGTTGAATTTCTAATAGTATCATTAGTTTCTTTGTCAAGAAATATTTGTCTCATTATTGACTTCTTTTCGGTGTCGTCATTTCTGTAATAATGAGTTTGTATTTGCTCAAACCTTTCGGTTTCATTGTCCAAAATTCCGCTTGATTGAAAAAGCAAAGAGTTTTTGTATGAATAGTTTACTTTAAACGGCAGACTGTCCGTTGACATTTTCACAATCTCTTGCTTTAATCTGTCGGAATAGTCATAGACATACTCAATTTCCATCTGTTCATTATCAAACAAAGTTCTTCGAGTTTGAAGAGTTAATTGGTCGTCATCTCTATATTTTTTTATTGCAATTAAAAGTGTGTCGCGAATTTCGTTTTTTAAAGAATCTTCTTGAATGCGAATCGTATATTCAGTTATTTCTTCCGCACTTTTAGTCAATCCGTTGTCCCAAATCTTCTTTTGTTTACTGCAACCAATTATGGATAAAGAAAAAAATAATATCAGTAGTCTGTTCATTTGGTTTTAATTGTGCCCAACATGTATATAAACACCATAGGATGTTTATTTCTATTATATCATCACAAATCTAAAAGGTTTATGATGTTTTTATTAAAATTATTTCGTGCCACGTGTGTGCCGGCAGCTTTGTAATGTTTAAATATACTCTTTATGCTATTTGTTTTATTACGGTTTCCCGTATTCACGCTAATTATTTTTTACAGGCGATGGTAAAAAAACCAATTTATGCACTAAGTACTCCCCCAGCCTGTCTAAAACGCTCTTTAGTTTACCGCTTAGGGTATTGGTAGTGTTCCAGCCTTTGGTTTGTGTTTCTTGTATGCTGGATCATAAAAGGAGTTCTATATTTGTAAATATAGAAGCATGGGAGTTTAATGTCAATAGGTATAAATACCTGATTTTGGTTTGCTTTTATTTAAATTTTACAGCAGTTGGTTTGTAGGGCATAGCACCCATTGCACTTTGGATTTACTCGTTTTGATAATTAAAATGCTAAATGTTTACTTATAATTTGAAATGGAGGTGGTTTTTCTTGAATGCATTACGTTGTTGTGTATCGTTAGTTGCGTGGTTAAGCAACTAATTTAGTAAACAAAAACGAACCAGAAAAAATTCCGAAGGAATTTTCCAAATAAGTACTTGCCAAAGCAATTAATTATACTCGGTGTTGTGCTTTCGTTATTTTGCTAATTCCTTATTGATAGATTCAATAATATTATCTGATTTTTTAATTAAACTATTAAACGAGCTAATAGTATAATTTTCTGTTAATTTTTTCCAATTAAGAAAAGCTTCTAATTCAAGAACTAACTTAGGAAAGTTCTTTTCAATATTTAAATATTCACTAAAATTTGGTTGATTCTGAAGTCGTAGAAGTAAATCTGAATTGGCGCCATTCATCATCGCATTTTTTAAAATATCTTGAGAGGAATTGGCATTACGATTACTTACTGTCATTATATGTTTTTGTTTCCCATTATATGTTGTCAATTTATTACGTAAAGTCGATTCAAACAGCTTTATATCGCCAGTGCTAATTAGTGTTTTTATAGTACTTGTTTTAAATTCTATTTCAAAATGAAGAAAGTTGATTTTTTGTATTTCCAATATAAATTTTGACGCGTTCAAACCAGGTTCCCCATAAATTTTATAAAAGTCATTATATCCTTCTGCAAATAATTCTAAAGTAGAAATCATATTGTTATAGTAGATTTTGTCTGTTTCTAAATCTACTAGAAGTTGTTTAAGGTAATTCTCTCTTATATCGTCTGTCTTTCTGTTTTCATTCCAATTATTAATCTGTAATGCAATTAGAATTCCGATGACTACAAGGATAATTTCTCCAATAGCATATTTAAAATACTTTCCAGTTTTATTTTCCATAAGTACGTTTTGGCGAATTTTTCTAAAGAATTTTATCATTGTTTAGCGGTTTCTGATAATGAAGCACAACGGTTTGGCTATGGTTAGTTGTGTGGGTTAGCACTTAACTTTGCAAGTACACCAAGTTTGAAATTCTGCAAGAATTTTCCAAAGTGAGCGAGAACAAGCAATTACTTATAGCCATTGTTGTGCTTTCGTTATTTTATTTCTTTCACTATTAAATTCTGTATTTCTTGAATTGTCGCTAATCCACGTTTAATTCGATTAATTCCAGAAGCAAGATTGTCACGATTTAGTTTCAAAATATTCTGTGCTTTTGACGGTTTTAGTAGGATACTATAATCTTCTAGCACTACAGATTTCTTAAATTCAAATTCAACCATTTCTTCAAATAAAATAGGTATCCAATGGTCATTAAAAGCTATTTCAATATCGTTAGTCGACTTTATCATATGTGAAGCTTCGTCATCATAATATCTTCCAAGTAAAAATCGTAGTTTTTTGTTTGAAATTTTATCTAATCCATTTGATTTTAATACTTCGTAAGCATTAGTCAGAGGTTGAAATCTATCAAATTGTATTATTGCCCCAAGCCAAATATTTATACTATCCTCTGTTTTTTGAGATACTTCTGAATTTAATATCTTTTCCGAGGATTTAACAGCTTTACTAAAGTTCGTTACGATTTCTTCTAAAGCTAATTTATCATTTTTTAGATTTTCTTGAATTTGAGTAAGTATTTCCTTTTCAAATACATTATTTTTTCTATTCTCGTTCAGATTGTTCAATTGCAATGCAATCAATATTCCAATTACAACAAGAATAATTTCGCCAACTGCGTATTTCAGATATTTTCCAGTTTTACCCTCCGAAAGTAAATTTTGTCTAATTTTTCTAAAGAATTTTATCATTGGTTAGTGGTTATTCATAATGACGCACAACGGGAGTCTGCGCAAGAACTCTGTTATTTACTCAAATGTAGGATTTTCTGTCTAAATGGTATCTATTATAGGTTGTTTTAAAAGGGGTATCTTGAATAGCATAATCATCTAACGATAATTTTAAAGGTCTTAAAAGGCATTTAATGAGGCGGTATATTCTCAAAACAATACAGCCAAGACCTTTTAGCCTTGCCTTTAACCCTTCTACTCCCAGAATGGATATAAGTCTCCTGAGATTGTAACACATCATCATAAGATTGACCTCTGAGAGAACGTTCTGTTTGCCTTTCATAAGCGTAAAGGTAAATCCCCATTGTCGTTTTAGCGTGCCAAATTGATGTTCAGTTACTTGTTGGCGTAGTCTATAATAAGCTGGATTTTCTTCCACACGTTTTTTGTTGGCTTCTATGGCTTCTTGATAGATGCTTCGTTCTACGAGTCTTCCCACTTTGGACTTGGTACACTTAGAACGCATCGAACAGTCATTACAGGCCTTGAAGTTCTTATAATGCTTTACTCTCACATTTCCTTTATGATAGATGTTTCCAGTAGTTGTGAGTACCTGATTGTTGGGGCAGGTGTAACTGTCACTATCTTGATCGTATTGAAAAGTGCCTAGGCCATACAAGCCGTTTTTCTGGCTAGAGTGTTCTTTGGGCGAAGAGTAGGTGGTGATGTTGTTCTTATTACAGATGTCTATGTGTTTGCCAGTGGTGTACCCTTTGTCTGTAAGGCAATCCATTTGATCTACTTCGAGCAGTGCTTTCGCATCTAGGGCCATAGGGGAAAGTGAGTGAGTGTCGTTTACTGTTCCAGTATCGTTATTGACGAAGAGCTTATGCTCCGCATCACAGCCAGCTTGTATGTTGTAGCCCACGTTAATGATATTGCGGTGCAGCACAACGCTTTTGGCATCAGGGTCTGTGAGGCTTATTTGGCTTTCGCCAGTATTTTCTAACTGATTTTCTATGTTCTGGTAGTGCTGCTTTTTGGTATTTTGGTATCCTATTTTACCAGCTATTTCCTGGCGCTCCTATTTACTGTCGGCGAGTTGCAGGGCTAGTTCGTATTCGGCAATTTTAGTGTCGATATAGTCTTTATGCCGGTCGATCTTTTTCATGATTAATATTATTTAAGTGTGATATTGATGGTGTTGGCTTTTAAGAAATATTTACTCAAACCAGTACCTTCATATTCGAAAGAGTTTCCTTTTTTTAAACCATTAACCACAAGCTTGTTCTTGCTGTCACATTGCAAGACTTTAACTGATGCCTTGTTTATATTTAGTCCCTGAATAATATTAGCTTCTTGAATGGATAAATTTGTAAAACCAGCTTCAAATTTAATCTCATTGGCTTTTCGAACAATTATTTTCGTTGAACTTGAGACTTGAATTTCCGTTTCAATTTGTTCTGAATAAGTGTTAATGCCTAATGATGAATAGTTGAAATTTTTAGGGGTGGTTACGTGTAAGGTATCGTTTGACACTAGATAGGTTGTCTTGAATTCCGGTCTATTTTTTGGTATTTTTAAGCCCCAAACGTCGCCTTTGCTATTCAAAACTGTTATAACTCGAATCTGTTTTTCTAACGATGGGTGAATGGTAACATTTCCTTCTAGATTAAGCACAATCACATTTATCGCTTTAAGTTCTTTATTGAATATATGGGTAAAACCTTGCGCATGAATCCCAATGCTTATTGAGATAAATAAGACGAATAAAAATGTATTTTTTGATTTCATAATAAGTAATTTAAATAGTTAAACATTATACATAGTAATACTATGTTATTGGATAAAAAAAAGCACTACTTCGACTTCAACAGGCCTAAAAGTAGTGTTATTAAAACATAAATTATGACAGCTGAAACTATGGTTATTGGAAAAAACCAAAAACCAAGGACTTCATTCATTTCATCAGCATTGCTTATAAAACCAAATGCTTTGAATTCATTATTCATATAAAAAAGGCCTGTTTTTGATGGAAAAAAAATTTTTGTAAAAATTAAAAAACCAAATACTGATAAACCCAGATATAATATTGACACGATACTATAACCAAGACCATTAGAAATGTTCATTTTTAAGGCTTGCCATACGTGTTTCGGATTGAAAGTGTGAACAGCTTGAATCAGTTTTTTCTCAGCAACAACTGGGATTAAAAACTCTTCAGGCAAACCTAGATTTTCAGTTGTGATAAGTAGTTTGTCTATTTCGTTTTCTTTACTATCTTGCTGCATTGCCTCATAAATATGGCTATTAATCTCCATTAGCATATCGAGCTTATCCTTTTCTGATAATATGGAAATCGTTCTCTCAACTCTTTTCAAATAGTCGTTATAAATTCTTTGAGCCGAAATTGATTTAAATTCTATATTTTTCACCTTAAAATAATTTTTGTATTGTCGTACTCATAGATATCCAATAATCCTTCATCTTAACAAGGATCACTTCTCCTTGTTTAGTTAGTTTGTAATATTTACGTGGTATTCCTGATTTTTGTTCCACCCAATTAGATTCAACAAACCCATCTTTTTTTAACCTGTTCATTAATGGATAAAAAGTACCTTCTGCAATTTCAATTTTTGTATCGTGTTTTACTTTTTCGATGAGTTCATAGCCATAATACTCACTGTCTTTTAGTACATTTAAAACGATAAAGGATAAAGTGCCCTTCTTTAGTTGCGATGACCATTTGTTTACAAAAACATTATCCATGCAGCAAATGTATAACAATATACATAGTAATACAATGTGTATTGGGGTTTTTTTTTCAGACTAAGTTGATAATACCCAAACATTGTAATAAAACAGAACCCTCTTGATACTTTCATATTCGGAGTAACGTTTTTTTTAAGTTCAGTAAACATTGGGATTTTTACGCTTTGTTCACGGTAACCAATTTATTCAATTTTCTCCGAAAAACGTTTTCAAGAAGTAATTAATTTTTTTGGAAGTAGGAGGAATTGTTGCCAACGGTTAGTATAAGAAACGTAGGGCAGTAAATAAGCACTTTCGTTTCGGTTTATTACTTAGCTAAATATAAATATTTTGCTTTTATCTTTTCTACTATAAACGCCAAATTTTATATTTAGCGGACTTTATAAATAAGCACAGACTTTCGGTTAAGCCACAATTGCCCTATGTTTTTTATACATTGTTATGCATAGACTTTTCTATTCTCAAAGTAAAAATATTCCAAGATAAATCAATGTTTACATCATTAGAAACTTTTTTTGTTTCGAAGCTTATTTTACCGTGAAAATGTTTCGAAATTTGCATTGCATTGTACAATCCCATTCCTGTGCCTTCTTTTGAGTCCTTATTAACACTAGATCTGAAACCCCTTGAGAATAAGTAGGGTTCTTCTGTTTTAGGTATTGATTTACCATATGAGTGTACACTAATATTCAATCTTTTTTTTGTTTCTTCAAACTCTACTTTTGGGCCAATTCGTTTTGGAAATTGAGAGTACTTCAAAGCATTTTCTACTAGAATTTTAATTAATATTTCAAAGTATTCTTTATCTCCTGAAATTTTAATTCCTGAACTTCCTGTAAAATCAATATCAGCTCTTCCTTTCTTAAAATCATTCCTATAGATTTTAACAATCTTGCTTACTGACCGATGTGCCACAAAGAATTTTGAGTAATCTAATTTTAAGTTTTCGAAAAAATTTGGTTGAAAGAATTTAATGTTATCTAAAATGAACTTAATCAGTCTACTTCCAACATATATTTTTTTAACGCTTTCTGTTTGTTCGTCAAATTTTGATTCCCATTCTTCTTCTTTTTCAATTTTCATAATCCGGTCAATATTTCCCGAAATTTTAGAGTTTAAGCCTCTTAACTCGTGTAAGTTTTGAGTTACAATATCGATAGGGATAAATTCTTTAAAATTGACTAAGTCATATTCGAATTTTATTTGCTTTTTTAAATACTCAATATCAAATTTATTCAAAGGATATTTTTTACTTAAATTATTATACTTACCTCTATCAGCTTTATTGGTAACTAAGCCTATATAGCATATGAAATCTAAGTTTAAAAAACTAAAGCCTAATGGGTCAATACCTATAATTATATCTTGAGAAGTACTTTCAGATAATATTTTGGTAAAAAAAGATTTTAAGACTACTTGATTAGTTTGCTTTAAATATTCTTTTGGTAAACAACAAAGTCTTCCATTATTGAAGGAGATTTGATTGTCGTGGTTCTTTGCAAAAGGATAACTAAATTCTATCATACTAACAAAGAGGTTATATTACCAACAATAGACAGAAAGTTATCTGCTATTTCCAAGACTTCTTTATTGTTTGTTATTTTTAATAGTTCTTTTTTAGCTGATTCTTTATTTCCGCCATAAGTATCAATTACACTTTTTATTTGTTCAATAGTACTCGTATTTGAGATTTCTTTAAGCATTTTTTTTCGTTCAATCTCAAAATGATAAGAAGGAGAAAAAGCTTTTTTAATTCCATCATCTAACTTTGATTTGAAGTCCAAAAATTCTAAATCTTTACCAATAAAGTCATCTGCTTTTTCAGCTTCCTGTTTATATTTAGTTATAGACCATTCTGCACCAGTAAACATTATAACAACAAGATTTGGATTTGCATTTTTTAAATATTTTAGTATTCCCCAACCTCCTGATTTTGGGGATATCTTTTGCCCAACACCTTGAATATCTAATACAACTACATTATATTTTTTTCTTAAAAAATCATCAATATTATCTATATCATCAAATTGAGTAATATTATATCCATCATCTTGTAATCTTTCAACGTGAGAAATCTCTTCATCGTCAATGAATGCAATCCGAGCTTTAAATTTAGCTTCTTCAAGTTCTTCCGATGTAAGTTCCTTTATTGGTGATTTCGGAGTAGGTTTATCTTTTTTTGAAAATAGTGATGCGAACATTTTGGTTAGTTTTATTATCAATTTATATTTTTTTCAGCTTGCACCTAACGTTAAGTATAAGAAACGTAGGGCAGGTGATAAGCACTTTCGTTTCGGTTTATTACTTAGCTAAATATAAATATTTTGCTTTTAACTTTTCTTCTATAAATGCCAAATTTTATATTTAGCGGACTTTGTAAATATGCACAGAACTTTCGATTTAGCACAAACGCCCTATGTTTTTTATACATTGTTAGGTGTCTGGCTTTTCTTTCCGCAAACTTGCTAGCGTTGGCGAGAAAGCTCTTTTAAATTTGTGAGATACGAGCAAACTTTAAATGTGCTTGAACTTGCGTTGGCTTTATTCAATTTCAAGTTTGTCTATTTCTTTCATTATTCTGTCCGTTTCACAAAGTGCGACTATTATTTTTTGATAATGTAAAATATCATCAAATTCTAAGGTTCTTTCTTTTCTATCTTTTAACCATTTTTGTGCTGGTTGATAACCTCCGATTTTGAATTCCCAAGCAGTTATTGGGACATTGTCAAAGTATTGTTCATCATTTATCCAAACTTTCCCTTTTGTTTTATTAATTGGTTCGTAACCAATATCCGTTTTGGTAATTTTTCTCCTTATTACGTTGTCTCCATTTTGTGGATAATTTGTAATGTAATTTTCTGTTTTTGAAGATTCCAATAAGTGAATTTTTCTTATTTCTCCGCCCAATTTTACTAACTCCAAAAAGGTTTTCTTGTCTTTTGGATATGGTACTCTAGGAAAATCTATTTTTAAATACTCATTGTAATTTTCTCTGTAAGTTGTTGAATGTAAAACAGCATAGATGTAATCTAAAATATCAATAGGAGCAAAGGTGTTTTCTGCTCTCTCTTTTTCATTAGTAAACTCTAGGTTTATTTTATCTTTAATTTCGTTGATTATGTCTTCATTTAGGTTTGGTAACCTATGTGGATTTTTTTCTATACTGCCTTGTTGTTCATTAGTTTCAGAATATAAATAAAGAGGGAATATATAATTAGCATCTAATGATGTTATTGAAGTTGGCTTTGTACAGATGTGCTTACTAATAAATATTAAGTTCCATAAATCACTACTACGAGAATTTTTTATTGATATAAGACTAATGTTATCTTTTTTATCAATATGTTTAATTAAATCAGCTCTAGGTCTTCCCATAAAACCATTACTATTTCCTGTATTATAAGTATATCTAGTATCGAAAGGTCTATAAGAAACTTTGCTAGTATCCGATTTTATAGGTTTGTTTTTAGAAATATCATCTATTGCTTTTTTTAAATTCCAACTTGATGAATCCTTACCTAGTGTATACTTTTCTCTAATTTCATCATCTAATAATGAATTTATATCAGAATGAATACTCTCAATTTCTTTTTTATCAATTTGAATACAAAATTTATCTTTATCAGTTTGCATTCCTGTTGATGAAAATTTAAACAAATCTTTTAAAGAAATATGCTTTTCATATTTAGAAATTTCTTCTAAATTTCTAGGAACAAAGACATAATCATTCTTTTTAAGTGCTATTTCTTCAAAGTTTATTGATTTTAAAGTTTCTGTTTCTAAAAAATTATATTTATCATTTCTTTTTCCTATAACACTCTTGTAAAAAACCTTAGCTAGTTTTTCGCTTTTTGAAGTTTTTATAAAGAAATTTACAGAAACACCTTGAGTTATATCAAAAACATTTTCATCTGGTTTATTATCTTTTCCAACTAACTTTTTTTTGATATTACCGTGTAAATCAATTGAGTATATTTTATCAAAAGTTTTTAATAAATGCCATCTCATACCTCTAAAAGTGTCGCTATCTAAAAAACCGTGTGGATTAATAAACGCTATTACACCTTCACCTTGTTTTTCAATAAAATGTTGTGATTGTCTTATGAATTTAACGTAATCATCATTAATCATTTTGGGATTACGTTCTTTTAATTTTTCTTTACCACCAGGTTCCATTTTATAATCCTTCATTAATTTCATAATCCAAGAGCCTTGATTTTTACTCATTGCATTATACGGAGGATTTCCAATAACACACATTACAGGTGTGTCTCGTTTAATATGATTTGCTTCATTAGATTCGCTACTAAGCCAATTGGCAAAAAGCGTTCCTGTGTCTGGATGAGCTTCTTCCAAACTATTGGTCAGATAGATTTTTGTACGTTGATTTTTGGTCGCTTTAAAACCAGTTTCTTTTAGTAATAAATCTAGTTGTAAATGTGCCATTGCATAACTTGCCATCAGAAGCTCAAAACCATTTAATCGCGGTAATAAGTGATTTTCAACATAACCACTCCAAATACCTTCTTGTCCTTTAAATTTTTGGTTAATGTGTTTTATTACTTCTGCTAGAAAAGTTCCTGTTCCTGTTGCTGGGTCAAGAACTTGCACTTTATGTACTTCTTGGTCAACTTCTTTATAACCACTTTTGAAGCTTTTATTAGGAATATCTGTTTTTACTTTGATTGTTGTTTTACTGGTATCAGCTAAACCTTGTTTTAAATTGAATTCGGTTTTTAATATATCATCAACAGCTCGAACTATAAAATTTACAACAGGAGCTGGAGTGTACCAAACACCTTTTGTCTTTCTTTGTGTTGGGTCGTATTCACTTAAAAACGTTTCGTAAAAATGGATGATTGGGTCTTCCATTTTTGTTGACTTTCCATAATTTTTTAGAATTTCTTCAACGTTACAAGCTAGAAATATCTCTGTTAGATTATCTACAATCCATTTAATCCTGTCGTCAATATCGGGACCAGCTATGTAGCCAAATAGTTTTCGTAAAAATGGATTTGATTTAGGAATTAATTCAGCTGCTTCTTGTCTACTAAACGTATCTAAAGTTGGGTCGTGCAAACGAGCTGCAAACATTCCATAAGCAATTGTTTGCGCATAAACATCAGCAAAGCCCTTTGGCGTTATATCGTGAATCAAGATGTTTTTAAAAGCATTCATTTGCTCTTTTAAAGTACTATCCTCGTAATTGTCTTCATCACTTGTTAAAGATTTCTCAATAACATCAGAAAGAAGGCGGGCTTTGCCCGCCATCATTTCTGCCAATTTTTTTGAATTCTTTATTGTTTGTCCTATGTGAGTAGTAAAATCTTTAATTAGATTTTCAAAAGTTCCGAAGTTTTCGGGTTTTGAAATAATTCCGTTTTCAGTTATCTCAGCGATAGCAATTTTGGTCACAAATTCTCCATCATTGTATAAATGAAAATCTATGTAATCTGTAAAAATCAGATTATTTAAGGAAGCTTTATAACGGTCAAATTGTTCTTTGTTTACCGATTTCTTTTTTCCTTCTAAGTCTTTGTCACCAATATCTTTTGCCTCAATAAATCCAACAGGAATATCTTTTTTAGTCAAGATGTAATCGGGTGCTCCGCAAGATTGTCTTTTCGGTTCGTTTGTCGCTCTGATTTCAGGTACTAAACTTTCAATAAGTTGCTGTAAATCACCTCTAAAAGTATGCTCAGTTGCATTTCCGAGTTTGTATCTCTGATTTATGTTGTCAATGTATTGTTCTAATGTCATATTTAATTTCTCATTATTCTCGGTAAGCGTTGGCTAAAAATAGCTCTTTTGTTTTTTAGCGTTGGCTTTTGTGTTGGCAAAAAACAAATGTGCTATTTGTGCGGCTGGCTTTTTTTTAGCTTGCACCTAACACGTATATAAACACCATATGACGTTTATTTCTATTATATCATCACAAATCCAAAAGGTTTATGATGTTTTTATTAAAATTATTTCGTGCCACGTGTGTGCCTGCAGCTTTGTAATGTTTAAAAATACTCTTTATGCTATTTGTTTTATTACGGTTTCCCGTATTCACGCTAATTATTTTTTACAGGCGATGGTAAAGAACTAATTTATTTACTAAGCACTCCCCCAGCCTTTCTAAAACACTCTTTAGTTTACCGCTTGAGGTAATGGTAGTGTTCCAGCTTTTGGTTCGTGTTTCTTGTATGCTGGATCATAAAAGAGGTTGTGTATTCGTAAATATAGAAGCATCGGAGTTTAATGTCAATAGGTATAAATACCTGATTTTGGCTTGCTTTTATTTAAATTTTACAGCAGTTGGTTTGTAGGGGTCAAAACATACAAAAAAAAGGTGCAGAGCGCTTTATGAGCCTATTGTCGCCAAAGGAAAAAGTAAAAAACCAGCATTAATTACGGTTTATAATAAGCTATTAAAACAAGCTTTTGCAATTGCAAAAGCAGGATTAGTAGATGAGGATACTTACAGAAGTACTTTAGTGAAAAATTAAGGCATTTTTACTTGTTTTTTACCACAGTACTTTGTTGTACACTGGTTATTTTTTTTGCCTTATTTTTCTGCAATTATTTTATCAATTTCGGTTGTGGCTAACTTTAACTGGTTTAGATACCATTCTATTTGCACATAATGAAAATATAAGTTATCAAGAAATTCAGTCAATTGTTCAGGTTTCATTTCTCGAAAGTGTCCAGTTCTTCTCTCGTAGCTTTATTTTTTACTTAAGAAAGCCCATCTTTCGTCCAAAATTTGACCGTTATCAATTAGTCTATCATAAGTTGAATTATATAATTTAATAATCTTTTGAATTAATTCTTTATTTCTAAAGACAGTAATTTGATTTCCTGAAGCGGTTGATTTATAAGAGCCCGATATTGGATAAAATGTGCGTTGACTTTTAAAGTAATTATGAAATATGGAATCTAATAAATTTCTGTCATTATCATATAAATTCGGCAAGTCACTATTTAGGACTTTATAAGCTTCAATTCTTGATTCTATAAGTTCTACTATCAATTGAATAAAAACTTTATCTTGTTTTAGGTCATTTTTTACACTCGATATAAATTCCTTTTCTGATGTGGATTGCTTTCTGGATTCGTTCCAATTATTAATCTGTAACGCCATTAAAATTCCTATAACCACAAGTATAATTTCACCCATAGCGTATTTTAGGTATTTTCCTGTTTGTTACCATAAGATGAAAACTTACGTAGGCTTAGCTTTGAAGAGTAAAGCGTTTTATCTTTATTATGTTCAAAACTCCTAGTTACATATATCAAAGTGTGCAAAAAAGGAAAAGCTGTCAAGGGCATAATAGTATCTCATTCCTTCATACTTAGCCATCAATTGATCATTTTAATAACTGATCATTTTAATAACAGCACTCATGTACAAAGTGTTTTGTATTTTAACAGGGTTTAAGCCCTTACAATTTCCGAAGTTATATAGGGTCCAAACTGTATTGTAGCCTTCTGTCTAGGGCGCGGAGAAACGGTTTAGTAGGTTAGGTGGTGTGCTTTAGATTTTGTTGGTAGCAATTTTATTTTACCTTTGCTTTTTTATTTTCTTCTTCCAGCATATCCATATAAATATCCTCAACATGCTCTCGAGCCCAAGTCATTTTTCTTAAAAACCCGAGGCTTGATTTCATTGTAGGATTGTTCATAAAACAGCGTATGTTGACACGGTCTGCTAGGTACGGCCAACCATAATGGTCCACTAGACTTTCTAAAATTTCGGCCAGTTTCACTCCATGCAAGGGATGATTTAGTTGTTCTTCAGTAGCTTTCCTTTTGACTTTTTTAGCAGATTTTTCTTCAATCTGCTCTTCGTTCGCCTTGGGCTTGAGCGTAGCATCCGAGAATTCATCGGCGAGCTTAAGTTTATCAGTAGACTTGTTTTCGTAATCGTTTTCTGTGTCCATTGTTGGCAAACGTTTATTTAATTTCCTGTTTTAGCATTGTTTGCTAACGGTCTTGCAAAAGTACTTGAAACATTGAGTTAAGTTACAATTGCCCTATTGTTTTATACATCTTAAGTATGATTCCTATTAAAACAGTTCGTTTTAGTACATAATCGGAAAAAGCAAAAGAGAGTGTAGGGGCAATCAGCCGGACTTAAATAAGTCAAAGTATTAAATAGCCCGTTCAAATTTATCAATTCCAATCATCCATTATTACCGCTAGGGACATTAAACTGACATCTTCTTGGATTCAGGCAAAGTTCACCCACTCAACATTTTTAGGTGTCTTAATTACATCTCTATCTACCCACATTTCGTTTTGCCATTCCCCATTGATCGCTTATTTCACAACATCGCCGTCAATCCAATATTTGTTCACCCATTCACCATATTGCGCCAGTTTCACTACTGCGCCATCAATCCACATTTGGTGCACTCATTCACCATCCACCGCTTTTTTAATAACAGTACAATCTAGCTAATATTCATTTGACCATTAACCGTTCACAGATGTCTTAATTACCTGTGCATGAACTTGGTTTAATCTGAAGATTAACAATAGGGAGCGTAGTAGATTTTTCATATCTCAATTGTTTTAGTTTTAATTTTAATGTTTGCCAACGTTAAATGTATATAATATGTGGTTTTTTTGTGATGATTTTCCGCAGGAAAATAAGATAATAGTACAAGCGAACACACACTTTTTTTTAAGGACTAAACTGAGCATTTTTCACACCTATTGCTACCATTATTTATTGATTTCTTTCTTTCTATTTGAATTTTTTATTCGTCTAAAATTTAAATGTAATTTTTAGATAAATAAGTGTTAGATTAGCTTTTTGTAATCCTAGGCTATGCTGCGATCTTGACTCTTTAATAGGGTTGATTTTAGTTATATCTATTAAAAGCATAAATTATATTTTTTGGCAGGATTCACATTAATATCAATGTAAATCGAAAAATAAAATTTTAAGAAATGGCGTTGTGTATAAAATAAATTTTCCCATTATATACACTTCATCGATACACTCTGTGTTTAAACTATATCTTTTAATTAGCTAAAAAAAACAATGTAAAAATTAGCATTAATCATTAAAAACTAACACCAATGAAAAAAGTATTCACATTTTTTGTAACGCTATTAATAACGGCAACAACATTTGCTCAATCCCCAGAAAAGATGGGTCGCCAAGCTGTGATGAGAGACAGTAGTGATAATGTAGTAAACAACCAAACCGAAAAAGAAGAAGCCCTTTTAACCATTGAAGCTAAATTCATTGATTTTCACCTAGGCGATGCTTCACACTACACTTTTGAAGACGTTTCAGGAAATTATTGGGACTTTTCGAGGTCTAATTCAAAAAACTTTGAATTTTCAAGACTCTTAGATGAGGCAGAAATGAATACTGATAACCAGGGTTGGGGATCAGCAAAAGAACTACAGGGTAAGTGGTTCACGATTAGTTATTCATTTGAAGAACGACCGCTTTATCAGGACGGTCCAATGGGAACGGTTAAAACAATTCAGGAGGCAGAACTAATTGAAAAAGAAGAAGCCCTTTTAACCATTGAAGCTAAATTCATTGATTTTCACCTAGGCGATGCTTCACACTATACTTTTGAAGACGTTTCAGGAAATTATTGGGACTTTTCGAGGTCTAATTCAAAAAACTTTGAATTTTCAAGACTCCTAGATGAGGCAGAAATGAATACTGATAACCAGGGTTGGGGATCAGCAAAAGAACTACAGGGTAAGTGGTTCACGATTAGTTATTCATTTGAAGAGCGACCGCTTTATCAGGACGGTCCAATGGGAACGGTTAAAACAATTCAGGAGGCAGAACTAATTGAAAAAGTTTCTAACAAGAATAAAGCGAATAGCATGTTTAGCTTAGAGTCAAGCATAATGAAGGAACCGTTAGAGAGATTTGTTTATTCCGGAAATAAAAGCCCTGATGGGTCTGTTGAGCTTATATCTGAACCAATTGATCCGACTAGTAATAAAATCATTATAAAATCTGCTTTGTCAAGCAAAACAGTTGAAGGGGTCTACTTGTCGCCTCTTAAAAACTACTGGTCAGAAAACGGCAAATACGTGATACTTGATAATGTTGATACCTACGCTGGATCTGGAACATACAGCATTGTTCTGCTTAATGTTGAATCTTTGAAATACGTGTCCATCGATATGGATCAATTGTTTGAAGGCGTCGACGTTGGAGATAGAGAAATGCTTTACGTTAAAAATATTGTATGGTTAAATGACCAATCCTTTTTTATTGAATCTTATGTTGGCTACCTAGGTTATTCTGGACATCCTGGAATTGATACTAACCTAAAGAATAAATTGGGCGATAAATTTGCCAACACAGATGATATCGTTACCCTTCCTACTAGGAAGTATACGATTAAGTAATTGCCATACGCAGGGATAGATCCTGTAGAATATAAATAACTTGTTATAAGTAAACCTGACACGACTAAATGATGCTCTATTATGCTCTTAGTTTGCTGTTATTAAATAATCAATGTAGACGTACACATTCCAATGGTACATAATTTCACAAAAACTATACTATGAAAAGAATAATACAAACTTTATTATTGACTTTATTTTTAACTTCTTGTCAGAATTCTGAAAAGAAGAAAATTGAAAATTCTTCGAGTACAGAGAAGCTTTTATTTGACATTGAAGGTGACTATTCATTTAGCGATACATTATCTAAATGCGATTTGACTCTAGTAATAACTAACGAAATCGAATATTACGGGTATAAACTTAAGACTCCAACAAGAAGTTTGACAGGGAAAATTTCAATAGAAGCAAATAAAGAAGATGACACCTATAACGTACTACTTAATGGAATAGAATGGAGTGAGTATTATGGTGCATTGGATGAAAACAGTGAACCTATTGATCAAAATATTTCATTACCAATAGGATTGGAAGGTACACTAGATAAAAATGAAATTACCATTCAAAACTATGGGAATGCAATGAATTCGTTTTTACAACTAGGTGAATGTGATGTAAAGTATATTCATTTAAGGAAGCAATAAATCAAATACTACACTGCTTTAATATTTAAAACCACCGATTAAAATCCGTGGTTTTTTTGTGGAGTTATTCTAATTGATTGTAACATTTGGCTAAACTGCAATTTAATACCGTTTAGGTTTTGTTAGGATTAGTATTCATAAATGTACAAGTCTAATGCGTTTTTCATTGATAAAAATGAAATGTCCTAGTCTTGATGTTTTACCCGCTACAATCTCATTAAATATTATTTTTAAATGATCGGGAACTTCAATTTCAACGTTATCAAAATAAAGATATATATTATCATTAATTAGTTTTAAGGTGATGTTCATTAGTTGCTCCCTTGAATCAACTTTATGATAGTATCTTGATGGGTCAAGAAATAATTTAAATTGAGTTGTGTCAGACACCTTGGTTTTAGAAATGATATGATTTAATACATAATCATATTGTGTCCCATCAGACAAGGTTGACCTTAGTTTTGTTTCTCTAACACTTACTTTGTAGGTATAACCCCATTCAAATTTAAATCCATCCAAGTATTCAATGGGTGAATCGGGAGAATTTAGAGTTAACCTTTTGAAATGTTCATAATTTTGAACAGATAGGTTGGGGTCGATTGTAATGGTCCTATCTGAGACGGTTTGACCAAACGAACAAATAGAAAGAAACGCTATTATATGGGTTAAAAATAATTTCATTTATACAAGGCTTGGATTTGATTTCTATTTAAATACTTAATTTTAGTTATTAATCAGAAAGAACAAAAGTGTCTTATACTGATATAGGTTGACCTTTTTTTTATATTATTTTTTCTTAAATGCACCACAACGGCTCGGCTATGAGTAGTTGCGTGGCTTAGTACTTAACTAGGCAGGCACACTCCAAGCTGAAAATCCACGAGGATTTTTGTAAGTAAGCCAGAACTAGCAATAAATTATGCACTTTGTTAGCTACAGTTTTTTCTCAGAAGTAACTACTTTAAGTCCTATTCAGTAAGATTGTTCTTGGATTGATTTGGTTATGGAAGACTTAACTTCTCCTGTATGCTTTGTTGTTTTGGTCTCTATTAACATAATTGAACATTCGTCTATTGAAGAAACTCGATGGTTAATTCCTTTTGGAACTACCAACATATCTCCAGTTTTCATAGTCCTATTAGTCTCATTTTCGACTTCCATTAAAAGTTCACCTTCTATTATGTAAAATAGTTCATCCTCATTTTCGTGATTATGCCAAGGAACTTCTTGGCCTTTGATCTTGGCAATTTTCACATACTGGTTATTAACTTCTGTAACTATTTTTGGAGTGAAGTAATCTTTAACGTCTTTTAATTGTTCTTTTAGATTCATTTGATTTCGTTTTATAATTGTATATAACGGCAGTCTGTCTAATAACCCACCTTATTTTTGTAATTATTTAAAAGTAGTGGATTTTGATCAAAAATGGAAGGCTGGGTGGTAAAATAGGTTTTTACGGCCAGTGCTTCGGCATATCCCCTCACCAAGCTTATTATGTGGCTGTACAAAGCATTTATAGTGTTGCTTAGAACATTTTTGCCCCCTATAACCTTCAATATCCTCTTCAAGTTGTAGGCAATAAAGATAAGCCCCACATCTGCAGAAGCTCTTTGTTTGGGTTTTTTAGTACGTATATGGTCGAAGCCCCATTGTCTTTTTATGGTTCCGAAAGGATGTTCCACTATTGCCTGGCGTTTTTTATAAGTTTGTTGGTTGTTGGCTGCGCTTAAGGTATTGTCTTCAATATATTGTTGGTTTTTACTACGCTGCAAAACCTTGCCATTCACTTTTGATGTGGTGCACAGGTCACGGACTGGACAGTTCTTACATTCTTTTGTCTTACCCTGTTTGAACCTGTAATTACGTTTTTATACCACGTACCATTACTGCTCAGGATATGCCCCTGTGGGCAGGTGTAGGTGTCATCTGTTGTATTATAGTAAAAGTGTTCCGAGTTGTAATTGGGGTCTGGCGCCTGTGAGCTCCTGCCTATCCCTGGTACTGCCACGAGGGTGTCGATATCAAGCTCATTTGCAGTTCGGAGTTCGCTTCCCGTGTGGTATCCTTTGTCAAATAGTGCGGTAAAATCATTGTTTCTCAATATTGCTTTTGCGCTCCTCAGCATATTTCCCATCGCCTTTTTGTCGTTCACGTTGGTGACATCGTAATCAATAGGTATGCAATGTTCGGCATCAACGGTGGATTGAATATTATACGCTACCTCTGTAATGTTATTACGCACAATCATATGTTTGCTGTCTGGATCTGAGGTTGATATTTGAGGTTCACCGGACTCCTTTAACGGTGTTTCTATTTTTGTGTAATTAGATTTACGTTGCTGCTGTTTTTTAAGCTGCTGTGCTATCTCAGTTTGCCTCTCGGGTTCTTCGGTTTGCTCCAGTTCTTGGCTGTACTGCTGTAACTTATTATCTATATATTCAATGTGGCGTGCTACTTTTTTAAGATTGTAGTTGTTCTTCTTGCTGTTTTGAGCCCTCATCTTGGTACCATCACCAGCGATGAGTTGTGCCCCAGTGAGACCAAAGTTTCTGGCAATTTTTACCGTGGCGTGAAAAGTTCTCTTGATGGCTTTGGCATTATCTTTTCTAAAATTGCTGATGGTATTGTGATCTGGGGATAGTGACTCGAGCAGCCACATTAGCTCGATATTCCGTTTACATTCCCTTTCAAGCTGTCTTGAAGAACGAATCCTGTTCATATAGCCATAGCTGTACAATTTGAGAAGCACTTTGGGATGATATCCAGGTCTGCCATTCTCGATAAAATCTGTTTCAAACCCCAACGTTGACATCTCGAGGTGCTCAACAAAGTAATCTATATCCCAGACAGTATTATTGTCCTCAATAATATCTTCCAGCTATATATTTCATAGCATGAAATTAAACAATTCTTATGAAAAATGCAAGAGGTTTTTAGACAGTTTGACGGTTGTGTATAAAGCACTGTTGCGTTGATTTCCGTTTGAATTTACGTAAAAAATACAGCATTTTCCGTTTGCGAGGATTTTCCGAAAGGAAAATCGGAAGCAATGTGCAGTTATGCGTTGTTGGCCAATGGCTGTCGTGTTTTTTATTATCTGGCCTCGCTAATTTTTAACGATTCTTTTGGTAATTCGACCGTCATCTGTAAATATATTCAAGAAATAAATACCAGAATCTAGATGCGTTACATTGATATTATTGATTTCCTGATTCACCGCAGTATGTATGGTAACGTTCTTCCCTTCTATGGTATAAATTTCAATTGATAAAACACGGTTATTGATAGAAGAAATAGATAATATATCAGCAACTGGATTAGGATAAATAGCAACTTTTACTTTTTCTACATCCGCTGTTGAAAGAGTATAATTAGTAAAAATCGCATCTAATTCAAATAGATCATAAATATTAAGTTGCAACCCAAAACCGTCTTCAATAATCTCATATTCCCAAATACCCGTCACATCTTCAAAATATTCCTGTTCAAAGTTATTGTGATATGGAAACACACAGTCTTCATTAGTAGCCTCAAATTCATCTCCCGTAAATCTATCAAGGACTGAATCGTACACATAAGATCCAGAAAATGTGTTACACGATCCTATTCCGCTAAAATCGAAATTTTCCGAAATTGTTAGTGTAGCATAAACAGGAGGATCCATTAAATCAAATGGTGGACCAAATTGAATAAACATATCTTTTAAGTGCCAAGTTTGGAATATATCGGGATTTGGATTTTGTGCAAAACAGCTTACTGACCAAAATAACAATGCTGAAAGTATTAAATTTTTCTTAACAATCAAGTTTAGGATTATATTAATGTGAGTGTATTTTTAGTTTAAAAATAGATAACTTAATCAAATACATACTTATTTTTCATATTTATCAACAGCTTTTTCAAATTGGTTTAAAACGAGTATGTTTTTTAAACTTGTATTTCATATCTCAAATGTATTAGTTTTGAAATTTAAAATATCACTCCGAACTTATTAGGGGCTAAAGTACTATGCAAGCACACTCCAAGCTGAAAATCCACGAGGATTTTCGTAAGTAGGCTAAAACAAGTAATTATTTATAGCCATTGTTGGCAAATCGTTTTTTTTAAATTTTCAGCTTTAAAACCCTTGATTTTTTCTTTCTCTTTCCTATTAAAATAACAGTTTGATTATCAAGGTTTACATTTCCGTTATTTACTTTATAATATACTTTAGACTCTTTATCATCAATCAATTTTTTAAAATCAAAGTTACCTTCTTGATTAATTTTAATCACATATAGATTAGATTTTTTTGCTTTTGTTTGTTTGAAAGCTATTCTGTCTGCACTTAATTTTTTTATATTATCTGAGCAATTTATAAAAAAATAAGAATCTTCGCCAACTGTTATAGATGTGTAAGAACTATTACTAAAACCTACTTGCCTTTTATTAATGTTTCTAGCCCATTTTAAATCACCATCTGTATTTAGCCTAAGACTTATAATATCGTCGAAGTGATAAACTGTGCGCGTACTTACAATTCCTTTGGCTGATGTTGATGTGCGCGTAGTGATATAAAATTCTTCTGCATTTAAAACAATGTCTCCATTATCCATTAAGTTTACGTCTTTAAAATCAATGTTTTTTATTCCTTTTTCCTTTTTTCTTTTTTTCTTTCCTCCTTTGTTGCCATACTTATCTGATAGAAATTGTTCAGAAAAAGGTGTGAATTTTTCTGTTTCGATTTTAAGGGTTTCTGGATTTAAATTAAAAAGACTTACTCCATTTATTTTATTTTCATCTTTTTTTCCGTAAAATCCGACACATGCTACTCGGTTATCAGATGTTATCAATTCTAATGAAGAAATAAATTTATCAGCATTTTTAAAACTAGTCTTTGTTTGGCCGTTAGTATTAACTTTATATAACTCGAAGTGATAATTGGCCTCTCCTTTTTTCTTTGATTTTCTAGACTCATTTTCAAAAGATTTACCTAAGAAGTAAACAGTACCATTATTATCATCGATATCAATACTTTGGTAATCAAAATACTTGTCTTTTATATTTTTTTCAATTAATTGTTCATAGACTTTTTCAAAATTATTGTTAAAAACAAAAATTTTATGAGTTTCCTTATCTTTATTCTTAATGTCAAAATTTATCACAAAATAACTGTTATTACTAGACATTACAACTTCTCCTGCATTGTTGTTGTCATATTGAGAGAAATTATTAATTAGAAACGGAAATAACAAGACCCCAAAATATTTTTGTTGCTCATCTTCAGAAAGAGATAATATTTCTTTATAACTAAATTTCAGGTCTTTTAAATATGCAGATACTGCATTAAATGTAATTTTATCTGCTTTTTTATCTATATTATATTCAATTAAATGTAATTTATTGTCTTTAATAAAAGCATTTTTTAGCTCGTTTTTATCAACCTCATACTCGACTTCTTTTAATAGCTTTAAATTAGAATCAAAATGTTGAATATAATACCCTTTAAGTTTTTGCAGCATTCCCCCATAGAAAGCTCTAATTGTGACAAGCCCACCATTTTCATCTTCTAAGGAATACACTAAGGAACTATTCTTTTTAGAGTCTTTAAAAATTTCACTTTTTTTGATTGAAACATCTTGTGCATAATTATTAAAAGTGATTGATAACAAAAGTAGTAATGTGATTTTTTTCATGTTAAAATTGTTTCTTTTTATTAGTGTTTGCCAACGTTTGTGTATAAGAACAGTAGGGCTGAAAATGAGCTGTTACCATTCGGTTTAACACAAGCCGAATTTTTAAATTTTTATTATTTTTTTTTCTCAATAAGCCAAATTTAAAAATTTGGCGACCTCGAAAAAGTGCCTGAAACATTGGGTTAATCACCAATTGCCCTATTGTTTTTATACGTTGTTGCCCGCTGTGCTTTCGAGTTGTTGTTTCCACATCCTTATTTTATTCGGTAATACGTTATCATACTTTACCATAAAGTCTTCAATATCAGAACGAGCTATAAAATGAATATTGTCTTTTGCAGTACCATTATAAGTCCCTTTTGTCGTGAATAAATAAACCTCGCAATCAAGTTTATCGTAACTATCAGCGTTCAAATTCACAAATCCATTTTTCACTTGAACAACAGCACTTTGACCAGATATTTTATGTTTTAATTCAAATTCATAACCCATCATACTGGATTTGCAAGAACTTGGAATTAAATAATAACCCTTTTCAACTTGCAGATACATAGCAATTAAGTCTTCACAGTCATCTGATGATAGAAGCGAGAATATATCGTCCGTATCCAAATTTTCTAACTTATAAACTTCTTCTTCTTTTAGTCGATTGAATGTGAATTTTGAATAGGTTTTGACGGCATTATCATTAACTTTTTGAAGTGTTCTTGCAGGAATAAAACTATTAACCAACTTACCTGGCACAGATTCAACTGTTCCGATTTTAACCCAATCGCAATTCCTAATATTTACAATATCCGCCTCAAGGTTTTCTATTTCACTTTGATACTGCCAATCACTCGTTATTCTTCCTAAATAATAATTGTTTTGTCTGTCTCGTGTCCAAATAAGGTCGTCAACTTGCATTTTATGCTTTATAGCATTCAATGCAGATTTCCAACTCCTGTCGCCATACATTGTAGAAGCTCTTTTATTATATTCAGACCATTCTACAGCTTTTTCTGTTTTTTCGCTTATTCGCCATCCAACTCCGACAATGTTATTTAGTAAGCAAAATTGTCTTGGATTGACATTGTTTATTGATGAGGATTTTAAGTTTATTCGCCAAATGTTCATAGGTGTTCTGTGTTTTTTTGCATTGCGGGCAACATGTATATAAACACCATATGACGTTTATTTCTATTATATCATCACAAATCTAAAAGGTTTATGATGTTTTTATTAAAATTATTTCGTGCCACCTGCGTGCCGGCAGCTTTGTAATGTTTAAAAATACTCTTTATGCTATTTCTTTTATTACGGTTTCCCGTATTCACGCTAATTATTTTTTTACAGGCGATGGTAAAAAAACCAATTTATTTACTAAGCACTCCCCCAGCCTTTCTAAAACACTCTTTAGTTTACCGCTTAGGGTATTGGTAGTGTTCCAGCCTTTGGTTTGTGTTTCTTGTATGCTGGATCATAAAAGGGCTTCCGAATTCGTAAATATAGAAGCATGGGAGTTTAATGTCAATAGGTATAAATACCTGATTTTGGTTTGCTTTTATTTAAATTTTACAGCAGTTGGTTTGTAGGGCATAGCACCCATTGCACTTTGGATCTAATCGTTTTGATAAATAAAATGCTAAATGTTTACTTATAATTTGAAATGGAGGTGGTTTTTCTTGACGGTTTGTGTGTGGTTAGTTGCGGAAAATCAGTTAGGATTTTCCCACGCACGACGAAGTTAATTAATTCAAGTGAATTGCTGCGAAGGGATTCCGCAGCAATTAATTACACACGTTGTTACCTTTAGTAGTTTGTGTAATGTTAAAATTAAACTTTTGCTCGTTTTTAATTTAAAATAATTCTAATAATTTCGTATTATTTTAATCCCATCCAAGAATTAAATGCGGCTGTGTTGTTTTGGCTCGTTTTTAAGGTGTGAGACTTTATATTAATGGCGACAGTATTTTTAGTATAGCGATTTATTTTTTCAATATAAACTTTATTAACAAACTCGCTTCTGTTGATTTTAAAGAAGACTATTGGGTTGAGCATTTCTTGAATTTCTTTGAGAGAGGTTTGGTTTAATAGATGTTTTTTATTGGCTGAGTCATAAGCAAAAATAACACCATAATCTGATTGAATGAAAATAATGTCTTCTACTTTTAAAAAGTAAATACCGCTGTTAGATTTTACCGGAATGTACTCTTTATATATTGGTTTTAAATCTAACTTGCTTTGATAATATGCATCTAACTTGCTAATGAGATCATTGTGATTAACCTTCATTTTGTTTTTCAAGAAAGTATATTTAAGCCAAGCTTTTTCAAAACGTGGATATGAATAAGGTTTTAATAAATACTCAATACCACTGGATTCAAAAGCATTCATCCAAAAACTATCATAAGCCGTTATAAAAATAATGGGAGCGGTGATTTCTATTTCATTGTATACATCAAAAACATTTCCATCTCGTAATTCAATGTCCGAAAAAACTAAATCTACATCGGGATGCGTTTGAAAAAATGATTGGGTTTCATCAACAGTCTCAATTTCTTTTATAATTTCAAAAGGCTCTCTAGTTTTTTCTATGTAGTTCTTAAGTTTCTTTCTAGCAGGAGCTTCGTCTTCTATGATTACTATTTTAAGCATTGTTATTTGTTTTCATAAGAGGTAATATAACAGTAAAGTCACTCTCAGATTCCTGAATAGTTATAGGGGTGTTTGTTAGTAGTTTAAATTGTTCGTTCAGATTTTTTAAGGCTACGCCATTATTTTTTTTCTTTCTGCTTTGCTCAATCTTATTATTGGTAACTTTAATTCCGTTTTCTATTGTAATATGTATAATTACAGGATTTTTAATTGTTCCCAGATTATGCACAATAGCGTTCTCTACTAATACTTGTAGACAAAATGGAGGAACTATGGTGTTTGAAGTTTTTATATTGTTTTTAATAATTAATTGATAATAGCCCTGATACTTTGTCTCCATTAACTCAAAATAATTTTGAATAAATGTTAGCTCTTCTCGGATACCGATTAGTTCTTTTTCAGAACTTCTCAAGGCATAACGATAGAGTTCTGAAAAACGGCTTAAAAAATCAGAAGCTTTAAGTTGATCTTCTTCAATAAGCTGATCTAATATATTTAAATTGTTAAAAAGAAAATGCGGATTTAACTGTGCTTTAAGCTGCTGTATTTTGCTTTTAGAGTTACTGATTTCGTATGCGCTTAGCCTTTTTCTATAATTTCTATTTTCTTTAGAATATAAATAGGCTAAAGAAAAGCCGCCAAAAATTATAAAATCAATAATTTGCACGAAAACTTTATAGGTTATTTGATACGAAGAATTAAAGTTTCTAGAAACAGTATTAAAACCCATCGAAACAAGAATTCCAAATACGTTGATTATGAATATATAACAGACAAAACTTATTCCGAAAAATTTTAAATATTCCCATGCAGATGGGGTTTCTTTTATGTTTTTTTTTTCAAATCTTCCTTTAATAAAATCTATAAAAATGAAGATAAAAAAGGCGTCTATAAATACCCAAAAAGGAGCATCTGGATGGAACACTAAATCGTTCCAAGAACTTGCAAACCCTATTTTATTTTTAAGAGTTAAAACCCAACTAAAAACAAATAAGAAAAGAATAAAGGTTTGGTTATTTTTTAGATATTGAATTATTTTTTTCATCATTAGTGTTGGTAAATATATAAAGTTTTCGGTGAAAATTTTCACTAAAATTTTCACCGAAAATTATAAATTTTATTTTTTTGTAGGCCATGAACTTACCTTATTCCCTTTTTGGTCAAACATTTCTAAACGAACGCTATTTTCTGAATCGATACAAAACATTGCTCTCATTTTCCCGTCATCATCATAAAGAAATAATCCGTTTGGTCGACCTTTACCAAGATTTCCAAGTTCAAGTCTTTTAGTGATGCCAACTAGTCCTTTTTTCGCATATTCATTATATTTTTTTCTCCATATTTTTTTATCTTTTATAGAATCTAATTCTGCAAATATTTTAGCGGTACTTGACTGTGTAGAGTTTTCTGGTAAATCGTTAAAAACTAATGAACTTCTAATACTTCTTTTTCCATCTCGTTTGCTATCAGTATTTAGCAGTTGCATTGCCTGATCACCATCGTATTTATCAAAAGTTAATGAGAGCCCCGAACTATGTCCATTTTCTTTTTTGTTTCCGTCATAAATAAAACCTCCACATTCAATGCCATCTTCATTAAAAAAGAGCATTCCTGAACGCTTTTTACGTTTTACGTTTATTGGCCTATTGTTTATCGAGTCTTTTCCGTTAGGAAATTCTGCTACATTTGTAATAATCATCTTTGTTGTTCCATCTTTTTCTACAATATTAATGCGTTCTACATCTATAGTTCCAAATTTTTGATTGCTAGATTGTTTAAAAGCAACAGAAGCAAATGTTAGAATACCTAAGGCTGTAGTAAATGCAAACGTTCGTAGGAAAATTAATTCTTTTTTTGTGTTTTTCATGATTAATAGATTTAATAATTAATGATGCCACAAAACTACGGGTATCACGGTGTTTACGAAACCTGTTTCTGATGAACAAAGGAAAAATTAAGTAGAATTAAGGAAGAATAAAGAAAAGTGGTTCTTATTTATAATATGAAGCAAGTTGTACCTCGCTATTAAGGGTAACGTTGTTGTGTATGATTAGTGGCGTGTTGAAGCACCTAATTTAGCGAATAAACACCAGATAGAAAATCCGCGAGACACGAGCGAAGCGAACTGGCGTAAGCAATTTTCGTAAGTAGGCGAGGACTAGCCATTAATTATACACGGTGTTGCCAGTAGTTTTTATTTTATTCGTTCAATTAATATTGGGTAAAACTCACTAAATTTCGGGTATTTTTCTCTGTTATTTTCATATTCTTTTAAAATTTCTACAATATTATTTACTAATGAAAATCCAATAGATTTTTCGTAGTCTAAAAGTTCTTTAGCTTTTTCTGTTCCAAAATTTTCATTTGCTATTCTGATTGTTATTGCTCTTATTATATGTTCATTAAAAACATATTTCCATTCGCTGTAACCTTGGGTTTTTCCATTTTTTTTTAAACTATCACTATAATATTTTTCTTTAATATTTTCGATTTCATTTTGAAATTTTTCCGTTAAAGGGTTTACGAAGGAATGACCAAATTCGTGTAAAATTAAATCCATTTCAAGAAATTCTTTTTCAAAATATGGAATATGTTCAATTTCACCATTTGGTCCAATTATAGCATAAACTTCTGTTTTTCCATCTGCTATGAATTTTGAATTAAATCCTCCTGAATGGACTAATGGTGAGAGAATTAAATTATAGGAACCCAATTCACTTCCGTAATATTTTTCTAAATAAGTTGGAAGATGTTGAATAGATTTAGATTGTTTAACTTGATTAAGTACTTTCTCATTCAATTCTTTTACTTCGGCTAAATAGGCTTGAAATAAAGTATCTTGATTAAAGGAAATAAATTCTTTTTTGAATTTTTTAATTAGATAATCCCCTTTGCTTTCATCAAAAGAATCGGGATTTATGACTTCTCTTACTTTATTCAATTCAGGAAATTCTCCGAACTGTAGAACCCAATCTGTAACGTTATTAAAATTAAAACCGTGCTTTTTAGATAATGTGTCAAATAAAGCTACTGCCTTATGGTTCTTCAGAGCTTTAAAATTATTTTTCAGCTTTGATTTGTAATGATTTTCGTGATTATTGATTAGAAAGTAATCATCTAAAAATGCTATTGAATAGATGGTCTCTATTCTTTCGTCAATCGTAATGTTTAATTCCGATTTTTGTCCGATACTTTTTAATGACGCTAAAAGTAGAATTAGCAAAATAGTTTTTTTCATTGATTGAGTTTTCAAATAAGGACTAATTTTGTTTCAAATTGTGTGTTCATTCAAATTACTGGCAACATATATATAAACCCAATATGACGTTTATCTCTATTATATCATCATAAATCTAAAAGGTTTATGATGTTTTTATTAAAATTATTTCTTGCCACCTGCGTGCCGGCAGCTTTGTAATGTTTAAAAATACTCTTTATGCTATTTGTTTTATTACGGTTTCCCGCATTCACGCTAATTATTTTTTACAGGCGATGGTAAAAAAACCAATTTATGCACCAAGCACTCCCCCAGCCTTTCTAAAACATTCTTTAGTTTACCGCTTAAGGTATTGTGAGTGTTCTAGCTTTTGGTTTGTGTCTCTTGTATGCTGGATCATAAAAGGGCTTCTATATTCGTAAATATAGAAGCATCGGAGTTTAATGTCAATAGGTGCAAATACCTGATTTTGGTTTGCTTTTATTTAAATTTTACAGCAGTTGGTTTTTAGGGGTAAAAACATACAACAAAGGGTGCAGAGATCTTTATGAGCGTATTGTCGCCAAAGGAAAAAGTAAAAAACCAGCATTAATTGCTGTAGCCAATAAGCTAATCAAACAGTGTTTTACTATCGCAAAATCTGGTAGACCTTACGACGAAAAGTACGTTTCTGTCTTGCCGAGATAATTAGAGGAGGATGATAATAAAAAAGCTCAAAGAATCACAAAAGTGAATCTCTGAGCTTAAAATAATAGTGTCTAAAATTAATGAAGAAAAGAGTTGTTTTTAACCTCAGTTCTTTGTTGTCATTTCGTTATTTTTTCATTCGTAATTTTCAATATGTTCGTTTCCGATTTCAATTAGTCTATTTCTGTATTTATTGACAAAAGAGTTCAATTCTCTTTTAAGCCTAGGTTTTTCAAAATTGGATTGATGATGTTCGTCTTGGTTGTAATGACACAGAACGCAAACGGACTTTAAATTATCTCTGTGCGTATTTATCAAGTTATAACTGTCTATATGATGTGTGTGTAAATATCGTTTGTCGTAGTTACTTTCTAGGTCGCTACCACCAAATCCACATTCCTCACAAGTATAGTTTTGTTCTTCTCTGTACGCTTTTGAAATACTTCGCCAATTTAAAGGTCTTTTATAAAGGTCTGTTTCAACTTCTTCTATATTCTCCTTTATGTTTTTATCGTTTAAGTCAAGTAGTTTGTGAAAATCTTCTGTATCATTTATTCTGTCAAGATTTCTTTCGTGTAAAATTGCTCTACATTTTGCGCATAAATCTAGATTTTGGTCTGGATATTCTTTTTTCGTTCCTCTTTGTGTTACAGTCACTAAATCCGAATTCGACCAAAAATAATATCTTGACAATATTCCTTTTTCAATAAATTTTTCAATTACGGAACATTCAAACAAATGAAATCTTGGGTTTCCATATTCAGACTTTTTATAATCCTTGTTAAACATAAAGCCTTTTTGAAAATTCCCACGAACATTCAAATAAACTCCATCTTCTCTCCATTCTAAACTACCATCATTTTCTTGTTCTGTAAAATCAATTCTGTCGATAATTACGTTACTATTGTATTCTTCTAAACGAGGAACTCCAATCTTATCTAAATAACTATGTGCTTTATTGAATTTGATTAATGGCATTATTTTTCTAACTCTTTAAGGACTTTATCAATTAATTTATCACTTGTTGTTATTATGCGAAATTCTACTCTACGAGATTTTTGATTATTTATAGGTTGATTACTATTTATGGTTAATCTTCCATTATCATCAACTGTCCTTCCATAAGACAATCCATTTGCAGTTAGCAAATATTCTATCAAAATGATTTCTTTGGAAGATAAATCTTTAAAATAATCCATTTCACGAAAATGCTTAATGACTTCTGTTGACCTTTCTTGGGATAACAAAGTATTAGCAATGTAAGGGTCTTTGTCGTATTGTGGTGCAGGAACGTTATCTGTATGTCCTTCAACTCTTATTTCTGAAATTTTATCCTTGTATTTCTCTTGTAAAATGATGTCAAAGTATTTGGGTAAGAACTTATTTAAGATTTCTGAAAAATAAGGTCTTATATTGGTTTTTCCAGATTGGAATAAAACATCAGGATTTGTGAATTTTATTGACAAGTCTTTATCTAATTTAACATCCCATTTTTGAAAATCGTCTTTAAAAACGGTGTTCAGCTCATTATAAAGTTCCTCTTTAGTTGCCCTAAATTCCTCAAATATTTCATCTCTTTGTGCTTGCTCTTTTTTTACTTGCATCATATATGAAATAGAGATGAATAAAAAGATTATCATCAATACAGTCATAATATCGGAAAATGAAATCCAATTGTTATCTGAACTTTCTTTCATTATCTTTTTGCTTGTTCTATTAGACGTTGAATAAGTTCATCTAAACTCGTTAGAGTTTGATTTAATTGTCCTGTAAATTCTTCTGAAATATTGTCAAGATTGTTTCTTAACTCTAATGAAGAGTTACTTATAATTGAAACTCCTTCTTCCATTTGAGATTTGGTATTTTTCCAAAATTCTCCGTTTATATCTTTAATATCCTCTATTTCTTTTAATCTGCTTATTAATATATCGACTGATTTTTTGAAACTATGCTCTTTACCAATCCAATCGTTTAATTTATTAGTTGTTTCATCAAATGTTTCTGTGTTTGTCTTAATTGTGTCAATAGAACTTTCAAGTTTTACAATTATTTCTTGAAATTTCGTATCATCAATTAATACCTTTTGTAACTCCTCAATTAGTTTTGATAATTGGCTGTTGTCCTCTGTTAACTTTGTTGTGTTTTCTGTAATTTCTTTAATGGAAACTGATGCAATTTCAAAATCTTTAGAAACAGATTTAAATTGCTGTGTTAAAGATGAAATCATTTCTTTATTCTCTTTTTGCCAATCGTTCAAACTCCGAACACTATTGTTTAATTCTGCAAAGTTTTCTTGAACTAATCTTTGAATTAATTCTGTCATTTGAGCGTTGAAAGTTTCTGTTGCACTTTTCATTACTTCTACCAATGCTTCTGTATTATTCTTTTTTAGAATTTCTCCAAATTCATCAAACTTGCCTCCTAAAGCTTTGTTATTTTCGTTTATTGATTTAAGTATATCTTTATGTTCTTTTTGCTCCTTGTAGTTGTCCGTTAATTGACTTCTTAATTTTTCTAATTGCGTAAGTAAACTTGTTTCCTCATTTCCGATTAATGATGTCTGTATTTTTTCAAGTAAAATGTTTTGTTTTTCTTGTTCTTTTTGGTTGTCTGTGGTTTGATTACGAAGTTTTACTAATTGAGTAGAAATGCTTGTTTCTGTTTCTCCAACAAGTGAGGTGTTTAATTTATCAAAATTGGTTTTTGTTTCCGTTTTGGTTGACTTTAAGACTTCGAGTATTTCACTTAATGCTGATAATTCATCTGTTTGTTTTGGAGGTTCTTTTAGTTCAACTGTTCGCAATATTAGTTGTCCAAATACTCTGAATATTAATGATAAAATAATTCCAAAAATTGAGGTAAGAAACGCAAGTTTCATTCCTTCCAATAGCATTGGAATACTATTGTCAATATCATTAACATCAAAATTTCTTAAGCCAAGATAAATTCCGCCAAAAGTTCCAAGTATTCCAATTGTTGTAAAAACAGAAGGAATTGAATTATATAAATATTCGTTATAAGATTTTGTGCTTTTCCGATACCAAAGTCTGATTATATAATAGAGAGAGAAAAGTAGCCAAATTATTAATGCACCATAAACTATGTTTGCCAAAAATTCTTTATTCATATTCTAATGTTGGTTAGTTCAATTGTTGATGGTTTATTCTAATGTTTGTTGGTTCGTCATAATGAATGCCAACGTCTCTGTATATGAGCAGTGCGGATGAAGAAAGGCGAAAGCCTTTCGGACGGCACAAGCTGATTTTTGCAAATTTCGTTTATTATTTTTTTCTGCAATAAGTCGAATTTGTAAAAATTCGGCGGTCTCCCAAATATACCTTAACTTTTAATTAAGCAAAAACTCCCGCATTGCTTATATGCGTTGTTGTGTGCAGTACATTAACGCTCTAATAATTCTCTAAAACTTTCTTCAATTTCTTTTTTGATTGGTGTGATTTTACTTGGTATTTTTTTGTAAGCTGAATAAGCAATTCTGTGTGTTTCCGGATTTGGTCTATCTCCGAATTTTTTCAAAAAATGATGTTTATTATAATCATTATAAATCTCGGCAATTTCATTAAGATAGTTATCTATCAATTTAGTAATTTTTTGCTCAAGATAAATTCGGTTATTCGCATAAAAGTTAGCGAATTCAAAATGTGCATTCGAAAATTTTTCTTGCAACTTGTCTTCGTGTTCATCATGAGTCATTCCATTTGGAGTTGATTTGACTGGAGATATATAATAATTTAATTCAGAAATTGATTTATTCAATAGCTTATATAATTCTTCTAAAATATCAAACCTTTTTTCGTGAAGCTTTGTAAATTTAAAATTCTCTTTTGATTTTAATGAATTGATTTCAGCTTGAAATTTTGATATTTCTAAATTATGTAAATTTTTAACTTCTTCTAATTTTTTATCAAATCCACTTTTGACTTTTCCTTTTAATTTTTCGGTGAAAAACAACGTCAATAACGTTCCAATCAAAGTTGGCAGAATAGAATATAATAATGCTTTAATTAATGTTATTTCCATTTGATTGGGGTATTGCACACAACACATAAATAAACACACCTTTACTTTATTTTACGTTGTTGTATATGGTTTGTTGCGTGTTTCAAGCAACTAATTTAGTGAATAATTACCGACCAAGAAAATCCGCGAGGATTTTCGTAAGTAGGCTAGAACTAGCAATAAATTATATACGGTGTTGGCATTTCGTGCTTTTTTCAGACGTTATTTTTTCTTCAAAATCTTAATTGGCTTTTCAATATTTCGTTTTTCTTACCAATCTTTATCTTCTTTCAGTTTTATTGCTTGTTCAAAAGAATCCATTAGTCCGTTTATGTCTTCAGTTGCTTTTTCTCCAGTGTAGAGAGTATAAATATTTCCTTTAGCATACCTAAAAGAATCTGGTGTAATTGTTATTTTGGACGCTCCGTCTTTCACTTGTATTTGTATAATTGAAAAAGCTCGATTTGCTGGTCCATATTGGCTTGCTTGCGTAATAGTTCCTAATAAGTATTTTCCAGTTATAGTTCCAGTTTCTTTATCTGTAAATTGTATTACAGATTCCGCATTATTAAATGCACTTACCATCCAATTATTTGCTCTTACATACAATTCATTTTTAGTCGCATTTTCAATATTCACAACTTTTGTTACAGGTTTACTTTCTGTTGTTATGACTGCACAACTTTGTAGGCTCAAAAATAACACTGTTAATACTGGTAATAAAAATAGTTTTCTCATATTATATTTAGTTAAGGTTTAAAATTCGACATTATTATTGAAGTTATTTTACGGTTTTCCGTATTTTTCTATTTTTTTCAGATTTTAATTTCAGCACGATTTTTCTTGTATGAATGCCAACATGTATATAAACCCAATATGACGTTTATCTCTATTATATCATCATAAATCTAAAAGGTTTATGATGTTTTTATTAAAATTATTTCTTGCCACCTGCGTGCCGGCAGCTTTGTAATGTTTAAAAATACTCTTTATGCTATTTGTTTTATTACGGTTTCCCGCATTCACGCTAATTATTTTTTACAGGCGATGGTAAAAAAACCAATTTATGCACTAAGCACTCCCCCGGCCTGTCTAAAACACTCTTTAGTTTACCGCTTAGGGTATTGGTAGTGTTCCAGCTTTTGGTTTGTGTTTCTTGTATGCTGGATCATAAAAGGGCTTCTATGTTCGTAAATATAGAAGCATCGGAGTTTAATGTCAATAGGTATAAATACCTGATTTTTTTTGCTTTTATTTAAATTTTACAGCCCTTGGTTTGTAGGGCATAGCACCCATTGCCCTTTGGATCTGCTAGTTTTGATAATTAAAATGCTAAATGTTTAAAATGAAGGTGGTTTTTCTTAACGTTACGTTTATGGTGTCGTAGCATCCCGCAGGGTGCTATGCACTATACACATTGTTAGTAGCTTTTATTTTTAAAAGTTTAATAAATCGTCAACTTTATTTTTTTCCAATCGCTTAGTCAGCTCTTCAAGCCTATCTATTCCTTTTGTGTAATTTATGAAGTACACTCTGCGCCTTCCTAAAAAGTGCTTAATGAGGTCATTTGTTTTCTTGAAATTAGCTCCTTTGTTTAGAATAGAATTTTTCCTGTCAGTTACCCTTAACGCTTTTTTCTTTGGTAATTTTAATTCAATCTCGGGTTCCTTCATTTCAAGATTAACTTGATCAATGAAATCGACTCCTTTATCCTGTAGATAGTTAATTAGAACTTGTTGAGCTTTTCTAATTACAGGTATTTTAATAAAAGAAGTATTCTCTTCATTCTTAGAACCTACAGTAACAGACATACGAGTCAAATTTGCTGGAAGTTGTTTTTTTATCAAAGTAAATATCTCTCTAGGGTGATTTTCTTTTGTTCTTGGAACTAAAGAAAAGTTGATTAAAAATATTTCATATGAAAAAGTCCATTGTTGACGTTCAGTTTTGTCTTGACCTTCAAATGATTTGTATGAATTCTGGATATATTTAACATAATCGGATAGTAATTTATTTACTACCACATTTTCAAACCCTGAGGGGTCAATACTTCTATATAAGTCAATAACATTTATAAATGATGTATTGTCTGGATGAAATGATACATGTGTTAAAATATTGTTTTGTTTTTCTTTAGAATCAAGGTAAATAAATTGAGCTGCAAAGTATTCCTGCAAAGATTTATGTGACCATTTATAGTAAATGCCATCTTTTGCGAAAAGAGGGACTGTTATTAAAAGATCCTTTATAAAGTTCGTAGATGATGAATTTATCTCTGGACAAAATCCTATTGCTCTTGAAACGATAGTGCCTAATTCATCTCTTGTAAATTCAATTTTATTTTCATTAGTCAAGCATAAGTACCCAAAAATCCTCAGTACTCTATGGAATTCATCTGAACCTAGTTTTGAATGTTTTTCTCTTTCAAAAGAATCTCCTTTGGATAAATCATGAGATTCAAATAATGCATCATAAACTTGACGATAAAAAATATGTTTTTTAAACGGGATTCTTTGTTTATGCTCAAAAGCTGTAAATAGCAAGGAAACTAAAAGTGGAGTTGTTAAGTATTCTTCAATACTCTCAAATGTCTCAGGCTCTTTAATTTTACTAATAAGTAAATCACCTATATTCCCTTCGGCATCATACTTTTTTATGAGTGAATAGGCCTCTTCAGGTATTAGATGTTTTATTTGATATTTTAGAAAATCTCCGAAAGATGATAAAGCATCCTCAGGTCTTGATGTAAGAACAAATTTATTTTTTCGAGATTTTGTTATAAATGTTTGAATTTGCTTGGTAACATTTGAACGGTCAGACAAAGAGATCTCATCAAAGCCATCAAAGAAGAAAATAAAATCGCCTCTTTTAATTAAATCCAAAATAAATTGACGATTTACTTTTTCATTTATTGGATTTAATTGTTCTAAAATTTCATCAATTATATCTTTCTCTTTTGATAAACGTCTTAATTCAATTAAAACAGGGACGCCTTTGTTTTTCTCTATTGCAGAGATGAGTAACTTTTTTGACAAGGTCGATTTACCCATTCCAGCTGTGTCTGTTATGAGTATTTTATTTGTCTCAGCAAATAGTTCATCATCAAATTCGGTTAAAGTTAAGTTTTTCCGTTTACGGGGTAATTCGTGTCTTTCTTCACATTGTATTGTAAGAGGAATATAAACGTCATTTAGTAATACTTTTTTTTTCTTGAATGCAATAGTATTAAGGACTCCATTCTTTTCATATACACTAGTTAGATATTCCAGAAATTTATTTTCAAAAGCATAATCAATTAGATTATTTTCTCTTTTCCATTTGTCTCTAAACTCTTTAAACTTTGGCATTAAAAAAGTTTCTAAAACAACTTTGGAAAGAGGTGCGGCAACTGTTGCTATATTTTTTACTGTTTCTATATCCATTTTTGTGTAATTGCTACTAACATGTATATAAACACCGTATGACGTTTATTTCTATTATATCATCACAAAGCTAAAAGGTTTATGATGTTTTTATTAAAATTATTTCGTGCCACCTGCGTGCCGGCAGCTTTGTAATGTTTAAAAATACTCTTTATGCTATTTCTTTTATTACGGTTTCCCGTATTCACGCTAATTATTTTTTACAGGCGATGGTAAAAAAATCAATTTATGCACCAAGTACTCCCCCAGCCTTTCTAAAACACTCTTTAGTTTACCGCTTAGAGTATTGGTAGTGTTCCAGCCTGGTTTGTGTTTCTTGTATGCTGGATCATAAAAGGGCTTCTATGTTCGTAAATATAGAAGCATCGGAGTTTAATGTCAATAGGTATAAATATCTGATTTTTTTTGCTTTTATTTAAATTTTACAGCAGTTGGTTTGTGGGGCATAGCACCCATTGCACTTTGGATCTACTCGTTTTGATAATTAAAATGCTAAATGTTTACTTATAATTTGAAATGGAGGTGGTTTTTCTTAACGTTGTTGTGTATGGTTAGTTGCCTGTTTTTAAGAATCTAATTTAGTAAATACAAAACCAAATAGAAAAACCGCAAGGACTTTCGTAAGTAGGGTAGAACTAGCAATAAATTATATACGGTGTTGCCATTAGTGTTTTTACTTTAACTCAAAAAGTCTATTATTAAAATCCTCAAGAATATATACTTTTTCGAATTCAGTTTTTAGATTCATTTTAAAACGATTATCTAAATTATATGAACTTTCCCCATTACTACCAATTACAATAATCAACCATTGAATTTCTCCGCTATTTTTTCTGTAAGAAGTTAATTTAGATTCCTTTTTTCTAACCGCTGATAAAATAAGTTCTTCTGTTACATCTTTCACCCACCAAGCTCCTAAATTAACGTTCAGACTTTTTTGAGAATGATCAGTCATACTTATTTTCTCAATTATTGGATTTTCAATTAATTTTTCAGATGAGATAAATTCCTTTACAACTTGAACAATTGTTTTAATTAAATTTTGTTTTTCACTAATTTTAAAATTCACATATGGAATAGGATAACAAGTAATTAAAAAATTAGGCAAGTCTTTGTCGGAATCTAATTCCTTTTCAGCCATTGAAAATATGTTTTCAAAAAAGCCTTCTCTTTCTTTTGATTTACTATTTACTAATATTTGATGTTCTAATCCAATTTTTCCAAACTCTCCTTTTAATATAAAATCTGGTTTTTCAGACAGTTTATCGATTTGGATTTTATTATTAAAAAACATTAAAAATTTCCCAACGTGACATAATTCTAAAATTTTTTGTTGGTTTTTCTCTTTTTCAGGCATTAACAATTCAAGATGAGAATTTATTAAATTTCCAAGGAGTTTTTTATTTTCGTGAATAGATTTATTGTTCTGAATAATTTTCATTTCACATTAATGGCAACGGCTCGACTATGGTTAGTAAGGGATTTGAAAGTAGTAAACTTTCGATTAAGCACTTAGCCAAAACTTTTTTTAATCTTTTTTGTTCTAAAGCCAAATCAAAAAGATTTGGCTTACTTGGTTAAAAAGCACTAAACTTTGAGGTAACAACAAGTCCCGTATTAATTATAGCCATTGTTGCCTGCCGTTTTTTTTCCTTCCTTGAGGTGTTTTTTAGATTCGAACTTTACTCTTTATTTAAAACTCTTCTAACTCAACTTTTCTTCCTGCTTTTTTATTTTTTTCATATGTCATATTTTAATCAATTAGTAATTTCGAAAATTCATTTTTACTAACTTCAAAATAACTATTGTCCAAATTTTGATCTGTATCAGTATCATAAATGCCTTGTTGCCTATATTTGGTAATGTAATCGTATCCTAATCTAAACCTTACAATGTCCTTATCACCTTCGGTTTGCGAATTAAATAGAAAAGTAAAAGTTGTTTTTCTGGGATATTCTTTTTTCATATTAATATAAGAGTTAATAAATTCTATTAAATTCTTACCAGAAGTTCCAGAAGTATAAGCGTTAAAGGAAATATCTTTTCCCTCGGTATATTGAATTTTCGCTTTAAATAATTGATAAACAGCAGGTGTTATTATTAGGAATTTTGTACTCTTAAAAGGCGTCCATCCAGAAAGATATTCATAACCTTCATATTCATATTTGCCACCTACCATTCTATATATTATCACATAGTATTCTTCATTATCTTTAGCGATTTTTGCTATTTGAATCCATTCGAAATTTTGTAGATAATGCGAGATATCAGAAAATGAGTAAACTTTTTTAGTAGCTATAACGTTTTTATTTTCAACCCATTTTCCGCTCGTATCATTTTTCATCCACCCTTTAGCAATAGTTAATTTTGGTGATTTTGCAATAATTTCAAATACTTTATTCTCTTCTCTTTTTTGAGCTATCGAAGTTATTGTTATTAGTAAAACGATTAATAAAAGTATTTTTTTCATAATTTGTAGCCTTTGAAATTACTTATCATTTCGTCATTCTCAAGCATAAGCTCAAATTTTTGTCCGGTTAATTTTTTCATACATATTGCAGTGCTTCTACCTAAATCATCGGTAGCTAATATGTTGCATAATGGATCTGATCCTACAAGTTGTGTAGGGGTATAATTAAAAGTTGTTCCATCAGCTAATTCAAGAATGAAAGTATTATCATACTTTATTGTGAAATATGCGTCTTCTTCTAATTCTCTACCATTCATTTCTGTTAAAACAAACTTTGGCGGTCCACTATATTTTGTTTCAGTTTTTGGGCCATTAAGGCAAGAGCTTAATATTATTGTTGTGAATAATAAAAACAATGTTTTTTTCATGTCTTCTAGTTTTATTTACTGCTCATCTAATAAATTGCGGAATCTACTAAAGAGATTTTTCGCTTTCGTTTTGGGCTTTTTCAATGTTGTTGTGTCAAAAAAATATTGTTTAATTTTATCTTCTAAGATGAGCATTCCATCATTGGGGCAGATAATAATCGTTGCAAGAGTACCATTATCTACATTTACGACTTTCACTTGTAAGCATTCTTGACCGTTAAATGAGAAGGTTTCCCGTGTACCAAGTTCTTCCTTATATTCATGCATTATATTTCCAATTGTAACATAGATAAGGCTTTTGAACCTACTGTATCTATAGGTTGTTGGCATGTCCAACACAGTCGAATATCCAATTCTATCTACTTCTGACATTATCTTGTTATAAGAAGTTGTTTCTAACCCTAATTGTACCTGAGCATTGATGTTAACTACAAAAAATAATAATGCCAGTATTGTAATTCCTTTTTTCATAAATTATCATTTTCTATTTGTTGTAATTTTTTAGTAGGTAAATTGTGGTAGTTGGTTACTTCTCCGTTTTTAAATGTTCTTTAATCTTTTTTCCAATTGTCGTTACCCAAATTACAGCATCGCCACCTGAGACTACATATTTCTCAGATTGTTTCCAATCATCTTGATCATTGACATTTACAGGATTGTAACTTAAACCTAATATTCCAACATTGATTAAAGGAAATTCATCTTCATTTGGTGATTCCTCAGTTGAGTTATCTTTTTCAAAAGTTTCTATTTTGGATTCAAGAAAATATTCTAAATCTTCTCTGAAAATATTTTGAATTATTGAAGCAACACGTAAAAACTCATTGTACGTAATTTTCTCTTCTAGAAAAGCACAAAAAAATTGAGCTACATATTTTGAGTCTGCATGGTCATCGCATTTATCCAATATATAGATTAATTTTTCTCCGACTCTTATTTTATTTCTGCTTTTGGTATCAATATTGGAAATCATCCTCGCTCTTTTCTCTGGTTCAATATCTTTTAATCCAGTTAAAAATGTAATCCTGCTCTCAAATTCTGAGTAACGTTTTGTGTATGGTTAGTTGCGTGGTTAAGCAACTAATTTAGCAAATAAATCACAGATAGAATATTCCGTAGGAATGTTCGTAAGTCGGCAGTGACCAAGCAATTAATTATACACCGTGTTGTATACAGGCTTTATTTTATTCATTAATGCTATTCACTTCAATCCAATAGCCATCAGGGTCTTGAAAGAACACTTGCGTTATTCCATCAGGTCTAATGTTAATCTTATTTAGGTTACCAGGGAAATCAGAGTATTCGATATTCATTTTTGTGAGTTTCTGCACAAATTCATCAAAATTCGCAGTTGATAAAGCAAGATGTATAGCCTTATTTGTCTTAATATCATCTTTGAAAATTGATAATAGGTGTAATTCTTTACCATCTCCTAATGAAATCCATTTTACATTTTCAGCTTCTGGTGGCAATGGAATTATTTCCAAGTTAAGAACATTTGTGTAAAATTCTGCTGATACATTTACGTCTTTAACTGACAACGCCATATGATTAAATGAAAGAGAGAAATCTTTTTTTTCTTGTCCGATAACAACATTTGAAAACTGAATTAAAATCAGTAGAATTATTGCTTTTTTCATAATTTTTTTTTAGTTCTGTTTTTAGCTTGTATACAACATGTATATAAACCCCATATGACGTTTATCTCCATTATATCATCACAAATCTAAAAGGTTTATGATGTTTTTATTAAAATTATTTCTTGCCACCTGCGTGCCGGCAGCTTTGTAATGTTTAAAAATACTCTTTATGCTATTTGTTTTATTACGGTTTCCCGTATTCACGCTAATTATTTTTTACAGGCGATGGTAAAAAAACCAATTTATGCACCAAGCACTCCCCCAGCCTTTCTAAAACACTCTTTAGTTTACCGCTTAGAGTATTGGTAGTGTTCCAGCATTTGGTTTGTGTTTCTTGTATGCTGGATCATAAAAGGGCTTCTATATTCGTAAATATAGAAGCATTGGAGTTTAATGTCAATAGGTATAAGTACCTGATTTTTTTTGCTTTTATTTAAATTTTACAGCAGTTGGTTTGTAGGGCATAGCACCCATTGCACTTTGGATCTTCTCGTTTTGATAAATAAAATGCTAAATGTTTACTTATAATTTGAAATGAAGATGGTTTTTCTTGTTTTATGGGGGTCAAAACACACTAACGTGTTTGTATAAGGTTAGTTGCGTGGTTTAAGCACTAAAGTTAATAAATAAATCACAGATAGAAAGTCCGCGAGGACCTTCGTAAGTAAGCTAAAACCAGCAATTAATTTTATACGGTGTTACCTTTTCGTTGTTTTTAATTTATTACTTTGTTAAATGTTAGTCCTTTCCAAGTAGCTTTTTCTACAGTATTTTTATTTAAAGTAAATTGGATTGGAAAACCACCTATTTTTGCCATTTGTACTCTAATAGCATTTGTTGTGTGTGGGGTTGCTATATCAGATTTTAGGTTACCAATGATAACTATCAATTTGTTTTCTTCAACTTCTTGTACTATTAAGGAACCAAATAAATCACTTGTATAAGTTCCAACATAAGAAGAGAAAGGTAGTTCAAGCTTCCAAGGTCTTTTTGCGATTTCAATCATATATTCATTATCTGATGCAATTGCTTGCGCATAATCTTTATGGTACTTTTTCATTTTTTCTTTATAGTAAATATCTAAATTTTCTCTTTTTGAGAAATAATCAAATACATAAGCACTAAGTAAAGTATTAAGGTATTGACTCATCTCTGCTTCGTTTGCCATTATAACTACACCAAGCCCAGTATTACGCACAAATGAGAATTGAGCATGCATACCGTTAAACCCACCATAATGATGAACGAGAGAGTCTCCTATTGGATTAGTAGCTATGTTCCAACCGTAACCGTAACCGAAGCGTTTAAGGTCATACCACTCTCTATCCTGCTCGGCATGTTTTAACTGGCTATTGTTAACTAAACTAGAGTCGATTATTTGTTCTTCATCAATTTTACCATTGTTTAATTGTACTATCATCCATCTTGCCATGTCTTGGGCAGTTGATATTATACCACCAGCGGCATGCATTGTATTATCCTTTTTTTCTAAAGAAAGACGAGTTAATTGATTTTTATCATTATTTTGTGTGTGTGGTTTTGCAATTTCCCAACCTTGCTTTATAGCCGTAGACATACGTGTACTTGTATGATTCATTTTTAAAGGTTGTAGTACTTCTTGCTCAACCAATGATTTCCAATCAGTACCCAATTCTCTTTCCATAATTATTTCTAGAATATTGTATCCTATATTGGTGTATTCAAATTCGCCAAAGGGAGCATCGGTGTTGACTACTGTAAATTGTTCCAATAATCCAAGTAATTTATCTTTATCATAAGAACCTGTGTACGCTTTTAAAGTCCCTATGGGGGGATTTTCTATTCCAGATGTATGTACAATCAAGTGTTCAATAGTAATGCTATCGGCTTTAAGCTCTGGCGCAAAATTAATTTCTGGAAAGGATGCCGCTAATGATTTATCAAAATCAAGTTGGCCTTTAGATTCGAGAATTAAAGCAGCCATTGCTGTGAACGATTTGGTAATTGAAGCAATATAAAAAAGGGTGTTTTCACTAACTTTTATATTTTTATCAACATCAGCTATTCCTAGATATTTCTCAAATATGATACGGTCGTCTTTTACGACCGATATGGCCGTTCCATATTTTGTTCCAAATTCGTTTGTAGCTAATTCTATAAAATCAGTATAGGCTTTATTGAACTCAGGATAATCTAATTTTTCTGTCTTGCTGCAAGAGCTTAAGAAGAGTAAGAATATTAGCAGTGTAATTGCTGTTATTTTCATATGTGTTAGACTGTTTTAATTAGGGTAATAATTATGTCTTGATGGACTGGTTTTATAAAATAAAATGTTTAAATATATTCTCTTATTGCTTTAGTTGCTATAGTACAATAAATCGATTCGTTGGGTTCAATTATTGAATTTTCATTTTTATTCTCAAATAAAGGCAACGTTTTGATTAGGAATAGTTTTTTGAGTTAGCTGTTAACTTTGCAATTACATATACCCATTTTTCGCTTCAAGATTTTAAAGCTGTATTTGTTTCATTTTTCCGTCTTTTGTGACAATTGCAATAGAGCCTTCAATTTTAAAACTATCATATTTGCAAGGAATGATTGTTTCTCCATATAAATTCATCAACCCACGCTTGTTGTTTTTAAAGGTAAAGACAAAATTTTCTTCAATTTCAAATTCATCATATTCGCAAGGAATGATTGTTTCTCCATATAAATTCATCAACCCACGTTTGTTGTTTTTAAAGGTAAAGACAAAATTTTCTTCAATTTCAAATTCATCATATTCGCAAGGAACAATTGTTTTACCGTCTAGATAGAACAATCCATGTTTATTATTTTTTGTAACAAACACCAAGTTTTCCTCGATTTTAAATTTGTCAAAGTCCTTAGAGAAATCAACTTTTCTGTCTTCACTTTTTAATTCAGCATTCTGTTCTTTTTTCGAGCTTTTAGATTGTGCTTCAATGCTAAATATGTTGATACATATAAGAGTTAAAATTAAAATTGAAGTAGATAGGATTGAGATTTTTTTTATTGCATTTGTTTTAAAATTAAAAAGGTCTTTTAGATACCATAAAATAGTATGGTTTTTCAATTTTAAGTTTTGATTTGAGATTTCGAAAAAATCAACTTCTAAAAATTTAGAAATAATTTTAATAGTAGAACTTCTCGGATTTACAGCACCAGATTCAATTCTCTGAATTGTACGAATTGTTACATTACATTTTTCAGCAACTTCTGCTTGTGTTAAACCTTTAGCTTTTCGTGCTTTAATTAATTCTTTTCCAAAAACAAGTTTGTCCATTTTATTTGAAATTTTAAGCAAAAATATCTTCAATCATAAAACTTTCCAAAAATTAACAGTGTTTTATGGATGACATTTGTACGACATTCGGGTTTTAAGCACCTAATTTTATTGTAAACGAGTATTCTAATGAATGCCAACGGTCTCGGCTATGAGTAGTTGCGTGGTTTAGCACTTAACTTTGCAAGTACACACCAAACTGAAAATCCGCGAGGATTTTCAGAAGCAGACAAGAACAAGCAATTACTTATAGCCATTGTTGGCAATAGTTTTTTTAATAATTTCTTGAATATACTTTTTTTTCCACTAGGTATTCCACAGTATTACCATCATCTGTTTTGAATTTTGTTTTCAATGTTTCTCTATTTTCTAAATTTTGATTATATACTACCAGATGTAAATGTGGTCCATTACTCCATCCAACATTTCCACTATACCCAATTAGTTGTCCTTTTGAAACTTTGTCACCAACTTTTACTTTAGAACCATTTTGCTTGATATGTGCATATTCTGCAAAAGTTCCGTCAGGATGATAAATTATTATAAGGTTATTATATTTTTTACATTCTTCTTTTCCACAATTTTTGTTATTCTTTTCTATTACTTTAATTACTACACCTTCTCTAACAGCGGTTAATTCTGTTCCAATTGGCATTGTGAAATCCAAATAATTTTCATTTTGATGGGAAAAATTCCCATTGTAACCTTGATAAATTTTAAACTGATTTAAGGTTTTAAAAGGTAAGTTATATATGAAATCATTGTCATATTCTTTATTATTATGTTTTCCGTAGTTCGTCCAGTATTTAAAGGAAAACTTATATGCTTTACCGTTTTTAGAAACTTTAAGAGACGTAAGAAGTTGTTTTTTACTCTTTGCATTGACAATATAAACATTATTGTTTCCACCCTTTATATTCAAATTAGTGATGGTAAAGTCAACTTTTACACTCACTGGGCAAAATTCATCATTATCAGCGTAGATATTGTAACCATTTTCAATTTGTTCATAATATATTTTGACTTTATGTTCAGCTTTACATAGTGATGTAATTAGTAGGAAAGTTAATAACAAATAGTTTTTCATTTAGGTTCTGGGTTAAATTATTGCCAACATGTATATAAACACCATATGACGTTTATTTCTATTATATAATCACAAATCTAAAAGGTTTATGATGTTTTTATTAAAATTATTTCTTGCCACCTGCGTGCCCGCAGCTTTGTAATGTTTAAAAATACTCTTTATGCTATTTCTTTTATTACGGTTTCCCGTATTCACGCTAATTATTTTTTACAGGCGATGGTAAAAAAACCAATTTATGCACTAAGCACTCCCCCAGCCTTTCTAAAACACTCTTTAGTTTACCGCTTAGGGTATTGTTAGTGTTCCAGCCTTTGGTTTGTGTTTCTTGTATGCTAGATCATAAAAGGGCTTCTATATTCGTAAATATAGAAGCATGGGAGTTTAATGTCAATAGGTATAAGTACCTGATTTTTTTTGCTTTTATTTAAATCTTACAGCAGTTGGTTTGTAGGGCATAGCACCCATTGCCCTTTGGATCTACTCGTTTTGATAAATAATAGCTGCTTGGAGCAGTATATTTTTAAGGAACTCCACAATCCACAAAAAAGGGGCTTATCACCTTGTCTTTGAGATGTTCTCAATGTGCGAACCTTCTAGGTTGGATGCAGTTATAGAAAACAGGACCAATCATTCCATACAATTGAAATGAATTTGCCCGGTATGTTAAGACTAGAAAATAGAATGAATAAAAAAGTCGCAAAGCATCCCTATAAAAAGCTGCGCCTAGCCTATTACGATCGGTCTTTAACGAAGAAAAGGGATGTTTTTTATCTTAGTTATTTGTTGTGCTTTCGTTATTTTCCGGCAGCGTTTTTTGTTTAATTTCTCTAAAGAATTTTCGCTAATAATGAAGGCTTTTGGCTACAGTTCATTTCCGTAGATATCCAACTCGATAACATTTTTACCCAGCTTTTTAACCTGACTCAATTGTGTTGCCTTGTCTCCTACTACTAGATACACCATCGCATTTTCAGCTATGTGTTTGTTGATGGTGGCTTTAAAATCTTCTAAACTCATATTGGCAAGTAGCGCTTGTTCTTTGTCTACATAGTTGAGGGGCTTATCGTATTTGCTAATGTTGCTTAGCAATCCAATTTTTGCTCTAAAAGACTCAAAAGCACGGGTGTTTGCTTTTACTATTTTATTCTTCGTTAGTTCAACATCTTCCTGGGTAAACCCTGGGCCGTATTCTTTGACCATATCCTCAATGATCTCTAGTGATGGCAAGGTTGCATTGGCACGAACACTCGAGGTAATTGTGAAGGCTCCTTTATCCATGCGATTGGGTAAGTATGAGTAGGCACCATATGTATATCCTTTCTCTATTCGCAATGTTTGAAATAAACGTCCACTAGAACCACCTCCTAAAATTTCGTTTGCATAATCTAATTTCTGAGCCGCTGGATCGTTTGTTGAAAGTGAAACGTTGCCAATATACAAGACCGATTGTTTTGCATTGGGGACATCTATAAAGTACAAATTACCCGCAATATCGTTTGTTGTAATTTCCATCGCAGGCATTGTAATTGTATCACCAGTCCAATTTTTCTCCAAAGAACTTAATGTATTGCTTACCTTAGCTTGGTCTATACTTCCTACTACGTGAAAGCTTGTTGCTTTTGGACTGAGGTTTTTATAGAACGCTTTTACATCTTCTAAAGTGATATTTTCAGCCGTTTCTAAAGTACCGTTGGTTGGGATTCCATAAGGGTGATTTTCTCCGTATAATAATTTACTAAAATTGATGGCCGCAATAGCGGTTGGGTTTGCTTCTCTTCCTTTTAGTGAAGTAAGCAATTCCTGTTTTAAACGATTGAATTCTGTTTCATCCCAACGTGGCTCTAAAATCATTTCTGCTACCAATTGTATCGTTGCATCAAAATTTCTTGCAAGACAGTTTCCGCTAATAAAAATTTCATCAGCACCGGAACCTATATAGATGCTTGAACCTAAAAGACCAACGGCCTCTTCCAACGCTGCCGCAGTCTTCGTTTTAGTTCCTTCGTTCATTAAGTCTGCCATTAAAGAAGCGATGCCTGCTTTTCCTTCAGGATCTAGGCTGTGTCCCCCGGTAATGGATATTTCAAAGTTAACCAAGGGCAGTTCGTTGTTTTCGATTCCGTAAAGGTTCATACCATTTTCTAAACTTGCTGTCCAAACCTCTGGCATTTTTAAAAGTGGGGCGTCTCTAAAAGCAGGCTCAGACCTATCAAATTTTGAAGGGGTTTTTTCATACACTGCCTCTGCTCCTTGGCTTACTTCTTCGCTTGCCGCCATAGTAGCTACTTCTTCAATCCAGACAGTAGCCTCTTTAGCATCGCTAATGGCAAGCTCTGGTGTGTCTTTAGGAATGACGCTGGTCATTATATAATGTTTACCCTTGATGTATTTTTGATACACCGCCATAATATCTTCACGCTTAAGGTTTTTAATAATATCTGTATCCTTAATGGTTCGTTCTGGATCACCTGCAAATTCATTATCGGAAACTAGTTGGAATGCCTTGTTCAATACCGTAGCAACGCCTTCATATACCTGAGTTTCTAATTCCGCTTTGATTCTGGTGAGCTCATTATCTGTAAATCCGTTGGTTTCAAAGTTTAGGAGCCCTTGATCTATGGCTGCCTTTACATTATCTAATGGTACGCCCTCATTACCGCGCACTTGTATCACAAATTCACCTGCTAATTCGCTGCTATTTTGATACGAATAAACACGTGGCGCTAATTTCTTTTCTTCCACAATACTTTTATACAGTGCTGCTTTTTTACTTCCGCTTAATAACTGTCCTAAAACTTGAAGTGCGTAGGAATCTTGGTTATAGTTTTCAACCGTTGGAAACACCATTCTCAATTCTGGTAGTTTGGCAAAATTATCCTTGAAATACAAGGATTTAGTTTCAGTAAGCGTTACGGGCATTGGGTTTAAAGCTGCTACTTCTGGACCACTTAGAATTTCACCAAACCATTTTTTTACAAGCTCTTTTGTTTCTTCAATTTCAATATCACCAGCAATTACTAAAGACGCATTTGCTGCACCATAATATTCACGGTAAAATTCTTTTACATCTTCTAAGGTTGCAGCTTGCAGATCTGGTAACGCTCCAATTACCGTCCAACTATATGGATGTCCTGCAGGATACAAGTTTTTTCTGATGATTTCGTCTGTATAACCGTAGGGTGCATTATCAACACGCTGGCGTTTTTCATTTTTAACGACTTGTTTTTCCCGCTCCAACGCTTCTTTTGTAACGGTATTGAGCATATATCCAAAACGATCACTGTCTATCCACAATATTTTTTCGAAGGCATCCTTAGGCACTACTTCATAATAGATGGTACCATCGCTCCAAGTGCCTCCATTTCGGCTTCCACCCCATTCTGGGATCATTTTTCGGTTGGCGCCCACGGGTACATTTTCAGAATCATTAAAAGACATGTGTTCAAAGAAATGTGCAAAACCAGTTTTCCCGGGTTTTTCGCGATTAGAACCTACATGCATTACCGTTGCTACCGCAACAATAGGATCGCTTTTATCCACGTGTAATATTACTTCTAGACCATTTTCTAAAGTAAACTTTTCATAGTCTAGTTTGAATTCGGTTGTTTCTTCTTCTGTAGTTTCACTCTTTTTATCACAAGAAGAAAAAAGAAGTGGAAGGACTAATAGCGGCAGTAGAAAAGTCTTTTGCATAGGATTTATTCATTGTTGGTTTAACAATCAGAAATATAACCACATTAACCTAGATATTAAGGTAAAGTTTTCTTAAAATATATAAGCATAAAGCTATTCAATTATCTTTGCATAAAATTTATAAAAATGAATATATCGGTAAAAGGTTTTAGGATAATTAGTATTCTTGAGGCTATGTCTTTCTTACTCTTGTTGGGTATTGCGATGCCGTTGAAATATATTTGGGATGTCCCAGAAATGGTGCAAATAGTTGGAATGGCGCACGGTGTTTTATTTCTGCTGTATATTGCTGGAGCAGTTTATATGAGTCAAGTACTAAATTGGAGTGTTAAGATTCTGGTTATTGTAGTACTTTGCTCTATCTTACCTTTTGGTCCCTTTTACGCAGACCAAAAATATTTACCTAAGAAATAGGCTGTCTCGTGGCAGGCTTTCAAATGAGTAGATATCAAAAAAACAGCTTACAAAATAAAGATAGAACAAGTTGCCATCATAGCGCTGAGAAAAAAAAACAAGCTGTTTTGGCATTAAAACCTAAGAAATGAATAAAGAAACTGTAACACGTCTTTATGAATCCTTTCAAGACTATCTTGGAAGTTTTGATATGAACGAAACGCTGGCAAACATTCTTGTAATAGCCATTGTTCTTTTAGTGGTTACAATAATAGCAACCCTTTTAGATATTATTACCCGGAAATTAATTATACAGGTAGTCAAGCTTTTTGGCGATAGCAATACCAAGACTTTTGACGATTTCTTAATGGAAAGTAATTTCCCGCGTTTTATTGCGCATTTTGTACCTATTTCAATCTTCTTTTTTATCATTCCCATTGTATTTAAAGACTATCAGGCCGTCGCTGCCTTAGGGATCACAGGGTTAAAGTTATATGGAACGGTCTTATCTATATTAGCGTTTAGAAGTATTTTAAGAACCTTAAAGAATTATGCTGAAACTAGAGAAAGATATCACGACAAACCCATACAGAGTTACGTGCAGGTGATGATGATTTTTGCTTGGGGTATTGGTATTTTCTTTTTTGTGACCCTGTTGTTTGATTTTAATTTTGGAAGTATTGCTACATTGGGGGCAACTTCTGCCATTGTGTTATTAATTTTTAAGGATACGCTTCTTGGCTTTGTTGCAAGCATTCAGGTTTCTGTTAATGATATTGTGCGCATTGGAGATTGGATTACGTTTAGCAAATTCGGTGCAGATGGGTATGTTACTGAAATAAACCTCGCCACAGTTCTAGTTCAAAATTTTGACAATACGTTTACTACAATTCCAACCTACAGCCTTATTGCAGATTCTTTCCAGAACTGGCGTGGCATGCAAGAAAGCAAAGGCAGAAGGATAAAACGCTCTCTATTTATAAAACAGAATACCATACATTTTATGGATGCTGAAAAATTAGACGCCCTGAAAAAGATACAGCTTATTGCCCCTTATATAGAACATCGGGAAAAAGACCTGTTAAAACACAATGCTGCGATACAAGCAGATAAAGCGTTTCTTATTAACGGAAGGAACCAAACCAATTTAGGCATCTTCAGAAATTATGCGGAATCGTTTCTTCTTGAAAACAAACTCATCAATCAAGATCTATTTTTAATGGTTCGCCACTTACAACCTACAGATAAAGGGATTCCTATTGAAATATTTTGTTTTAGTTATGACAAAACGTGGGAAAACTACGAACGCATTCAGGCAGATATTTTTGACCACTTGATAGCAGCCATTCCTTATTTTGGACTGGAATTATTTGAAAGCCCATCTGGCAGTGACTTTGGTGGCCTCACTGGTAAGAATAAATAAGCGCCAATTAGCCGTCAGTAAACCTATCTTTCACATATTCTATTTTGGTTTTACCGTGTGCTTGAGGTTTTCTGTCAGGACCCAGACTTACCATAATTATGGTGTCAATAGTAATGATCGATGCTCGGGTCATTTTATTTCGCACTTCGCAAGCCAGCGTCAAAGAGGTTCTTCCATATTTAATAGGTTGTAATCCTATCTCTATTATATCGCCCTTCTTAGCAGAACTTCTAAAATTAATTTCGCTAATGTATTTAGTGACCGTGTTTTGGTTTTCTAGCTGTATAATAGCGTACAATGCTGCTTCCTCATCGATCCATTGCAACAACCTGCCTCCAAATAGGGTGCCGTTGGGATTTAAATCTTCTGGCTTAATCCATTTTCTTGTGTGGAAATTCATAGTAACATAAAGTTTTAAAGATGCTTATTTGTGCTATTTGTAAAGTAGTGCTAAAATACTCTTTTATCTTTTCGATAAAATGAGGAGCTGGTAACGGTAAGGAGCCTTCTATATTTTGATGTAAAATAAATGGAGTAATTGAATTAAGGCAACAGGGGTTTTCAAGATGATCTTTGTTTGCTATGAAATTTAATGTTTGAAGAATTTGCCGCATTTTCAAGGTGCATAGCTTGACTGTTGGACATAAAAAAACCACTCTCTAAAATAGAAAGTGGTTTTTTATAGTGTTCTTTTATTAGTTATCTCCTAGTATCAAAGGCATACCACTTTCTCCACCTCCAATAATGATCACCTTAGTATTTGGAGATTCAGACAATTTTATAGTAGCATCAATCCCTTTATCCTGTAGGATTTTATCTGTTAGTGATGCGCTCAAAATTCTGTTTGATTCTGCTTTACCTTCCGCCTCAATAATTACTTTTTCAGCTTCTTTTGCGGCAGTAACAAGTCTAAACTCATATTCTAAAGATTCTTGCTCTTGCTTCAATTTACGTTCAATAGCGTCTTTAATAGTGTTTGGTAAAGTAACATCACGCACCAACACTTCGTTTAATTGTACATATTGCTTAGCAAGAATTGTTTTTGTCTCAGCAAAAATTTCATCTTGGATTGCATCACGTTTACTACTGTACAATTGTTCTGGTGTATAACGCCCTACAACACTTCTTGCAGCAGAACGAATTGCAGGCTGTATAACACGCTGCAAGTAGTTTTCTCCTAGACTTTGGTGTAGGTTACCTAATTCATTATAAACAGGCTCATACCAAGCAGATGCGTCGATTTGTATTTCAAGTCCATTAGACGATAAAACTTTCATTTTTTCGAATAATTCTTGCTGTCTCACTTCATAAACATACACTTTATTCCAAGGTGCTATGATGTGAAAACCTTCACCCAATGGTGGCTCATCTGTTACAACACCATTATTAAAAGTTTTATAAAGCACTCCGGCCTCTCCAGAGTCAATAGTTACCGCAGATTTTGCCAATAATATTATTAATAATACGACAACAATAATTACGGGTATTCCGATTTTAGGTATTTTTTCCATTTTTTTCACCCGTAAAGACAGGCAGCTATTTGATTAATTTTAATTTATATAAGACCGTTAAATTTTCTAGTAAACCATTCTAAGGACAGCGCCAAAACAATGAGTCCTAACAAGAATTTCCAATCGATTAAAGATACTACTTTTTGTTCACTTTTTTGTACTGAAACGTAGGTTTCATCTGCTAATAAATCGTTAATTAAATCATCAACTTGCCCCGGAAAGTAAGCCTTTCCTCTAGTTTTTTCAGCAACTCTGCTTAATTTTGCAATGTTGGCGTTTAAGAACTGTTGTTCGATATTAAACTCAAGTATCGTAAAGCTACCACTGCGCGCTACCTCCTCGTTAGTGACTGAAATAGTATATGCATATTCACCAGCCTCTAAGGTGTTTAAATCAACCTCAAAATAGTTGTTTTTAAGCAACATTGGGAACGTCTCTCTCTTTTTAGACTCTGTATTTAGTACTGAAATTGAAAGCGAAACCCTATTGTCAAAAACAAAACTCTTGTCAAAATATTGTGCGGAAATTTTTATTGGATTGTTATTGTGATAAAAGGTTTCACTGCTAACCTCTAATCTACTCCGGCGTTTATTAGAGGCTAAATACTGTACCATTTTCCCTACAAAATCATCAAAGTCCTCAAAACTTTTTCCTTTAAGATAGGATTGTGCACGCCATTTCCAAAGAGATTCGCCATCCCAAATCGCGTGTCGGGTGTTATTAATCTCAATGGTGGCAAGTAAGGGGCTTTCGCTAGGAATACCATCTATCGTTTGCTCTAAAATAGTTTCGTGAGGAACCTCAACTGTTAATTGACCAAACAGTGTTTGTAAGGGCGGAAAGTCATCAAAGCCAATATCATCTATTGCAAATATCCCATAATTTGGGTTTAACAATGCGCTGGGATCCTCGGTTTGATTGGTGACGTCTTTTGTATAATAATTTTGAGCTGAATTTAGAAAATCCCAATCGGTTTTTGTTCCTGTTATAGCGAAGGTGTTTTTATTCAGCCTTTGAATTTCTCGGTAAACCGAAGTAAACTCTCGATCGGGTTGGTACAAGATTATCAATTGATACTCATTTAATATTGAAGCAGCTTCTGAAGATTTTTTAAATGTAACCGTGCGCTGTTCGTTCGTTGTAATGGCTTTTTTAAGCATTCCTAAATCTGGATGGATAATATCACTTACAATAAGGACATTGGTCGCTTCATCGATCACCTCAACTGCAAAACGTTTGTTATTATTCACTTTGTTTTTTTCATCTTCCAAAGGAACAATCGAAGCTGTATAGCGCTGTAGTCCAACTTTTGTAGCGGGCAGTGTAAGGTTAATTGTTTTAGAATTGTTCCTTTCAGAAAAGGCAACGTTTTGATTAAACAATACGGCAGATCCCTGAGTTATAGTAAATCTTGAACTAACACTTTCAGTACCACTATACACCAACACCACTTCCACTGGAAATCGATTTTTTAAAAAAGCATATCTATTGGTATTCAGTTGCTGTATTTTTAAATCTTTATACTTTATGGAATCGCCAAGAATTATTGGGTATACCGGGTTTTTAAGTTGATTGGTAGCAAATTCATAGTCAGTTCCAATGGTTTGATTTCCATCCGTCACTAAAATAGTGGGGGCTATTTCAGTATCAAAAATTTCAGCAACGGAATTAAAGACACTTGAAATGTTCGTATTATTTTCATCAAAAGACAGGGAATCTTCCCCCTTAAAGCTTGTCCCAAATTGAAAATAAGCAATATCGAATTTAGTGGAAAGCTCAGAACTTTCGGCAAGTAAACCCTTTACATATTTTACATTTTCAGTTTGATTTAATTCATTGATTGAAAAAGAGTTGTCCAATACTACTGAAAGTTTTGGTTTATATGTTGTATAGGTCTCGCTTTTAAATTTTGGATTAATGATTAGCAGTAAAATGCTAAAGATTGTAATACCTCTAAGGATTCCAAAAAGCCATCTTAATTTGCCTCTGTATTTGGTTTTGTATCCATACATAAACACAGATACAATAATGGAGACTATCGCGGCAAATACAATATAAAGTATGGTTTCTGGAGACAAGGCTTGAAGATTTAGGGTTCTTGTTTTATAGTTCGCCGTTTGTTGTAAATAGTAAAACTCTAAACTTCCAACTATCGACTTTTATCTAAGTAAGCATTCCGCCATCAACGTTTAATACCTGTCCTGTAATATAACCCGACAAATCACTTGCTAAAAAGACACAAGCATTTGCAATGTCTTCTGGAGAGCCTCCTCTTTTTAACGGGATTGCTTCTCTCCAAGATTGAACCTTAGCTTCATCTAGTTTTCCGGTCATTTCAGTTTCAATAAAACCAGGAGCAATTACATTACTTCGTATATCGCGTGATCCCAACTCCAAAGCAACTGATTTTGAAAATCCAATGATCCCTGCTTTTGATGCGGCATAGTTAGCCTGACCCGCATTTCCTTTTACTCCAACAACCGAACTCATATTGATAATAGATCCTTTGCGTTGTTTAAGCATAGTGCGTTGCACGGCCTTGGTCATATTAAAAACAGAGTTTAAATTTACTTTTATTACATTGTTAAAATCGGCTTCACTCATTCGCATTAACAAATTGTCTTTTGTAATGCCTGCATTGTTCACGAGAATATCAATACTCCCAAAATCCTCTAAGACATCGGTCGCTAATTTTTGAGCTTGTTCGTAATCTGCCGCATCACTTTTATATGATTTTGCTTTGCAGCCTGTTTTTGACATTTCGGCTGCCAATGCTTCGGCTGCTTCTGAAGAAGAATTATAGGTAAAAGCAACATTTGCCCCGTGTTTTATAAATGCTTCGACGATGCCCTTTCCTATGCCACGACTTCCGCCGGTAATGATCGCTGTTTTTCCTTCAAGTAATTTCATATTTCGATTCCGTTAAATATGCGGTTAATGTTAATAAGTACCTTTATTAAGAATTATCTCAAATATAAAAAAAGCCCCGCTATTTAAGCAGGGCTTTAGATTGTTATTTCTACAATATTATCCCATCACCTCAGCAACTTTTTTGCCAATTTCTGCAGGGGATTCTACTACGTGAATTCCGCATTCGCGCATAATTTTCTTTTTAGCCTGTGCGGTATCATCACTTCCACCCACGATGGCACCTGCGTGACCCATTGTTCTTCCAGCTGGAGCAGTTTCTCCTGCAATAAAACCAATTACAGGTTTTTTACTTCCACTCGCTTTATACCAGAGCGCAGCATCTGCTTCGAGTTGACCACCAATCTCGCCAATCATTACCACCGCTTCCGTTTCTGGATCGTTGATTAACATTTCTACCGCTTCTTTTGTTGTGGTTCCAATAATTGGATCTCCACCAATACCAATAGCGGTTGTAATACCTAATCCTTGCTTTACCACTTGGTCTGCTGCCTCATAAGTTAACGTTCCAGATTTTGAAACGATTCCAACAGTTCCTTTTTTAAATACGAAACCTGGCATAATTCCTACTTTAGCCTCCCCTGGAGTGATTACCCCTGGACAGTTAGGGCCAATTAATCTGCAATCTCTACTTTTAATGTAATTAGCAGCCTTTATCATATCCCCAACAGGAATTCCTTCAGTAATTGTTATTATCACTTTAATTCCTGCATCTGCAGCTTCCATAATCGCATCTGCGGCAAAAGCTGGCGGTACAAAAATAATAGTCGTGTCTGCTCCCACTTCTTTAACTGCCTGAGCAACCGTATTAAAAACAGGCTTATCAAGGTGTGTTTGCCCTCCTTTTCCTGGAGTTACACCACCAACAATATTAGTACCATAGTCAATCATTTGACCTGCGTGAAATGTGCCTTCACTTCCTGTAAATCCTTGAACAATTATTTTTGAATCCTTATTAACTAAAACACTCATATTGTCTTTATTGTATTAAAAAATGATTTTTTCGTTTTTGTGACTTAGCCTAAATTATAGTTGATTTTTATATAAAAATTAAACCCAAATTTAAGTTTTGCAAAGGTAGTATTTTTGTAATGCTCATAAAAGAACTTTATACTTTTACTTTGTCGTACGAACCACTAGTATCATCGATACTCATAACGGGTTGACTAATTTGATGACCACGAAAAAGTTTTCCATCTTTTACTTCCCAAATGGCTATAAAATGTGCGATACCCAATTCTTCATCTGGATTCTCTATGGTACGCACGTAGTACTTATAGCGAATGGTAACGTGATTGCCATCTTCTAATACGTGACTTGTTTCCATTCTTAAATCTACATACGTTCTTTTAATTTCTTTAAACATATCCACGAGATCAGCAATACGCATGATTGTTAACCCTTCAGTACTATTCCAGATTAATACAATTTCTGGATGGATGTAGTCTTCTAATGTATCGTGATCATTAAGAAAATCTCTATTGTAAAATCCTTTAACGATTTCTTTTGCGCTTTTACTCATTATAAATTGTCTAGTTTTTCAATTATATCTGGAATCAGCCGTATGGATGCCAGCTCTTTGTATTTTACTCTGAATTCGTCTGCTGGAGATCCAAAGTATGATTTGTGTCCGGGTAATGATTTGCTCACCCCACTTTGCCCAGAAACAATAGCTTTCTCCCCAATGGTAACACCACTGGTAATACCCACTTGTCCCCAAAGAGTAACAAAATCTTCAATGAGAACACATCCTGCGATTGCCACTTGTGCAGCTATTAAACAACGTTTTCCTATAACGGTATCGTGTCCCACGTGTACTTGATTGTCTATTTTAGTCCCCTCCCCAATCGTGGTAGAGGCAGTTACTCCTTTATCAATAGTACATAGCGCTCCAATCTCTACATTATCTTCTATTACTACATTACCACCACTTAATAATTTGTCAAATTTCTCAGGTCTGTTTTTAAAATAAAAGGCATCTGCACCCAGAACGGTTCCTGCATGGATGGTTACCCCATTACCTATAACCGTATTGTCATAAATAACAACATTGCTATGGATTAAACAGTCATCACCAATTTTTACATTGTTCCCAACAAAAACATTGGGTTGGACAACAGTATTCTTTCCAATGATTGCGGAGTCTGCAATAACGGCTCGTGCTTGGACAAACGGATTAAAATGATTTGTAAGTTTGTTGAAATCGTTAAAAGGTTCTTCTGAAATTAACAAAGCTTTACCTTCTGGACACGCTATTTTTTTATTAATAAGTACAATAGTAGCGGCAGATTCTAGTGCCTTTTGATAGTACTTAGGGTGGTCTACAAAAACAATGTCTCCCGGCTGCACCACGTGTATTTCATTCATCCCTAAAACAGGAAAGTTTGCATTACCAACAAAGTCGCAATTAAGTATGGTTGCAATGTCTTGAAGTGTTTTAGGTTTTGGAAATTTCATTGTTAAATTATTCGGTTACCAAATATAAAAAATCCCATCACAATAATCATTGTGATGGGATTTATTTAATATTTAAACGTTAATCTACTATTCAGAATGACTTATTGACTGCAATTACCGTCTATGATATCTTGTTGGGTTGGGTTGTAGGCGTTGTTTGAAACAATATACTCACCATTTAAACCTCCTCCTACGATAAGTGTTGTTATGGCACAAAAATCTAATAATAAATTATTATTTCTAACAAGAAAAGATAAATCAATAGTAGACAAATTTTCTAAACCATTTAAATTTTGTAAAGAACTATTGCCTCTTATGTATAGAGAACCAAGACTGTCTAAATTTGCTAAATCAGAAATACTATTTAGTGATTCATTTTCTTCAATGATCAAACTACCTAAGCTTGAAAGGTTGCTGAGTGCATTCAAATTTTCTATGCCAGGTGATTCTTCCATGTAAAAACCCCCCAACGAAGTTACGTTTGAAAACACATCGATGTTATTCAATAAAGGATTGTTTCTTATTCCAAAATTAGTATCTTCTCGAAAAGCAAAGTTTGATAAACCATCAATATTTGACAACGAGTTGTTACTTTCAATACTAATATCAACAACCTCTATTTCATTAATATTTGACAAACCATCTAAATTAGTTAATAATGGATTTAATTTAATTCTTATACCACCATAAGACCATCTAGTAATTCCTAACAACCCATCAATGTTTTCTAAAGAAGCGTTATTAAAAATCATGAGACTACCCGCATAATTAGCATCCATAGAAACCAGTCCGGAGAGCCCATCTAAATTTTGAAGTAATGAGTGATTTGTTATTCTTATTTTATAAATAGGAGAGGTTACATTTGATAAACCATCTATATTTAACATATTCACATTGTCAGACATTGAGACAATTTCAGTCTTTACAAGGTTTTGTAAAGAGTTTAAATTATTTAATAAGGTATTATTAATTGTTAAAAATCTAACTTCTTTTATACTTGACAATGTAGATATATCTGTTATTCTTTCATCGTCATTAAAAAGTGTTCCTATTTGTAATCCACCACTTACTTTGCAATAACCTATTGCTCCAAAGGCTTCAACTTCTGTTTGAGTTTCCAATCTTATACTCCCTTCAAAAACATTACTAAAACAACTATTTGTCGTGCTAAAAGACATCGAGCTACTGTAAATAGTGCTTTCCCCAATAGTAATAAAGGAACGTACATTATATTGGGTTCCGCTTTCTAGACCCGTAATGGTTACATTAAAACCACCGTTTCCTGAACCACCACTTACTATACTGTCCTCAATCGTAGGATTTGTATTTGTACTCCAAACCACTCCTTTTTCAGTAATAAGGTCGTTCTCGTTTGCTAGCAATGCCACTGAAACTTCTGCCCCAAAATCTGTGATATTTATAATATCAACTATACTTGTGCTTGGATCTATTGTAGTTTCTTGAGGTGGTTGAGTTTCATCATCTCCTCCACAAGCTGCTAAAAATAGTGCGAGTACTATTCCTAAAATTTTTTTCATTTTTAATAATTTAATTTTATTGACTGCAATTACCGTCTATGATATCTTGTTGGGATGGGTTTAATATATATATTTAAGTTTTACTCCTTTATCCGTTCTTTATAAGTTCCCTTTTCAGTTTCAATTTTAATCTTATCTCCTTCATTTATAAACAATGGCACATTTACTTCGGCTCCAGTTTCCATGATGGCCGGTTTTGTTGCATTTGTCGCAGTATTTCCTTTAATACCTGGCTCTGTTGACTTTACTTCTAAAATGACGCTAGCAGGTAATTCTACCGATAAAGGTGAATTGTCTTCAGAATTTATTGTCACCGTTACTACTTCTCCTTCTTTCATTAGCTCTGGAGTGTCAAGAGAAGCTTCAACAAGCCTAATTTGTGTATAGTCTGCTTCATTCATAAAGTGATAGAAATCTCCATCGTTGTATAAATATTGAAATTTGTGCGTCTCCACACGTACGTCTTCGATTTTATGTCCTGCAGAAAAAGTATTGTCCACTACTTTACCGTTGGTCACGCTTTTTAATTTTGTTCTTACAAACGCAGGGCCTTTTCCAGGTTTCACGTGTAAAAATTCGATGATTTTATAAATATCGTTGTTGTACTTAATGCACAATCCTTTTCTAATATCTGAGCTTGTTGCCATAGTAATGCCCGCAAAGGCGGGTATCTTTTTAGTTTAAAATTCAGAATTATTTCTGAAGTCTAATATTCTTACTTTTATTTTGCTTTTACAAATCCCTAATTTTTTCAGCTATTGCTAAAATATCCCTTCATAATACCACGTTTGGCATTTTTAATAAACTGCAAAATTTCATCTCGCTCTGGAGTTGCTTCCATTTCAGCTTCAATAATTTCGCAGGCTTGGGTATTGTTATAATTTTTTTGATACAGCAGTCTGTATATATTTTGTATTTCTCTAATTTTCTCTGGCGTATACCCTCTTCGTCTTAAACCAATAGAATTAATACCTACATAAGATAAAGGTTCACGCGCAGCTTTTACAAAAGGTGGTACATCTTTTCTTACCAAAGATCCTCCGGTTACAAAAGCGTGATTCCCTACCATACAAAATTGGTGTACTGCTGTCATACCTGCTAGTATTACAAAATCTCCTACGGTGCAGTGACCTGCAAGAGTACTATTGTTTGAGAAAATACAATTATCACCCACGATGCAATCGTGAGCGATGTGGCAATAGGCCATAATAAGGCAATTATTACCAATTACAGTCTTACCTCTATCTACGGTTCCACGATTAATAGTAACGTATTCTCGTATGGTTACATTATTACCAATCTCTACGATGGTATCTTCATCATTAAATTTCAAATCCTGAGGAATGGCACTAATTACGGCACCCGGAAAGATGTTGCAATTCTTTCCAATTCTTGCGCCTTCCATAATAGTAACATTTGAACCAATCCAAGTACCCTCTCCAATAATTACATTGTTGTGAATAGTCGTAAATGGCTCAATAACTACATTTTTTGCAATCTTGGCTCCTGGATGAACGTAAGCTAATGGTTGGTTCATTTCTTTTTTCTTATTTAGTATGGATAAAATCTGCTTGCAATTACAATTCTTTCTTTTGAACGAAGTTTTTGTAAATACTCAGTTCATTTATATATTTTTAGTTTTGACAATCTGTGCCATTAGTTCTGCTTGTGCGACTACTTTCTCATTTACATATGCCACCCCGTTCATAAGAACTATGCCACGGCGAATTGGAGTCATTAATTTTAAATCAAAAATTAATGTGTCACCAGGGTTTACTTGTTGTTTGAACTTAACATTATTAATTTTCATAAAATAAGTCAAGTAGTTTTCAGGATCTGGAACGGTACTAAGTGCAAGAATCCCACCCGTTTGCGCCATTGCTTCTACAATAAGAACTCCAGGCATTACAGGAGCTCCAGGGAAGTGCCCTATAAAAAATGGTTCGTTCATAGTTACATTTTTTAAGCCAACCACGTGATTTTCTGAAAGCTCTAAAATTTTGTCTACAAATAAAAATGGGGGTCTATGCGGAAGCATATCCATAATTTGATTCACATCCTTTACCGGTGTTTTTTTCAAATCGAATGTTGGTATCTTATTTCGACTTTCCATTTTTATTATTTTGGAAAGTTTCTTAGCAAATTGAGTGTTTACATAGTGTCCCGGTTTATTAGCGATTACCTTTCCGCGAATGCGAGTTCCTATTAATGCTAAATCGCCAATAACATCTAATAATTTGTGGCGCGCAGCTTCGTTGGGATAATGCAAAGTTAAGTTATCCAAAATACCGTTTGGTTTTACTGAAATATTATCTTTCCCAAAAGCATGTCGTAGTTTTTCCATTGTCTTTGGAGACAATGCTTTATCTACATAAACAATGGCATTGTTTAAATCACCCCCTTTAATTAGACCGTGGTCTAGTAAGGTCTCTATTTCATGTAAAAAACTAAAGGTACGACTTTCGCTTATTTCAGATTTAAAATCTGAAATATGTTTAATGGATGCATTTTGGGTACCTAATACTTTGGTTCCAAAATCTACCATTGTTGTTACTTGGTATTCATCTGCTGGGATAATTGTAATTTCGCTACCCGTTTCCTCATCTAGATAGTTGATAACCTCAGTAACCAAGTATTCTTCTCGATTTGCATTTTGCTGTACAATTCCTGCTTTTTCAATTGCCTCAACAAAAAACTTAGAAGAACCATCCATAATTGGTGGTTCAGACGCATTGAGTTCTAGAATACAATTATCAACTTCAAGTCCAACTAATGCAGCTAAGACGTGCTCTGATGTTTGAATCTTTACACCATTTTTTTCAAGATTAGTACCTCGTTGTGTATTGGTGACATAGTTTGCATCCGCTTCAATAATGGGGCTTCCTTCTATATCATTTCTAACAAAGATATATCCTGTATTTTCAGGTGCCGGCTTAAAAGTTAGTGTTACTTCTTTACCTGTATGTAAACCTACACCAGTAAGAGAAATTTCCTTACTTAACGTACATTGCTTCATAAGATTATTACTCATTATCTATTTTTTTTTCGATTGAATTTAAGCGATCCATTATTTTTGGTAGATTGCGAAAATGAACATAACTTTTATTCCAATCACCATAGCCAAAAGCTGGTGATCCTTGAACCGTTTCATTGTCTTTAATGTTTTTTCCAATTCCACTTTGTGCTTGAATACGCACATTATTTCCAATAATTATATGTCCTGCAAAACCAACTTGTCCACCTATTAAACAATTCTCTCCAATTTTTGTAGAACCGGCAATCCCTGTTTGCGCAGCAATTGCTGTGTTTCTGCCAATTTCAACATTATGAGCAATTTGAATTTGATTGTCTAATTTTACTCCTTGTCTGATAATAGTAGAACCTAATGTGGCTCTATCTATTGTTGTGCCCGCTCCAACGTCTACGTGGTCTTCTAAAATCACATTGCCTGTTTGAGGTATTTTTGCAAATTCTCCATTGTCATTTGGAGAAAAACCAAAACCATCTGCTCCTAAAATCACACCACTGTTTATAACACAGCTATTACCAATTTCACTTTCAGAATAAATTTTAGCTCCAGCGAATATGACGCAATTATTGCCAATTGTTACATTATCCCCTATGTATGAATGCGGATAAATTTTTACATTATTACCTATTGTAACATTGTCTCCAATATAAGCAAAGGCTCCTAAATATAGATTTTCTCCAGTTATTGCTGTTTCTGAAATAAAGGATGGCTGCTCAATACCTGTTTTGTTCATTTTTACTTGATTGTAATATTCAAGTAATTTTGAAAATGATTTATAAGCGTCATCCACTCTAATAAGAGTAGTCGTATAGGCTTGTTCTGGATTAAAATCTTTGTTAACTATGGTTATGGACGCCTTAGTTGTGTAAATGTAAGAGGTGTATCTGGGATTTGCTAAGAACGTTAGGCTTCCAGGAAGGCCTTCTTCTATTTTTGCTAGTTTAGAAACTTCTGTCGCCCCATCGCCGTCTACATCGCCTTCAAGAATCCCCGCTATTTGGGTTGCTGTAAATTTCATTTAATTGGTTATAGTTAGGTATTTAAGATCTTTTTAATGATTTAATGGCTTATTGCTCAAATCTGACCTACCTGCAAAAATAGAAAAAAACCTCAATTAATTGGTTTTCGGATAGCATAGATAATATTTAGTCACTTGTTTGGACAAGGCTTCTAGGTTTAATTGATCACTCGCCTTTGCCACATCTACTACTTTACCAGACTTTGTAAGCAAGTTAATAGTGTCCTTATCCATACGGTACGCTTGATTTGATATGGATCCGGCAAACACAAAGAAAGACGCTTCTTCTCTAGAAATCTGAAATATCGACATTGTTTTTTCTAATTTATTTAACAAAAACTGTTCAGGAATTTCATCATTCTTAATTTTAATTTTTAATAATTTTCTGTTAAGAAGCATTTTTGAAAGCTTGCTTAAGACAAAATCGTCGTGATACTGCCAAGACTTTAATGCCCCTAAAACATCATAATCATCTAATTGTGAAAATATATCAAGTATGTCGTTAGAAAACTGCGCTACCGTAATTTGTTTTTGTAAAAAATAAGAGAGCGCGTGGCTTGCAGACACTTCTTGTCCTTGATACACCAATTGTTTAGCGCGCTGCAAAATCTTTACAAGTAATTGCTCAGCAACGAGACCCGTCTTATGCAAATACACCTGCCAATACATTAACCTGCGAGCTACTATAAATTTTTCTACAGAATAAATTCCTTTTTCTTCCACCACTAACCTATCGTCCTTTACATGAAGCATGGCAATAAGTCTTTCGCTATTTACAGAACCTTCACTAACCCCTGTATAAAAACTATCCCTTCTCAAATAGTCTAGTCTATCCATATCCAGTTGACTAGAAATTAACTGATGTAAAAACTTTCGATCATATTCGTCTTTGAAAATCGTAATTGCGAGTGTTAAGTTTCCGTTAAACTTTTTGTTTAAAGCCTCCATAAAAAGCAACGAAATCTCTTCGTGAGCACCCCCATCGACAATGCTGTGTTCCATGGCATGTGAGAATGGTCCATGTCCAATATCATGTAATAAAATAGCAACTAGCAATGCCTCTTTTTCTTCAGCAGAAATAGTAATTCCTTTAAAACGAAGCACTTCAACAGCTTTGTTCATTAAAAACATAGCTCCAAGTGCATGGTGAAAACGAGTATGGTGGGCACCGGGATATACTAGATAAGACATCCCCATTTGCGAAATTCTTCGCAATCTTTGAAAGTATGGGTCTTCAATTAAATCAAAAATAAGTGTGCTAGGTATGGTAATAAAACCGTAGATAGGATCGTTTATAATTTTAAGTTTATTATACTTTTTACTTTTAGAATTCAAATTGATATGCGAATGATTTAAATTGCTTAATTTTTTCTTAAACGGAACACCATACAAGAAATATAACAGCATTTTTGTTGTACCAAAAATAGGCTTTCATTCGTTATTAATCGAATAATAAATTTAATTACTAGGTATTTGGAAAATAATAAAATAGATAATTATTAATATGGTAGTGTTTTTGTGGAGTCCAATCTGAAATAAAATAAGACAACCACCCAACCTCTTCGCCGTGGCAGAAGGAGTAAAACGCTCTCTTTGAAGTTAGATTTAGAGGGATATAAATCGCAATAAATGTCAATTGCGATGAAATTAAAATAAGACAATAAATAACAATTACTAAAGCCTAATAAGGCAAACTACATAATTATGAGCGAAATAAAAGTACTTTGGGTTGATGACGAAATAGATTTATTAAAACCTCATATCATTTTTCTAGAAAAGAAAAATTACAAAGTGACTACTGCACAAAGCGGAACAGAGGCACTGGAAGAAATTAAAGAACAAAATTTTGATATTGTCTTTTTAGATGAAAACATGCCGGGACTTACGGGTCTTGAAACACTAGCAGAACTTAAAGAAATAAATGCGTCCTTGCCTGTCGTAATGATTACTAAAAGTGAGGAAGAATATATTATGGAAGAAGCAATAGGTTCAAAAATTGCTGACTACCTTATAAAACCAGTAAATCCAAATCAAATTTTATTGAGTTTAAAAAAGAACCTAGATCATTCTAGGCTTATTTCTGAAAAAACCACCTCTAACTATCAGCAAGAGTTCAGAAAGATTGCTATGGACCTGTCTATGATTAATAGCTATGAAGAATGGGCAGAAATGTATCAAAAGTTAGTGTACTGGGAATTAGAATTAGAAGGTATTGAAGACACTGGGATGTTTGAAATTCTTGAATCTCAGAAAACAGAAGCCAATACACAGTTTTGTAAATTCATTGATAAAAATTATCCAAAGTGGTTTGATGGTCAAACAGATGCTCCTATAATGTCACACACATTATTTAGAGAAAAAGTAATGCCTGTACTTTCTGAAAAAAAACCAACACTTTTAATTGTAGTAGATAATTTAAGGTATGACCAATGGAAAGCTTTTGAACCCTTTATAGCAAATAGCTACAAAAAAGATACTGAAGAGATGTACTACGGTATTCTACCATCAGCTACTCAGTATGCAAGAAATGCTATTTTTAGCGGTATGATGCCTAGTGATATGGAGAAGATGCACCCAGATCTTTGGCTGAATGATACGGAAGAAGGAGGAAAGAATATGTTTGAAGATAAATTTTTAGCGGCACAGTTAAAACGTTTGCATCTAGATCTGAACTGGAGCTACAACAAAATAAGCAGCCTAAAACAAGGGAAAAAATTAGCCGATAACTTTAAAAAACACAAAGATGAGGACTTAACCGTTATCGTATACAATTTTGTAGATATCCTTTCACATTCAAAAACTGAAATGGAAGTAATTAAAGAACTTGCGTCTACAGATAAGTCTTACAGATCATTAACTCAGAGCTGGTTTAAAAACAGCCCGTTAATGGATATTATTCAACAAGCGGCACAAATGGGCTTCAAATTAATAATTACTACAGACCACGGTACTATAAACGTCAAAAATCCTAGTAAAGTAATTGGGGATAAGAACACAAGTTTAAACTTACGCTATAAGACCGGTAAGAGTTTGACCTATGAGAAAAAAGATGTGCTGGCTGCTAGAGATCCTGCGAGTATACATTTACCTAAGATCAATATGAGTAGTACTTTCATTTTTGCAAAAGGAGATCTCTTCTTTGCCTATCCTAATAATTACAATCATTATGTAGGCTATTACCGGAATACCTACCAACATGGCGGCGTATCCTTAGAAGAAATGGTCATACCATTCGTCACATTGTCTCCTAGATAGGTTATTTGTAGGAATATTCTTCTTTAATGTATTTAATCTCTTTTTTATGATGGAAAACTATTTTTATTTTTATATGTTCGCATTATATCTATGAAAATGACCTTTAATCTATCAGAAATCGAAAACGTTGCTATGCACGTTTTAAAAGAATTACCATATAAAACGGTGCTTCTTTATGGTGAGATGGGTGCAGGAAAAACAACGCTTATAAAAGAAATTGCAAAACAAATAGGAGTTCAGGAAGTCATAACCAGTCCTACCTTTTCTTTAGTGAATGAATATGAAGCAGGAGAGACGCTCGTGTATCATTTTGATTTTTACAGAATAGAAAACGAACAAGAAGCATTAGATATGGGTATTGAAGATTATTTATACGCCGGAAATTATTCTTTTATAGAATGGCCAGAGCGTATTAAAAATTTATTACCAAAAGAATCATCTATAATAAGCATTAGAAAGAATAATGATCAAAGTCGAACCTTAACCCTACAGCCCGTGAAATAAATTGCAACCCAATACATACTAAAATTTCATAACTTCCAAATAATCACCCAAAAACCGGGCTCATTTTAATCAGCATTATTATTGATTAAGCAAACTCGTAAATGTAACGTGAAGATAGTTCACCGACTTGGGCTTTTATGTGATAACTTTGTAGCATTAAACTTACAATAGTTTAATACAAACCTCACAAAAAAACAGATTATGAAAGTATTCAAAACAGTATGTATCGTAGCAATTTTCTCAATGGGCTTATTCGCCTCTTGTACCCCAGAAAATTTAGAAAATGATCAAACAGAACAACAAGTCGATAGAGACAGAAACAGGCCAGCACAAAACGGATAAAAAATCATTATTTATTGGTGGATTTGTTGTACTTTTAATTGCAGCAAGCCCATTTGTTTTCTATTTATATAAAAGTTTCCCAGAAGTAAAAATCTGGGAAACTTCTTTTTTTTCATTAAATACCGACTTTTTCTCTTGGTTTGACTTTGCCTGGTATATTGTAAATAAGTTTGTTCCGCTATATTTATTATTACTATGGTTTTTTACTTGTAGACATTGGTGGTATTGGATACTTTTAGTACCAATAGCAATGTACGCTTTTCAATTATGGGGAGTTATTAATCAGAGTAAAGGTCTCGATGAAATTGAAATGATTTACATATTTCCATTGATGGCGTTTCTAGTGCCATTCGTTTATTTAATAAGAGCAAAATTATTCAGTAAACTCAGAGGTAGTAAAGAATTTGAAGCTGAGCTTGCTAAAGATAAAACTGTAGGGCAACAGATTATGGATCTTTTTAGATAACCAATAACCCACATTTTTTTCTAAATTTTTTATATAATACAAAGGCTTTAAACCTTTAGTATTATAAAATACCCTGGAAAATGTACCACCAGAGTTAAAGCCGCACTCTTCTGCGATTGCTTTAGTGGAGTATTTTCTAAAGATTTTATTTGTTTTGAGCTCGTTCACAGCATAGCGAATCCGTAAGTCATTTAGATACTGCTAGAAGGTTTTCTCCATTTTTAGGATGATAACCCGCGATAAGTAATTGGGGTTGGTGTGTCGTTCCTTTGCGCGCTTATTTAGGGAAATGCTAGAGTTAAGATATTTTTTGTTGCGTGCAAACCGATCTAATTTTTCTAATAACTCTTCTACGATATCACAGGAAATATCTTGTGTTTCCTCTTTGGTATGCAAATCTAACACCCTACCCTGCGGGCTGCGTTCTCTATTTTGCATCAACTGCTGGAAGCGTTTTTTTTATAGGAGCGCTCTCTTTTTACATAAAACAGGAGTATCAATAGCAAAACGTCAGCACTGCAATAAGCCAGCTGTTTCTTTGCTTGTGCGTTTTTGCATTGTTTTTTGAGTGATTGTATCAAGACATCCTTCTCTGCGAGGAGTTGCGGGGTTTCTATGTTTCTTATGATATCTGACTCCAAGCCATCATGCTTTATGTTTATTAAACTGTCATGGTTTATCAATTTATTTAAGCAACTAATTTTCCCATCAATATTTCGCATTGAAGTATAATGAATTCTTAATTTTTTAAATAACATTTTATCTAATTATTATAAGTTTAAGTTTTCACCAACATCATAAATTGAATCAGACTTTAACAAATAGTGTATTCCTTTTTTTATATTTCCTTTATCATAATACGATAAGCCTTTAATTAAATTAATATCCATCAACACCACTAGAGTTATTTTTTTTTAATTCAAATAATGAATCTGAATAGGCAAGTGATTTGTCATATTCATTAACATAATAAAAATGTTCCATTAATATTCCATAGTATGTTGCGCGAACATTTATTTTATTAATGCCAGAGTAAATTTTAATTAAATTATTTGCAAGCTCAGTATAGTAATATGTAGAATCTCCTTTTTTTAAAATAATGATAGCAAATACTATATGTTAAATAAGATTCTATTTTTTATTTTTCATATCGATACTTAATTAAATACATAGCAGTATTCCTTGTTGTCTTTTGCATTATTTCGTCTTCATAGTAATCGTTCATTATAATTTTGTGCCGCTGTTTTTGTAACCCAAGAGCTTCTATTTTATTTCCCCAAATAATTTTATTCATTATTAAAAACTCTAGTGTATATATTTTATGAGGAATATTTCCAGTCTTTTTAGCAAGTCTGTAGGTTATAAATCCATTCTTTTATCCTAAATTATAATTGTCAATCATATAATTATTATATGATTTTGTCAGATATACTAATCCAGGATAGGTAATATGATCAATATTTTTAGTCAACTCAATAATACTATCCGCAAACTGGATATTCTTTTCAGGATGAAAGATTTGTGCCAATCGATCATAGCCACGAGCCATTTTGATCATATCCTTTTCTTTTCTGCCTCGCTCTAAATAAATCCTTGCTACCTCTTCAGCAGCGATAGAATCTCTTTCTACTTCATGAAAATAAGATAAAAGCTCCTCATCCATCATAGCAAGTAATTGATTTTGAATACAGTCCTTCGCGCGCATACAATAGATACGAAAGGACATATAAAGGATACAAAAATGAAACTCCTCATAACGATAGGTTTGATTGTATATAAATTTAGAAAATATATGCGTAGCAATTACAAAAGTCTGCCTATGGGAAGTAAAAAACGTGATTTTTAATAACAAGTTTATATTAATCAATACATTAAATTAAAAAACAACAAACACAATTCAAGAATTGTGACTGCTAATTCTTGAATGCTGTATATGCCCAGTAAAGAGAACCGATACTCCATCCTGCTAATTGACATATCCAATAAAGAGAAATCGTAGTATTATAAGGGTTTATTTTTCTATTAATATCCATTCTTAGGCAAATGAATGAAATACTTTTAAGTAGGGAAAGGAAAAGTACAGGAACGCAAGATATGAGGTTTAAGTTTTACTTATAAAAATTATTAAATGTTATAGCAATTTCACACATATCACGCTTTCCTCCTGCACTTAGACAAGCTTAGTGACCACGTCGTAGTGTAATAAGTGTTTTACTCTTACTTTACAATCTTATAATTTGGAAGTTGTGAATCAAAAAAGTTGGTTTCTCGCTCTTCTCTTATTGAATAAATAGGAGCTCGTGAACCGCAAGAGCGGTTTCATTAACATTCTAGAAAAAACTTCAAAAACGCAACTTTTGATTGCCAGTACCCACCATTTGTTTTATCGATTATTGTTTAGGTCTGAGGCTCTCGATGTGAAGAGCGTCCATCCAAAAAATGTTAGCCATTCCTTCCCTTTCTTCTAAATCTAATGAGTGAAAGAAGAAATGGTTCCCGTCAGGGGTGATAATAGCAAATGCATCTTCACGCTCACCCTCTACCAACTTGGAATACCGAATAAAGAATTCACACTGCATCAGACACTTTCTTCACAATACCCATTAGGGAGGTTAATTCTACAACCTTTGTCTTAAATACTATAGTGTAATTCTTTTTGCGTTTTGACATAATTCAGAGTTAAATTACGTTGAAAATAGCTCCCAGCTTATTGATCATCATAATATAGTAAGTCTAACTAACGATGAATAGGCGCTTTTTCATTTTCAGTTAGTTAAATTATTTGTTTTTATTTAGAATCATTCCATATAGAGTGTTATCTTTGTGTTTTAATGAAATAAAAACGACAAAAACACGTACCGCAATGGCACTTATAGGGCTTTCGCTGTGGGGGTATTTTCCTTCAGAAATTCCTTAGGTAACCGCTTTAATTTCAGCGCTTATTGGACCGGGTTTACTTCGATGTAATAAAGGTGTACAAAAAACCAAAGTTATAGCACACAATGCGGCAGTGATTAAGCTTGTTGTTCTTATAGCTTTAATAAAACAATTGATAGTAACGCTAAGTGGAGAGAAGATGATTACTAAAGAAAGAGTCGTAATAATGATTATGACCACGGAAATTTACTATTTATTGCCAAATTTAGTTTAGTAACTTCAACTTTAAAAAAGGATAGTACTTATAGATTTTTTGTTTTACAAATAAATTATGGCCAGATAAGTTTATCCAAAATAAAAAATATAATAACAGATATTAAAAGAAAAAAAATGAAAAAAAACATTCTCATAACTTTAGTAACTATTGGTATTTTGACATCGTGTAAAAACGAAACAAAAGAAACTAAAAATAAAGAAGTCTCATTAAAAGAGGTAAATGTTTATACACATAGACATTACCCTGCAGATCAAGAACTCTTTGCTCAGTTTGAAAAGCAAACGGGTATTATGGTAAATGTAGTTAATGCAAGTGCCGATGAGTTAATGCAAAAAATGATGCAAGAAGGAGAACAATCCCCAGCAGATGTTCTTATTACCGTAGATGCTGGAAGATTGGTAAAAGCAACAGATAAAAATTTGTTACAATCTATTTCTTCTGAAACTTTAAATACTATAATTCCTGAACACCTAAGGGCTGAAAACGGTGAATGGTATGGACTTACAAAACGTGCCCGTGTCTTAGCATATTCAAAAGATCGTGTTCAACCAGAAGATTTATCAACTTATGAAAACCTCGCAGATGCTAATTGGAAAGGTAAAATATTAGTACGCTCCTCTGGAAATATTTATAACCAATCGTTAATGGCTTCTATCATTGCAAACAATGGAAAGGAAGCAGCAAAAGCTTGGGCAGAAAAAGTGGTAAGTAATATGACACGCAGCCCTAAAGGAAATGATCGTGACCAAGTAAAAGCTGTCGTTGCAGGTGAAGGAGATATTGCAATTGTAAATACCTATTATATAGGAAAATTACTGAACTCTAAAGATCCGGTTGAAGTAAAAGCAGGAGAAAGAGTAGGAATATTTTTTCCAAACCAGAATGGTCGTGGTACTCACATAAACATAAGTGGCGCAGGTGTTGCGAAATATTCGCCTAACAAGGAAAACGCAATCGCTTTTATTGAGTTTTTAGCTAGTAAAGAAGCACAAGAAGTATTTGCAAAAGCAAATTATGAGTACCCCGTAAATCCTGCTGTTTCTGCATCACCTTTACTTCAATCTTGGGGCAGCTTTAAAGAAGATACACTTTCATTATCCGAGCTAGGAAAAAATAATAAGAGCGCAGTAATGCTTTTTGATATTGTAGGTTGGAAATAATAATTTTAAATGTTTAAAGGCATTATTTCGATTCCTAAACTTTATATCCGTCGAGATACGAATAGATGGTCAATATTTACATTGATTATTGTTTGTTTTGTGGCAATTCCAGTGATTACTATAGCTATAAAATTACTGATGGGACCCGGTGAGAGTTGGGGTCATATTGTAGATAATGTTTTGCTTGACTATAGTTTAAATACCTTGTTTTTAAGTGTAGGATGCATTATTCTCACCGGATTTTTTGGTATTTCTGCAGCTTGGATTGTGAGTCGATATAATATCCCATTAGGTAAAACCTTGGAGTGGATGCTTATTCTGCCGCTCGCTATGCCTTCTTATATCACAGCATATGCCTACGCCGGTCTATTTGATTACGGTGGAACCTTTCAGTATATTCTTGAAAGTATAGGCTTACCAGCTGCGAAATTGAATGTTATGAATATTTATGGACTGATTGTGGTACTTAGTGTTTCCTTATTTCCGTATGTATATGTAAGTGCGCGTGCGGTTTTTTTATATCAATCAAATCGCCTTATAGAGGCTTCAAAAATGCTTGGAGCTGGAGAAACTAAAACCTTCTTCACCATTATTCTCCCTATTGCAAGACCGGCTATCGTTGGGGGATTGATTCTGGTTATTATGGAGGTTCTAAACGATTACGGAGCTGCAAAATATTATGGTGTATCGACATTCACCACAGGGATATTCAGATCTTGGTTTTCATTGGCAGAACCAGCCACAGCAGTATTTTTATCGGCATTATTACTTTTAGTTGTTTTTCTATTGCTTTATTTTGAAAGCAAGCAACGCGGTAATAAAGGATATGCGACGCTTACTAAAAGTGCAGTGCAATTGCCAAAATTGAAGGTTTCCAAAAGACGCGCTTTTTTTCTTTCAAGTATTGCAAGTATTCCGGTCATCCTTGGGTTTATGATTCCTGTAGGGCAATTATGCTATTGGGCAGTATTAACGTATGCCGAAGTTTTGAACGCATCTTTTTTCAAGATTGCCTTACAAAGTCTAGGTATCGCAGTAATTACAGGCGTTATTACGGTTTTCTTTGCGCTATTAATTTTATACATTCCAAAATGGAATAGACTAAAAATATTAAAGAAAAGCTCGCGAATAGCCATTTTAGGATATGCCATACCGGGCGCTGTAATAGCTATAGGGATCATGATCCCTACCTTAGCTTTAGACAAATGGTTGATTAAGATGAGTAGTCATCTGTTCAATATAGAGCTAGGTCTGCTAATTAATGGTACTATCTTTATTTTGATTTACGCCTATGTGATACGTTTTATGGCCGTTGCTTTTAATCCTCTAAAAGGAAGTAGCATAAAAATAAGCGAGGGTCTGGCGGAGTCGTCCCAATTACTAGGCGCTGGAAAGCTTAAAACATTTCTTAAAATAGAATTGCCGTTGCTTAAGACGGGGCTATTTAGTGCTTTTATACTTGTCTTTGTTGACGCAATGAAGGAACTACCGCTTACTCTTATTCTAAAACCTTATGATGTAAATACTCTCGCAGTAAAGGCCTACGAGTTTGCAAGTGATGAACTTATTTTGGAATCTTCTATTCCTTCCCTTTTTATCATTGCTACAGGCGTGATTCCCATTATAGTATTGAACCGTTTGATATTAAAATAATAATGGAACCAAAGCATATAGAGATTTTTAAAGGACAAAAGGCTACCGACTATGACCGCTTCATAACGGAACTATTTCCAAGTTACTCCCTATTCAAGCAAAGCGTTCCTAAGATTTTAAAGCAACAGTTGGCCACTAATATAAAGCCTAAAATATTAGTAGCTGGCTGTGGTACTGGTAATGAAGCAAAACTATTGGTGCAGTATAATCAGTACTGGTATATCGATGCATGTGATCCCTCTGAAGAGATGCTCGCTTTCGCGAAAACAAAATTAACTCCATACAAGAAAGTCAGGCTAATCAAGGGTACTGTGGACGAACTTGAATTGAAAGAAAGCTATGAGGCTGCCACCTTATTTTTAGTACTTCATTTTTTAATCGATGAGGGGTCAAAGCTCGCTTTGATTAAAGACATTGCACAAAGACTAAAGCCTGGCGGCACCTTGCTCCTATTTTATATATCTGGAGGCGAAAAAGAACTTTTGGACACCTTTGCAATCCAGAGCGCTTTATTTCCTGAGTATTGGAGTCCAAAGGACATTGCTGAAAGAAAAATACGAATCACTAAGCGACTACATGCTATACCCAACGGACGTTGTGAGGAATTACTACAAGAAGCAGGGTTTGCAAAAGCTGCAAAGTTTCATCAATTCACGATTTGTAGTGCGTGGATAACAACAAAAATACAAAATAATTCATGTCTACATTATTGACTATAAAACAATTAGAAAAGTCCTTTACTAAAGGAAATCCTGTCGTTACCATTAATGCACTTTCATTGCAACGAGGAAGTATTCTCGCTGTTGTAGGAGAAAGCGGAAGTGGAAAAACCACCTTAATGAGATTGATAGCAGGATTAGAAACACCTACCAGAGGAACCATTGCAATAAATGATACGATCGTCACAAATGATAAAACGTTTGTGAGCCCTGAAGATCGGCAGATAGGAATGGTATTTCAGGACTATGCGCTCTTTCCACATCTCACCCTTTATAAAAATGTCGCATACGGACTTTCAAAATATCAAGATATCAATGCACGAGTATCTGAAGTACTACAACTTGTGGGATTAGAAGGCTATGAAGAACGATATCCGCATCAACTTTCCGGAGGGCAGCAACAGCGGGTGGCACTTGCAAGAGCACTAGCACCAGAACCCGAGTTGCTTATACTAGATGAACCTTTTAGTAATTTGGACGCTTCTTTAAAATTGCAACTACGTAATGAGGTATTTTCCATATTGAAAAGTACAAATGTAACGGCGCTTTTTGTGACTCATGATATCGAAGATGCTATCGCAATTGCAGATGAGATTGTTGTACTTAAAGATGGCCATATCAAACAACAAGGCAAAGCAGAGACTCTTTATAAAGCACCAGAAAACTTATACATTGCTTCTCTTTTCAGCGCAGTACTCGAACTTAATGAAATACGGCTAAAATCTTTTGGAATTACACCCGAGAAAGGGAAAAGTTATGCTGTACGTCAATGTGATTTTCTTGTGAATCAAGAATGTAGTTGTATGGCCCAGGCTACCATTGTTAAGAGTGCTTTTCAGGGTGGGCATTATGTCAATACCTTAAGAGTTCCCAACGGCAATGTTCTTAACTGTATTTCTCAACAAAAATTAGGAGGTATTGTAAATATTGGATTTCAACGGGATACACTGCTTACTTTTGAGAACCCCGAGAATGCTTGATTTTTGTTAATATGCAACTCTTATTATATTTCAGAACACATTCAATAGTTCACTAAGAATGGGAGGTCCCGCCAAACTTAGAATTAATATCTTCTGGCTTTGAATATGCATTTGTAAAACCAGTAGATGGTCTAGATCAATTTTATAATAACAATGGTTTTATTAAGGCAACTATTGGGAATAGAACTTATCAAAAGAATATATAGATAGGAATTCCAGATTCGCAACCAAACTCAATTTCTGGAGAAGACCATGTTCATTATGGTTCTTTTAACAATTATGAAGTAGGGGAAATTAGCGGAGCAAATACCTATAAATGGGCTTTGCCAGCACCCTTTGACCCTAATGATGATATTGTAGATTATATTGACGGAACAAGCGATAACTAGCAAATGGAATTGCAACATAGCCAAAGTAAACATCTAGATGGAACATTTTCTGGAAATGCCGGAGATGAAGGTGAAATTGAAGTTTGGGGAGTAAATGATTGCGGAGAAAGCAGATATAGTCAAGAAATGTATGTCACACAATACACTGGTGGTCCTTGCGTGACTTGTCTTGATCCAATACCAGTAGTCCCCTATCCAAATTCTTCAGACCAAGAATTTAAGTTGGACTTTAGAACTTTAGCTCTTGGCTCTTACTATATTATTATTTATGATGAAAACTCCAATATTAAATACCAAGGGGGTTCAGGAAATTATGAAAAGAAGGTACAAACGCTTGATATACCAAATGGTATTTATTATTTGCACCTATAAGATGATGAAAATATTAAAACCCAACAACTTTTTATAAACCACTAACAAGATTTAAGGAGCATTGTGCAGTGTTAATGAATACGATTGAGAGGTAATCAAATTCTTTCCTCTTTCAGCATAGCGCTCTTTCTTCTTTCCTCTTAAAAAAGGACACAAAAAAGCCCGAAACATTCGTTTCGAGCTTTTTCCAAAGTTTAGTTTAGAAGTGCTTCAAACTTCATTTTTTGGTAATCTATAACACTTAAAGCCTGAGAGTAATCCAGAAGAAACCTAATAGTCTCTTCTTTTGGAACCAAATTTTTATCCACGTGTTCCGGACGTGGTTCAGAGTACATTTTTTGCATATGTCATTATTTTGAGGTTATTGTTTTCAAGATAACGCAAGAAAATATACTTTATTGTATTCGCTTAAATCAATTTGTTAATACAATGTTGTGTTTATCAATTACTTTGCGCAAATTAATGAGCGCATATCTCATTCTTCCTAGGGCTGTATTAATACTCACCCCCGTCTGCTGACTAATTTCTTTAAAGCTCATATCTCTGTAAATACGCATCTTAAGAACTTCTTTTTGATCTTCTGGTAATTCCTCGATCAATCTTTTGACATCGTTTTCAACTTGCCCTTTAATCATTGCTTTTTCTGCATTTAGCGAACCATCACTTAAAACTGAAAAGATATTAAAATCGCTATTGTTTTCGAACTTAGGCATCCGATTGTTCTTTCTAAAATGATCAATCACAAGATTATGTGCAATACGCATTACCCAAGGTAAAAACTTACCTTCCTCATTATATTTCCCTCTTTTCAACGAGTTAATAACTTTAATAAAGGTATCCTGAAAAACATCTTCAGCAACATCTTTATCAAAAACCTTTGAATAGATAAAACTATAAATTCTTTGTTTGTGTCTTGTAATTAGAAGTGAAAGCGCGATTTCGTCACCCTGTAAGTAAGACGTTACTAAAACTGCATCAGTAGATTTTTTGTGTATCATATTATTACCTCTTAAGATGTAAATAACTAGAGTTTGTCTAAATAGTCATTTTAAATAAAATTGTAAAAGAGTAATAATATGCTATAGGCAATTTTTTTAGTAAAGTTCGGATTAAGGCGTAAATATAACAACATATTTTGCATTACACCAAAATATTGCTTAACTTTTCTTAAATAAATTATAAAGTTTATAGATGGACCATTGATTTTACCGGGTTTAAAACTTTTAAATATAATATATTTTAATACATATCATAATTCTTGCTACGCTACAAATAGGAATTTCTGTATCCTAAAATATGATGTTATAGTTTTAAAAAGCTATTCAAGTAATAGTATCTTTGTGTAGCAAAATTCAAAAAAATCTTCATTGAAAACCAAAGCTATACCCAAAAACAAAGACATTATAATAAAAGGAGCTAAACTTCACAATCTCAAAAATATTGATGTTGTCATTCCACGTAACAAACTAGTTGTAATAACGGGTCTATCTGGTAGCGGAAAATCTAGTTTGGCCTTTGACACGCTATATGCTGAAGGTCAAAGAAGATATGTAGAAAGTCTTTCTTCGTATGCGCGACAATTTTTAGGCCGTCTAAATAAACCAAAAGTAGATAGTATCAAAGGGATCTCTCCTGCTATCGCTATTGAGCAAAAAGTAAATTCAACAAATCCTCGTTCGACCGTTGGCACTTCTACTGAAATATACGACTATCTAAAACTACTCTACACGCGCATTGGCAGAACATACTCTCCAAAGAGCGGAAAAGAAGTCAAGAAGGACACCATTACAGATGTAGTATGTTTTATCAAAAAATATACTGAAGGGACAAAATTATTGTTGCTAACTCCTATCTTATTAGAAGAAGGACGCACCATGGACAACAAACTTGCAGCATTAGCGCAACAAGGTTTTGCTCGTGTTAAAATAAATGAGGAGGTACTTAGAATTGATGAATTAAAAGATAAATCATTTCCCAAAGTGATGGAACTGGTTATAGATAGAGTAATTACTAAAAACGATGAAGACTTTTATAATAGATTGGCAGATGCTGTTCAAATAGCGTTCTATGAGGGAAAAGGAAATCTCGTTATAGAAGAGTTAACTACCGGTACAAAAAACGCACGAACTGAGTTTAACAATCGTTTCGAACGCGATGGGGTATCTTTTATGGAACCCAACGTACACCTTTTTAGTTTCAACAATCCCTTTGGTGCTTGTCCAACTTGCGAGGGGTATGGTGACGTTATTGGTGTTGACGAAGACCTTGTTATTCCAAATACAGCACTTTCAGTATATGAAAATGCTATTTTTCCTTGGCGGGGAGATAGTATGGGTTGGTATCGCGATCAGCTCATAAATAGTGCTTACAAGTTTGATTTCCCTATTCACAAACCTTGGTTTGAGCTTACCGAAGCACAAAAACAATTGGTTTGGCAAGGCAACAAGTATTTTGAAGGCTTAAACAGCTTTTTTAAATTCCTAGAATCTAAAAGCTATAAAATTCAAAATAGAGTCATGCTATCCCGCTATCGTGGCAAAACAAAATGCAGTACCTGTGGCGGTAAAAGATTGCGTCCAGAAGCTGCTTATGTAAAAGTGGGTAAAACAGCCTTACAAGAATTAGTGACACTTCCTTTAGAGGAGCTTTCTATATTTTTTAAACAATTAGAATTAAACGACAACGACCAACAAATTTCGAAGCGATTAGTACTAGAAATAACAAATCGCATTTCTTTTCTGTTGAATGTAGGATTGGGCTATTTAACCTTAAACCGAAAAAGCAATAGTCTTTCTGGTGGAGAATCCCAACGTATTAATCTGGCCACCTCCTTAGGAAGTAGTCTTGTTGGTTCCATGTATATTCTTGATGAACCTAGCATTGGCTTGCATCCAAAAGACACTGAAAGACTCATACAAGTCTTAAAAGCGCTTAGAGACTTAGGAAATACCGTTATCGTTGTAGAACACGATGAAGATGTGATGAAAGCGGCAGATGAAATTATAGATATTGGTCCAGAAGCAGGAACCTTTGGCGGCGAAGTAGTAGCAACAGGAACATTTACTGAAATTTTAAAAAGCAATTCGCTTACCGCAAAGTATTTAAATGGAACCATGTTAATCGAAGTGCCAAAAAAACGCAGAACTCCTAAAGCGGCAATTTGTATAAAAGGAGCGAGACAACACAATCTCAAAAATATTGATGCAAGGTTCCCGGTAGGAGCTTTTACAGCAGTAACAGGAGTTTCAGGAAGTGGAAAGAGTACACTAGTAAAGAAAATTTTGTATCCGGCTTTACTTCGCGAAATTAGAGGCTATGGTGAAAAACCTGGACAATTCACTGCTATTGAAGGAGATTACAGTACTGTAAAAAACATTGAATTCATTGATCAAAACCCTATAGGAAGGTCCAGTCGTTCAAATCCTGTTACTTATATAAAAGCCTATGATGACATTCGTAACCTGTACGCAAAACAAAAATTAAGTATTATTCGTGGATATAAGCCCAAGCATTTTAGTTTTAACGTTGATGGAGGGCGTTGCGAAACTTGCAAAGGGGAAGGCGAAGTAACCATCGAAATGCAATTTATGGCAGACGTTCATTTAGAATGTGATATCTGCGGTGGAAAACGATTTAAAAAAGAAGTGCTCGAAGTAAAAGTAGCCGATAAAAATATTGATGATGTCTTAAAGTTAACGGTAGACGATGCTGTTTCTTTTTTTACTGAAATAGAAGAAAAACGAATCATAACAAAACTGCAGCCGCTAAAGGATGTTGGTTTGGGTTATGTACAGTTAGGACAAAGCTCTTCTACACTATCTGGTGGAGAAGCCCAACGAATAAAGCTCGCCTCGTTTTTAGTAAAAGGAACTACAAAAGATAAAACACTTTTCATTTTTGATGAACCAACTACAGGCTTACACTTTCACGATATTAAAAAGTTACTGGCCTCTTTTTATGCCTTATTAGATAAAGGCCATACTTTAATAGTAGTCGAGCATAATATAGATTTAATAAAATGTGCAGATCACATCATAGACTTAGGTCTTGAAGGAGGAAATAAAGGTGGCGAAGTAATAATACAAGGCACTCCGGAAGAAGTAGCCAAAAACACCAAGTCTGTTACCGCTAAATATTTAAAAGAAAAGCTATAAATTCGAATAACACACTGAAAATAATAGATTTAACTTTGTTAAAATAGAAGATTTGAGATATTAAAACTTTATTTGAGAGTGATTTTTTATGATACTTATTTGGAAATAAAGTTATTATTAAGTCGTGGTGTTTTAGGAAACAATCTTTTCCAACAGCGTCTACACAATGAAAAATTAAATATTCATTATATTTTTAATGCCAAACTTTAGAGGTTCTGCAAAGGATCTACCACCATATGATAATGAATGGCATTTGCACAAATTAGTTTTAGATGGATCGGAATTTCCAGCGCCTTTTAATAATGAAGTAACTGATATTTCACTACAAATAGGTTAATAGTATCCAAAGAAACGCTTGCAAAGTTCGGTTTGCAACAATTTCTAGTGTTGATATAATAAACAAAATTTTCACAGCTGAATCGTGGGAAAGTTAATGGAATGCCTTGATCCTATCAATAATGATTGTGAAAATATTTACTTTAAAACATTTTGGAGTATGCAATTATTAGGATAAGTATTTACTTATTCGATTGTCACTATGTCTAATAACACAAAAACCTTATTAATAGTAACCCGAAATGGTGACCAAGCCATTTAATAGTGACCAAATTTTAACTGTAGATTCATTTACTTTGGAATAAGTTACTTTCTATCCAAGTCCTTCAGATGGGAAAGTGTATTTTACAGATATGCCATATTGGAATGTTATAAGAGCATTTGACATTTCTTGAAAAGAGTTAATATCTCACACAAGACAAAATATAACCAACCCTATCCACCTTAGTGGGTGTTAAAGGTATTTATTTTATAACCATAGAAAGGGAAACAAGGTCAAGGGTTGTTGAAAGAGTTATTGAAACATAACATTCTTTATTTTAGTAAAACAGCTCATTACTTATCATTGTTTTTTACCTCAGTATTTTATTTTGGCATAGATATTGGTATCTATTAAAAAGTGATACAGGTTTAAATAGTCACTTTAAGATTTTTTTTGGTTGGTTAGTTTTTAAGACCCGTTCGTTCAACTTTGAATTAACGGGTTTTAATTTTTTAGCGGTAATATACAGCTAAGCCAAAATACTTGTTTATTAATAATTTGACCCTAATAATATAATAGCCTTCTAAAGTTCAGTCCGCTATTAATATTTGTATTTATCCGATTTCTTTTTATTCTTCAAAATATTAATTACCAATTCATGAATGCTATTTAATTGAAAAACAATTACTTAATAGTTTGGCATAGTGTGTGATATTTATAGACTGTACGACGCTCATTAAAGTAATTTAGCAAGTACACCTAAATTTTTTAATTATGAAAAATTTCAAAACACTCTTGTTCAGTTTACTATTATTAGGAATTGCAACACACACTACAAAGGCAGCTACTATTCCAGCAGATGCAAACATAAATCGTTATAATGGCAATGCTTATATTTTTGTTGAAGGTGGTGTGGAATTTTCGGTTTTCCCAGATGGTCAGTTTGATTTTATATACTTAGGGCCTCAACAAGGCTCTGAAGTTATCATCTCAACGCCAAATGTAGATATGAGTTTTAATTCAGGATATGATTATGAAGCTTTTGTACAATATGATGATTATGGTGCGGTGGTTCAAGTAGAACAAGTTCCTATTTTTTATGACGAATTTGGTCGTATCGTGCAAGCAGGTACTGTAGATATTAGCTATAGAAATCGTCGTTTAGTTCGTGTTGGTGGATTAAATATTCATTATAACAACTTTGGTCATTTTGGCTATGCTACTGGTTTTATCAATCCGTTTAACCGTTTTTATGTATTCCGCCCTTGGCACGTGTTTTATGTATCACCAATTTTTGCGAGCTGTGTAGTTTGGGACAATCCATACCGTCGTTATTATACGCCATTTAGATATAGTTACTATAGCCATGTTGAATTTTACAATAACCGTTATATAAGACCTTATAATAATGGTAGACGCTATTTTCACAGACCTGGTAGTAGGGTTCATTACAGAGATGGAAGAACCACTGTAAATAGAAACTTTAATCCAGAACGCAGAAACACAATGGTTTCTAACCACGGTCGAAGTGATAGAGCTTTAGCTCGCGTAAACAATAGTCAAAGAACAGAGGCTAATAACAGAAGTCGTGTTTCTAATGCAAATAGCGCTAGCAAACTCGTTAAGGGTAATTCTAGAACATCGAATGCTCGTGGTATCGCTAAAACAAATAGCATCACAAGAGGAATTGCTAAAAATACCCGCACTACTTCTGAAGTTTCAAAAGGAACTATTAACAATAATCGAGGTATTGCAAAAAATAGAGCCACAAGTTCGAGTGGAGTTACAACAACAAAAAAGAGTAACTCAAGAGGAAATAGCCGTGGTATTGCTGTAAACAATAGACCTTCTTCTGAAAAGAGAACAACAGTGTCTAGCAGAACACCACAACGTCAATCAAAGGCTCGCGGCATTTCTAAAACCAGATCACAAAGTGCTTTTCAAGATACAAGAGGTTTTTATAAACAAGCAGCAAAAAGAACTTCTAACACTAAAAGTTCTAAAGGCGCTAGTGCTAAAAAATCAAGTTCAAGATCTGAATCTTCCAAAGCAAATCGCGGCGGAAGCTCAAAAAGCACTTCTAGGAAAAGAAGCGGATTATAAATAAAAATTTAGAAAGTACTAATAATTTTTTTAGTTGGTTAGTTTGAATCCTCTGTTAAGACATCTCGTCTTGCAGGGGTTTTCTTAATTTATAATGATTAAGTGATTTATAAATTCCGAAAAATGACTTCAGATAGCTCTTTCGTCAATGACTTTCTACTATATTTTGATATCCCTTTAGATGCAACTTCCAATGTTCCAGATTTATAACTTTTGTAGTGCTGTAGTATCACATCTCTTATTTTTCCTTCAAGAGTAATTGGGATATAATCTCCGGTATTAGTTTCAGTAAGAATGGCTTCTATATCACTTCCGTCAGGTCCTAAAGCAAGAATAGGCCTCTTTGCTTTTAGGTATTCAAATAGTTTTCCAGGTATAATAGCGCGCGTTTCTGGTCTGTCAATTTCTAAAAGCAACAATACTTGTGCATTATGTTGAAGCTGTATTGCTTCTTGGTGGTTTACGTAGCCTTTCATCTCTAGATTTTCAGTAAGATCTATTTCTTTTATGTTTTTAATAACCACTTCACTCACTGCTCCGGCAAAAATAATTTTTAAGTCGTTTTTAAATACTGCATTTTCAGCAACTAATTCAGAAAGTACCCTCCATAAAATTACTGGGTTTCGTTCGCTTAAAATAGAACCTGTATGCACTATTGTAAATTTTGTGTCCAATACTCTTTGAATCCCTTCTTTGGGTTCAAAACCATTTGTAATTACTGTAATTGGTTTATTAGTAATTGCTTTGAATTCAATTTTAGTGGAAGGACTTGTTACTATAATCTCATCAGCCTCATTTAAAACTATTCGTTCTAATCTCTTATGCCTTGCTTCAGATTTTTCAGAAAGCTTTAACGAAGAGTGATAATGAATCGTTGTCCAAGGGTCTCTAAAATCTGCAATCCAGGGGATGGTATGTTTCTCTTTTACACCCAACCCAATTAAATGCAAACTATGCGGAGGGCCTGAAGAAATTATCACATCGATTTTATTATGTTCCAGATAGTTTGTTAAGAATTTTATAGCAGGCTTTACCCAACCTATTCGAGCATCTGGAATAAAAAAATTACCTCGGATGTACAATAGTATTTTTTCAATTATTGAAGATTTTTTATTCGAAATGATGCCACTACTTATTCGTTTTGTCTTTTTTGAAGAAAGTAACTTAGCAAAGCGATATGGTTCTTTAATAGGGAGTTTTAAAATAGTGAGGTCTAAAGGAACTTCATTCACAATGTCATTATCAATAATAGGATATTCGGGATTCTCAGGAACAAAAAGAATAGGCTCCACACCAAACTCTCGTAGATAAGCAGCAAACTTAAGCCATCGCTGTACGCCAGGTCCGCCCGCAGGGGGCCAATAATAACAGATGATGAGTACTTTTTTCATCTATTTTTAATCTTGGGGGGGGTCAGTATTTCGTTTTCGGTACTCGATAAATAAACCGCCAATAAATAAAAGTCCTAACAATATTCCGCTTCCTAGCATAATACTACTACCAGTTTTAACTACCTGTGGTTCAAATTTAAATTCAATTTTTGAAAAACCTTTAGGAACGGTAATCGCCCTTAATAAGTAATTTACTCTAAGGTAATCTGTTCGCTCACCATCCACATAAGCGTTCCAGCCATCTTTATAATATGTCTCTGAAAACACAGCTAGTTGAGGCGATTTTGTCGCGGCCTCATACACTAAGTGATTTGGTTTTTCAGAAGTTAATTCAATAGTAGCAGTTGAATCTCTTTCAATTTTATCAGTAGGAATTTCATTTACAAATTCTTTATGGATCACTACTACATTCTTAGTATCCAAACTATCTAATAATAGTAGTTCTTCTGTAGTATTTTCAGCTAAAACAACGTCCTTTACAAACCAGGCATTGCCATTTGCATAGGGGTTTCTCTGCGGGGTAACTCCCCCACTCTTTCCTCGAACTAAAATGTAACGAACATTCATCATGTTAAGAACTCCAATATCCCCATTGTCTATATAAAAATCTGCTATATCCTGCAATCTTCCCGGTTTTGCTGCATGGTAACCACCCAAAGAATTATGGAAATAACTTGCTTGGGCACTGTTTAAAAAGTTATTGCTCGCATCATACACGCGAAACCTGTCTTCATCCTTTTTAATTTGAGTATCTGCAAGAGATTCTGTAAAAGGTTGTTCCATTACGCTAGCATTTACAAAATCGTCATTATTAACATAACGCCTATCAACACTAATTAAATCAACTAGTATAAGAACGGCCAAAGAACCTATAACAAATGTTTCTTTGAACTTATCTTTAAGAAATAACCAAAGTAAACCAGCACTCAATACAATAAAAGCAAGCGTCCTTAATGCATCTGAAGTTAATACTGTAGCCCTGTCTTCTCGCACTGCATCCATAAAAGGAGCACCAAGTGCTTCAATAATATCTCCATCATAAGGACTTACAAAACTGAATAAACTACTTTTAAACAGCATAAGTAGTACTGTTAATCCTCCTGTAATCCCTGTAGCGTACAGCAATGCTTTCTTTCTCTTTTCAGATGAAACAAAATCATATAAAAATTTATGTAGTCCAACAATAGCAAGTATTGGCAGTACCAATTCGATAATAACCTGAATCGATGAAACTGCCCTAAACTTATTGTATAAAGGGACAAAATCAATAAAAAACGTAGTTAAAAAATTGAAATTCTTACCCCACGATAAAAATAGACTCAATATAAAGGCTGAAAGGATCCACCATTTTAATTTACCTCTCACCAAAAATAAGGCAAGGACCGCTAAAAATATTACGATTGCCCCAACATATGCCGGCGCTGCAACAATGGGTTGATCCCCCCAGTATAAAGGTATTTGAGTGAGTGTTTCTTTTGCTTGTTGTGACGACGCTCCCATTTTTAACAACGCTTCTTCTGTAGCGCTATCTTCAGGAAACGCTTCACTGGTTCCTCCTCCCATAAATCGTGGGATAAACAGGTTTAGACTTTCTAATTTTCCGTAGCTATAGGTGGTAATATAGTCATAATCTAAGCCTTCGCTATTTCCATTTGGAGCGCCGTTTGGTGTTATACTAAGCTCACTTTTACCTCTCGTAGAAGTGTCTGCATATTCTTTAGTGGCCATCAAATTTGCAGCATTAAGACCTAATGCAATCATAACCGCTCCCAGTAATATTAAGCATGCTTTGAAATAATGAGGTAGTATTTTTTTTCTATAGGCATCTACTAAGTAGGCAATACCAATACAAATTACCAAGAACATTAAATAATAGGTCATCTGGAAGTGATTGGCCACTAATTCTAAACCCATTGCTAATGCTGTAAGTAAAAAACCCCATAAATAATTCCCTCTAAACGTAAGGATTACTCCGCTTAATACTAATGGCATGTATGCAATGGCGTGTGCTTTTGCATTGTGTCCAACCCCAAGTATTATAATCAAATAGGTGGAAAAACCAAAAGCCAAGGCTCCTAAAAATGCAAGTTTATAATCTAATTTTAAGACTAAAAATAAGATGTATATTCCAATAAAATATAGGAAAAGATAATCTGCTGGTCTCGGAAGAAAACGAATTGTTTCATCCAATTTTTTTATAATATCAAACGGGTAACGAGCTCCCAACTGGTATGTTGGCATTCCTCCAAAAGCGCTATCGGTCCAATAGGTTTCTTCACCATCGGTTTCTCTAAAATCTCGTAATTCTTTTGCCATCCCGTTGTGCTGGGCGATGTCACTTTGAAAAATAGTTTTGCCTTGAAGTACTGGACTAAAATATCCAACGGCGATTATAATGAATAGAAGGATGACAATTAAATGCGGCAGTATTTTTTTTATAGAAAAGTGCATAGACGAACCTGAAGTTTGAATGGTATAAAATAATGGTATTCTTATCAGTATTTAAATCCTAATTAGAATAGCTAATATCCAACGAAAATACAATTATTTAAAATATTTGAGCGCGAGAAGCAGTAATAAAGAAAACTAGTCAAGTTCTTCAAAATCAATATACTCTCCTACTTCATTTGAAGATTTTTTTTGTTTTGGAACTTTCTCGATGGTAATTTCACCTTCCGCCTTAGCAGGTGGTTGTTTATTGTTATTCTCAAAAGCTTGCTCAAATTTTTGACCTGCTTTCGTTTGTATGTACTTCATTAGGTATGGAGAAGCCAATCTGAAAATAAACTTTAGTCCATAATAGACTAATAGGATAATTAATATCGTTTTAATAAAAGCCATTGGAATAAATTCTAAATTCAAAAATACACATAGCACCATAAAAAGCGAGGTTCTTACTATTAAATAAATGATAATTCTTATATCTTTGAATTAAACCAGTATCTATGAAATCTAACATATTTTATTTACTCGCTTGCGGTTTATTAGCTCCTTTTTTTGTGACTGCTCAATATACCGAAACTATTAACAACAACAGGCCGGGTGGTTCTCAAGGGGCTTTCTCAGTAGGTAAAAATGTGCTTCAATTTGAAGGAGGTTTTGGTTTAGGAAAAGAAGATCATAGATTATTAGAGACAGAAACGTCTGCCTTTGCAGTTGATTATGCGGTACGATTTGGTTTTTGGAAAGAAGAGCTTGAAGTTAGCTTAATTGGAGAATATCAAAGTAACCAAGTAACAGATACCCGTGGAGTTGTTCCTTCTGAATTTACTCAAAGCAATTTTAGAAGCAATACCATTGGGGCTAAATATCTTTTTTATGACCCCTATCGAAAAAGAGAACTCGAGGCACCGAATTTATATAGTTGGAAAGCAAATAATACGTTTCAATGGAGAGATTTGATTCCTGCTTTGTCTGCTTATGTGGGTGTAAATTTTGATGCAGCAGAAAATCCTTTTACTTTAGAAGATGCATTTACGATTAGTCCAAAAATTGTCTTAGCCACTCAGAATAATTTTAAGAGCGGTTTTGTTTTAGTAACTAACATTAATGCCGATAGATTGGGAACAGATGCTCCCAGTTATGGATATATCGTAACATTAACCAAGACATTGACAGATTGGTTTTCTATTTTTGTTGAAAATCAAGGGATTGAAAGTGACTTTTATGCAGATCAATTATTACGTGGTGGGGTTGCAATGCTTGTCACAAAAGATTGGCAGATTGACGCATCTGTACTCTATAGTTTAAAAGATACTCCATCTAGAGTCTATGGACGAATAGGAGTTTCTTATAGACTTGACTTTCATAGCGAGGATGAATTTATCGAAGAAAAAGGCAAAGCAGGCAGGGATAAACGTAAGGAAGAGCAGAATAAAAAAGAGATAAGAAAAGATGGATTAGAAGATGACGGCGAAGAAAATATTTAATACAAAGATTAGCATATTAGCTATATGATTACCATAAAAGAAGTAAGCAACAAAAAAGAACTACTGCAATTTGTAAAGTTTCCTTTTAAACTTTATAAAGATTGCAAGTATTGGGTTCCTCCACTTATCAAAGATGAGATGGAAACCTTAGATCGTGATGAAAACCCAGTTTTTAAAAACGCAGAAGCCTCTTATTTCCTAGCATACAAAAATGGGCAAATTGTTGGAAGAATCGCTGTGATTATAAACTCCTTAGAAATTGAAGAACTTAATAAAAAGAAAGTTCGTTTTGGGTGGTTGGACATGATTGATGATTTAGATATTACACAAGCCTTACTGGCCAAAGCATACGAAATTGGTAATGCAAATTCCTTAGAATATATTGAAGGACCTGTTGGCTTTAGTAATATGGAAAAAGCAGGGATTCTTACCCAAGGGTTTGATGAGCTAAATACTATGATTACTTGGTACCAATTTCCTTATTATGCGGAACATTTGAAAAAATTAGATTTTAAAAAACAAGCAACTTGGGTAGAATATAGATTGAGCATACCAAATTCTATAAAAGAGAAGGTGGCTAAATTTTCTGGTATTATTAAAAAGCGCTACGAACTTGAAGTCATTACTTTTAAAAACAAAGCCGAAATTCTTCCCTATGTGGATACTATGTTTGAATTACTGAACAAAACCTATAATACCTTACAAACATTTGTTCCCGTTCAACAATATCAAATTGAATATTATAAGGAAAAATATTTCACTTTCATACAACCAGATTATATTACCTGCATAAAAGATAAAAATGAAAACTTAATCGCTTTTTCAATTGTAATGCCATCTTTTAGTAAAGCTCTAAAAAAGGCGAATGGTTCCATATTCCCGTTTGGATGGTATCATTTATGGCAAGCGCAGCGCAAAAATGATCGCGCGGCATTTTATCTAATTGGGATAGATCCAGAATATCAAGGAAAAGGGGTTACAGCAATTATTTTTGAAGAGATGCAATACCTTTTCAACTCCAAAGGAATTCACACAGTCGAAACCAATCCTGAACTTATCGAAAACACTGCGGTACAGTTGCTATGGAAGGATTATAGTCCAGTGCAGCATAAAGAGCGCAGTACTTTTAGAAAAGATTTATAAAAAAGTCCAATCAAATGATTGGACTTTTTTTATTCTTTTTTATTTATTACTATTCTCCAAAAGCTGCTGCTACAGAGGCAGAAAGCCTTTTATAAGTGCCATTCTCTAAACGTTTTCTAATAGAAGAAAAGGCTTCTAATGTTTCATTTATATCTTCCATCGTATGGGTTGCTGTTGGAATCATACGCAGTAAAATAAGTCCTTTCGGTATTACAGGATATACTACGATAGAGGTAAAGACTCCGTGGTTTTCACGTAAGTCTTTTACTAATGCCATAGCTTCTGGCACAGAACCCTTAAGATAAACCGGTGTAACACAACTTTGAGTAGTGCCCAAATCAAATCCTCGTTCCCTTAGACCTCCTTGTAATGCAAGTACATTTTCCCAAAGTTTGTCTTTAAACGCTGTGCTAGATCGCATTAGATCTAAACGTTTTAATGCGCCTACAACCAACTGCATTTGCAAGGACTTTGCAAACATTTGGGAGCGTAAATTATATTTCAAATAATTTATTACTTCCTCATCAGCTGCAATAAACGCCCCTGTACTTGCCATCGACTTTGCAAAAGTAGCAAAATACACATCTATATCATCTTGAACTCCTTGCTCTTCTCCTGCTCCTGCTCCTGTTTTACCAAGCGTACCAAAGCCATGAGCATCATCAACAAAAAGTCTAAAGTTAAATTTCTTCTTAAGCGCTACAATTTCTTTTAATCTACCTTGTTCACCTCGCATTCCAAAAACACCTTCAGAAATTAATAAAATTCCTCCTCCAGTTTTTTCTGCCATTTTAGTGGCTCTATTTAGATTTTTCTCGATACTTTCCAGGTCATTATGCTTGTAAGTAAAGCGCTGACCCATATGCAGTCGTACACCATCTATAATACACGCATGCGCATCAACATCATATACAATTACATCATCTTTTGACACCAAAGCATCGATGGTAGAAACTATTCCTTGGTATCCGAAGTTTAACAAATATGCTGCTTCTTTATTTACAAATGACGCTAGTTCATTCTGTAATTGTTCATGCAAACTTGTATGTCCACTCATCATTCTTGCTCCCATTGGGTATGCAGAACCGTATTCTGCAGCAGCTTCTGCATCTACTTTACGAACTTCTGGATGGTTTGCTAAACCTAAATAATCGTTTACACTCCAAGTAATAACCTCTTTCCCATTAAATTTCATACGGTTAGATATAGGTCCTTCTAACTTTGGAAACACAAAATATCCTTCTGCAACTTCTGCCCATTTACCTAACGGTCCTTTATCTTTATATATCTTATTGAATAAATCTTTCATCTATAAATGGTTTCAGAATTAGGTACAAAATTAATCAATTTAAATGTCTCTACATAAAAATTAATTGCAGACTGTATTGTGAATTATAATAGTTGATGTGTAAAATGTATGTGTATTAGAAATTAAAGGACTAGAAAAAATCGTAACTGATTATTTTTAAGCAAGTTAAATTTATAAACTTTATTTTATATAAGAGATAGCATTGGTTTCGTTATTTACAGAATCAAAGAAACCTTGTTGTTGCATCCAATCATCACTATATATTTTGCTCATATACCGTGACCCGTGGTCTGGAAAAATGACTACTACATTACTGTCTTTATCAAAAACTCCTTCTTCGCTAAGTTGTTTTATTCCCTGCATAGCCGCACCACTTGTATACCCAACGAACAAACCTTCAGTCTTTGCTATTTCTCTTGCTGTGTGTGCACTACTTTCATCTGTGACCTTGATAAAGGAATCTATTATTCCGAAGTCAGTAGCAGACGGGATTAAGTTCTTTCCTAATCCTTCTATTCTATATGGATAAATCTCGTCTTTATGAAATGCTCCTGTTTCATGAAACTTTTGTAAAACGGAACCAAAGGCGTCAATACCTATTATTTTAATATTTGGATTTTGTTCTTTCAAATAACGACCGATACCAGAAATAGTTCCTCCTGTTCCGCTGCAAGCTACAAGATGTGTAATTTGCCCATTGGTTTGATTCCAAATTTCAGGCCCTGTTGATAGATAGTGAGCATCAATATTTAATTCATTAAAATATTGATTTATATATACAGATCCTTTTGTTTCACTATGCAGTCTTTTAGCGACCTCATAATAACTACGAGGATCATCTGCACTAACATGCGCCGGGCAAACATATACCTCAGCACCCATCGTACGAAGCATATTTATTTTGTCTTTTGAAGACTTTGAACTTACCGCTAACTTACATTTGTAACCCTTTACGATACTTACCATTGCGATACTAAAACCAGTATTTCCACTTGTCGTCTCGATAATTGTATCTCCAGGTGTTAGGATTCCCTTATTTTCAGCTTCTTCAATTATATAAAGAGCAATACGGTCTTTAGAGGAGTGACCAGGATTAAATGCTTCTACTTTTGCATAAAAATTTCCTTCAAAACCATCAACAATCTTGTTGAGTTTAAATAAAGGTGTATTGCCTATTAAGGAAAGAACATTATTGTGTGCTTGTATTTTTTGTTTCATAGAGGAATTTTCATTGCGAAAAACTTGTATTGAAATTTTTCTTAAAAACGATACAAATGTACAATTTAATTAATTATTTATGAATTCCTTCTAAATCAAGAATGAATGTGTAATCTTTAGCTACTTCTTTCAATGCTTCAAATCTCCCTGAAGCACCACCGTGACCAGCATCCATATTCGTGTCAAGGAATAATTGATTGTTATTAGTTTTCATCTCTCGTAACCTAGCCACCCATTTTGCTGGCTCAAAATACTGCACTTGACTATCGTGCAAGCCTGTGGTTACAAACATATTAGGGTAATTTTGAGCTTTAACGTTATCATAAGGAGAATATGACTTCATATACTTATAATAAACAGAATCATTTGGGTTTCCCCACTCATCGTATTCCCCTGTAGTAAGCGGAATCGAATCATCTAACATAGTAGTAACAACATCTACAAAAGGCACTGCAGCAATAACCCCATTGTACAATTCTGGTGCCATATTAACAACTGCTCCCATAAGTAAGCCTCCTGCACTTCCACCTTGAGCATAAAGATGTTCTGGTGAAGTATATTTTTGTTCAATTACATATTTAGAAGCGTCTACAAAGTCTGTAAATGTATTTTTCTTTTTTAGCAATTTACCATCTTCATACCAAGCGCGTCCCAGGTATTGACCACCGCGAATATGAGCAATGCCATAAACAAATCCTCGGTCTAACAAACTAAGTCTTGCAGTTGAAAAATAAGGATCTATCGTTGCTCCATAAGAACCGTACGCGTACATAAGAAATGGATTGTTACCATCTAATTTAGTACCCTTTTTATATACAATCGAAATTGGAATTTTTGTCCCATCTGTTGCAGGAGCCCATATACGCTTTGATTCGTAATTATTCTTATCAAATTTTCCTCCTAATACTTCTGTTTCTTTCAATACCGTCTTTTCCTTTGTTCTCATATTGAAATCTATAGAAGAAGAAGGTGTAGTCATTGAAGAATAGCCATATCGCAAAATTTCAGAATCAAAATCAGGGTTTGTACTAGAGCCAGTCGTATAAGTTTCATTGTCAAAAGGAAGGTAATAATCAGCTTTTCCATCCCATCTTTTGACATTTAATTTATTGAGACCATTATCGCGCTCTTCAACTACTAAATAGTCTTTGAATATTTCAATATCCTCTAGGAAAACATCTTTCCTGTGCGGTATAACATCTACCCAATTTTCTTTGGGAGTTTTATTTTCTGGCGTTTTCATTAACTTGAAATTGGTAGCACCGTCTTTATTTGTTACTATATAAAAATCTTCTTTATAATGATCTATGGAATACTCTAAGCCTCTTGTGCGTGGCTGGATTACGCGAAACGCTCCTTTAGGATCATCTGCATTAAGTACTCGGAATTCTGAAGTTAATGTACTATAACATCCAATAACAACGTATTTTTTAGACTTTGATTTGTAAACATATGTCCCAAAAGCCTCATCTTTTTCTGTGAATATATTTACATCTGTACTTGTAGGTGTTCCTAAAGTGTGTCTGTGAATAGCATTTGATCTTAAGGTTTGTGGGTCTTTTTTAGTATAGAACAAAGTTGTATTGTCGTTTGCCCAAGTGGCACCACCTGTGGTTAAAGGAATTACATCAGATAACAATTCTCCTGTAACAAGGTTTTTAATATAAATAGTGTATTTACGCCTACTGAGCGTATCAACTCCAAACGCAACCATGGTATTATCTGGACTCACATTTATACTGTTGAGATTGTAATAAGAATGACCTTCTGCCATTTTGTTTACATCAAATAACAACTCTTCATTTGCATCTAAGGATTCTTTTTTACGAGTATAAATAGGATAATCTTTTCCTGTTTCATATCTCGTTATATAATAATACCCGTTTAATTTATAGGGTACAGACTCATCATCTTCCTTAATACGCCCCTTTAACTCCTCAAACAATTGTTCTTGAAATTCGGTAGTATGTGCCGTCATTTTTTGATAATAATCATTCTCACGCTCCAAATAATCAATAACTTCAGCGTTTTCTTTGTCATTGAGCCAATAGTAACTATCGTTCCGAACATCTCCATGTTTTTCTAAGTTTTTGGAAATTTTTTCAGCTTTAGGTTGTGGAATGTTTGGCATATTTTGTTCTTCTGAAAGTTTATCATTACAAGAAGTTGCAAAGGTAAGTGTCGCAAGACAAAAGGCAATATAATAGCGCATAAAAAAGATATTAATTTTAGCACAAAATACTAAATTTCGAGCGAATTAAAAATCAAAAAATCATGTTTGGATAACTTATAGGAATGATGGGTAAACTTAAAGAAACCCACCAAAAAGGAGGAAACACATAAAAGTGCTTAGGTACTGGGCAAATTAGTGAAACAAGTTCAATTAACTGGCTAAAAGTTATGCTCAAAGCAAACCAAATTATAAAGCCAATCGACATTGATGACGAACTACTTTCTGATAAAGAACAATTAAAAGACTATTTTAAAGTAACAATAAATAAAGCAATTGAAAAAGCTACCATTATTAATAAAACTGAAATTGCTGCTCATGCGAAGAACGGAATACCAAATATACCTGCAATTGATGGTACGTTTAAGTAGTGCTCGAATTATAAACAAACAAAACCGCCGAAGTATTTTACTTCGGCGGTTTTGTCCAGGCGTATTGTTTCTTTTGTTTAGAAATATATTTATCTATAAAAGTAAAATGGTGTAAGATATCTTTATAAATACTATAAGAGCTGTATCCCGATAATTTACCCATCTCATTCCCGTTTTTATTAAGCATTACCAATTTCGGGAATGTTTTACTTTTATTATATTTTTCTATTAATTACCATTCTACTTCTTTCCAAGTTGTAAGTTCACCTTTAGATTGCAAAACTTCCTTAGTTACAGTTCTAGACTCTGAAGAAACTGGTGATTCAGAAACGTTAGCATCAGAAGATAATTTAATCACTTTTAACGTTCTCATTTAGTTAGGAGTCTCAATAGCCCTTGTTGTAATGGCTATCGCCATTAATCGCTTAGAGAATGTCATAGACTGATATGGAATATTAATAGTATTAAATGTTTCGTTGGTATAAATCGTTCTCTGAACAGTTTCTGTTATAGCTGGAATTTCGATACGTTCTTTAGTAGGAGGTGTTATCATAACTCTTTTAGACATTGTTTTTCTCACTTCTGGCACCTCTATAACTCTAGTTGAAGGAGGAGTAATCATTACTGTAGTCTTGATTACTTTAGTTTCTTTAGGAATATCAATGGTTTTTGTAGAAGCGGGACGAACGACGATTGTTCTTGTACATGAGTCCATTCCACAAGGCCCCCCGTTTGCATTAGGATCACAATCTGGAATTTTCACGAATGAAGCATCGCTTGATAAACGTTGCACAGGGACAGTAGTAAACTCTGCAGAAATCCCTTTACATCAACAATATCTACAATCGTTAGGTTCACTTAACTGAAATTCTCCTGCTGGAGTATCACTCATTTGTCATTTAGCCTTAGCTGGCTTAATTTCAACAGTTTCATAATCATCTGAAAAACTAGCGGACGTTACAATAACTGAAGATTTAAATTCTCTTTTTTTGCACGTAAGCGCTTCTGTACTAAATTCTGCTGGAATAACTTCTAAAGGCTGAGAAGGCTCTTTAACCGTTATGATTACATCTCTATTTTCATAAACAGCTGGAATGGTCTCTAGACTTTGGTAAGCGGGTTGTGTTAAAACCTCAAGCGTTTTGTTCTCATAAACACCAGGAATAATTATTAAGCTATGACTTGCATCAGAAACTAGTACTGTTTCGGATACCCTCGAAACTAAACCTTTTATAACTTAAAATACGCAAAACACGCTTAAAACTCGTTCAGGTTATTGTTTTTCGACAAATAACCAAGATACCGCGACAAAATGCGGTTATTAAATTAAAAATGAAATTGATTATCTACAAATTATTCGACCATTACCAAAAATGTAATCATAATTCACAGAAATTTAAGCTTCTAAAACTTATACGATTTTAGCACTTCTAAAAGAAACAAATGCATAACATCGGTATAGTCCAAATGTGTTACAATTCTTAATTTCCCCTCACCCATAGAACTTATACGAATATTATTATCAGTTAAGTCGTTCATAAAAGTAGCTTCTGAAATCCCTTCTTTTAAATAAAAAATAACAATGTTAGTTTCAGTAGGTTCTACCTTCTTAATAAATGCAAGACTTTTTAGAGCGTCTGCAATTTCTCTGGCCTTTTGATGATCTTGTTGAAGCCTTTCCACATTATTTTCTAAGGCATACAGACCAGCAGCAGCCATAAAACCTATTTGACGCATTCCTCCTCCTAAAACTTTCCTAACGCGAATCGCATTTTTCATAAGTTTATGAGTTCCTAAAAGGACGGTCCCAAGGGGCGTACCCAAACCTTTACTTAAACAAACTGAAATAGTATCAAGTACCTTCCCATAATCCTTAGGGTTTTGCTTTTTTGCAACAATCGCATTCATAAGTCGAGCTCCATCTAAATGTAATCCCAGACCATTTGAATCACAAACTTCTTTGATTTTCAAAATTTCATTAAAATCATAACAAGCTCCTCCTCCCTTGTTTGTTGTATTTTCCAAACAAACTAGCGATGTTAATGGACTGTGATAAAAATCTGGAGGATTTATATTTTTAACTACTTGATCTGCAGTAATTATGCCTCGATCACCATCAATAAGTTTACAAGAAACACCACTATTAAAAGAGACTCCTCCCCCTTCATAATTATATACGTGTGCCCATTTATCACAAATTAATTGTTCTCCAGGTTGTGTATGCAATTTTATTGCTGCTTGATTCGCCATACTACCAGTAGGAAAGAAAAGTGCAGCTTCCATACCAAAAAGCTGGCATAATCTCTCTTCCAATGCATTAACAGTTGGGTCTTCTTTGTACACATCATCTCCTGTTTCTGCGCTCATTATGGCATCCATCATTCCCGCAGAGGGTTTGGTAACGGTATCGCTTCTTAAATCTATAATCAATTGGAAAAAATTTAACTGTTAGGATATTTAATTATACATTGGAAAGATCCAATGGGACTTCCATCAGGAATGGTAGGCACAGATAGTGCCTTAAATTTCTTCGGAAAGTTTTCAAAAATACTAATTTCTTTGTTCAAATATCGATTGAATACACTGTCATCTTGTTTCAATTTTTCTGAAATATTTTTGAGTGCATTCAGAGCAATTGCTTTGCTCTGCGGAATACTATTTTCACTAACTATCACATTCATTAGATGTTGTAAAACATTAAACTGAACACTGCGTTGAATTTCAGCTTGATAATCACTTTGTTTAGAATTTTTAAAAGTGACCGAAATTAATTCACCTAAAACCGAATCAAACCCCAATGCCTTGCTATCCATTGCCTTTTGCTGAACCAATCTATTCGCTCGCTCTGGGTTCAATACTAACTTTAAGGTCATATCACTAGCAGTTGCTGCAGCACCTAATGCGTCAAAGGCAACGCCCATATCGCTTTTAAAACTTTCTCTGCTGCGCCCATACCCATATGCACGAGGCGGAAAAAGCTCCAATAATTTTTCTGGAATTGCGAGTGCTTCTGGACTAATGGTTTTTAAAACAGCGGTAAGCGCTTTCTCTTGTTCTTTCTTCGGAAGTGTTTTTTTAATGGATTGCCCGTCTCCTTTAACCGCATAGTTATAATCCATTCCTCCTATTAGCTTAACAGCAGCTTCTGTTTGAAAACGATGATAAAAATAAAGCGGCACGAATACGTCTTCTAATACGGTATAAGGTTCTCCTCTTCTAATGTTGTCTTTAGAAAAATTAGACATAGCAACTTTACGCAATTCCATCATTGCAATTAATTCTTCAGCAGCATTGGCGCCATTATCCCATAAATGAGCAGTAGCGTGCGCACCACTTTGTGCTCTTGCATCGCTATCACTTATATAACGCAGTCCTTTCTTCTTAGCATTCTCTAAAACAGTATTTAAAAAAGCTGTTTCTGATACATTTCCAGAAGCTTCTCCATAGGAATAATTCACCGATACTTTGTCCCAATCCCCTATTCCATTAGCATATGCATTCGAAAAGTCTACTTCGCCGTTTAACAATGTAAGCGTTGGATGAGGATAATCCATAACACTTTTTCTACCATTTGCGCTGGCTGCAAAATTGTGTGCAAATCCTAAAGTATGCCCTACTTCGTGTGCAGAAAGTTGGCGTATTCGTGCCAATGCCATTTCTAACATAGGCTGGTAATTATCATCTCGCGCTGCAAACGGTTTGTTCATCAAAGCCTGTGCAATCATAAAATCTTGACGAATTCTTAAACTCCCCAAGCTCACATGCCCTTTGATAATTTCGCCAGTGCGCGGATCGATAACACTACCTCCATAGCTCCAACCTCGAGTGCTGCGGTGCACCCATTGGATTACATTATAGCGCACATCCATAGGATCTGCATCCTCAGGGAGCATTTTAACTTGAAATGCATTGCTATACCCTATCATCTCAAAAGCTTGGTTCCACCAAGATGCTCCATCTAAAAGAGCTGATCTAACAGGTTCCGGAGTACCAAGATCGAGATAGTAAACAATAGGCTTTTTTGCTTCGGAAATTATTGCAGATGGATTTAGTTTATTCAATCGATGCCTTGTAATAAATCGTTTTTTAATAGGTTCCCAAATAGGAGTACTATAATCCAAATAATCAATACTGAAACTCCCACTACGAGGATCAAAAACACGAGGAACATATGCTGAATCTGGAAGCTGAACAAAACTATGATGTTGAATGACTGAAAGTGATTTAGAATCTGGTGCAACACTTTTAATATTGTCACCCGTAGCCGCTCCTTTAAATGTTAGCAATGCTTCAAACTCACAATTTTTGGGGAAGGCTTTCGTACGTTCCATCCATACCGTACTGCGAGTTTTGTCATATTTATAGGTTCCCTCCTTTTGTTTTTTTAATCTGGATGCGACTCCGTGAGCATCTTCCATTAAAAATGGGGTAAAGTCAATAATATAGACTGTTTCAGAACTTTCTTTAATTTCAAAACCAAAAAGTACCGAGCTTGCAAATGCTTCAGAAATAGATTTTTTCTCCGCTTGGTTATCAGTATTTGCTCTGTATTTTAAATTGGGTTGTTGCAATAATAACTTGTTTCCACTTTTTATAAATTTTACAACCGCTTGGTCTCCCAACTGTCCTCTATCCAATCCAATATCATTAGATCCCAAACCCGTTCTTAAGGAATGAACATATAAAAATTCAGTATCAATTTTAGACTTTGGGACTTCGAGATAGATTTCTCCTTCAATCTCAGAATAATGGAAGTTATAAAAGCCATTGAACTTTTGTAAATCTTTTTTTCCTTCGAGGAATTGCGCTTGGGCTGTAATTCCGAAGAGAAAACATACAAAACCGAGAATAAAACATTTGAACATATTTGTAAATTTTGAAGCCCTTAAAAATACACAAAACCGTTTAAATGTAAATTAGCTATCTTAAAAAAACCATAAACTCAAGTAAATCTCTTTTAGCTTGTCTTCTTGTTTCTGAATTTATGGAGTATTTTTACAATTGACGATTTAATTGTTATAAACGATATGAATAAACTATTCGACCGCATTTCGCTCCAGATGTTTTGACAATAATTCATCAGCGGATAGATTTAAACTTTTAAACAAATAGTGGAAGTCTTTTGTAGACAAAAAATACGGATCAATGAGTCTCTAAATTCAATTCTTGACAATGAAAAATTGGTCAGCAAACATTGGGGTATTGCTTTTTAAACAACTGTGAAAAAGATTTTATTACATCAGACAATCCCGTTTTAACATTAAATAGCGAAAATAGTTTTCCAGCAATAATTTATTTGCCAATACATCCTAAATGGTCAATTATTGCCTTAAAGAGAGCTTCTTTTAAAATTTCTAAAGATTAATTGATAGAAAAGATTATTGATTTATTAAATAAATATATGATAATGAATTGTAATAGAAAAGTATACTCAAAGTACCGTATAGATAACTTAAATATAGAGTTCTTAAAAATTGGATGACAGTAAGACCAAGACAAAAAAAATTGGTTTGATGATGTGTTTTCTATGCTAAAGTCTTTTAAATATCCTTTATTGAATTTGAAATTCTCATTTATTAAATAGAATATTGCAAACACCCCCAATAAAATTAATAACATTAAAAAAAAATCCCATTTACTAGGAAAAGCACATATGATCACAAACGACCAACTCCAAGACCTTCGCTCCCGCCTGGATGCGTTAAGGCAATATCTTTGACATTGCAGGCAAAGAAGTAGAAATCGCAAACGACGAAGAAAAAACATTCGACCCTAACTTCTGGAATAAGAGCCAAGAAGCAGAGTCGTTTATGAAAGTACTCCGAGGAAAGAAAAAATGGGTGACAGATTATAAGGAAGCAACCATCCTATTCGAAGACGCAGAAATCATTTACGAATTTTTCAAAGACGGCGAAGGAACCGCTGAAAATGTTGAAATGCGCTATAACAAAGTTGCAGAAGCAATTGAAGCCATCGAATTCAGAAATATGCTGAGCGAAGAAGGAGACTCCATGAGTGCCGTATTGCAAATAACGGCAGGTGCTGGTGGAACCGAAAGTTGCGATTGGGCGAACATGTTAATGCGCATGTATTTAATGTGGGCTGAAAAAAATCGCTATAAAGTAAAAGAACTCAACTTTCAAGCCGGGGATGTTACAGGAATTAAAACAGTAACAATAGAGATTGATGGCGAGTTCAGTTTTGGATGGCTCAAAGGAGAAAATGGCGTACATCGATTGGTGCGTATTTCGCCATTTGATAGCAATGCAAAAAGACACACGAGTTTTGCCAGTGTCTACGTATATCCATTAGTTGATAATACGATAGAAATTGACATCAACCCAGCAGATCTTTCTTGGGACTTTGCAAGAAGTAGCGGCGCAGGAGGACAAAACGTGAATAAGGTAGAAACCAAGGCAATCCTTACCCACAAACCTAGTGGAATCATAATACATAACAGCGAAACACGTTCTCAATTAGAAAACCGTGAAAAAGCAATGCAAATGCTTAAATCTCAATTATATGAGATCGAGTTAAGAAAGCAGCAGGCACAACGCGCAGAAATTGAAGGAAAAAAAATGGCCATAGAATGGGGATCACAGATCAGAAACTATGTATTACAACCCTACAAACTGGTAAAAGATGTACGTACCAATCACGAAAGCACAAATCCTGATGCTATTCTTGACGGATATATCGATGGGTTTTTAAAAGCATATTTAATGATGATGGGGCAAGAAACGGGAAGTGATGATCCTTTTTAAAGCAGCCCCATTGCTTCTTCTCAAAAGCTATGGCGGTTTGCGGATGCTAAAAAGATCGTTTCGATGAAAGAACAAAGACAAAAGACTAATAAATTATTGCTTTCAAGCAAATATTCTAATTATATTAATCTGTGCAAAGCTTTTTTAATTCCCCACATAAGGGTTATTGAGATTAAATGAAAATTTAATGGAAGATACCTTGCGCGGCTATTTAGAGAGATACTAGGCCATATTTTAATTCAGCATCAATGGGTTTGGTAATTTAAAGTTAAAATAGATTTTGACTATTGGGGAGTATTTAATACATTAAACTTTTTCAAAATTTTAAAGTCATATTGCACACTATGAGTCTACGTTATAAAACTGCTTTTATTGCTTGGGTATTATTCTCTTTATTAAGTACTGCACAAAATCAAAACATCTCCAACGGTTTTATTTTTGAAGGGGAACCATATCTCGCAGTAAATCCTGACAATGAGGATCACTTGGTCATTGCTTGGATGGGCTTTGTAAATGCTAGTTCAAGAATTCAAGTTAAAGTACGTACTAGTTTTGATGCTGGAAATACGTGGTCCAACGGTATTGCCATACCTCATGTTTCTTCAGGATATACCTCTGCAGATCCTTCTATTGCTTTTGATGTTGATGGGAATGTCGTGCTGGCTTTTATAGATTTTAGTGGCACTGACAGCAACCCTATTGAAGGAGGAATTTACATAAGTAAATCAAATGATGGCGGACTCTCTTTCTCAAATCCTTTGGAAGTTTTAAATATAAACGTAATGCCCGCTCAACGCATTATAGATCGCCCATGGATTGTAATCGACCGCAGCAATAGCGCAAATCAAAATACAATATACGTCACCTCAATGAATGTTCGTGATTCACAGCCAGAGTTTCATCCTTATGTTTCTGTTTCAACCAATGGTGGTAGTTCTTTTACACTAAGAACCGTGGACAGATCGGGATGGCTTTCGGGAGATTTAATTCGGCAGCCGATGCCAACACCCGCTATTAGTAGCACAGGTACTTTTTATTCTGTCTATCCATCTTTTGTCTTTAGCCAAAATAAGATGGCTCAATATATCGTAGCTTCATCAGATAATGCAGGGAGTACATTTTCTTACAACACCGTTTTTGCCTCAAATGCAAGCAACTCAAACAATGACCCCTTGCCTAAAAAAGGCTATCTTTTAATAGACGATCCTAGTGATGCCAATCATTTAGCATTTCTATTTTTAAGTAATTTAAACGATGATTTAGATATTTATTTTACGGAAACTTTAAATGCAGGACTCAATTGGACAACTCCATTTAGAGTAAACGATGACCCCATCGCTAATGACCGAATGCAGGATTTAGTCTGGGGAGATTTTAATGAAACTGGAGCCCTTATTGTTTCATGGCGAGATAGAAGAAATGCTCCAACAAGCGGCTATGAAACTGCTTCAGAAATTTGGGCAGCCTATCGTGCCGCTGGCAGTAACACGTTTGAACCTAATTTTCAAATTACAGATGAAACGGTTGACTTTGACGACGTATTATTGAGTGCTGGAAATGATTTTATGGGAATACAATTGGTTAACGAAATCGTTCACACAACTTGGGGAGATCCTCGAAGTGGTTCGTTGAATATTTGGTATCAAAAATTAGCTACCGATGGCACAATCCTCTCGGTAACACAAATTGCCGCAGAACAGTTTCCAACTATTTTAGTATACCCAAACCCTGCCAAAGAAACTTTATTTATTAAAGCTAGGAATATTAAAAAAATCCAACTCTTTACTTCAGAAGGAAAAGAAATTTTAGTTTCACAAAATATATTAGGTCTAGAAACACGCCAATTAAATACTTCAAACTTAAGTGCTGGCGTGTATCACTTAAAAATTAGAACCTCAGAAAAAGAGTATTCTTATACATTCATTGTAGAATAAACTAAACTTGCGAAAGCAGGTTTCAGCGTTCCAAATAAATACCGTTATTTTGTGATATGAATATTGTACTCTTTGAGCCCGAAATCCCAAACAATACTGGAAACATAGGCCGTTTAAGTCTAGCAACAGCTTGTGACTTGCATTTAGTCAAACCATTTGGTTTTGAGATTACTGACGCTCGACTAAAACGAGCTGGCCTAGATTATTGGAAGCATGTAAATGTTCATTATTACCAAAACATTCAAGAGTTTTTAACAACACATCAAGATAAAAAAATGGCCTTTTTTTCGGTACGTACAGAAAAGAGCTATTTAGAAATTCCGTTTCAAGAAGATTTGTTTTTAATATTTGGAAAAGAGTCGGTCGGATTTTCCGAAGAAATTTCAGAAAAATTTAAAGAGCATTTGTACAAGATTCCATTGTACAGCAAACATATAAGAAGTTTAAACTTAGCCAATGCTGTGAGTATTGTGGTTTATGAAGGACTCAGACAACTAAATCAATAAAATAAGAATGAAACCCGCTACCCTAGCACAAATAAAAAAAGAGTTAAAGCAACGCTCTCCAGATGACATTGAAGCGCTATGCCTGCGATTAGCAAGATTCAAAAAAGAGAATAAAGAACTCCTTACCTATTTATTATTTGAAGCTGATGACGAGGAAGGCTATCGACAACATATTATAGAAAGCATCGATGCACTTTTTGACGGCATCGCGAACAACCATAGTTATTATTTAAAGAAAAGTGTGAGAAAGATTTTACGCGAAGTAAAAAAATGTGCTAGATATTCTGGAAATAAAGAAACCGAAGTACTACTACTAATCTACTTTTGTGATAAATTAATAAGCTACTCACCAACGGTTATAAGAAATACGACCTTGTACAATATTTATGACCGCCAACGTGATTATATTTATAAAAAAATTGAGACATTACACGAAGACCTTCAATATGATTACAAATTAGAATTGGAAGAATTACCTAAATGATTTATTGTTACTAACTCAAAACTCTTAAACAGAAAATGCTCCACTTAAAACTTGAAACTGATCCGCGTTGGGTAACTATTGTTGAAAGCAACCTCGAAGAGATTTTGACAGATCACGCTTGGTGTGAGCAAAAGGCCGCCACAAATGCGATTACTATAATTACATTAAATAGTCAGCACGAAGCATTGGTGACTGAATTATTAAAACTCGCTCAAGAGGAATTAGAGCATTTTCAAATGGTACACGATATTATTAAAGAACGCGGCTATACTCTAGGTCGCGAACGAAAGGATCATTACGTGAATCAATTATTTAAATTCACCAGACAGGGCGGAAATAAAACCCGCAATGAAGCTTTGGTAGATCGGTTATTATTTTCGGCAATGATTGAAGCTAGAAGTTGTGAACGCTTTAAACTACTTGCTGAACGTATAAATGACAAAAAGCTCTCAACATTTTATAGAGAATTAATGATTAGCGAAGCAGGACATTACACAACTTTTTTAGGCTTTGCTCGCAAATACGGTCAAGATATCGACGTAGAAAAACGCTGGCAAGAACTGGTGGCTTTTGAAGGAGAAATCATAAAAAGTTATGGTAAATCTGAAACTATTCACGGATAAAACATACCAAGATAAGCCCACAGGTTAATAAAATCAGAAAAAACAAAATAATAAATTTCAAAGTAGAAATGATCTCTCGAGCTACTGAAAATGAAAGACTACCTGCCGAAAGAATTGCAGAAAACGCAGGTTCAAATTTGGGCGAATTGGTGAGTGCCCGCGTGAGAATCTTTCAAATCACAAATCAAAACTCAGGAGAGGACTATTCTTGAGTAGGTGCCTTTAACAATTCTCCGAAAAAAAACAACTTCGATTGCTATGGAATTGACCTATAATGTGGATTGGTTTCACTGGTCAGTTTAGAAAAATAAACCAAACATACATATTAAACAATAAACGAATAAACCTTTAAATGACCACATTATACCACAATCCTAGATGCAGTAAATCACGCCAAGCACTGGCTTTGTTAGAGGATGCTAATGAGCCAGTAAATATTATACTATATTTAAAAGATATTCCTTCAGAAGCTGAAATTAAAACGTTGCTCAAAAAATTAAATATTCCTGCCCTACAATTAATTAGAACAAACGAAGGTGTTTGGAAAGACAATTATAAAGGAAAAGAATTGACTGAACCGGCACTTATAAAAGCAATGCACGAATATCCAAAATTGATAGAACGCCCTATTGCTATTAAAAACGGAAAAGCAATTGTAGGAAGACCACCGGAGGATATTTTGAAGGTTTTGTAAATTATTTAGCTTGTTAAAATCGTATGAAAAACGTTGTCTATTATAGTATTTTTTTACTCCTTCTCGCTTGCGGTGAAAAGCAGCATACTACTACCAATACGGGATCAAATAATTCTTTAGAACCTAAGGTTCTAAAAACGTCTCTCATACTTCTTGGAACTATTCAAGATGCAGGTTCACCTCACATAGGTTGTAAAAAAGAATGTTGTTCTTCACTCTTTAATTCACAAGATAATAATCGTAAAGTAATTTCTTTAGGCTTGTTTGATGCCAGTACAAATAAAAAATATATTTTCGAGGCAACACCAGATATTGCCACACAAATGAAGCTTTTGAAAAATTTTGGAGTACCATCAAAAAATGAATTAGCTGATGGGATTTTTTTAACGCACGCGCATATAGGACATTATACTGGCTTGATGTATTTGGGAAAAGAGGCCACAGATGCAAAGAACATTCCAGTGTTTGCAATGCCTAAAATGAAATCATTTTTAGAGTCAAATGGCCCTTGGAGTCAACTGGTTACTAGAAATAATATTGAGCTGAAACTACTACAACACAATACCCCAGTAGCACTCTCAAAAGAACTAGCAGTAACGCCTTTCATTGTTCCGCATCGAGATGAATTTTCTGAAACTGTAGGTTATAAAATACAAGGGCCGAATAAAAGTGCTTTGTTTATTCCAGACATAGATAAGTGGCGCAAATGGGACAAGAATATTGCAGAGGAGATTAAAAAAGTTGAATATGCCTTTTTGGACGCAACATTTTTCAGCGGAAAAGAGATTAATAATCGTGATATTTCACAAATACCACATCCCTTTATTATAGAAAGTTTAAAAGCCTTCGAACACCTATCGTTGAAAGAGAAAGGCAAAATTATTTTTATTCATTTTAACCATACAAATCCAGTTATTAATATCGAAAGTGAAGAAGCAAAAATAATTTTGGCAGAAGGGTTTAAAATTGGTCAACTAAGTGACTTTTTTGATTTATAAAATAAATTGAAAAAATTACCTTTTTCTTCTCCTCAATTTTTTCCTATTCACTTTACCCTGAAATTCCTTAGAATACTTTGTGAGCAAGCCGTGTACATTTTCCAAGGAAGTGTCATATAGTTTGCCATAAACAGGAGCCATCACATCAATCATTTTCTTTGACAGCCATAAACGCCTTAAATTATGCATTCGCGTTTCTAAATCCATCGTGCCGAATTTCATTCGGTTTAAATCGATCAAATAAAACTCGTAATGACCTTCAGCTATCTTCTTTATTAAGGTATTTCCAGGAGAATGATCTAAAAAATTAATTCCAGCTTCGTGAAGTTTAAATGAAAATGATGCGAACTGTTGTAGGATTATATCTCGTTCTGGATGCAATGGGTTGTGATTTAAAACTCTAAAGTCTAAATCATATTCCAAGTGCTCACTTACATAAAAACTTAGTTTGAGTCCGCCATTGTTTTCAACCGCATAAGCAACAGGCGCCGGAGTTTTGATTCCAAGTTCTCCTAGCTTTTTAGCATATTCAAAAGAGCGTTGGGCTTTACTTTTTCTTATATATGCATAGACCAAGCTTTGGAAAAAATTAGGTGTTTTAAATTTTTTGATATTTAAAATTTTGTCACCTACGGTAGCCTTTTTGATAATATTTCGTTCCCCCTTTGTTACGTACTGTTCATTTGACTCAAAATTGAGTAGCAGCGATAGGACCTTTTCATATTGCAGTGAATAGTCAGGATGAAGAATCAATTTTAAGTTCATTATTAAATTTTAATTAAATTTAAAAAATAGCTACTTTGCGAAGGTAATGGAAGTAAAACAAATACTGGTTATTCAAAATAAAAGGATTGGAGATGTGCTCATTTCTTCGGTGATTGCTAACAATATTAAGAAGGTCTTTCCAAAGAGCCACCTCACCTATTTGGTATACGATTATACGACAGGTGTTTTAGAACAGAATCCAAATATAGATGCGATTATTTCGGTTAAAGAGAGGGTGTTAAAGAAACCATTGGAGTTATTGAAAATGATTTATAGGATGCGTAAAACGAACTATGACATTATTTTTGACCCTTATTCAAAATTCCAAAGCAGGATAATTTGTCTTTTTTCAAAAGCCGAATATCGCATTGGATTAAAACGTGCACATAAAGAATTAAAACTTCCATTTTACACACACCCCATTAGCTTTTTAGAAAACCGAAGCAAAAATTGCGGTAAGGCAATTGAAGATCGAATTAATATGGTGGCTTCTGTTTTTGATTTACCGCAACCAGATTATGTTCCCAAAATAACATTAACTCAAAAAGAGCAAGCTTACAATCCAGTTGCAAATCTTAAAAAACCAGTTTTAATGTTGGGTGTTTTAGGGAGCACACCCCAAAAATCAATGCCTTACCTGTATATTGCTGAAATCATCAACCACATTACAGCAACCTATAATGCAACGATTTTATTTAATTATGCGCCACATCAAAGACCTGAGGCGATTAAAATCTATGAATTATGCAAGAACAAAGAATCCATTAATCTTGACATTTATGAAGATTCCATACGCGGCTTTATAAAATTAATGAACCATTGCGATATGTTGGTTTCCAATGAAGGAGGCAGTGTTCACATAACTAAAGCATTAGACAAGCCTACATTCACTATTTATTCTCCTTACGTTAATAAGGAACATTGGTGTAGTTTTGAAGATGGAAAGGCGCACGATTCCATTCATTTATTAGAAGAAAAACCAGACCTATTCAATACCTTCACATTAGAAGAAAGAAGAAAAATTGAAGAGAACCCAAATGAGTTATACGGTAAATTAACTCCTACAATGATCCTTGAAAAACTAAATCCTTTTCTTAAATACCATCTATCAAGCGCAAAAAAACAACTATGAATATACTCGATAAATTTCATCATTGGCGGAGAAAAATGCGTTGGAACAAGCAATATAGGAATGGGCGTTGGGATAGTTTAGAAAGCGAAAAAGAGATAAAACGATATCAAAAAATCATAGATTCCATAAACATACACGCTCCTAAGAATCCAAGTATTATGGATATTGGAAGTGGTGACGGTGTTCTTACATTAAGAATGCAAGAGGTGCCTTACTCCTATTTTTTAGGACTGGATTTTTCTAAAGTATCTATTGAAAAGGCACAAGTGCGTAATTTTCCAAATGCTGAATTTAAAACAGCAGACGCTATTACGTATCAACCGGAACAAAAATTTGATGTGATTGTTTTTAACGAAGCGTTTTACTACATCCCTGACACAAAAAAACAAGAAGTTCTAGATAGAATGATTGCAAGCCTTACCCAAAACGGAATCATCATCACCTCCATTTATAGAGAAGGTGAAGGTTGCTGGGAGTTTTTTAAAGACAACGCAATATTAGAAGAAAAGGATTTTACCACAGTCAATACCAATGAGGAAAAAAGGTATTGGAAGGTTGGAGTTTATTCAGCCATTACTTAGTAAGCAAAATGTTCTATAACTTTTTAGCCTATGTTTTCGGCTTTCTATCGTTTGGAGGTTTATTGGAACGTTATAGAATTATGACTTCTGATGCAGTAGATATCGCACCTCAAATATTTTGTTTGACCATTATGTCCCTAACGATGCTAATCCTATTTAGCGTTGATTAGATACTTTTGGCAAAAGAGTAAGAACATGTGAATACTTAATTCAAATGAAATAATTATTTTACTCCTCCAACAATCCCAAAGTCTGTCCAAACCTTGTTTTCAGATTGTGTAATCGCTCTAATCGCTTTGTTTTTTGCAATCATTTTTTCAGTAACATAGCCTCTTTCGTGATCTAAATGTACGGTTACAGCACTATAGCGTATCTGAATTCCTTGTACGTTATTATTAGTTAAACGCTCCCCCAATTCTCTGTCTTCTCCGCCATATTGCATCCGTTCATCAAAACCATTCACAGCCACAATATCTTCCAGCCATCCGCTTGCATTATTTCCATCCCAAGTAGGGCTGGTAGGTGTTATCGTATTTAGCAATACTTCTTTTGCGCCGTGAGAAGTAAGTTTATTTAGCTTGAAATTTTTCTTTTGACCATGTTCTAACAACCAATCTGCATCAAAACATGCCTGATTTTCAATATCTTCTTTAGCAACAGCATTGGAGATTTCTTTGTTTAATTTGTAATAACCACCCGACAAAAAATTACCTTTCTTTCTATATTTTAAATGTTTGAAAATAAAATCTTCCCGAGGTATACAATCGCCGTCTGTAAATATTAAATATTCACCATTGCTGGCCGATATTGCTTTATTTAGAATCTTAGTTTTTTGAAATCCGTGGTCTTCCTGCCAAACATGAATTATTTTCAAAGATGATTTTTGTTTAAAATCTTCAATGAGTTGTCTGGTTTCTTCTGAAGAGCCATCATCAGCAATTACTAATTCAAAACCTTTTACTTGCTGTTGTTCAAAACCCCATAATGCTTTTTGCAACCATTTTGGTTGGTTATAAGTGCTCACAATAATAGAAACTGGTGGATTTATTTCAGCATTCTTAACGATCCCCTGCTCAGTCCATTTTTTTTCTAGTTCTCTTGTTTCCTTTCGGATGGCTTGGTTCTTTTTAATAGACGCCTCATTTTTATATCCACGAGGATGATCTAAATGTACTACAATAGCATTATAGCGTATTTGTTTACTCTGAATCCCTAAATTGTATAGTCGCTCACCTAGCTCTCGATCCTGCCCTCCATATTGCATTTCTTCATTGAGCCCATTTACGGCAATAATGTCCTTGGTCCAACCCGACGCATTATGCCCATTCCAACTTGCATTAGTGGGTGTAATTAGATTTAAAACAGACGCCGTTACTGGTTTTGCGGTTAGTTTCTTATTCTTAAAAGACGTTTTAAGTCCATTTTCTTTTAACCAATTAAGATCAAAACAATTTTCAGCATAAATATCTTCTTTGGTAATTTTTTCAGAAATATCAATGGGTAGCATAAAATACCCTCCTGATAGAAAATAGCCTTCTTCACGGTACTTTACGTGTTGTTCGATAAAATCCTTCCGTGGAATACAATCACCATCGCTCATTACAATATAGGGAGTGCTGCACTTTAGAACCGCTTTGTTTAAAATTTGAGATTTCTGAAAACCATTGTCTTCGTGCCAAACATGAATGATTGGATAAAAAACTTCTTTTCGAATTCGGTCTAACAATGCCTTAGTTTCAGGATCTGAGCCATCGTCTGCTATAACAATTTCAAAGTGCTGATAGGTCTGATTATTATAACCGTAAAGGGTTTTTTCTAACCAATCAATGGCATTATATGTACTAATTATGATAGATGTATCAATCGCAGTCATAGTTACAAATATAGCAGTTTATTCAAGATTTTGAAATGAATGAAACTTAAAATGGAATATAGAATAGGGATCGCTCTGCTTTTGGTATATGGACCTTTAACCTTTTTTTTTAGAATGTCCAGACGCCGTATTCTAATCTAAATACCCAAGACGTTATGTTCTACTCGTCATATTCAAAAGTTTGCTCTTTACAGATCAAAAACAATCCTCTTTTTTTTAATTTAAGTACCTTCGCAGTATGCAAAGATTAACCGTCATTATTCCCACTTATAATGAAGCTGCCTATATAGAAGGTGCGCTTAAAAGTGTTTCGTTTGCTGATGAAATTATTTTAATTGACTCCTTTAGCGAAGATGAAACGGTTGCAATTGCAAAACCTTTTGTGACCAAAATTATCGAACGAGAATTTGATAATTTCAGTAATCAAAAAAACGCTGCTTTGTCACAAGCAACAGGAGATTGGATACTGTTTGTAGATGCAGACGAACGGGTTACACAAACCTTGAAATCTGAAATTATCGCAACCATTGCAAATCCAAAACATTCAGGTTATAAAATTAATTTTCCGCATTTTTATATGAATCGTTTTTTATATAGTCACAGTGACGATGTATTGCGATTGGTAAAACGAGAAGGGGCAGTTTACAAAGGGAATGTTCACGAAAAGTTAGAAGTTAGTGGAAGTATTGGCAATCTAGAAAACAAAATGCTTCATTATACCTACAAAGGCTTAACAAATTACATCACTAAAAAAGAAAAGTACGCCTGGTTTCAAGCTGAACAATTATATGCTAAAGGAAAAAAAACGACTTGGTTTCATTTGTGGTTTAAACCTTTGTTTAGGTTTTTTAAATCTTATATTATCAAAGGCGGTTTTAAAGATGGTGTCCCAGGATTAACAGTAGCTGCAGTTAATGCGTATGGCGTTTTTCAGCGTTATGTTAAGTTGCGTTTGTTGCATAAGGGGATGTCGTGAGTCGTGAAATAAAAAATTTCGTTCAAAATAAAAACGCTGTAATCAGATTAGCTTCCCCCACTTCAACTTCCTTTTAAAGACTGAAAGTGAAAATTCTCCTTTTACATCAATACGATTGATCATAAACCGATTTTTAAACGGAAATTTATTCACCCGGTTTCCAATCCTTAATCCGTAGCGGAACTGATGATTTTTCAACAGATTAACAAACTGATCTTTGTCAGGGTTGTTTCTCGGAAAATTTCCATAGGGATAGGCTAAAACCGTGGTAAATTCCAAGGCATTCTCAGAAACTATTTGAAAGCTTTTCTTCGTGTCTTCCTCTATTTCAGCAAAAGACAATTCATCATATTTTTTATGTTCGTAGCTATGATGTGCTAATTCAATGACTTCTGAGTCTAAAGAATGTAGCATTTCAGGGGTCATTATTTCCTTTTCTCCACTGTTCCAAGCATCAGTTTTCCCTATATGTTTCAATGTGATAAAGAAAGTAGCCTTTAATTTATATTTTTTTAACAATGGAACAGCATAAGATAACTGACTCACAAAACCATCGTCAAAGGTTATCATCACATTTTTTTTTGACGGTAGTTCTTTAAGGGTAAGTAACTCATTAAAGTGATACGTATGATATCCGTTTTCTGCTAGAAACTTAAATTGTGCTTCTAGTACGGCAGCAGAAATGGTAAGTCCTTCGCTTTTTGTTTCAGCGATATGGTGATACATTAAAATGGGAAGTCTAGACACAGTTTTTAGAAGTATTATCTTTGTAAAATTAGTATTTTTACCCAAATAACGAACCGCGATTGGAAAAGTTACCAAAAATTTCGGCAATTGCCATCACGCTCAACGAAGAAGCGGCGCTCCCTGCCTACATAGAAAGTCTTTATTTTGCTGACGAAATTATTATTGTAGACTCTAAAAGCATTGATAAAACCTTAGATATTGCAAAAATAAACGAAAAGATAACCGTATACCAACGTGAATTTGATAATTTTTCAGCTCAAAAGAATTTTGCCATTTCAAAAGCAAATCACGATTGGGTAGTGTTTTTTGATCTTGATGAAGAAATTACAAAACCACTCGCTTCTGAAATTATTACAACTCTTAAAAATCCAAAAGCCGTTGCCTATTATGTAAATAGAGAATTTCATTTTATGGGCAAGCGCATTAAATATAGTGGTTTGCAAAATGATAATGTGGTTCGACTTTTTGATAAAAACTACTGTCAATACAATTCAAATCTAGTACACGAAGTTTTAGAAGTTGATGGAGAAACTGCTATTTTAAAAAACAGATTACCACATTACACCTATAAGGATTTTGACAACTACACCTCAAAAATGCATCGATATAGTGAGTTGCAAGCGCAGATGCTCTATAAAAAAGGGAAGAAACCAACAGGGTATCATTTTTTCTTTAGACCTTGGTATCGTTTTATGAGCCAATATTTTTTACGCTTAGGTATTCTTGACGGCAAAGAAGGTTTTATATTAGCTTATACTAGTGCCTTTTCTGTATTTAAACGCTATGTACATTTGTGGCTTTTGTATCGGAATATTGATTGAACATCCCCTCTCAGCCTCCCCTTTGAAATGGGTTAGGAAGATGTTCAAGGCTTAATAAAACAAAACATAAATCAAAGTTACCCCACTACTCGGGCATCAATATGAAAAAAGTCTTCCTAGAATCACATAACTTAAAGAACCTATTTACGGGTTTTGGACAGTTCAACTTTCATTTGATTAAAGGATTAGCAGCACAACAACCCGAAGGCATACAACTAATTTTACACGGGAAGAATGTCGAGGATTTAAAGAAAAATTTTGGGGAAGATTTCGAATATAAAAAGTACCACAGTATTACACGACACAAGCCATTCAGAATTAAGAAAAAATATGATTTGTGGCATTCACTCAATCAAAACATTAAGATTGAACCATTCTACAATATTCCATATTTACTTACTGTACACGACATTCATTTTATAACGGAAGGGTCTGAAGGAATGCAACAAAAGCTAAGAGAACAGTTTGATCAAAAACTAAAACGAAGCAATGCTATTGTCTATATCTCGCAATTTGCGAAAGAAGACACCCACAAGCATTTTGACGTTCCCAAAGTTCCTGAATATGTTATTTACAATGGGAATACCATTACCGATGTTTCGGTTTCTAAAGACTTCAAACCTTCGGTACTAACAAATCAAAAATACTTGTTTAGTATTGGAGACTTTAGTCCACGAAAAAACTTTAAAACCTTGGTTCAAATGCTTCCCTTACTTCCTCAATATGACTTAGTTTTAGCTGGAAGTAACAGTTCTATATACGCCAAAGAACTCACGCAACTAGCACAAGAATTGGGAGTAGGAAATCGTATTTTTCAAACAGGAAAAATTGATGATACAGCAAAAAATTATTATTTAAAAAACTGCGAAGCATTAGTATTCCCAAGCTTACGCGAAGGATTTGGCATCCCTCCTATTGAGGCAATGCGCTTTGGAAAACCTGTCTTTATAAGCCATAATACCTCCTTACCCGAAATAGGCGGTGAACATAGTTTCTATTGGCACGATTACAATCCAGAGAATATGGCAGAAGTATTGATCGATGGAATGTCAAAATACACCGCAAATGAAGAGTTCTATAAAAATTGGTATGTAAATCGTGCACAGCATTTTAACTGGAACGAAACAGCCAAGCAATATATGGAGGTGTATCGTTCGGTTTTAGGAATTGATTAAAGTAAATTGTACCCGTGAAAGATATTGCTGTAATACTTATAAATTATAATTCTTCTAAATATACTTTAGAGTGCGTTGACACGGTTTTAAAAAAGACCAACCCCAAACTTTCTATCGAAATTATAGTTGTAGATAATAATTCTGAAATTGAGGATTACAAGAATTTAAAAGATTCGTTTCCTCAGAAAAAAAATGTAGCGCTTCATCGCAGTGTTATTAATACAGGATTTGGAGGCGGAAATATGTACGGTGCACAATTTGCAAATGCACAGTATATTTTATTTTTGAATAATGATGCAATGTTGATAAACGATGCCTTAGATATTTGCAAAGGATATATGGATTCAAACCCCAAAGTTGGTGTTTGCACCGCACAGAATTATGACGAGAACAATAATTTTATTCCGTCTTTTGATCATAATAAGGGATTAAGACGCTTACTTTTAGGCAGAGGTTTTCTTGAAAAATCAAATCCGAATCGCTATCCAAAACGAAAGCAAGAATACACTGCTCCCTTAAAAGTTGATTGGGTAAATGGTGCATTTCTATTCTTTAAAACTGACGTGTTTTCAAAAATAAGTGGTTTTGATACGAACATTTTTTTATACTGGGAAGAAATGGATATTTGCCATCGCCTTAAACAAATAGGATTTGAAAGTGTGTTACTTCCGAAGGCAAAAATCTTACATTTTCAAGGGGTGAGTATTGCTGTTTCCAAAGAAATCAATAAAGAAGGGTACCGTAGTTTTTTATACAGTACCCGCAAAAACTTTGGAGTTGTTAAATACAATTTGATACGAGGATATCTTACCTTTGTATTACTTTCAAAACCAAAAAAATGGTACTTAGTACCCACAGTTATTTCAAGTGCGATATTAAAAAATTCGCTTAAACAAAAACAAAAAATACGGTATATCAATGAGAACTGAAATTGAAAATGCATTAGCAGTATTAAAACGCGGAGGCCTTATTTTATACCCTACAGATACTGTTTGGGGAATAGGTTGTGATTCTGCTAACCCTTCAGCAATTGATAAAGTTTACAAACTAAAGCAACGAATCGAAACAAAAGCAATGATTTGTATTGTACACGATTTTAAAATGCTGAATGAGTTTGTGGAAGAAATTCCCGAAGTAGCCTATGACATTTTAAAATACGCTTCCAGACCTACCACTATTATTTACGACAACCCTATTCGTGTTTCAGAAAACATTATTCCGGCTGATAATACTTTGGCCATTAGAGTTGTTAAAGACGAGTTTTGCGAGAAATTACTCCGTAAGTTTAGACGGCCTATTGTTTCTACATCCGCAAATGTAACAGGTGAGCCAACGCCTCTTTCCTTTAGTGAAATAAGTGATACAATTAAGGATGGTGTTGATTACATTGTTAACCTTAATCAGAAAAATAAAGCGGGCAAATCTTCCGCAATTATTAAACTAACCTTGGATGGTCAAGTTAGTGTAATTCGTAAATAAATCACACAGCCATATCTTTATGTCTCTGTGGTGCGCTATTCACAAGCAAGACATAAGGAGCCAAACTGAGATATGTCTCTGCTTATCTTGTGAAAATTTCAATGGCATTTTACATTGTCTTTTAATTGAAAACACGGCATTATCTTACTTTGGTAGGCTCCATTTGACAACGTTAAAAATTTGATAATATATCAAAAAACTACCTGCTGCTGCAACATACTGCAACTTACTTTTTATACCTTTGTAAACCATAAAAAAATGCTTCTGTGTCTTCAATTTCGTATTCAAACGCTCTTAAAAACCCAGCTTTTAAAACCATAACGAAAGCCTCTAAGAACTTGGGTGTTGATGCCTATGTAATTGGTGGTTTTGTTCGTGATTATATTTTAAAAAGAGGCGATGCAAAAGACATTGATATTGTAGTCGTTGGAAATGGAATTGAACTTGCCAAAGAAGTTTCAAAGTTACTCCCAGGAAAACCAAATGTTTCTGTATTTAAAAACTACGGAACCGCGATGTTAAAGTCACATACTACCGAATTAGAATTTGTAGGCGCGCGCAAAGAATCCTACACTCCTGAAAGTCGTAATCCAGAAGTCGCTTCTGGGACCTTGGAAGACGATCAAAACAGGCGAGATTTTACCATCAACGCATTGGCACTTTCACTTAGTGAAGCTACTTATGGTGAGTTATTGGATCCTTTTGATGGGATTCAAGATTTACAACGTAAGATAATTCGTACGCCGCTAGATCCAGACATTACTTACAGCGATGATCCATTGAGAATGATGCGCGCTATTAGGTTTGCAACACAACTCAACTTTACAATTGAAGAAAGATCACTCCAATCAATTACAAAAAATGCAGATCGGATTAAGATTATTTCGAAAGAGCGTATTGTTGATGAACTTCATAAAATCCTGATTTCACCATTACCGTCCATTGGATTTGCATTATTACATAAAACAAAATTATTGTCTTTTATTCTTCCAGAATTACTTGCATTACAAGGAATAGACGAAAAAGAAGGGCAAAGACACAAAGATAATTTTTGGCATACGCTCGAGGTGGTAGACAACATTGCAAAAAATACAGATGATGTATGGCTTCGGTGGGCGGCATTATTACACGACATCGGAAAAGCACCAACAAAACGCTTTGATAAGAAAGTTGGCTGGACCTTTCACGCGCACGAATTTGTAGGCTCAAAAATGGTATTTAAGCTATTCAAAAGATTAAAAATGCCATTAAATGACAAAATGAAGTATGTTCAGAAAATGGTGTTAATGAGCTCTCGCCCAATTGTATTGGCAAGTGACGTTACAGATAGTGCAGTGCGCAGATTAGTCTTTGATGCAGGAGATTTCGTGGAAGATTTAATGACGCTTTGTGAGGCAGATATTACCACAAAAAATCCGAAAAAATTTAAAAAATATCACGAAAATTTCAAACAAGTACGGGATAAGATTTTAGAAGTTGAAGAACGAGACCATGTTCGCAATTTCCAACCACCAGTTAGTGGAGAGGAAATTATGAAAACGTTTAACTTGACTCCGTGTCGAGAAATTGGTATTATAAAAGATGCTATAAAAGAAGCTATTCTTGAAGGTGAAATTCCAAACGAATATGAAGCCGCCAAAAAATATATGATTGTGAAAGCAGCGTCAATAGGACTTAAAGTTGAAGAGTGAATTTTATAGCTGAAACAGAAAGATTGCGTTTTAGACCATTTCAATTAGGAGTTGAAGACGGCGTTTATGAATTCGCATCAAATCCTGAAGTACAAAAACTTACTGGGGATAAAAATGCAGTATTTAAAAACGACACGAGAAAGTTAATTACTGATATTTGGTTAAAAGATTATGAAAGTTACGGCTACGGAAGGTTTGCTATCATTCACAAAGAAGATAATAAAATCATCGGTTTTAATGGGATTAAGTTCTTAAAAGACATCAATAATTCTGATTTAGGCTACCGGGTCCTACCTAAGTATGTGGGAAAAGGAATTGCAACAGAATCTTCAAAACCAATCTTAAAATTTGCTTTTGAAAACATAGGTTTAGAGGAACTATTGGGATTTATAATGTTTGAAAATAATACTTCTGCTAAAGTTTTAGAAAAATTAAAATTTCAGCAAACTGAAATTAAACCCTTTCCAGGCGAGACAGAAAAACTTTTATGTACCACTTGAAAAGAGAAGACTATGAAATGTCTTCCAACAAAATGTAAACCAACTGAAGATAAATAGCGCAAGCATTCTATCTTTTGTATTATTAACTATTTTATACAAATGAAAGACAACAATAGGGTTATATACTGGTTACTAACTGGATGCACACTTATCTTTATTATGGTAGTGGTTGGGGGAATTACCCGTTTGACGCATTCTGGACTATCTATCTCTAATTATAAACTTATTTCAGGAACCATTCCTCCAACGAATGCGGTCGAATGGAATGAAGCATTCGAACTCTATAAAGAATATCCTGAATATCAAAAAATAAATAGCGGGATGTCGTTAGAAGATTTCAAAGACATCTATTTCTGGGAATGGATCCACCGTGTTATTGGACGTTTTATTGGATTGGTATTTTTACTCCCCTTTCTATATTTTCTAATTAAAAAACAACTCTCAAAAAGCACCTTAAAGAAATGTCTTGTTTTATTAGGACTAGGGTCTTTTCAAGGATTCTTAGGCTGGTATATGGTCAAAAGTGGTTTGGTAGACCGCCCAGATGTTAGTCATTACCGTTTGGCGATGCACTTAACTACTGCTTTTATAACATTTGCCTTCACTTTATGGGTAGCACTCGATTTAAAATTTCCGGAGAAAAAGGAGATTGATAAGAAATTTAGAAATCTTGCCATTGTTACGCTTGTTATTTTAGTGATCCAGATTATCTGGGGAGCTTTTGTTGCTGGCCTAGATGCTGGGTGGATTCACAATCACTGGCCTCTAATGAATGATGGAGCGCTTATTCACGAGACCGTTACTACAGAACAAACTCCTGTTTGGAGAAATTTTATAGAAGGAAAAAGTGGAGTTCAATTTGTCCATAGATACCTTGCCTACATTGTCGTAGGGCTTATCGCTGCGCTATGGTATAACGCCCGCAAGCTAAAGACTACAAGACTTCAAAATATAGGTTTAAACTCCCTACTCGCTTTAGTGTTTGTGCAGTTTATTTTAGGCGTTTTGACACTTGTTTTACAAGTCCCTGTAATATTAGGAGTGTTGCATCAAGTAGCAGCATTTTTCCTCTTAGCTGCAATGACATTTACCCTTCATAGGTTTAGTAAATAGCGGTTGAAAGTACTATCTTTGCACCGCTAATATTTTGAGTATATGATTTATCGTTTTAGAGTCATTTTGAATTCCCAAGATGAAGTTTTTAGAGACATTGAAATTGAAGAAAACGAAACGTTTGAAGATTTCCATAACGCCATAACACAAGCCTTTGGCTTTGAGGGACTAGAAGTAGCAAGCTTCTATGAAAGCAATGAGGAGTGGGAACAAAAAAAGGAAATTGCTCTTTTTGAAATGGGTGAAGGTGAAGATGCTGTCAAAACAATGGCAAACACAAAACTGAATCATGTCCTTTCCGCAGACCATCGAAATCTGGTTTATATTTATGACTTTATGTCTATGTGGACCTTCATTATTGAATTAGCAGATATTGCTGAACCAGAAATAGGAATTTTGTATCCTAATTTAATGTTCGCGCAAGGCGAAATTCCACTAGAGCCGCAAGATCCAGAATTCGTTTCAGAAAGTATGCACGGCGATGATCAGGACGATGATAATTTTGATGACGAATTTGATGCTGAAAATTATGACGACTTAGATTTTGATGAACATTGGAACTAGCCTTCGTTGGCAGTAACTTGGACGCAATTGTAATATGGCTTCAATACAATTCCGCAGAATAGACGGAATCAATCAGCAACCTTAGCCAACTTGCTTTATTAAAAAAAAATAAAATATCTGAAACCTTAAACCAGACAAAGACAACCTTAATTAGTCGAGGTTAGTGCTAAAGTCTCCGTATCACAACTCATAACTAAACATGATCAACCTCTATAATACACACATTGCCTCTCTTTCTATACACAGAGCAGGTAATAAAAGTAAGAACGAACCTTTAGTGCTTTCGAGTCAGCCATATCATATGGACGACGAAATCACACCTTTACTGAAGGAGTTTTTTCTGAAACCATTTAGAGAAAAAGAAGAGAATTATTACCAATTTGTCAATGAGGCAGATTTAGATTTTAGTGAAGTTTATGCCGCTGCTACGGCCATTTTTTCAGATCCTGAAACAATTCACGAAGAAAGTAAAAAGATCACAAAACACCTCTACGATCAGTCAACACATCCACATATTAAAGATGGTGAAGTATATATAGCCTATCTTGAAAATTTACAATTGGACAATGTAAAAGTAAATGCCATTGGTATTTTTAAAAGTGAACTAAAACAGGATTTCCTTCAATTTTCTGAAAAAGAAAACAATGTAACAGCCCATTTAGAGCGCGGTGTTAATTTGAATAAATTAGATAAAGGCTGTATTATTTTTGATGTAAATAAGGAAGAAGGGTATAAAGTGCTTTCAGTAGACAGCAATCGTTATGATGCCCGCTATTGGCTCGAGGGGTTTCTTGGTGTAAATGCCTTGGAAGACGATAACTTCCGCACGAAGAAATATTTAAAATTCTGTCAAGACTTTGCAAAAGATGTGGTATTGCCTGCGGAAGACAAAAAGGAAGAGGTCCTTTTTATGAATCGTGCTGTAAACCACTTTGCAAAAAATGATTTATTTAATGAAAGTGCTTTTGTAAATGAAGTGATTGATAACCCAGATTTAATTCCTGAGTTTAATCAATACAAAACAGAGCAAGGACCAAAATATAAAATTGAAGACCTTACCTCCTTCCCTATTGCAAATACTGCAGTAACGGCAGCAAGAAAGAAAATTAAAAATGTGATTAACTTGGATACTAATATCCAGATCAAATTAGATTTCATTAACCCAGAAAGCGCAGATAAATTTGTAGAAAAAGGCTGGGATGAAGAAAAGCAGATGTACTATTATTTAATCTACTTCAACAAAGAACAAAAAACTTAATTTGATTTTCGATGTGCCAGTTTCGATGTGCGGTTATAAGTAGTTAAAAATCTATACTTAATATAGATCGCTCCCCTTCAATTTTAAGGATTGTAGTATTTTATTATAACCCTTTTTAATATCTCTTTTAAGTCTTTCGGCTTTTGTTCTTTTAATAATTTCAGGTTCAAAACTCATGATTCCCCTACTTTCATTCGTTGGTTTATTTCTAGTTCGTTTTTCAATAAACAACATACTATCGTAGTAATGTAGACTATTCACAGTTTTTGTAAAATCGTTGGGTTGATACGAACTTTGTCTTGTATGAAATGCGTTTAATTGGTCAATGAAGTTTTTACTATATTCTATAAAGGTCCCTTTTCTTTGTATTCCTCCTCCATAAATCAACCAGTATGACGTGTGTAAATCTTCACAAAGATATACTCCATCATCCTTTACATGCGCAAATAGCTCTTCGTAGCTAATGATTTGTTGCATCATGGTATGCCCGCCATCATCAATCAAGATATCTACTTTTGGAATTTTTGCTTTTACCTCTTTCAGGAAATTTTTATCAGATTGAGAGCCAATAAAAATTTCTATATTTTCTTCTTCAAATTCTTTGCATCGAGGATCTATATCGATTCCATATGTTTTTGCCTTACCACCAAAATAATTTTTCCACATTTGCAAACTCCCTCCATGCGATATTCCTATTTCTAGCAGTACAATTTCCTTTCCTCTATACTTTGAAAAATGACGATCGTAAGCTTCAAAATAGTGTAGGTATTTGTCTATTAATCTACCGGAGTTAGCATCAAAATAGTTGCGTAAATAGTTCATAGAAAGCCAAACCTTTATTTTTTTGGAGTTTAAATATGCGAATTATAAAATAAAGCAAATACTTTTTGAAAGAGTGTTTTAAATCATAAAAGCCAGATTTTATTCTTAATTTTTATGCGGATATTTGACTTCATCCCATTTGAAGATCTGTTATTAAATAAGTATAACAACAAAAAGTGGAGCAAATAAATTTTAACTTTGTAACAAAATCAGACCCGTCTCGTCTCACAAGTATTAACCATTAAACCCTTCTCCCTTTTGGAAACAATTCTCGAAATTAAAAACCTAACTAAGAAATTTGGCCCCATAACTGCTGTTGATGACCTATCATTTAGTATAGAAAAAGGCAATGTATACGGCATTTTAGGCCCTAACGGAAGTGGAAAATCAACTACCTTAGGAATTGTTCTAAATGTAGTTAACAAAACCACAGGGAGTTTTTCTTGGTTCAATGGAAGTATTAATACCCACGAAGCATTAAAAAAAGTAGGGGCTATTATCGAGCGCCCAAACTTTTATCCTTATATGACTGCACGACAAAATTTAGAACTCGTGTGCAAAATTAAAGGAGTGAATAGCAGTCAAGTTGAAAAAAAACTTAAAGTAGTAGAATTATGGGAACGCAAAAACGATAAATTCAGTGGTTTCTCATTAGGAATGAAACAGCGTATGGCAATTGCTTCTGCCTTGCTAAATGATCCCGAAATATTAATTTTAGATGAACCCACCAACGGTTTAGATCCACAAGGAATTCACCAAATACGCGGTATCATAAAAGAAATCGCTGCACAAGGCACTACAATTTTATTGGCTTCTCATTTACTAGATGAAGTTGAAAAAGTATGTTCGCACGTAGTGGTGCTTCGGAAAGGGAAAAGTCTTTATGTGGGTAAAGTAGACGAAATGAAAGCGAGTTTTGGATTCGTTACTTTGAAATGTGACGATATGCCAAAACTTAAGACTGCTCTGGAGTCACATCCAAGCTTAGGAAAAGTAACCCAAGAAAATGAAACCCTCATTGCCTTTCTTACTGAGGAAATGGATGCCGCAACATTAAACCGCACCTTGTTTGAAAAAGGCATCGTACTATCGCATCTTGTAAAAAGAAAAGAAAGTCTTGAAGAACAATTCTTAGAGCTTACAAACAATACTACACAACAAAACTAACCGCCATGCTACGATTACTCTCTATAGAACTTGATAAAATAAAACGGAACAAAGCAGCAAAAGTGATTACTATTGTGTATTGCTTGCTCATAACTGCCATTTCTTTAATTGCATCCTATGAATTTGATTTTGCCGGAGTAAATTTTAGAATTGCAGATCAAGGTATTTTTAATTTTCCATTTATTTGGCATTTTAACGCATACATGGCAGCTTGGTTAAAAATATTTTTTGCGATCGTAATAGTTTCGATTGTAGCAAATGAATATAGTTACGGCACCCTCAAACAAAATCTAATTGATGGTTTGAGTAAAAAAGAATTTGTAGCTTCAAAATTTTTAGCCGTGCTACTATTTTCATTTATTTCTACCGTTTTCTTGTTTATAGTTTCAATGACTTTAGGCTTGTTTTTTAGCGACTTTATGGAAATTGGAATCATCTTTAGCGATATGGAATATCTATTTGGGTATTTCATAAAACTGGTAACCTTCTTTAGTTTTTGTATGTTTTTAGCGATTTGGATAAAGCGATCGGCTTTTGCCTTAGGTTTTTTAGGTGTTTGGCAAGTTTTTGAAGGCATCTTGTATATTGTCTTCAGTTATTTAAAGAATGTACACGAGATTAATCTAATCGATTCCGTTTACAACTTTTTGCCGCTCAACGCAATGTCAGATTTAATCGTAGAACCAATTACTCGTTTGGGCGGTGTGCAAACACTCGCCAATCAAGTGGGAGAAAGTTTTGATAAATCATATAACGTTCCTGCTCTTGCTATTTTTGTATGTTTGGCATGGACGAGTCTATTTGTCTATTGGTCCTATGTTATCTTAAAAAGACGCGATTTATAATTAAGTAAAAAAAGCCCCATCTCAAGGGATTTACAGGGACTTTAATTTTATGTATATTTAGCAGAGAAACTGCTGCTATGAAATGTCTATTAACGATTTGTAAACAAACCGAATATATAAAATTGTGCATTCTATATTCCTACTTATCAAATATTGTATTAGATATACAATCAAGATACTTCTACCTTTTATTATTAGCTTGTCTTTCAACGGGGATTTCTAAAGGACAACAAGTAGAAGTATTTCAACAATTTAATGGTCAGTTTGATTATTTAGCTTTTGGGAACACCCTCAATCTAGCCGAAAACACAACCCCAGATACACCAGACCCTCCTTGTGCAATTTTAACGAGTAGTAGCGCAGACTTTGAGTTACAACCAGGTCAAAATGTGGTCGCCGCTTACTTATATTGGGCGGGTTCTGGCGCAGGAGATTTTCAAGTTACCCTTAACGGAAATCAAATTACAGCCGAAAGAACATTTAGTGATTCTCTTACAGATGTCTTAGTATACTTTGCCGCCTATGCCGATGTAACCGATATTGTATCCACTACGGGGAATGGAAATTACACACTCGCAGATTTAGATCTTACACAAGTAATTGCCCAATATTGCGGCAATACGACCAACTTTGGAGGTTGGGCGATTACTGTTATTTATGAAGACGCAACACTACCACTCAATCAAGTAACGCTTTTTGACGGTTTGCAGAGTGTTTCAGCAACAAACAATTTTTTGACTATCAATCTAAATAATATCAACGTTTTAGACAATGTAGGCGCTAAAATTGGTTTTTTAGCTTGGGAAGGAGACGCATCTCTAGATATTATGGAAACCTTGCAAATAAATGGAAACATCATTAGTAATCCTCCATTAAATCCCGCAAACAACGCATTTAATAGTACCAATAGTTTTACCAATAACGCTATGCTTTATAATATGGATATTGATTCATATTCCATTGAAAACAATATCCAACCTGGAGATACAAGTGCTGTGATAGATTTAACTTCTGGTCAGGATTTTGTAATGATAAATAACGTTATTACTGTATTAAACAGCGAACTTCCAGATGCAACGATAGACTTCGGTAATGTTACAGGTGCCACTGAATGTGGAAACAGAACAATTGATATTGATTATACAGTATTTAACAGTAACTGTACAGATGTACTTCCACCAAAAACACCCATTGCTTTTTACGCGAACACAACACTCATAGGGCAGGCTGCAACACTGGCTGAAATTGCTATTGATGGACAAGAAAGTGGAGCTATTACGGTAACAATTCCGCCACAAATACCTGCAGATTTTCAATTACAAGCGTTTGTAGACGATACTGGAAATGGAGCGGGTATAGTAAATGAAATAAATGAAGAGAACAACGGCGTTTTTATTGACTTTTCTCTTTTAGAGCTTCCAGATATAAGTGGTTTAGAAGATTTGGAAATTTGTGATGCCGTAGGTATTGAAATATTTGATTTAAACGAAGCCATCGAAAATATTGATCCTACACTTATTCTATCTTTTCATATGAGCGAAATGGATGCTATTGCAGATACAGCTCCCATTGATTTCCCTGAAATATATATAAACACAACAAATCCGGAAGAAATTTTTGTTCGTGCCGATAACGGAATTTGTCAAACCACAGATTCATTTATGGTTGAAGTTCTTATTTGCCCACTTCCCGATGCTACCATTACCATAGATAATAATCTAAACGCTTGTAGACGGCGCGATCTAATTATCGAATATACGGTGTACAATACATTGGGCACTGCACCATTACCAGCAAATACTCCCATTGCATTTTATATTTCAGGTCAGTTCTTTGCACTAAGCGCCACAGAAAGCATACTCCCCGTAAATGGTAGCGAATTAGGTACTATAGAAATCATATTGTCAGAAAGCGTGGCAGATACGTTTACCCTTACAGCCATAGCAGATGATAACGGAACTCAAAATGGTATTATAGAAGAGCTAGATGAGACTAATAATACATTTAACACAAGTGTTATTTTTCAAGAAATCCCTCCCATCAGAGATTTACCAGATTTAGTAGCATGCGATTTAGAGTTTAATATGGCATTTTTTGATTTAACTCAGCAAGATGATTTAATTTCTACCAATCCCGCGGACACTGTTAGCTATTTTACAAGTCCAGTAGCTGCTGTGGAGAACTCAAATCCAATCGCAGACCCTGAAAACTATCAAAATGGTTCTAATCCACAAGCAATATTTGTTCGCTTAGAAAATGATATATGCTTCACTACTACCAATTTTCTCATTAGAACAGAAAATTGCCCTCCTATAATTCCACAAGGCTTCTCGCCAAATGGCGATAGTATTAATGACGAATTTGAAGTTACAGGATTATTAAATGTGTATCAAAATTTTATACTGAAAATTTTCAGTCGAGAAGGAAATCTTATTTATGAAGGTGGAAACGATTTAGGTTTCTGGAAAGGAATTCCAAATGCTGGAATTTTATATGAAGAAAGACTAGTCCCTACTGGAACTTATTATTATGTATTGTTTCTAAACGACTCACAACTTCCAAAACCCTATACAGGCTTTGTATATATAAATTACTAACCATAAAAAAGGAAGCCTTAAGGCTTCCTTTTTTTATGATATCCTGTGTCTCCTACTGAAATAGCGACACACTAAAACATTAGTGTACTGAAAACATTAGCAAATACTGGTAACACCAAACGTACCCAAAAAGATTATTCGCTCTCTTTTAAACCTCAATTAGTTGAAGAAGTTGAACAATGACTCTTGACAAAATCTCAAGAAAAGCTCAATTATGGCATCTAGAGAGATTTTACATTGACTAAATGGTTGCAGAAATATGCCAGCGTTGATTGGGAAAACCGAGCACCTACAACAATATCAAAGACAGCTGAAGAAAAAATTATTGGGTTAGAGGCTAAAGTCAGGCTGCTGGAAAAGCAAAAGGCAAGAACTAGACCTGTCAATAGCGTTTTAAAACAAGAATTTACAATAGCATCGTACGATATTGACTTGTAAGCGAAAAAATTATTAATTAAAAACACAATCAATATTTACAAGTCCTTATGTGCTGAACCAATTGCTCACCACAGAAAAAATACGCGAGTAACAAAAATTAAAAAGAAAACATTGTAAATCAAAAAAGCTGAACAATGATTTCATTGTTCAGCTTTAATAAGTAAATTTAATCCTTTAATAATATGTTTTGGTTATTTAAGGACAAGTCATAAATATACGATTACTCGTTCTCTTTCTTTTTTGCTTCACGCTTTAACTTCATATTTTCAATAAGTTGCCCTCCTATCCAATAAGGTATAATAGATACCAAAAATATCATTAACCAAAATCCGATGGTCAGTATTGTTAAAAAAGCAAGAAATCCTAGGTATTGACTGAAATCAAACATAATAGCGTATTTAGTGTATACAAAGATAAAATGAATTTTTAAAACTATAAACACCCACTGTCACAAAAGTTCATATTTATTAACATCCTTATCAACGTTAATTTTTTGATGTTATCAAATGACATCATCAATTTTATCGCATTTTTAAACCTAACAATGATGGCTACAGCCAAAGTAATTGGTTAGAATCCATTATTTTTGCAGCCTAAAATTACAACACTATGCAAGATTATAGAATTGAAAAAGACACGATGGGTGAGGTTAAAGTACCTGCAAATGTGCTCTGGGGGGCTCAAACTGAGCGTTCGAGAAATAATTTTAAGATTGGAGCACCTGCTTCTATGCCATTAGAAATTATTTACGGGTTTGCTTACCTTAAAAAAGCTGCAGCATATACCAATTGCGAGTTGGGGATTCTTTCAAAAGTAAAACGCGATTTGATCGCACAGGTGTGTGATGAAATTTTAGCGGGTAAACATGACGAACAATTTCCGTTAGTAATTTGGCAAACTGGAAGTGGTACACAAAGTAATATGAATGTAAATGAAGTGGTTGCAAATCGAGCACATCAACTCGCTGGACACACAATAGGAGAAGGAGAGAAAACATTGCAGCCTAATGATGATGTAAACAAATCACAATCGTCTAACGATACGTTTCCTACAGGGATGCATATTGCTGCGTATAAAAAATTAATGGAGGTCACTATTCCGGGGGTAACTGCTTTGCACACCACTTTGAAAAATAAATCTGAAGAATTTAAAAGCGTTGTGAAAATTGGTCGTACGCATTTAATGGATGCAACTCCCCTAACATTAGGACAAGAATTTAGCGGCTATGCTTCGCAATTAGAACACGGCTTAAAGGCACTTAACAACACCTTAGCGCACTTAAGCGAATTGGCTTTAGGAGGAACTGCTGTGGGAACAGGAATAAATACGCCAAAAGGATATGCAGTAAATGTAGCGGGATATATTGCAAAATTCACTGCACTACCTTTTATAACGGCTAAAAATAAATTTGAAGCACTTGCAGCACACGATGCCATCGTTGAAAGTCACGGTGCCTTAAAACAACTCGCTGTCTCTCTCAATAAGATCGCTAACGATATTCGCTTATTGGCGAGTGGTCCTAGAAGTGGAATTGGAGAAATATCGATTCCAGCAAACGAACCGGGGTCTTCTATTATGCCTGGAAAAGTAAATCCAACCCAATGTGAAGCAATCACAATGGTATGTGCCCAAGTTATAGGGAACGATATGGCTATTGCTGTTGGAGGAATGCAAGGGCACTATGAATTAAATGTTTTTAAACCAGTAATGGCTGCTAACATGTTACAAAGCGCTCAATTAATTGGGGATGCATGTGTCTCTTTTGACGAACATTGTGCTAAAGGTATCGAGGCCAATACGGAAGTTATTAAAACACAATTAAACAATTCTTTAATGTTAGTTACAGCATTAAACACTAAAATAGGATATTATAAAGCCGCCGAAATTGCAAATACTGCCCATAAAAACGGAACAACCTTAAAAACCGAAGCAGTAAGATTAGGGTATTTAACTGAAGATGAATTTGATGCGTGGGTAAAACCTGAGGACATGGTAGGTAATTAATTTACGTTAATAGTTCAATTTATAATAGCCTTGTTTTTAACAAGGCTATTTTTTTTTATGTATTTAATCGATTAAATGCATTTTTATTGGTTTAAATGCATTTTGTTTGTATATTGCCCATCCCAAATAGATTTAAAATATACTTATGAGACATTTAGCTACCCCCCTTACGTTATCTATGTTACTAATTTTCAGTTTTTTACACTGTAGCTGCTTTGGAATGAAAGCGACAACAGAAGTAAAGCAAGAAACGGCTCTTGTTATAAAGAGTGTTCAAAATAATACGACCACTTGGAAAGCAAGCTCTAATAGTTTAGGTGCAATCACTGCCCTAAATAACGCAGAGATTCACGATCCATATTTAAATACAGTAAGTAAGGCTCCAAACTTATTTTTTGAAGGCTTATTTTATGGGTTCACATTAATGATTATTTTACTAAATATTGTGTGTTATTTTATATTTAATGACAAAAATTACGGATATTTTGGCATCTCAATACTAGCGTCGGTTTGCTTATTTTTTACTGCCGATGGATTGCTGAGCGAATTTATTTCAAGTACAGGAAAAATAACTACAGCATTATCCACATCTTTTGTCTGTATTACATTTGGACTTTCGGCACTATTTTCCGCAAAATATTTATTGATCCGAGATCACTTTCCTAAACTAAGAGCTTTTACAATACCGCTATTTATACTTGCTTTAGCAATGGCAAGTATTGCCTGGCTAACAGATAACACTACGTTTACCGTTGCATCAAATTTGCTTTCGTTTGCAGTTGTATGCAGCTACTTTGGTGCAGGAGTTTTGCTATTCCCAAAGAAGAATTATGCTAAATTTTATGTCATTTCTTTTAGTATTCCCTTATTATTTGCGATGGACTACTTTTTGTTAAACCCACTTGGTATTAAGTTCCTAGAAACAACCACCTCCCATATTAAAATAGCATTATTAGCGGAAATGATAATAATGACTTATGCGATTTTATACAGAATGAAAGCCATAAAAGAAGAACTTCTTATACAAAAAACTGAGATGCAGATTTTCTTGAAAAGACAAGAAACTCTGAATCGTGATAGCCTTGCTCGTATGATGGAAGACGTATATTTAGAGAATTTGATTATGCACTACGATTTAGATGGAGTTGAAATCAAATTGCTACAATACATAAGTGAAGGAAAAGAGAATAATAAAATAGCCAGAAAATTAAATACTACTGAAACTGAAATTGAAGAACTCACAAAAGAACTCTATCATAAATTAGAAATAAACGAAGCCGTCAACGATGATTTTAAAATGTTAGAAAATCAACCTGATTTTATTTATAACTAGGAAGAGGAGAACAAACAAAAAACGCCAAATTAAACATTTGGCGTTTTTGTTTGTTATATGTTTTAGGTCTTATCTCTTTACATAATGTTTGCGATACGCAATAAATGAAATAATACTCAATACCCCAATTACAGATAAAACATAATAAACAAAGGCGGGTGTTACAGGCATATCTCCACTCGCATAAGAATGCAATCCAACCAAGTAGAAGTTAACGCCAAAATAGGTCATCATAATGGATGCATACGCGATAATAGATGCAAAATTAAATATCCATGTCCCCCTCAGTCCTGGTACCAGTCTCATATGAATCACAAAAGCATATATCATAATACTAATAAGCGCCCAAGTTTCTTTAGGGTCCCATCCCCAATATCGTCCCCAGCTTTCGTTAGCCCATTGGCCTCCAAGAAAATTTCCAATAGTTAACATAACCAATCCCACAGTGAGTGCCATTTCGGTAATAATGGTTATTTCTTTTATATTAATATCCATTTTAATTTTATTCTTTTCAGTCGTAAGAATCATTAAAATGAGTGCTGTTACCCCTAGTATCATTCCTAATGTAAAAGGACCATAACTCGCTACAATAACCGCTACATGAATCATTAGCCAATAACTGTCTAAAACAGGAACGAGTGTATCAATGGTAGGATCAATCCAATTGCGATGCGCTACCCATAAAACGATTGCCGCTACAAATGCAGTTGATGCAATTGTTAAATCACTTTTACGACCAAATGCCAATCCGAAAAATACAGTTGCCCAAGCAATATAAATAATAGACTCATAAGCATCGGTCCAAGGCGCGTGACCACTTATATACCATCGTGCTATCAAACCAATTGTCATTGCTATAAAAAACGACCAAATAACATATTTACAAACTTTAATAAACCCATTAATAAAAGAGCTCTCCTTAAAAATCTGAAAGATGATTCCGAAAAACATCAACGCTCCAAAGAGAACGAAATAGGTGTACAGTCTATTAAAAATATCTACTTGATTATATAAAATTTCGGCTGTTACTTTTTCTTCAGAAGGCATAATCTCGCTGCTATGCTTTGCTTGATAATTGCGAATTAAATCTAAAATTTCTTTCGGTTTTGAATAATCATTGGTTGCGGTCGCATTCCGTAGGCTTTCAAAATAAAGGGGGAGTACATTTTTACTGAAAAGAGAATCATTTCCTGTAATATTTGCTTCATTTAATTCTGGAAAAGAAACCCATTTCTTACCTTCATCATTCGGCACGGGAAAAATCTTTAAAATAGACCCACTAAGGGCTTGGTTAAAAATATAATAACTTTCGTAGGCTTTAATAAAATCCTTCTGAAATTGATTGGGTTTATTCGTACTAGTCGCATCTTGGAGATACGGTTCAATTTTAAGGTTCGCATCTTTATCAAATAAATCTAATAATGTGATGCGCTTTGTGTCCATGGGAACCCCTAGAATTTTTCGAATGCTATCATTTCCGCGCTTTAATGAAATTAACGGTACTTGCGTCCAAACTCGGGGGTATTGGGTCATAGATAAAAATGCTTGATTTGCATCCAATCCATTATAATCATTACTAGCACTTACCTTTCGCAATAACTCACTTGCAAAAGTTTGAACAGGCTTCATCCTACCATTGTCTTGAATTACCAATCTGGCAAACTCCGCAGCGTGTTCTTTGCTCACGGCATTGGCTTGTATGATAGAATCTGCTTGTGTATGAGTGGCTGTATTGTGTAAATGTGAAGTAGTGTCTTGCGTAAAACCGGTCAATGAGAAAAGCAAAACGGCAACCGTCATGAGTGCTTTTTTCTTCTTTTTGATTTTATTTAACTTCTTTTCTAAATCGCCAAAACGTGATCCTCGATCAAACAAAATCGCCATTAAACCAAAATATAATAAAAAGTATCCTAAATAGGTAATCCAAGTTCCCCATTGGTCGTGATTAACACTCAATTTTGTTCCCAACTCATCAGGATCAAAACCTGATTGAAAAAAGCGATATCCTCCTTTATCCAATACATTATTCATAAAAATCTCTTGATCTAAAGTACTTCCGTCAGGGTCGTTAATGGTTACTTTACTTTTAAAAGATTTATAACTCTTTTCAGTACCAGGATATTTTTCGGCAATAAAGTCGTTGAGTGTTATGCTAAAAGGCAACTCCATTTTATTGGAACCATAAGCGGCATATACTTCCATTCCATTAATATCGATTTTTTCCGGATTTAGAGCGCGGTATTTCCCACCTATTAATTCCAGCGTTTTTACTTCGTTTCCGGAAGCAACTTCTAAAATAAGCGCATCGCTTCCTGTTGGTATGGATGCGTCCTCTTTAACAATCCCCATCGTTCCAATAGTCATAGGATCTGGAATTACAAACTGCATTCCTGCCATATTATATAAAGATCGCAGCATTAGTGGTTGTAGACTGTCTTTCACAATATCACCTTCAAAACGATCTGCCATACGCATAAAGGTTCCAGCAAATGGAGATTCAATATCGTAGGTATCTTTAATGGGATCATAAGCAATATTAATAGCACCAGGAGTAGGTTTATTAATTGCAAAAAGGACATTGTGAATATTCTCTATCTCACCAGCTTTCACAAAATGATCGTGCCTATTACCATCTCCAGCTTCAACAATTTTCAAATAATAGTCACCTTCTTCACTTTCAACTAGACCGGATTTAGCATTCTTAATATAATTTTTATACGTTATGCTTACTGGTATATTATTATAATCGGTATTAAATTGAAAATCATTATCTAATCGCTCAGATAGACTTAATTCTTCTAGAGGTAATTGTCTTCGCTGTTGCTGGCCATTGACAAAATAATCGCCATCAATAAATAAATTTAAGTACGTTTTTTCAGTAAGTAATACATTGGATGTTTCCCCTTCTCTAATCTCTACAATTCCTTCGTAACCGATATATCGTGTGATAAAAGCACCAACTAAAATTAATATAAAAGAAAGGTGCATTATGAGAGTTGTGATTTTTCCTTTCCGAAGTAATTTAAATCTAAAAATATTCCCTATAAAGTTGATAACGAATAGAACCATAATGGCTTCAAACCACCAAGCATTATAAATCAACGCACGTGAATATGGGGTTGGGGAAGTTTCTTGACCACTATCCAAAAAGGTTCCAACGGCCATAGCAATTGCAAAAACAATGAATAAAGTAGCGGTGAGTCGAGTCGAAAATAAGATTGCGGCAAGCTTTTTCTGCATCCTGAAATTTTTACACAAAAATACTCAAAAACGCACTTATAATAGCTGATTTCGTATGTTAAAAATAGTACAATACTGTCTTCAAAATAAAACAAAATAAAGTTAAATGTAACATTGAAATGTCTTTCACGTCCTTAAAGCACACCAACTAAAATTCCTAAAATGAAGAATTACAAAGCCTTATTATTTATTTTCTTATTTGCAGTTTCACAACCTATTAGTTTTGCCTGCAGCATGTATAAAATAACCCGCGACGGTAAAACTATTGTCGGAAATAATGAAGACTGGTTAAGTCCAAATAGTAAATTCTGGTATGAAAAATCTAATGCAGATAGCTACGGAGTGTTGTATATGGGGCAATTAAATAATTTTGCTCAAGGTGCAATAAACGAGGCAGGATTGGTATTTGATGGTTTTGCAAATCCAGAATTACCAGTTCTTAATACAGAAGGTAAAACCGAAATTTACATAGGTGAAGCCATTAAGAATGTTATGCAATCTATGGACACTGTTGAAAAAGTTAAAAACTATCTTGAAACAATAAACCTAAGTTCATTAACGAGCAGCCAACTTGTTTTTGTAGATGTATCTGGAACCTATTTAATCGTAGAAGGTGATGAATTAATTATAGGGGAAGCGTCTGAAAAAGCCTTTTCAAACTTTTATTATTCTCAAATAGAATCTGAAGAAGAAGTACAACTTGAGACTTTTAAAAACGGGTGGGCATTTATGAATGCAACTCAAGGAGACGCAACCTTAAATTACTGCGGTGATGTTATGAGAAATCTATCCAGTAAGGGCGTATTCGGCACACAATATTCAACTGTATATGATTTAGAAACCCTGACGATTAGGGTGTATCTATTTCAGGATTTTACTGACTTTGTCGAAATCGACTTAAAAAAAGAACTTAAAAAAGCAAATCACGAAGTAATGATAGCAGATTTGTTCTCCAATGAATCAATGGGGAAACAGCACTATTCAAAGTATAATGATTTAGAAAACCCTGAATCAATCATAAAAAATTTAGTTGAAAAAGAAAATGTAAGCGAAAAAGAACTTCAAGAAATGGGCTTTAACAGCATTGTTAATATTATTGGCTATGAGTGGTTAAACGACAAGCATAATGCCAATGGAGCAATTAAAATTTTTAAATATGGAGTCCTTTTAATGCCTAACGATGCAGATTTATACGACAGTTTAGGCGAGGCTTATATGAAAAAAGAGGATTATGAAAATTCAACTCTCAGTTATAAAAAATCCTTAGTGCTGGATCCTAGCAATAAAAATGCCTCCAATATGCTGGTAAAAATAGAGGCAGTACAAAAGGATTAAAAATTATAAAAGGATTTTAATCAGATTATATCGATCCACTATAAATTCAACTGTCAAAACTTTAAATTACTGTATTTTTGTTGGATGAAAAAAGTAGTACTCTTAGGTTTTGGTAATGTTGGTTTTCATATAGCAAAAGCGTTAGAAGCTGCTAATACAATTGATTTACTTCAAGTGTATAACCGAAATAACAAGCCATTATTCTCTGAGATTAAAGCGGAAACTACTACTAATATTTCAGAAATAAAGCAAAATGCAGACGTCTACATTATCGCAATTCCTGATGATACAATTCAAGAATTCACAAAATCACTTCCTTTAAAAAATAAACTCGTAGTGCATACTTCGGGGAGTGCTGCTATGAATGCTATTTGTAGCGGAAATAGAAAAGGAGTTTTTTATCCCCTCCAAACATTCTCAAAAAATACCGAAGTCGATTTTAAAACCATTCCTATTTTAATTGAAAGCGAACACAAAGAAGATTCAGAAACACTCCGCCTCTTGGCTTGTGCAATTTCATATACAGTTAAAACTATTTCATCAACGCAACGCGAAAAATTGCACCTTGCCGCTGTTTTTGTAAATAATTTTGTAAATGAATTGTACCACATTTCAGAAGAGATTGTTCAAGAAAATGAGCTAGATTTTAAATTATTGCAGCCGCTTATTTTAGAAACAGCAGCTAAAGTAACAAGATTAACTCCCAAAGAAGCACAAACAGGTCCCGCTAAGAGGAAGGATGAAAAGACCCTCAAAAAACACTTGCACTTGCTACACGGAAAACAGACTAAAAAAATATATAAAATGCTTACCGAAGCAATTTTAAAACGCTACAAAAACTAGTATTATGAGCTATAAATATACATTAAATCACATTACCACTTTCGTTTTTGATGTAGACGGAGTACTTACCGATGGTACCATAAATATAACAACCAACGGCGAAATGTATCGCACGATGAATGTAAAAGATGGTTTTGCTTTAAAAGAAGCATTAAATCAAGGCTTTAATATGTGTATTATTTCTGGAGGAACTAATGAAGGCGTTCGTAAAAGGCTTGCGGGACTTGGCATTAAAGACATCCACTTGGGAGCGCACCACAAGACTGAAACCCTCAAAACCTACTTAAAAGAGAACAACATTAATCAAGAACATGTACTCTATATGGGGGATGACCTTCCAGATTTTGAAGTCATGCAGCACGTGGGACTCCCCTGCTGCCCGCAAGATGCAGTTGCAGAAATCAAAGCGCTGTCCAGTTATGTTTCTCATAAAAATGGTGGAAAAGGATGTGTGCGCGACGTGATTGAACAAGTCTTAAAAGTACAAGGAAAGTGGAATTTTAAAGCCGAAGCAAGTGCTCGAGTTGATTAGCTTCTAATAAAATTTAAAAAATCACTTCCAAACTTTAAAAAAATTCTTATCAACCATTTACCCAATTGCCTAATTAAGCAATAAACTAAGAAAATTTAAAAGTGTCCTACCTCAACATAACGCGTCCATTAAACCTAATAATGATTGCCTTAATGATGGCCCTCATTAAGTATGCGTTTTTAGAAACGATAGGCATAGACACCTACCTTTCAAATTTTCAATTTATACTATTGATTTTGTCAGTACTTTTAATTGCAGCTGGCGGAAATGTAATTAACGATGTCTATGATATCGCTAACGACAGAATCAATAAGGCTGATAAAATTATTATAAGTAAAAAAATTTCCATAGCTAATGCCACCTCTTTTTATATTTTCCTCACGGCTACGGGCGTGGTTTTAGGATTTCTTTTAAGCAACTGGATTGACCATAAAGGTCTTTCTGTCATTTTTGTAATAACGGCAGCCCTGCTCTACAGTTATGCTACTTCCTTTAAAAACTTATTACTTCTAGGGAATATAATAATTTCCCTTTTAGTGGCATTCTCATTGGTGACGGTTATTCTATTTGATATATATCCTGGCATCCTAGATTCAATTTCAACATCGGCGCTAAACGCAACTCGAGTTATCATGCATTATGCTTTATTCGCTTTTGGACTCAATTTTATTCGAGAAATCACCAAAGATATTCACGATGTTGATGGCGATAAAAAGGCAGGCCGCAACACGTTGCCCATTGTTATAGGCAGAAAACGTGCTGGAAGAATAGTAGTTGTATTATTACTCGTTTTTACCGCTGGTTGTATTTATTATTTATACGAGTATTTTTATAACAGTCGTTCCATGCTATTCTATTTTCTATTTGCCGTCATAGGACCATTACTATTTGCTGTCGTTAAAAGTTTTCAAGCTAAAACCAAAAAAGAATTCGCACTACTTTCAACAATACTAAAGTTTATTATGCTTTTAGGCGTCATTAGTATTGCCTTCTACCCTATTTAATTATAAAAAACATGCTCAGAGAATCCCTAAAAAACCACAACATCATTCTAGCATCGGGTTCACCTCGCAGGCAACACTTTTTTAAAGAACTAGACATCGATTTTAAAATTGACGTTCGGGAAGTCGAAGAAATATTTCCACCCAGTTTACAACGAGAAGAAATCACGAATTATTTGGCAATATTAAAAGCTTCTGCATTTACCAATATGCAGCCTAAAGATATCATCATCACTAGCGATACGATTGTTTGGCACAACAAAAAAGCAATTAATAAACCCGCAGATGCTGCTGAGGCAAAACGAATGCTAAAGGGTTTAAGCGGAACTGTACACGAGGTATTTACATCCGTTTGTTTTACGATGGCTACTTCACAAAAAACGGTGTTTGATGTCACTAAAGTGTACTTTAACAAGCTCACAGATGCTGAAATTGACTATTATATAAAGACCTGCAAACCTTTTGACAAAGCAGGGAGTTATGGTATTCAAGACTGGTTGGGATATATTGGTGTTGAAAAAATTGAAGGCTGCTTTTTTAACGTTATGGGATTGCCTACACGACTTGTTTATAAAACGTTAATGCAATTGGTTACCCAAGATTAATCTGCTAATTTTACTGAAAAATTAAGACTATGCAATCCATACGATTTTTAGGAGCTTCATTTCTAACCATTTTAATTTTTGGTTGTAATTCTGTGGATAAGAGACTCTCTTCTGAAAATGCAGCAGCTTTGAAAATAGAAAAAACCATTTCAGAAATTAAACCTGAAAGAAGAAATTTACCTTCCAGTTTTGGAAAATATTGGTATGCCGGGACGGCAGAAATAACAAGTTATAAACTTATTCAATCTAGGTACGGAGAACTGCGAGAAGGAGCAGCAGTAACCATTTTTGTAACCGAAGATTTTGATAGCAACAACCAAGTAAAATCTGACAGACGTGCTGATAGTGATACCCCAATGTTGAAACTTAATTTGACTAAGAAATTCAATACTGGTATTTATCCGTATAGTATCATGACAAGTACATTTAATGCTGTAAACGATACACGCCATTCTTTAAAAATAACAAACTCAGTTCAAGAATGGTGCGGGCAAACTTATATGCAATTAAATAACCAAAATCAATTTGAAATCCAAGCCAATTCCTATTTTCAAAGTGAGGGAGATCAGAATATAACACTTGAAAAAACATGGTTGGAGGATGAACTATGGAATCGAATTCGATTGAACCCAAAAGAACTGCCTACAGGTACTTTTAAAATGATTCCAGCATTTGAAACCATTAGACTCGCTCATAAAGAGATAAAAAAATATTTGGTTGAGGGTACCTTACTAATAGAAGAGAAAACTAGTAATTACACAATTTCATATCCAGAATTAAATAGAAAGCTTTCCATTACTTTCAGCAACAACTTCCCACACAGCATAGAAAAATGGGAAGAAACACACGCAAATGGCCAGGTTACAAGGGCTACTAAGATAAAAAGAATGCAATCTTCCTATTGGTCACAAAATTCAAACAAATTTTCAGTGCTTCGCGATTCACTTGGTTTATAACACTGGTTTATGGAATATTATCAATATCAAATTTTAAAATCGGTTATCGCCATTGCTGTGCTCGTGATTCTTCGCACATCACTTTTAATAGCCACGAAACGTTTTGCTCAAAAAATTGAGCGTTTAGAGAAACGAACAAATTTGATTATAAAGCATATCAACTTTGGTTTCATTTTTCTTCTTTTTGTTAGCCTATTTTTTATTTGGGGTGTTGAAATCAGCGATTTAGGATTGGTAATGTCCTCTGTATTTGCTGTGGTTGGGATCGGTTTTTTTGCACAGTGGTCAATCCTTAGTAACATTACAAGCGGTATTATCATGTTTTTTATATTTCCATATAAAATAGGAGACTTTATAAAACTGTACGATAAAGAAAATGATTTTGAAGGAACTATAGAGGACATTAAGACCTTCCATATTATTATTAAAGGAGCATCTGGAGATTTTATGACCTATCCAAATAGTATGATGCTACAAAAAGGAGTGAGTGTTGTAAAGCCCGAAGCTCTAGATGCATACTTAATCAGGGAAGAAGAAATAAAAAAAGAAAAAGCACAAGAAGAAACTGTTAAAGAAGACTTAACAAACTAGTGTTTTTTTTCAAACTTTATATCTTTGGGAGTATTGAAAAATAGACACTTCATGACTTTAAAAAATATCGTTGCACTCACCTTCGTTTTTAGTGTGCACCTTACTGTTTTTGCACAACAACCTCAAAAACCAAACGCCTCAGAAATTTATCATAACTTGCAAGACCTAAACTTTTTAGGGAGCGCACTTTATGTCGCAGCGCATCCAGATGATGAAAATACACGGCTCATCTCCTATTTAGCAAACGATGTGCACGCACGTACCGCATATCTTTCGTTAACGCGCGGAGATGGTGGGCAAAATTTAATGGGTCCAGAAATAAGAGAACTTTTAGGAGTTATAAGAACCCAAGAGTTAGTAGCTGCTCGTAAAACCGATGGCGGACAGCAACTCTTTACGCGGGCCAACGATTTTGGCTATTCAAAGCATCCAGACGAAACATTGGCCATTTGGAACAAAGATGAAGTCCTTAGCGATGTTGTACGCGCCATCAGAAAGTTTAAGCCAGATATTATTGTAAACAGATTTAACCATCGAAATCCTGGCAGTACGCATGGGCATCACACTTCTTCTGCAATGCTAAGTTTTGAGGCGTTCGACTTAGTAGGAGATGCATCAAAATATCCAGAAACTGCTAAGGAATATGGCATCTGGAAACCTCAAAGACTCTTTTTTAATACCTCTTGGTGGTTCTACGGAAGCCAAGAAAAATTTGCAAAGGCAGACAAGTCTAAACTCGTTTCGGTTGAAACTGGAAACTATTACCCTTCATTGGGATTATCCAATGGAGAAATCGCTTCCTTAAGCCGAAGCATGCACAAATCACAGGGTTTTGGCAGCACAGGAACACGAGGAAATCAAACCGAATATCTAGAATTTTTAAAAGGAGATTTTCCGAAAGACAATACGGATGTTTTCAGCGGAATTAACACCAACTGGACACGAATTGATGGTGGCGAAGCCATTGGAAACATTTTAAATCCGTTAGCTGAAAACTTCAATTTTAAAGATCCTTCGGCTATGATTCCGCAATTATTACAAGCCTATGAATTGCTGAAACAATCAAAAGATAATCATTGGAGAAGTATTAAACTTCCAGCTTTACAACAGCTCATTTTAGACTGCGGCGGAATCTATCTTGAAGCAGTTGCATCCACTGAATCTATCAATCCAAAAGCATCTTACAAAGTTTCAATTGAAGCTATAAATAGAAGCACACAACCTGTTGTATTACAAAATATTACTGATAAATATGGCAATAAAATTTCAGAAGGCATTCTCACGTTAGCGCCCAATGAAAAACAAGAAATAGAAGGCACTATTACCACGACTGCTACTGCCCCATCTTCGCCCTATTGGTTAAACGAAAAAGGAACTTTAGGGATGTATGCCGCGCCAAAAAACCTTATTGGTCTGCCAGAAACACCAGCACCAGAAAAAGTACTATTTACAATTCAGATTGGTCGTGCCCAAATGGAAGTTACACGAGATGTGGTGTACAAGTATAACGATCCAGTGGATGGTGAAGTTTATAAACCATTTCACGTACTTCCGGAAGCCACCGCAAGCATTGCAGAAAAGGTGATCATATTTGCAGACCAAAACCCAAAGCAAATTCCGGTATTCGTTCGTTCAGGTAAAAATAGAATTAATGGTACGGTACAATTAAATGCTCCAAAAGGGTGGAAGGTTAGTCCAGCCAATCAAACCTTTACCTTAGAGCGATCTGGCGAAACAACTACTGTATACTTTACAGTAACACCTCCAGAAGATCAAAGCGAAGGGTTATTGCGTCCTTTAATCCAGATTGGAGATCGTTATTTTGACCAAGAACTGGTTACTATCGACTATGATCATATCCCATTTCAGTCGGTTTTAATGCCTTCTGAAGCGAAGGTTTCACGATTAAACATCGTTAAAAAAGGGCAGAACATTGGATATATTGAAGGCGCAGGAGATGCGATACCAGAGAGTTTAACGCAAATTGGATACACGGTTACTACCATTGCGCCAAGCGCTATAAACACTACAGATTTAAGCAACTATGATGCAATTGTCGTTGGGATTAGAGCCTATAATACCGTGCCTGAATTGGCTTTTACACAAACGGCGCTAAACAAATACGTGGAAAATGGCGGAACACTTATTTTACAATACAACACTTCTCGTCGACTCGTTACCGAAGATTTAGCGCCGTATCCTTTAAAACTTTCTAGAGATCGTGTGACAGATGAGTTTTCACAAGTTAAAATTTTAGCTTCGAATCATAAAATATTAAACAGCCCAAATAAAATAACCCAAGCAGATTTTGAAAATTGGGTACAAGAACGTGGTTTATACTTTCCGAATGAATGGAGCAAGGAGTTCACCCCTATTTTGAGTATGAAAGACAAAGGTTCTCCTCAATTAAAAGGGGCCTTATTGGTTGCAGACTACGGAAAAGGACATTATATATATACAGGACTCAGCTTTTTTAGAGAGTTACCAGCCGGAGTGCCTGGAGCGTATCGATTATTTGCTAATTTAGTTTCTCTTGGAAATTAAGCATCTTAAATTTTTAAAACAGCCTTGAATGAAAGAAGATAAAATTATAGCAGTAATAAAAGACAAATTCGTCTGGAAATGGAACTTTACACTCGTATTGCTTTGCAATGCCCTCTATGTATTCCTATTTTATTTATTAATGCAACACTATACCTAGTTTTATGCAAAATCTCGATTGGTATATACTCGTAGGAACCTTACTTTTTATTGTGCTTTATGGCACCTATAAATCAAGAGGGAGCCAGAACGTAACAGATTATTTAAAAGGGGGTAGCGACTCCCGATGGTGGACCATTGGGCTAAGCGTCATGGCAACACAAGCGAGTGCCATTACTTTCCTCTCCACTCCAGGACAAGCATTTCATAGCGGAATGGGATTTATTCAATTCTATTTTGGGCTTCCTATTGCAATGGTTGTTATATGTTTGGTTTTTATTCCTATTTACCATCGGCTTAAAGTTTTTACTGCCTATGAATACTTAGAAACAAGATTTGATTTAAAAACGAGAACACTTACTGCTATTCTCTTTTTAGTGCAACGTGGTCTCGCAGCGGGAATCACCATTTTTGCACCCTCTATTATACTCTCTGCAGTACTTGGATGGAACCTGATCTACCTCAATGTAGGAATAGGACTGCTTGTAATAATCTATACTGTAAGTGGTGGTACAAAAGCAGTGAGCGTTACACAAAAACAGCAAATGGCGGTGATTTTCCTAGGAATGTTAATCGCTTTTTTGATCATCGTCAATTACCTACCTTTAGATGTAACCTTTAACAAGGCTCTAGAAATTGCTGGGGCAAGTGGAAAATTAGAGGTCTTAGATTTCTCCTTTGACCTCGAAAATAGATATACGGTTTGGACAGGACTCATTGGAGGTACTTTTTTAATGCTGTCTTATTTTGGAACAGATCAAAGTCAAGTACAGCGTTATTTGAGTGGTCGTTCTATGAAAGAAATGCAAATGGGGATGATCTTTAATGGCCTTTTAAAAGTGCCTATGCAATTCTTTATTTTATTAGTGGGTGTCATGGTATTTGTGTTTTATCAATTTAATAGTTCGCCCTTGCATTTTAATCCAAGTGCCGTTAAAGATGTAATGGAATCTCCTTATGCGGCAGCATATGAACTGCTAGAAAATGACAAGTCTATATTAGAAACCAGTATCAGAAAAGAACAACTTATCTACTCAAAATTAGTAGATGAAGCTGAAAAGAAAACTACGCTTACAAGCATAGCAGCACTTAATAAAAAAGAAGAGCAACTAAGAGAACAATCAAAAGCAATCATTAAAAAAGCAAACCCGGACGCTGAAACCAATGATAAAGATTATGTCTTTATTCATTTTATCTTAAACCACATGCCAAGGGGACTTATTGGCCTTTTACTAGCGGTGATTTTAAGCGCAGCCATGTCCTCTACTGCATCAGAGTTGAATGCGTTGGGCTCTACAACAACCATAGATTTATACAAGCGCAACGTTCGCGGAAAAGGTGACAAACATTATGTAAACGCCTCCAAGTGGTTTACGATGCTTTGGGGAATTATCGCCATTAGTGTAGCCTGTGTAGCGAATTTGTTTGAAAACTTAATTGAACTCGTGAACATTATAGGTTCCATTTTCTACGGAAACGTGCTGGGTATTTTCCTCCTCGCCTTCTTTTTTAAATATGTAAAAAGCCTATCTGTCTTTGTTGCTGCCATTATAACACAGGCATTAATAGTTGGCTTGTGGTGGGCTGATATAATGCCGTACTTATGGTTGAATTTAGTAGGCTCCGCCTTAGTGATTGGGATTGCTTTTATACTACAACTGTTTCTTGGGAATCGTGGGAATGAGAACAAATTGATAGAGGTCGAGTGAAGGTTTTAAAAAAAATCAAATATTTTCACAATCAATAATCTGATGAAAACCTTTCTTGAAAAAATAAATTATGAGAATTAAGCTTAATGGAAAGCGATATAGATATTCACCATTATAACAGTAAGCGAAAAGACAACATCAGTTTATAATTACCTTCTTATTTACTATTCAGAAATGGTAAAGGTTTTATGAAAATGATTGGAAAGATTGCCGCTTTTATATTTTGGATAGAAACGGAAAATCGCGAATTGAAATCTCTCTAGTCAGAATATTTTATAAAGACGGCAGGTCTCCAAATGGTCAAGTTGATGAGAATGGCTTTTTTGATTTGGTCACTATAAGTAGTTTCAAAAGATTATAGTTTAGTACCTAGTATTACATCTTTCTTGTTAAAATTCGGTTCTTTTGACAAAGCTTATGGGATAAAACCCAATCTAATGTATATCTCAATTGTCTTATTTGGTTCTATAATCTTTTGCTGTATAAATTACTTTCACGGTAATTTTATCCAAGAGCTTATAAATCAAAGTTTTTTAATACAATCAATAATTGTATTTTTAAGTATAATTAATATAATTTATCGCTTTACTTTAAGAAGGGTAGAGGCCATCGATGGCATTGCCACCTTAATAAAAAAAGAATAAACAAGGATAAGGGAGATTTAGAAAGGCAGATAAAGCTTCCGCTGCATCTGACAAAACGTAAAACCAGTAAAATAACATAAATACCTAAGTTTTCGTATTTTTTCAAATTCGTCAACTTTATACCTTAGCTTCCTAATGACAAATCTAACCAAACACCGAGAAAAACTAAATTTTACTCAAAATGAGCTGGCTGAAAAATCTGGTTTATCGGTTAGAACCATACAAAGAATTGAAGCGGGTGCAAGCCTAAAAGGCCATAGTTTAAATGCGCTAGCCAAAGCGCTAAACATATCAAGAGAACAATTGATTGAAACAGACAATGAACCCACTTATAATTATAAGCTCATTAAATTAATCAATTTATCTTCTTTGCCTTTTGTCGTCATTCCGTTAGCGAATATTGCGGTTCCACTAATCTTAATGTATTGGAGAAAAGAAGTAAATGTGCTCACCAAACAAATTGTTTCAGTACAAATTATATGGACTATTACAGCTACCGTTCTTTTTCTTTTAAGTCCGTTTATTGGCAAACTAATTTCATTACAGAATAAACTAATATTGGCTGTTATGATGGTCTCTATTTTGACAAACATTTGTATTATATTGCTCAATACCATTTCATTAGACAAAAGGAACGAAATGCGTATTAAGTTATATTTCAGCTTCTTATAAAGCTGTCGGGACAATGTCATTACATTGTCGGGTACATTTTAGGTTCTATAGCCAAACATTTTAGGAATTTTGCTTCTTAGTTTAATCCCTAATTATAGCTATCCCGATGAAACAATTTTGCTCACTTACTACCCTTATTTTTATTCTTTTTTCCACTTGTAATATTGCTCAAATCTCTAAAGATTCAGCGCTTTTTATTCAGCTAAAAAAAACAGATAGTTTGTTTTTTGAGGAAAGCTTTAACAAATGTAATTTTGATCTATTAGAAACCTATATTCCTAAAGACTTTGAGTTTTATCACGATATAAATGGCACGCAGAATAGAGAACAGTTCTTTACTGCCTTTAAAGAGAGCATCTGTTCTAATACTGAAAGAAAACCCATTAGAAAAGTAGTTGAAGAAAGTTTAGAGGTATTTCCCCTAAAAAATAATGGAGAAGTCTACGGAGCCCTTCAAAAGGGAATACATTTCTTTTATATCAAAGAATCAAACAAGGAGTTATACTTAACAAACATTGCGAAATTCACATCCCTTTGGAATTTAGAAAACGGTTCATGGAAACTCTCCAGAGTTTTGAGTTATGACCACAAAGAACCCAATAAAAAGTACGGGCTAAAATTTGAAGCCAATTACCCACTGCCATTATTTAATACTGATTCGAAAATAGCAAGCCTGCTCGAGCAACATAAAATACCTTCCGTTGCTATTGGTTATATCGAGGAAGGAGTTCTCAAACAATTGCGTTCGTTTGGTTCTCAAAAACAAGGGATGCCTGTTTCAGTTCATAGTATTTACAAAGTTGCCTCTCTCACGAAACCAATTGTAGCTTTAGTAACGTTGAAATTAATTGAAAATGGAGACTTACAATTGGATGCGCCTGTCTCAAAGTATTATAAAGACCCAGACGTTAAAAATCATTTGTATTTAAACAAATTAACGACAAGACATATTTTATCACAACAATCAGGATTCCCAAACTGGAGGTACTTAAACGAATCTAACAAACTGACTTTTGAATTTGAACCAGGAACCAAGTTTCAGTATTCGGGAGAAGGATTTGAATATTTAAGGAAAGTTATTGAGCATAAACTAAAAAAACCTTTTGAACAAATTGCTTCCGAAGTGCTGTTTACGCCATTGGGAATGAACAACACTTATTTTTACTGGACACCAGAAATAAATGAAAACGACTATGCAATTGAGCACGATGAAAATGGGGAGCCCATTTTATTTAAAAAATATTATGAAACCAATGCCGCAGCAAATTTAATGACTACAGCTGCAGACTATGCTAAGTTTCTGATTCATATTATGAATGGCGGAGGGCTATCAGACAATTTGTACTCGGAGTTTTTAAAACCCCAAGTCAATGAAAAAAATGGAATAGACCGTAATTTAGGAATGCAATTATTATCTAAACTACCTAATAACGAAATCGCTTTAATGCATACTGGCGGAGATTATGGAACAAAAACCATTGCAATAGCATTTCCAAACTCGAAAAAAGGCTTGGTTATTTTTTCAAACTCAGAAAATGGAATGGTACTATGGCAAAAAATCATATCTGAATATTTCGGGGAGACTGGATTAGAAATTGTTCGAAGGAATTTAGAATAAAAACCAATACTTTTGGCATATAACCGAGTGCTAAAATTGAAAACGCCTTCTACAACAAATTGCAGAAGGCGTTTTCAATTTTATAAAAAAAGCTGAACTTATTTCACTCCCCATTCTTTTAGGGATTTTTTATTCATAGCAACATAATCCATATTCCCAGCTTTTTCTGCCTGTTCCATAGATGCTTTAGCCGCCTTAATAGCTCCTTTAGTATCACCAGATTTAGCATAGATTAAAGACTGTTGTCTTTTGTACCAGTATGCGTCTTCGCTACCTGCCACTGCCTGATCAATCCACTCTTTTGCTTTATTGATGTCTTTTCCACTTTCTAAATAATATACCGCTGCACTATAATAATCTCTGGCTGAAGGACCGTTCATTACATTATTAATACTCGCAGTCACCATTTTGTCTGTCATTACTCTGATTGGCAACGAGATATGCGTTTTTTCCCACATCATTCCTAAATTAGCTTCGTCCATTTTAATATCATCTAATGTGATTGTAAATGTTTCAATTAGCATTGGAATGGCAGATGTTTTAGCGGTTACTTTAGCAGCTACCTTAGCTTCATCCCATTCTTGAGGGGTACCGTTATTGTTGATATCAGTATAAAAATAAACTTCCCAATTAACAGCTCCCGGCTTCGTGAAAATCGCATAGGTCCCAGCTTTTACTTCATTATCACCAATCATAACATCATCACCAAAAGTGATCATTGTATTTCTGTTAGCGCCTGTTCTCCATAGCTTGTCAAAAGGTACAAGGTCACCAAAAATGGTACGACCTCTCATAGATGGACGAGAATACTCAACTTTTACATCGGTAAGACCAACTTTTTGTTCGAATTGCTGAGTTGGACTTGGTGCAGGTGTTTGAATTTGTGCAGATGCACCAAAGGTTACCAGCGCTAGAGCCAAGTATAAAATAGATTTTTTCATAATAAATATGTATTGTTTAGTTTCAAAGCGAATGTACAAATTGAGTGTTTTCAAATTAGTTAACAAAAACATAAATTAGAAGTAGGTTTAAGTGGCTGTATTTGCAAGAAGCACAAACGTACAGTTGTCGAAGCTACTGGAACTTTTGCCCATGTGTTTTGCGGGACTAGGGCCTTGGTGATTAACGAATTTACGGGTGGTATGGTAACCCATCTTGCTGGCGCTGTTATCTGAAGACTTATTGTAATGACGATAATTAATGTCTTTGATGATATTAGCGGCGCACACATTAATCAAACAGTTATTATTGCTCTTGCATATGCGAAAAAAAAACCTTGAAAAGAAGCGCCATTATAAGCCATAACCCAATTGGCTGTAGCTTTTTGCGGCAAGCGAACTCCTACTCTATGTGTTTCCTAATAATGAAACATTGGGAGTTACCTTACCAGAACTTTTAGTTGTGGAAGTATTTATTTTTGAAATCATCTTTGTCTTCTTTTTAATATTTGTTATTTTTAAGGTTGCAACAGGAATTAAAGAAATAAGGATTATTGCTGAAATTGCTATTGGTGGTGTTGTACTTTTAGAAAGTATATGCAGGACCAATTACAGATGCCCTATCAATCCTGCAAGATCTATTGCACCTGCGCGAGCCTCCGGAAATATGGCTGCTTTATGGCGCTATATTTTAGCTCTAATCATTGGTTGATTACCTGCCGTAGTAAGTTGCAAATTAGTTAAAACTAAAAATTGCTTCGATGAATAAAATTGCTATAAAAAACAGTGTCGGACCCCTGATAACGAACAACCGAACATAATTACCAAAATTTAATAAAGGCTATTTCATTTATTAAATTTAGTTTTTCTAATTTCTAATTTTTAAACATTCCCAAACCGTTAAAGTTTTGTTTAATAAGATTTCAAAAAGTATAAACAATGCTACTTTTGTCGTGTCTGAATCCAATATTAAACTTTCTATGAAAATTTATACGCTTCACGAGAAACAAAAGCTTCCAATAACAAAACAACAAGCTTGGGATTTTCTTTCAGATCCTAAGAACTTAAAGGCCATTACACCAGAATATATGGGCTTTAACATTCTTTCTGGAGCTGATCGACCAATGTTTGCTGGACAATTTATACAATATATTGTAACTCCAATTTTAGGAATTAAAACAAAATGGGTTACTGAAATAACCCATGTTAAAGAAGGCGAATATTTTGTAGACGAACAGCGTTATGGTCCATACTCACTTTGGCATCACAAACATTTTATACACGAAATTGATGGCGGAGTAGAAATGGAAGACATTATAGATTATAAAATACCTGCTGGATTTTTAGGACAAATGGCGCACCCCTTTTTAGTACAACCAAAACTGAATGAAATTTTTAACCATCGTAAAAAGAAATTAGAAGAACTCTTTGGGAAATATCCCGAAAATAAATAATATAAAAAATGACTCAGAAAAATATACTCTTAATTGGCGGTTCTTACGGAATCGGACTAGAAGTAGCACACTTATTAAAAGACAACAACAATGTTATAATTGCCTCTAGGTCCAGTGATAACATCCCCGACAATGTAACACATATAAAGTTTGATGTAGAGTCAGATGACATTTCAACATTAGACTTACCTGAAACCTTGGAAGGACTTGCTTATTTTCCTGGCAGCATAAATCTAAAACCTTTTAAACGTCTCAAAATAGAAGCATTTCAGAAGGATTTAGATATTAATTTTATGTCCTTAGTAAAAGTCTTACACGGTATCTTACCAAAACTTACTGCTGCTGAAAATTCGAGTTTGGTATTTTTTAGTACCGTTGCCGTAAAAGTTGGAATGCCTTTCCACACGAGCGTTGCCGCTTCAAAAGGTGCTATTGAAGGTTTTGCTAAAGCCTTAGCTGCAGAATACGCTCCAAAAATTAGGGTAAATGTTATTGCTCCATCTTTAACAGATACTCCATTAGCAAACAGGTTACTTTCTACGGAAGAAAAGAAAGAAAAAATGGGCAAACGCCATCCCTTAAAACGTGTGGGAACGGCAAAAGACATCGCCAACTGCGCTGCCTTTTTAATCAATGACGAATCTAGTTGGATGACAGGACAAATAATAGGATTAGATGGAGGGATGTCTACTTTAAATACACATTAAAATACCAATTGTCTTTGTCCGAAAAGTATTAAAAATTCAAAATAAAAAGTCTCAAATAGCAAAAAAAAAGAACCTTAGAGGAAAAATATCAAGAACAATTTAAAAGATTATAAATTGAAAACATATCTTTGTTGTAAATAAAATTCAATGCGTAAAAAAGTAAATGTTTTTTGGTTTAGAAGAGACCTTCGACTTGATGATAATGTTGGTTTTTACAAAGCATTACAGGGTAAACACCCGGTACTTCCTATCTTTATTTTTGATACAGATATTTTAGATAAACTTCCTGAAGATGATGCGCGCGTAACCTTTATTTTTGAAACACTGCAAGAAATGCACCAGACACTTCAAAAAGATTATGGCCGTGGTATCGAACTCTTCCACGGAAAGCCAATTGACATATTTAAAGAACTAGTAACTGATTATGAAGTACAAAATGTAATCACCAATCGCGACTACGAAGTTTACGCACAAGAAAGAGATTCTGAAATAAAAACCTTTCTAGCCACCCAACAAAGAGATAATGTCACCGATGAGACGATTGGTTTTTATACTTATAAAGATCAAGTTATTTTTGAAAAGAATGAAGTGGTTAAAGGGGACGGTACCCCATATGTTGTTTATACACCCTTTAAAAACAAATGGAAATCACTTTTTGACGAAATAAAACATTTAAAAATACACAATACACGCACCGTTTTAAAAAACCTGCATAAAAATAGTAGACTCCCAAACTTGACATTACAAGATATGGGATTCAAGAAGTCAAGTATTGAAACTCCTCGATATGATGTAAACCCAAACTTGATTCAGGAATATGAAAACACAAGAAACATTCCGAGTATTGATGGAACTTCACATTTAGGACCACATTTACGCTTTGGTACCGTAAGTATCAGAAAAATGATGTGCAAAGCCATTGCTGAAGAAAATGAAGTGTTTTGGAGCGAACTCATTTGGCGTGAATTTTTTATGCAAATTTTATGGCATTTCCCACAAACACAAGACAACGCTTTCCGAAAAAAATACGATCGAATTGAGTGGCGTAATAATGAAGATGAATTTGAAAAATGGAAAACAGGCACTACAGGGTATGCCCTGGTAGACGCTGGAATGCGACAATTAAATGAGACAGGATACATGCACAACCGTGTACGCATGCTCGTTGCTAGTTTTTTATGCAAACATTTACTAATTGATTGGCGCTGGGGAGAAACCTATTTTGCTGAAAAATTATTAGACTATGAAGCTTCAAGTAATGTTGGTAATTGGCAATGGGCAGCTGGAAGCGGTGTAGATGCGGCTCCTTATTTTAGAATATTCAACCCTATAACACAAGTTGATAAGTTTGATAAAAACCACCTATACATTAAAGAATGGGTGCAAGAATTTGGCACAGATGCCTATCCTGATATGATGGTTAACCATAAAGAAGCGCGCGAAAGATGCTTAAAGACCTACAAAGAAGCAGTTAGCTAGCACAATCTAAAAAGTAGTCCTATTCTTACTTATTTTAATATATTTTCAATATAAGTGCATTTAATCCGATATTTTTGTATATTTATCTGACATTAATCAATATGTCATAGTTTATATCCCAAATCAATACTTATGGAAACGCCCCCAAACCAATTCTCCAACGGAGAAATTACCGTAACATTTTCACCAAGAAAATGCATCCACGCAGAAAATTGCGCTAAAGGACTCAGCGAAGTTTTTAGAACATCAATAATCCCTTGGATTAATCTTGACGCTGCAACTACCAAAAAAATTATTTGTCAAATAGGTAAGTGTCCGTCGGGTGCGTTAAACTACCAGAATAATTAAATTCTATGTTTGTTAAATGTTTTGTAAAAAGCCCGTAAATTTGTAGGCTGATTACAATTTTATTACTCTCGCAGTGTTAAAAATGTAGTATAAAAAAACTACCCTATTTATGAGCTCCAAACAACTGTCACTTTTTCCATTTCTTCTTATTAGCGTAATTTTATTTGGGCAAGAAAGCCAAACCTCTGATTATAATTCCATAGCAAATCAATTTGAAAATGTTATTGATAAATCAAATAGTTATAAAGAATTTAAGGTAGTTCCTAAAGTTAAGCTTGATGAGTTAAGAAAAAGCATCCTGGATTCAGTAATAAGTTTAGAAACATCAATTTCTACTAAAGATACTACTATTGCAGAGCAAGAGAATCAAATATCGACCTTACAAAGTACTTTAGAAACTACAAATAATGATCTTACTGCTTCAAAAGAGAAAGAAGATGGGGTCTTTATCTTTGGAATGTTATTAAAGAAAGACACCTATAATACCATACTCTTTTCTATTATTGGAGTTTTATTATTTTTGTTATTGTTCTTCATTTTTAAATATAAGAGCAGCAATAGTGTAACACGTACTACAAATAATAAACTAGCAGAAACTGAATCAGAATTTGAGGCGTATCGTCAAAAAAAGCTAGAAGACGAGCAAGTATTGCGACGTAAACTACAAGACGAAATTAATAAGAATAGATAGCGGATTTACGCTTGTAGATTGTAATAAAAAAAAGCTTAAAAATTCTATTAGAACTTTTAAGTTTTTTTTTGATATTTTGTAGTTTTAAGAAGTTACTGCTATTTAGTTATGCACAAAACATCCATCATACCTCTAAAATCACACATCATTAAGAATCCAAACGTGTGATTTTTGCGCCTATAGCTCTCAATCGTTCGTCTATATTTTCGTAGCCACGATCAATCTGCTCTATATTATGAATGATGCTAGTGCCTTTTGCTGAAAGCGCAGCTATAAGTAATGAAATCCCAGCTCTAATATCTGGAGAGACCATGGTAGTTGCCCTTAGCATTGATTCAAAATTGTGCCCAATTACGGTAGCTCGGTGAGGATCACAAAGAATAATTCTGGCCCCCATATCAATCAGCTTATCCACAAAGAACAATCTGCTTTCAAACATTTTTTGATGAATAAGAACACTTCCCTTTGCCTGCGTGCAAACAACCAATACGATGCTTAGTAAATCTGGCGTAAAACCAGGCCAAGGCGCATCTGATACAGTTAGCGTAGATCCATCAATATATCCTTGAATTTTGTAACTTTCTTGTTCAGGAATATAAATATCATCCCCTCTCTTTTCCAATTTAATTCCGAGTTTTCGAAAAGTATTCGGTATTAAACCTAAATTCTCCCAGCTAACATCTTTAATGGTTATTTCGCTTCGGGTCATTGCGGCAAGACCTATCCAACTCCCTATTTCAATCATATCTGGCAAGATGCTGTGTTTACATCCACCTAATTCTTTAACACCATTTATGACAAGCATATTAGAACCAACTCCCTTTATGTCTGCTCCCATGGAGTTAAGCATTTTACACAACTGCTGTAAATAGGGTTCACAAGCAGCATTATATATTGTCGTTGTTCCTTTTGCTAAAACAGCCGCCATTACAATGTTAGCGGTTCCAGTAACAGACGCTTGATCAAGCAACATATACGAACCCGTTAAACCATTTAAAGCTTCAACGCCGTAAAACCGTTCTTCTTTATTGTATCTAAATGTAGCCCCTAATTTTATAAATCCCTCAAAATGAGTATCTAATCTTCTTCTTCCTATCTTATCTCCTCCAGGACGTGGAATATAACCTTTACCAAAACGCGCTAGCAAAGGTCCTACAATCATAATACTCCCCCGTAATGAACTTCCTTCTTTTTTGAAAAGTTCACTCTCCAGATAAGCAAGATTGATATCGTCAGATTTAAAGGTATATTTCCTTTTGCCTAGTTTTTGAATTTTAACACCTAAGTTGCCTAGAATGCCTATGAGTTTATTGACGTCCAAAATATCCGGAATATTGTCTATTGTTACCTCCTCAGAGGTTAACAATACGGCACATAAAATTTGCAAGGCCTCATTTTTAGCTCCCTGCGGACGGATTTCACCTTTTAATTTGTGTCCTCCTTCAATTTGAAAAGTTCCCATAAAGTAGTGTAATGGTAGATAAGAATATTAGTAACGCTTGCGTCCTCTGTTGGTATTCTTATGGTTTGGTTTTTTAGTATGACTGCTACTGCTGCTACTTGTATTGCTGTAGCGTTTGTTGTTTTTCATTAATTTATTTGCGTCACGCAAATCATCTTCGCTGTCTTTTAGATCTATTTTTCCATCTGAAAGTTCAAATAGATGTTTGAAAATAACATCATCTTCAACGGTATCTTTATTCCAATTAAGAAAGCACTTTTTCATGTGATTTGCAATAGTAAGAATAAGACCATCTTTCATATCTCCGTCTTCCCATCCTATAGCAACATCTATCATTCTTTTGATATTATTACCGTAAAACCTATATTTAGGGAAGTTTTGAGGGTATTCTAATGGCTCTGGACGCTCTTTTAATTTTTCTCTGGATGGTTTCTCATAAGGAGATTCTGCGTCCAATTTAAAATCTGAAATAATAAATAATTGATCCCAAAGTTTGTGCTGAAAATCTGCTACATCACGCAAATGCGGATTCATATTTCCCATAACAGCAATGATACTCTGGGCTTGCTTGTTGCGTTTCTCAGTATCTTCTTCGGCTATTGCCTGATCTACCATTTTCTGGATGTGACGGCCATAATCAGGAATAATTAAATGGGGACGTTCTGTATTGTATTCAATATCTGTAATCAAAATGTATGTTTTATAAAATTGGGGATACTATTCGTTGAAGTATATAATCCGAGCAAAATACAAATTTTATAATGAAATAACACCTTCCACATCAGAAACTTGCTTGTACTTTTCAATAACATCCTCTGGCGAAGTCATCGTTACTTTAATGCTTATACTGGTGTAGGTACCCTTTGAAGAATCACGGGTAACAATTTCAGCATCCATACCATCAAAAATAACTTCAATCTCTGCGACTTTTTGATTTTCCGCGGGTACAATAAATTTATATAAGTAAGGAGCTGGCCACGAGGCATCTCCTTCCAATTGTTTTTTTAGTCGTTTATAGAAATCTTCAGTTTTAGAATCACTCATAGTACGTATTTCACTATTAACAAGATGAAACAAAGATACACTTTCAGCATCAATTATAATTTACGTTCTTTGTGTATTCACAATCATTTGAATGAAATTATAAAGGCATTGAAATCAAAACGAATTATCATTACAGGGGGTCCCGGTTCTGGGAAAACTTCAATTATCAATCACATAGAAACACTTGGATACAATTGTATGCACGAAGTATCGCGACAGGTTATAAAAGAAGCTCGTAAAGCTGGAATCGAACAACTTTTCTTAACAGATCCAATGTTATTTAGTCATAAGTTAATGGCCAGCCGTCTAAAACAATTCCAAGAAGCAGAAAATATTCATCATCCAAAAATATTTTATGATCGTGGTATGCCAGACGTAACTTCGTATTTAGATTATATAGGAACCGAATATCCTTCTAATTTTGAACAACCCTGTTTTGAAAATAATTATGACCTCATTTTCATACTGCCTCCATGGAAAGAAATTTATACACAAGATAACGAACGCTATGAAACTTTTGAGCAGGCCATAGCAATACACAACCATTTATTTAATGGCTACGAAAAGTATGGGTATACATTAAAAATTGTACCGGAAGGAACCATAGAAAAACGAGTGTCTTTTATTTTAAAAAACACCGCACAATAATGAAATCGCCCCACGAAATACTTCACCAATATTGGGGCTTTAATTCTTTTAGACCACGTCAAGAAGAAATTATTCAGTCAGTACTTAATGGTAACGATACCGTAGCATTATTACCCACTGGTGGTGGGAAGTCTGTCTGCTTTCAAATTCCAGCACTTATTAACGAAGGAATCTGTATTGTTATTTCTCCATTGGTCGCATTAATGACAGACCAAATCAAAAGCCTACAGGCAAAAGGCATTAAAGCATTGGCTATAACTGGAGGAAAATCGTACGACGAAGTTAGCGTCTTATTAGACAATGCTGTTTTCGGAGCTTATAAATTTTTATATGTGTCACCGGAAAGATTGCAACAAGAAATGGTGCAACTACGCATTAGGGAAATGAATGTTTCCTGCATTGCCGTGGATGAAGCACATTGTATTTCCCAATGGGGAAATGACTTTAGACCCTCTTATAAAAAAATAAGCATACTGCGCGAACTGCATCCGTTGGCCCCTATTATTGCCTTGACTGCCACCGCAACCCCAGAAGTACTGGAAGACACGATAAAAGAATTAGAATTAACACTGCCCGTAATCGTAAAGGATTCTTTTGTTAGGCCTAACCTTGCCTACAATGTAGTGGTTGAAGAAGACAAATTGTACCGTGTTGAACAACTATTAAAACACAACCACAAAGCCGGCATCGTCTATGTAAGAAGTCGCAAAGATGCTTGGGAATATAGCAATCAATTAAACTCCTTGGGGATTGTAAGCGATTTTTATCACGGCGGAATTCCTGCTGAAGACAAAACTAAAAAGCTCGAGGCTTGGAAAACTGGAACAGTTCCAATAATGGTTGCAACCAATGCTTTTGGAATGGGAATAGATCTCGCAACCGTTGCACACGTTATTCATGTACAATTGCCAGAGAGTATTGAAAGTTATTTTCAAGAAGCAGGACGTGCTGGACGTGACGGCAATTATGCATGTGCTACCTTATTATACAATGAGTATGACAAAGCATTGGTTAAAAATCGTTTTATCAATTCGCTAGCGACGGTTTCAGACTTAAAACTCATTTATAAAAAATTGAATGCCCATATGCAAATTCCTTATGGCGAAGGGGAATACACCAATCATGCCTTTAGTTTTATCGATTTTTGTAGCAGCTATGAATTAAGGGGCAATTTAGTCTACAATGCACTTAACACACTAGATAGACTTGGTATTATTCAGTTATCAAAAGAATTCGGTCGCAGTTCACGAATCAAATTTATAGTAAGTAATCAAGTAGCATTAGATTATTTTAAACACGATGTAGCAGCTTCCGTAATCGGGAAAAGTATCTTAAGGATGTATGGTGGGGTTTTTGAAATACTTACTTCAGTAAATCTATTTTCAATTAAATCTAAAACCAATCAATCTATTTCTAACATAATAAATGCTTTAGAAAGATTAAAAGATGCAGGGATCATTGAATTACATATTAACACAACAGATGCCTCGGTTACCTTTTTAAAACCTAGGGAAGACGACAAAACGATTAATGTTATTGCGAGAGAGGTAGAACATCACAATGAAAAGAAGGAGCAACAGGTAGCACAGGTCATCAAGTATATTGAAAATGAAACCGAATGTAGAAGTGTGCAGCTAACGCGCTATTTTGGGGATAAAACAGCCACTTCTTGCGGAATTTGCACGGTATGCTCTGCAGATAAGAGTTTAGTAAGTAAAACAGAATTGTTATTGCTTTCAGAAAAAATAATAAATGAATTAGAAACGGTTCCAATGACCTCGAGAGAATTAACGGAAACCCTTACTTTTGCTGAAACTAAAATATTTATGGTATTGCAATTATTATTGAATGCAGGAAAAATAAGTATTGACGTACGAAATAGATATCACTTAAAATAAGCAAAGACTAATTTGAAAAAAGATATTAGAATAGTATTTATGGGCACACCCGAGTTTGCAGCCACCGTGCTTAAAAAACTCGTGGAAGAAGGAAAAGCAGTCGTTGGAGTCATAACAGCGCCAGATCGGCCATCTGGTCGGGGACGCAAACTAAAAGCATCTGCGGTTAAAGAATATGCTCTGTCACAAGAAATCCCTGTATTACAGCCTACGAATTTAAAGAACGAAGATTTTTTAGAAGCACTCAAAGTATTGAATGCAAATCTACAAATTGTTGTTGCTTTCAGGATGTTGCCAAAAGTAGTATGGAAAATACCAGAACTAGGCACATTTAACCTTCACGCCTCGTTATTGCCTAAATATAGAGGAGCTGCTCCTATTAATTGGGCGGTTATTAATAATGAAAAAATTACAGGAGTTACTACCTTCTTTATTGACGAAAAAATAGATACTGGAGAAATTATTCTTTCTGAAGAAGTATCCATCTCTCCTACTGAAACTGTTGGCTCATTGCACGATACTTTAATGCGAGTAGGCGCCGCTCTTGTATTAAAGACAGTAACTTTAATTGCTGAAGGCGAAATAAAAACACAACCACAGACCCAGGACGACACATTTGAAAAACTTAAATATCAGGAAGCGCCAAAACTTACTCCTGAGAACACCTACATTCCTTGGCATAAAAACGCTACAGAAATTGATGCCTTTATAAGAGGACTCAATCCCTATCCTGGTGCTTGGAGTTATTTACTTCAAAATGAAGAAAAACATAAGGTAAAGATTTTTGCTACAAAGAAAATTTCTAAGGAAATTAATACTGACTTTATAGAAAACCAGCTTATTGGATCACTTGCTGTGGTAGAAAAAAAACTTTTAATTAAACTAACATCTGAGATACTCGAAATTACCGCAATACAATTACCTGGTAAACGAAAAATGGAAACTAAAGCCCTACTAAATGGCTATGATTTTGCCAACGATGCGATAATGATTGTAAACCCCTATTCTCATTGATATTACAAAAATTCAATAAAATATCTTTGTGATTATTAACAATAGCACCTAGTTATTAACAAAATAGGAGTTTTAGCGTGGGGAACCTTGCCAGTGTTGAATATCCGTTTAAATTTGTAGAGCATTGAATTGTAATTTTAACCAATTTTTTTAATTTAAACAAACAATATGAACAAATCAGATTTAATCGACGCAATGGCGGAAGATGCTGGAGTAACAAAAGCAGCAGCTAAAAAAGCATTAGAGTCTTTCTTAGGAAATGTACAAGGATCACTTAAAAAAGGTAACAGAGTATCTTTAGTAGGTTTTGGATCTTGGTCAGTATCAAGAAGAGCTAAAAGAGAAGGAAGAAATCCTCAAACTGGTAAGACTATTCAAATCGCTGCAAAAAATGTAGTGAAATTTAAAGCTGGTTCAGATTTACAGAGTAGTGTAAACTAATCGCAATTGCATTTGACATCAAGTCCTTTATTTTATAAATAAAGGACTTTTTATTTGTGCTAATTTTGATTTCAAACACATTTATTTTGTTGGTTAATAAAAATTGTAGTAGCTTTATTTATTCAATGTAACCAATATGACTATATTAAAACCTAGTAAAGGGCACCTTTTAGTTGCCGAACCTTCTATCATAGGCGATATTTCTTTTAATCGCTCTGTGGTCCTACTGGCTGAATATAATAGCCAAAATGGATCTGTAGGTTTTATTCTTAATAAGCCACTACCTTATAAATTAAAAGACTTTATTCCAGAAGTAGACTCCAATCTTACCGTTTATAACGGAGGACCTGTGGAACAAGACAATCTTTACTTTATTCACTCTATACCAGATTTAATTCCTGGAAGCATAGAAATTTCGAATGGAATTTATTGGGGCGGAGATTTTACAACGATCACTCATCTTTTAAAAAATGACTCTCTAAAAGAGGATCAAATACGATTCTTTTTGGGATATTCTGGTTGGGCTAATCAACAATTAGAGGAAGAGCTAGAAGTGAATAGCTGGGTTGTTGTCCCAAATATTTACAAAAACAACATCATTGGCAACTTGAATGAAGATATTTGGAAAAAGAAGATGTTAGAATTTGGTGGAGACTATATGCTCTGGTCAAATGCTCCAGAAAACCCTAATTATAACTAAAAATAATTTTTACAAAAGTAAGATTACCCCAACCGTACCCTTGCATTCAGCTTCCCAAGAAGGTCTTTTGCAGCCAGTTTAGTATATTCTTTTTTGCGATATTTTGTGATGGATTGAATCCCTACCACCACATTTGTTATAAATAACTCATCTGCTTTTTGGAGTTCAAATGGAGAAATAGATGCTTCTTCTAGCGTATAGTCGGGAAGTGATTTACAAATTGTTATGATTTGTTTGCGAAGTATGCCTTTTAGGCACCCGTCGTTTAAAGGCGGTGTTTTTATCGTTGTTCCCTTCACAAGAAATAAGTTTCCATTTAACGCTTCCACTACTTGCTTTTTTTCATTGAGAAGAAGACAGTTTTGATACTCATTTTCTGAAGCATAAATACTCCCAAGAACATTAACGATTTTGTTATTTGTTTTAAGCGTCGTCAACAATCCAGAATTGATATAATGATCTTTAAATAGTTCTACTTCGTAAGCTTCTTCGTGTATCAAATAAAATGGAGCATCAATTTCGCGAACAGAAATAAAATAACCTACCGTTTGATCTGTAGGTGTGTAAAGGCCACCTTGATTTCTATACACTGTAATTTTTGCGATGCAGGTTTTTGTCTCCATTTCAGAGGCTTCTATCGTTCTTAGCAGCTCTGATTCTAAGAATTCTTGGGTAAAATTCATGGGGATTTCCATCCTCAAAATCCGCATAGAAGCCATTAAACGGAAGTAATGATCTTCTGCAAAAAAGATTTTCCCGGCAGACACTCTTATTGTTTCAAATAAGGCATCGCCATAGGCCAACCCTCTATTGTTTGTTGAAATGGTTGCTGCTGAGGTTGCTACAATAATACCATTAAGATTGACCATAAAAAATGCCGTTTTGATTGATTTTCATAACGGCACAAAGGTAATTTATTTATAGGCATTCTAGGAAGACCCTAAGACTTGTTTTAGTTCACTAACCATATTTTCCCACAACATCTTTCCTTCTTCTACTTCATCTTCTTCAGCAAAATCTGTTACCATTAAGGCTACATCTTTTGTTACTTCATCCACTTGGATACGCAATTCAAAGTAATAATCGGTGCCATCGTCTTCCATCCATCTAAATTTTATGCGCTCTTGGTTTTTCTTGCCAAGCAACTTTGCTTTTTCTTCGCTTCCTTCCCATATAAAAGTAAAGAATTCTCCTCGAGAATTCACGTTGTCTGCATACCATTCAGACAGTCCAGAAGGTGTTGAAATATAAGTGTATAATAAGCTTGGTGAAACTTGTATTGGAATTTCTAGTTCGTATTTAATTTTGTCCTCCATAGTGATTTGTTAAGTGCTCAATATATATATTTCATTGCAAACCAAAAAGACTAGGCGATAATTTTTCGATTAAGAAAAGTAAAAAAATAAAATTGAATTTATTGCCTATTTCTGCCGGTTGGTCTTCTATTTTTATTTCCGCCAGCATTACTTGAAGAATTTTTTCTTGAGCTATTGCTGTTTCGGTTAGAATTTTTCGGGTTTCTTGATCGTCCTTGTTGGTGTTGTGCTTTGTTAGAAGCTTTTGTCTCTAGAATTTCCTGAAGTGATTCAGTAGGTTCAAAACCTTCAATAATTTCATTTCCGAGTTTTTCACCTAATAATTTTTCAATACCACGAACATATTCAAATTCATCAACACTCACTATAGAAATTGCTTGACCGCTAGCTCCTGCCCTACCTGTTCTTCCTATACGGTGGACGTAATCCTCTGGAATGTTTGGCAATTCATAATTAACCACATATGGCAATAAAGGAATATCCAAGCCACGTGCGGCAATATCTGTAGCTACCAGTACTTTTATGGAGCCACCTTTAAATCCTGCTAATGCTTTTGTTCTTGCTCCTTGACTTTTATTTCCGTGAATCGCAGCACTTTTGATGCCCGCCTTATCTAGTTTTTCAGAGAGCCTGTTTGCACCGTGTTTCGTTCTTGTAAAAACGAGTGTTTGATCCCAATTTCCTTCCTTCATCAGTTTGATGAGCAATTCTGTCTTATCAGATTTATTGGTCCGATAAATTGTTTGTTCTACTTTTTCAGCGGTAGTGTTTTCTGGGGTGGCCTCTACCATTATTGGATTATGTAAAAAGCTACTTGCTAACTTTTTAATATCTTTTGAAAAGGTGGCAGAAAACAAGAGGTTTTGTCTCTTGGAAGGAAGTAATGCTAAGATTCTCTTTATATCTCGCAAGAAACCCATGTCAAGCATCCTATCTGCTTCATCGAGTACTAGAAATTCTACCTTATTAAAAGACATCACTCCTTGACTATGTAAATCAAGCAACCTTCCTGGTGTTGCCACAAGAATGTCGACTCCTTGGCGCAAGGCTTTTATTTGAGGATTTGCATTTACCCCTCCAAAAACAACAATACTTTTTAAATCTGTAAATTCAGAATAGGTCCGGACGTCATCCATTACTTGCGCCGCGAGTTCCCGGGTTGGGGTGAGTATAAGTGCTCTTATAGGGCGTTTGTGCAAAATTGGATTTTGTAGCATTTTGTGCAACATGGGCAATGTAAATCCAGCTGTTTTTCCAGTACCTGTTTGTGCAGACGCAAGTACATCACGACCTTCAAGAATTTTTGGAATGGCTTTTTGTTGTATTGGACTGGGCGTAGTATATCCTTTTTTGCTAATCGCTTTTAGAAGGACATCAGCGAGTCCGAGAGAATTAAATGACATAATTTGTGTTAATCGAAATGAACACTGCAGTAGGTCCTCCTTCGCTAAAGCTTTGGTGGACGGGTGGACGGTTAGGTCATTTCTTTTGTGAGCGGCAAAGGTACATTTTATTTTTTCAGGAAATTTATGAAATATCCTCAATAAAAACTGACTGATTACTTGTTCTAGATAGTTTTGTTTTTATCTTTGCAGCCGCTTAAAGAAATTATTAGGCAAAATTGGCGAAGTAGCTCAGGTGATTAGAGCGTAGGATTCATATCCGTATTAGGCGGATATGAGTTCAAATAGAATAAAAAATAAACCACAATAATAATGGCGAGGTAGCTCAGCTGGTTAGAGCGTCGGATTCATAACTCGGAGGTCACGAGTTCAAGTCTCGTTCTCGCTACAAAGTCCCTTTTACAAAGGGACTTTTTTTATGGAATTAATTGTGCTTTTATTTTTAGAAAATATAATGCTAAAAAAAAGAGCTAGTAGTATTGGAGATTTTTAACAATGTAAACCCTTGCTTAATAGGATAATAGCACCACATTCAGATGTTGTAAAATTACTTTGTTTATTTGTAAGTATTTTCTTTGAGTGACATATATTTAAATACACTTTGCGCTTTTACTCTTTATTTTCTTATAAAAATTTTGTTTTAAAAATACCTTTATAAGTTAATGTGTAGGTAAATGGTAATTTATTTAAATGGAGTCAACTCTTTTATTTTTATCTTAAAACAAAGATAAAATAACCCGTCGCCATTCGATGTCTACATACTATTCAAGACATATTATTATTAATCACAATACACAATTACTATTCAAAAAATACAGCAATTGAAAGCGCTATATACCCCGGTCTTGAATGAAGCATACATTCCCTGAAGACAATTATTCAAAAACATTCTCCCCTTCCTTAATCATAATTAATACGGTCCCGGATCGTTCCATCTGCTCCATGGATAATCACATCTGCTTTTTTCCTTTTTGCAATGGTTTTAGCTTTATTTATAGCTGTAGATTGTTTTCTATGCTTTGAAGTAATGCGTTTATTACCTTCACGCCTCACGGCCCAATCATCCTCATAGGGCACTACATGCTGATGCCAGGTTCTAGGGCGCTTGTTCAGGCTTTTTAAGATGAGTGCTATCAACTCGCTTATGAACGCTTTCCAAGATCTTTGTGTGTTGTTGTTTGCCATGTGTACATGCTTTTAAAGCACAATAGTAGTATATTTCTCTTGAACTGCCTCCATACCATACTTCCGTTCTAGCATTCGAATCGTAAAATGTGCTTCTGCCATTTTTTGAAAATGAGAAATAAAGGTATAATTGATGGCTCCTCCTGTAAGACCACCCACAACTGGTATTAGTTGGGCTGCCGCTTTTTCTGACACTTTGCTACTAAACCTAGCAACGATAGTTGAGAAAGCAATGTATAATGGGTTTGAACTAGAAGACAATGATTTTAGCAAGCCCTGTACTCCTAATTCGCTCGCTTTGTTGATACTCGTTTGTATCGCAATTCTTGAAGCATAATAAGAGCTGTCTGCCCCATCATCGTCTTTAGAATGACCTCCAAGTGCTAACACTTGAAGGCAGTGAAACTGGGCTTCTATGGTATGTAAATCTTCTCCTCTGCCTCTCGCAATATCCATAATAGTTCTCATTATAAATTTTGTGGTTAGTGCTAAATCCGCTGCAAATGCGGCTTGTCCAATTACGGGTGTTCCTGCTCCTAGAAAACCACTAGCAACTCCCGTGGATGTTACCAATGTTTTATATACAAGTTTTGAAGGCTTTTTGAATGGTTTGCCTTTGTTCATGGTCTTGAGATTGACTTTCACCACCTGCTCTAAAATAGAGGTCGTTTTCTCAATAACAAAAGTCTGTATCTTCTTTGGTAGTAACTCCACACCGCTTTCTATTTTATTGCCTATAAAATTAAAACCTTTCATCAAGAAACTGACGTTCATCATATCTTGTTTTGCTTTTATAAGGAGTATTTCGTCTTTTAGGGTGATTTTCATTTTGCTGTTTTATCAATGCTGTTCAGTTCTTCTTTAAAATACGTTGCGCTTTCAGTACGATAAACCTTTTCTTTCTCTATTACTCATCAAGTGTTTTACCCACCATTCTTTCTAATATGCTCGGCCGTATCTTTAACCTTTGTTAAGAAACTAATATGATGATATCACGGTATTTGTGAAAGTGGCACTTGCATAATTAAAGTATCACTATGATCCCCTAATTCTGCTAATCGCTGGATTGGTTTGTTTTCTAATGGTCGTTCATATTGTTTGATCATTCTTCAGTAATAAATGTACGACTATAATTCTCTTCTATCTCAGTGAACTCTTTTTCTTTTAATTCAGAAAACTCTTTGATTAACGCTCTCTTTGATAAAACACCATTGTTCTGTTCTAAAAAATGAACGAGGGTAGCCACCATTTTATCGGGCATTTCAAACTCATCATCTAAATATCTTTTAAACGTATCGTAATTACTCAAATAGGAAATCTCCTTCGGAATTATATTTTCAATAGTATCCAACTGTCTTGTACTGAAACACAGCTAGAGGTTAAAATTGATTTTACGCTGTTTTTAAATATACCATATTCAGTGTTTTATAATGTAAGTTCAACTCATAAGTGCAACTGGCCAAGTTGATTTTAATTTTATCCATCTTAGATGGTAGGCCAGCATCCTTAATACTATATCGCCTAATACATTTTCTAAATCCACCCCTTCCGTTATTGCTCTTTTAGTCGTGATTCCGTGAACCCTTGAAGCTTCAGATGGGATCATAAAATTTTCAGGCTTTATTATAAAACTACCCGTATCGATGCAGTTTCCCTTGTCAGATAAAATCCAACCAATCTGTATCATTCTAGGCCAGTTATTTACATCGGTAACTGGCGCTTTCCAATTCCTTGGAAGTCCTGTTGTTTCTGTGTCAAAAAATAAGTGCATCCGCTTATAATCTATTCCGTCTTATTAGAAAGTCCATCAAACTTCTCTTTCATCGTAGGATTTCCATGGGTTAACTTCTTAATCGTGAGTCCTTCCGCTTTGCTGTTCGCCAATCGCAAATTGTTTACCGATGCCAAAAGTGCATCTTTTGTTTTTTGAAGATGTGTCATCGTTTTATCGATCTCCTCAATGGCTGTTTTAAACTGGCGGCTTGCCAAATCATAATTTTTTGCAAAGCCCGTTTTAAAAATTTCTATTTTATCTTCAAAATTAGTAATGTCTACATTTTGATTTCTCATTAAATTTAACTCTGCTTTGTATTGCATAGAATTGAGCGCTGCATTGCGAAGAAGGGTAATTATAGGAATGAAAAATTGCGGTCGCACCACATACATTTTGTTGAATTTGTAGGATACATCGACTATGCCGGTGTTATAGAAATCACTTTCTGACTCCAATAGCGACACAAGCACGCCATATTCACATTTCTTTTCTGTACGGTCTTTGTCTAGTTTTGCAAAAAAATCTTCATTCCGTTTTTTTGTAGCCGTCTCCTCGTTCTCATTTTTCATTTCGAACATAATGGAGATGATTTCATTGCCTGCTTCGTCTGTTTCTCGATAAATAAAATCTCCTTTGTTCCCTCCTCTTGAATCGTTGTCTTTTTCAAAATAGGCGTTTTGAAAGCCCGTTGCTCGAAGTTTATTAAACTCGGCTTCACAATGTTGCTCCAAGGTTTCACCCACCATTTTTGTAGACAGCTTTTGCTTAAAGTCTTTTAAGCGTGCAATCTCATCATCTTTCATTTTGATGGTTTCTTCCTTTAGGTGGAGCTTGTCTGTAAATTTTTCATTTAAAGATTTTTCAAGCAACAACTTTTCGGTTTCGTTACTTTTTAAATCATTGGCAAGGCGATCCCGTTCTTTTTCGATTTCCTTAATCGCTTCAGATACGTTTAGTTTTTGCGCTATTGCTGCATTTTGAATCTTTGACTTCATTTCAGAGATCTCCACTTCTTTCTTTGCTAATTTTGATGCAAGCTCTTGATCACTGGTCGCTTTTAATACCGTTAGCTCATTGTCCTTAGTTGCAAGTTGTGCCTGTAATGAATTTCTTATGGTAGCTTCTGCAAGCTTCACTGCGCTGTCTTTTTCCTTGTCTGCAAGCGTTAATCGATTGTTTAGTTCCTCTTCAAATTGGTGGTCGCGAACTTGCTTGAGTATATCAGCAAATCCAGCCTCATCCACTTTAAAGGCTTTCTTGCAATTCGGACAAATAATTTCGTTCATTATATATTTTTTTAAGGTACTCTAGTGTGTAAATAAACGCCAAGTTTTCAGATTATACACGGGCCTAATTTTTAAACTTTTCTAGTTGCTGTTTTTTATCAATAAGCCCAACGAAGAACTACTGCCACCTAAATTTAAAATATAATGTAGGCTAGTGAATTTAAAAAATTGGCGGTCTTGGCTATTATACAAAAACCCTTGTTAAAGCTTACAACACTTATGTTTTAGTTATATTGTGAGGCAGCACTATTTTATTTCAATTACTCTTTCCTCAATATTAGTTGCTTCCTCAGCTGTTATTTCTTTTGTCTCAATACTGTATAATATCCATCCAGTTTCTCCGTGAATTATTGATGTGGTAGTTGTCTCATTTGTCAATGAAGGAAACTCATTTCTCGGCGGAATTTTATCTCCGAATGTTCCTAGCATTTGTAACTGTTTATAAGTAGCATCTGTTAATTGTTTTGAATCTATAACTTGATTGGATCTGAATATTGAATTTCCATCAATCTCATTTATCTCGTCTAAACTGAAACGAACGGCTGTTTCAAAGGGTTCTCCTCCAAAGTTGTTTGCAGCTTCTAAGATCCCCTCTAATTCCTCTCCAAGATTGTATTTTACGCCATGGAATTGATAAAATTGTAAGGCATCTTTAATTGCATTTGCCTCAATTGATTGCTTTGTTGTGTATATACGCATCACCTTGGCAATTATTCCTTTATAATTTGGAACATCTTTCAACTCATCTTGAAGCTTTTCAGTAACCATTGCTAGATAATCTCTGACTTCTTCCCAATTGACAATTTCTATAAATGCACCATATTCATCTGTTTTTATTTTAACAGAAAGGGCATTGAGCTTTTATCGCATACTTCCCATTATTTGATTTTCTGTATGTTAACTACGATCAACCAAATTCCAATAATTGCACCAGGAATTTCTATCAAAGGTTTCTCAAGTGCTAATATGACTCCGCTTATTATTGTTATTATTCCAAATCCAATCCCTAATATTTTAGAACCATTGCCCGTATTTTCGATATTATTCAATATTAAAAGTTGAATTTACTTTTTTTTATTGACCTTTTATCTTTTGTTGATTTTTTTTGCTAGCAAATAACATGACGTGTATGGTTATTTGCTTGATCAAGTAACTAAATTAGTAAAAGAAAACGAACCAGAGGGAAATTAGAAGGGATTTCCAAATAAGCAACTACCAAAATCATAATTGATATGCCGTGCTAGGCACTGCTATTTTAATTTTTCTTTGAACCAATCATAATGGTCTTTGAAATATGAATCACTTATTTTCTTAAATTCTATTTTATTACGGTTTGAAAAATCGTAAATATTTGGAATAGGTGGTGTTTCTATTGCAGCCGTTTGCTCAAAATTAATAAAGGAAATATAATATGAAAGAATTTCTTTTTTAATTCTCTTTTTTAACATGATTTTGTCTTTATTTAAGAGTTTTGCTTCGTCGATTTCTTCTATCATTTCTTTTAGATAATCGTACCTGAATTTATTGTTTAAACCAATTGTATATTCAGATAGAAATGCAACTATTGGGTAGTAACTCCGTTCTTTTATATATGCTGTTTTAAATTCAATCCCTGCGTCATAGTCTGTTATGTCTTTTAGGTAATCCGTATTTTTAGTCAAAGCCATAAGTTGATCGGAAATTAGATTTGGGTAATTTATCCCATTATACTCCTTTCCTTTTGTATTGATAAGTATGGTATCAATCTTTTCTTTTTCTAATTCGTTTATAGTTCTATTAATTTCTCTTTCGTAGTACGGCCTTAAGTGTTGACTTAGAATGGTTTTATTTTGTTTAAAAGCTAAAAACAAAGCTAAAAACAAAGCCAAAGAATATATCATAAAAGAAACAACACCAATTATGGCCGTAGTTATATTATTAAATATAGATGAGTCAAATAAAAGGTTTAATCTATTCCAATAAAATATACCCGTAAAAATGTCAATCAATAAAAGAGTTGCGATTATTAAAAATAAACCAATAAGTATTTTTGAGTATTTCATTTATCAATTGAAGTATTATGTTTCCCTTTTGCCAAACCTAAGGACAAGCGCCAATTGGCGTTTACATCCATTGTATCATTGCAAGTCTAAAAGCGTTGTGATGTTTTTTAAAACTGTTTTATGCCGCCCAGGGACCAGCAGCTTTATAATGTATAAAAATACTTGTTATGCTGTTTGTTTTGTTACGGTTTTCCGTATTCACTTTAATTATTTTCTAGGGAATGGTAAAAAGAACCAATTTATGCACTAAGTATTCCCCCAGCCTGTCCAAAATGCCCTTTATTTTAACGCTTAGGGTATTGGCAGTGTACCTGCGTTTGGTGGGTGTTTCTTGGATGTTGGATCATAAAAGACGTTCTTTATTTGTAAATATAGGCGCAATGGAGTTTAATGTCAATAGGGGAAAATACCTGATTTTCGCTTGCTTTTATTTTAATTTTAAAGCGGCTAGTGCGTAGGTTATAGAAACCATTACACTTTGTATCTAGTAGTTTTGAGAAATAATTGCTGCTTGGAGAAATTACATTGGGAGTATTAATTGTGGCTAATTGGGTGACCTATTCCCAAGAAAAATTATGGCCTTTTGAAAAAGTACAGCATCGTTTCAATGGGTGTAAAAAGCGATTGGAAAGATGGATTGCGAACCGCCGTATGCGTTCCTGAGTGCTATTTCTATTAGCAATAGCGGTAAAAGGACCAAGTTGCTTGCGTATAGCCTGTCCCTTATTTATTAGGGGATACAATGGAGTGAGAAGCGCACTCCATCAATTATTGATGAAGCCTTCTACTTGATTGTGTTTTCGTTTCATTCTGTTAATTTTTGAAGTAATTCATTAATCAATTGTTCTGCGATTGGTTCATTACTAAGTTTCAATTCTTCAATCATTCGTTTAATCGTTTCTCGAGAATCTTTTTCTTTAGGTATTGGCTGGAAACTTTCTTCATTAGCTAATGAAAAAAACAATTTATCGGACCATTTATTTCTCTCAAAATCAATAACTAAATGAACTCGATCTACTGCACCTGAATTCTTAACACTATGTACATAGTTTACGTTCGTATACCAGCATTCTCCGGCGAACATTCTTAATTTAGTGCCATCTAGAATAAATTGGACATCAGCATTTGTTATAATTGGTATGTGCAAACGAAAATTCCCGTTTTCATATCCTAATTCATGATCTCTGTGTGGTTTAATTTCAGCACCAACACCTAGTCGTAAAATACGAGCGGTCAGTATGGGAAACTTAAAAGATTCAATAACTTCTTTAAAATAGTGACATTTTTTAAGTATTAATGTTTCCAATATCGTTGAACTAGCAGTTGAAAGCGCAAAAATATTAGATTCATTTCCGCCATCAGCATAAAGTGAAATTACCTTCCAATCGCCATTATATCCAGTAGTGTTAAAATGTGAAGTCCATTTTTCTTCAAAAATTAATGATAAATCTTGGAGAAGCTTTTCTGTATCAAACTGAAAAGGGAGCTTTAAATATTTAGTCCTGTTTTGCATTATCAATTTTAAAATATTTAGGTGTTTTTTTAATGAAATACAACTTGATTGTAAAAGGTTAGTTACGTCTTTAAAACACTAAATTTAGCAAATAAAACACGAACCAAGAAAGTCCATTTGGACTTTCGTAAGTATTGGATTTACCAGCAATTAATTTTATACCGTATAACCACAGGTGTTTATTTTTCACTTCCAAACCATTCCAAAATTTGGTAAAAATACTTCTGAATCGATTTGTCTAAAAATTGTCGGTAATCGGTCTTTTCATTTTACTGCTTTGATAACCAAAGCATAGAATATGCAATTACTTGTTTGGTAAATAACCAATCCAATATTATTTTCACTAACTGCAACCGTATTTTCTAAATCGGTGATTTTTAGCTTCACCTTAATCAAATAATTTAATTATTGGTATAATAGTAACATCCGCATTAGTTCCGTTTAGATAGCCCAAATATTTTGTCAATTTCAGAAACCCTTAAAATGAAAAAAATAGCCATATTATTTAGATAATAACAGCCTTCTAAAAGTGGCAAATCTTCTGTTTTCTCAATAGAAATATTTTCTCCTTTTACACGAAGTATTTTATCACCATCTTCTCAAGTTTTATAATTCCATTAATGCAGCTTATTTTAAGTATGTCTTTTGGATGTTGATCTAATTTATATTGAAGACTATCAAATAAGCAAGATACTTGTAACAGCTATAGTTTTAGTCATTAAGTTTTCTAAACGCTTCCATATTCTACTCAAAGCTTCAGGAGTAATGCCTAAATAAGATAGAATCATCTATTGAGGTATAGATTGTATCACTTTTGGTCTGTCTTTAATCAAATTAGTATAAGGCTCTTCTGGAGTATTCAAAATAAAAGAAGCCGTAATATTGCATGCTTTTATATACATGTTTTCGACTAGTAATTTTCCAAAATAAACAAAATTTGGAATGGCTTTGTACATAAGGTCAACATCCTTTTTTTCAAAAACAATAACCGTACTATCTTCAGTAGCCTGTAAATAAGTCAAAGACTTTTTCTCGGTTAAAAAACTTACATAATCTGCACAAAACTCACCTTCCAAGAAAAATTGTTTGCTGTATTCTTGACCATCAACCGAATAAAAACCTCTAAACCCTCATTTATTTATAAAGGCAACAAAATCGCATACCTTTCCTTGTATTAAAATAAATTCATTTTTCGAAAAATGTTTTACTATTGTCAACTCTTCAATCAGAAGAATATTCTTTTCTTCTAAGTCTATAAATTGTTTGAAAAATGAAATAACCTATTCCCGCATTAGTTTTAAAGTTTTTAAAATTGATAACGATAACCAAAATCAAGGAAAAATACAGCTTGATTTATTTGTTCAACATTGGTAATTCTATTGTATTTCCTTACAAAAATATTATCTCTGTTGGTGATATTCTGTAAGTCTATAAAATTTGTGAGCCGTTTTATTATTGTTGCTATTTAATGTGCATCCCAATTTTTAAATCTAGTCTCATAGAGTCATCATATTGTTTGCTAAATGGTATTCTGATGATGCTAACCCCCGTTCCTGCCATGTTGACCTCCATTAGATTTTGGTCTCATAAAGATATATTTTATAAAACTACAGTTTTTTTCTTTGACTTTTCCCTTTGAGTTTTATCCAGTGCGATGTATGCGTGGTTTTAATGTTTCTATTTTATTTGTAATAATGGCCACCCCTAATCTTATCTTGGTTGGGCATATCGATCTCTGGTTCGATGTTCCCATCTAGAGAGTCCAATCCGTTTTTAAGGACGCGTTCGATGATATTATAATTATATGCCCCATAACACAAAGCTCTGTTACAGGCATTGTCCAATCTGGTATTGACTACTTTTTTGGTCAGGTGAAATACCCTTAGACACGATTTATAGGATTGTTTGGGACCTTCATTTCAATTATTAATCTGCAACGCAATTAAAATCCCAATAACAACAAGTGCAGTTTCACCAATGGCATATTTAAAGTACTTGCCTGTCTTGTTTTTCTCCATAAGGTCGTAGCGGATTTTTCTAAAGAATTTTATCAATTGTTAGCGGTTGGTCATAATGAAGCACAACCATTGGCTATGGTTGGTAAGGGAATTAAAAGTAATGAACTTTCGATTACGTACTCTGCAAAATTTTTTCTTTTGTTATATCTTTTTTATTTGTAAAGCCAAATCAAAAATATTTGGCGGACTTGGTTTAAAGCGCTAAACTTTGAGTTAACCGTCAAAACCTGTATTAATAATGGCCATTGCTGTAAGCAGTTATTTTAATCCAAAATGATTGATAGGACCATTTCCTTTGCCTAAAATTTTATTTTCTCCTTGCCTTATGGCTATATTTATATAATGACATCCTTTTTTTACTGCATCTTCTAAAGTATGTCCTAAACTCAAAAAAGCAGCGATACTTGATGATAAGCTACAGCCTGTTCCATGTGTGTTTTTAGTATTTACCCAAGTGTTTTTTATTGTTATTATCTCATCCTTTTCCTGTAGGTATAGTGTGTCTGTAATTTCGTTTTCGTGGGAATCTAAATGTCCTCCTTTTAACAAAACAGATGTATGGTATAGTCGCCCAATTTCTCTTGCTGAATTTTCCAGATTATTTAATTCAATAGTATGACCAATTAATATTTCGGCTTCAGGAATATTGGGCGTAATTAAACTGGCTCTCGGGAGGAATGCTTTTAAAGAAGAGACGGCATCATTAACAATAAGCTTATCTCCAGAAGTAGCAACCATTACTGGGTCGAGTATAATATTTTTAAAATTGTAAGGGTTTAATTTTTTACTAACCGCATCAATTACTTCAGAAGAATGCAACATTCCTATTTTTATTGCGCCAAAATCTATGTCACTTAATACAGCATCCAATTGTTTTTCTATATGCGAAACAGGTATGGGATGTATATCCAATATTCCTTGTGTGTTTTGAGCCGTAATAGTGGTAATAACAGAAGCAGCATAAGCACCACAGGCACTAATACTTTTTATATCTGCTTGAATTCCTGCACAACCACCAGAATCACTTCCAGCAATGGTTAATACGGCACGATATGGGGTTTTTAAATTTTCCATGCTTCCTTGTTGTATGCACTATCCCAAAACATCCATTCCAGTTTTGATGATTTTATAAAAGCTAAATCCATTTTGTTCAATACCTCCTCAGGCGCTTTTTCAGCATACCTATTGGTAATTTCTATTGCATTGAGTACCGCATTTGCAAAGTCTTCACTTGCATAGGTCTGTATCCAGTTTTGGTAAGGGTTATTGTCTTTGTTAGTTTGATTGGCTAATATGTAATCTCCTATTTCTTTGTAGATGGTAAAACAAGGGAGTATCACAGCCAATCCTTCTTCTATACTATGATTGTTTGCAATACGAGACATATAGCCGGTATAGAGCTCGCAACTAGGCGAAGGTTCTTTGTTGAAATATTCCTTATTGAGAAAAACTTGATGCAATTCATCTTCAACAAGGATAATCCCTGTAGCAGCATCCAGAAAAAATTGAGTATCGTTTGCTGCTGCGCATTTAATACTTAATTGAGCCAGTGTTTTCTTGTATTCTGATAGGTACAAAGAGTCTTGATTGACATAGAACTGAAATATTTCCTTAGAGAGTGTTCCATCCATTAACTCAATTATAAAAGGATGTTCTTTTATTTTTTCAAGTATCGAGTCTGTTTTTATTGTTACGGTATTAAACCAGTTTGACATATTATTTCTTTTAAATTTTTAGTTTCTTCTTCAGGGTATTCAGCCTTAGAAATAGCAGATATTACTGCAACTCCATTGGCGCCATTTTTTATAATATCTGCAACATTCTTCTTCTGTATTCCTCCAATACAAACAATAGGTTTTGAAAATAATGGCCTGATCATTTTAAGTCCTTCAATACCTAGAGAAGGGGCTAAATCTGATTTTTTAGTAGATGTATTAAAAATGGGAGAGATACCGATATAATCTACTTTCAAGTTCTCGGCCCCAATTGCTTGTTCCGTATTACTTATCGATAGCCCTATTATTTTGGTAGCACCTAATAACGCTCTGGCTTTGCTATAAGGCATGTCTGTTTGTCCAATGTGCACACCTGCTGCATCTACCGCTAGGGCAATATCTATGCGGTCATTAATAATTAACGGAACACCATAAGCACGGCAAAGGTATTTAGTTTTTAATGCACGGTTGTAAAAAGAAAGCGTGTTGCAAGATTTTTCTCTGAGTTGAATAATAGACGTACCCCCTTTTAGGGCATCTTCCAGAATCTTAAAAAATGCCGTATCGTCTGTGATACTATCGTCCGTCACATACATCAAAGCGTAATCTACCTTATACATTTAGTTTTATTTTATCCTTAATGATATCGCCAGTTAACAAATACAAGCTATCTAGAAAATTAACTTGGAAACTCCCAGGACCTTTTGATAATTCGGCAGCCATATCTCCAGCTATTCCCATAATTGCCATAGCAGTTGTGCAAGCCAAATGAATGTCAGATTCAATCGCAATACAAGCGCCAATAATAGCCGTTGCAGAGCATCCCATTCCTGTTACTTTTGGCATTAAAACACTCCCATTCGTGATTGTGCTCATCTTATCTCCAGTAATAATGTAATCTACTGCACCACTTACCACAACCGTATTGTTTAGTTTCTTTGATAATTCGATAGCTCCCGAAACAGCATCTTCTGCTTGCATGGTGCTATCCACACCTTTTGAACTGCTTGCGTGCTGTGCCAAAACCATAATTTCTGAAGCATTGCCTCTGATTACATTTGGAGTAGCTGTTTCTATAATTTTTAGAGCAGTTTGTGTTCTGTATTTTGATGCGCCTACGCCTACAGGATCAAAAACAAAAGGAATATTTATCTCTTTTGCTTTCTTTGCGGCAAGGAGCATACTCTCTACCCATTTTTCACTCAATGTTCCCATGTTAATTACCAAAGAAGAGGAAATGCCAACAATGTCTTCAGTCTCTTCTGTGGCATGCGCCATAACAGGCGAAGCGCCTATAGCTAACAAAGCATTTGCTGTAGAATTCATTACAACATAATTGGTAATGTTATGTACAAGTGGGCTTTTAATTCTAATATTATTTAATGTTTTCTCTATATCGTTCATTTTTCTTGTAAATGGTTACAACGGGATGTGTATGGTTCGTTACATAGTTAAGCAACTAAATTAATAAATAAAAACAGAATAGAGAAAATTTAAAAGGACCAGAGCGCAGTGAACTGCCGAAGCAATTTTCTAGATAAGTACTTGACAAATTAATTATACCTGGTGTTACCAACTGGTCTTTTTTACATATTTTCTATCATTATATATTTTATCAGTTCATTACTGGAAATGTCATTTTAAATCATAGCGCTATCAGTTAGTGAATCACTTTATAAATGGTGAAATTGATTTAATTTTAATTTTCCACCTCTTTTAGGTGTAACAATTATAATACCATAAGGAGCTTTGTATTTCTTCATAGCTTGCTCATTATTTCTTGAATTGCATCTTCAGCTTTTGCATCGCTTCCTAAAATGCTCACAACCATAGGGAAAAAGCGTTCTGATAATGAAAATACTATATGTTTAAAATCTATCTTATTCACTCTATTGATACAACGATAAAATGAGTGTACTTATAACAAGGGAGATTGATTTATTTTAGAATCGATATAGAAAGGTTTGTAACCAACATTCTAAAACACTTGTTTTCTTAATGATGGCTAAATGAGAAATAATTATAATAAGTGCAAAATAAACAAGTGATTTCGTCAAACTCAAATGTAAATAGAGGAAAGTTTTTACGACTTGTTAGTAATGTCTCGTATATGAAAAGTAAGGCGTTTTAATGCACTCCCTTTTCCGTTTAAAAATGATTTTAGATTTCTGTTTACACCTTCGTATTAGCAATTAATCTGTTATTTTTTATATATTATGTTGGCAAATGTTTTTACTTATGTTAATTGGTTTTTTTATAGTATTTATCTAAAACCATCAAAGAAATTAAGTCTTCTAAATGTTTATTTTGAAATTGTGCTACGAAGTCGTTGGAATTTTTGATGATATTATCAGCCTTATCTGGATTATTGATATAGTACGCTAGCTTACTCTCCAAATCAGAATAATCATCCTTTATTAAAACATAGTGATAATCTGGGATTAGAAGTCCTTCCATAAACCAAGTTTCAAATTTCGGTTTGGTCATTATAGCCAATGAATTGCAAGACATCACCCACTTTAGATTGGTAGCGACATCATTTCCTTCCAAACAGAGGATGAATTTATATTCTAAATGCTCATCAATAGTCATTCTATTAACCTTCCATTTAGGATTAAGAAGATTATCATTCACTTTACCAATGTCACACATTGGATGACCATAATATTTTTCTAAAAATTGAATTCTATTAAGTTGAGTGGAATGTACTTTTCCTCGACCAACCAACATGTTTTTTTTTTGAGAGAATGATTTTTTATCATTTTTTACGTGTACGAAATGTCTTAATTTATTCCATTTCAAGACTACTGAATAGGCATTGTCATCGGAAATAGGTCTGCTTTTAACTAATCCAGGTTCTTTTGGGATATGTGTAATATCTCCAAATAAATAATGTCCTTTTAAATTTTGATTAAAAAATCTATTGTATTCATACAAATCAAAAAAATAAGTTTTAAAGCCTTTTTTAATTGTTAAATCAGACGATTTTAGTGCTCCAGAAGTTAATTCAACTTTTTTTTTAAGTTTGTTATAGTAATTCACTCTAGACATTACTTTTTGAATCTCATCATCATTTAGTGAATTTATTGATTTTAGTTTAGTTAATAACTTTGCTTGATAATATTTTGACGAGATTAATTGCCGTAAATAACTAACAGCATAGTAAAGTATTTTGTTGTTTTTATGCTTATAAGATAATCTTTTAACTTCCATATTAATAAATATATTTTTAGTGTTTTAGTTCTATTCATCATATGTTTGCCAACATATGGATAAACGCCATATGGCATTTATCCCCATTATACCATCACAAACCTATTAGTCTTGTGATGTTTTTTTTTAAAATTATTTTTTTGCCAGACTTGACGGCAGCATTTTAATTTTTAAAAATACTATTTATTCTATTTTTTTGTTGCGATTTTCCGTGTTCAATATAATTATTTTCCAGGCGATGGTGAAAAAACCAATCTATGCCCTAAGCACTAGCCCCAGCCTATCTAAAACGGCCTTTATTTTACCGCTCAGGGTATTGGCGGTGTTCCAGCCTTTGGTTTGTGTTTCTTGGATAATGGATCATAAAAAGCGTTCTGTATTCAAAAATATAGGCACATTGTAGTTTAATGTCAATACGGGAAACTACCTGATTTTGGTTTGTTTTTATGTATTGTCTTTTAGCTTGCTATTTTTCGCATAACCCATTCTAAGGGTCCGTATTTTTTATATTTTCTCCAAATAACTGCAAATACAATACACAGCAAACTAAACACCAATGCATAAATCACTGAAAACTCAATAGAATAACTTTCTGTTCTATAAGGGTTTATGAGGTCAATAATGCCCATTCCAATAATAACGTGTGCTACATAGAAGGTCAATGCTAATTGTCCTGTTTTATTTAAAGCATCAATTATAAAACTATTTTCAAACTTCCTGCCAATTAGGATACAACCTGAAATTAGTGCAAAGGCAATGGCAATACCATTAAACATATAAATGGGTAAAGGTGGCATTGGTTTGGTTCCCAAAATCTCAGTTAGTTCCAAAACAGCCTCTTGGTTTCCTTCTGATAGAATTGAAATAGACAGATAGGACACAACTTGAATAGAAATAAAAATGATGGTACTCATCCAAAATATTTTTTTCACGAATTTGTCATTGTATAAATCCTGTTTGCCGAACCAATAACCAAAGAGCATAAAAGCAGTCCAAGGAAATACTGGATGGAAACCATTAAAGAAAAGGTTTCTTATAAAGCCCTTAAACGTCCAAAAATCTTGATAATCTAAGGTATCAAAATGCCAACCTGTCTCATAATTTAAAAATGTTAATATAATTGGATACACTAATATTATAGCGATCCCTGCGATTAGGATTGTATTTTCTTTTCGGGTTAAAAGCACCATTGTGATTGCCATATAAATTCCATAAAAATGGAGAATATCTGCTGACCAAATTGCGATATAGGAAATTCCAAGAATAAAGAGAAACAACGCTCTTTTAGCAATTCTGATTCGGGCAACTTTTATTTTCGCCTTATCTCTATGGTTAATTGCCGAGTTTGTCATTAAAGCAAGTCCAACTCCCGCTAATACGACAAATGTTGCTGCCGCTTTCCCATCAAAAATGCTAGCTACATATTCCACCCAGGGTAGGCCATTTTCGCCAAATACCACTTTGAAATTGACGATTATCATTCCGATAACTGCCAATGCTCTTGCTACATCTATTCCTATTATTCTTTGCTTCATTACGTATTTTTAGTTTACAAATTGTTACTCTATTATCCCACGTTATTTGATTCTTCCTTGAAGTAATCTGGTCTCCAAGATAAATTTCCGAAGATTATCTTAAATCGATCTTTCCAAGATTGGCACTCTTTTAGATCTTTTACAATGGTTTTAAATTCTATAAAATTAATTAACAGTGAGCTGTTGGTGTTTATATCTTTGGTTAATCCATAAACAACTTGTTCCTCTTCCTTTTGATAGGTGCCAAATAAACGATCCCAAATAATTAAAAAACCTCCATAATTCTTATCCAAATATTTTTTATTGGATCCGTGATTTACACGACGTACTAATGGTGTATTAAAAATTTTATCTAGCCATCCCAGTTTTCCAATACGATCTGTATGTATCCACGATTGAAATTGCGCGACTAGGATAAGTCCTGCTATAGCTTGAAAAGAACTAAAACCTATGAGTATCATTGGAATTAAAAAACCCATTCTATCAAGGCTTCCAAAATACTCAGTCGAAATGAAATACTCAAATTATAATCTTTTGAAGAATGATGAACACTATGCAAAGCCCATAAAATTCCTTGTTCGTGCTCTATTCTATGCATCCAATAATAGATCAGGTCTGCAACAAAAAATGCAAATACCCAAGTCAATAGATTTATCGGTATAGAAAGTGGCGTAATCTAATGAAAATGCATTAAACATATAACGCCAATAGAACCGACTACCGCTTTCTCTAGAAGCTGATTGATTATAAAAATTAAAAAATTAGCACCTGTATCTTTCCATCTTCTTTTTTTTGAAGTGATTAAATCTGTCAATGTCTCAATCAAAATTAAGCTAATATTGAAAATAAAAAATAGCCAATGAAATTCATTATTTGAGACCCTTCAAACATCGATATTAATCGCGTAAAACTTATATTATGGCTTTTTAAATTTTAGTTGTGTAATTATGGTTTATGGGTTCTGTGATAAAGTTCAATTAAAAATTAATTCCCAATTCCAATGCAAACCCATAATTTCTATTTATTACTTTAGATGTTTGCCATTGTTGAAAGAAACCGGCACCTATTACGACTCCAAAATCTTTCCAGGGGATTATTTTCACTCCTTGGTTAGCACGAAGACCTATTAAAAAATTATTTGATTTTTTGTTTTCTAAATCTCTTAACACTTCCATTCCTATAGGTACATTTAGACCAAGATCCGCATAGATACCAGGTATTATTTTGATAAAGCCATTGAATCCGAAACCTAAGGCATACGAATCGACAGAATTATACCCACGCTCTTTTACTGCATCTGATTTAGCGCTAGATTGACCATAGCCTATTACAAAAGGAATAATGAAGTCTTTTTCGTGATCTGAAAATCCAGTATATGAAACGTTCCAACCCTCATTATGTCTATCTGTCATTCTTTTGAATGTTAGCATATTGAACCACTTGCCCAAAGGAACATAGGTTTCAATAGCAGATGCTTCCTGAGTAGAACCTTCAGTATCTGGCATACCATCTTTTATCAAACTATTGGTTGTATTTGCCTTTTGTGTATTAATGAAGCTCCATAAGCAATATTCCAATGCTGCTCGGATTCTTTGTTCGTGGGTTTCGTAGATTTCTGTTACATTAGAAACTGGAAAAACCTGATCTTCAAAATGAGCTACTTTATGAAGTTCTTCTCCGTTTTCTGCATAGAAATAGAGTTCGACATATACCCTTGCAGTTCTCTTATCAATACTTGTTTGTGCTTCTTCAATTGTTAATTTGTTAATCCCTAAAGTTACGGGAACCTGGTCATCTGTTTTAGGCAGAGCAGCATGCATAAAGTGCTTGATTGTTGTTGTAATGTCATTCTCAAAACGCAGGGTTTCTTTATTATTAAAATCATCTTCTATAACTCCAAGATGAAGCACTTGACGATTATCTATGATGCTGTCGATATAAAAATTCTGGTTCTTAATCTCGAATGAGACCTTTTTTAAATCTATAGTTTTCTGCGAAAAAGATGAACTACAAATAAAAAGAATAAATAAAATACTAATAAATGTTTTCATAGCTTATGGGTTTGATTTGGACTGTTATAATGTACTTCGATATTTCTAATTTCATTAATATCATACTTTAGTACTAAGGATTTCTTTGATATTGAAATGATATAGGCCTTTATAGTTTCACCATTTTTATCACTCATTAAGATATAAGCACCGTTATTATTTAGTATATAAGTTCCTGCTTCTTCTTTACCTTCTGATTTTGAAGTATAAGTCATGTCCTCTTTAAAAAAAATATAATCGTCTTTTTCCTTTTTCTTGGGTCCGTATTCTTGACCACCCATATCATAGTTGTCGAGGTGCCAAATATTTATTAAAGGCGTTGTTTTATCATCCTGAGCATATCCACTATTACCAATGATGATAGCCATAAACAAAAACAGTTTATAAGCAATATTGTGTCCTTTGATTCTTTCTTTAATTTTAAACATTTTAAGAATATTAAGTTAGTTTAAAAGAATTCCTCATTTAAAACTTGAGGAATTCTTTATATTATATTCAGTTTTAAAATCCGTAAGAGAGCGTAAATTGTAAGGAAGAATTTTTAATGTCACCACCTGACTTTGTCAAATTTCTTACCCCTAGGTTATAACGTACACCACCTTCCAGGTGTTCTGTTATACGGTAACTGGCTCCAAAGACAGCACCCAATTCAATCTCTCTGTAGTCGGTTTTATTGAGACTACCATCTTCTTTAATCATGAGATATCCAAATTGCGATCCTGCTTCAACACTAAACTTTTCTAAAAAATAAAATTTAGCAAGTAATGGTACATTAATATAGCCTAGATTTTCTTTTCCAGAGCCTACCTTAATATTCCGAGTTGAAAATAAAACTTCAGGACGAATAGAGAATCTTTCTGACACTTTAAATTCAGCAAAAACTCCGGCAACTACACCTATATTTACTTTCCCATCACCATTTTTTAATTTTGTAATATTCGTTCCTCCTTTAATACCAAATTCCATATTGGATTGAGCGTTGATTGTAATACTAGCCATTACTATAAGGGCTATTGTCATTATTATTTTTGTAATTGTAATCATTGTTCTTAAATTTTATAGATTTATAAATTATTTTGGACAAAAGTAATTTCACAAGGTGTTTTAATGGTGTCTCCCTATAATACCAAACAAAAAAAGTGTCTTCCTTTATCGGGAAGACACTTTTTATAGGATTAACATCAATAAAACCAGTAAGTTACATCAATCTAAAGAATTATGAAGTTTTTTAAATTCGGTAGGAGTCATTTGTGTACTTTTTTTGAAAGCAGTGTAAAAAGCAGCCTTGCTATTAAAACCTACGTCTAAGGAAATCGCAAATATTGTATCTGGTTTAAGCTCCATGAGTTTCTTTTTGGCTTCTTCAATTCTAAAGCTACTGATAAAGTCAGGAAAACTCATTTTTGCGTTCTGATTGATGGCCTGTGATATATGATGAATGGAGTGATCTAACTTGGTAGCAACGGTATTCAATTTTAAATCGAAGTCTAAGTACATCTTTTCCTTATTTACGATGGCCTTTATTTTCTCAAAAAGATCTGAAGAATCAGATAACGATGACTTTGCATATTTCTCAATAGTAGAGGTGGATAAATCTTCAAAATTTCCAGAATAAGCAAATACAGGAAAATGCATGATAGAAAATGCGAATATGAAGAAGAATATCGAATAGATAAGTGTTTCAAATTTTAGATAAAGGTTAAAATGACCAATATCCAAACTGCCTAGAATTGTGGTCGCAAAAACTACAATTTGCATGAGCACAATTGCAGCGATGATAATCTTAATCCACTTATAAAGGTTTTTTTCACTTTCATTTAATTCAATGAGTAATGGAGCCTTTTTTAATTTCTTATAGGCAAGAAACATAAGCGCAATATTGATAGCACTTACTAAAATATATTCCACTAAAACAAATACTCCGTAGTTTGAAGTCTCCAATACTTCCACAAAATCTTGTAAATTTTGATCGTGATCAAAAGGAAGGAATACTAAAATTCTGACCAAGGTATAACCAACAACGACAGGCACCCATTTTTTTATATTTATTTCAGATTTGGTATAAAGAGCGATGAAATAGTAAAATAACAATCCGGTAAAATGATAGAAAAAGTAGGTGACTCCCGAATAGGTTGCAGGTATTTGGTTATTGATGGAAAGATGGTAGTCTAATGCCGTAACCACATAAATAAAAACTAAGGAAGATAAAACATATCGTATCTTTTTATCGTTTCCTAGTCCAAATTTATTGAATAGAATAAAAACGATTAAGACCAATCCAAAAATGACACTTAACACAGGAAAAACACTTAAAACATTCATCCTGTAAAAATAAAAATTTGATTTTAAAAAATAGAGCGAAATTTTGGTTTTTATTCTAATCGCTTATAAGCAAAGGAAGAACTGCGAATATTTTGAGCTTTTTCACTAGGCAAGAGCTGGTTACAACGCTTTATATATGAAAAAGCAGCGCTAAAAATAAGCCGTTATTAATCTGATGAAACACAAGCCTAATTTTTAAATTTTTATTATTATCCTTTCTTCGAAATAAGCCCCCCCGACGGACCACTGCCCCATAAATTTAAAATATAATATAGGTATATTTCTACTCATCAAACCAATAATTTTGTTTGTAATGTGGATAAGGCAACTCATCAGGACTGTTGAATATAAACTCACTTTTTTCTTTTCCCGTAAGCCAATCAACCCAGCCCCATTTGCCATCTTTCTTTACAGCGAGTTTTGAAACACCATCGGCATCAAAACATTTGTAATCTTCATATTTGCAATCCACAGTTTGCTTGGCTTGCTCATCATAACTCCAATAAGAGAGATAAAAGCCTACTTTTTCATTATTATATACAGCAGTGTACTTTCCATTGAAGGAGTAAAAGTTTAGGCTATCGTATTGCATTGGGATTAACTCTTTTTTCTGATCATCTAAGAATTGGTACATCCCCCACTTTTTAGTTTTTTTGCTTCGTGCTTTTAAAGCACCATCTCCGTTATTAGGATCAAAAATAACAAGGTCGGCTTTCAAACTTCTTTTTGCTCGTTTAAAGGTTTCTAACATCCGACTCCCCATTCTAACCAATGGGACTTCCTCTGGGGTGTCAAATATTGGGTCTATAATATAAAACAAATCAAACCAATTGATTAAACCCCACTTATTACCTTTCTTAACGAGTATATAATCTTCTCCATTGATGTTTTTATGGATGATTTTATCAAATTTACAATGCACTCTATCACCAGCATCTTCAATTTCAAAAGGGAGTAAAAGAATACCGTATTTATCATTCTGCTTTACGATTTGAAACCGTGCTTCTGGTTCAAAAAAGCTTAGTGAATCAAATTTTGGCGAAATAAATTCTTCAAATGAGAAGTCTTCAATATCCATACCAGAATAAACGGTGTACAGTCCCCATTTTTTTGTGCTTTCCATTTTGGCTAATACCATTTCTTCTCCATAATAATCACGCAAAACCACCTCTTTGGCTTTCATTTTTTTGCGAATCTCTTTTGCTGAAATTTCTTGAGAGAAGCAGTTAATAGTAAAAAGTCCTATAAGAGGTATTAAAAATATTGTCTTCATAGTTTTTTTTTTACGAACGCCAACATATTTATATAAGGTTAGCTGCGTATTTTAAGCAAAAGAAATACTAAATAAAATACGAACGGTGAAAATCTCAAGGAATTTCCCAAGTGAGTTAAAAGGATTAATTAGTTTTATACGGTGTTAGCAAATGTTATTTTTCCAAAAGTAGTTTTTCAACTCTTTTGATTTCATCAAGCCAATATCGTCTGCTATCATTTCGTATTCCTTTTGCTATATTTTCGTAACTTAACTTATAATGTTCCAATGCGGTTTTTAGGTCTTTATTGTAGTTTTCTTCAAAAACCGCTCTTGAAAAATATCCAGTTTGTAAATCTGGGAAAAGCTTTGTATTTATTTCAGAGAGTTCTTTTAGTGCTAGCCAATTTTGCTCTTCAATCGCCAAATTTGCTAAGTCTTCAAAATCTAAATCGGTAAAGGTTCGGTTTGTACCATAGAAACTATTAGAAGTTTCAGATACATTTTTAATGAACTGCATTTTATCAGTACTCAAAATAAAATTTTCTAAATCAATATTATTTACTGGTTTATAAAAACTGAAAATATGTTTTATTGCATAAGGAATTGAGCGATTAACAAGTGAAGTATGACTTTCTTCTTTAAAATCATTAAATTTATACTCAATATTTTTAAAAGATTGATTTGAAGAATATTTTGATTGTAATGCTTTAATTGATTTTCTGTGATCGAGTAAATCATATTCAGAGGTAGATAAATAAACAAACTTTTTTTGAGCACCTTTTTCTATAGTACCAAAAAGTGTTTTGTCAAAATTTATCCCATTAGGACTTAATAAATTTAAGCGTCAAAATAATGATCGTTTTCGAGTATCATACTACTTATTTATGATGCAGTAAGTGACCCACCTAAAATAGCACTAAACTCGCCAATTTTATAATTAGATTTTAAATAGGGAAGTAGTTCTTCAGTTATAAAACCATTAAATAGTTTACTGTTTTTAGAGAACATACCTGTATCTTTATTCCACATTGCATCTTTACCTCTTATTAGATTGTATGTTGTTTCGTCCATTGAATAATTTTGATAAATACCGGCAATAATTGTTTCTGGAATTATTTCAAAGTCTGGGTCTGGGTCATACATTATTTCAGTATTTCCTGCAGTAAAATAAAAAGTATTTTCTGAATCTAAGACTAATATTAGTGGGTAAGTTTTACTATCAGAATCTTCATAAGATTTTGGAGTTAATAGTTATGTCAGTGTCAGATTGAGCATTTAAGTTTAAACCAAAAATCATTAATAACATAATCACTTTAATTTTTCTCACGATTTTTTCTTTTTAATATTTGCTAACAATTATATATCATCATTGGGGATATAACTAAAATAGATAGCAACATATTTCATTTTAGAAAAGTTTCCAAAGGACGCTGCCCGGTTTATTACGAATAGCCACCGTTCTTGTAGAAATATGAACTGGTTTAAAATAGGTGTCTTGCAAAAATATAACGAACACATTTAGCCAAGTCAATGCTTACAAAATAACTTAGCATTCAAGATCTTTTTAATAAACTTGCTTTTTCAATTGGTACTAATCTAGCGAACACAAAGCCTCTCTTTTTTTGAACACCAAACCAATATAAAAGGATTGCTAGCGGTCTAAAGTGTTGCTTATGAATCAAATTAGAGAATTCATCTCCGCCTGAAGGGATCCCGAATTCCTTCCGGCAGCTATCAGTACTCATTAACGGAGCATAGGCTTAAGCCCCATTAACAAAATGTTCAGTTTACTTTTATTGGTTTTATTACACTTCATACCAACGAATTGATCATCTTAAAACAAAAGATAATAATGGACTAAATGTGATCTAACAAAAAGTTTGTCTAGCAACAAAGAAATAGCGTTATTGTCACTAGATAGTGCTTTAAAAATAAAGAATACTAGCAGTTAAAAGTTTGATTTACAACAATTATGTTTATCTAATCTTTTAATTGATAGGACAAAAAAAAAAAAAAAAGTAGCTTTGGATATTGCTGCAAAGAAGTAACTTTACGGGGAAACTAAGATGACTTCTCAATGTTATCATAAGTGAGATAACTATATTAAAGGTAAACACATAACGAGTTGCGGTGCATCTTAGAAAACAACATTATTAACAGTATTGGAGATGATTTTTAATTCCGTAAATGGACAAAGTTTAAATGAAAAATGGTCAGCCGATTTTAGAACAAAACATTCTAGACCGTTCTTATTGAGGTATTTATTTATCACTATAAATCAATAGCGCTAGGGTATGAAAACAAAATTTTTAAAGCGTATGGTATTGTGGGTATTGGTAATCCCTCTCGTAGTTTTTGCTGCTATTTTGTTGATTGCTTTTGAAAAACAAGATGCCATTGTACAATCTCAAATCGCTACGCTTAACACCACATATAAAGGAAAAATCACTATCAGTGATTCCCATCTAGCCCCTTTTGCGAGCTTTCCAGATATTTCTATTAAATTCGATGATGTTACGGTGCACGAAAGCAAAGAACCTAACGCCGCTGTTATTTTAGAGGTTGCTACTATTTATATAGGGTTTAATCTGTGGGATATCGCAGGTGGCTATTATGACCTTCACTCATTAATTATTGAAGATGGTTTTTTTGATTTAGTACTCCATACTGATGGAATAACAAATCTTGACAATGCCTTAGCCTCTTCTGCTGAAAATGGGGATGAAAGGCCTTTAGATATTCATTTACAAAAAATAAAACTAAAGAACTTAGACATCCACCAGCGCGAAGAAGCCACTAATATGGATATAGAAACCCTTATTTATTGGGCTAAAGGAGGTTTTAATAATCGCAATGACCAAATCGCAGCACACGTAGACAGTGCCTTTGAACTCAATGTTATTGACAACGGTGACACGACCTATTTTAAGAACAAACATTTCGAATTTCATACAGATCTGGTTTATAATAATAAAAATGGTTTGCTTGTCTTTGAACCTTCAGGCATAAGGATGGAGCACGGTGACTTTCAGCTTCGTGGAACTGTAGACACCAAGAATGATATGACAGTGGATATTGCAGTGAGCGGAACAAAACCTAGTTTTGATATGTTTATTGCCTTTGCCCCCACAGCGCTAATTCCCGTTTTAGAACGCTACGAAAACGCTGGCAATATTTATTTTAACGCCACACTTCAAGGACCCATAACTAAAGGAAGACAGCCCTTTATAGATGCCCGCTTTGGTGCTTCAGAAGCGTACCTAGAAAATTTTGCAGTAAATAAAAGAATTGATGAAATGGGCTTCTCAGGTCATTTTACCAATGGGGAAGCTAGAAATTTGCAAACTATGGAATTTTCTCTGGCTGATATTACCGCTACTCTTGAGAAAGGAAATTTTGTGGGAAACATACAAGTGAAAAATTTTGAAGCACCCGAAATTGACATGCAGCTAGATGCAGATTTTGACATTCCTTTTATTGTTAGTTTTTTGAATCTGACTGAGGTAAAAGATGCAAAAGGCAGCGTAGAAATGAAGCTGAAGTTTCACGATATTATTGATTTAAATAATCCTCAAAAAGCATTGAATGATCTAAATCAAGCTTATTATGCGGAACTTAAAATCGAAGACCTAACGGTTAGCTCCAACGAGCTCTCAGCTCCATTAAAAGATTTAGATGTCCATTTAGTAATGAATGGAAAACAAGCGCAACTAAATAAGTTCAATATATCACTGGGCAATTCTAATCTGTCCATTACAGGATCGCTATCAGATTTGCCCGCTATTGTTCATCATAGAAAAAAAATGGTGAGTGCACAGTTAGAAATTAAGTCTGATGTTTTGGATATTGCAGAGCTCACCAACTACTCTGAAGCAGATAGCCTGGGGGTGAATGAGCGAATAGAGAATCTCCGTCTTGCTTTTTCATTCAATGCCCTAGGAGATGCATTTACAGAATTTAAGCACTTGCCCAAAGGGGAGTTTTTTATTGACAGTCTCTACGCAGATTTAAAACATTACCCACACACACTGCATGATTTTCATGCGGATGTTTTAGTAAAAGAGGATGATTTGAATGTTGTAGATTTTTCTGGTTTTGTTGACGAATCTGATTTTCACATCAACGGATTAATATACGATTATAGCTCATGGATGCAAGATGAATTGAATGGTGACATTAATTTTGACCTCACCCTAAAATCAAATTTATTGAAATTTGATAACCTGTTTTCATACCAAGGCGAGAATTATGTGCCAGAGGATTACCGCCATGAAGAAATAGAAGACTTAGAACTACATATGGAAAGTACCCTACATTACGAAACCAATGCACTGCGCAGCATGAAGGTTCAGCTCGATAAATTCGAAGGTACGATGCACGTCCACCCTTTGCGCTTTGAGAACTTTAAAGGTCTGTTTCAATATGAAGATGACCACCTAATGGTTCAAAACTTTAAAGGGAAAATGGGGCGCACCAAATTTGAAATTGATATGAATTATTATCTTGGAGAAGACAATTCTATTAAGAAAAGAGACAATTCATTCAGTCTAAAATCAGATTATATTGATTTTGATGCACTTTCAAATTACAATACCAAAGCAGCCAGTCAATCTAATGGCAAACCAGTACCCAAGAACAAAAGCGAAGATGTGCCCGAACATGCAGAAGCATTTAACATATACAAGTTACCTTTCACTGATATGCAATTCAGTTTTGACGTTGGACATTTTATATATCACAGGCTTGATTTGAAAGATATTACAGGCCAACTGCGCACAACCAAAGATCACCATATCTACCTTGATACTATTAGCTTAGATGCCGCTGGAGGACACATTGCTTTGAATGGTTATTTTAATGGTAGCGATCCAGAACATATCTTCTTTGAACCCAACTTGGAAATAGCCAACGTTGACTTAGACAAGCTTTTATTTAAATTTGAAAATTTTGGACAAGACGTTATTCTTTCAGAAAACCTACACGGCAAGCTAAATGCTAATATTACTGGAAAAATACGTGTGTATCCGGATTTTGTGGCTGATCTCGATCAATCGGAAGTACATTTAGATGCACAAATTTTGAAGGGTCGTATAGAAAATTACGATCCGGTTCTGATGATCTCTGATTATTTTGGAGATAAAGACTTAACTAAAATTAAATTTGACACGCTTCAAAACCACGTGGATATTATCAACGGCACCATAACAATTCCTAATATGACTATAGAATCCACTTTAGGGCATATGGATATTTCTGGAACACAGGATAAAAATAATGAAATTGACTATTATGTTCGTATCCCTTTGAGCGCAGTAATGAAAGCAACTCGAAATAAAATATTTGGCACAAAAGAAAAGGATGCTACAACAGAAGATGAGATCGTAAAACTTAATTCTGAAAAGAAAGTCAGATACTTAAACCTCAATATAAAAGGCACCTTGGACGACTACGACATAAAAGTTAAAAAAGATAAAAGGTAACTAGCTCTTAAACATATTCATAACGCCATTTTTAAAGATGGGAGTATGAGTAGTAGCGTAAAATCAAATTCATAAAATGCCATTATCCTAAAATGGCAAAAGATGAAAGGGTTTTTGACTTTGACTGTATATTACAATCGATGCGCAACATTATTGAGGCGTTGTATACGAGCGCTGCTTGGTTTATCCTTAACTTGTCGAAGGACACTGTTTTGTGAGCGGCGCACCCTGATCAATTATGGGGAAAGCGGTCTACTCAATTGGCAATTGTTTGTCTTTCTTTAATTGTTTTAACTCCAAGCAGGAGTAGCGTAATAATTAAGACAATAAAAAATGCAGTTGTCGAAGTACTTTTTATCAGCGAAAAGGTGTTGGTTGTTTTTACCGAGATCTCTGTCAAATAAGGGTAGTTATTTAACATTGTGATAATTCCGAAATTCTCGAAATAATCTACTATTCCCGCAATTATAGGTGTTTAGCATAGATACCTAAATGGGGAATTGAGCTTGTTAAGTTTTTTTAGAAAATATGCCAAAAGCAAACAGTAAGTCAGACCGAAAAGTAGCGGATAAATCATATCCACAGGTATCTGGTTTGTTAGATAAGTCTCGCGTCCAATCTCTCCGAGGGACTTGAATAATTCGCTAACATAATTCAAGTCATATCCCATTGGCATCATATCTAACAATCTCATTCCTTTGGAGAATTCCATAGTTTTGGGAATCGTAACGATCAGCATAAAGGCGTAAACCGCATTGGTTAGAATAAAAAGTCTTAAAACTTTTTTTCCTGATACGTTCTTTTCCAAAAATTGAGTCTGTCGTTTCATTTTTTTAAAATCATGCTAAGGTTAAAAGCATGTTCTATTTGGTGAAAATCGTTTGCGAAACGATTGCGTAATCCAACTATTTTACAAATGCAATATACTCATTTTGTATGATTTATGTTTTTTTTGTGCCCTCTCAAATTAAAAAAAGGGACTGTAGTCTAGCTTTGGTAATAATTGATTCACCAACTTTTAGGAGAGGTTCAAACCTATGGAATATACACCATTGCCTATAATCCATAGGGGAATAGAACTAAATTAACCAAAAAAATAAACCCGAAGGAAATCCATAAAACTTTATGGGTAAGTGATAACCTAGTAATGAGTATATGTGGTTAAATTAACCCTTAACCGTCTTTTTATATGCCCAATATTTATGAATTGATTATCATAAAATGCTTTATAAACTATTCAAATCCAACATATATAACACCAAAGAAGATCTAAAAATATTGATAGAATCATTGCAAGAACGTTATTATCGGATTATGGACGTACAGCTACCTCCAGATAATAAAGCAGCCTATTTTAATTTGTTTACTAATAAAATATATAATTTGCATTAACGGGAGGTCCACAGGCGAGATTACTCTAAAACCTCAAAAGCCTGAATGGCAGCATTGGGCTCCATAATCGTATACTCCTTCCAGAAATCAGGATCATACTTAGATAAATAACTGGGTTTCACGTCTGGGTTTTCTGAGGCTTGTTTGAAATCATCATCCGAAATATTTTCTGAAGAAAACACCACCAACTCATACTTGCTAATATTGGTAGTACCAATATCTAAGTGAAGTGCCAACTCGTTCTGCTTGCGTCTGCCTTTAACATGTTTGTTCTTTTCAATGACATTAAGCGGTCTATCCACGCCAAAAGTAATCCCGTCTTCCAATTCCATATAACTAACTCCATAGCCCCCTTTGCTTTCTTTGGCAAACAACATCTTTCCTTTAAATACAGAACGGCTGTAGCTAATGCCCAGCATACCAAATTTGTTCAACGGACGGACATTTTCAAACTCCAAACGCATAACGGCATAGTCTTGTGCGTTTACATAGAGTACGCCCTTAAATTTTTTCTTCCCCTTGGGCTCAAAACCTATAATGTACACTGCCGAATCATCTATAAAAGTGTAATCTTTATGCGTAAACTCGTAACGGTTGGATTTCTCCAGAATGTCCAACTCAGAATCTTCATTAAAAAATAGCTGTTCGAAAAGTTCAGAAATGCGATCTTTAAGATCAGCCTGAAAACCAGTTTTTTCAGGCGTGTCAATTTCAGCTTTTATAATGGCGGTCTCTTCTTTATTTTCATTTGAAATGGAATCTAATTCGATCTTGGTGCCGATAAGTCCCGAACGTATTTTTAAATAGGAATCTGGTTTTACATTCTCTTTAAAAATTCGTTCTAACCTATCTGAAAGCCCGTCCATAGATATATCCTTATTCTTATCGTACAGCTCGGCTGCCTTATCGATATGCAGTTTGTTCGAGTTATAATCACCATAAAAGTCCCCTACAGCTTCCTTGTAATACATAGATTTTCTAGGTATAGAAGCAGCAATCTCATCGAAAAGTTCTTCATTTAGTTCGTCGATAGATGACTTTTTAAATCCGAAATCAACCTTAGTCATGATGTTAAGATCGCTCTGTCTAAAAAAGATTTTCTTCTTAGATGGGGTAATGGTATAATTTGCAAGCGTGTTTTCTTTCACTTTTTCAATGACTTCGGTAGCAGTTAGTGGGTTCGCATTTAGAAACACTTCCGCCAACTCAAAGGTTTTAGGTACTAAAGAGATAGTGGTTTCCCCTCTGGGTTGCCATAGCCCTACTTTTTCGTAACCCATAGAAGAAATAAAAATAGAATCTTTGATACTTACCAGCTGCCGCTCGGTAATCGCAAACACACCCTCGTCGTTGGTGATAAGCCCGCTATGCTTTCCTGTGACTACGGTAGCAAAGGGAATAGGCGCTCCTGTCTTTGCGTCGACCACAGTCACTGTTAGGTGTTGACTTCTTAACTGGTTGATTCCTAAACTTAGTACTAAAAAGACAAAAAAGATTCTCATGACGGATTGTTTTTTATATGGACGCAACTCATTAAGGGTTGGTTGCCTGCGTATTGAAAACGAGTGAGTGTAAAAGTTGTTACTTCTGCAAGAACTTTTAAAATTTCTTTTAATAAACTTACCGTTATGCTTCAAGCAAACAATCATTTTACCAGGATTTATTTCTAAAAACATCAAAATTCATTTTATGTGTTATAAAAATAATACAAGTTTTATATATTGGATTCAAGAGAAATATATGAAAGAATTATAGCCCGTTAGGCACTACCAGTTAAGAACGTCAGAAACACACAAGTAAAAAACGATCACTAATCGCTAAAGGTAACGCTCTTCTCAAAATCAATCTCACACCGCCTTTGGGACATACCAAGACCAATTTGTACTAATAATTTTAATGTTCTATTCGTTTTGTATTCATTTAAAATTCTCGAAAATGAATTTGTAAATAACCGAACGGTACTGTTTATTTGCAGACAAAAAAAAGGTGAATGAAGTCTTTACTTGTTATTCTTTCTAATGTAAGATATTTTGCAGTTTCATGGGTGTTTTCATCTATGAATATATTAATAGGTACTTGGATACTTTATTTGCCACATATTAAAATGAAATTTGGGTTAAACGATTCACAAGTTGGTTTAGCCTTATTTTTTACGGCATGTGGTTTAATTGTTTCAATCCCCTTTGTACCCTATTTGAATAAAAAAATAGGTACAGGACGCTCAACTAAAATAGGGGTCATTATTCTCGCCCTACTTTTTAATTTCCCATTATTAGCTCCTAATTATACTTTATTATGTGTTGGCCTATTTCTAACAGGAATTTTTTCTGGATTTACTGCTACTTCAATGAATGCCTTGGTTTCAATAATAGAAAAAAGCGATAAACAAAATTTCATGTCAGCGGCACACGGTTTTTTTAGTTTAGGTGGATTTATTGGGGCAGGAATAGGTAGTTTTTTAATTACAAGGTTTTCAAATCCTAGTTATCATATGTTGTTGATGTCTTCATTCGTAATTTTAACAACATATTTATTGTCAGATAATTACAAAGATATAATAGAACCTAGACAAGAAAAGAGTGCCAAAAATACCAATATCTTTAAAAACATAAAGCCTGTTTTAGGTTTGTCAGTAATTGCTTTTATAATTATGTTTAATGAAGGAGCTGTTGAGCATTGGAGTAATTTGTTCTTGTTTGATATTGTTCAAGTTTCAGAAAGCAAGGCGGGTCTAGGTTTTGTGATTTTTTCGCTAGCGATGACCTTAGGAAGATTTTTAGGAGATGGTGTAAGTAAAAAAATAGGAGCAATCAGGACGATAAGTTATGGCTGTATAGTAGCACTTGTGGCCTATTCTTTAATATTAGTCGCTAACTTTTATCTCAGTGTTTTAGGTTTTGGGGTTTTAGGTCTCGGGATTTCTGTAATAATACCTGAAATTTTTAGATTGGCTGGTAAAACAAAGCATCTTAATACCTCTGTTGCTATTTCAGTTGTTTCTGGAATAGGTTTTATCGGGTTTCTTATTGGTCCTGTTTTATTGGGTTTTATTTCAAATTTGAGTACTTTAGTTATGAGCTATATCTTTTTATTGATATCAATATGTATGGCCTTTAGTTTAGTTGTATTTCTTTTAAGCCGAAAGGATAAAACCCATTAATTCAAAAAAAGAATACCGGCAAGAAGATTAATTTTGATTGGCATTAACCTTTATTCTTAAAACCCCTGCTGATAACCTAAAAAATTATGTTACATTCATAATGTCTTTTAAACAGTTAAAAGGGTTCTTATGACTACAACACAACCACAACATCGTTTTTTTTAAGTTTGTTTAAGTTTTATTTCTCACTTATTCTATTGGTCCGTTAACCCACTACTTATAACCATTGCGGATAAATAGTAACAACAATATTGAAATTTACTCGTATGTATGTTTTTTATATGCCTTTGTTTAGCGAGAATTAACTGAATACATATATTTTTAAACTTCAATAAGTCAGACTTGTCTATTTAAAAGTGATTTTAAAATTGTAAGATCTGAATATTTTTACTCTAATATAAAATAATTTACTATGAAAAAAACTACACTTTTAAAAAGCGATTCGAATTGCAAATTTTCAAACAAACTATTAAACGTTTCAAAAATATTTAGCATTTTAAGTATTTGTTTATTTTTTAATATGAGCCTTGTTTATGGTCAAGTTGATTTAGCCGTGAATGGCGGGTTTGAAACAGGCGATTTTACAGGATGGGAACAATTTGAAGAAGGAACACAAGTTGTAGGTGCATTTGACCCTACTGAAGGAGCTTTTGCTGCAAATATTAGCAATACCTCGACGACTGCTGCTAGCCTTATTAAAAATGCTAATATCGGTATAGGTGTAGTGATGCCAGGTCATAATATTACTGTTACATTTGATGCTCGTGGAAGAATAGAAGTTGGTGGAGTTGCGTTCGCTGAGTTATTTTCAGAATTGTCTGGAGGTGGAACATCTGCCGCTGTTTTATTCGGTGGAGGTCCTTTAGCACTTAACGTAGATCCTGATATCTGGACAAGTTTTTCATTCAGTACAGTAGCTGGACCAGATGTTAGTGGTGGTATTACACTACAATTAAATTCTACAATAGGTGGAGCTACGGGTTCTGTAGCTGATATTTTCTTTGACAATGTTAAAATCATCGATGAGGATGCTGCTTTAAGTGTTAATGACAATACTTTTAATGCTCAGAACTTGAAATTATATCCTAACCCAGCATTAAATACACTAACTTTAAACAATGCACGATCTATAGCTTTAAAAAATGTATCTATTTACGACCTTAGTGGACGTTTGCTACAAACTAATGATGTAAGTGCAATGGGAACTGAAAAAACACTTGATGTTTCATCTTTGGGGACCGCTACTTACTTAGTTGTTATCCAAACGGAAACAGAAAAAATAACAAAACAATTTATCAAGCAGTAGTAATATTCTGTACATTATCACATCTAATAACCTCCTGTTTTACAAATAGTAAGCAGGAGGTTATTTTTTGTACGCTATAGTAACATAAATGTATCTTTCTCTATGTACTCATTAGCAGCAATTCGTTTATAAAGTGCTGAGAAGTCAATTCGATGCTTAGGTTTTCTTCGACCAAAAAAAAGGCACATCAACATCACCCTGAAAAAAGCCAACCTGTTCGTTTCAGATTTTTTTTGCTTCCAAAAGTTTGATGGAAATATGCTGGTTTTTCACTTTGCTTAGATATTTTTAATTCCTCTCGTTAGCCGTTATAACATTAACTCTATTTTAAAAGTTATATGTATTCCACTTATATTTTATCTTGTTAGCTATAAATAGAAAGCAGTGCTATCAATAATGAAACAATTAACATTGCAGTTTCGCTAGTAAATAATCACCTGTTTTAAAAATTGTCTTGCCTTGTAAATTAAAAATTGCAATACTAATAGTAGTGCTCAAAATGATTGTAAATGTCAATAGATACTCATTAACAAATGAATAGAGATAGGTGGTTGCGTGTAAATTTTTCCCATTAAACTCACCTGTCGCCTACTACTCTTACATTAATTGCTTTTTAATAGAAATATGAGTCAAAACTTTTTTTTGACAGGAAATTACAGTCTCAAACGGTGGAATAGCAAAAGCTACTAAACCCAACTCTAGCTTTTTGCGCGGAGTTATTTGATAATTATCCACTAACGGATTTAAAATTTCAATTCCTTGTTCTTGATAATAACCCAATTGTTTAGCAACCAATATTCCTATATGGCTTATGTTAGGTATCCAGTCTAATGCTATTTTTAAAGTCCTCATTTTTAGTTTAAAATTACTAATAATACATTGTTGCATATGTATTTACAACTTTCTGTAAGCATATTGTCTGCCAAATTTAAAAAAAACGTGATATTGGAAAATTGTTCTGCAAAAACCGAAGCTTTTAGGCCTTGCTAGCTATTGGCTACTATCCCCAAGTAGGCCACTGTAGGTTATAGGATTTTACAAAGTAATTTAATTATTGATTGTGCTTCTCTTTAAAATGCTTGGTTCCCGTAAAGTGCCTTTCCCGTTTCCTCATATTTGTCACCAAGGGTCCAAACTGGTGTTTTTGAATCATTACCAATATTGCGTCCAGATAGTACATAGGCTCTAAAAAATTTAAGTAAATAATCATAATCTAAGGTATCTGCTTCATCCCCTGGCTTGTGGTAATACTTGGTGACGTCGTCATTAAAAGCAATAAACCCTAATGAAAATGTGGGTGATGGAATTCCTTTTTTAGCAAAATGTATATTATCGCTTCTGTCAAATAAACCTTCTTCTGGTGCTGGATCATCAATTGCTGTTAATCCAAATATGGTTGCTGCATCTTTAATGTTCTGTGCTGCTGTTGTTCTTTGTAATCCTATAATCGTTACTAAAGAAGTATCGTTATAGCCGCCATTATCACTATTAAAGCAATAGACCATCTACTTTAATGGAAGTGCCGGGTTTTTAACATAAAATTCACTGCCTAAAAGACCTTTTTCTTCACCCGTAAATAGTATAAATAATGCCGAACGTTTTGTAGGGTACTTACCTAAATTTTCTGCCATACTCAAAACAGTTGTCGTGCCAATTGCGTTATCTCTTGCACCATTATAAATCGTATCGCCAGTTTTATCTGGAGTACCTATACCCACATGATCATAGTGTGCAGAATAGATAATATATTCGTTTTTAAGAACTGGGTCTGTACCTTCTATAACACCAATGACATTCTGGGAGATCACAATTTCTTCTTTCTCTTCCCCTATAGCAATTTTAGCACTCGCTTTTTTAGACGCAATCAATTGTTCAGCCATTGCACCGCCTTTATCTAAAACCCAGATGTGAGGTGCTTGTTCATCATAACTTTTATCTTCTTCACCTTCCTCATTTTCAGCAAGCAACAATTGCGATGAACTAAAATTATGACCAATAAAACTCCAAATATTTTCACCTACATCTAATAACTCTATAATTGCTGTTACTCCTTTCTCTTTGGCTAATTGTTGCTTTTTAGACCGCAATCCAAACGCAGCCCGAGTATCTCCAATGTCAGCACTTCCTGCATTAATAATAATAACTTTGCCTTTGACATCTTTATTTTTATAATCGTCTTCCAGTCCAAAATTTAAGAATGTAGCCCCTCCTTCTATGTCAATAGGAGCTGAAAAAACAAAAGCGTAGTCTTCCATTTTTTGATTATTAATTTCAATAGAAGCTTCCGTAGGTGGAGAAACCTTTTTAAGCTTCACATCTTGGTAATAAGTTCCAGTTTTAGGGTTTGGTTGTGCGCCATAACGGCGAAAAGAGTTTGCTAGGTAATAGGCTGCAATCTTAAGCTCAGGTGCGCCCGTAGCGCGTCCTTTTAAAAGATCGTCAGCTAAAAAGTAAATGTGCCCCTCTATATCAGATTTATTAACCGTTTAAATTACTTTTACTCTTTCAGATTGACCAAGAATTGTAAAAGCGCTCAAACACGTTAGCAATAAAAATCGTTGTTTCATTTGTGTATGCTTTTTATAGTGAATTGTGTTTTTATTGAGGAATTTTTTTTGGGAATAATTGAATCATTGATGAGCGGTTGCTTTTGATGATGTAAAATGAAAAACTTATCACCAAAGGAAATATAATCTAAGAACTATTAATGTGTGTACTGTTTTCTTGTCTCTAAAAAATATGATCTAGATTGTCTTTTTCTATTTCTGTGATCAAGTTAACCAAGTTTAGTTGATCTTCTTTTGTTAATTGATTAAAAAGTTTATCCCCTTCGCTTAACATTTCAAGCCCTATTTCAAGTCCTATAATTTGACTTGGTGAGTACGATTCTTCTTTCTCTCTCATGACCAGGATTAAATACTGAATAATCTCTTTAATTTTTTGTATAACTACTTTATCGTGTAAGATTTCAAATAGAGATTGGGAATCGTTGATAAATTTTTCAATTTCAGCACGAGATAATAACTTTATAAGCTTGTTAATGGTTGCAAGATTGTAGGGCGCTACTATGTTATTTTTAATGGCTTCTTCCACCAAGTTATTTTCAAAATTTGATGCTGCTCTAAACGATTTCAAGGCATCAAGTCCTGCCGTTAGTATTTTGGGTAGATGTCTCCCATATCGTAAGATTAGTTTGACAGCATCTAATAAAATTCGTACTAGTTTTTGGGGATGCTTGATGTAATTATCAAGACTTTCAAAAGCCTCGTTTAATTCTGCTCGCCTATTAAATGGTGGATACATGTAATTCAGGAAATAATTCCTTAGTTCTGTAACTGTTTCCTCAGTGATCGTTTCGGGAAGGCCGTAGTGATCCTTAATATTTTGATATTGATATCTTTGATAAATAGCGTTTCTATATCCTTCAATTATTTCCTCCAAAATTTTATCTCTGCTCATCTAATTGTATCTTCTTTTTATATTTGCCTAATTTGAATCATAACATTTTAGTAGATTAACTATAAGCTATTGAGCTGTAATAAAATTCAATTCTTAAAGTCTTCGATATTTAAATTATGATCAATTGCTGAAAAAAAATGACCATTAGGTCCGTCATTTTCGATCAATATTGGGGCAAGTGCTCCAGGTAAAACTTCTTCTACCGCATGGTCAGCGTTGGAGCCCCCTAAATCAGTCCGCAACCAGCCAGGGTCAAGTATATTTATTCGAACATTAGTCTTATCCAGCTTAATTGCAATATCATCAGTAAGTTTATTGACCGCGCATTTTGAAGCACCATAAGGGGCAAGTTCAGGCTCCTCTTTTATGCCAGAAGTGAGATTAACCACCCGTCCAAAACCATTTTCTATCATGGGTGGAATAAATGCGGCACTCAATTTATACATTGCATAAACATTTACTTTAAAACTACTCATCCAATCATCAAAACTATGGCTCCAAAAGTCCTGACGATAGGGAGACATGATAGCGGCATTATTATATAAAATATCAACACTAATTTTAATGTTTTTCACTTGTTCTATCAAATCATCCACTTGTGACTCATCAGATAATTCTCCAAATACACAATAGACGTTAACGTTAAACTTCTCCAACTTTTGCAGGGTTTGAATGCATCTTTCAAGGGTTCTTCCGTGTACAATAATATTGCATCCTAAATTAGCCAAACCTTGTGCGACCTGTTGACCAACTCCTCGGCTTGATCCAGTTATGAGCGCATTTTTGCCTTTAATCTCTATCATACTATTATTATAAATGAAAATTTAATTGGTTAGGATTTAAGGAAACACAAAAAGCACTTGATTTATATAATTTGTCAGACTAAATAAGGGCACTCCTTCTAAATAATATAAATGCCTGTAAATATAATAAGACTTAGGGAAAAACTATGAACGAATAGTAGTTGCTTGCGTGCGACCAAGAAGATACTTAATAGAGAAATTTAAGCGTAAAAGCAGCCCTAATTACTGTGTACCAAAAACTCTTAAAAAAGGTATTTGCAATTGCAAAATCAGGATTGATATATGATGATCCTTAGAGAGGCACTTTAGTAGAAAATTAAATGTTTTTTACCACAGTACTTTTTAAGGGTGCTGTTTATATCTCAAAACAATTATCTTCTCTATAGAAAATAGTGGTTTTCCATTCTTGATGGCCAATAGGCCCAACACCCTGAAATTCAAGTTTTTTGAATTGGTTTTTTTCTAAAAAATCATATGCTTCTTGGTATATAAGTCTGTCAGAGTTGTCAAAAATTATTATGCCATCTTTTTTTAAAGCTTTAAGGCTATTTATTGTGCATTGCACCCGCTCTCTTCCATCAATGATCAAAATATCAAATTCATTGTCATACTCCAGTATTTTAGTGCTGTAGGTATTGTTTAACGTTTTTAATTGGTATGAAACATTGCTTATAGAACCAATTTTTTGTACCATAGTATTATAAAAGTCAACATCATTCTCTATTGATATGATTCTTTCAACTCTAGAAGAAAACCAAAGCGTTGAATTTCCACTTCCAAATTCAAATACATTCATCGGTCTTAAATTTAGTTTTTGACTTATAAAGTGTATTGAAGAATAGGTAAGCCAAGGTATTGGGTCCCCGTTTATATCCAAAGGCTGATGTAAATACCTGCTTTCAAACCATCCTTTTGGCTTGAGGTATTTTATTGAAAAAAAATAAGCTTCTAAAAGTCTAGAGCTCCACCTATTTAAGCGTAATAATCTTTTTATCATAATGTATTCTTGTATGCTTTATCTCGAAATACGGCTACCCGTTAAAATTGTCCTGATAACTATTTTATTTATGCTGGTATTTTAAATCCCATATTTGGTGTTTTAAAGTCTAAAGGCAAATGTAATCTTATTTCGTTGTACAATTTGATTGCATTTTTTATTGCTCTTTTTGGGATTAGACATCATAGTTCTTTCATAATAAAGGAAACGTCTGGCAAAAGAAACTTAATGGATCCTTTACACACTCCGTATGGGATTGGTAATAAGTCAAATATAAAAGTTTTGTTATTTTCATTATCAATTTGTAAAACGTTGTATTTACTATCCTGCTTAACTGTACAATCGTTTGTCTGTAAATTTTTTTAAATTGCCACATAACTAACTAATAATGATTAAATTACAGTAGTTTCAACACCGTTCGTTCTTTGTTTATAAACTTTACAAAGGTAAGTCTGTTTTTATTTGAGAACGGGAAGGCATTTGTCTACTTTTGTATGGTATTTGGTTTGTTACTAATTATATTATTGGAAACAATTAAAAGGGAATCAAGTAAAATGATGGGAATACCATCTAATAAACTTGAGCTGTTCCCGCAACTGTAAGCTTAGTTCCGTGAATTCGGGACGTCCGTAATTATAAACTTCAAAATCCACTGTCCACAACTAGTTGGGATGGGAAGGAATATTACGGGACGTGAGCCAGGAGACCTGCCAATGTCATTTTAACTTAAAACAGACAGCTTTCGGGTAAAAGGCTTTGCGTTTATGAAATTAGTATTGTGCCTTTTATTTTTTGGCCTTAGTTCTAACTTTGTGCTCTATTCCCAGACAGGTCCTGTAAATGTCTTGGGAGAAGTACTCCTTTCTAATACTCGATTAAGAGATTCTGTCTACACAAATAATGTTTTAGTATTAAATGACAGTGTACTCCGTATAAATCAAGCATCACTTACTAATTTACTTAATTTCAACAGTACGGTATATTTGAAGGAAAACGGCCTAGGCATGGTTTCTTCTCCTTCTTTCCGAGGTACAACCGCTTCCCAGACAGCAGTTTTATGGAATGGCATCAACATCAACTCTCAAACAACAGGGCAAACAGATTTTAACACGATTAACACACGTGGTTTTAATAGTATTGAAGTTACTCCTGGCGGTGGTAGCGTTGCAAATGGTAGCGGCGCTATAGGCGGCTCCATTAACTTAGTTAATAAACTAACCTACGATACCGGCTTTACAAACCAACTTTTCCTTAATTATGGTGAGTACAATACCTATGGAATCGACTACCAAACCCAATATGCTTCCAAAAAGACAAGTATCACGCTGGGAGTCTCCAGAAATGGATCAGATAACGATTACCCGTACCCTGAAACAGACCAAATTAACCAAAACGGGCAATACCACAATACCAATTTAAGCCTTGCTTCTGGATACAAACTAGACAAAAATAATACGATACATATATTTGCAAATATCTATAAAGGCCGAAGAAATTTCTCAGTGCCTACACCCAATGCATTGCAGACAAAATATACCGATTTAAACACCCGTTCTCTTGTGGAGTGGGAAAGTATCATCGGCGATGTAGTTTCAAATTTAAAAGTCGCTATGACTACTGAAGAATATGAGTTTTTCGCAAACATTGACAATGATTTTTTCACCTTCGGAAACGTGGAAAGTTTTATTGCGAACTACAAATTAGAGTATTCTTTTTCTCATAAAATGTTGCTTTCTTTAGGGGGTAATTACACACACAACAGCGGTCGTGGTTCTGATATACAATCTGAAAGCAGAAACCTCGCGGCAGCAACCCTAAGTTTTAAACATGAAGTTTCAGCGTCTTTTTTATATGAAATAGGACTGCGTCAGGAGACCAACGAAGACTTTGGCAATCCACTACTTTATTCTGCAGGCATTCGCTATAAGGTCTCCCCTTTTTATCAATTGAAGCTCAACACTTCAAAAAACTTCAGAATTCCTACTTACAACGATCTATACTGGTCAGGCTTGGGCGATCCCAATCTAAAACCTGAAACATCGTATCAAGCAGAAATGAGCCATATTTTTTCACATAAAAAAGCATCCCTTTCTATTACTGGATATTTTAATCAAGTGACAGATTTGTTGCGTTACATTCCTGGAACTGATGGGATTTTTAGACCCGAAAATACAAACGATGTTCATATTTATGGCTTGGAAAGTATTTTCAGCTATGAAAAAAAAATAGCCAATCATTCTATTACTGTAAATGCTACCTATGCATATACCGTTTCAGAAAATAAGGAAACCGAAAAACAACTTATATATGTTCCATTTCACAAATTCACAGCAGCAGCAGGCTACAGATATAAAAAGGTTTCTACCTATTATCAATACCTAAATAATGGTGAAGTTTTCACGACTACAGACAACACTACAGCAAATATTTTAGACAGTTATATGGTTGCCAATTTAGGAGCCGAATATGCCTTGGGAAATGAGGGTAACTATAAAATAGGCGTACAGCTATTAAATCTTTGGAACGAGGCCTATGAAAGCGTCCTAAACAGACCGTTGCCAGGACGAAATATTAATTTTTATCTCAATGCAAATCTTTAAATTATGAAAAAGTTAATTTTTAAACCTGCGGGTCTACTGCTGTTTATTTTAGTTTTTACGGTTTCGTGCACAAGTGATGACCGTGAAGAGGTTGTCCAAGAACTGCCCCCGTCTGGTGCGTATACTGAAGGTATGTTTATATTGAATGAAGGCGGTTTTGGCTCTTCCAATGCTACGGTCTCATTTTTAGATAGCGATAGAGAGGTGTATGGCTCTATATTCTCAGGAGTCAATAATCGAGGTTTGGGAGATGTAGCACAGAGTATGGGTTTTTACGGTGAGCGTGCCTATATCGCAGTAAACAACTCTTCAACAATAGAAGTCGTAAACCGAAACACCTTTGAAAGTATTGCCACCACGACTGCTATGATAGTAAACCCACGCTATATAGAATTTAGTGGAAATAAAGGATACATAACCAATTGGGGAGATCCCAACGATGTGAGCGATGATTATGTGGCAGTACTCAACTTAGCAACAAATCTAGTAGAAACAAAAATCCCTGTTCCAGAAGGCCCCGAAAAAATACTATTTCACAATGAAAAATTATATGTGGCGCATAAAGGAGGGTATGGCTATGGAAATACAATAACAGTAATAGATGTTATAACACAGCTTGTTACTTCAACTATTGCAGTAGCAGACGTACCATCTGGCATGGTCATTACTAATGGCTCTTTATATGTTTTATGTTCTGGAAAGGCGCCTTTTACCCAAGACGAAACGGTAGCGGAATTATTTAAAATCAATACCGCTACAAATACAATTGAAGCCTCGCTTACCTTTCCCATAGGTGTCCATCCCAGTTTTTTAGAATTAAACAACAACATTCTTTATTATACTATAGAAGGGGCCGTTTTTGCGGCGGCTATAAATGATTTTCAACTTCCCACCAGTCCTTTGTTTCAGCCATCGAGCAATGGTCTGGAAATCCTCTATGGTTTTAAGGTTACTAATAGCACTATTTATATAGCAGATGCGAAAGATTATGCCTCGAATGGTGAGGTCTTTATATATAATATTAATGGTGCTTTACAGCAACAATTTTCAGTAGCAATTATTCCAAACTCATTCTATTTCAACAATTAAAAAAACAAATTATTATGAAAAATTATTACAAAAAATCAATAGCAATTATCGCGGGACTTCTATGTACGGCATCCTCTATTTCTCAAGACTTTTCAGAAGGAGTTCTTGTTTTAAACGAAGGTCTTTTTGGTTCTGAAACAGCATCTGTATCTCATTTTGATGAAACTGGAACACTTCAAAATGATATTTTCCGAACTCAAAATGGTGGAGTAGATTTAGGAAACACAGCACAAGGGATGGGTTTTAGCGATGATTTCGCCTACATCGTTCTAAATGGTACTGCAGCAGTAAAAGTTATAGACAGAGTTAGTTTTGAATTGGTTGCAACGATTACAGACCAGATGGTGAATCCTCGAAACATTGCTGTTTTTAATGGCAAAGGGTATGTGACCAACTGGGGCGATGGTGCCGTAGCAGATGACGATTATGTAGCGGTAATCGATTTAGCAACGAACACCGTTATAGAAACAATACCTGTAACAGAAGGTCCAGAAGAAATTATACAACAAGGCGGTATTTTATTTATTGCGCATCAAGGCGGTTTTGGTTACGGGAATACCGTTTCGGTAATCGATACGGCGACCAATGTAGTAGAAAGTATTCCTGTGGGCGATGTTCCATCTGCACTTCGCATAGATGAAAGTAATTTATATGTACTTTGTAGTGGAAACCCAGATTTTTCTGGAAACGAGACGGCTGGTTCATTAATAAAAATAGATTTGACAGATTTTCAAAATAGAGAAGAGTTCGCGTTTCCTGAACTAGAACATCCTAAGTTTTTAGGAGTTGATAACACAGACGTCTATTATCTACTGAATGCAGATATCTATAAAATGGCACTCACAGCAACTGCTTTACCTACGACACCATTTATAGATACCGCATCTCAAAATTTGATGGTTCCTTATAGTTTCAATAAAATAGACGATCAATTATACATTGGTGATGCCATTGATTTCGTAAGCGACGGAAAAGTATTTGTATATGGAGAAGATGGAACTTTTGTTTCAGAATATACTGTTGGATCTCTACCTAATGGTTTTTACAACTACGAAGAAGAAGCCTTAAACACACCAAATTTCGATACTTTATCCATCTCTTTATATCCTAATCCAGCTTCAGAAAACTTTAGATTAAATACTTCGGAAAATATTAAAATAACGATGTTTGATATTTCAGGGAGATTGGTAAAAGAAATGTTATATACTAGTCAAGCTATCTCGGTTGAAGGGTTGAAAGCAGGTATCTACCTAGTACAACTTGAAAACAAAGGAACTTTTAGCACTCAAAAATTAATCGTAGAATGAAAAAAGTAGCGCTAATCTTGTTTTTTACAAACATTGTTCTGTATGCGCAAAGTTATCCGCCAGCAGCAGGACAACCTGGTTCCACAGCCATTCCAGCTAACAGTCAGCTGCTTGTTTCTTGGGCTACTGGTATTGAGCTAGCCCGTGGCTTTGTAGATATTTCAAATCCCAGTACTGAACACAACGGCAGCAATTACGCATCCTTTGGAGAACCCGAGGATGCGTTGGGGCCAGCAGCAAATAGTGCTGTGAGCTTAGGTGATGCTGGGGAGGCTGTTCTCACATTTGGAGTACCCATTACTGATGGACCTGGATTTGATTTTGCCGTGTTTGAAAATAGCTTTAGCGACACTTTTTTGGAATTGGCTTTTGTCGAAGTAAGTTCAGATGGAATTAATTATTTTAGGTTTCCATCGCACAGCGAAACTCAGACCAACACTCAAGTAGAAGGCTTTGGAAATCTAGAGCCAACATTTCTTAATAATTTCGCAGGGAAATATCGTGCCCTTTTTGGAACCCCCTTTGACCTTTCAGAATTGCAAGAAAATCCGCTATTAGATAAAAATAGTATTACGCATATCAAAATAATTGATGTTGTAGGCAGTATAAATCCTCAATTTTCGAGCTATGATAGTCTTGGCAATGCCGTTAATGATCCCTTTAACACTCCGTTTTTTACAGGAGGATTTGATCTCGCAGCAGTTGGAGTTCTAAATGAGCAACTATTAGGGATTGTTGAAGAACAAGTTCTCGCACTTAAAATATACCCTAACCCAGTTTCAACGCAGTTATTTATAAATGCACCATACCTTATCAAGATACGCATTTATGATATGCAAGGTCGCGAAGTCTTTTCAGGTACTAAAAAAGGAAATGATGGCCTTGATGTTTCGAAATTTGAGAATGGGATGTATATCCTGAGAGCAAATCACAATGGGGTAATAATACAGCATCGGTTTATAAAGAGTTCGTGATAACTTAGAAAAGCAAATGACTTTCAATGGGGTTTAAACTAACAGACGAATAAACAATTAAAAAAAGATGAGGGCCAACTACTAACAAAGTGGGCGGCCCTCATTTATTATTAGAGTCGTACAACCCATTAAAATTTATAGAAGTTTGTGCACTAGCTTTTTAAATTCTAGAATATCCTGCTCCCCTGTCTTCATATTCTTTAGGGTATACGTTTCTGATGCCATTTCGTTATCTCCCGCTAAAACGGTATATTTAATATCGCGCTTGTCTGCGTAGCCCATTTGTTTTCCCATCTTAGCTTTATCTGGATACAACTCTGCATTGATTCCCTCCGCTCTTAATTTTTTAATTGACTTTAGCGCGTATAAGGATTCTGTTTCCCCAAAATTTATAAACAACACTTTCGTATTTGCTGTGGCAGTTTCTGGAAACAAGCCTAGCTCTTCAATCACCAAATAAATGCGATCTAAGCCAAAAGAGATTCCCACACCACTCACATCTTTCATCCCAAAAATACCCGTTAAATCATCATAGCGTCCACCACCACCAATGCTTCCCATAGCGACTCCTTCTGGTGCTGCTACTTCAAAGATGGCTCCTGTATAGTAATTAAGTCCGCGCGCTAAGGTTACATCAATTGCTAATTGTGCTGTTTCTAGTCCTAAGCTTGCAACGTTATCTACGATAAAATTTAACTCATTAACACCTTGAATTCCTGTTTCAGAATTTGCTAATAATACCGCAATAGCAGCCAATTGTTCTTTTGCGGTTCCGGTCATTTCAAAAAGCGGTTGCACCTTTATAATGGCGTCTTCACTAATGTCTTTTTCCCGCATTTCTTTCTTAACGCCTTCCTCCCCAATTTTATCCAACTTATCTAGAGCAACGGTAAAATCGATAAGTTTATCTTCAGCTCCTATTACTTCTGCAATTCCGCTTAAGATTTTACGGTTGTTCATTTTTATGGTGGCTCCTTCTAATTTCAATTTTGAAAAAACCGCATCGTATAATTGCACCAACTCCACCTCTTGCCATAGCGATTTACTCCCCACCACATCAGCATCGCATTGAAAAAACTCTCTAAACCTGCCCTTCTGTGGACGATCTGCTCGCCATACGGGTTGGATTTGATACCGTTTAAACGGAAAAGTGATCTCATTTTGGTGTTGCACAACATAACGCGCAAACGGCACTGTTAAATCGTATCTCAGTGCTTTTTCTGAGATCTTAGATGTCATTTTACCGCTGTCCTTTGAAGCATATAAGCCATCGTCAACTTTCCGAAGAAAATCCCCACTATTTAAAATCTTAAAAATTAACCGATCCCCTTCTTCTCCGTATTTTCCCATGAGCGTATCGCTATTTTCAAAACTAGGTGTTTCAATAGGTGCGAAGCCGTAGGTGGTAAAACAGCTTTTTATGATATCCATAATATACTGGCGTTTTACAACTTCGGCAGGAGAAAAATCTCTGGTTCCTTTGGGAATGGATGGTTTTTTTGACAAAATAATTAGATTAAATGAAGCTCTTAGACAGGCTCAGATTGACTTCGTTTTATAAAGTACAAATATCTTAATAATATTTTGAGTTCGGTTTCAATTTTGAGTTCGATTTCAAAAATCCCCCTTCCGAATTTCAATTATGCAGTATTAATTTCAATAAATAACCCAGCGTTATCTTAGCTATAAGGTGTAATTATAATGCAAACGAATAAGTGAAGGTTGCTGAGTGGTTCCGCTTTTCTGCGGAATTGTATTGAAGCACCGTTTTCACCTTCATATTGTGTAACTTTATCGCTATAATTGAGTCTTATCAAAAATTAGAACCAACATTTATGTTTTCACTCTTTAGAGAAAATCTGCGTATTGCACTTGATTCCATTAGAACACAGCTACTTCGCACCATTTTGACCATTGTTATTATGGGCATTGGAATCTGGGCACTTGTAGGGATTTTGAGCGCAGTTAAGGCATTAGAGAATAATATCGCTGGAAATTTTGCCTCCATGGGAAGCAATACTTTTTCCTTACAACGGTATGAATTTACCGTAAATCGTGGCGGTGGCGAACGCGAAAAGATAAATCCTATTATTAGGTATGACGATGTACGACAATTTGTAGATAAGTATGAATATCCCTACTCTAGTACTTCAGTTTCATTTATAGGTACGCGCGCTGCGGAAGTTAGGTTTGAAACCAACAAAACAGATCCGGAGGTTCAAGTATATGGGGTCAATCAAAATTATCTCGACAATACAGGTACCATAGTGGATAGCGGCCGGAATTTCAATATCTTCGACATTGAAAACAACAATAACGTTTGTATAATAGGGTCCGATTTTTTAAAAAATCTCTTCGAAAATGAAGACCCACTCAACAAAACAATTAGCATCCGTGGGGTTAAGTTTAAGATCATTGGGGTACTCGAATCAAAAGGAGCATCCTTTGGAAACAATCAAGATTTAAAAGTATTAGTGCCGATCCAAGTTGCTCGCGGAATCTATACTCAGGCAAATATTAATTACAACATTAGTGTAAAAGTAGATGACAAAGCGATGATGCAAGGCGCAGAAGATGAAGCACTCGTTACCTTTAGAAATGTTCGTGGTTTAAGTCCTGTAGAAAAAAACAACTTCGGAATTTTACGAAGTGATGACTTACTAAACCAAATTGCTCAAATAAGTAGCGTCTTAGAATATGCGGCGTGGATTATTAGCATCATTACGATTTTAGGAAGCTCCATTGCCTTAATGAATATTATGCTCGTATCAGTTACTGAAAGAACCCGAGAGATTGGAGTGCGTAAAGCATTGGGGGCAAAGAAATCTACTATTTCTACACAGTTTTTTATTGAGACAATCGTTATTGGTCAGTTTGGTTGTATTCTTGGAATTATTCTAGGCGTTGCTACAGGATTGGCTTTTGCCGCTATCTTTGATTTTGAATTTTCATTACCTGTAGGTGCTATTATTGCTTCTGCCATCATTACGTTTGTAGTTGCCATAGTAGCAGGTGCATATCCTGCGGTTAAGGCCGCTAGATTAGATCCCATTGAAAGTTTGAGGTATGAGTAGTCAAAGATAAAAATTCCTATTCATTTAAAATAAATGGGAATTTTTATTTTCTCTATCTTCTTTCAATAAGCAAAGTGAAAGGTTCCCGGGTTATAGTCGGGGCAAGCTTTTCTTCTTGCGTAGGGTTTTTATCCTACAATATTTTTAAAGAACTCAAATAATTGTCCTTTCGTAATAACTGCTCCTTGTTGGATTAATTTAAAAGCGTCCAGATTTCTATCTTCCGTATACGTTTTTGTCGCCGTGAAGAACTCTACTTCATCACTTGTATAGTTTTGTTGTAGCCAAGCATATCCTTCTTTTGTTGTGATATCCTTTGCTTCATCTAATACCTTTAACGATATCAAAGAAATTTCCGTTTCATCTAATTTGAATAAAAATAAAAGCTTGGGAGATACATTCTCTAGAAACTTCGCTTGATTAAGTGCTCCCTCCCAAACTAAGTCACTAAAAACATCTAATTCTAGTTCTGCAACTTTAGGTTTATTTTTTTTCAATGCCGTCCATTCGTTACCAGTAATAGATTGTGTAGCAAGAAAGTTTATAAATTCTTGGTGAAGTGTTTCAAATTGTTCTTTTGTAAGTCTAGCGTATTTCATACCTCATCCTTGGTTTACTCTGAGCTGTCGAAGAACTCAGTATGCGTAATGTATTTAATTGAAATTCAATTTTAAAGATAAACCTTAATAACAAATGACCGCAAGTTGAGCAGAATCAAAGTTAAAGTCCAATAAAAAAGACCTTTCTAAAAAATAGAAAGGCCTTTTAAATATTTCAGAAATAATTATTTTTTTGCTTCTGCTACAACGTCAAATGTGAAATTTGAAATCACATCTCTATGAAAACGAATGCTTGCAGTGTACTGTCCAGTACGCTTAATAGCACCCCCTAAAATTGAGATAAATTTCTTTTCAATTTCAACCCCTTGTTTTGCTAATGCACCTGCAAGGTCTCCATTGTTCACAGAGCCAAATAATTTATCGCCTTCGCCAGTTTTAGCCGTAATTTTAAATTCAGCTAAGGCAGTCAATTTGTTTGCTTCTACTTGTGCACTGTCGATTGCCTTTTTCTCTTTAAAAGCGCGTTGTTTTAACGTTTCTGCAAGCATCTTCTTTTGAGAAGGCGTTGCTAAAACAGCCGCTCCAGAAGGAAGAAGAAAGTTACGTCCGTATCCATTCTTTACAATGACTAAATCGTCTGTAAAACCAAGATTTTCGACATCTTTTTTTAATATAAGTTCCATAATCTTGTATGTTTTATTTTAATAAATCGGCTACGTAAGGCATTAAAGCTAAATGACGTGCTCTTTTAACAGCCACTGCCACTTTTCTTTGGTACTTTAAAGAAGTACCTGTAAGCCTTCTTGGTAAAATTTTACCCTGCTCGTTCACAAATTTTATAAGAAAATCTGGGTCTTTGTAATCTATATACTTAATACCAGACTTCTTGAAACGACAATACTTTTTAGTTTTTGCAGTCTCTATATTCAACGGAGTTAAATATCTAATTTCTCCGTCTTTTTTTCCTTTTGCTTGTTCTTGTATAGTTGCCATGGCTTATGCTGTTTTTTTGTTATCACGTACTCTCCTTCTTTCAGCCCAAGAAATTGCATGCTTATCTAAGCTTACAGTAAGGTAGCGCATAACACGCTCTTCACGTCTAAAAGTTATTTCTAATTCACTCACAGCTTCTGCTGGAGAAGTGTACTCGAACAAGTGGTAAAATCCACTTTTTTTGTGCTGAATTGCGTAGGCCATTTTTTTAAGCCCCCAATTTTCTTTTGACACCATCTTAGCTCCTTTAGAAACAAGAATATCTTCAAATTTCTTTACTGTTTCCTTTATCTGATCTTCTGATAAAACGGGATTTAAGATGAAAACAGTTTCGTAATGATTCATATAAAATCTATTATAAATTAATGTAATTCTCTAAGCACCTTGCCAAGAGCGTGCAAAAATACTATATATTTTACAATTGACAAATGGAAATCGATAAAGAAATAGATCTTTAATAGATTCAGACAAAGTGCTTTTTTTCACGATTAAAACTCAAAAAAATTGCATTTCATCGATAAAATACTTATTATTGCTATAATAAACATCATTCGTCGTGGATAAAACACTCTTAAATTGTGCTATTGTTGATGATTCAACATTGCAGAGACTTTCTATAGTAAAATTAATTGAAAACCATCCTTCCTTGCATCTTGTTGCGGAATACAACAATGCCATAGAGGCCAAAATGGGTTTAGCAACTACTGAAATTGATTTAATATTTCTAGATATTGAAATGCCAATTTTATCTGGTTTTGACCTTTTAGATGATCTAACAAGTAAACCCCAAGTCATATTTGTAACAGGAAAGACTAAATATGCTTTTAAAGCATTTGATTATAATGCTGTAGACTATTTACGTAAACCTATTGCAAAGGATCGTTTCTTAAATGCAGTACATAAGGCCATTACCAATTATAAGCTTAAAAATGATGATGGTTTTGATGATGAAGACTTCATTTTTGTAAAGAGTAATTTAAAAAAACGCAAGGTTTTCCTAAATGAATTGCGCTACATTGAGGCTCTTGGAGACTATGTGAAATTAGTAACAGAACACGATGCACTTGTTGTATTAAGCACAATGAAAGCTTTTGAAGCGTTACTTCCAATCGATCGTTTTTTAAGAATACATAAATCTTATATTGTAAACCTTGATAAGGTTGAAAGGTATAACAGTAAAGTAATTGAGCTTGATAAAGAAGAACTACCATTGAGCCGAAACAGAAAATCAGATCTGATTGAGGCACTTGCAGCATCAAGTAGAGTCTAATTCATATTAATAAAAATTCCCATCAAAGCAGTCACTAAGTAACCTTAGTGACTGCTTTTTTGAATTTAATAATTATCCACATCCAAGGTCACCTGTACCGACGAAAATTCTCGTAAAAGATTAAAATTCCTTTGAATCCCAAGAATGTATTCTTTAGTCTTTTTAAGAGACTGTTCCTGTGGGATTTTAACCAACACATTAGAAATATACTTGTTTTTTATTCTTGAAATAGGAGGTGCTTCTGGACCTAAAACGTTTTCATTCATTTTTTGCTGAAGCGCCAGAGCATACCAAAGGCTACCGTTTTCAACTTTCTTAAAATTACGATCCTTAAAAGTAATTTTTATAATCTTGAAATATGGAGGATACTTATATTGATACCGTTCATCAGATTGTACCTTATACATTTCTGGATAGTTGTTTGTACTCACTTGCTGTAAAATAACATGATGCGGATTGTAGGTCTGTATTATTACTTTTCCTTGCTTTTTTGTGCGCCCTGCTCTACCCGAAACCTGTTGCAATAAATGAAAACTTCGCTCATGAGCTCTAAAATCGGGGAAATTCAACAAACTATCCGCATTCATTACTCCAACCAAACTTACATTTCGAAAATCCAACCCTTTTGCAAGCATTTGTGTTCCAACTAAAATATCAATTTCACCATTTTCTAATTTATTAATGATTTTTGCGTGGGCATATTTCCCTCTCGTAGTATCTTGATCCATCCTTGCAACCTGGTGCTCTGGAAATAGTGAGTGTAACTCCGTTTCAATTTGTTCTGTACCAAATCCTTTGGTGTCTAAAGATTCACTTCCGCAGGCAATACATTGAACCATCATTGCAATATGATAGCCACAATAATGACATCGTAATTGATTTTTATGCCTATGATACACCAATGTAACATCACAATTGGGGCATTCAGGTGCGGTACCACAGGTAGTGCATTCTACTACAGGAGAATACCCTCTTTTATTTTGAAAAAGTAGTACTTGCTCATTATTTTTTAATGAAAAATGTATTTCTTCAAGAAGTCGATCACTAAAATGACCTTTCATTAATCGTTTGTAATGTTTTTCTTTTATATCAACCAACTCAATGGTAGGCATCAAAACATTTCCGTAACGCCTTGTGAGTGAAACCAAACCATATTTACCTTGTTTCGCATTGTGGTAAGTCTCTAATGATGGAGTAGCAGAGCCTAAAAGTGTTTTTGCTCCGTGTAATTTGGCTAAAACGATTGCTGCATCTCGCCCATTATATCTTGGGCTTGGATTGTATTGTTTAAAAGACGGCTCGTGTTCTTCGTCTATAACAACCAATCCTAAATTCTGAAAAGGCAAGAAAACAGAAGAACGCACCCCAACAATTATTTGAGTTTTGATTTTATTATTCAAAACGTTATTCCAAACTTCTACGCGTTCATTTAAACTATATTTTGAGTGATAAACTGAAATATTCTCGCCAAAATACTGCTGTAATCTCGAAATAAGCTGTGTTGTTACTGCAATCTCTGGTAAGATATAAAGTGTTTGTTTTCCATTATTAAGCTGTTCTTCTATTAAACGAACGTAAATTTCAGTCTTACCACTTGATGTTACCCCGTGTAATAAAGTTACCTCTTGGGTTTCAAATGAGGTTCGTATTTCGTTGTACGCTACTTGCTGCTCTTTATTTAAATCTTTTATAGATTCACCTTCAGCTCCTTGATATGAAACTCTATCTATTTTAAGGTGATATTCAATCAATATTTCTTTATCAATCAACGTTTTAATAACCGCTGAACTTACACCACTTTTCTTCTTTAAGTCGTCTACGGCTATTTCTTTCTTAGATTGTGCTTGTAATGTAAAAAGATGCATTAAAACTTCTCGCTGCTTATGAGCGCGAGTCATTTCATCTAGCAATATTTTAAGCTCATGTTCGCCTTCATAGTGAGAAGATAATTTCACATAGCGTTTTAACTTTGGGGTATACTGCTCATAGGCTTCTTCATAAACTTGAATTACTTTTTGTTCTAATAAGTGATGTAACACCTTCACTACATTAGATCGATCTAAAATAGAACGAACATCATTAATATGTATAGGCGAACGATGCTGTAGGGCCTCAAAAACTAAAAATTGCTCATCTGTTAAAGCCTTCTCATCTATAGTAGATTTTGAATTTAAAGCAATCATCGTTTCGCTTTCAAGCAAAAAAGCACTGGGTAATCCTGCTTTGATAACTTCCCCAAGTGTACACATGTAATAGCTAGCTATCCATTCCCAATGTTTAATTTGTTTTGGAGTAACAATAGGGGTTTCATCAAGAATCTGATCAATACTCTTTACTTCGTATCCTTGCGGTGGAGTATTGTGAACTTGATATACTATTGCTGTGTATAATTTTGATTTACCAAACGGAACCGAAACCCGAAACCCTTGTTTTAAAAACGCAGCCTCATCCTTATTCACCGAATAAGTAAAGGTTTGTTTAATAGCAAGTGGAAGTATGACGTCTATGTAGAACAAATTGAATAATGAGTAATGAGTAATGAGTAATGAGTAATGAGTAATGAGTAATGAGTAATGAGTAATGAGTAATGAGTAAAATTAAAAAAGGTCGCTCAATTAATATGCGACCCCACCATTATTTTATAAACAAGTTGTTATACTAATGTGGTTTTAAAATGTCCTATTCTAATCGATACCAATATTGCACTCTTCCTAAAGCAGCATAGCCTATGTAGCCGCGTACCTTTAATTTGTTTTCTTCTTTCAAGGCTGTATAACACTAGTATTTGTTGCCATTATCTAGACCCATTACAGTACCATCATTGTATTTGTCTCCATCTTTTTCTAGATTTTTAATAATCACAAGTCCTTCTATAGCCTCATTTTTATCCGCTCCTTCAAATTTAGTACACAGCTCATTTTTATGTTCTTTATTAATGATTTCTAGTACTTTTTCGAAAACTATTTCATCTCGTTTATATATTTCAACGATAGATTTTACTTCGCCAGTTACATCATCCACTGTTTTCCATTTGCCTATAACATCTTAAGCTCTCACAGGTTTTGTGAAAGTAACTAATAATAGTACTATAATAAGTATATTTTTCATGACAATTTGATTTTAAACTTGATCGCACAAATAAGGCCTTTCAAAATAAAAACTCTGAAAGGCCCTTGATGGTATCTTATAATTTTGAAAACGCTAGTTTTCAAGGATCACTAGAAATTACTTTCCTAACATTCCATTTTTCAATTTGCTATCTGCAGGATCGTTTCCTAGCCAGATTCCGAAAAGAGCTTTCTTAAAAGTCATACCTTCAATAGTCCCAAGCATTTTGTCATTTTTGTAAACGACACTGCCTTTTCCTTTTTGATAGGTAATGTCAAATATATCTCCTTCAACAATTTCTTCACTAAAAAAGCCTTTAAATTTTAGGATTTCTGAAGCAATACCGCTTGTGTTTTCTTGAGTTGAAGCTTCAAATCCTTCTTCTACCGCGTCGCTCATTGCTTCCGAAGAAACAAAACTAGAGGTAATTACCAATCTAATTGCCATCGTTTGGTCACCATTTATAATAGATTTTGCGTCTTTACTTTTTTTAGCTAGGTACAAACCTCCAGAATATAACTTTAACATCATTGCTTTTTTACGGATTCCTCCACCGTTAAGCATTAAATTTTCACCACTAAATTCTAAAGTGTTTGGGAGTGTTACTTCTCCCACCTGTGTCTGTGCGGTCGCCATATTTAGAGTAAATACTGAAATGGCTAAAACTAATAATTTTTTCATTTTTTTTGTTTTAATTAGTGTTTGTTTTAATTAACTTTTTTGTGACTGTCTCGCAATCTCTGCAACGACAAATTAAGCTCAAATCCTAGTAATAACAGATTACTATTTATCCAAATATATAACAACATTATCAAAAGTGCCCCAAGAGAACCATATAACTCGTTATATGTTGAAAAATTATTTATGTAAACTCCAAATAGATAAGTAGTTAACATAAATAATATTGTAGTGACGAATGCCCCTAAAGAAAAGAATTTTGAAATCTTTCCCTCTTTTGTTCCAAAATAATAGAGGGTGGCAATCACTATATAAATCATAACTACAAAGACCGTAACTTGCAATATCGAAATCCAGAAAAGATCATTTGTTAAGTAGGCTCTGCCTTTTAAATCGTTAATGATATATTCTCCATAAAGGATTACTGCTACCGTGAATACCAATAACGATGCCAAAAACAAAGATACCATTAATGAGATGCCGTACTGTTTAAAAAAATTTCGATTTATGGTAACGTGGAAAGAATACTCAAACGCACTAAAAATGGCGTTAACCCCATTTGCAGCTAGTAAAATGGAAAGTATTATCACAAAAGACAGCAATCCACCTCTAGGATTTACTGCTATATCTGCAATAACTGGATAGAAGAGATCGGCCGTTTGTGGTGGTAAATGCTGTTCTATAAAAATTAAAAATCGTGTTTGGAATCCCTCAATAGGGATATATGGTATCAAGTTGAGAATGAATAATAAAAACGGAAAAAGAGCAACAAAAAAACTATAGGCAATCGAACTAGCCCGCGGTGAAAATGTGCCACGAACAATCCCAGAAGCATAAAGGTTATTAAAGTCAAATAAGGTTAATCCTTCTAAACCCGGAAGTTTGATACGCTTGCTTATAGCAATGAGTTGTTTGACCACGGGGATGTTAATTTCGGTTTCTTTTTCCAAAACAGCACCAACATCCTCAACATACTCTTTTTCCTTCATTAAACAGCTTTTAAGCTCAAATCCATATTATGTACTGAATGTGTAAGTGCACCACTGGAAATGTAATCTACTCCACACTCTGCATACTGCCTAATCGTATCTAAGGTAATGCCTCCACTTGACTCTGTTAGACATTTACCATTAATCATTTTTACAGCTTTGCGTGTATCTTCAAAATTAAAATTATCTATCAATATACGATAAACTCCGTCAGTTGTAAGTATTTTTTTTATTTCGCTTAAGTCACGCGCTTCAACAATAATTTTTATGTCGAGTGACTTTTCTTTTAAATACTCAGTTGTAGTTTCAATAGCTTTCACAACACCACCACAAAAATCAATATGATTGTCTTTAAGCATGATCATATCATAAAGTGCAAATCTGTGATTTTCACCACCCCCAATCTTTACAGCCCATTTTTCCAAAGCTCTAATCCCAGGAGTTGTTTTTCGTGTATCAAGAATCTTTGTACCAGTCCCTTCTAATAACTTAACAAATTTATTGGTCTTTGTAGCAATGGCACTCATACGCTGCATTGCATTCAGCACAAGACGTTCTGCTTTTAAAATAGATTGTGAATTTCCAGATACATACAAACAAATATCACCATATTTTACAGTCGCACCATCCTCAATTTTAACGTCTAATTTTAAACCGGGATCTACGTAGTCAAAAACTTGTTTTGCAAACGCTACTCCCGCTATAATCCCTTCTTCTTTAACCAATAGTTTTGCGGTTCCTTTTGCATCTTCAGGAATACAAGCAAGTGAGCTATGATCGCCTTCACCAACATCTTCGCGTATGGCATTGGAAATAATAATGGCCAGTTCTTTGTTAAATTGTTTGTTTGAAATCATTGTACTCGATTTTTTTGCTAATGTAAGGAAACACAGGCATTTTGATTAATGTTTAACGCTTTTTTAGCTGAATTTTCTTCGGAACGATATTGGTAATATGTTTCGAAATTACTCATCCTATTATTTGTATTTTTGAATGCTAAATCTGCACTATGAATATTTTAGTCCTTGCGATTGGCAAAACAGATGATAAACACATTGCTGCATTATCTGAAACCTATGAGAACCGATTAAAACACTACATCAATTATTCTTTTGAAATTATTCCAGACATCAAAAAAGTAAAAAACTTGAGTGAAGCCCAACAAAAAAGTGCTGAGGGAATTCAAATTTTAAATAAAATACAAAATAGCGACACACTTATTTTATTAGATGAAAAAGGAAAATCAAATACTTCTGAAGGCTTTGCAAAATTCTTGCAAAAAAAAATGAATAGTGGTCTTAAAACACTAGTTTTTGTTATTGGCGGGCCTTATGGTTTTAGCAAGGAGATATACCAGCGTGCCAATGGAAAAATTGCATTATCTGAAATGACTTTTTCTCACCAAATGATACGTCCTTTCCTAACAGAACAAGTATACCGTGCGTTTACAATCTTAAAGAACGAACCTTATCATCATCGCTAGACAAAATAAACAATATGAAATTATTAGCACCTAAGATGTTAAATACATTATAATCAATATTTTAATGTGATAAACTTATTGTTTATTCAAATTCGACAGCTTATTTTTAAATACAATAACTTTTAAATCAAAAATTATGGCTGTAGAAATAGATGTAATGAAAGAGGGCAAAGTAAAACGGACTTTTGAAAGTGATAAAGGCAATCTTGCTGAAGTAAATTTGTTAGGCAAAAAAAAACATGGAGACCTAAGCCTAGAAATAGATACTTGGCCCTGCACATAATAAAATAATCATGTTGTTGATGGTGGCTGTCAGGAAAGATTAAGGAAAGCATCCTTGGGAAGAGGAATAGAACTTAAAATTATTGATGACAAAGGAGGTTATGGAGCAAATCATTATGGCCATACGCTTCCTTGTACAATTATTCACGATAACGGAGATATTAGATATGACTAAATTATAGTATTTATTTTTAGTCAATAATTCATTATCAAGCAATCTATGTAGTCTGCTATCATATGAAGTAACAACCCAATAGCAATGATTCTTGTCTTCTTCCAAAAAAAAAGCAATCCATAAACTGCAATTGCTACATAACCGTGTAATAAATGAAAACCAATGCTACATCGGTCTGGATCAAAAATTGGATCTGCTACTAAATGGTCTAAATCAACCAACATTGTTGCCCATAGTATAAACGTAACTTTCAGCCAATGTTCTTTGAAAAAAAAATAAGCAATCCCTATAGGAACTAAAAAGTGAAGTGAATAATGAAGTGCACTCTGAAGCATTTATTGAAATTTGAGCATTCGCTTTAACCATTTTAATTTAGTTGCTGAATACGGACTATATTTAATAGGGAACTCTAACCACGTAGGCTTCTCTAAAATACTTTTATAGTGAGAAAATGTTCTGAAACCAGCTTCACCGTGATAGGACCCAATGCCGCTATTACCTACTCCACCAAATGGTAGATTTGGATTCGTAATATGCATTAAGGCTTCATTAATAGCTCCACCTCCAAAAGAAATTTCATTTAAAATCTTTTTCTTTACGGCAGCATCATTCGTAAAAACATAACAAGACAACGGTTTTGGCTGGGCTTTTACTTTTGAAATAACATCATCTAGAGAACGGTAAACGATCACTGGAAGAATAGGTCCAAAAATTTCTTCCTGCATACAAGCATCGTCAAAACTTACATTCTTTAATATCGTAGGAGCAATATAGCGTTGGCTTCTATCATTTTCTCCACCACAATAGACTTTATCTGAGTCTATCATTCTTTGGAGTCGGTCAAAATTATGGTTGTTTATAATTTTAAGGTAATTCCCATTTGTAAAGCTATAATTTACCTTTTCAACTTCTAGCTTAGCATAGGTAAGAAACTCTTCTGATACCGTTTGATCTATTAGAATATAATCTGGCGCAATACACGTTTGTCCTGCATTCAAATATTTTGCCCAAATAATTCGCTTTGCAGCCATTTTAAGATGGGCGCCTTTCGTTATAAATGTGGGACTTTTCCCGCCTAATTCTAGGGTAACTGGGGTTAAATTTTCAGCAGCAGCTCTGTAGACAATCTTACCTACTTTAGTACTTCCAGTAAAGAAAATCTTATCAAATTTTTGTTTAAGTAGCTCCGTAGTTTCAGCAACCCCACCTTGAATAACTTTAAAAAAGGAAGCGTCAAAATTGTCATTAATTAATCGCGTTAATATCGCAGAGGTCTCTGAAGGAAGTTCACTAGGTTTTAGCACTACAGTGTTCCCCGCTGCAATAGCTGCGATAGCTGGAGACAGCGAAAGTTGATATGGATAATTCCAAGCCCCAATAACCAAACAAACCCCTAGAGGTTCTGGAATACTATAACATTTTGCAGGAAAATTAGTGAGGTTGGTAGGTATCTTTTTTTTTCGAGACCATCTATATAAATTCCTTTTGGCTTGCTTTATATCATGAAAAACTAGTGAGAATTCAGTTAAATAATTTTCAAATTTACTTTTCCTAAAGTCTTTATAAATAGCAGCTTCTAGGTCCTGCATATTTTCATTCAAAACCTTTTCGAGTCTGCTTAATTGATTAATTCTAAAAGAAATATCTTTTGTGGCGTTTGTGTTAAAAAAAGAGCGTTGATAGCTTGTTATTGATTCCATAAGGTTGCGCTACTATTTTCAAACAATCTACTTCTCTCGATTTAAAACACGATATTCCTCATAACATTCACTAATAGAATCGAGGATTTGAAGATCGCTAGCAGAGTTAATAAAGGCTTTTGAGTAGCTGCAGTTATTAAGAATTTCGTCAATATCAGATCGTTCTAGTTGAAGCACCGCCATCAACGTTTCTCTATCAAATTTTCCAGCTAACAAATTCCTGATTTCATCGTTTTCTTTCATCTGCCGCAGCTTTTTCATTTGCTGAGGTCGCTTGCCAAAAATATTAAAGAGAAAATCTGCTGGATTAAAAATAGAATTTAATACTTTATTGACAGCTCCAGGTTGTTTGTTACCTCCTTCATAACCACTCCCTATGCCATCAATCCGGTATCTATAATCATCATAAATTGGAATAGTTCTAGCATCTACCTCAACATACCCCGTAAGCGTTATTGGCTTAACAACAACTTCTTCTAACGCGATACCAAGTTCAGTCATCTTGATTTTTACCTCTCCAAATTCCAACCAGTCATTGGTAACTCTAACACGAATACTTTTAAAACCCAAATAGGAAAAATAGAGTGTATCGTTTACGGACGCTCTAATTTCAAAGGCTCCTTCAATACCAGTCGTAGCGCCCTTTACTTTATTTAAGTTAACGATATTTACATTTTCCAAAGGTTTATCGTTTGCTGCATTTTCTACTTTACCGTTTATGGTAATTGGATCCTGAGCTATCGCTATGGTAGTATATAAAAACAAGGTAAAAAGAGTAATTATTTTTTTCATAATAACAAAAAATAAAGGTACTAATTAATAGACGGTAAATTCGCACCAAAGTTTCAACTACTCATAAATTTATTTTATGATATTCATAAATAAAGTTCTTACAAAGAAATAAATTGTCAACACCGAAAATTTTCCAAAAAACGAGTCTTTATACCCTAAGATACCAAGAGTGGCTTTCAAAATTTCACAGCATTTTTTAAGGTTGATTAGATTTAATTATAATTCGTTGTAAACCTTTTTTTTTAACCAAATAACAAGACAACTAACTATTGCGAGACCAATAATTGGAAATATTAAATCATTTTTATCAAGCACAACACCACTTCCAAGATTGAGAATTTTTAATTCTTGAATGATACACAAATAGCAGCAATGATTATGACTAAAATGTAAATGACGCTATTTTTGATACGGTATTTTTCATTTTGTAATTTGCTGTTGAAAAGCAGCATAATTCCTGTAATTGCTAGAATTCCTATCACTGCTTCAAAGAAATTGGGCGATGATAGGAATACTAGTTTTATAAATTCAGGGGATTGTGTATCTAAAATTGAAGCAGTTAAGAATATTTATAGCCTTGACAATTTCCTGATCTCTTTTATAGCACTTTAGTTTTTGATTATTTTTTAGAATGACAACTAGTCATTCCAAAAACTAGCCCAAAGTTTACAATGCTAAAATTGAAAAAATTAATTAATTAATCACTTCTACGACGTCTACCTCCAGTACCTCCACTTTCTGGTCTTGATTTTCCACGACGTTTACCACTAAATTTCGCTTTATCTCCACCCCCTGAGCCATCACTATCTCGTTTTTTGAAGTTTCCTTTGTATCCTCCACCGCTTCCGCTGCTACTTCCACCACTGCGACCACCTCGGCTTCTATCTCCTCCTGCGCCACGGCTGCTGCGTCCGGCTCCTTTGTAACCTCCACCATCTCTTGAGCGCCCTCTTCCGCGACTGCCTCTGTTTTCTTTATCTGTTGAAACTTCTACGTTAACACTTCTACCGTGTAATTTAAAGTCTTCAAAAAACTTGATGACCATTTCTTGATGCTTTTCGTCTGTGTTAAAGAATGAAAAACTGTCTTTTACATCTACTTTATAGACTTCATCATTCCCAAGATTGAGTTCTTCTCTCAAGAAATCTTTAAGGCTCATCCAAGTAAAGTCATCCTTCTCTCCTACATTTAAGAAATAGCGCGTACTTCCAGTATCATCGCTATACTCTCGAGAAGGTCCTTCAGATTGATTGATGTCTTTTGCTTTATTGTAATAGTTATAGAAACGTGTAAATTCTACTGAAAAGAATTTCTTTATCAATTCTTCTTTTGAAAAATCTTCCAAAGCCTCATTAATTTGAGGTAAATACGCATCAATATCGTGATTGATCTCTGTATTCTTAATGTTGTTCGCAAGGTGCATCAGTTGCTTTTCACAAATCTCCATTCCTGAAGGAATTTCTTTTTTGATAAAAGCTTTTTGAATTTTCTTCTCTATACTTTTAATCTTTCTCACTTCACTCTTGGTTACAATGACCATAGAGATACCGTTTTTACCTGCACGACCTGTACGACCACTTCGGTGGGTATAGGTTTCTATTTCGTCTGGCAGTTGGTAATTAATTACGTGTGTAATATTTTCTACGTCAATTCCACGAGCGGCAACATCTGTTGCTACTAACATTTGGATTTGACGATTTCTAAACTGCTTCATCACAATATCACGCTGATTCTGACTCAAATCTCCGTGGATTGCTCCTGCATTATATCCATCTGCGATTAACTGCTCTGCTACTTTTTGTGTATCGCGTTTTGTTCTACAAAATACTACTGAAAAAATTTCAGGATTTGCATCTGCTAAACGTTTTAATGCTGGATACCGATCTCTACCAGAAACGACAAAATATTCGTGCTCTACATTCTCAGAGCCTACATTTTTAGAACCAACAGTCACCTCAAGAGGATTGTGCATGAACTTTTTAGCAATGGACGAAACCTCTCTTGGCATGGTAGCACTAAATAACCAAGTAGATTTTTCTTCTGGTGAATGTGATAAAATTTCGGTGATATCTTCATAGAAACCCATGTTCAACATTTCATCTGCTTCATCAAGTACACAATACTCAATTTTAGAAATATCAATCATACGACGGCTAATCATATCTTTCATGCGACCAGGCGTCGCTACGATTACCTGTGCTCCCTTTTTAATTTGGCGTGCTTGATCTTGAATACTAGCACCACCATAAATTGCGACAACGTTAAGTCCTTTTTTGTACTTACCGTAAGATTTCATTTCGTTGGTGATCTGCATACACAACTCGCGTGTAGGAGATAATATTAATCCTTGCGTTGTACGACTTTCAATGTCGATTTTTTGCAACATTGGGAAACCAAATGCTGCCGTTTTACCAGTTCCTGTTTGCGCTAGGGCAACAAGATCTCTGTCTTCGTCTAATAATAATGGGATTGCTTCTTCTTGAACTTCACTTGGGGTTTCAAATCCCATGTCTGTTATGGCTTGGAGCAATTGCTCATCAAGACCTAGCGCTTTAAATGCGGTCATAGTTTAAATATATAAAATTAGTGTGTGCTGTGGGAAGCATGGACACATTTTTACATATCGCTTCGCTTGAGCACTACCTCATCCTGAGGATTTTTCAGTTCTGAATTATTTCAGAATTTCAAGCTGCAAAGATACTGTTTATTTGGGAATTACTTACGATAAGTCTCTGAATAATTATTGTAGCTAATTAAGAGTGGCTTAAGGAGTTAATTCAACCATCTCGTTTTGTTTTTACTGAAACTTAATATTCAGCATCATAATTTAAACAGATATCCTCGTGAGATTGGCAATAATCGTCAGGAACACTACTCCAGACCTCTTTTGGTTGCGCTGCGATATCTACCGGCACCGCGCACTAACAACACATTATACTTTCAGATTTCTGTGGTCTGTATTTACTATATAAAACAGCTCACCGTTGGGCCTAAGCAACACTTTCACACGGATACAATCCACTTATTCGAATTCCACTTTCAAAAGAATGACATTCAATGCTTGGAATCCCTCTTCCATTAACGATATCTTCCGCATAAAAAAATGCATATCGCATAGTATCAATTACGAACTTTCTATAGATATTACCATTCAGGATAAAAAAAAACTGCCAAGAGCGCTATAAAAAACACTGTGCTTATCGTGTTATTTCAAAATATACTGCGAAAAATACTCGATTAACAGGCGCATGGCTTTTCCTCTGTGCCCTACCCTACTTTTTTCTTCAAGAGGCATTTCTGCGAATGTTTGGGTACTTTCAGTAGGCAAGAAAATAGGATCGTAGCCAAAACCTTTTTCACCTCTTCTAAAGTTTGTGATGCTTCCTTCACAGATACCTTCAAATAAACTATCGGTGCCTTTAAAGGTCATTGCTATCACTGTTTTAAATCGTGCTGAACGATCCTCTGCCAACTTGAGATTATGGAGTACTTTGTCAATGTTCTTATCTGATGTTGCGTTATCGCCAGAATATCTAGCACTATATACACCCGGCGAACCACCAAGCGCATCCACTTCTAAACCAGTGTCATCTGCAAAGCAATCTAATTTGTAATGGCTTTTAACCCATTCAACCTTTAAGATGGCATTGCCCTCAATTGTATGAGCTGTTTCAGGAATGTCTTCTAAACAGTTAATATCTTTTAAACTCAATAACTTTATATGGGATGGAAGCAATAACTGAACTTCTTTAAGTTTATTTGGGTTATTTGTTGCAAATACTAAGGTGTGTTCTTTTTTTTCGTTCATCTTTTTTTATTGCGTTACTCGTAATTCGATATATTGAGTACTATAACCTCGTGTTTTTGAAGTTTTAATGATGCTAATTTTATTCTGTTTTATGTTCCTTCGCCTCTAAATCCTTATAATATCGTTCGATTATTTCATCAGGATTTTTGATGGTGTTTTTCATCCATTGAAAACTAAGCGCCTGTTTTTCATCTTCGGTTAGTTGCCAGTTACCCTCAGACTGATGCAATCTTGTAACCACATCTTGTAATATAATGGCTGCGGAAACCGAAATATTCAAACTTTCAGTAAAACCATACATTGGTATTTTTAACGCAGCATCTGCATTGTTTAAGACATAGTCGCTCAAACCATCTTTTTCAGTTCCGAAGAAAAAGGCGCTTTTTTTAGAGACATCAAAATCGTGCAATAACGTAGCATTTTTATGCGGTGTTGTTGCGACTATTTGATATCCCTGTTCCTTTAATTCTTTTAAAGAATCTTTAATACTTGAACTGCGATGTAAATCCACCCATTTCTGAGCACCCATTGCAATTTCCTTATCAATTCTTTTTCCTCTTATTTCTTCCACCACGTGCAAATCTTGAACGCCAAAAACATCGCAAGTTCGCATAACCGCGCTTGTATTATGCAATTGGTAGACGTCTTCTGTTACCACCGTAAAATGCCTGGTTCTCTGTGCGAGGATGCGTTCAAATAAATTGAGGCGCCGGTCCGTCAAAAAAGTTTTGAGATAGTCGTATAAAACTTGATCCAAATTATTTAATTTTAAGCTAAAATAATCAAATTAACCTATCTATGAATATTGTAGCTTTAACAGGTGCCGGAATTAGTGCAGAAAGTGGCCTTAAAACATTTAGGGACAGTAATGGTCTTTGGGAAGGGCACGATGTTATGAGTGTCGCATCGCCTCAAGGCTTTAATAAAGACCCGGCACTAGTGTTGGATTTTTATAATCAACGAAGAAGACAATTATTAGAAGTGGAACCAAACGCTGCTCACGAGACATTAGTAATGCTCGAAAAAAAACACGAAGTAACGATTATCACCCAAAATGTAGATGATCTTCACGAAAGAGCTGGAAGCAAGACGATAATACACCTTCACGGCGAGTTATTAAAAGCGAGAAGCACTCACAACGAAACTGATATCAAAGATTGGAAAAGTGACATCGTTCTAGGCGATCTTTGTGAAGCAGGCTATCAAATGCGCCCTCATATTGTTTGGTTTGGTGAAGCCGTGCCACTAATTGAAACTGCCACAATACTGGTGCAAAAAGCAGATATAGTTCTTATTATTGGAACTTCTATGCAGGTATACCCTGCAGCAGGACTTATACAGTATACCTCTGAAAAAGCGAAAATTTATTACATTGACCCTGACCCAACCATCTCCCCATCAAAAAATATAACTGTCATTGCTGAAAAAGCGTCTCTAGGAATACCAAAATTGGTGCATCAACTCCTTAAACAAAGAAATTAAGCATAACTATTATTTAACCATAAGTAATTATTCATTAATAATTATTATGATTTATATTTATTTTATTTAATTATAAAATACTGTTAAATAGTAATTTAAGAATAAATTACAAGTATATTTACATAAAAAATGTTATGAAAAATAGTAATTACATAAGCGCTATTCTAGTTCTATTTATGACTAATGCTACCGCTCAATACAGCAACATAGAAAGAACGACTATTAACGAAAGTGATGTTCCAGAAGAAGTTATAAGGGCTCAGCGAATGGAATTTCCTGGTGGTTTTGTTACGAACTGGAAATTTCACAAAAAACAAATTGCTGTTGATAGTGATGCAACCTATTATATGGCTGCATTTAAAAAAGCAGGGCGCTTAGGTAATTATTCTTATTATACAGATACAGGCAAATTGTTAGCTTATTCATTATATATGACACGATTTGATTTACCAGAATCCATACAAAACGCTGCGATGAATAACTTAAATGGGTCTGTTATTAAATCTGCTGAGCTAATTGATTTAGAAAACCCAAAAAGAATGATTTATCGCGTGCGCTTAAACAGCGATGGCTCCTTGCAATACATCTATTTTGATAATAATGGAAATCAGATAGATAAAAGAAAATTACCATCAGATATACATATATTTATTTGAATTATCCGTTCACTACTAGGGTATTACAAGTATAAAAATCACTAAAAGCATAAAGAATTTTAGTGGCTTTTTTGGTTTTATCTTACGACAACTACTAAAAACAAAAGAAATGCTTTTCGAGAAATTTAAATATACAAAGGCCTATTAAAAGAAAAGGCTAAGGGTTGCTATTTGGGTTATAGAAAACCACGAAGTATTTAAAGATCTTTTAAAATGATGCTTTAGCAAAGAAAAAGAACTGCTGTATAAGCATACTTGAATATTAGTATACGTGTCTCTTGAAAGTCTATCGCTCTGCTACCCAAATCTTAATTACTTCTTTGGTGAAATCCCTAAAGTGAAGAAGTGGCGTACAATGCGTGTTCTTGCTAAAATTCGCCAAATGATTTCTTTGAAAATTTAAAAAAAAACAAAAACCTCAGATAAGAACGCATCTTACCGCTCAACGCAAAGAAGCAATGATCTAAAATTGTTTTGATTGATTGGTTGGAGATGCTAAAATAAGCATACAAGAGCTATTCAATGACTAGTTTATACTATTTAGAAACCAAAAATGATTGAATTAATCCAGAATTAGACGTAATTATTAAACAAAATGCCATCAACGAAAGCGCCGTCTATAAAGAACCAGACCGAATGATTTTGGAAAAAAAAATAAAAAGTTTCAGAAATTGAAGGCTTGATTAAATTATTTTTTTATTTTTATCTTTCAAATTTAGATAAAACTAAGAATGTTATATTTCGGAATAAATAATAATAATAATAATAATAACGCCCAGACGTAACAGCAACTTGTATATAATATTCAACCGTCAAGTTTTATTTAACTTGACGGTTTTTCTTTTTATGCTCATTTCGGCTATACTAAGGGTGCGTTTAAAAAAACAAACTAACAACTATTTAACCCGTTAAAAATAAAAAATTATGTGTGGAATTGTATGTGCCTTTGACCTTAAACAACCTAGCGAAGACTTGAGACCTCAATTATTAACGATGTCAAAATGTTTAAGGCACCGAGGACCAGATTGGAGTGGGATTTTCAGCAATAAGAAAGCAATCATGGCGCACGAGCGTTTAGCGATTGTAGACCCAACCTCTGGCAAACAACCCTTGTTCTCTGAAGATAAAAACCTAGTATTAGCCGCTAATGGGGAAATATACAATCATTTAGAACTCCGCGAACAATTTGAAGGAGGCTATGATTTCCAAACAAAAAGTGATTGCGAAGTTATACTTGCTTTATACAAGGAAAAAGGGGTAGATTTTCTAGATGAACTCAACGGAATGTTCGGTTTTGCCTTGTATGATGTAAAGACGAACGAATATTTAATTGCTCGCGACCATATGGGCATTATACCGCTCTATATGGGTTGGGATAAAGACGGAACCTTTTATGTGGCAAGCGAATTGAAAGCCTTGGAAGGTTTTTGTACTAAAATTGAACTCTTTCCTCCTGGTCATTACTTGCACAGCAGCGATGGCGAATTAAAGCAGTGGTACAAACGCGACTGGATGGAATTTGACAACGTTAAAGAAAACGAGACCAGTATTTCAGATTTAAGAGAAGCCTTAGATGCCGCGGTTCATAGACAATTAATGAGTGATGTTCCTTATGGAGTTTTGCTTTCAGGTGGTCTTGATTCTTCGGTTACTTCTGCACTGGCAAAAAAATATGCTAATAAACGAATAGAATCTGGAGACACTGAAGGCGCTTGGTATCCACAACTACACTCTTTTGCAGTTGGCCTAAAAGACTCTCCAGACTTGGCAGCGGCAAAAAAAGTCGCAGACTACATTGGTACTGTTCATCACGAGGTATACTTCACAATTCAAGAAGGAATCGATGCGCTACGCGATGTAATTTATCATGTTGAAACCTATGACATTACTACCATTAGAGCCTCCACACCAATGTTCCTTTTAGCACGAGCAATAAAAGCAATGGGGATAAAAATGGTGCTTTCTGGCGAAGGAGCCGATGAAATTTTTGGAGGATATCTCTACTTTCACAAAGCGCCTTCAGCTAAAGAATTCCACGAAGAGAATGTGAGGAAATTAGACAAGTTACATATGTATGATTGCTTGCGGGCTAATAAATCCTTAGCATCGTGGGGTATTGAAGGTAGGGTTCCTTTCTTAGACAAAGAATTTATGGACGTAGCTATGCGCTTAAACCCAAAAGATAAAATGATCATTGCGGGACAATCAAAGCCTGATGATCCCCAAGCCATGGAAAAGTGGGTGTTGCGTGAAGCTTTTGGAGATATGTTACCACACGAAGTAGCTTGGAGGCAAAAAGAACAATTTAGCGATGGTGTAGGGTATAGCTGGATTGACACCTTAAAAGAAATGGTAAACAAAGAAGTGAGTGACGACCAGATAGCAAATGCACAATACCGCTTTCCTATCCAAACACCTAAGAGCAAAGAGGAGTTTTACTACCGTACCATTTTTGAAGAACACTTTCCTAGCGATGCAGCTGCCTTAACGGTACCTTCAGTGCCTAGTGTGGCGTGCAGTAGCCAAGTAGCTTTAGATTGGGATGAGAGTTTTAAGAATCTGAACGATCCTAGTGGTCGTGCTGTTACGAATGTTCACGAGGAAGGGTATTAACTCATTATATTAAACCTGACGACGGGGCCACAAAAGTAAACAAGGCTTTGTTACTCCTTTGTGGCCTCGTATTCTAATTTATTTTTATCCTCCTTTTTTAATTTTGCATTGTTTGATAAAGCGGAAGCAACCAATCCTGCAGGAACGGTTATAATCCCTAAACCTATGATTAATATAAAAAACGTAAAAATCTTACCGCCCGTTGTAATGGGGTACACATCACCATAACCCACCGTAGTTAAGGTAGATATAGACCACCAAAGACTATGAAAAACGGAAGCGAACTTTTCTGGTTGCGCTTCGTGCTCAAAATAATAAATACCTATGGCAGACAAATACAATAAGATACCAGTAATAATCATAAATAAAACAACTTCCTCTTTAGCATCTTGGGCAGCAAATTTAAATCGATCCAAGGCCTTATTATAACGTGCCAATTTTAAAATTCTAAACACTCGGAAGATTCGGAATACTCGTATTGACCTTAAGTCCACACCCAACGAAATGTAAAATGGGAGTATGGCTAGAATATCTATAATACCATAAAAACTAAGAACATAACTTAATTTTTTCTTCGCATAATAAAACCTCAGTATATATTCCACCGTAAATATTATTACGCAAAAGACTTCAAACCAATATAAAAAATCCGCTAAAGAATCTGAAATATCAGGCAACGTCTCTATGGAAAAAGCTATTAATGAAAGTATAATTAAAACTTGAATAAAAATATCAAACTGCCTTCCGTTTTTGGAATTGATATTTGTAATAATCTTTTTTAGTGAAGCCATTTTTTCATGTTCTACGTTAGGATTTTTGAGTTCAGAATACAATTTAAGGGGTTACAATATTAGGAATTGTCATTTTTCGATTTTGATTTCCTAAGGCAACCATTTCTTATCAAAGTTAGGCTTGCGTTTTTCTAAAAATGCATCTCTCCCTTCTTTGGCTTCATCTGTCATATATGCCAATCGGGTTGCTTCTCCTGCAAATACTTGCTGTCCCACCATTCCGTCGTCAGTAAGATTCATTGCGAACTTAAGCATTTTAATACTTGTTGGTGATTTTCCTAAAACTTCTTGAGCCCAATCAAAAGCGGTCTGCTCTAATTCGGCATGAGGAACCACGGCATTTACCATTCCCATTTCAAAAGCCTCTTGTGCGGAGTAGTTTCTTCCGAGGAAAAAGATTTCGCGAGCTCTCTTTTGCCCTACCATCTTTGCAAGATAGGCACTCCCGTAGCCACCGTCAAAACTGGTTACGTCTGCATCTGTCTGCTTAAAAATAGCGTGTTCTTTACTTGCCAAAGTCATATCGCAAACCACATGCAAACTATGTCCGCCTCCTACTGCCCAACCTGGGACAACACAAATAACCGCCTTAGGCATAAAGCGTATCATTCGCTGTGCATCAAGAATATTTAATCTGTGGTATCCATCATCTCCTACATAGCCTTGATGTCCCCTTACTTTTTGATCACCACCACTGCAAAAACTGTAAACACCGTCTTTATTAGAAGGCCCTTCTGCAGATAATAAAACCACGCCAATACTCGTATCCTCTTGCGCATCGTGCAAGGCATCTAGTAATTCAGCCGTTGTTTTGGGTCTAAAGGCGTTTCGTACATCCGGTCTATTAAAAGCAATACGCGCTACATTGTGAGATTTCTTGTAAGTTATATCTATATATTCTTTTGCAGTTTTCCAGTCGGGTTTGAGCATAATTGTTATTTTTACTCAAAGATAGAAAATGTTTGTGGTTTGGGGTTTATACTTCCTGGTTACTGCAGCGATAAACTACGGACTATAAATAATAAACATTTATTATGAAGAAAATATTTTTTGTACTTACTTTCATTTCTTCCTTGACTTTGTTGAGCCAAGAAGATTATAAGTTCACCACCGTTTTAGATCTAGAAACCACGCCTGTAATAAGTCAAGGAAAAACCGGCACCTGCTGGAGTTTTAGCAGCACTTCTTTTCTTGAATCTGAAGTCATAAGACTCACCGGGAAGCAAGTAGATCTTTCTGAAATGTATACCGTACGAAATACATATCCTAAAAAATTAGAGAACTTTGTAATGCGTCAGGGAAAAGCTCAATTTAGCCAAGGAGGATTGGCGCACGATGTATTGAACTCTGTTAAAGACTGCGGTATGGTACCTAATGAAGTATTTAGCGGTCTCTTTCAAAACGAAACAAGTCACAATCATTCTGAATTAGTTGGAGTTTTAAAAGCAATGGGAGAAACCTATATTAGTAATCCTGCAAGAAAACTAAGCAAAAAATGGAAGCCAGCTACGGAGGCTGTTTTGGATATTTACTTAGGAAAAAACGTGACTAATTTTACTTATGAAGGAAAATCTTATAGTCCAGAAAGTTTTAGGGATGCCATGAAGATTGTACCCGCAGATTACCCTACCATAACGTCTTTTACACACGAACCATTTTACACAGCGTTTATCCTTAATATACCAGATAACTGGAGCTACGGAAGCATGTACAACATTCCAATAAACGAAATGATCGAAAGTATTGACAATGCATTGGCAAAAGGATTTACGGTAGAGTTAGATTGCGATGTGAGTGAGCGTACTTTTTCAAGCAAAGATGGTGTTGCAATAATCCCTGCGAATTCAGGTGACAACAAAAAAGCTTTGCAAGGCCTATATCCTGAAAAGAATATTACCCAAGAATACCGTCAAGATGAATTTGAAAACTTTACGACAACCGACGATCATTTAATGCATATCACCGGATCTCTAACAGATCAAAACGGAACTAAATATTATAAAGTGAAAAACAGTTGGGGCGATGATGCCGAAAGAAATGCCAATGGCGGATATGTATATTTTAGTGAATCGTATATGAAGTTAAAGGCCATTAGCATTACACTTCATAAAGACGCAATACCAAAAAAGACTGCAAAGAAGTTGAATTTATAATAACGCTGAAACTAATAATCTATTGGCTTAAAATTTGATACTGACCTTTCGATGAAATATTTAGTTTATATTTTTTTATTTAGCGGTCTTCAAGTCGTTGCTCAAAACGATTTTGAAACTCGTTACTATACCATAAATTTAGAATCCTTACCGGACATTCCAAAAGCCGCAAGTGTTTTAGATAAGATGCCCAAACAAAACAAAGGAAGTTTCACCCTGGGCGCAGCACCCTCATATCAAAATACCAAAAATTCTTTTACGATAACCGCTTCTAATTACTGGCAACCTGTAGACATGGCTGTTGCATTAACAGGAAGCACCATCCCCTATAGTAATAGCCAATTTACCACTACAAGACTGCAGGAAAAGCAATTTGGGATTACCATTCAAGGAAGTACTGGTCAGACCTCTTTTGATTTTGGTGAAGGCGGAACACAGATTAAAAATGATGTTTATATAAATCAACAACAGCCTTTTTTAAACCCAACTGGACTGCCCAGATACCGAAACCTAAATTCTCTACATCACCGTCGCAGAGGGATTGACTGGTAGGTAGGCAGCGAATACATTGAGACCTTTATTTTCTGCACCATCCTTTAGAATCTTACATTCACTCATACCTCCAACTACTCAAATCCGCGCCCTTGGGCGCACTTTCATTAATTCGTTTCATAATTTTTGGCAAGTACATACTATTGTATCTCAGTCTTGAAATATGGTTGGGTTCGGTTGGGTCTCCGTTCCAACAATGTTCTGCTCTATCGCCGTAGGTAACTTCCCCGTCGTAATAAGGTTCAGACGTATTTTCTAAGAAATCCTCCATCAAATACACGGCATTGTTGAGGTAATAGTTATCCATATCACCGCAGTAGATATGTATTTTACCTTTTAGCTTATCGCCTAATTTGCTCCAATCTCGTTCTAAAATATGACGTAAATCATAATTTTCTTTCCAATAATTCGCCACTTCTTTGTCTATATCGCCCGTATATTTATCCCAAATACGTTGCGGATAGCCGTCGTCGCCCAAGGGTGAATAGGTTGCTTCCCAAATATCCCATTGTTGCCCAGAGCGTGATTTATCTCCGAGTACTAATTCCAGATGATTTCCCTTTCGAAGCGTGCTTGAGATTTGTCCTAAGTAATCTCTTTTTGATGGCACTTCTAGTTTTGCAAAATCTCCTTGGTAGAAGTATGCGTTTTCATCTTCGTAAATATTGGTCAAACAGTATGCGCTAAAATCTATAGGGTCTGGACAGGCTGCAAAACAACCATTGTATTCGTCAGGATATTTAACCTGAACCGCTAATGCTTCCCAGCCGCCCGTGGAGCCGCCGTATAAAAAACGAGCCCAGCCCTCACCTAGTCCTCTAAACTGCTCCTCGATATAGGGAATTAACTCGTAGGTGATCGCATCGCCATAGGGACCTTGTGCCGCACTATTTACTGCGTAGCTGTCATCGTAATAGGGTGTCGGGTGTTGAATTTCTATAATAAGCATACGCGGAAAGTCTGGCGAAATCCATCGTTCGTAAAAATCGTAGGCCTCTTGTTCTAGTACTTTATTATAGCCGTCTACCTTGAAACGGTCTGAATATTCTGATTTCATGTTTGGATCTAATCGAGTCGTTCTCCAATTACCAAAATCGCTTGGAAAATGACCTTGAAAGACCATCAATGGGTATTTTGCTTCGGGATGTTTATCAAAATCTTTGGGCAGTAAAATATGCGCGCCCAAATACATATCTCTTCCATAAAATGCGGAGAGTTTTTCAGATTTCATTTTAATATGTTTTACCCACTCCGTGTCCTTTGGTTCTTCAATAGGTGGGATGATTTTATCGATGGTGATATTTTCAGTAATACTACTTTCAGTAGAGAAAGAAATTTCTACGGGATCGTTATAGATATTTCCTGGCGATTTATTCCATTGCTGCCCTTCGCCATTATCCATAGGCAATTTTACAGTATGACCCGTTGACAAATTAAAGGTCTCATAAGTGTGTAATAACGCTTGAACGTAATAGGTGTCGCTGGGTATTTTACTCAAACTATCTATAGGATAGCCAAAGTCCTCGTCTGTAAAGGTGATCGTTTCTCCAGGCTTTAATCCTTCTACATTCTTTCCAAAAATCAACTGGGTTTTAACCCCATCATTAATTTGAAAGCGCGGTTCAGCATCCGGATTTTTGGAGAACATTAACAATAATCTACCGTCAATACTAGTCGTGTCAATAGCTGTTGAGAGTGTTACTGAAAATTTGGTCTTGGGCGATGTAGTCTCCTTTTTGCAGCTTAACATTGTAAGAAGGACCAAAAGTAAAATAAGTGTATTTTTCATGGGATGGTAAATTTCCTATAAAAATACAAATAAACAACATCGAGGTTGAGGCATCGAGGTGTTAAAGTTCCAAAATAAAGTCAAACCTGCCTGACCAGTAGGCAGCATCAAGATTAAAACACAATTGAGAGTCCTGGAAAGTCAGACCAACTCAATCCCATCTTCTTTCAACACTATCTGCTTGTCTTTATAAAGTGTCCCAATTGCTTTTTTAAAGCTCTTTTTACTCATACCCATTTCATTTTTAATGGTATCTGGGTCCGATTTATCGTGCAATGCAATAAATCCTCCGGCTGCTTTGAGTTCTTCTAGAATGAAGTTTGCATTAGGCTCAATGCTTTTATAACCGGGTACTTGTAATACAACGTCTATTTTTTTGTCTTCTCGAATGCCTTTTATATAGGCCTTCATTCTATCTCCAGTGCGCACATCTTCAAAAATATCATCAATAAAAATAAGTCCTTTGTATTTTCCGTTGATAATTACGTTTGCACCTAACTCCGTTAAGTGAGTGACCATAATATCCACTTCTTCTAATTTTTCTAGTTCAACAGTATCGTTAGAAAGATATTTATTGGTTTTACTAGCGCCTACAAGTCTATTGGTTTTGTCGTCTAAATAAAGATAAATGATGTACCAATTTCCAACTTTCATTGGCCTTGCTTGCTCAGAAAAAGGTACAAATAATTGCTTTTGAACGCCCCAATCCATATAGGCGCCAAACTCATTAACATCGCTACAATGCAAATACCCGAAATTATTTAAAGTAACATAGGGTGTTAAGTTAGTCGCTACTGGACGCTCATCGTAATCAAGATAAACAAATACCTCAAGCATATCTCCTATTTCAAAATGCTCAGGTTTGTATCTATGTGGGAGCAACACCACGTTTTCCTCTGTATCACCAAGGTACAAACCGGGATCTGTTTCTCTTAAAATTTCTAATGTATTGTAGACGCCTAGGTTAATCATTTTGTCGTATTTATTTGTTGCAAAGGTACGATATTGTAGGAAGCGTATTTTAAAAACCGAACATCATTTGAGGTAATCAAAATAATCTAAAAGAATGGAGTCATTAATTTCGGAAGGCGTGAAAATTTCTAGTAGTTGTGTGCTCTCGTTGCGACTTAAAAACTTTGGCAATTCGCTTTCTAACGTTTCTTTTGAATTAACCGAACTATAGGAAACCCCAAACTGCTCGCAAACTTTTTGTGCAGTTAAAGAATGTTTGGTTTCAAAAAAAGTTTCAAAATGATCAATTTTCTTTGCATTGGGAAGAATTTTAAAAATTCCGCCGCCCGCATTATTCACTAAAATTATCTTGAAGTTTTTAGGAATGTAGTTATTCCAAAGCGCATTGCTATCGTAGAAAAAACTTAAATCTCCCGTAATAAAAATGGTGTCTCGATCACTAATTTTTGCAGCCCCTATTGCGGTACTCGTACTGCCATCAATACCACTAGTCCCTCTATTGCAAAAAACTTGAATACTCGAATCAATATCAAAAAGTTGTGAATATCGGATGGTGGTGCTATTACTTAACTGTAGATTGATATCTTTAGGAAGATGATTAAATAATTGACCAAACACCCAAAAATCTGAAAATTGAATCGTATTCATATACCTACTGTGACCTTCTAGCCGGAGTTTCTTTATACCAATAAATTCACTTTTAAAATCTGAATCTAGATTTTTACTAGTGCTTTCTGTCAGTAACACCGAGAGAAAATCATTAGCCTGCATTTTAAAGTGTCGTTTAAGAGAAAAGTAGGTGTCATAAGCCTTTTTCAGATCTATGTGCCAATGTATTTCAGGCTTATAGGTTCTTAAAAAGGCTTTTATTTTTTTTGAAACCACCATTCCTCCAAAAGTGACTAAAAGGTCAGGTTTAAGAAGCGCTCTTTGATTCTCAGTCAACGGCGCTAAAAATTGGTCTATAGATGGAAAGAAGTTTTGATGATGTACATTAGAGGTGGTTTCTGTCAACACTAGTGTATTTGAATCTTGTGCGAGTGTATCCATCCATTTTTGGTCGATACTATTGGGTTGTAAAACTCCAATTAAAACAATTCGTTTTTTTGAGTTAGACCAATGTTCTTCTATCCTTTCCGTTTCCGCTTTATTTAATTCTTCACTAATTACTCTTCTCGCCGGAACATCTTGGGGTCTTACTTGAGGAATTGCTACCGTTTGATATAGCGGTTCAGAAAACGGACAATTTATATGAACTGGACCGAAAACTTCCGTAGCAGTGTTCAATGCAATATTTATTTGTGTTTCATTATGTATTTGATATTCATCTCCTTCAATACAGTTTGCACTATAAAGAATGTGGTTTTCATAAACATTTTCTTGTTTGATAGTTTGTCCATCACCTATTTCAATTAAAGCTACTGGCCTATCTGCCGAAAGGACTACTAGCGGTATATCACTGTAATATGCTTCAGCAACTGCAGGATAATAGTTTAATAGTGCCGATCCTGACGTACAAACCAAGACCACCGGTTTTTGTAATTGCTGCGCAATTCCTAATGCAAAGAAGGCTGCACTTCGTTCATCTACAATAGAATAGCAGGTAAAATAATCGTTGTTAGTAAACCCAATGATTAGCGGTGCATTGCGAGAGCCAGGAGAAATAACAATGTGTTGGATACCTTTTGACTGGCAAAGTACCGTAAGTGTTTGTGCTAATACTTTGTTGCTAAATTTCATTAGCACAAAGGTACATATTAGAAGCCTTTTTTTATGGAACGCATCTTGACTTTTTGTTTGGAACCGAGAATTGTGGCTTCTGCGCGCTGATCTAGATATTTTTTAGAAGCACCACCATAGTTAAGGTACTCGAAAATCGTTGTATTAGAATTCAAAATGTGCCATTCGTAAATAAAAAAATCAAGATGGTTTCACAATAAAGGTTGCAATACCTGATACATGGTAGCCAATTTATTTTGTGTTTCCTCCCATTCTGATTCTGGTTCAGAATCAGCAGTAATTCCACCACCCACATAAATAGAAGCTTTATTGTCTTCCACTTTCATACAACGAAGATTGACAAAAATAGCAGCACAATTATCCTTTTTAAAAACAGGACCTAAAAAGCCAGTATAAAATTCCCTTTCATAATTTTCAAGTGATTCTATAATTTTCTTTGCTGTCTTTTTTGGCATTCCACAAACCGCTGGAGTAGGATGCAAAGCGTTTGCTACTTTAGGGAGAGAACTTCTACTATTTTTAATAATTCCTGTTATTTCAGTTTTAATATGATACAAAGATCCTGCTTTGTAGGATATTGGCTTCGTTGTTTTTATAACCGCAGTAATTTTTTGTAAATCATTCACTATAGCCTCTGTTACAATCTCTTGTTCCGTTATTTCTTTTGCATTCCAATGAGGCTCAGAGCCAGCTACTTCTTTTTGTGTTCCAGCAAGCGCCATAGTACAAAATGACTCTCCATCACTCTGAAAAAGAAGTTCTGGAGTTGCTCCACACCACAAGCCCGTCTCTGGATGATACCACACATATCTAAAGGTAGTACTATGATTTGCAAACACACTTTTAACCAATTCAATAATAGTAAAATTCTTTAAGGGTATTTCTTTTTTTCTTGAGGCTACAACTTTAAGAACTCGTTTGCTTTTTATTTCATTTAATATTGATGAAACTAATGCAATGTGCGTGCTCTTTTCATCTTGAGTAGCTATTGGTAATGTATTCAAATCATTTTCACTAGGAAAAACAATAAATTTGTCAACTTTGGATTCTCTTTCAGGAATGCACAAAGCTTTTCCATTAAATAGAAACGGCGCAAAAATGAAAGCAGATTCCGTAAATTTTTCACAACTAAACAGGGTAGCATTGTTTTGAATAAAACTAGTAACAATGTTGCTATTTGGCATCGAGAATAGCACAAATGGTATTTTTTGTGACCAATGTTTTTGCAGGCTATCCAATATTTTTTCTGTATTCATATTCTATTTACGCAAAGTAAGCGTAGTCAGTTTTACTAAAGATATTAAGTTTTCATCTTCATCAAGTATTTTAATCTGCCAAAGTTGTGTTGTTCTTCCTTTATGAACTATCGTAGCATGTGCATATACATAACCGCTTGAGATACTTTTAACATGATTGGCAGAAATTTCAATCCCACGTATTGCCACCTTCTTTTCGTTTAAAAAAATATGCGCACCGGCACTGCCAACGCTTTCTGCAAGGGCTACAGACGCCCCTCCATGCAAAACACCGTCTGGTTGATGCACCTTACTAGTCACTGGCATTTGTGCAACAACAGTATCATTAGTAATGTCAATAAATTTTATATCTAGTGTTTCCATTAATGTATTCTTGCACATTAAATCACACTTCTTTAATAATTCCTCTTTCTCTTTATCCATTGTATATGTTTACTTTTGTAAAGCTACAAAAAGAACTAAAAATGGCTCAAGAAAAACAAGTTTCTTATACAACAAAAAACACCTATTGTACGCTCAATGATCTTACTGAAAATACCAAGAATATTTGGATTGTATTTCATGGCTTAGGATTTCTAAGTCGCTATTTTTTAAGGTATTTCGAAGGTTTAAACCCTGATGAAAACTTCATCATTGCCCCTCAGGCACCTTCCAAACATTATTTGGGCACTTCCTTTAAACATGTTGGAGCTTGCTGGCTAACAAAAGAAAATACAAAACTCGAAACCGAAAATGCCTTAAATTATATTGATAAAGTAGTGGATGTAGAGATCATAAAAGAAGACTGTACTATTATTATTTTAGGGTATTCACAAGGAGTTTCTATTGCAACAAGATGGATGGCTTCCAGAAAAATCGCTTGTTCAAAATTAATTTTACACAGTGGCGGAATTCCTATAGAACTCAACCCCAAAAGTTTTGACTATCTGGATGCAGACACGAAGGTAATTTATCTCTATGGAAATAAAGACAAATATATTAATGCAGCAAAAAAGACTGAAGAGACATTAAAAGCTTCAAAACTATTTCATAACCGACTAGAAATAAATGTTTTTGACGGTGTTCACGAGATTCACACTCCCTCTATTTTGCGCTTTGCAGAATAATAATACACTTCATCAGTGTTTTTTATCGATAAAATTTGCATTATACCATTTTTTGTGTTTTATTTACAGAGTAATGTATAAAAAACCAAACAAATCATGAAAAATATTCTTTTACTTATAACCGTTTTAATTGGTACTTCTACTTTATTTGCTTCTATCCCGCAAAGCGAAAAAGATGCATTAACAGACTTGTATATCGCTACTCAAGGCGAAAAATGGTTGCGTACTTGGGATTTAAATGAGCCTGTTGAAAAATGGCACGGGGTAACCGTAGTCGATAATTCTGTTACTTCTATAAGTTTATTGTTTAATAATCTGGATGGTATTTTACCAAACTCTATCGGCGACTTCCCGAATTTATTTAAATTAGAGCTTTCTTTTAATAAGTTATCTGGTAAAATCCCTACGAATATTAATCAGCTACACAATCTCGAGATTTTTGCCATTAATGGAAATAATATTTCTGGTACGATCCCTTCAAATCTTGGTAATCTTAAGAATTTGAAAGAATTTCACGTGAGTAGTAATAGTTTAGAAGGTAGTATTCCAATAAGTATTGGGAGTCTAGAAAATTTAAAAGTATTTAATGTATTTGACAATAACCTAACTGGAACAATGCCTTATTCACTTTCTAATAATGAGAATTTAACAACTTTGGTTATTGCAAAAAATGAAATAATTAACACTGATGCTTTTGCAAAACTTACATTGTTTGAAGGTGAAAATGATTCTCAATTCAAGAACAATACTATTATTACCCCTGCAAAGACTATTATTGCGAATGAAACTAGTGATGATGAGAATGACTAAGAGAAACATCTAATGATTTATTTAAAACTCTCGTCTTCCTAGACGGGAGTTTTTTTTTAGGTATTACTAAATTAAAGTAAAGCATTAATAGTAATAGTAATGTTCAATAATTAGGAGAGCTCCTTTGAGATATGATTAGGGATACTACTAGTAACAGATAGGTTATAATAAAAAACCGCTATGGACAAAGAAACGCTTCTTAAGTCTATATTTAATTTATAGTCAAAGTTTTCCTCCAAATTTGTAGTAGCGACAAAGTAGTAATTTAACCAAATTATCTCCTCAAGAAAAATTCGCTCACAAGAATTGCATCCTACTATTATAGCAAAATTCTAGATGTTCGTATCCCTAACCAAAAATATTAGAACCCAGCAAACATATTATTTACAGGGTTTTAAAAAATAAATAAGTAAGGTTGTTAAGAAAAAAAAGACCGCTAAAAGCGGTCTTTAATTAGAAATAATCAAATGTGTTACTTATTTATAATACGTTTTGTTGCCTTGTATTCACCACTATTTAGTGCGACAAAGAATACTCCAACAGGAGAGGAAGATAAATCAAGTTTGGTTCCATATTCGTTACCGCTTTTAATTAACATCCCGGAAGAAACTAATTGACCCAGTGTATTATATACCTTTACGTTTACATCACCGAAATCTCTTTTAGTTGTAAAGTTTAAATCATATATTTTTGAAGAAGTAGGAAGAATTGAAAATTCACCTGCATTAAATTCTACATCTTCAGTGGATAAGATGGTGTTATCTACAACAATAGTAAACCCATCGTTTGGAATGTTTTGATCACCACCTAAAGAAGTTCTTGCTTCAATAGTATACGATTGTTGCGGAGTAGACAAGTCTAAAGTTTGAGCGAATGTAAATGTTGCTTCTTCTAAAGGTTGAATCGTTCCTGTAAAATTTTCAGTTACTATTGGAGCTCCATCTAATAATAATGCAACCTCAAAATTAGATTGTGGGTCATTACCAAAATTGAAGATTTTTACGGTAACCGTTTCGGCATTTGTTAAATTACCGCTTTCTGGACTATCAAAATTAAAAACACCAATATCTGAATTGAAACCATTGTTTAATCTGAATGATGCTATTCGAGTTCTCCATTGATTTACACCAACAAAATATTCTGAAGTATGCCAAAAAGTGAGTCCGTCAGGATCCATAGTTAAGTGTGAATAATCACCAAACCTGTTTGTATTCGTTTGCCTTCCAGTTCCATCTATTATGGTACTTTCTGGAAATGTCATAACACCTAATTCATCCCCATCAAACCGTCCAGTAAATTTAATACTTGCAAATGTTTCTTCACTTCCTAAGTTATAGCCCATACCAATATTTCCATTAATATCCATAGCAGCACTGCTCATAAACCTTCCTTCACCGTCATCTGGAGCATAGGTGCCTTCCTGAAATATTTCCCAATCATTTGTGCCATCGTTTCTTAATTCTATCCAGCGTATCCCTGGAGTAACTCCTCCTACATCCGTATTAAAAGTAATTACCCAAGAATTATGCCCAGCAAATTTTCTGTAATTTGCTGCGAAACTTATAATACCACTCTGAGCATCATATCTTCTTGTAGTTTGAGGCTGATCAATATCACCACTCCCAAAAGGTCTTAAAAAGGAATCAAAAGCAGCCGTTGGGATTTCTAACGGAGTCGCTGAAATTGTTGAATTACTTGGCGTATTAAAATCTACGTCAATTTCCCAAACTTTAAGGTGATCAAAATCAACTCCTCCCCCCCATTGGTTATCTTGAAGGTAAACAATATACCCAGGCGTGCCCGTGTCAAAATCCGTTCCTAATAAATGAGCAGGTTCTGGACTAAAAACGGTGAATGGATTTCTACGAACTCCAGGCAAGTTGAATCCTAGAATGGTTGGATTTGCATCTCCGTTTAAAAGAGCTTGCCTATCTATTGCGTAGGTCGTATTCCCATTAGATTTATTCGCTGTCATATAATAAGCATCTGGCCATACAGCATAATGGGGATAATCAGGAAAGGAGTTTAATGGATATTCGTATACACTATAACTTCCTGTAGGATCTGGTGTTTCCGAAATACCAATAATTAAAGCATTATCTGATATTCTAAATTGACTAACGAAAAAACGATCTGCCATCTGATCATACATTACTATTGGATCCCCATTATTATTTCCAGATCCAAGAAAAGTTCCTAAAGATGTGGGTCCCGCAAGTAATCCTCCGTTTTTATCAAATATTTTAACGACTAAGTTTACCGCATGAACATAGTGATTTGGTCCAACCGCACCAGAAGGGTCTGGTGGTATAGCTCCGCCTTCTTGAATGGTTGCGCCATCAAAGTTTTGCATGGTGGTTAATAGTTCTCTAGTACCTTGCTCTGTTTGAATAACTGGATCTGGAGTTTGCTCAATAGTTCCAACTAAAACTGGTTCTGCTCCTATAACGGTTGGGTCAAAACGTTGTTTAACTTCTCGTACGCTTTCTAAACCTTCCGCTTTAAGCTCAGCAACCGTTGGCATATCACGCAATGGGATTGTTTTACCAATAAATTCCCCTCGTATTATCTCAGAGGGCGCATTTTTTTCTTGAGAAAACAATACTGAAGTACAAGCAATAACCGCTAGTGTACTAAGAATACTTTTAAAATTCATACGTTTATATTTAGTTAAATATCAAGTTTTTACAATTTAAGTAATAATTTATACGATACCTATTAAAGATATCAAAAAGGGTAAAGTAGTTAATTACTTTACAATAAAGCGCCCTGTTTTGCTAACATCTGTTTTTGTTCCTCCAACTTTTAATATATAACTTCCACTAGATGCATCTCGCATATCAACTTCTATTTTATAACTGGTACCATCATAATTATCTAATAAAATAGTTTTTAGTTGTTGTCCTAGTAAATTATAAATGGTCGCATACATTTTACCTTTATAAGCAGTAGTTAAAGTTACCTCAAATATCGAATTATCCTTAGAAGCAATTATAATTTCAGAGTTCAATAAATCAAAATCATTAACTCCTAAAAATCCAATATTCACAGTATAATCTTCTGTTTCACCATAATCTGTTTCCTCACAGGAATCTGGCGGTACTGGACCATTCCAATTAGATTTCACTCTCATAGTATGCAATCCCATTGCTGCGTTAGCAGGTACCGTTAAGGTTGTAGTTTCTGTATAACTCCCCCCATTTTGACCAGGAGCAATTACATAATCACTAACGACTAATTCATCATTAGTAAAACTAAAATCATCATTAAAATCAATCCAAACATTAACAAATTGGTCTCCAAATCCTGTAGTAAACGTTATTGGTGTTGAAGATGCACTGTCTAAATTTGCTATAAGATCTGTAAAATCTCCATACCCTTCGCATCCAGAAGGATTGTTAATATCTGCTACCGAAACGAATTGAAATCCATCTCCAAATTCACAATTTCCAGTGGGTTGGCATAAATTATTCGTTACTATTTTTATAGTCTGATTGTTAGCTGCCAATTGATCCGCATTCAAAGAGGTTTGCGCAACAATTGTATAATCTCCAAGCGCGGTAAAATCTCCTTGTGCTGCAAATGTAAATGCCATTGACTCTCCTAAGTTTATTGTGTTTGTAAAAACTTCGGTCACTGGGGCACCTCCATTAATGGTATAGATTACCTCAAAATTAGACTGAGGGTTTGCTCCAAAATTTGTAATATCTACAATAATATCTAAAACCCCTAAACCACTTCCTGTATCTGGCGAGGTAATTTCAGTAACACCTATATCATTCGTTAATAAATGAGTAACATTCTTTGAGAAGCTGTTATTTCCAGCAAATTCATCTCCTGTAAGATCGGCACTAGCATTTAACTCGTAGGTTTGGCCCTGGGTTGAAAGATCTACTGTTTGAGTAAACGTATAGGTTCCTGTTGCATTAGATAAAATAGTTCCCGAAAATATTTCGGTTGCTACAACGGTACCATCAAGTACTAAGGTTATTGGAAAATTTCCTTGTGGATCAATACCAAAATTTCTAATTGAAACCTCAACAGACTCTGTTGCAGTTAACACTCCATCTTCAGGATTTATTATATTGTTAACTCCTACATCATTACTAAAACCACTAGATAATGTAAAGGAAGCTACTCGCGAACTCCAATTGTTATCTGCTGTAAAATATTCTGCCGTATGCCAAAAGGTAAAATTATCTGGATCCATCGTTAAATGAGAATAATCTCCAAATCTGTTTGAAAATGTTTGAACTCCTACTCCATCAACAATCGTAGTCTCTGCAACGGTCATTTCTCCTAATGCATCGCCATCAAAACGCCCTGTATATCTTATTCCAGCCGGTTCAGTGGCACTTGCAACATTAAATGCAAGACCAATATTACCTGCCGCATCCATTGCCGCACTGCCCATAAAGCGACTTAAACCATCTGCTGGCGCATAGGTCCCTTCTTGAAAAATAGACCAGCCATTAGTGCCATCATTTCTTAATTCTACCCACCTCACTCCAGAAGTATCATTGCCATCAACATCAACGTTGAATGTTATAATCCAAGTGTTATAGGTTCCAAATGAACGGTAGTTTGCAGCATATGAAATGATACCACCTATCATATCAATTTTTTGATTCGTGCCTGGTTGGTCAACATCTCCCGTTCCAAAAGGCGCGAAAGTAGCTTCAAAAGGTGCTGTAGGAATTTCTAAAGGAGAAGATATCGAAGAGTTATTTATATCTGTCCAATCTACCTCTATTTCCCAAACTTTTAAATGATCGAATGAAATTCCTCCCCATCCATCATCTTGTAAATACACAATATAGCCAGGCACGTCTGCAGGGAAATCAGTTCCTGTTAGGTTTGCTGGTTCTGGAGAAAACACTGTGTTTGGATTGTTTGCGACTCCAGGAAGATCAAATCCTACGATTTGAGGATTGTTACCGCCTGCAAGAATAACATCTCTTTCAATGACAAAAGTAGTATTAGCACCACCCTTATTTGCGGTTAAATAATAACCGTCAGGCCATACCGTGTAATGTGGGTAATCTGGGAAAGAATTAAAAGTATACTCATATACAAAATAGGTGCCAGTTGGATCTGGGGTCGTCGATACCCCTACAAGCAATCCATTTCCAGATGGTCCAAACTGACTCACAAAATAACGATCTGCTAATTGATCATAAAGAACAATAGGGTCTCCATTATTATTTCCTGAACCTAAAAAATCTCCTAAAGAAGTAGGCCCTACCAATAAAGATCCTGTTTTATCAAAAATCTTAATGGCAACATTAACCGCATTTACATAATGATTTGGTCCAACTGCACCCGTTGGGTCTGGTGGTGTAAACCCGCCAGCTTCATTGCCTGCAATCCCGTCAAAATTAGCTTCCAATGCTTCAATAGTTACCCCTCCATTGGCTTGTTGTCGTAAGGGATCTCCATTTAGTGGTAATGCATTTTGATTTACTTTTTCATTTGCTCTTAATTTGTTTTGTACAACCTTAAGCCTGTTAGGCCCCTCAGAAGCAGACTCGTCTATTGTCACAAAATCTCTTAGCGGTATCGTTTCTCCTAAAAAAATTCCTGTGGTTACTGATGACGGCGGAAGCTTGTCTTGTCCAAATACTTCAATAGCAGAGAAAAAGATTGCTATCAACAACATAAATTTAAATTTCATGACGGTAGTTTTAATTATTTTTCTTGGTCCTCGCAAAATACTAGTAATTGTTGAAAACTTACTTCAAAACTTATAAATAGTGATACTTTTATTAGAAAAATATACTCCTAAAAATAGCTACCTTTGTTTTTAAATAATTCTATAGAGGAAATGATTCATTTTTTTGGCAGTGAGAAGGAAACTATTTATGTTGTTCAATCTCGAGACGCTTTATCAGAAAACACAACCCATAAATTAATATGGCTTTTTGGCAACAAACCCAAACTAAACAAATCCGCTTTGACGGGTTTTTTTATTGGACCTCGTGTCACAATGATTACTCCTTGGAGCACCAATGCTGTTGAAATCGCTCAGAACATGGGGATTGAAAATTTAGTTCGTATTGAGGAGTTTAAAGCGGGTTCTGAAACTACAGGTTTTGATTCCATGTTACTTCAAGGGTATACCGCATTACATCAGAAAATTTTCGATATTGATGTCACACCTCAGCCCATTCTCAACATTGATGATATTGCTGGATATAACACACAAGAAGGTCTCGCACTAAACGACGAGGAAGTCGGTTATCTGAACGATCTTTCGAAGAAATTAGGTAGAAAACTAACAGATTCAGAAGTCTTTGGTTTTAGCCAAGCAAACAGTGAGCACTGCAGACACAAAATCTTTAATGGAACTTTTATCATTGATGGCGAAGAAATGCCTGAATCATTGTTTAAGATGATTCGTAAAACTTCCGCAGAAAACCCAAATACTATTGTATCAGCTTACAAGGACAATGTTGCTTTTATAAAAGGACCAACAATGACACAGTTTGCTCCTAAAAGTGGAGACAAACCAGATTATTATAAAAAGACAGAACATGAAAGTGTGATCTCTATAAAAGCTGAAACACATAACTTCCCAACAACTGTTGAACCTTTTAATGGTGCCGCAACGGGTAGTGGTGGAGAAATTAGAGACAGATTAGCTGGCGGAAAAGGCTCGTTGCCTTTAGCAGGAACAGCAGTTTATATGACCTCCTACTCAAGGCTAAACGACGAGCGTCCTTGGGAAAACGCAATGGACGCTAGAGATTGGTTATACCAAACGCCTTTAGATATTTTAATCAAAGCAAGTAACGGTGCATCAGATTTTGGAAATAAATTTGGACAACCTCTTATTGCTGGCTCTGTACTCACTTTTGAGCATAATGACACTTCGGCCTTGGGTCATCCCGAGCATGTCGAAGGGCCCACTGCTCGTAAATTGGGATATGACAAAGTAATCATGATGGCTGGAGGTATAGGCTATGGAAAAGCAGATCAAGCTTTAAAAGACACACCACAAACCGGAGATAAAATAGTTATTCTAGGTGGAGATAATTACCGTATTGGTATGGGAGGAGCTGCCGTTTCTAGCGCAGATACGGGTGCCTTTAGCAGCGGTATTGAATTAAATGCGATCCAACGTTCCAATCCAGAAATGCAAAAAAGAGCCGCTAACGCAGTTCGTGCTATGGTGGAAAGCGAAAAAAACCCAATAGTCTCTATTCACGATCACGGCGCTGGAGGACATCTTAATTGCTTAAGTGAATTGGTGGAAGACACAGGAGGAAATATTGACTTAGATGCCTTGCCTGTTGGTGATCCAACACTTTCGGCAAAAGAAATTATTGGCAATGAGTCTCAAGAAAGAATGGGACTTGTTATTGGCAAAAAAGATATCGAAACGCTTAAAAGAGTCGCAGAAAGAGAACGCTCGCCAATGTATGAGGTGGGGGCCGTTACAGGGGATCATAGGTTTGTATTTGAAAGTAAAACCACGAGAGAAAAGCCTATGGATTTTCAGTTGGCAGATATGTTTGGGAGTTCTCCAAAAACAGTAATGAATGATGTAACTGTAGCTCGTAAGTACACTAATGGTGAATACGTGCTAGCAAACATTAAAACATATATTGAGCACGTACTTCAGCTAGAGTCTGTTGCTTGTAAAGATTGGTTAACAAACAAAGTAGACCGTTGTGTAACTGGTAAAGTTGCCAAACAACAATGCGCAGGCCCATTACAATTACCTTTAAACAATTGTGGTGTGATGTCGCTGGATTATAACGGCAATGTAGGGGTCGCTACAAGTATTGGTCACGCTCCTATTTCTGGACTTATTGATCCCGTTGCAGGATCTCGAAATGCAATAACCGAGTCCCTTACAAACATCATATGGGCACCTCTAGAGAACAAGCTAACAAGTGTATCCCTTTCAGCAAACTGGATGTGGCCTTGCAATAATGAAGGGGAAGACGCAAGATTGTATAAAGCAGTTAAAGCAGTAAGCGATTTTAGTATCGAATTAGGAATTAATGTCCCAACGGGAAAAGATTCTTTATCGATGAAACAGAAATATAAGAATGAAGATGTGATTTCTCCAGGAACCGTAATTATTTCTGCAGCCGGTCAATGCGATGATATTAAAAAAGTGGTGGAACCTGTCGCAAAACTCGAAGGAGGAAACTTGTACTATATTAATATTTCGCAAGATGACTTTAAGCTAGGTGGTTCTGCATTTTATCAAACCCTAAATGCTATTGGTACGGAAGCACCAACAGTAAAAAGTGCTGGGTATGTAAAAACAGTTTTCAACACGATCCAACAACTAATTATTGAAAACGAAATCATAGCAGGTCACGATGTAGCATCTGGCGGACTTATAACTACGCTCTTAGAATTGTTCTTTGCAACGCCTAATATTGGCGCAACACTAGATTTATCTGGTTTAGGTGAGGATATGACAAAGATGTTGTTTGCTGAAAACTGCGGAATTGTAATACAAGCGAAAAACAACTCCTTTTTAGAAACTTCACTTACCTCAAACAACATCCAATTTCATATCCTTGGAACTGTTGCTGAAACTACTGCCTTAAAAATTAGAGTAGGAAGTAATGAACTCCTACTTGATATTGCTGAAATGAGAGATGTTTGGTATAACACCTCCTTTCTTTTAGACCAAAAACAAAGTGGATCTCAAGCCAAAAAACGTTTTGAAAATTATAAGAATCAACCACTTAAATTTACATTTCCAACACAATTTACTGGGAAACTAGATCAATATAACGGCCACCGAATCAAAGCAGCAGTCATTAGAGAAAAAGGAAGTAATAGCGAACGTGAAATGGCGAACGCAATGTACTTAGCAGGCTTTGATGTAAAAGATGTACATATGACCGATTTAATTAGCGGTCGAGAAACATTGGAAGACATTCATTTTATTGCTGCGGTAGGTGGTTTCTCAAACAGTGATGTTTTAGGAAGCGCCAAAGGATGGGCCGGTGCTTTTTTATACAACGAGAAAGCAAACAAAGCATTGAAAAAATTCTTTGATCGTGAAGATACGCTTTCATTGGGCGTTTGTAATGGCTGCCAATTGTTTGTAGAATTAGGATTGCTAACTCCCGATGATGCAGAGAAACCAAAAATGCTTCATAATGACAGCGGCAAGTTTGAGTGTTCATTTACTTCGGTAACAATTCAAGAAAACAATTCGGTGATGCTCTCTTCATTGGCTGGAAGTACCCTAGGTATTTGGGCAGCGCACGGGGAAGGTAAATTTTTATTTCCGCAAAAAGAAAATCATTATAATATTGTTGGGAAATATGGCTATGACGCCTTCCCTGCAAATCCTAACGGAAGTGATTATAATACCGCAATGATGACAGATCCTACAGGAAGACATCTGGTAATGATGCCGCACTTAGAACGTTCTACTTTTCCTTGGAACTGGGGTCATTACCCAAGCGATAGAAATGACGATGTTTCGCCGTGGCTAGAGGGATTTGTAAATGCCAGAAAATGGCTTGAAAACAAGTAATTTTCTCACAGTTATATACTCTTTAACATAAAAAACTGAAAGGTTTGGCTAGTTTTACTGTCCAAACCCTTTTATCTAGCACCCCAATAGTTTTATGAAAAATTACTTATTATGTATTGTCGTTGTATTCACCACGTTTCAAAACTTCGGTCAAGTTACAACAGAGAAATACCAAAGAGCAAAAATTTTATACTCAGAAACTGAAGCGCTACAGAGATTAGAGTCTTTAGGCTTACCAGTAGATCATGGGCAGCATAAAATGGGTTATTTTGTGGTATCAGAATTTTCTGAAGCACAATTGGAAATTGCTCGAATCAATGGATTTCAAGTTGAAATAATAATCGAAGATGTTAAAGAACACTTTCAACAACAAAACAGTTTGCGATTACCCGAGAGAAATTTAACCTGTGCAGAATCTGGAAGTGATTATGAAACCCCAGCGAATTTTGAATTAGGATCTATGGGCGGTTTTTTAACCTATCAAGAAATGTTGGATGAATTAGATCAAATGAGAACTTTGTATCCCAACCTTATTTCAGCAAAATCTGATATCAATAATTTCTTAACCCAAGGAGAACCTGACAATACTACATTTCCTTCTATTGGTGGAAATGGTATTAAATGGGTTCGTATTAGCGATAATCCTGATGTAGAAGAAGGAGAACCTCAAATTTTATTTTCGGCCATTCACCACGCACGTGAGCCTATGTCATTATCGCAGCTCATTTTTTATATGTGGTATTTATTAGAAAATTATGATACAGACCCAGAAGTAAAAGGCATTGTTGATAATAGCGAGCTTTATTTTATTCCGGTTCTAAACCCCGATGGCTATTTATATAATGAAAGAACAGATCCTAATGGAGGGGGTTTTTGGAGAAAAAATAGAAGAAATAATGGAAATGGACAATTTGGTGTTGATAATAACCGTAATTATCAATATTTTATAAATGGTGATTCCAACAATGGTATGTGGGGCGGCGAAGGTAGTTCTGGGAATCCAGAAAGTGACACCTATCGCGGTACTACTCCTTTCTCTGAAATAGAAAACCAAGCTATGAAATGGTTTGTAGAACAGCACGATTTTGTTATGGCTTTTAACAACCATAGCTTCGGAAATTTATTGCTTAGACCTTTTGGATATGCTATAAACACTCCATCTCCCGATGAAGTTTTGTTAAATGCTTTAGGAGCAGAATTGGTCTCAAAAAATGGCTTTAACAATATCCTTTCTTCAGAATTGTATGCCGCCGCTGGAGATAGTGATGATTTTATGTATGGTACTGTTGAAACGCACGATAAAATTTATGCCTACACGCCAGAGATTGGCCCAACATTTTGGCCTCCTTCAAATCAAATAGTGCCTATTGCAAAAGGAATGATGTATCATAACCTTACCGCATCAAAAATGATCAACAACTACGCAGCGATTAAAGATACGGCTCCCTTATTTTTAGGAGAATCTTTTGAGAATGTTGCGAGTTTTGATTTGCGACGTCTAGGTTTAAGCGGAAATGGAAGTTTTACCGTCACCTTAGAACCAGTATCGTCTAACATTGGAACTGTTGGGGCTCCACAAGTTTTTTCAGGTGTGGATTTATTAGCAACAGAAAATGGGACGATTACTTATTTCTTAACGGGAGCGGTTACTAATGGAGATGAAATCATATACGATTTAGTGGTAAATAATGGAACATTTGACACCAAGCTTAGCGTACGCAAGCTTTTTGGCGAATTAACTTCCGTATTCACAGATAATGGGGATAGCACTACTGCGAATTTTGATAATAATGGCTTTGGTACTACTACGCAAGTTTTTGTGTCGCCCTCTTCCTCCATTACAGATTCACCTAACGGAGATTACCAAAACAACACCAACGAATCAATAACACTAGATTCCCCTATTGATTTAACGGGTGCTTCTGGTGCCAATGTTACCTTTTACGCACAATGGGAAATTGAAGATGGTTTTGACTATGCACAATTTCAAATATCCATAGATGATGGAAACAATTGGATAGCACAATGTGGGAATTATACCAATCCTGGAAGTAACGAAGAAAGCCAACCTACCGGAGACCCCTTATATGACGGCGCTCGTACTGATTGGGTTCTTGAAGAAATAGATTTAAGCGACTATTTAGGCGAAACTGTGCTTGCACGATTCATCATTAGGTCTGACGGGTTTTTGCGTCAGGATGGGTTCTATTTTGACGATTTAACGTTTAATATTGTAGAGGGTATACTTGAAGTTGAAGACACAGCGGTTGCTAATTTTAATATTTTCCCTAACCCTGTTCAAGACAAACTTACCATTAACACAAATCTGTCTAACTATTCCATTGAAATCTTTACAATGCACGGCCAACGTGTTTTACAACAAGAAAGCAGCACAAAGAATATTCAAGTTGATTACAGTCGTTTTACCACTGGATTGTATATTATGAAATTAACATCAGGAGCCCTTTCCGAAACCTTCAAAATTATTAAAAATTAATTTCTCCTTTTTAAATTATCCTTAAAATACAATAACAAAGACTGCGGTATTTTTATTTTCTGTGTACATAAAAAAGAAATATATAAAAATGAATATTTTTTCTTATTTTGTACTGCAATAAAATTATAAAGAAAAATGACAGATCCTAAAAGACTATTTGATTTTCCCTACTATCAGCTTGAAAAATACCCGCAAGAGGGAGCCCTTGTTAGCAAAGTAGACGGTACTTGGGTTAAAACTTCAACGCAAGAATATCTAGATAAAGCTAACGCAATGAGCCGAGGCCTTATTAAACTTGGTGTAAAACCCAACGACAAGGTGGCTATTATATCTATGACAAATAGAACCGAATGGAATATTTGCGACATAGGTATTCTCCAAACGGGTGCGCAAGATGTACCTATTTATCCTACGATTTCGCAAGAAGAATATGAGTATGTATTGAATCACTCTGAATCTACCTACGTTTTTGTTTCGTGTAATGAAGTGTTGGAAAAGATAAATAAAATAAAAGGCAACGTTCCAAGCTTAAAAGGAGTGTATAGCTTTGATGCAATTAATGATTGCGATAACTGGAATACAGTTTTAGAACTTGGAGATGCAAACAAAGATCTTCAAGAAGAAGTCCAAAAAAGAATGGATGCTGTTCACGAAGACGACTTAGCGACACTTATTTATACCTCTGGAACTACGGGAAAACCAAAAGGAGTTATGCTGTCCCATAAAAATATTGCTAGCAACGCAAAACACAGTGAAGGAAGACTACCCATAGTTATGGGCAAATCCACAGCATTGAGCTTTTTACCTGTTTGCCACATTTATGAGCGTATGCTTTTATATATGTACCAATACTGTGGTGTAAGCATTCACTTTGCAGAGAGTTTAGAAACTATTAGTGCAAACTTACAAGAAATACACCCTGAAGTAATGACCGCAGTACCGCGATTGTTGGAAAAGGTATATGATAAAATTATTGCAAAAGGAACGGCACTCACAGGTATCAAAAAGAAATTATTCTTTTGGGCTGTAGACTTAGGTTTGAAATGGGAACCCTATGGCCAAAATGGTTGGTTGTATGAAACTAAACTTGGTATCGCTAGAAAATTAATCTTTAGTAAATGGCAAATTGCTCTTGGTGGAAACTTAAAAGCAATAGCATCAGGAAGTGCTGCACTGCAACCCAGATTAGCAAGAGTGTTCAACGCCGCTGGATGTCCAGTAATGGAGGGCTATGGCTTGACCGAAACCTCTCCAGTAGTTACGGTAAATGATATGCGTAACAATGGCTTTAAAATTGGAACTGTAGGAAAAGCACTCCCAGATACTGAAATAAAAATTGCAGAAGATGGAGAAATTTTAGTCAAAGGACCCCAAGTAATGCAAGGCTATTACAAAGACCCAGATCAAACGGCTGAAGTTCTTAAAAATGGCTACTTCCACACAGGAGATATTGGAGTAATTGATAGTGAAGGATTCTTAAAAATCACCGATCGAAAAAAGTCGATGTTTAAAACCAGTGGAGGTAAATATGTAGCGCCACAACTCATTGAAAATGCGATGAAGCAATCTAGCTTTATCGAACAAATTTTAGTGGTTGGGGATGGAGAAAAAATGCCAGCAGCACTTATACAACCCAACTGGGAATTTATAAGTGAGTGGAGTGATCGCGAGGAGAAAAACATCCCAAAAGATATCGCTATAGCCTCGAAAAACGAAGTGCTTATTTCCTATATTCAAAAAGAAATAGACACCTATAATGAGCGTTTTGGAAAATGGGAAAAGATAAAAACCTTTGCACTTACCCCAGATATTTGGAGTATAGAAGACGGGCAGCTAACCCCAACAATGAAAGCAAAACGCAAAGTAATTAAGGAAATGTACAAAGACTTGTATGAAGGACTTTACGGTCGTTCATAACACAAGTACACGTTTGTATAATCAAATCGCATTTTATTTTTATAGAATGCGATTTTTTTGTTAAATATCTCATATAGCTATTTTATGCATAGTTTTATATTGAAGCCTTACTTTATAAAACTGCTTAACTATTAATATTTCAGCGATTAATCATTCATCACCCAAGTACCTAAAAACGTTTTTTTATCCAGATTATAGCCCAATTGATAATTATTGTTGCTTCTAATCTCAAGCACCTTCCCCGGCGCTGCAACCACATTATTACGCAATAACAATTCGTTAATTAAGTTTACCGCGTTCACCGATAGTTCTTCCCCATTTCGGATTACAGAATCTCCATTAATTTCTAGTTTCAATTTCTTATTTATGGAAGAAATAAAACCTTCAGCTTCCAAGGCTCTTATTATAGGTTCAATTGCTACTGCATTTTCAATAAACACAATATGATTATTCGACTTATTAAAATTAAAGTTTCCGTTTACATTATAGGTTCTAAAAATACTTTTGTAGGTTCCCATACTTGAAGATCCAATTTGTTTTCCATTAACGTACATCGCATTAGTTTCTTTCAATACATTAATTTCATTTCCAGTATCGATAAGCTTGTCTTTAATAAAAGCGTTTGTAAGCGCGGGTAACAGCCCGGGTAATACCCAAGCTGTTCCACGATTAACACCATCATACCGAGTACGATGATCATCTAATAAATTTTGTATCACAGTACTAGTACCTCCGCTCCTACGAACATTATCTTCCAACCTATCTGCTTGGCGTTTTAGACGATCTGCCTCAAGCTTTATACGGTCTTGATTGCGTTGTTGATCTTCTTGCAATCTAACTGCCTCTCTTCGCATACGGTCTGCCGCACGTTGCATGCGCTCCGCTTCTCTTTGTAACGTCACTACCTTTCTTTTTTCATCACTAACTCCAGAAATAATCGTTCTTGCTGATTTTCCCAATCGCACTATCTTTTTCTCTAATTCAGCTGAAGCAATCGTCTTATCAAGATCAATTCTCAATCTCCCTTTGCTAAACTTAATCTCATACACTTCTTCTCCTCCGCTATTAGTAACCCAAGTGTGTTTCCCATTCTTAACTTCTAGGTTGTTTCTTCCCATTTCTTTAAGTAACAATGCTTTGATTTTCGCATCTTTATTACCATCGTGACGGGCTCTAAACATGTACGAATCGTCAGTACTACTCGTAGACACTGAAATATTTGAAGACCCTCCATCATCACCGTCGCTACTTTCTGAATAGCTGTAGTTTGAAGAGGTCTTTGTTTCATCACTATGCACCGAAACTTCTGAAGATGGCGGTGGCGGATTTTTTTGAGCAAAAGCGGCCATAAGACCAGAGCTAATTGCCATAATTGTTATCAATATAGTTTTCATAATTTTTAGATTTTAATATCCATACTTCAACGGAACTATGAATTTGTTCGACTTTAATTAATTGGTGTTGATTTTGAATTTTGAATTTAAAATACGTTGAACATTCCTATCAGTCCCCTTTCTAAGGGGGACGTTTGGCTCCTTTCCGCAAACAAAAAAAATAAAGAAACTTCTCATTAATACTAATAAGTATTAAAAAAACTTTCAAAGCAAGAGTAAGAATCCCTCTTTTGAACAGTGTTAGAGGGATGTTTCCAGTAATTTCAAAAAACGTAACTCACAAAAAAAACATATTCACTCACATTTTCAAATCATTCAGAAAATGTCATTTAACTTTAAAAGTTAGCCCTACACCACGTGTGCTTTCTATAGCTATGTTGGGATCATCTTTAAAGTATTTTCGCAATCTGGAAATAAATACATCCATACTGCGACCGGAGAAGAAATCGTCATTTCCCCACACGTTAATGAGCAAATCATCGCGTTTAACAAGCTCATTTTTGGCGATGTACAGGTACTGGATAAGCTGCGCTTCCTTATCTGTAATACGCTGTACAGCGTCTTTTAATATCAATTGATGGTTCACAGGATCAAACCGATAGTTTCCAATGGTATAACTGGTCGCTTTCTTTACTGAAACTTGAACACGTTGTACTCTTTTTAAAATATTATGCAATCGCAAGACTAGAATGTCTGCTTCAAAAGGCTTGATTATATAATCGTCTGCACCTAGTTTTAATCCTTTAATACGATCTTCCTTCATCTTCTTTGCCGTAAGAAACACAAACGGTATTTCTGGATGTAACTGGATTACTTTTTCGGCTAGCTTAAAACCGTCTAGTTTGGGCATCATTACATCAAACACACAAATATCAAATGCAATGGGTTCTTGTTTAAAAAGACGCAGTGCCGCTTCGCCATCGTGTGCCCAACTCACTTTAAAATCGTGAATCTCTAAATATTGTTTGAGAATACTGCCAAAATCAAAATCATCTTCTGCTAATAAAATGTGCTTCTTTTCCATTAGTTTATCGGTATTTTGATGTTAAATGTAGTCCCTTTATTAAGTTCGCTATCCACCCAAATACGGCCATTGTGCGCTTTTATTATTTGGTACGTATAATACAAACCAAGCCCCAACCCTTTTACATCATGAACATTACCATCGCTCACTCTGTAGAACTTATCAAATACGTGTTGTTTGTTTTTTTCTGAAATACCAATCCCATTATCTTCAATCACAATGTGGTAGTGTGCATTTCTCAATTCAGTTTTTAGGGTGATCTTGGTATGCTCTTTTCCATATTTTACGGCATTCTCTAAGATATTAAGCAAAGCAGTATTAAAATGAAATCTATCAATGCGCAATAAAACTTCTTCAGGATACACTTTATTTTCGATCAACAAGTCTTTTCGCTGCGTCGAAAGCTTAAAGTCTTCAACAAGCTCCTTAAAGTATTGGTTATCTATTATCTGTTCTCGGTTGAGTGCGATAGATTCTGATGACAAGCTATTATTTAGTACTTGATCTACTAACTTCTGTAATCGATCGCTTTGTCGTGTTACAATGTTGAGTGTATTATCAAAGGCTGTTTCATTATTTTTAATTGCATCGTTCTTCAAACTTTTTGTTGCAATACTCAAGGTGGCAAGCGGTGTTTTTAATTCGTGTGTAATATTGTTGATGAAATCGGTTTTGATATCGCTGTTCTTCTTTTGGGTGATTAAATTTTTTATCGAATAATAAAATAAGCCAACAACAATTAAGAAAATTAAGGAAGAAGCAATTAACAGCAAAGACATTCTCTCAAATACAATACTGTTATAATCCTCAATAAGGATTAGCCTTTCAGAACGCACTTCGTAGTCAAACGTTCTAGTAACGATAGCATCTTCAGAAGCAAAAATGTAATCGTTTTCATCAAAAATACGTGAGGTATTAATTGAAATCGCAGTGTCTTCGTTAAAGTTTTCCCCAAACAGAAAAGACTTCTTTACCCCTACAGTTGGTAAAATTGTATCTACTTTCGATCCTTCGTAAACAATAATGCTCGTAATGTTTGCCTTATATTTTACAGCATAATCCAAGCCAATTTTAAGCAATTCCTCTTTATAGTATTCTTGATGTAACACATTTAAACTATCTGAGAGTGTACTCAAATTTTTAAGAATTTGAGCATTGGTCATCCTACCATTTTTTAAATCTGAAATATCATATTCCAATGCTTCATTCAATACTTGAAACAAATCTTCAATTTCTTTTTTTGTGTGAATACCAGACATTGCTTCATTTGTCTCATCAAGAAAAACCTCTTTTTCTAGTTGGTAGGCATTGCGTATTAAATACCCTTGGATTGCAGAGAGCCCCAGGATGGCAAAGCAAGCGACTATTATTAATAGGGTGGTTTTATTTTTCAACAGGATCTTTTTATAATTGGTTGTTAGCTTTGTTTTAGAACTATACCTCAAAAGTACACATCACTGCTCCTTTTTGCATAAGATTTCCCTATCGTTAACCCATCATTAACCTTAAATCGCTAGAAAACCCTACCAATAGGCAATTCTTGTCCCTTTGTTAACGGAACCACCAACACATCCAAAACACCCTTAACCCAACCTTAACCGAGTGCTTAACCTTAACATACCAAACGCTAATCCATCTTTGTTTCAGATTATAATACAAATCAAAATGAAACAAACTATGCAACCACTGCGAGTTAGCTCTTGTATCCTATTATTCATATCCATTTTTTCTACGGAAGCAAAGGCTCAAAAAACAATCGAAATACATCCAGTTACTGAAGCTATTAAAATAGACGGTACTGTTACAGAAATAGATTGGCAAACACATCTACAAGACGGGAATTTCATACAAACGCGACCCGAAAACGGGACTCCTTCAAAACGAAAATCAAAAATTGCACTCCTCTATGATCAAAGCTACCTCTATATCGCTGCAGAGTATTTTGTGGAAAACAAAGCCGAAATAAACAACCAACTTACCGCTAGAGATGATGTTGGGAATGCAGATGTTTTTGGATTGCAAATAGATCCTTTTGGCGAGGCACGCGAAGGGTTTGACTTTTCGGTAACAGCTGCAGGGGTGCAAAACGATTCAAAGTTAAGTGCCATTGGTAGCTACAATAATTTTAATGTGGTGTATGAAAGTGAAATCTCAATTTTAGAAGATCGTTGGGTAATTGAAATGAAGATTCCATTTAATAGTATTCGGTTTCCAAAGGAAGACCTCAGTAATTTCCGCATCAATTTTCAACGCATTTCAAACAATATAAACGAAGAATCTTTTTGGAATCCAATCAAACCCGAAGTGGACGGCTTCTTAAACCAATTTGGCAAGCTTTCTGGATTGCCCGTGATCAAACCACCGCTCAATCTTTCCTTTAACCCCTTTGTTTCGATCGTACAAGAAAAGAATACCGCTGGCGCGCATAAAACATCTTTAAATGGTGGCCTGGACCTTAAATATGTGTATGATAACGCCTATACACTAGATGTTTCGCTCATTCCAGATTTTAGCCAAGCATTAAGTGACGACCAAATTTTTAACCTCTCCCCTTTTGAAATTCGGTTTAATGAAAACCGACAGTTTTTTATTGAGGGAACCGAAATATTTGACAAAGGCGGCTATCTGTATACCCGCAGAATTGGCGATACGCCCATTAATAAAAATCACATTGAAATTACCGAAAATGAAGAAATTACCACCAACCCTATCACTTCCAATATTTTGAATTTAGTCAAGTTCACAGGGAAAACCTCCAGCGGCCTTTCCATAGGGTTGCTTAATGGTATAACGGCTAAAAGTGAAGCAGTTATAACAAATACCGAAACTGGAGAAACGCGCAAAGCGGAAACAAACCCATTGACCAATTACAATGCATTGGTCCTGGACCAAGCATTAAAAAACAACTCTTCCGTTACCTTTATAAATAACAGTGTGCTTAGAAACGGGAATACTTATGATGCTAATTTGTCGGCGCTTTTAGGGACATTCTATAACAAAGACAGGACCTATTCTTTCCGGTTTAAAAAGGCAGTATCTCAAAAATATTTGAGTAAAACTTCCGAAGAAAAAAATGAATTTGGGCATGAGTATTTTGGATATCTAGGAAAAGTAAGCGGTAAATGGACGGGTGGCGCTTCCACATTATTGCGCGACGAAACTTATGATCCCAACGATTTTGGATTCTTAACCCGAAACAATCAAATTTCCTTTAGAGCAGACCTTCGTTTTACTGAAAATAATCCCACCAGCAAGCTCGCACGCTACAGTCACTTTTTTGATACACAACGCAGGTATTATTACTCGCTTTTCGAAAAAGAACTCGCCTATTATAAATTAGGAACCAACGGAAATTTCAAGAAAAACAACCATTCCTATTTTACAGAATTAACCTACGTAGAACCTGGTAAAAACTTTTATGAAGCTAGGCAACAAGATCGACCATTCAATATACCCACCTACACCGAAACGTTCTTAGAATACCAAACCAACCGCAATAAAAACCTCTCCCTCGCTGGATATCTGATCTTAATAAACTATCTCTCCTCACCTACTTTTGACAGTATATTTATTACAGGGTATGGCATTAGAGCGCGCCCTGAACAGCATCTCTTTTTATATTTCTCCCAAGCTATAGAAAACCAAAAAGACAATGTGGGTTTTTTAATTACCACAGAGGACGCCATACTCTTTGGACAGCGGGATATCAATCAACTCGTGAATACACTCCAATTAAATTACAGCGTGAATGCCAAAATAAATATGAATGTACGACTGCGTCATTACTGGATCCAAGTAGCTTATAAAGATCAATTTACCTTGCAAGAAAATGGAGATTTAAGAGCAAATGATGTCGCCCTAAACCTAAGCGAGTTTGATGATAATTTTAACCAGTTTAATATTGATTTTGTAGCGCGGTGGCAATTTGCTCCTGCCAGCGAAATAAGCCTAGGATACAAACTAGGCGCCAATGCGTTTAACACCAATGTTCGCTCAAGTTATTTTGATAATCTAAGCGGTGTGGTGAAGGCAGATAATAACCAGACAGTATCTTTAAAGATGACTTATTTTTTCGATGTTAATACCTTTAGAAAAACGCTTTGATGTTTGCTTTTTAGCATTTTTACGGCATTTATTTCTTATTCCAATTGACCTTCACAAAATACATCTCCATTTCGCCTTTGCTTTGGCTTCAATTTTTCCTCTGGACTCGAAGGTGAATTCTGGATCGTCTTTTAGCAAGGCAAGAGTGCCTTCAGAGATATTGACTTTGCCAATTTCACCATTACTTTCCATCCGCGATGCTGTGTTTACTGTATCTCCCCAAATATCATATTTAACCTTCTTTATGCCAACGATCCCAGCCATTACGTGGCCTGTGTGAATCCCTAAGCGCATCTTAAATGACATTTCATTTAGTTTATCTTTTTCAATAATGCGATTAGAAATAAAAGTTTGCATCTCTAATGCCACCAACACCGTGTTTTATTTATAGAATCTTTGATGGTATTGGCACCCCCCACTGCTGCCATATAGGCGTCGCCAATGGTCTTTATCTTTTCTATGCCGTGCCTTTCACAGATGTAATCAAAAGTCTTAAAGCAAACATTGAGCTCTTCAATAAGTTCTTTTGCAGATAGCTTTTCTGATGCTTGAGTAAACCTTTTAAAGTCTGTAAATAGAATGGATACCATATCAAAATCTCTGGCATCTGCGCTTCCCTTTGCTTTGAGTTCTTCGGCTATTTCTGAAGGCAGAATATTCAGTAATAAATTTTCAGATAGGCAGGTTTTGAGAATTTCTATCTATTTTCCCATAATAATTTTGGCACATAGTACCGTCTTTATAAACGACTACAGTAATTGGGTTGATGCTGCCGCTCTGTAATGCTTCTTCTGCATATTGATCAATTAAGTTTTCTAATTGTTTAAGGGGAGGATTCTGTTTTCTTCGGGGTTTGGCATTCTATAAAAAGTAATCCTGCAAGCACCATGATTATTTAATTCATCTATGGGTTCCTATTTATTAACCTTTGTGATTTTACTTTCCCCTATCACAATCCCTTTATTTAGGTCTGGACTACCGGAATAATTTATTGTAGCCTCGCCATACGACGTTATTTTAAGCCTTTTTGAAACATTAAAGTTGAAAGTTCCATCTCCGTAAGCGGTGAGTCTGGTTTCCGTATTTTCTATATTCAAGGTATTGATCTTAGTTTCTCCGTAGGCTGTAAATTTTTGTTTTTCAACAGTACCTTCCATAATTTCCAAATAACTCTCACCGTATATGGAAGCTTTTAAGTTTTGAATAGCAACCTTATGCAAAAACACGTGAGATTCGCCATAAATATGTAGACGCAGGTTTTTAGTGTCTAACATACTTTCAAATACAAACCTTTCTTCCCCTCTTAAGTCTAAGGAGTTTATTGTTTTGTATGTTATGATTGTTCTTACTATAGTGCCCTCATAAATAGAGGTTCGGTGTTTCGTGTGGTTTACATATTCTTCCTTAGTCCCTGTCGTTATTTTTGCTCCCTCTAAATAAACACTTAGCGTATTGTTTTTAACACTTACATTTAGTTTTTCAATAGGTACTTTAATAGACTCAATAGTAACAGATTCTTTCGCGCCTTCTCTGAAAATAACTTGTATATGCGGGCTAACAATAACCTTGTCAAAAGACGCAACATCAATTACTTTTAATTGAGCCGCAGAATGATTTGAAAAAAGGAACAATGCGAATACTGGAAAAATTGCTAAACTTCTTGTTTTTGTCATCTTTTTTAACTGAAAGTCTATTTGTTTTTTAAACATCTTTTTAAATTTTAGTGATTATAGTTGTTATAAGGATATCATTTTTTTTAAATTGTTACACGCTACCGTGTTTTTTCTTGAATATATTGAATTTCGGTAGTTTTAAAAAGACATGTACTCAATGAGTTCACAAAATAGATTGTTAACCAATCTAACGGTTTTGTGAATTAAAGTAACTATTCAAGAAGAGATTTTTTTTTTGGATAACCACTGCGAAGAATAAAGCATAGCCGTGTCATCTTTAGGCACATTTCACCTCAAAATTATACATCATAAATTTAAGCAATCCTTTTTTTAACAAAAGGTTACAGTCATTTGCATTGAAATTAAACCCGAAACATTTATTTTTATATTATAATAAAAATCTATGAAGAAACTAGTCCCATTATTTGTATTTTTTATCAGTTTTCTTGCTATTTCTCAAGAAATTAAACGTGAAAATGTTACCGGAATAATACTTGTCGAAGGCAACGATATTGAAGGTATTACTATTTATAATTCTTCCTCAACAAAAGGTACCGTTTCTAATAAAAATGGGGGATTTACAATTGCAGTAGCCTTGAATGACCTGCTAGAAATTAGAGCTTTAGAATATCAAAACTTTGATATTGCGATTAATGAAGCTATTTTAGAATCAAAAACAATAAGCATTTTTCTAATTGAAGAAATTAATGAATTAGAAGAAGTTATAATCAAAACCAACGAACTTACCGGTAACATTAAAAACGACGTTAAAATCGTAAAAACATTCAACCAAAAACAGGATGCCATTTATTTTGGAATCAAAAATAACGATACGTTTGGGGTTTTTGATGCCAGCGGAACTCCAATTGATAACATCGCCATCCCCACACAAGACAGAACACTTATCAATGGTTTAAACGTGGTAAACATCGTAGATCAATTATTAATCCCACTGTTTAGATCTGAAGTAAAAAATAAAAAGGCTGCCGGAATTCCAGAAGTTCCAGCAACCGCTATTAAATACTATTTTGGTTCCACCTTTATAGCCGATAATTTTGATATTCCCACGTATCGCGTAGAAGAATTCATTAGATATGTTGAAGACGATACCTTTGATCTTGACCTTTTAAACTATGGGCGTCAATTAGAATTTTTAGAATTGCTTAATAAAAAAAGTAAATCATTTTTAAATACTCAAAGTGGGCCCCAGTTAAAAAAAATATGAACGCAGAAAAGATCTAAAACCGTATCGTGTTTGCCTATGCTCTTGTTCCACAGTGCCTGGCAATAAAGGCTTATGTAAAGACTGGCATGCAACCTTTTAAAAGTAAGCTGCAAAAAAGTGAGGTCTTAATGCCTGTATTACCAAAAAAAGTGGAATTAAAGTCGTACCTCATATTCATCTTTGTTTTATGTAGCAGTCTTAGTGCTCAGGCACAGCTCAACGCTAGCGTCATCGGTGATGCTATTGATCAAGGCAACAATTGCTATATTATCACTCCAGATGAGCAGGCTCAAAGTGGGGGCGTTTGGTATAACAACCCTATCGATTTCGATTTAGATTTTTCAATTTACTACCAAAATAACTTTGGTTTCAAAGATCTCAATGGAGCAGACGGGATGGCATTGGTCTTTAAAGGAAATCCTACTCCTGTTATAGGCGGGTCTGGTGGAGGTCTTGGCTACGAAGGGATAGCGCCATCCTTGATTATTGAATTTGACACCTATCTTAATACAGACTTTGGCGATCCTACTTGGGATCATATCGCTATCATGCGAGATGGAAATGCAGATCACACCAATGGAAGCGCTAATTTATCAGGACCAGTGCAAGCAAGTTCAACTAGTTTAAACATAGAAGATGGCAATGCACACGAAGTTAGAATCGAATGGAATGCAACCACCAACACCTTGAGTGTGTTTTTTGATTGCCTGCTGCGCCTCACCTTAAATCAAAATATAAAAAACACCATTTTTGCAGGGGATGACTCCGTTTTTTTTGGCTTTGTGGGTTCCACTGGAGGCCTGTCTAATTTACATAAGGTGTGTTTTAATAGGATCTCTTTTGTAGACAATCTGCAAATAGAAGATGAGGTTATTTGTGAAACGCAAGGAGTACAAGTAATTGCAACTATTCCCAGCGGAATTTCCTACAGCTGGATCCCAACGGCCGGAGTAAGTGATCCCACCAGCCCTACTCCATTCCTATCGCCTACAGTTACGACCACCTATACGGTTACCATAAGTGATATTTGTGGACAAACGATCTCTGAAGAAATAACGGTTACCGTACTCCCTATTAGTAACACAGAACCTGTTTTTGATCCGGTACCACCAATATGCGAAGGAGACCCATTAAATGCCTTGCCCACCACCTCAAACGATGGGATTATAGGGTTCTGGACACCGGCATTAGACAATACGACGACCACAAACTATACTTTTACGCCTTCCGCAGGACAATGTGTGCCCGAGACTACCTTGATAATTATCGTTACTCCTACAGTATTCCCTGCTTTTAGTGGCGTTAATCCCGTGTGTCCTGGCGAATTTTTACCGCCCTTACCGACTACCTCAAACAATGGTATCACTGGCACCTGGGTACCCATTATAAATAATATGGTATCCACACTGTATACCTTCACACCAAATCCTGGACAAGGATGTACGACTACCTCCACGCTCCTAATTCTTATAAAAGATCCTATCATCCCCACTTTTGACGACAGGCCTGCTGCTTGTATAGGCGGTATGATCGATGACTTACCCACCACCTCTAATGAGGGAATTACAGGGACTTGGTCGCCTGCATTAAATAATATGGAAACCACACTCTATTCCTTTGATCCAAACCCAAACCAATGTGCTAGTGATAATGCGACCCTACAAATCACAATCATCCCTATAAGCGAGCTTGTGATGGACGTGGAACTTATTTTAGATCCTTTTGACTTTGATCAAACGGCCGTTATTACAGTTACGGGCGGGACGGGTTCCTATGAGTACCAAGTAGACAATAGCATTTGGGTAGCACAAAATGTGTTTGGTGGTCTTAGAGGTTGCCGAGATTATGTATTAAGAGCTCGCGAAACTTCGGGCTGCAGCACCACTGCGGTTGAGAACATTCGTACCTTACATTTTCCTAATTTTTTTACGCCCAATGGAGACGGAATCAATGACGTTTGGAATATTGACTGCTTAGAGGATCAACCCGAAGCAAGGATTGTTATTTATGACCGCTACGGTAAAATTCTGGGGTCTATCCGGCCTAGTGGAACGGGTTGGGATGGTAGGTATAACAGATCACTAATGCCTTCCAACGACTATTGGTTTACACTAGAATATACGAGCAGAGAGGGCCTGCCCAAAATCTTTAAATCTCACTTTACGTTGAAACGCTAATATTTTTAACAGCGAACCTATTACTACTTTGTCATTAGTTGCTACTCGTGCTGGCTATAGTAATTTATCTAGTTCTTTGTTCATTGCAACCTCTAACGCTTAAGAAAGGAATCCTTTATATGATTTTATGACACCATTCTGTATGGCTTTGAGCATTGGCTTATTCCGATTCTCCGTTTATAGTTTCCATAATTTCACGAAAACTAGCCAATCCAGATTCTATGTTTTCAATAATTTTATTTGCTAAAATGTCTGGGTCTGGTAGATTGTCTAAATCAGTTAAACTTTTGTCTTTTAGCCAAAAAATATCTAAACTCGTTTTGTCTCTTGCTATTATTTCATCATAACTGTATTTTCTCCATCTGCCATCTCATTTTCCTCACTCCAAGTTTCTTTTCGTTTGTTAATGTTTTTTCCATTATATAACTCTATGAATTCATTCAAATTTTCTTGGCGCATTGGACTTTTTTTTGGTGTGTGGAGTGTCTACCTTTATTGTGCCGTTTTTTTAGAGTCCATAAATATTTATACATTTAGATTATGGCAAAAAAACATGATAACGAGTTTAAGGTGATGATAGTAGAACTATTGAAATCTGGAAGCAAACCAAAAGAGCTTGGAGAAGAATATGGTTTAAACTTAGGTATGATTAATCGTTGGAAATGGAAGTTTGCAGCAAGATCTGGGGATTTTTCTAAAAAGAAAGTGCTTTCTGTAGAATCACAAGAATTAAAAGCCTTAAGAAAAGAATTAAGAAATGTAACCATTGAACGTGACATCTTAAAAAAGGCAGTAAGCATCTTTTCCAAGAGCGACCTATAATGTATCAGTTTATTTTAAGAAACAAAGATATCTATAGTGTTGAAAAGATGTGTAAGTGTATGAGAGTTAGTAAAATGCTTATTATAAATGGCTTAAAAATAAAGATTCAATAGTTATTGAGACTGCAAAAAGTCATCTAAAAAGAAGGATTCAATTTTTTTAAGGAGATAGTAAAGAAATATATGGAAGCCATCGCATTCAAAAAAAACTAGAACGAGAAGGTCTTAAATATTGTTGGTCTTACATAGGATTACTTATGAAGTAAATGGGATTAAAGAGTGTTTTAAAACGAAAATTTTTAGTAACGACAAATTAAAAACATGTTTTTTCAATAGCAAAAAACGTCTTAAACAGAGACTTTGACAGTTTCCAGATAGGAGAGAAATCGATTTCTGATATTACGTACATTAGAATTAATGACAACTGGAACTATCTAACAACCATGATAGATCTAGCAGATAGAAAAGTAGTAAGTTGGACTTTAAGCGAAGATATGACAGCTCAAAACACCATTATTAAAGCTTGGTATCTGGCTAGAAACAAAAGGCAAATTAAGGATGGTTTTATTTTTCATTCAGATAAAGGTGTACAATATGCTTCTAATAAAATCACAGATCTTTTTTCTTTCAATAACAAAATAACACAATCTATGAGTAGAAAAGGGAATTGTTGGGATAACGCTGTGGCTGAAAGCTTTTTTAAAACCATTAAGCACGAATGGCTGTTCAGGTTCAAATTCACCTCTAATACACAATTATATAAATCTATTAAAGAATATATAGATTGGCACAATACCAATATATTACACTCCTCTTTAGGCTATTTAAACCCTTTAGAAATGGAAATAAAACTAAACAGAATAATCAACAAAGCGGCCTAAGAAAATTAGTCACAAAATTACTAGTAAGTCCAAACTAACCATCCAACTTCTTGTAGCATTTCATCTATTTAATCATGAGCTATTTGTTCAGTATTATGGTTAATATTTTCGGTCATTCAATAGTTGATTTTTTTGTTTTTTATGATTACACAAAGTACATGTTTTTCGGCTAATGGTTTGTTAAGCGTTGGCAAAAAAAAACAGCTCTATTGGTTTTTTAAGTTTTGGCTTGTGTGTCTGCAAAAATCAAATGTGCTATTTATACGGCTGGCTTTTTTTAGCTTGCAGTTAACTCGTTATACAAAGCAATTTATCATCAAGATCCCAAAACCTGCTCAGGATATCAAAAAAAAATTGTCGTCAGTATCCCATAAAATAATTAAAAACACCCTCTTAAAAACAGGGGTTTATATTTGTTTTTGTGGGAAATATAAAAAAACTAGAGAGGTACTTTATAGCCTCAATAAATAAGGAAATCCCAATTCTTTTGTAAAAATAGAAACACCCGAGCTATAAATTTTACGGGTTTCCTCATTTTGCCAAAGATTTTTCATTTTTATTCAAGAAAGATTCTTGAGGGCAGCCAAGGCAAAACGCTATATCAAAAGCAAAAGACAGGGCGTTTTGTTGGCTGTCTTTGGAGCTGCCTATCTCAAACAGCGGTTTTGTAGCGCTACCAAACCATCAATTACAATGCGTAGTTAAAAAATAATAAGCCGCTTTTAAAGCGGCTTATTATGGTTTTATTGGAGATGAATTTTTAGGTTATGCGACGGTTACTTTCGTTATAGCACCTTTTACACGCCCTTAATTAGGCTGTTTTTATCAACCGCTTTTAGTTCGGTATTTTGGTTGAGTATATATTCGCACATTACGGATGGCTGTCGTTACCTGCTAGTGTTTCTCCCATTAATGTTTTAGAGGTCTTTTTTTTATCATACCTCCTTTTATATCCTTTATGCTGTTCATTACAATAAAAGCATCTGGCTCAATTTTTTCGATTTCTGTATTTAATTTGTTTAACTCTAACCGTGTAATGACCGTGTAGATAATATCCATTTCTTTTGAAACACCATTTTTGGCATAACCGCCTTGACCTTTATAAATGGTCACACCACGTCCCAATTTATCAATGATCATTTCTCTTATACGGGTACTCTGTGAAGAAATGATTGTTACGCCGATATATTCTTCGATACCCTCAATTATGAAATCCAATGTTTTAGAAGCAGCGATATAGGTTATCATTGAATACAAGGCAATTTCAATAGAAAGTAAATACGCTGCGAAAGAAAAGATAATAATATTAATCAGGATTATAATGTCGCCGATTGTTGTGGAAAATTTTCGGCTCAAGAAAATTGCAAGAATTTCAGTTCCGTCAATTACCGCACCGCCTCTAATCGAAAGTCCTATTCCGGCTCCGAGAAAAAAGCCGCCAAAAATTGCGACAAGTAAATCATCGTCTGTAACGTTTGGAAAGGGAACGATTGCAACACAAAGGGCAAGTCCAATAATTGCGAGGGCTGTCTTTATCGCAAAGCGTTTCCCCATAATTTTATATCCAAGAAATATAAAGGGAAGGTTGACACCAATTATAAGAATGTAAAGAGGGATTTCTGTGATTGCCGCTAAGAGTAATGAAATCCCTGTAGCTCCCCCATCAATAAAATCGTTTGTTAGCAGAAAACCCTTAAAACCAAAGGAAGCAGAAAAAATCCCTGTTATTATAAGTATTAAATTCTTAAAATTACGTTTCAGGGAAATAACAGACTGCTTGTATTCTTTTGCGAGTTTATATTCAGAAGAGGTTCCTTTTGCATATTTTCCTTTATCCCTGAACCTAAGAGTTGTCCAAGTTATAATATTTGCTAAAAATGGGTTCATCTTCCTTTTATGTTTTTTTTTCGGTTTAAGGTAATGGTTTATATCTGATTTATTGCCAGAAAATATTGGTTTTCATTCCGTTTTACAAATCCTTTTTTAAAAGTGCTGAAATTTAAAATCGACAAAACATCGCAACAAATTATATACTTTACTACCATCTTTCCCGAAGCAACCAGGTGAGTATTCAGACTGCGTTTTCCGGAATACAAGCGGCAGGAGAAGGGCTGATTTGTTTTATTCCACAAAATTTTTTCGTGCATACTAAATCCAGCGTTTAACGCCTCCACGACTCCAAACTGATTCCTCATAAAACAGCTCTGCATTAAATATTCAGGATTCAATTCGGAACTATTGATTGTAACTTTTCCTGTATGATTAGTTGCGTGATTAAGCACCTAGTTGAGTAAATAAAAACCGAATATAACGTCTGTAAGAATTTTCACAAGTAGATGATAAACAATTAATTAATTACATGATTTATTGTAGAACGTTGTTTCTCAAAATTCATCAATATAAGGCACTTCAAATAAGTTGTTTTTTTAAGATAAACTGTTTTATTCCTAAAATTTAGATCGGTTTTTTCTTTTATGGCTTTGTGGGTTAATACAAGTCCCGTAGTACCAGAATCAAATTTTAGGTTCAACGTGTCAGTTCCATTAAGTAGCTTCTTTATTTTGATGTTATTGTATGCATTCAACTCAAAGGGAATTAGTCGCGGGTGCCTATTAAAACTAATAAAAAATTACCCGCTAAAAACAGGGGTTTACAACCGTTTATGGGAAAATACAAATATCACGGGTAATCCATAGCTTTTACAAAGCAGAAACACCCAAGCTTTAAATTTTACGGGGTTCCTTATTTTGCCACGGTTTTACTTTTTTATTTATAGGTGTTCCATAGGGGGTAGCGTACGAGAAAACCACGCAGTTGCAGTAAAAATAAGAATAGTAAATGCGCAGCTACGGCTTAAAGAGATTAAACCAGTTTCGCTAACAAGGCTCTGACTTGTTCTGGAGCTTTTATTTTATATTTTGCGATGGTCTTTGAGTGGCCCACTTTTATAGTAATGGCTGTATCTGGAGCAGCCTCAAACATATCTTCGTCTGTCCAATCATCACCAATTATTAAAATAAAATCAAAGTCGTTTTTTACAAATAAATGATTTGCAGCCCTTCCTTTATTAACGTTACTACTCTTTATTTCTATGACTTTATTTCCTTTTAAAATAGATAAATTATTATTGGAAACCATACTCGTTAAAACGGTATTCAATTCAATCGTTCGTATTTGTGCCAGTTCAGGATCTGCGGTTCTATAATGCCAAGCGAGGGAGTATTCTTTCGTTTCAATAAAGGTTCCTGGCGTTCTATCGACAAAACTTTCTAAGATGGGTTTAATATTTGCCATCCATTCTGTTTTAACAATTTCTAAGGCGTTCCATTGTTGTTTTTCGCGCTCCCAAACACCGTGATCTGTAATCAAATTATAGGGTTTTTTAGCAAACCATTTTTCAAATGTACCTCTGTCCCTGCCACTTATGAGGTTTAACGAAGTAATCTCTTGACCTTCTAAGGCATCAAGAATTTTAAGAAGTGCAGCATCTGGTTTTGCGTCTTGAGGATTGTTTTTAAATCCTACGAGAGTGCCATCATAATCTAAAAGTACGAGGCGTTTTTTTGCCTTTTTATATTGAGAAACAATGCCATCAATATCATTAGTTCTTAGTTTTTTAGAAACAAAAATTTCCTTCATCTGGTTGGTCGCCTCCAAGGATTTAAGGAACTCTTCTGCCCATTTTTCTACCGTATAGCGCTTTAATCGTTTCTGCAAAATTTTCATTCTGCTTTGCTGTTCTTCAAGTGGCATGGTTAAGGCACGATCTAAAGCCGTAGCAAAATCCTCAAAACTGTTGGGGTTGATCAATAAGGCTTCATTCATTTCTTTAGAGGCCCCAGCCATTTCACTCAATATCAAAACACCATCTTGGCGGGTTCTGGTAGCCACATATTCTTTGGCAACCAAATTCATCCCATCTCGAACAGGAGTGATAAGTGCCACGTCTGAAGAGGTATATAAATCAATGAGATTTTCAAAAGGAAGTGATCTATAAAAATACCAAATGGGCGTCCAGCTAACGGTCGAAAATGCTCCGTTAATTCTTCCCACCAACTCATCTGTTTCTCGTTTTAATTTTCGGTATTGGGGCACTTCAGACCTTGAGGGCACGGCTAACATTACCAGCCGTACTTTTTCTTGATATTCTGGATAGGTCGTTAAAAAATGCTCATACGCTCTCAACCTATTGGGAATGCCCTTGGTATAATCCAGGCGATCTATAGTAAGAATAAACTTTTTATCATCTCCTTCTTCTATATGCGTATCGAGTCGTTTTTGTAAATCAGATTTTTCAGTGTCGGCATTATTATGATCGAGTGCTGAATTATAAAATTTATCGTAATCAATCCCCATAGGAAATGAATCTACTTTAACAATACGATCGTAATAGGATATTTCATTAAAATTAACGTCCAATCGCAAGATCCGTTTCACCGAACTTAAAAAATGACGCTCGTAGTCATAGGTATGAAACCCTAATAAATCTGAGCCTAGCATTCCCGCGAGTACCTCTTCACGCCACGGGAAGGTTCTAAAGATTTCATAGGACGGAAATGGAATGTGTAAAAAGAAACCAATGGTTACCTCTGGTTTTTTCTCTTTTATTAAAGCAGGAAGTAATAGAAGCTGATAATCATGCACCCAAACGGTATCGCCGTCCTCAATGGTATCTAATACGGCATCGGCAAATTTTTGATTCACCCTTTTGTAGGCTTCCCAATGTTTGTCTTTAAATTCAGTATACTCCGTAAAATAATGAAATAAGGGCCATAAAGTTCGGTTACTAAAGCCTAAATAAAAATCAGCTACATCTGCTTCGTTGAGTCTAACGGCACTGCATTTTGCTTGTTTTATTTTTAAATCTACTTGCGCTGCCATCGTTTCATTTAAGTCTTCATCAGTAATACCAGACCACCCCACCCATAAGCCGTTTCCTTCGGCATGTACCGATTTCATTCCGGTGGCCAAGCCGCCAACACTCGGCGTCACTTCTAATTGATTATCTTGTATTGAAATTTGTAAGGGTAAACGATTGGAGACAATTATTGTTTTATTCATAGGAAAATCTTGCTTGTGGATTTAGAATTTCGTTAATTTAAAAAAAAATTGAAGTTTTATCGGCATAATAAACTGAATATTCATGGAAAATTTAAATTATGGAATAATAGGAAATTGCAGAAGCGCTGCCTTAGTATCAAAACAAGGCTCCATTGATTGGTGTTGTTTGCCAAAATTTGACTCCCCATCTGTTTTTGCAAAACTTCTCGATACGGAAAAAGGGGGTGGTTTTGGTTTTATCGTAGCTAAAAGTTATACCATCACTCAAAGTTACATTAGCAACACCGCCGTTCTTGTAACAAAATTTAGCAATGGGTTGGATGCTTTTGAAGTCATCGATTTTATGCCACGGTATCATAAATTGAATGGGAACTATCATTCGCCTCCAGAATTTATACGGTATATCAAATACCTATCAGGGAAACCCGAAATCAGCGTAGATTATGATCCAAAACTTGAATACGCAAAAGGGGTCACCTCCAATTACGTTAAAACAAATTTTATTGTAAGCCTTAACGATGAATATGCCTATGACACCTTATTCTTATATACAGATTTAGATAAGAATAAAGTTAAAGACGGGACTCCAATTGTATTGAGCTCAGATCATTATTTTTTAGTTGGGTACAATGAAAAACTCTTTATCCCTAATTTAAAATTTGCGCTTTTAGAATTTGAACGTACTAAAGTGTATTGGCTCAATTGGATGGAGCGCACCCCTACCTACAATAACTATAACGAACAAATTGGCCGCAGTGCTATGACCCTAAAATTGTTAAGTTATGACAAAACAGGAGCTGTCTTAGCGGCTGCCACAACCTCTTTACCTGAAACCATTGGAGAAGTGCGTAACTGGGATTATAGATTTTGTTGGATTCGTGATGCCTCCATGGTAATCAAAGTAATGTCTCAGTTAGGACACAAAAACATCGCAAAACGCTACTTAAAGTTTATCATCAATTTGATGCCTGATAAAGATGAAAAGCTTCAAATAATGTACGGTATTAGCGGTGAGAAAAAATTGACAGAAGAAACGCTGGATCATCTTGCTGGTTATAAAAATTCAAGCCCTGTGCGAGTAGGAAATGCCGCTTATGAACAAAAGCAAAATGATATCTACGGAATATTAATGGATGTAATTCATCAACTTTTAGTCAATTTTAGCAACGATATAGATGATGGTGAAGAATTATGGACCATGACCAAAGGTATTGTTTGGGTGGTGGGCAAGCATTGGCAAGAGCCCGATAAAGGGATCTGGGAATTTAGAGGGGATGACCAACATTTTACCTTCTCTAAAGTATTATGTTGGACCGCAGTAGACAAAGCCCTGAAGGTTGCCAAATTATTAGGGAAAGAAGCAAAAATTGCGCGTTGGCAATTATTAGAAGAAGTCATTAGAAAAAATATAATGGACAATGCTTGGAATGATAAGGTACAAGCTTTTACACAAGCCTATCATTCTGAAGATTTGGATGCCTCTGTATTATTAATGGAATCTTACGGGTTTATAGATGCCAAACACCCAAAATATGTGAGTACCGTAAAAGCGATAGAACGCGAATTATGCAATGATGGCTTATTATATCGGTATAAAAATCAGGATGATTTTGGATTACCATCCTCTTCATTTACAATTTGTACGTTTTGGTTTATAAATAGTTTATATAAAATCGGCGAAGAACAAAAGGCAAAGGAACAGTTTGATAAACTATTATCTTATAGCAATCATTTAGGTCTTTTTAGTGAGGATATTGATTTTGAGACAAAACGGCTGTTGGGTAATTTCCCGCAGGCCTATTCGCATTTAGCATTAATAGAAACAGCCATTAATTTATCTCAGGTTACTAAAAAAGAAGAGGTAAAACACAGTATGAGATAAACGTTATTCCCTGTTTGGTGGTTGCAACTAAAAGGATTTAATTAAACCAGCTTGGGGCCCTCGCCTACCGAAATAGCTTTATGAAGGCTCGGCAGCGCCCACTAGGCTTTAATCCAGACACCTATGGGGATCAAAAAAATAAATCTTACTTGCCATCCATAGTCTCAACAACCGATGAAATTCGAATGCTTAAAAGAAATTAGCCCATCATTTTTTAAAACACCCAAGCATTAAAGTTTACGGGTTTGCACGTTTTGCTGAAGATTAGCAACCGTTTCTTAGCTCCTACTTTGAAATACACATACTTTATTTTTAAATTTACTATGCACGCATAGTAAATTACTGTATCTTTGGCTTCAGCCTTAACTCCGTTAAGCTCGCGGCCAATATTTTAAAACTAATACTTAGGGTTTGCAGAAGCGAAGCGAAATAAAACCTCCAATCACATATTGAGCGGAGCTGAAGTATGAAAGAAAAGACTATAGATTATATCCTTCGTTCCACCTGGATGGCTGTACAAAAAATGTACAACGAAGAGGCAGGGCGCAAAGGAAGCACGATGGCAACAGGATTTGCACTCATTAGCATAGATCCGGAAGAAGGAACCCCTTCTACCGCCTTGGGACCTAAAATGGGTATGGAAGCTACGTCACTTTCACGTACCTTAAAGAAGATGGAAGAGCAGGGTTTAATAGAGCGCAAACCCAACCCAGAAGATGGACGCGGAATCTTGATCCATCTAACGCAATTTGGAAAAGAAATGCGCAACTTCTCAAAAAAGGTCGTCTTTCAGTTTGACGAAGCTGTGAATGAGAACATTTCAGAAGAAGAAGTTAGAATCTTTAAAAAAGTAGCTACAACGATGATGGATCTCATCAATAGCAAGAAAATATATACAAGCGAAGTAAGGAGTTAAACGTTTTTAAACTAAGAACTCAATACTAAAAACTCAATGCTAATTATGAAGAGAAGAATTAATAAAGTAGCCGTTATAGGTTCTGGAATTATGGGTAGCGGGATCGCTTGCCATTTTGCTAATATTGGTGTGGAAGTCCTATTACTGGATATTGTACCAAGAGAACTAAATGCTAAAGAATCCTCAAAAGGATTGACCTTAGAAGATAAAGTGGTACGCAACCGTATGGTAAATGACGCCTTAACAGCTTCTATCAAATCCAAACCTGCACCGCTCTATCACTTAGATTTTGCAAAGCGAATTACCACAGGAAACCTAGAAGATGATATCGCTAAAGTAAAGGATGTAGATTGGATCATCGAGGTGGTGGTAGAACGTCTTGACATTAAAAAACAGGTCTTCGAAAATTTAGAAAAGCATAGAACTCCAGGCACTTTAATTACGTCTAATACCTCAGGGATTCCTATCCATTTTATGAGTGAAGGCCGTAGTGAAGATTTCCAAAATAATTTCTGCGGAACGCACTTTTTTAACCCTCCCAGATATTTAAAGTTATTCGAAATCATCCCAGGACCAAAAACGACCACCGATGTTTTAGACTTCTTAACCGGCTATGGTGAAAAGTACCTAGGTAAAACAACGGTAGTAGCTAAAGATACTCCCGCATTTATTGGAAACCGAATTGGTATTTTCTCAATTATGAGTTTATTCCACGCAGTAAAAGAGATGGGATTAACCATCGAGGAAGTAGATAAATTATCAGGTCCCGTAATTGGGCGTCCTAAGTCTGCTACCTTTCGAACGGTTGATGTTGTTGGGCTAGACACCTTAGTACACGTTGCTAATGGAATTAGAGAAAACTGTCCTAAAGACGAGCGTTCTGCCTTATTCCAACTCCCAGATTTCATCAACACAATGATGGAAAACAAATGGTTAGGAAGCAAAACGGGTCAAGGATTCTATAAAAAATCTAAAGATGCGGCAGGTAACACCGAAATAGTAAGTCTCGACTTAAATACTTTAGAATACAGAGCTTCTCAAAAAGCAAAATTTGCAACCCTTGAGTTGACAAAAAGCATTGACAATGTTGCAGATCGTTTCCCAATATTGGTAAACGGAAAAGACAAAGCAGGTGAATTTTACCGTAAAACACTCGCTGCTTTATTTACCTACGTAACCAATCGTATTCCAGAAATTGCAGATGAACTTTACAAGATAGATGATGCAATGAAAGCAGGTTTTGGATGGCAACATGGGCCATTTCAAATTTGGGATGCCATCGGCGTAGAAAAAGGAATCGAACTGATGAAAGCTGAAGGCAACGAGCCTGCTGCTTGGGTACTTGATATGATTGCAAATGGAAGCACTTCTTTCTACACCGTAAAAAATGGCGCTACACTATATTATGACATCCCTAAGAAAGAACAGGTAAAAGTTCCTGGTCAAGATGCATTCATCATCCTTGATAATGTTAGAAAAACAACAGAGATTTTCAAAAATAGTGGTGTATCTATTCAAGATCTTGGCGACGGAATCTTAAACTGTGAGTTCCGGAGTAAAATGAATTCTATTGGTGGTGATGTATTAGCCGGTATTAACCGAGCGATAGATCTAGCCGAAACACAATACGACGGTTTAGTAATAGGAAATCAAGGTGCTAACTTCTCTGTAGGAGCAAACATCGGGATGATCTTTATGATGGCCGCGGAGCAGGAATATGACGAGCTAAATGCTGCCATTAAATATTTCCAAGATACCGTAATGCGTTTGCGATATTCTTCTATCCCAACAGTAATGGCTCCCCACGGAATGACCTTGGGTGGTGGTTGCGAATTAACATTACACGCGGACCGCGTAGTGGCCGCTGCTGAAAGTTATATTGGATTGGTAGAATTCGGTGTAGGGGTTATCCCAGGTGGTGGTGGTTCTAAAGAAATGGCATTGCGTGCTAGCGATATGTTTCAAAAAGGAGATGTAGAGCTGAACGTATTGCAAGAGCATTTCTTAACCATTGGGATGGCAAAAGTATCAACGTCTGCACACGAAGCATACGATCTTGATATTTTAAAGCCAGGAAAAGATATCGTTGTGGTAAACACAGCGCGCCAGATTGCAACCGCAAAAGCCGTAGCAAGACAAATGGCAGATATAGGCTACACGAAGCCAGCACCAAGAAACGATGTAAGAGTATTAGGAAAGCAAGCCTTAGGAATGTTCTTAGTAGGAACAGACTCAATGAATGCCAGCAAATATATTAGTGCACACGATCAAAAAATCGCCAACAAACTAGCCTACGTTATGGCCGGTGGAGATTTAAGTGAACCACAACTAGTAAGTGAGCAATACCTATTAGACCTAGAACGGGAAGCTTTTCTTAAGTTTAACCGGAGAGCGCAAAACGTTGGAAAGATTGCAGCATATGATCCAGAAGGGGAAACCTTTGAGAAACTAGGGTTTCTGCTATACGCCTTAAGCGCTATGCTCCAGGCAAAACAATAAACCGCTTAAAGCATATAGCTTAAAGCCTAAAGCAATAAAAAATGAAAACAGCATATATAGTAAAAGCATACAGAACTGCCGTAGGAAAGGCAGGCAAGGGAGTATTTCGTTTTAAAAGAGCTGATGAATTGGCTGCCGAAACGATTCAATATTTAATGAAGGAACTTCCTAATCTAGATCCTAAAAGGATTGATGATGTGATAGTGGGTAACGCCATGCCAGAAGGCTCGCAAGGATTGAATATGGCACGTTTAATTTCTTTAATGGGATTGGAAATTGTTGATGTTCCTGGAGTGACGGTTAACCGTTTTTGTTCTTCGGGACTAGAAACTATTGGAATGGCAGTTGCTAAAATCCAAAGTGGAATGGCAGATTGTATTCTTGCTGGTGGTGCTGAATCTATGAGTAGCGTGCCAATGACAGGGTTTAAACCTGAATTAAACTACGACATCGTAAAAGCAGGACACGAAGATTACTACTGGGGAATGGGAAATACTGCGGAAGCAGTTGCAGATCAATTCAAGGTCTCTCGCGAAGATCAAGATGAATTTGCTTTTAATAGCCATATGAAAGCGCTAGCCGCTTTAGATTCTGATCGTTTTCAAGACCAAATTGTTCCTATCGAAGTAGCAGAAACTTTCTTGAATGATGGGAAAAAAGAAACTAGACAATATACAGTAACTAAAGATGAAGGTCCACGCAGAGGAACTTCAGTAGAAGCATTGGCAAGATTGCGCCCTGTATTTGCTGCCAATGGTAGTGTAACAGCAGGTAATTCTTCACAAACAAGTGACGGTGCTGCCTTTGTAATGGTAATGAGCGAAGAAATGGTGAAAGAATTAAACATAGAGCCTATTGCACGATTAGTGAGCTACGCCGCTATGGGAGTAGAACCAAGAATTATGGGAATAGGTCCTGTTGCCGCAGTGCCAAAGGCATTAAAGCAAGGCGGATTAAGCAAAGACGATATTAAGTTAATTGAATTGAACGAAGCATTTGCTTCACAATCGGTTGCTGTAATAAGAGAATTAGACTTAAACCCAGAGATCATCAATCCAAACGGAGGCGCGATTGCTTTAGGGCATCCATTAGGATGTACAGGAGCAAAACTTTCAGTACAGTTATTTGATGAAATGAGAAAACGCAATATGCAAGGCCAGCACGGTCTGGTAACAATGTGTGTGGGTACTGGGCAAGGTGCCGCGGGCGTTTTTGAATTTTTAAAATAAAAAGATAAAAAAGAATATTGGAGTATAGAATATAGACTCCATATTAGTAAACAAAAGTTAAAACAGAGAAAAAGAGCGGTCTATATTCCATACTCTATTCCCTATATTCTAATAAAAAATGGCAACAGAAACATCAGAAAAAGAAATCCTTAGAGGAGGTCAATTTATTGTAAAAGAAACGAATTGTGAAGATATTTTCACACCTGAAGATTTTACCGAAGAACAGCAAATGATGAAAGAAGCGGTAATTGAATTTAATGACCGCGAAATTGTAGCACATCGAGATCGTTTTGAAGCAAAAGATTATGCTTTAACCGAAGAGGTAATGGGCAAAGCAGGAGCACTCGGTTTTTTAAGCGTATCAGTACCTGAAGAATTAGGGGGGCTCGGAATGGGCTTTGTATCTACCGTATTAACCTGCGACTATATTTCAAGTGGTACGGGATCTTTTTCTACGGCATTTGGAGCACATACAGGAATTGGAACCTTGCCAATCACTCTTTATGGAAACGAAGCCCAGAAACAAAAATACGTGCCTAAATTAGCTACAGGCGAATGGTTTGGTGCCTATTGTTTAACAGAACCTGGTGCCGGTAGTGATGCCAACAGTGGAAAGACAAAAGCTGTTTTAAGCGAAGACGGAAAACACTACTTAATCAGTGGCCAGAAAATGTGGATCTCAAACGCAGGTTTCTGTACGATAATGATCGTATTTGCCCGTATAGGAGATGACAAAAATATTACCGGTTTTATTGTAGAAAATGACGCTACTAATGGAATTTCAATGGGTGAAGAAGAGCACAAATTAGGAATTAGAGCTTCTTCTACACGTCAAGTATTTTTTAACGACACGAAGGTGCCTGTTGAAAATATGCTCTCTGAAAGAGGAAATGGTTTTAAAATAGCGATGAATGCTTTAAATGTTGGTCGTATTAAATTGGCCGCAGCCTGTTTAGATTCCCAACGCCGCGTAACAACTGCTGCTACTAAATATGCAAATGAACGTATCCAGTTTAAAACTCCAATTGCAAGTTTTGGAGCCGTAAAATTGAAATTAGCTGAAATGACAACCTCTGCATACGCAGGTGAGAGTGCTACCTACAGAGCTGCAAAAAATATTGAAGACCGTATTAATATGCGTATTGCTGATGGTAATACCCATCAAGATGCAGAATTGAAAGGTGTTGAAGAATATGCTATAGAATGTTCTATCTTAAAAGTAGCCGTTTCAGAAGACGTACAAAATTGTGCAGATGAAGGAATCCAAATCTTTGGTGGAATGGGCTTTTCAGAAGACACTCCAATGGAAGCTGCTTGGAGAGATGCTCGTATTGCACGTATTTATGAAGGTACCAATGAAATTAATCGTATGCTAGCGGTAGGAATGCTTGTTAAAAAAGCAATGAAAGGTCACATAGACCTTTTAAATCCTGCTCAAGCAGTTGCAGCAGAGCTTACTTCTATTCCTTCTTTTGAAACGCCTGATTTTAGCGTATTATTTGCTGAAGAAAAGGATTTAATTGTGAAGCTGAAAAAAGTATTCTTAATGGTTGCGGGAAGTGCGGTTCAAAAATATGGCCCAAATTTAGAAGAGCACCAACAAACGTTATTGGCTGCCGCGGATATCTTAATCGAAATCTATATGGCTGAAAGTACCATACTACGTACAGAGAAAAATGCAAAACGCTCTGGAGAAGAATCTCAAGAAGTACAGATTGCAATGTCCAAATTATACCTGTATCACGCGGTTGATATCATTTCAGTAAAAGCAAAAGAATCTATTATTTCATTTGCTGAAGGTGATGAACAACGGATGATGTTAATGGGCTTAAAGCGTTTTACAAAATATCAAAATATGCCTAACATAGGCCAAATGCGTAAAACTATTGCAGAGAAAGTTTCTGCTGAAGGGAAGTATCCTTTCTAACAGAAAACAATAATTAAAGTATAAAATTAAAATGCCACTCAATTTGAGTGGCATTTTAATTTTAAAGTGTTTATTCTAGCAATAACCGGACTTCCCTATTACCAAATTAATCTTTAAGGGGGCACCGAAACATCTTTATTTGTTAAATAAGTGTTAATATAGTACTATGTGATACAAAGTACTGTAACATATTAAAGGTTCAGTAGTCTATTCAGTATAACCATTAAAAAACATAAATTATGAGAACATTAGACACCAATCAATTATCAGAAAGAGTACCATCATCAATTGGATATATATGGAATTCTAAAAGACGTTATAGAAATTAACTTCTTTTAAATTAAGAAATCATTCATCAATCAAAAAACAACATCATGATCACATTAAACAGAAATCAATTAGCAGGAATCAAAATCACATCAAAATCTTTTACTTGGAATTCCAAAAGACGGTTTACCAATTAAAATTAAAAACTAGAATCAATTCTTAAATAACGTAGCGATGAAAAAAAATAGAAATATCAAAATTAGACAGTGGGTAGGGACTCACATTCACGCAACAGTTATAAAACCCTACCAACAAAAACTACCAAGAAATACCATACTCACTAAGCATTAATCTCTATCTAACTAAAAAAAAAGCTGAATTTATATCTAGTAGATATAAATTCAGCTTTTTTTTTAGTTAGATGCTGAATTACTCTTCTGCAATTCAAATTCTTGTTTTTTACGCTAACCTCAATCATATTATAATCCCCTATTGGTTCCTTTTGAATCTACTTTTAGTATACTCAAAACAATTTTCAGCAACGTTATCTTATTAAGACTTCGAAATTTCCCATTCAAATTATTGAATGACGAATAGCAACATATTGAGAGCTTAAAAGAACAATAAACCCATATCGAACAATGCTGAGCATAAAATCACAAGATCGCAACGCTGTGCATTCAAAGCAGTAGATGTGATTGTCTCAAAAGTATAAATGACAGTTACTTTTTTGCTGAAGATGATGGGCCACAAATGCTGTCCTTATAATTTTATTGCAGAGAAAGTAACCAGTGAGGATGAATACCCCTTTCAAAATAATCTTAAATTTTAGGTCCGTATTCTAATAATAACGCCCCCTCCTACTACCCAAAATTATATTGATAATGTATCAAAATGATCTCTTTTTGTTAAATAATCGTTAATATAGTACTATGCGATGCAAAGTACTGTAACATATTAAAGGTTCAGTAGTCTATTCAGTATAACCATTAAAAAACATTAATTATGAGAACATTAGACACCAATCAATTATCAGAAAGAGTACCATCATCAATTGGATATATATGGAATTCTAAAAGACGTTATAGAAATTAACTTCTTTTAAATTAAGAAATCATTCATCAATCAAAAAACAACATCATGATCACATTAAACAGAAATCAATTAGCAGGAATCAAAATCACATCAAAATCTTTTACTTGGAATTCCAAAAGACGGTACAGAAACTAACCTCTTTTAAATTAAAAATTATTCATCAATCAAAAAACAACATCATGATCGCATTAAACAGAAATCAATTAGCAGGAATCAAAATCGCATCAAAATCTTTTATTTGGAATTCCAAAAGGCGGTTTACCAGATAAAATTAAAAACTATAATCAATTCTTAAATAACGTAGTGATGAAAAAACACAGAAATATCAAAATTAGACAGTGGGTAGGAACTCACATTCACACAACAGTTATAAGACCCTATCAGCACAACTTGCAAAAGAGCGCAATGCTTACTGCACACTAATATCGCTCCAATCAAAAAAAAACGCTGAATTTGCATCTGTAATTTCAGCGCTATTTTTTTATTTAAATACTCGTTTAGTTCTTTCTCTCTAATAAAAACTGTTGCTTTTTTACACTAAACTCAACCGTTTTATAATCTCCTTTTTGTATTTTTTTAATTTGCGCTTTAGAGATGTCAAAACTAATTTGAGCCACGTGGCGTTGTAAAGGCTTTGCATAATCACACTCGAATTCTTGAATTGCAGAAGGTAATGTAAAATCTCCCTTGCTTCCTTTAAATGCTATGGATGCACCATTTTTACTTTTAAAATTCTTAGTACTCACAAAGAGCCCTTCAAAGAAATGATATTCATTAAGCTCTTGAAAGCCTCCAAACAAGAGCATTTCTTCAGATTCACCTAATTTTTGACCATCTACAATGTCCATTGCTTTTTCTACTTCCGCATTACTCATTGTGGTGGAGGCTTTAGAACCAAATATTTTCTTAAACATAGTTTTCTATTATAATTTAACAATTTTAACGGTGTCAACAACTCCTGCTATTTCTAATTGCGCAATGTGAACTCCCGCTGCAATGTTACTTAAATCTATTGTAATTTCCTTTTGTCCTGCAGCAAATTCTTTTGAAAACAGCAATTGACCCTGGATGTTGTAAATATAAATTTTAATGATATCAACTGAGTAATCACTTAACATAAAAGTCGTTGAACCCTTAATAGGATTTGGAGTATTCATAAGCGCAGAAACACCTACCATTTCTTGATTACCCAGCTTTTGATCTAAAGGTAATTTTAAACCCACAGGACGATGGTCGGAAACGTTTTGAGCATATTCATCCCATCCGTTTTGTAGATAATCCTCTATTCTTAAAGTTTCAATACTTGCCCCTTCCGAAGTAAAAAGATCAAAAAGCTCATTGGTAATTAAAATATGATCTAAATGTGATGGCCAGTTTGGGAAAGACCAATTTTCTGAACTTCCATTCGCAATCCCAATATCTGTAAACAAATAATTATCAGTATCGTCTAAAAATGCATTAAAGACATTGTCTCCAATCGGGTCTGTCAAAATATCATTTAAATCTCCTAATAGAATTACCTTTAAACCCTCTAATTCTGCATCAATATATCCTTTCAACAAAAGATTTGCATTGAGCCTTCGGGTTTCTTCATCCCAAGGATCGGTAGGGTCTAAGTCTCCATTTCCACAGCATTTATAATGGTTGTTTATAACAACAAAGCGTTCTCCAGCATATACTAAATCTAAAACCATTGGGTATCTAGGAAAATTATTCGCTTCTGGATCCTGTGTGAACAACTCAAAACCATCGTTAATTTGAACCACATCTGCTTTATACAAATAGCCCAGTCCCCTATTATTAATCGATTGGCGGTAGCCACTATAATCATTTAAATAGGCAACAAGTTCATTCCAAGCAAAATAATCTGATATTTCTTGAATCGCAATTAAATCGGCATCCATCGCTTCTACTATACTAGCAACATATTGTATGGTTGTCTGATCATTTTTAGGAAAAAACTCAATATTCCACGTTACAATATCAAAGGTCTTTTCAGTACCAAATTCTAAATCATCTAATGATTGAGAAAATAGTAGCACCGGCAAACCAAAAATCAAATAGAGTAGTTTCTTCATAGCGCTACAAAAATAACACATAAACCTAATAAAATTGATATCTTTAACACTACTGAAACTAATGATCTTGAGGCAAGCCTTTTATTATAAAACCTTAACTAAAAAGTAAAATGAAACTACTAACGCTAGTCCTTTTATGCATCGCAAACAGCGTGTTTTCACAAACCGACTCCGAAGTCTTCCTACTAGAACTTTCTAGCGAAAATGAGAGCTTTACTGTTTCAAACATTCAAAACATATCGAACAATTTAGGATACGACAGTCAACCATACTTCTTTGATAATGAAACCCTACTCTATGCTAGAACCGAAAATGGACAAACAGAAATCAATACATACAGCAGCACTAAAAATAAAACGCGTAGATTGAATATACCCACTGCAGGTGGAGAATATTCCCCACAAAAATTTCCAAAAACAAACCAAGTAGCTGCGGTACGATTAGACACTTCAGGGTTGCAGCGTTTATACAGTTATGAATATTCAGAAATGAATGAAACAAAGAGCGCGTTACTGCTCCCTGAAACAGAAGTAGCCTATTTTGCTTTTCACGATAACCACAATATTATTGCATCCGTTTTGGGTGGTGACCAATTAAACTTGGTCATTGGAAATCTCAAAACAAAAGAAGTTATTGAATATATAGAAAACTCAGGGCGTTCTATTCATAAAGTTCCTGAGAGCAAGTCCGTCAGTTATACCCTTGTAAATGAAGAAAAAAACAATGATATTTATTTACTAGACATAGACGAAAAAGAAAAAGAAAGCTTTTTTGTTTGCCAATTACCTATAGGAGTCCAAGATTATTGCTGGCTAAGTCCAAGTAAGTTACTTTTAGGAAGCGGATCAAAATTGTATGTTTATGATCTCTTTGGAAAACAAGAATGGGCAGAAGTCGCGGATCTTTCTAACTACGGAATTAAAGATATCTCAAGAATAACCGTAAGCGAAAACGGCTCAAAAATAGCCTTGGTTTCTGAAGTAGCTATGCTGCGTCCAGGCGATATTGTAAATGCACATCTCGAACCCTTCAACAATCGCGAATTAGAAAAATTCGCCAATGCCTTTAGCGAAAATGTTGTCGTTGGGCTTTATCAAAAGGACACGACTACTGTGGGTAGGGAATCCTTAAAATCTGGCTACGACAAGTTCTATAAACATACAAAAAACAGCCGCACAGAAGTACTCAACCGCATTACCATTGGAGATTATGTAATTGATCATGAGCTAGCAGTAACCAATGGTAAAGAAGAAAAGCAAGCCACCGTCTATTTCACAAAAGATGGATTAATTGCGTCTATGTTTTTTATCCCTGACGCAAAAACAAAACAAGATCCTGTCATTGTTGTGGATCGCCAATTAAAAGGATATAACAATAGAGACATTAATGCATTTGTAGCAACCTATAGCAATGATATTGTCTTAATGAGCTATCCCAACACTATTATAAGTGCGGGTTTAGAAACCTTGAAAAAAGGCTACGGCCCGTTCTTTCAAAACACACCAGACTTACATTGCAAAATAACCAATCGCATTGTTATTGGAAATAAAGTAATCGACCTTGAAGAAGTTGTGATGAATGGGGAAATTATTAATGCGGTGGCGATTTATGAAGTAGAAAATGACAAAATTTCTAAAGTTACTTTTTTGAGGTAAATCAATACCTGTAGCCGTCATGGTTAATGCTAAAAACTGAATGATTAATCCTTTAAGCAAAGAAAATAATACTTAAACTACTAAAACAAAAACCGTATAGTTCCCTTAATCTAAAATTAATTGTTGTAGACGTAGAGTCCGATTTAGAGTGGATACAACAAGAATTAGAAACTGTCAAGGACCCAACTTTTATTGAAGCTGTTAAAAACACGTTGTTGTATATCAAAAAGTGGCTTCTGTGATAATTAGTATTGAGCAATAGAATGTAGGATTAGAAATTTCAGAAAAAGAAATAGGGTCGGGTAATTTTTATACCCAAGATCAGGTTAGAGAAAAAGCAGAGCAATGGAAAAGAAAATAGTTGGGTTCCAGAGTTCACTGCTTCGGTTAGAGGAAATTCATGTTTAATCATTGCAGACAGATTTATCAATGATATTCTAGAAAGTACCGAATTCCTATGTTCACAACCAGAAATTTATACCTTAGGCGTTAACAAACTAAATTAATTATGGAAGCTACAGGTCTTAAGAAGCTAGAAAGTATGCTGTAACCTATTACACGTTGAAAGACACAATAAGAATAATAAGAGTTCGATATTCAATAAATGAACCAAGCTACAGTATAATTTTCTATTTAATAATGCCTCCCTAGCAGTATTATTATTTACTACGCTGTATTAAAACCTTACAAAAGCAATCATAATACATAATCCTATTGTGAGGAATCCCAAATCGCTTCTATAAAATTAAATAGCACCGTTTTCAAAGGAATATATTATTGAATTTTACTTATTTTTAGAATAAACAATGACCTCTATGAAATTTTTATACACCTCACTATTTTGCTGTTTTTCGCTTTTAATGAATGGACAAACAGATAACCGCATCTATGAAATTATTGACGCTGTTTCTGCTGAAAGAATAGAAAAAGATATTACCACCCTAGCCAATTTTGGAACCCGAAATACCTTTAGCGATACAATAAGCGATACGCGGGGAATTGGTGCTGCCAGAAGATGGATAAAAACCGAATTTGATAAAATATCTACAAACTGCGGAAATTGCCTCAAGGTATTTTACCAAAAAGACTTGGTAAAAGCCGAGGGTAATCATCGCGTACCTCAAGATACTTGGGTGGTGAATGTGGTCGCAATTCAAAAAAGTAAAACAGGTTCTAATCGCTATATTATTATGAGTGGCGACATAGATTCGAGAAATAGTGAAAGCAGCGATTTCACAAAAGATGCTCCAGGGGCAAATGACAATGCCAGCGGCATGGCAGGAGCCATAGAGGCTGCAAGAGTACTTTCCAACTATACTTTTGACGCAAACATTGTCTACTTAGGCCTAAGCGGCGAGGAGCAAGGGCTTTTTGGTGGTGCAGGATTTGCTGCCTACGCAAAAGAAAAAGATTGGGACTTAATTGGTGTTTTAAATAATGACATGATCGGAAACATTAAAGGTGTCGACGGCGTTATAAGCAATGTTGATTTTAGAATATTTTCTGAACCAGTTCCCCCGACCGAAACGGAACGCGAACGCAATATGCGCCGCTTTTATGGTGGCGAAGTAGACGGAATTTCACGGCAGTTAGCGCGGTATGTTTATGCTACTACAAAAACATATATGCCAGAGATGAACCCGATGATGATTTATCGTCTAGACCGTTTTGGACGCGGTGGTCATCACCGTCCGTTTAATGATTTGGGCTACGCTGGTATTAGAATTATGGAAGCCCACGAAAAATACACCCAACAACACCAAGACATTCGCACAGAAGAAGGTATTGAATACGGTGATAAATTAAAGTTTGTAAACTTCCGCTATGCTAAAAAATTGACTGCCGTAAATGCTATTAATATGGCACTTCTAGGCTGGGCTCCTGCTCCACCATCTGAAGTCGCCATTGGAGGAATCGTGGAGCCTTCAGCAAAATTTAAATGGAAGAAAAGTAAAAATGCCGTTGGATATAAGATTTGGTGGAGAGACACCACAAGCCCAACTTGGGATCATAGCAGATATGTGGGTGATGTTTCAGAATTCACCTTGGACGGTATTGTTATCGATAATTATTTCTTCGGAATCTCGTCAGTGAATAAAAACGGCCACGAAAGTGCTGTTGTTTTCCCGAATGCGGTTTTTAGGTAGCGCTCTCGATTGGGTAAATGAAAGAAGGAGATTAATTATATAAGGCAGTGCAGAGAACTTAATAAAACCCAACGGAATGAATAGCGAAATAAAAATACCGTTTCGTAAAAACAAAATCGTTTTATTATTTTTTGGTCTTTGGCTTTTGTCATCTTCGGAATTTGGTTTATAACTGAACCAGAAAGACTTGCAAGTTTGGTATATCGACCAAGAAGTGTAGATTTCATAAAAATTATTGGAATAGTTGGCGTAGCTTTTTTCGGGATTTGTTGTTTATATATTTTCAAAAATTATTTGACAAAAAATATGGATTGATAATTGATGAAACTGGAGTTACAAACAACTCTAACGCAACAAGCATCGGATTAATACAATAGACTGATATTATTGGGATAAGAATAGCACAAGTCTACTCGCAAAAGTTCATAATGATTGATGTTTCAAACCCCGAATATTATATTGGACTCAAAAAAAGTGGAATTGGAAAAATCGCGATGAAAGCAAATAACAATAAGTATGGTTCACCAATTGGTATTACAGCGAATTCATTAAACATCGATTTTGAAGAATTGAAATGTTTAGTTGAAAAAGAGTACGAGAAAAACACAACACATAAAAACGTATGAAAATAGCTTAAGTGATCATAAACAAGACTACTTAGACCCTATTAGGAACTCACCAAATATTTAAAGTTGGCTTTTTTTGATAAACAGAAAAACAAAAAATGAATAACGTTTGAATAAACTTATTCTCAATCATAAAAAAATAATATCGAAGATTACTTATATTGTGATTTCTTAAAAAGAGCTATTACTAAATGAAAAATTACCTGTTATCAATTCTTGCTGTTTTTTCAAGCATCAGTATCCTTAGTGGTCAAGAATTCACCAAAGCAGACGAACTTCTAGGTTCTATTACTGAAGAACGAGCCTGGTGGGATCTTCAACATTACAACCTGTCGGTTGAAGTCTTTCCAGAAAAACAAACGATCAAAGGAACCAATGTTATTACTTATAAAGTAATAACATCAGAAAAAGTGATACAAATAGACCTTCAAGCTCCAATGGAAATTGATAAGGTCACTCAAAACGGGAAGAAATTAAAATTTAAAAGTAAAGGCAATGCCCATTTTATAAAGCTGAAACAAAAGCAAGTTAAAGGAAGTGAACAAACCGTTACCATCCAGTTTTCAGGAAAACCAAGAGTTGCAGTACGTCCTCCTTGGGATGGAGGTTTTACTTGGCAAAAAGATGAAAATGACAACCATTTTATCGCCAATGCGAATCAAGGAATTGGTGCGAGCGTATGGTGGCCCAATAAAGACCATCCTGAAGATGAGCCAGATACTGGGGTAAACCTGGCAATTACAGCACCTTCAAGTTTAGTAGGAGTGGGTAATGGTCGTCTTATTTCTGAAGTTGATAATGGCATAACCAAAACTTGGAATTGGGAAGTTACACAGCCTATTAATAATTATGGAATCAATGTAAATATTGGCGATTATACAAATTTTGGATACACTCACGAAGGCATTAATGGAAATCTAGATGTTGATTATTATGTGCTAAGCTACAACCGTGAAAAAGCAAAAGAGCAGTTTACCCAAGTGCCTATGATGCTTAATGCGTTTGAATATTGGTTTGGGCCCTACCCGTTTTATGAAGACAGCTTTAAATTGGTAGAGGTACCGTATTTAGGAATGGAACATCAAAGCAGCGTTACCTATGGAAACAACTATACAAACGGATATTTAGGCAAAGATTTATCAGGTACTGGTTGGGGACTTCGGTTCGATTTTATCATTATTCATGAGGCTGGACACGAATGGTTTGCCAATAATATCACCAACAAAGATGTAGCAGATATGTGGATTCACGAAGGATTCACGGCCTATTCAGAAAGCTTATACCTAAACTACCACTTCAGCAAAGAAGCCGCAAGCGAATATGTTATTGGAACTCGAAGAAATATTCAAAATGACAGGCCTATTATTGGTACCTACAATATGCATCACGAAGGGAGTAGCGACATGTACTACAAAGGAGCAAACGTATTACACACCTTGCGTCAACTAGTAGAAGACGATAAAAAATGGCGTGCTGTTTTAAAAGGTCTCAACAAGGATTTTTACCACCAAACAGTTACGTCTGCACAAGTTGAAAAGTATATAAGCGAAAAAACGGGTATTGATTTATCTGTATTCTGGGAGCAATACCTGCGCACAACAATGGTTCCTAAACTGGAATACAAATTAAAATCTTTCCATGAAGTATCGTTTAGATATGTAGACATTGTAGCCGATTTTGATATGCCTATACTATTGGTAATCAATGGGAAAGAAAAATGGATCTACCCTACTGCTGAGTGGAAAACTTATGAAAACATTGGTGATATCAAAACATTATTTATCAAAGAAGACTTTTACATTAATAAAGAGAAAATCGAAGAGTAGCTACAACAGTGCTCTTTAGAGACTCATTGATGTAACGCGGATAAATATACTTCCCTTACTCCAAGCTATTAAAAAAGTTATTTTGGTTCGCTCATTACTTTACAGATGGAAGGACTGTTTTTAAAATAATTACAGAAATAATTTTCTTTGTGAGAAAGTCCTAAGTTGTAGATATTGCTATTCTATGGCAGAATTTAGAATATTGTTGCTTCTTTTTAAAACCCATATCTTTAAGTCCAGTAAATTCTACAACATTTAAATATAAAAATGAAAAAACTTCTCGCACTAGCACTCCTTTTAACAACAATACTTTCTGTTGCCCAAAAAAAGAAAGAAACCGATAAAGACGAAGCCAAGTGGAACGTTGACAATCCGGGTAAAAGTTTCAATTATAAAACACACAATTTTACCACTACAGAAGGTACTTGGATGAACCTAGATGTGAGTCCAAATGGGCAAACAATCGTATTTGATATGTTGGGAGATATTTATACTATGCCCATCACGGGAGGTAAAGCAAAAGCAATACGAACAGGAATTGCTTTTGAGATACAGCCACGTTTTAGTCCAGATGGAAAGCACATTTCTTTTACAAGTGATGCTGGAGGAGGAGACAACATTTGGATGATGAATCCTGATGGCAGTGACGCCAAACAAATCACAAAAGAAAGTTTTAGACTCCTTAATAATGCCTTTTGGTTACCCGATGGTAATTATCTAGTAGCAAGAAAGCACTTTACCAGTGGAAGGAGTTTAGGTGCGGGAGAGCTTTGGCAATATCACAAAACAGGTGGTAGCGGAATCCAATTAACCAAACGTAAAAACGACCAACAAGATGTAAACGAACCATGGGTTTCCAATGACGGGAACTATTTGTATTATTCTGAAGATGTATATCCTGGAGGATACTTTCAGTATAACAAAGACCCGAACAGTCAGATTTATGCAATCAAACGCTACCATTTTAAAAACGGTAAAACCGAAACCATTACAGGCGGTCCTGGAGGCGCAGCACGACCAACAATTTCGCCAGACGGTAAGACACTCGCCTTTGTAAAACGCGTTCGTGAAAAAACAGTATTATATACCCATAACTTAGAAACAGGAGAGGAATTTCCAATTTATGATGCGTTAAACAAAGACCAAATGGAGGCTTGGGCGATCTTTGGAGTGTATCCCAATTTTGATTGGATGCCCAATAATGAAGAACTCGTTTTTTGGAGTGGCGGAAAAATTCATAAAATAAACACAGAGACATTAGCGGTCACAAACATTCCGTTTGATGCGGATGTGAAAATCGATTTAGCCGAAACAGTAAAAACAAACACCCCTATTGAACGCGAAACTTTTACCCCAAAGGTACTTCGAGATTTAAAGACTTCGCCAGATGGCAATACCACCGTATTCTCTGCATTGGGACATCTGTACAAAAAAGCAATGCCAAACGGCACTCCAAGACGAATTACAAGTGTTTCAGATTTTGAATACGAACCTAGTTTTTCACCTAACGGAAATGAAATCGTCTACGTAACGTGGAATGATCTTGAAAAAGGAGCTGTTTATAAAGTGAATCTTAACGGCGGTGTCCCTGTAAAATTAACTTCGGAAAAGGGAATCTATAGAACGCCAAGGTTTTCAAGCAATGGCACTAACATCGTATATCGAAAAGAACGTGGCAATGCAGACCAAGGAATGACTTTTACAAAAAATGCAGGTATCTACACGATGACAAGCAATGGAAGTAACCAAAAAGAATTAGAAGGAGTACAGGGAGAAAACCCAAGATTTAATAATGACGACACTCGCATATTTCTACAAACTGGTGGCATATACTTTGGGGATTTGACGAAGAAATTAATCTCCGTAAACCTAAACGGAAACGATGAACGGGAGCATATAATCTCAAAATATGCAAACCATATTGTTCCAAGTCCTGATAACAAATGGATAGCATTTTCAAACCTGCATAAAGTCTATATTGCAGCAATGCCACAATTGGGAGCGCCAATAACAATAGATGGCAGCAGCAATAGTGTTCCTGTACAACAAATTGCAAAAGATGCTGGTGTTAACATTCATTGGACGACAGACAGTAAAAAGGTAATGTGGACCTTGGGAGATGAATATTTTAGTAACACGCTTCAAGAAAAATTTAGTTTTGTGGTTGGTGGTTCAAGTGAACCTTCGGCTATGCCAGAAACAGGCACTAAAATTGGGTTGACCGCTCGCGTTGATAATCCTTCAGGAACCATCGCATTTACAAACGCTCGGATCATCACAATGGATGGTAATGAGGTTATTGAAGATGGAAACATTATTATTGAAGGTAACAAGATTATTGCTGCAGGCCCGGCGAGCAAGACACTTGTTCCTAGTGGAGCAAAGGTTTATGGTATGTTAGGAAAAACCATTATGCCAGGCTTGGTGGATAGTCATGCACATATTGGTGCCTTTAGAAGTGGTATTCCCGCACAACAAAACTGGCAATTCATAGCCAATCTTGCCTTTGGTGTTACAACGGCGCACGATCCTTCGGCAAACACCGAGAGTGTTTTTACATTGTCTGAACTACAAAAAGCTGGCGAGTTAGTAGGACCTCGCCTCTACTCTACTGGTTTTATTTTATATGGAGCAGATGGAGATTTTAAAGCTGTTATCAATAATCTAGAGGATGCTCGCAGTAGCATTCGTCGTACAAAAGCATTTGGTGCAAAGAGTGTAAAAAGTTATAATCAGCCAAGACGCGAACAACGTCAGCAAGTATTGCAAGCTGCACGCGAACAAGGAATTAATGTGGTCCCTGAAGGTGGGTCAACGTTTTTCCATAATCTAACCATGGTGATTGATGGACATACAGGCGTTGAGCACAATATTCCAGTTGCTCCAGTATATAAAGATGTATTGGAAATTTGGGGTAAAAGTGGTACGGGATACACCCCTACTCTAATTGTTAATTACGGAGGTTTAAACGGGGAGTATTACTATTATCAACGAGATAATGTTTGGGAAAATGAAAAACTCCTAAAGTACACGCCACGACGTATTGTAGACAGCAGATCTAGACACCGCAATATGGTACCAATAAAAGAATATGAAAACGGCCATATACTAGTTGCATCTACTGCAAAAGACTTAGTAAATGCAGGTGTAAAATTAAATATGGGAGCGCACGGACAATTGCAAGGACTAGGTGCGCACTGGGAAACGTGGATGTTGGCTAGTGGTGGTTTGAGCAATCATGAGGCCTTAAAAGCTGCTACTATTAACGGCGCCAATTATATTGGTGCAGGACAAGATATCGGATCGTTGGAAGTTGGCAAATTAGCCGATTTAATTATCTTAAATAAAAATCCTCTAGATGACATTGAGAATACACAATACATTAAATATGTAATGCAAAACGGACGCTTGTACGATCCCAATACAATGAATGAAGTGGGCAACTCTCCAAAAGAACGGGAGCCTTTCTACTGGGAAGTAAATGGGTATAACCAAGCCTTTCCTTGGCATGAAGAGACAGAGAGCTTTATGCGCGGAGGTTGTGGTTGTCATGTTGGGCATCAGTAGTGCGTAGTGAAAAAATAGTGCCTATTTATAAAATCCTATACTTAATACCACATTGAACATACGACCACATATCCAATTTTATAAAGAAATATTTCCTTTCGTAGCAGCGTTTGGATCGGTTGGAACCATTGCTTTTGGTATACTTTATGGTTTTGTTTTCTTTTTAACTTTTGGACTCGGTTTTGGTTTTTTTGCTTTTAATACATTCAAGAAAGCACAATGGTATGCCTATCAAAACTTGGGAATTACTAGATGGCAACTTCTTAAAAGTTCATTTTTAATGAATGTGTTGCTTGGCCTGCCTGTATATATTTTTCTTTTCATATTAATATCATTTATTCTTGGCGATTTTAGTCTTACATAACGTTTCTAAATCCTTTGGAAGCAAAGAAATTTTAAAAGATATTTCATTTTCCTTAGAGACTGGAGAAATCTTGGGGCTTTTTGGTCGCAATGGCTGTGGAAAATCTACCTTGTTGAAACTGCTCTTTGGAACGCTAAAGACAGATGCTATTTCGGTGGAATTAAATGGTCAACATTTGAATGTTACTGAAGTGATTAAAAAACGACACATTGCCTATCTCCCGCAGCATCTGTTTTTACCTTCAACAATGAGCGTGCGCGACGTTATTACTATGTTCCACGCTGATGTGAATGCACAAGATGCTATTTTTTACGATTCGCATATCGCCACGATGACTCACAAACGAACTTGTGAATTATCCTTGGGTGAACTAAAATATTTTGAAGTAGTATTACTTAGCCAACTCCCCCACCATTTTATAATGCTAGATGAGCCCTTCTCAATGCTAGAAACACTTCACAAAGAAAAACTGAAAGAAAAGTTACTACTACTAAAGCAAACCAAAGGTATCCTTATTACAGATCATTATTACAATGATGTGTTGGAAGTAGCCACTAAAAGTATGGTTATCAAAGAAGGTATTGGACATACTGTAAATAGTATTGAAGATTTGAAAGAGTTTGAATATCTGAGAAAATGAAATTGAACCTACCTTGACATCCCCTCTATTTCCAATTCAAAGGGGAGAGCTAGGTTCAAAACTAATTCCTCTATTGCCTTACTAAACTTAATTTTCGCAGAAACACTCGCCGATAATTGTTAGTGTTATCATCTTGCAAAAAGAATTGTTTATTTTTATCCTGATTCGTGTTTCAAAACTGTCTTGAATCAATGAAAAAGACTATTTTCAATAACAAACAACTTCTAACTCGCAAAATCTTAACTTAAAATGCACATCGCCCAACTCAATCTTGCAGATGCCATTGCAACTATGGAAAACCCATCGTGGCCGACTTTGTTAACAATACAGAACGTATTAACGCACTTGCTTCTAAAAGCATTGGATATTTTTGGAACCTAGAAGAACGTCCAGACAAAGAAAAAGAAGATCGCTTAGCAGTTTTTGATAAAGACAGTTTATTAGTTAATATGACTGTTTGGGAAAATCGCAAAAGTCTGTTTAATTTTGTTTATAACACTGCTCATAAAGACATTATGACACGCAAAAAAGAGTGGTTTAAAAAGATGCCAACAATGCATATGGTACTTTGGCATATCCCCGAGGGCCATCAGCCAACGATTTCAGAAGGAAAAAAATGGTTGGAATATTTAAGAGCAAAGGGATAAAGTGAATATGCCTTTACTTTTAAAAGTAAATTCTGATGTGAGCACTGCGATTTATCTATTTGAAAAGCTGCTTTAACAGAAGAACGGGTTATTTGCCTAGCATACAAAGAATTCAGCCTTTAAAATGTTTAAGAAAAAACCAGATTCAAAAAACAAAAAAAAGACCTTGACGAATCAAGGTCTTTCATATTATGCTAAATGATTGAGGATTTATCCTTTAGGCATAATGACTGTGTCAATAGCGTGGATAACTCCGTTAGAAGCATCTACATCTGCTATTACGACTGTAGACATGTTACCGTTCGCGTCTTTAATCATTACTTTACCGTCATTAACTGAAAGTGTAATGTTTTCGCCAGCTAAGGTGGTTACGTTATATGCATTTTTATTATCAGCAATTGCTTTCATAACAGCTTCGGCTTTGAACTCTCCACTTACAACGTGATACTTTAATAAGTTTTGAAGTGTTGCTTTTCCAGCTTCACTCATTAATGTATCCAATGTACCCTGAGGTATTTTAGCAAAGGCATCATTTGTTGGAGCAAATACTGTATACGCACCTTCTTGCATAAATGTTTCCGCAAGACCAGCTTGTTTTAAGGCTGCCACTAGTGTTGTGAAATTATCGTTCCCCATGGCTACTGCTGCGATTGTATTGGCATCAAAAGTTGCTTTGGCTTCCATTTCCATTTTTTCAGCTTCGGCGTTCGCTTCCATTTCCATTTTTTCAGCTTCAGCCTTCGCTTCTGCCTCTTTCTTTTTTGTGTCATCACAAGCAGCAAATAATAATGCTACCATTGCCATTGACATAAACAATTTTGTAAGTTTCATAATGATGGTTTTAATTAATTTATTTGCACAAAAGTACTTTAAAGAAAGTAAAATAAAAATAAAAATAAATTAAGATTTAGTTAATAATAACTCCAAAACAGATAACATAATTAAAACTAGCATAAATTAAATCTAATCTAAATTATACTTGAAAAAAGCTTGCATATACTTATATTAATTAACCAAACTAAACAACAAGGTTAAAGCAAACTATCAAAACGTATTGGACTTAGGTGAACAACTAAAAATCCAAAATGGCGACGTAAAAGTTGGCGGAAATAAATTAGAGAGGTCGCCAATACACAATATGGCAGGGACAGATTGTGGGATAAAATCAAAAAATATGGAGGTGAAAACCCAAGCGATATAATGGCAGATATTATTGTTGCTTATACTACTTTATTTACAAGGCACACCATTGAAAGTCAAGAGTCGTTGAGTAAAATAGTAAAGTACTGCTGCAGAGATGCGGTGAAATACATCGCTATTTTTGAAGCGAATACAGATCAATTAAAAAGTGCCGATGTAATACATCTAGGATAAGAATTAGTGATTCCCAAGTTGTAAAATTCTATCCAATAAATAATTTAATCTCGAAGTAAGAGTTTACTTCGAGGTTTTTTATGTTTAGTAATTATATTTACAATTATGGAGCCTTCTCTTTATATATTAAGTGCACTGTTTTTTTTAGGTGCTTCTGCTTTTACACTTTCTACAATAAGTGGCGGAGGTGGGGCTTTACTACAAATTCCAATACTAAATTTCTTGATTGGTGTTTCTAAAACGGCTCCTGTTATAAACATTGGTACCTTCATAAGTCGCCCTACTAGAATTCTACTATTCTGGAAAGACATTTCTTGGAAAGTGTTTTGGTATTATGTTCCATCTGCAATGTTGGGCGCATTAGTTGCCGGATGGTTCTTTGCTGAAATCAAAATTGCTTGGGTTCAGATTATAGTAGCGGTATTTTTAATCAGCACGATTTTTCAATATCGTTTTGGTAAAAAGGAACGTTCTTTTCCAATGCGTTTATGGTACTTTATTCCATTAGGCTTTTTCATTGCAATTATTGGAACGCTAACGGGCGGTATGGGGCCTATTTTAAACCCATTTTTGTTAAATGCTGGCATTGATAAAGAAGCACTCTTAGGAACAAAAGCAGCACAATCCTTCTTTTTAGGTATTGCTCAAATAGGAAGCTATACTTTTTTTGGTTTGTTGACAGCCGAAATTTGGTGGTTGGGAGGTGCTATGGGATTAGGCGCCATAGTGGGTAATTTAATAGGAAAAGTGCTATTAAAGAGAATGAGTAAAATTACATTTAGACGCTGGTTGATTACTATAATGGTACTTAGTGGCCTTGTTTTATTTATAAAAGCAAGTCTAGAAATATTTTGAATAGTTACACTTTAAGGGCGGCCCTTGTTTTTGCAACAAATAAAGGTTGTTGAAAGGATAAAATATAAAAGCCTAGCAATAAATTGCTAGGCTTTTATATTTTAAATAAATCATGAAAAACTTTTCAAATCTGAAAATTAAATTTCACTTAATCTCCATCATTGATAGTATTAACAACATTACTTGACTTATTAATAATCGTTATATCTTTATTTTTATAAATTTCATCTAAAGGCTGTATATTATCAAAAGCAACTTTAACGATCTCCTGTCCTTCGCTATCAATAAAACCATAAAGCTTGTCAATTTTTACCAGCGCCCATTTTTTATTTCTTAAATCGAATTGTTCAACAGCATCGTATCGTGGAGATATAACTACTTTTTGATCTCTATCTAAAAACCCTATTTTACCATTTATTTCTACATCAATCCATTGTTTATTAAAGGTCCCAAAGTTGCCTACTTTGTCATACACTGCTTCAATTGCTAATACCCCTTGTCTATCAATAAAGCCATACTTACCATCTATTTTTACTTCTGCCAAATCTTTGATTTTTAAATCAAATTTGTTAATTTCTTCATAGATAGGTTGAATAAGTACTCTACCCTCCTTAGTTAAAATACCTTGTTTTCCATTTTTTGTAATAATTACCAAATCATTCTGGTACTCACCAAAAGCACCAATATTATCGAGATTGGTCTTTAAAAACTCCGTTCCGGATTCATCTATAAGACCAAGTTTTCCTTCATAAGTAACTTTAGCCCAATTTGCTTTTAATTTCCCGTAGGGTTCAATATCGTCATATTTAGGAGCAACTAATTCGTGACCAAGGTCATCAAGAACTCCAAAATGTCCTTCAGATTCGGTAATAAAATAATTTTCTTGAGCATTAACAGATGTTAATATTACAACAAGGCAAGCTAAAGTAATTGATGTTTTTTTCATTTTAAAATTTTTAGTTATCGATGAAGTACAATAATAAGCTATAAAGTGACATTTAACAACGTTAATATGTTAATTTTAACTTTTTATTAACTTTTTAGACTTACAACAAAAATGTTTGTTGAAAAAAATAATTCCTGTAATTCAGTAATATTCTCATCACAAACATCTTCAAATAGAAGCCCGTTCCTTAAGCTATACTTTCTTGGTTTTTCATTTCAACCAATACCCAAAGTATAATTTTTTTTAAAAGATGGAATGTCATTATAAGAAACATCAAGTGCTCATGCAGTTGCAGGCAACATAACAATACCAAGTGATGGAATTTTTCAAATAACAGGTGCTTTCTGAACAAATGACAGGATTCTTGCTGTTGCACAATTTGGTTTTGGCAATCACAAAACTATTATTGATGGCCCTTGGTTTTTGAAGCAAGGAGTACAAACCAAAACAACTTCAAATGATTGGACATCTTTTACACATATTAGCGTTGGGCGTTTTAGTACTGGAGACCAATTAGGAATGTTTGTGTGTGAATATAGAGACTCAATAAGAATCGTCGGTTCAGTTTCACAAGTTCTAAGAATATCAAATTAAGGTTATTATGATTAAAAACTCTTTTGCCTTTGAAACAAATACAGCACGTTCATCGAATAAAGTTAAAAAGCCTAGCAATACGTTGCTAGGCTTTAAAATTTCAAATGAATGATCTAAAATATTTTGTGATTTTTTTTTAAATTAAAAATAAAATAAAATAAAGTTTAGAAAATTACAATCCGCTAATATAGCCCCCATAAACATCTTTAAATCGAAGCCCATCCGTTAAGTTATATTTACTTAATTTTTTCATTTCAACCAATGCCCAAAGTATAAATTCTTTAAAAAACGGAATATCATCATTAGAAATTTCTGGTGCATATTTATGAATCAAATCATCAAGAGGCTCAATACGATCTAGTTGCAACTGGTACTCATTATCATCCAAAGTATCCAATAACTCAAAGCTACTCTGTTCAAAGAACCAACTTACGACATCTTCATATGGATCTTCATCACCAGCTTTCTGAAGTTTTTCAATCTTAGGAAAGTAATTTAAAAACTGAGTCTTTACGGCATCTGCAATTAATTGTTTGGCCACTTCGTTTGCACCTTCTTGTTCTCCTTCATACACCAGTTCTAATTTTCCTGTAATTGCCGGAATTACTCCCAAGAAATCACTTAAACGTACTGCAGTTTCTGGATTTCCATTGAGCAGTCCTCGTCGTTCAGCAGTGCTCAATAAGTTTTGAAATGCGGTAATACTCAAACGAGCACTCACCCCACTTTTTGCATCAATAAATTCGCTTTCTCTCGCTTCAAAGCTTATTTGTTCTAGAATGTCCTTTGCCAATTCAGGAACATAAACGTTTGACGTTTCCTTCGCTGCTTCCTCTGTTTCTTGTTGTGTAATCGTCCTTGCTATTTCTAAAGTTTTAGGATAGTGTGTAAGTATTTGAGATCCTATTCTATCTTTCAATGGTGTTACAATACTACCCCGATTGGTATAATCTTCTGGATTCGCGGTAAATACAAACTGAATATCTAAAGGCAATCGCAAAGCAAAACCTCTAATTTGAACATCGCCTTCTTGCAGTATATTAAACAAAGCAACTTGAATACGTGCTTGTAAATCTGGCAATTCATTTATCACAAAGATACAGCGATTAGCGCGCGGTATCATCCCAAAATGGATGACACGATCATCTGCATAACTTAATTTTAGATTCGCAGCTTTTATAGGGTCTACATCTCCAATTAAATCTGCAACGGTCACATCTGGGGTCGCTAACTTTTCAGAAAAACGCATATCCCTATGCAACCAACTTATAGGGGTGTCATCTCCTTTTTCTTCTAGAATATTTTGAGCATATCTCGATATAGGCTTGAAAGGATCATCATTAATTTCACTCCCTTTAATCATAGGTATATACGCGTCCAACAACGTTACCATTTGGCGAGCGAGTCTCGTTTTAGCTTGGCCTCTTAAACCTAATAAATTAATATTATGTTTTGATAATATAGCGCGTTCCAACTCAGGAATTACCGTATACTCATAGCCGTGGATCCCTTCAAAAATAGCCTCCTTCTTGATCATTTTTTGAAGTAAGTTACGACGCAACTCTTCCTTAATTGTTTTGTACTCGTAGCCAGCTGCTTTTAATTCGCCGAATGTTTTTATATTTTTATTATCCATAGTTTCATTTTTAGAAAAAAGAGAAAAGAACAAAGATGGTATGCTTCGAAACTGTCCTGAAAACTTGTTCTCATTCTTTGCCACTTTTCAATTATATCCTCTAGTTCATTAAACGTTTGTTCTGAAATATATTTTTATGTTTTGCAATTATAATTTGTGTGCTTAACTCAAAAGAAGAACCTAGAAAAATATCTATAAAGTGACTAAAACTTTTATTTGTTCTTACTAAACCCGCTGTAACATTACTTGTGATAGATATAGAACATCTGCTTATTTGAGAAGTCAAATTATATTGCCCCTTTTTAGGAAATGATTCCAAAATGTAAGAATTAAAATAAGCAATTTCAAGTGCTATTTTCCAAATCTCTACATTTTTATAATTAGGTCTCTTTTCTTTTACTCTTTCAATGAGCAAAATGATTAGTCTTAATCTTTTCTCTTTGTTCTCATCACCTTAATTTACTCTTCCTATTATTCTCGTAATCTTTAAAAATCATTTCTCCCAATCCTTGAAGACCTGTATAAAAGGCCTTTCCTTGATTTGCTTCGGTAAACGCATCTATAAATTGTTGCAAATACGGGTCGCTAGCAATCATAAAGGTAGTAATAGGAATGTGCAACTTTCTAGCTTGTGCCGCCATCATATAACACTTGTTAACGATGTAGTCGTCCAATCCATTACTATTTTTATAATACCTGCCATCTGGCAAACGCAAACAACTCGGTTTACCATCGGTAATCATAAAAATCTGTTTGTTTGTATTTCGCTTTCTCCGCAACATATCCATTGCCAATTGTAATCCCGCCACGGTATTTGTATGATATGGTCCTACTGTTAAATAGGGTAAATCTTTAATTTTAATGGGCCAAGCATCGTTGCCAAAAACTAAAATATCGAGTGTGTCTTTTGGGTATCTGGTGGTAATTAACTCAGCCAAAGCCATTGCAACTTTCTTTGCTGGGGTGATTCTATCTTCACCATATAAAATCATAGAATGACTAATGTCAATCATCAATACTGTGCTCATTTGAGATTTGTGCATCGATTCTTCGACCACAAGATCCTTTTCTGTCAAGCGGAAGTCTCCTATTCCGTTGTTTATTTGAGCATTCTTAATACTTTCGGTCATAGAAATTTGATCCAAAGCATCCCCAAACTGGTAACCTCTAAAGTCGCCAGATTGCTCATCCCCGCTTCCAACGTATTTCGTTTTGTGATTTCCCTGCCCACTTCGTTTTAGCTTTCCGAAGATTTGCTCTAAGGCACGTTTTCTAAGTGCACGTTCCAATTTTTCAGTAATGGAGATTTCTCCTTTACCGTCGCCTTTATCTCCACCTTTTCCGTCCGGCAAAAATTCTTCCCTGATAAAGCCTCGGTCTTTTAATTCTTGAATAAAATCATCAATGGTATATTCTTCCGTAGTGAGCTCATATTCTTTATCCAATTGTCTTAGCCAATCTATGGCTTCATCAAAATCTCCCGAAGTATGAGTTATCAGTTCCTGAAAAACTTCAAAAAGTCTTTCAAAAATAGATTGTTCTTTGGGGGTATGTTTGGTAAAAATAAAACCGCTGCGATTTGGCGTTTTCTTCATGGTATAAAATTACTATAAAGTTTGTTTAATAAAAAAGACAAATAGTTAAACTGATATTAAAGTTATACTGATCATTTTCCAATCATATCACTAAGATATAACTTAAGCTTAACTATTTTTTTTCTAGGTATCTGCTAGATTTTTTATCTTTAAGCAAAAATTGAATTTCCTTTGTTCTAAATACTATTATTTAAAACTTAAGATTTAATCATAATCCAAACATCCCGTCCTGCCCCTCAAGGGGAAGGAGTAAAAAAAAGCTCCCTCTTGAGGGGAGCGTTATAGAAATGTTAGAGGTATTTCTGTAAAACTAAATAATAAAAGCTACTTCTTAATAAGTTCATAAATATGAAAAAACTAGGTTTCCTTTTTTGCTGTGCCTGTCTTTAACCATTTCGGCACAAGAATTAACAAATGAATTACTAAACGAACTAAAACCCAGAAACATTGGTCCTGGAGGAATGTCTGGTCGTGTAACTGCTATTGACGTTGTAACCGAGGATACCAATGTAATGTATGTAGGGACAGCTTCGGGTGGGGTGTGGAAGTCCACCAGTGGTGGGATAAAATGGAATCCTGTTTTTGATAATGAAAAAACGGCCTCTATTGGAGCGGTTGCTATTCAGCAATCAAATCCATCGGTTATTTGGGTAGGAACAGGTGAAGGGAATCCTCGTAATAGCTTAAATGGAGGTTTTGGTGTTTATAAATCACTAGATGCAGGTCGTACTTGGAAATCAATGGGACTAGAAAAAACACGCCATATTCATAAAATCCTAATTGATCCAACAAATCCAAATGTAGTTTACGCTGGTGCTATTGGTTCCCCTTGGGGAATTCATGAAGAACGAGGTGTTTATAAAACAACCGACGGCGGTGTAACTTGGAAGCAGGTTTTATTCCAGAATAAAAAAACGGGTGTTGCAGATATGGTGATGGATCCAACGAACCCAAACAAACTAATCGCAGCCATGTGGGAACACAAACGGGATCCTTGGTTTTTTAAATCTGGTGGCGAAGGTTCAGGATTATTCATCACGCACGACGGCGGGGATACTTGGGAAGAACGCACCAATAAAGATGGGCTTCCAAAAGGTGAATTAGGGAGAATAGGACTCTCCATAGCGCCAAACAAGCCTAATATAATCTATGCTTTGATTGAGGCAAAAAAGAACGCACTCTACAAATCTGAAGACGGTGGTTTTACTTGGAAAAAAATAAATGATAAAGATGATATTGGGAATCGCCCCTTTTATTACAGCGATATTTATGTAGACCCTCAAAATGAAAACCGTGTATTCTCTGTATTTACCTACGTGAATGTTTCTGAAGATGGAGGTAAAAACTTTGAGCAATTAATGCCAGCATATGGTGTTGAAAACGGGGTACACCCAGACCACCACGCCTGGTGGATTCACCCAAAAGACGGAAGTTTTATGATGGATGGAAATGATGGAGGATTAAACATTACACACGATGGCGGAAAAACGTGGCGCTTTATAGGAAATTTACCTGTTGCACAGTTTTATCATATAAATGTAGACAACGAGTACCCGTATAATGTATATGGGGGGATGCAGGATAATGGAAGCTGGAGAGGTCCTGCGTATGTTTGGAAAGCGCAAGGAATTAGAAACAGTTATTGGCAGGAAATAAGCTTTGGTGATGGTTTTGACGTCGTTCCAGACCGCGATGATAGCCGCTATGGTTGGAGTATGAGTCAGCAGGGATTTGTGAGTAGATATGATTGGATTACGGGGAATAACTACACTGTAAAACCTACCCACCCAGATGCGAACATAAAACTTAGATTTAATTGGAACAGTGCGATTAATATTGACCCTTTTGACAATAATACGATTTATTTCGGAAGTCAGTTTGTCCACAAATCAATAGACAAAGGGCTAACCTGGAAGGTCATCTCAGGAGATTTAACAACCAACGATCCTGAAAAACAAAAGCAAGGAGAAAGCGGTGGGCTTACTATGGATGCCACTGGAGCCGAAAATTTCACTACTATTTTAGTAATAGAACCTTCTCCTGTTGAAAAGGGAGTTCTATATACCGGTAGTGATGACGGTCGCGTATTTGTGACAAAAAATGATGGGGGTGATTGGAAAGAAATCTCAAAATTACCAGGACTTCCCAAGGGGAGTTGGATTACTCAGATTAAAGCCAGTAATAAAATAAAAGGAGGCGCGCTGTTAGTTGCAAATAACTACAGGCGCTTTGATTATAAACCCTACGCTTACAGAACTGTAGACTACGGTTTATCGTGGAGTAGAATTGTAAATCAAAAAGATACCGAAAGTTATGCTTTGTGTATTGTTGAAGATCCTGTGGAGAAGAATTTACTCTTTTTGGGGACAGACGACGGACTATATTACACCATAAATACAGGCTTTACTTGGACAAAATTCACCAATGGTTTCCCAACAGTATCGGTGAAAGATTTAGTAATTCAAGAACGCGAACACGATTTAGTTATAGGAACTTTTGGTCGCGCAGCTTGGGTTTTGGATGACATTAGACCCTTACGAGAAATTGCTAAAGACAAGACCATCATTAAGGAGAAGCTAAAAGTATTCTCTCCTCCTACTGCCTATCAAGCGGCATATCAACAACCCACAGGTAGCCGTTTTGGTGGCGATGCATTGTACAATGGTGAGAATCGTGATTTTGGTGCTCAAATATCGTATTGGTTCACTTCGCCCCCCCTCAGTACGCAAGAAGATATTGATGATAAGGAAGATGACGATTCTGAAAATGAAAATGAGGATGTAGAAGAAACTGACATTACTGGACCTTCAAAAGATTCCATTTATATGAAAATTTTTGATGGAAACAGATTGATTAGAACACTGAAACGTAAAATACCAGACAGCTCTGGAATTTATAAATGGCGATGGAATATGGATGAAGCTGGTGTAGATGGACCTTCGAGAAAAATTAGGGAAAGGAAAAATGAGCCTGGTGGAACTTCGGTAAAACCTGGGACTTATAAAATTGAAATATCAAACGACGGAGTCGTTTCTGAAACAATGATAAAAGTGGAAAGTGATCCAAGGCTTGATATTCCGCAGAAAGCAATTAACGAAACCTACATTGCATCCAAAGACATTCAATCAATGACAAAGATTGCTGCAGATGCTGTAAAACAATTAGTAGAAAGTAAAAAGGCAGTTGAAGACTTTAATAAAAACCTTAAAAAAGATGCCGATAAAGACAAGAAGAAATACAAAGATCAATTGAAGGAAGGCAAAGATATCGTGAAGAAAATTGATGAATTAATCGCAATATATATAGGAAAAGAAGACAAGCGTCAAGGCATCACTCGCAATCCAGAAGTTACGGTGATGAATCGCATTAGCACTGCAAACTGGTACAGCGGTAGTCGCCCAAACGGCCTCACACAAACAGAACGTACGTTAATGCAACAAGCCAAAGATGAGCTTCAAGAAGTGCTCACCACAACAAATACCTTTTTTAGTAAGGAATGGGTTGGATATACAACTAAAATGCGACAGATTACCATTCCAGAGTTTAAGGAAACAAAGACTTTTAAATTAAACTAAAAGAACCAATTATGAAAAAACCAATACTAGCAATCCTCGGTCTGTTAATGATCGTTAGTTGCAAAAACGAAAAGGCTGCCTACGAAACAACTGCAACCGAAGTTGAAAACTATACCATAGCCCAATTTATGGATAATGAGAATGCGTCTGCCAACGGATACTCGTCAGACAAAAGTAAAGTATTGATGACTAGCAATCGATCTGGTATTTATAATATGTACACCACTATTGCAACAGGGGGCGAATTAATACCCGTTACAAAAAGTGATAGTGCTTCCATTTATGGAATTTCTTATTTCCCAGAAGACGATCGCATTCTCTTTAGAATGGATGGTAATGGAGATGAAATTTATAAAATCTATATGAAAGACGGCGAAACTATTAAAGCCCTCACTCCTACTGAAAAAGTTCGCGCCCTTTTTCGTGGGTGGTCAAAAGATGGAAAAAGCTTTTACTATGGAAGCAATGAAAGAGATCCCAGATATACAGATCATTATGAAATGGATTTAGAGACCTTAAGTCCAAAAATGATCTATCAAATTGAAGAAGGATTCGATTTTGCTGGAATGACAGATGACAAAAAACACATCGCACTGGTAAGCCCTATTAATACAAATGATACCGATTTATATATTTTAAATACTGAAACGGGAATCAAGACTAAAATTAATGATGCGCAAAGCGGGAACAGTCCGCAATACATTTCGCCAGATGGAAAGGCTATGTATTATTCTACAGATGATGGCGGGGAATTTAGTTATGTAATGAAATACGATATAGAAACTGGTGCGAAAGAAAAGGTTGTAGAAAGAGACTGGGATATTAATGGCTATTCTTTTTCTGAAAATGGAAAATACCAAACCACATTCATTAATGAAGATGCAAAAAATAGTCTAGAGATTACTGAAATTGCTACCGGAAAAACCTTGGAATTACCTAGTGTAGAAAACAAAGAAATTACAGATGTTTCCTTCTCTCGTGATGAAGATGCTGTCCTATTGCGTATGGGTGAATCAAGTACGCCTTCAGATTCTTATTCATATAATTTAAAAACAAAAGAGTTTTCAAGACTTACCGAAAACTTAAACAATGAAATTAACCAAGAGGATTTAGTTTCAGCTGAAGTAATTAGATACAAATCTTTTGATGGTGTTGAAATTCCAGCAATCTATTACCAACCAAAACAAGCAACCAAAGAAAGTCCAGTTCCTGCGCTTGTTTGGGTTCACGGCGGGCCAGGTGGACAGTCTAGACAGGGTTTTAACAGTACCATTCAGTATTTAGTAAATCATGGGTATGCTGTGTTAGCAGTTAATAATAGAGGAAGTAGCGGCTACGGAAAAACATTCTATCAAATGGATGATCAAAATCACGGGGATAAAGATTTAAAAGATTGTGTTGAAGGAAAAAATTGGTTGGCTTCGCGAGATGTTATTGACGGTGAACGCATTGGAATCATTGGAGGTTCTTATGGTGGATATATGACGATGGCAGCATTAACTTATGCTCCGGAGGAATTTAATGTGGGCGTTAATATTTTTGGTGTTACCAATTGGTTACGTACTTTAAAAAGCATTCCGCCGTGGTGGGAATCTTTCAAAGAGGCATTATACACAGAGATGGGAGACCCTAACACTGCAGATTCTATAAGACTGCGCCAAATTTCGCCTTTATTTCATACCGATAAAGTTACGAAGCCACTTATGGTGTTGCAAGGAGCTCAAGATCCACGAGTACTGCAGGTAGAAAGTGATGAAATTGTGGAAGGTGTTCGTAAAAATGGAGTTCCTGTAGAGTATGTATTGTTTGAAGATGAAGGCCACGGTTTTGTAAAAAAAGAAAATCAAATTGAAGCCTACGGAAAAATAAAAAAGTTTCTAGACAAATACTTAAAAGGAAATACCGAAAGCAATTTGGATACAGAAAAACCAGCTGCCATTAATATAGACACCCATTAAATATCCATTAGTTTGGTCTTTAGCTATTTGGCTAGAGGCTAAAGGCCATTATGACAAAGGCAAATTCAAAAATGAAGAGACTACTTGCACTAACGGTAATATTAAGCGTACTGCCATTAACCAAAACAAATGCACAAGAAACAGGACAAGATAAACTAGGAAGTTGGAGGATGTTTTTTGGGAACGTGCGGCTTTCTGAACGGATTAGTATTAGTCCAGAAATTCAATACCGAACGTATGAAGTAGGTTCCAATTTTAATCAATTATTGGTTAGGAATGGTTTTAATTGGCATATTACAGACAAAGCTGCTGTAACATTGGGATACGCCTACATATCGACAGATGTAACCTTTGAAGAGCCTAGCGGTGAAGAAAACATTACAGAACATAGACTTTACGGTCAATTTATAATTAGAAACTCTCTTTGGAAATTTAAAAGCGTACATCGCTATAGGTTTGAACAACGATTTATCGACAGTCCAACCAATGGAAACGCAACACAATACAGAGCTAGATATTTATTGAGACTCACCTACCCCATTACCGAAACTTGGTATGTAAGTGCTTACAATGAAATTTTTATCAATCTCCAAGAACCCATTTTTGGTCAAAATAGATTGTATGGCGCTGTGGGTTATAAATGGAGTAAAGATCTGAGATCTGAAATTGGTTATTTAAAAAACCATTTTACGGGGATCAACTTTGATAGGTTACAATTGGGGTTTTGGTATAATCTTGATTTGAGGGAGGGGCGTGATTTTTAAATATCTTTTAATCTGAAATTTTAGAAACTAATTGTGACTTAGTGTTTGTAAACAATAGTTGGACACAATGTAAAATCTACATATGAATAAAATAATACCAGAAAAATAGTGTCATTTAAAATTCAAAAAGGAAAAGCTGTTGAGTAAAATTTTGAAACAGACTAAAATAGAACCACTTAAATAACTAAATAACAAAATGAAATCATCAAAAATAACATTCACCAACGCTCAAGGAATAACCCTTTCTGGGCGCATGGATATGCCATTAGATCAAGAACCTCATAACTTTGCGATTTTTGCACATTGTTTTACTTGTACCAAAGATTTTAGTGCGGTACGCAATGTGAGTAAGGCATTGGCGAGTGAAGGCTTTGGCGTGCTCCGTTTTGATTTTACGGGCTTGGGAGATAGTGATGGTGACTTTTCAGACACGAACTTTTCTAGTAATATAGAAGATTTAGTATACGCTGCTAAATTTTTAGAAACCAACTTTAAAGCCCCTTCTCTATTGATTGGGCATTCTTTAGGCGGCGCAGCAGCCATTTTTGCAGCCCACGAAATCCCATCCATACAAGCGCTGGCTACGATTGGAGCGCCTAGTAACCCAGTGCACGTTAAAAGTCAGTTTGGGGAGCAAGCAGCAATTATTGAAAATGAAGGCGAAGCAAATGTAGTATTAGCAGGACGAGAATTTAAATTCAAAAAACAGTTTTTTGATGATCTTGAAGAACAATCCTGTCAACGAGCCGCTGCAAAACTTCACGGTAAAGCCATACTAATATTACACTCCCCACAAGATGCTACAGTATCCATTAAGAATGCAGAAGAAATTTACCACGCTGCAAAACACCCAAAAAGTTTTGTAACCCTAGATGGTAGCGAACATTTACTCATTGGTAAAAAAAATGCAGCTTATGTAGGAAAAGTAATTTCGGGCTGGGCTGCCCGATATATAGCTGTTCCAGAAGAAGAAATAATAAGATCTAGCCATCAAGTAGCGGCAAGTCTTGATGGAGACGATGGCTTTACGACCGTTATGAAAATGGGAAGTCACTTTAGCAAAGCAGACGAGCCTCTAAAAGTGGGTGGAAATAATTATGGACCTACCCCGTATGAACTTTTAGCAGGAAGTCTTTCTGCGTGCACAGCAATGACTATACAGATGTACGCTAAACGCAAGGGTTGGGATGTTGAAAATGTAGAAGTTCACACGAGTTATGGAAGAGATTATGCAAGTGATTGTGATAATTGTGATGCCGATGGTATAAAAAAGATAGACACCTTTCGCAAAGAAATAAAGTTTACAGGAAAGCTTGATGACAAACAATTAAAACGCTTGTTACAAATAGCAGACAAATGTCCTGTTCACAAAACATTGAATACCGATACACAAGTAATTACTACCCTTATATAATGATGGAATCATCCAATAAATTTGATTTAGCATTACCGGAACTCAGGGTTTAATATTTTCTGAGACGATTGCAAAACCATTGAAAAAAGAGGAGAACACCAGGGTTGCAGTAAATGGTTATTTTTCAACTAAATAAATTTACTTTTATAAAAAAATTCACATTTATCAATGCAAACGGTATCAAAAAAAATGTGCTATTAAAGATGTTGTTTATAAACTGTATTCTCTTGAGTAGTGCTGATTTTTAATTTTTTCATAATTTTTTGTTGCCCTAATGCATTGATTGTATCTTTAAAAATTACAAATAATAAAAACATAGACAAATGAAAAAATATTTTGCAATTTTAGTAGTGTCATTAATCGCATTTAGCTGTAAAAGTGACAAAAAAGACGAGGATGTGGTAAACGAAGAAGTAACCGAAGAATTAAAAACTATATCCGTTGACATAAAGACTGTATCCTTTGCGTTAGAATCAAAAAGTGACAGTGAGGCCAGTGGTAAGGTTACATTTACACAAAAAGGAGAAATGGTGATGTTTGAAGCGTTTTTAACAAATCTAACTCCTGGTATGCACGCGATACATATACATGAAAAAGCAGATTGTTCATCTGCAGATGGTAAATCTTCTGGAGGCCATTGGAACCCTGCCTTTAAGGATCACGGTAAATGGGGCGACCAAAGTGAGTATCACAAAGGAGATATAGGTAATTTTAAAGTAGCTGAAGATGGCACAGGAAGCATAGGAATGCAAACAGACGAATGGTGCATTGGATGCGGAGAGGAAGCAAAAGATATTTTAGGAAAAGCAATAATCGTTCATCAAGGAGCAGATGATTTCACCTCACAACCTTCTGGTGCTGCTGGCGCTAGAGTTAGTTGTGGAGGGATAATTCAATAATAATAGTTTTAAATTAACAAATGCCAATGAATAATTTCATTGGCATTTTTGCTTTGGGATATGGTCACTATTGTAAAGAAAAAAGAATTTCATTTATAACCAATTATTTAAATTCTTTATCTTTCAAAAAATTCTCAACGAGACAACCTGATGAACTAATTCTTGAAATGCAAAACGGAAACGAAACGGCATTTGCAAGAATTTATACATTGTATTCAGAAGCGCTTTATGGAATAGTGTACAGTGATGTTTTGGACTCGGCGATTGCCGAAGAAACGCTTCAAGATGTTTTTATTAAAATCTGGAACAATTTAAAATCGTATGATATTAATAAGGGGAGGTTTTTTACATGGGCTTTAAATATTGCTAGAAATACTGCAATTGACCAAACGCGCTCCGAAGCATATAAAAATTCAAAGAAAAACCTATCTACAGCTAACTTCGTAGATATATTGTCTGGGAGTGATAGCTTGAATAGAAGCACCAATGCATTAGAGATTAAAAAGTTTGTAGGGCAATTAAAACCTATTTGTATAAAAATAATTGACCTTTTATATTTTAAGGGTTTTATACAAAAAGAGGCGGTAGAAGAACTTGAAATGCCACTTGGCTCTCTGAAAAATAGGGATAGAAATTGTATGAAATCATTACAAACGAGCGTCTTAGAATAACATTATGACTGCAGGATAAATTATAGAATCAGGGAATTTAGAACTTTATGTTTGTGGTGCATTGCCTACAAATGAAGAGCAAGAAGTTCTTCTGGCTATTTCAAAATACCCAGAAGTAAAAGAAGAAATCTTTAGAATTGAAAGCGTGCTTATGCAACTTTCAAAAAATACTGCACCTTCATTAACGGCTATGGTTTAGAGTGATATATTATCGACTATTGGGAGTGTCAAGACCATACCAAAAGATACCGCTACAAACTGGGCTTCTGTTTTAGGCTGGACAGCAGCAATACTGTTTCTTGGTGGGATTTTCTGGATGATGAATCAAAATAATACTTTGAAAGAGGAAATAATACTTACCCAAGAAGAAAATATGGAGTTAAATAAAAGCCTAATAGAAGTAGAAACCGAATTGGCAGCTACTGCTAACCTATTCGAAATACTCCAATCGAAAGATTATAAAAACATTCTCCTACTAGTTAACCAAGCAGTATCTCCCAACGCTTATGCAAAGGTATTTTATAATACAATAGGAAACCTAGCGTATATTGACGTTCAAGGACTTCCTTGTGCACCTCAAGGAAAAGTATATTAAGTTTGGTCATTAGTATTAGACCCATTAACTCCAAAAAGTTTAGGGCTTATTCACGATGCAACTTCTGTAGCAGAAAACATTTATAAGTTTGAAGATATACAAGCAGCACCAGAAGCCTTTGCTATAACGTTAGGGCCTGAAGGAGGCAATGAAACCCCTACACTGTCACAATTATATACATTAGGTACTGTAACGCCTTAGATACAATCTTCCCGGGTTTATGACAACTGTTATTACTATAGTTCTGCGACCTGAGCAGCTATTACTGGGCCTAACTCATAACTTGCTTCTAATAATAATTCTTTTAAAGGACGTACCTTTTTACTTAGACCGTTTGCTTTATACACCATAGCGCTATGAAACAAGGCCATAGGTTCTGGTGATTTATTCGCAACGTGTTGCTCAATAGTTTGTAATGCTTTTGTTTTTAAACCATTCTTTAGTTGTGCTAATGCAAGTAAGTGATATGTTTCTGGTGTTGCCCTGTTTTTAACTTCGGCTTTTGCTAATTGCAATGCAGCAGTTGGATTGGAGTTTACCAATACTTCAATTTTATAGGTATTATACATTCCGCCGTATTTCTCATTATCCGTTGCTTCTAAAAATTTATTGGTATATTTTTCAGCAGTCTGTTGATCATTTTCAAATTCTGCCATTTCCGCTTTCAGAAGATAATAATCTGGAATGTTATGATTTTTGATGAGCGTGTCTAAGATTCGGTTTGCTTCTTTTGTATTCCGTTCTTTTGAATATAAAATCCATACAATCCCTTTTTTTACATAAGCATTATCTGGTTGCAACTCCAAGGTTTTTAAGTAGTGGTCATACGATGCTTTTATATTTCCGTCGTGCCCATAAAAATCGGCTATGTTTGAATAGGTCCAAATCTTTAAAGGTTTACTATCTCTGGATTCTGCAATATCGCGTGCTTTCTCTAAATAACGAATGGCAGCATCTAAATCTCCATTATGGTCGCTCCATTTTGCTACTCTAATTAAGTAATTATAATCGCTGTTGTTTTTCAGTTTTATAAGCACCTCGTTTGCCTTATTGTAAGCTCCAATTTCCATATAGCTATCAAACAACATAAGTTCTGTCGCGTGTTTATTTGAAGGTCCTGCATAACTCTTTTCCAACATTGCATTTGCTTCTTTAAAACGATGCTGGGATATATAATTGTGAGCCAGTGCCCGCACATAAGAATCTTTTAGTATGGGTGAAGCAACTGCGATGGCTTTATTATAGAGCGCTTCTGCTTTTTTTAAATTTTCAATAGCACCCCCTGTTTGAAAAATACGCGTATACGCCCCTGCTAATGGTCCTAAATCTCCTATGCCCGTAGAATCGGCTCCTAATCTATTGGACCAGAATTTTTTTTCAGTAATTGCAGCTTTATAGCTCGCCTTTGCGTCTTGTTCTAAATACTTATTATAATCATTTGAGTTTGTAATAGGAGCTTGTTTAGGCTCATTATTACAGGCTATAAAGCATAAACTTAACAACATTATGTATCCTATATTCTTCATGTCAGCGGCAATTATTTATTCTTAAAAACAAGAAAAGAGCAAAAATGCTCTCTTCTTGTTCATTTAATGTGTTATTTAATTAGGAGTCTCTAGGTAAGGAAATTCACCATACACACGAGTACCAATACCCACACCATCACTCGTTAATTGAGGGGTATCATTAGTTCCATCAAAACGAGTTCCTGATGTTCCACCAAACATTAATATTAATGAAATGTCTATAACATCATCTGTCAAATTTCTTCCAGTTAGTGGAAGTCCAGTAGTACTATTAAAATATGATGTCGGGCCTTCTGAAGCTACTTGTAATGCATCAAACTGGGCTAGTACTGTTGTAAATGTTGCCGCATCTAATCCTAAAATATTGGTTTCATAATCAAGGTCTGCAGGATCAATCTCTAAGGAAGTGGCATATACATCGTGATACAACTCTAAAGTTGCCTGAAATATAGGCTGAAATGCAGCTCTATCTGACGGGGTTGTTGTATTAAAGTTATTCTTTACATCATCAGCACCACTAAAAACAGTGTTGATTCCAGGACGTCCCATACTATCTTCTTGAATGTAAGTTCCTGAAAAATTTATGGCTTCTTCTACACAAGGCTCACAACTACCGCCGCAATCTACTCCTTCTTCATCTCCATTTTGCTCTCCATCATCACAGGCCGCAGAAACAATAACATTACCATTATCGTCGTCGTCACCACATTGAACAAATAATAGAGAAGTACAAAGCACAGCAACTAAAATTCTTAATTTATATAGTTTCATTTTCTTCATTTTAATAATTAGCACTTATTGTTTCCTACTTGTTGTTACCCATACATTATACGAATCTGGTATTGATCCTGCTGCAAAAAGGTCTGGCAAGTTTTCTACCGCAACATGCGTAGGTGCAGTTCCTAACATAGAATTAGGTACCTCAACAGCAATTGCAAGCACATTTAAATCTGCAAAGAAATCTGAAGCCTCAGCAGGAGGTAAAAATCCTTCTGGAGCAACTGCGCCTGAAGCAACCAAGTTAAAACGGTTAAAATCCATAAAGAATGGATCTCTACGGGGTCCTGCAAAAACACTCATATTAGTAGTGCTAGTCGCTGTTTGTGCTGCCTCTGAAGTAGATATTTTAACTGCAGTACGAGAAGCAAATGTGATTACGGAACTTTCAAGCCCAGTTTCTGCCGGTGCCGCAGGACCAAAGAAATACATAGAATCTCCTCTACGTACAGCCTGTATAACCAAGTCTTCAATAAAATCTCCTGTATTATCGATATTAAATTCAATCATTACATCTTCATCAAACTGTGCATTTGTAGTTTGATCACCAGATACTAAGGCCCCTTGCAAAGTGGCTATCAATACGGTGTTATTAGAATTAGTTCCTTCAAAAGCAAAAAGATCTGCAATGTCTGTTTTTGTACCGGATACTGCCGGAGCATCAACGTGATCTGCAGCAATAAAAAATATAGATGCTACAGCTAGTCCTACTCCACTTATAGCAGCAAAAATCTTTGTTTTTCTCATTTGTGATTCATTTATTTAAACTGAAATTAGATGCGTAAAAATACTAGCTTTTTTTAGTTTATCCCACTTTAGAAGGAATAGAAGTTATTTTAAAAAGAACATGAAGCTTTCCTCTTTTTAAAACCCTCCCTTTTTCTAATTAATTAGATGTATTTAAGTAAGGGAAAGAACCAAAAGTTCTGTCACCTACTCCTACTCCATCACTTGTTAATTGGGGCGTACCATTGTTCCCGTCAAAACGATTACCCGCAGTACCACCGAACATGAGCGTAAGTGAAACGTCAATTACATCGTCTGCTAATTTTCTACTCGTCAACGCTAACCCCGTAGTAAGGTTAAAGTAAATAGTTTCTCCTTCTGGAGCTACTTGTAAGGCATCAAATTGTGCTAATATAGTATTAAAGGTTGCTGCATCAAGGCCTAAAATATTTGTTTCATAGTCAAGATTTGCTGGGTCTACTCCTAAAGAAACTGCATATACATCGTGATACAACTCTAAAGTTGCCTGAAGTATAGGCTGAAAAGTTGCTCTATTTGTAGGAATAGATTTGTTAAAGTTATTTTTTAAATCACCTGAACCACTAAAAATAGTATTGATTCCTGGACTCCCCATACTATCTTCTTGAGAGAACGTTCCTGAAAAAACTATTTCCTGAGGTATAACTACGATGCTATCATCATCACTACATTTTACAAACAGGAGTGAAGCGCAAATTGTAATAAATGCAATTATTAACTTGCATGTGTCCATTTTTTAAAATTTTAAAATTAATTTGAATGTTTTATTTAGATTAGTTTTTTCTGTTGGCAGTAGCCCAAACATTATATGCATTTAGCAAACCAATAATTCCAACGGCAGCAGCAACATGTGCCGGAGCTTCTCCAAACGTATCGTTAGGAACTTCTATTACCGATGCTCTACATTTAGGTCTGATAAAAAATCTGAAGCTTGATCCAGTGGTGAAAAACCTTGTGGTGCAACTGCTCCAGACACCGCCATATTAAATCGATTAAAATCAAAAAAAAACCATCTCTTATTGGACCTGCATAAGCAATAACCCCATTATTACTAGCAGTTTGAACATCTGCAGATGTTGAAATTTTAACAGCGGTTCTTAGTGCGTCTGTTTGAACGTTACTATTTAAGCCTGTTTCTGAGGCCACGACTATTTCTAGACCGAAAAAACATATAGAATCGCCACGCTTAATGGCTTGGATCACTAGATCCTCCACGAAATATCCAGTATTATCTATATTAAATTCTATTAATACATCCTCGTCAAATGTTGCTGAGCCAGTTTCTTCTGGAGATAACGGCCCTTGAACGGTTGCAATAAATACGGTGTTGTTTGGATTGTCTCCTCCAAGGGCATAAAGGTCAGTAATATCAATGGTAGTTCCTGCTACAGATGGAGCATCTACTTGATCTTCAGCAATTAATATTACGGATGCGACGGTCATTCCAAGGCCACCAATAGCTGCAAAATCTTTGTTTTTTTCATAATAATTTAGGTTTTAAAAATTTGAATGTTCTATATTTACCTCAATTTACGATGAAACTTCGCCTTTGGTTTTTGCTAAAAAAGTTAATGTTCTGTTAACTAAAAGATTTGTATTTACACTCGTCTTAGTTGTACCTTTGTTTAACTAATTATGATAAAATAAATGAACCCATCTGCACAAGATTGGATTAATAAGTTGTTGAGCAGCTATAGAGATGGTACGCCTGGAAGCCAATTTTCAAGTGAAACTGAATTCTATAATGCACTGCGAAAATCCGGCTTTATTTATGGCCTTTCTAATGAGCACATTACCAAATTAACTTTGGGGTCATTAAAATTAAATACTGAGGAACTCTCGAAAGTAAACCTGTTCTACTCACTTTTGTATATTTATTATAAAAACAATCAAAATGGCACTAAAGAAGGCGCTATAGAAAGTATTCTAACGTTTTATAATACCCTAGAAAAAGGCAAATCTAGTTTTTTAATAAATTTATCTTTTTCTAAATCCGATCCAAGAAAGTTAGAGCAACTATTGTCCAGAAGGCTGCAAGAATCGAATTCCATAGTAAAAACAAATGTTATTTCACTTCTTACGTATGCATTACTTTTTATAGATGTAATCGTATACGAACGATGGTTATCTGCACCTCAAGAAATAAAAGCTTTTGCTACGGACATTGAAACCATTGCTATTTCATGCAGTTTTTTAGCCTTGAAATCGAAACAGAAAAAAAACAAATACGATAAATTATTGATTGAGCTTTTTGAAACCTCAGCTACTTATATTATAGACACAGATCATTTTGAGACTGAAACAACAGAAAATAAATTTAAAGAGTACAATATTACCACCAGAAATTACTTGCTAGATGTTGCGTGCATAGCCGTTTGGGAAGACACAAAAATGGAAATGAGCGAGTATCTATTTTTAGAAAATATTACTTCTAAGTTAGGATTTAATAGTGAAAGCCTTTCAAAAAGTATTTTCGAACTGCAAGAATTCTCACAAGGAATAAAACAAAAGATAAAACTCTTTGAATACTCCTCTCCTATTAAACAATTTTACAAACAATCAATAATTACTGTTAGGAGGCTTATTCTAAGAAATAGTGATCGGCTTTTAAAAGAACTTTCAGAAAGTGGCGAGTTGCTTTTATTATTGGGGAGTTCTGCACATCGTGATTTATCCATTGAAGAAAAAGGAAAGGTTAAAGATCAATTATTGGACGTCTGCAAATCAATCCCGTCGCTCACTATTTTTCTGCTACCTGGAGGTACTTTATTAATACCTATATTAGTGAAGTTTATTCCAAAACTATTGCCTTCAGCATTTGATGAAAACAGGGTTTCAAAAAAAGAGTAGGCATTGGCGGTTGGCGGTTTTGAAGTGAGTTAGCAGTTGCAGTGCCTCTAGCGCTAAGGCAGGTGTATTAAAATATATCGCAAAATCACCTCCCAAAATTGGCAAACGGACTCGGCAACCCTTGGGTTATTAAGTAAAACACCTCTAATTCCGAATTCATAATTCTAAATTTACTCAAGCCACACTTTAAAATCTCTAACGCGCTCTCTGGCTACAATTACTTCTTGTTCTTTGTAACTATTGAGTTTGATTTGAAGCCTTGAATTTGTGTACGATATAATGTCTTTAATGAAATTGATGTTGATGTAAAATTTTCGGCTGACTCTAAAAAAAGTTTTTGGTGATAGTTCTGTTTCTAATTCCTCTAAAGTAGTATCTAAAAGATAGTCGCGCCCATCTAGTGTGTGTGCGTAGGTACCTTTATTTTCGCTATAAAAACATTCAATATCATCTATAGATATCATCTTAATATGCTGCCCTATCTTTGTTGTGAACCGCTTTTTGTATTCTCGCTCTACTGGATTTGAAAGTAATTTTTTAATGTCTTCAAAATTTAGCTGTACGTTCTTAGCAACAGTTTTTAAGGCATTGTATTTTGTGACCGCCGTTTGTAATTCTTCTTCATCAATAGGCTTTAGAAGATAGTCTATACTATTCAGTTTAAAAGCTTGTAAAGCATATTCGTCAAAAGCTGTGGTGAATATAATAGAACTCTTTACTTCAATGGTCTCGAAAATTTCAAACGAAAGGCCATCACTCAATTGGATGTCTAGAAAAATCAAATCTGGATGTTCGTTATTTTGAAACCAAGTTGTGGACTCTTCAACACTATGCAGCATCGTGGATACCTCTACGTTCATTTTTAAAAGCATTCGTTGCAATCTTCTTGCGGAAGGCTTTTCGTCTTCGATAATTATAACATTCATTTTTAATGTGAATTTTTTAGTTGATTAGGCTACTCTCTGTTTACTTTTTTTCCTGATTTCCAAACAGTGTTAATAGTACTAATGTACTTTATATTTTGAATAGGGTTTTTATCTAGTAGGATCATATGTGCCTGATAACCTTCCTTTATATAACCAGTTTCATTGATGTTAAAATAGATAGATGGGTTTGAAGTCGCGGCTTTTAAAATTTCTAAATTTGGAATACCTGCCTTGGACATTAAGTCCATTTCTCTATACAAATCTGTACCGTAATTAATACCTGCATTGGGAGGATCTGTTCCTGTAAGTAAAGGAATTCCTGCATCATACAGTTTTCTAACTTCCCTTAAAATATCTTCATTGGAAAGAAATTCATTTTCAGGACTCTTTTTTCGAATACCATCTAAGGCTAGATGAGCAGTTAAAATAGTAGGTATCACAAAGAAATTTTCGGTCATTTTTAGTTTTTTTAATTCGGCTACATCCGCTTTTTTATCCCACCAAATATGAACGAGTCCATCTGCTTTTTCTTCGATGACGTATTTTGCATCCTCCCATTTAGAAATATGAACGACCGCAAGAATTTTATTGGCGTGCGCTTCAGCAATTAAAGCCGAAATCGTTTCCTGGTTTAATGTCTCTTTCCAAGATTCTACAATGATTTTAATATAGTTCGCTCCAGACGATATTCTGTCTGCCACAAATTTTTGAGCTTCGGTTGGTTTGGTAAGCGTGGATACTTCAAATCCAAATTGAGTCCCGTGACCATTGGGTACGGTGGCAGCATTTCCTGCAAAATAGAAATCTGCATAGTCTGGATTTTCCTTAAAAGATTTTTGCATTTGGCGCTGGTATTGCTCCATCCCGTGCATATCATACATTTGTAAAACTCCTGCTTTTGCTGCCTCCTTCAAAGATAAAGCTGAAAAAGCATGCACATGGCTATTGGTTAATCCAGGCATTAAAAACTTACTGGTTCCATCAATGCGCTCTGCCGTAGTTTCAATCCTTTGTGCTACTTCTACAACCTTCCCATCCTCAATTAAGACCGATGTGTTTTCAATAAGCGCTTCTCCATCAAATAAGGTGACATTTGTTACCACAAAATCTTGTGCAACTAATGAAGCTGAAAAAAGAGCGATCGTAAATAGTGCTAAATTTTGCATTTTAAAATTTTTAAATCTCAATTTCTAGTTTCTTCTTTTTCTAAGAACTCATTCAACTTTCGCTCTTCCCATTTTCTAAAAAACTTAACATTGAAGACTTTCATTGCATGGAATAATAAACCTATTCCCCAAAAAACAGGAACCGAGAAAGTGTTTAAAGACAGCCATAACCAAAAATTTTCATCTTCAAATCCACCAGATTTGTTGTAAGCCGAAACGATGTACAGCCCAACAATAATGAGGTTAACCACAATATAAATTCCTAAATGATTATAAAACCCCTTTAAATCTTCCAACCGCTTTTGAGCAGCTTTATACTTTCTGTCTTTTATAATTCTCATCTTAAAATCTTATTTTAGGTTCGTCATTTTTATTTTTATCTTCTTCCTCCATAAACTCCTTCATTTTTTTTGCTTCCCAGTCTTTTCCTAGAAGGCTCATAAAATTAAATGTCTTTGCTGCTTGAAAAAACAACCCAATTCCCCATCCAAATGCGGCCCATAAAAACCAGGGATTTCGCCACTCGTTTGTGTAATAATTTAACGTTGCCAAAAAGCCAATGAAGATTATAAAGGAAGCTAAACTCATATAAAACTTCTTGATCTGAGCGATACGTTCTTTTGCGCGATAATATTTGTCATCTTTATTAAAATGGTCCATAATGTTGTGTTTTTAATTATAGTATAAAGATACTAGGTGTATAAGGCTTCTTAAAAAAGAGATTACTCAATTGTTGCTTTTATGTTCTGAATTGTCCTTGGGTACAGGCTTTAGGTAAAATCAAAAAATAGCACCTACTAATTACATATTCTTGAATCTTTGTTATTAGTTTAAAAAAAGTGACCCTTACAAAGTCTCCCTAGCCCCATAAGGGCGAACTGTTTCTGATTAAAAAATATCTAAAGTCGTCTATGAAAAAACCCTAAATCTCATCATCCTTATCCATTAATTCTCTAATCTTACGACGCTCCCAATCTTTGCTGAAAAATGGATTAAACTCAAAAGTATCACTCGCGTGACCTGCAACTCCCATTCCCCATCCTGCTAATGGAAATATAACCCACGGAAAATTAGAATTGGATTGATAATACAACCAAATAAAAATAGGAATAAATAATAAGTAAATCGAGAAGTGAACATAAAACCCCTTTAGCTTCTCTACCCGCTCTCGTGCTAATTCTAATTTTTTATCTGAAATATAAGTTTCCTGTGTGTTTATAGTCATTGTGTTTTTTGTTAACATAGGAATCCCGATACTAAATTCTGTATCTGTTCTTTTTATAGAGACGTCTTTATCTGTTAGTAAAGCATAGCGCTGCGCAATGTTTTGCAATCCTACACCCGTACCTCTCTTTATTGTTTGCTTAGGCTGTAAATTATTTTTAACAATCAGATACCCCTGTTCTTCAGTAATAGAAATATGTAGTTTTTTTGAAGACGTTACTTGGTTGTGTTTTACGGCATTTTCCAATAATAATTGTAAAGACAAAGGCACTACTTTTGCCTCTGGATTGCTAATCGTTTCGGGTACTGTAAAGACAATACTATCTTCAAATCGCATCTTTATCAAACGCATGTATAGGTCTGCAAATTTTAACTCCTCAGCCACCGTTACTAATTCTTTGTTTTTCTGTTCTAAAACATAACGATATACTTTGGAAAGTGCCGTGGTAAACTTTGTAGCAGCATCCGGATTTTCTTCAATTAAACTGGTTAATACATTTAAACTGTTAAAGAGGAAATGAGGATCTAATTGATTTTTTAAAGCATCAAATTTTGCCGATGCCGTTCCTGCAATAATTTTTTGCTCTTTAACCTTTATTTCCTGGGTAGACTTGTAATAATAAAACAGATAAAATACACTAAGAACAACAAACGAAATCACCATCGAAATATAGTAGTTGGGGATTTTTTCTTCGGTTAAAAAAGTTTCAATACTGGTGTTATAATTAATCAATTTATAAGCGTATCGAAGCAAAACCAATGTTAAAAACGTTACTAAAATACCGCCAATAAAACCTACTGTTAAATATTTTAATTTGAAAATATCGTTGTCATACTTATCAATTAAATAATTAAATATCAACATGTTAGACAAAAATAGTGAGACAGAATAAATTTGATTCCATATAAATTTCTCAAACAAATGTCCACCCGTTATAACATTATACCCATTCGTATATTCTATTACTGAAACAATTATAAATATTAGAATTCCAATAAAGAAGGCCTTGCCAATTTGTTTGATTAAATACATAATTATTTTTTACAGGTACGTTCTAATACTTCTTTTGCACGATCTAATCCTCCAGACGGGTGAAATTCGGTTTCTGGCTCAAACGTACCAAACAATACTATAGCGCGTTCAACATCTTTACAATAATCTGAAGGATCTCCCCCCATAAATTGTGCAGATCCCATATCCCATTCCGCTTTTCCCATAACAACGCGAGGATTATCTGGTGCTAATATAGATGCCTTTTGATACAGGCTTACTACCTTTCCTGCATATTTCATACCGTAGGTCATTCCATCAAAAGCAATCCAAGCACTATAGTATTGTGCTTCGGCGACCATTATTTCTACATTGTTTTCTGGACTAAATGTTTTCGCCATATTCAATAAATTGAGTGCTCTATTAAGTATAGTTGTCAATTTCTCTTTGTCTTTCTCATCAAAAGCCTTAAAAATTAAAACTTGCGCTCCATAAAACGAGGGTAGCCAGTTATCTTTTTCTGCATTTGCAATTCTTTCAAAAAGATTAGAAGCTTCCATATTTTTGCCTTCTTCCCAAAGATCAAAGGCTTTTTGCATTCCTTTTTCATAATCGGTTTGTGCAAATGTGGCCGCACCAATAAGAAAACATATTATTACTAGAAGCTTTTTCATAGTGATAAATTTAAGTGGTTATTGTTTATAATTTAGTATTACATAGATATTTTTTGAGAAACAACCGTTCCTCCCTTAACTTCAAATTTGGCATCTTCCCAAGTAGGTGGTCCAAAACGAGCTGGAGCATTGTTTGAGGTAGCAGTATCTTCGGTTGGGTAAAAACCTAAGGCCATATTTAATTTCCCATCATCGTCCTCATCGTGAAATGCAGAAATCGCATACACGCCATCAGGAACATCGCTAAAAGAAAGTATCGCTATTTCGTTCTCAATTTCTGAAACAGTATCCATTATACGTTTCTTTAAAAAATTTGCCTCACTGTCATAAAGCCCAACAAGCACGTGACCCTCATTAGAACCAAAGTTTAAAATTTCGACAGAAACCGTATTAAGTTGCGCCTGTGCAATAAGTCCTGTAAAGAATAAAGCTAGAGATAAGATCATTGTTTGCATAATATAAATGTTTTAATGTTAGTTTATTTTGATGGTATAAAAGTACCGCGGAAGCAAACCTTTGGAAATTTGTTTTAACTGAATTGTAGAAATTGAATACTGAACTGTAGGCTTCGATACAATTCTGCTGAAATAGCATAATCACTCCGCCATCTTTACTTCTTTGTTTGATTAATACTACAGTTTAAATAAAACAAAAAATATAAGCTCCTTCTCTCATCGGGGGAAGGTTTTTAATGAAATTTTAAATATATTTCCCGCGTGTTGGGGGAAGGTAGATTTCGGTAAAATGTTGAATGAAACAACTCTATTTTAATCCGAAATTCGAAAGGGGGACTCTACAAATAGAAATGAAACAAAAAATATAAGCCCCTTCCCCAAAATGCGGTATAATAAAGCTTTGTTTCATTATACTTTTTTTACCGCTTGGGGAAGGAGCTAGCTTGTTTGTTTAATTAATAATTTATGTGTGACTAAAGCAAGTAATGCTACAAATTATCCAACTGATTCTCTTTCCCATCATCACTTATTGTCCAGAAGAAACCAATAAAGAAAAACTGATCTGTTGATGGTAATAATGCTTGGCGGTCAAATTGTCCTTGAGCATTGGCAGTATTTGAATATTGATACCCATTCACATTATTAAATCCTAAAACATTATTAACAGATGCAAATATTATTTTTTGTGGTGTTATCAGGTACGCCCAACTTAAACTCAAATTATTAAAAGCTTTGGTCTGTTCTTGTAAAAACCCAGAGGTGTTTGGATTCGTATAGGCGCGTCCGCTTGCGTAGGTAAAGGTAGTTCCAAACTGACTTTTCAAGTCCTCTATCCAGTATTTCGTTACGAAAGATGCATTGTGCTTTGACGCAAAAGAGGGTGTTGCCTCTATTGGGAAATTCTGAAATTTTCGTTCGGTGTCTAGGAAGCTATAACTTACCCAATAATCTAAGTTCTTAATAGATTCATCATCACGAAAAAACATATCTAATCCCTGCGCATACCCATCCCCGTTATTCGTGAAGTTTGATGCTGCACTGGCAAATTCAGTATCAAAAGTAACCAAGTTGTGATAATCTTTTCTGTACAATTCTGCTCTAAAAATTCGGTTGTTTGCGGTGAATTGGTAATTGGCAATGTAGTGTTTTGTGCTTTGTGCTCTTAAATTAGATTCAAACTTTAAAATATCAGCATTAGGCTGCTGGTTAAAGTTACCATAGGCTACAGACAGCTGGCTGTTTTTTCCAGTTTTGTAGGCTAGTGAAAGTCGAGGTGCAATTGTAACGTCTTCAAAAAGTGCGCTGTACTCTGCACGCACTCCTGTCTTAATGGCGAACTTTCTTGAAAAAATAATATCCGTTTCAGCAAAAGCTGCGGTTAAATTATTAGTAAATCCATACGGTTCTAGTGTAGCATCACTCGTAATATCTTCCTCAAAATCTGTTACAAACTGCTCTACTCCTAACGATAACTTAAAGCGATTGCTAAACTTATTTTTCAGTTTTACTTTAAAGTGCGCCGAGTTTTCTGAGTTTTCAACCGCGAGATTATTTATTCCAACTTCGGTTTTAGCAATTGTATAACTTGCTCCTAGATCAATCTTTAAATCATTTGTCAAAACGCCATTATAGCTAGTATTTCCATAGAAATTTTTATTATTTAAGCTAAACTGTGTTCCTTCAGTATTGTTAATGTCTTCTTGCGTCAATGCGAAATTTGAACTGTCAAAAGCCCCGTACACTTTTAGTAAACCGTTGTCAAATTGTTGTCTAAAAACAGCTTCTCCAGAAAAAGTTTGAAAAGGTTTTTGAAAATCATTTCGGTTGTTAAATATTTCTATGTAGGGCGCCAAATTAATATAAGATGTGTTTACGCTTAAGGAAGATTTATTCCATTTCTCTGTATGTCCTAATCCACCACCAAGGCTCATTATTTGAATATTTGTAGATTCCTGAGTGGGTTCATCTATGGTACTCAGTAATAAAACAGAAGACAACGCCTGACCATATTCTGCCGAATACCCTCCCGTAGAGAAAGTAATTCCGTCAAATAAAAATGGACTAAAGCGGCCTCTCGTAGGGGCGTTATTTGTGGTGGGTGTGTAAGGAGTAAAAACGCGAATCCCATCTATAAATATTTGCGTTTCACTTGCATCACCACCTCTCACAAATAATCTTCCATCTTCTGCTACGTTGGTTGTCCCAGGCAATGTTTGCAAGGCCCCTACAAAATCTCCTAGCGCACTTGCTGTTGTTACAACATCTAAAGGCTTTAACACTGAAACCTTGCTATTATCACTCGCCTCAAAAGTACCTGCTGAAAGTACTACCGTGTCTAACGAATTTACATCCTCCCTTAAAACAATATTTAAATTTATAAGCGCAGAAACTTCAGCGGTAAACAAATATTCTTCGAAAGAAAGGAAAGTCACTTTTAACATTACGCTGCCTGTTTCTTCGGTTTCAAAACTAAAAGTCCCGTCCATATTTGATGAAGTTCCGTCGTAGGATCCTTCTATATAAATATTAGCTCCTAGAATGGGTGTGCCGTTTTTTTCGGTTACTACACCTGATATGGTCGTTTGTGCCATTATTAAGGACGGAAGAATTCCGCAGCACATAAATAAAAGAGTTTTTAAGATTGGCATTTTCATAAGTATCGAATTCATTGTTCCATACAAAAGTGAAACAATGAATTCCTATTTCAGTATTAAAAATACCCAACTGTACTATTTAATGACTCAATTGTTTTGATAGAATTTGTATCTTTAGTAAAAATTAAAATAATGAAAAAAGAATACACTACTAAAAAAATAAAGGTTGTTTAGAAACCATAAAAATAGGAACACAAAGGAATATGTGTTAAAGCTTGCTCAATATGTATCGTCCCAAAAATAAGCCTCAGATTAATCCAGAGCACGCGACTGGACTAGAACTAAAAGACCAAATAGATAATTACCCTTTGGGACATTGACTTATTATAGTAACCACAAAGAAGATTAAATACCATTATAGGTAGGCGATCTTTGATAAAAAAAAATGAAATACCGCAAATAAACTACCTGGGTGCAAGCACACGAAGTATTAAAATCCCAAAAAAATAAAACAAAGATGCAAGCATCTGGGAATTTAACTCCAACAGATTAAATTTTTAAGGCCTGCTATCTTCCAATTTCTAAAATATTTAATTATGATAAAAAAATTATATGCTTTTTTAGGGACCGTATTGTTAACATTTGCAGTGCAGGCGCAAGATACTTTTTCAATTATTGCGGTTGACCCAGCTAATGGAGATATTGGTTCTGCTGGGGCTAGCTGTGTAGATGGTGCCGCAAACTTTGGTGGTATTATTGATATTATTACCAGAATTATCCCGGGGCGCGGTGGCGTAAATAGTCAAGCTTATGTTTGTATTCCTAACTCAAATCTTAACAATGCCATTGCCCAAATGGAAATGGGATCCAATCCAAGTGAAATTATCGACTTTCTTATCGCCAATGATGCCTGCAATTCTCAAAATTTTGATCCAGCCTTTAGACAATATGGCATTGCAGATTTTGATACAGACGGAAATCCTCGCGTGGCAGGTTTTACTGGTGCCAGCGCAGATGACTTTAAAGATGATATTCAAGGAACTAACTTTAGCGTTCAGGGAAACATTTTATTAAATGAAACTGTTCTTAATAATATGCAGGTAAATTTCACAAATACCTCTGGAACGCTTGCTGATAAATTAATGGCGGCTATGCAAGGCGCTAATTTTGCCGGTGCAGATTCACGTTGCTTGGCACGAGGTACTTCTTCTACTTCGGCATATCTTTTAGTATACAAGCAAGGCGATGATGTTAATGATCCGCATATTAGATTAAACATTGAAGAAATGCCTTTTGGTGAAGAGCCCATAGACTCATTACAAATATTATACAATCAATTTTTAGGGGTTGATGACAACGCTTTAAAAAATGCTATAAAAATGTATCCTAATCCAGTGGACGATGTCTTAACTATTTCTTTGAGTCAAATACCGCTTTTAAAGCGACTCGAAGTATTAGATTTACAAGGAAAAGCATTACAAACTACCGAAGATATCGTAGTTTCTTCTGGAGCTGTAACAATTGATACTGCTCACCTTACTTCTGGGATGTACTTTATAAGAATTACGACATTGGGTGGTACTGCTACGGTAAAGTTTTTGAAAAAATAATTTGGTTTATTTAGAACATTATAACGGTGTCGATTTCGGTTTTCCTAAATTAATCCTAAATTTGAGTACCTAAAAGGTTCCCACGGAAAAGAAAAAGCACACCCTCGTTACGACACTATAATTATTGTTTCTGGTGCAGTTGTTTTGGCGTCTGCTATATGTTTAACGCGAGATGGACAAAAAGTATGAGTTCTTGAACAACACGATGTTCCAGGTGGGGCGTGCCATGGCTTTTATTTAAACGGTCACCGTTTTACACCGGGAGTTCATTACGTTGGACTTTTCGGTAATGAAGGGGAAAGAAATTCTACCAGCGACTTATACGAAGGTCTAGGAATTGGTGGAGAGCTCACCTTTTTGCAAATGAATCCTAGTGCCTATGAGCATTGCTGGATTGGAGAGGAAAGATTTGACTATCCTTCTGCGTACGAAGAATTAATCGTACGATTGCAAGAACATTTTCCGCACGAGAAAAAAGGAATCCGGAGGTATGGAGAAACCTTTCCAGGGATTCTTATTAGCTTAACTAGGCTCAAAAATCTGCCGAGTTTTGATGGTAGGTATCATACCCTTGAAGCCATCACTTTTATAAACTACGAGTCTTTTAAATAATATGAAAAATGAAGACTTAGCACGTTCAGAAGATTACCTAAGCTTTAAAGAAGCGGTAATAGTAAAAATGATCAAAACGCTTGAAAAAGCAATCACCACGGTAAGAGAACATAATGCTCACGCGGAACTAAGGACTCCTATTACCATCGAATGCTTGGTAAACGCTACAAAAGGAGGTGTCTACGGAACGGAAAAAATACTCAAACACATTGGTCCTTTTGCTTTTAAACCAAAAGGTGAAATTGAAAACTTCTATCTCTCCGGTGCGAGTATTGCCGCCCACGTATTGGCGGGTGCTAGTTATAGCGGTGTGCAAACTGCAGGATTAATTTTAGGTAAAAAGTAAAGCGAACTCCTCCTCCCTAACCCTGAACAAGAGCTACACTTTTATAGTGAAGAAAAACCCGAAGAGTTTCCAGAATGGATTCAAAAAAAGATTACCGTTAAGAAGGCTAAATTGGCCGCTGGAGTTAATTAGTTTGAGTAGGATTGTTAGTCAATAGTGAATATATAATCAATTGCATTGGTAAGTGCTTATCTGGAAAATTTCTTCGGAATTTTCTCTGGTTTGTATTTGTTTAGTAAATTCGTTTCTTGACCTCGAAACTAACCATACATATCAAGTTGCGCATAATGTTGACCTGTCCCGAAATATAAGATATCCTTTAATAACCCAGTTTTTCCTATTTGTTATTATTAAAAGTTATTCTAACAGCAAATCAGAACAAATTAAAGAGGAAAATTCTTCATCCTCAAAATTTTACATTTATTGAAGATGTAATATACGGTCACAATTTTGGTATGGCACTAACTTTTGATGTTTATGTACCTACAAAACCTAACGGTGCAGGAATAATATTGACTAACAGCGGAGGATGGACTTCTCCTTTTGACACATTTAAAGTACTTTAAAATGGTCACTATAGATTTACAACTGATGCCGAAATGACTAATTCAGACACCTGGCATATTTTAAGTCCAAAACAACTAGTTTCTAATGGTTATACTGTTTTTGAAGTAAGGCATGGTAGTCAGCCAAAATTTGTAATGTCAGCATTGGTAAGTTATATTAGAAGAGCAGTTCAATACATCAAACAAAATGCTAATGATTTTAAAGTAGATTCTAATAGAATTGGATTTTGGGGAAGTAGCGTCAGTGGACATCTATCTCTACTCATTGGACTTTCACCTGAAATAACGATTCCAGATAATGAAAAAAACGGCAATAAAAATGACGTTTCAGTAGATGCAATAGTGGTTTTTGCTGCGCCGTCTGATTTATTAAAGATGTTGACTGACAATCCTAAGGAATTGGAAAAAAGACCTGTTCTAAGAATGAAAAAAAAGCAAGAGTAATATCTCATTATTATTGAATTCGAACAAACAAACCATTCACCTAGACTTGGGCAAGCGTCAAAAGGTGTTGATGAAGCTTTGAATTGGTTTGATAAACATCTGGGGAACTAATTAAAAAATGCTGGATAACACAGTTTATAATTTATTGCTAGTACTCCCCTACTTCAAAAGTCCCTGTAGCTGTTGAAACCAGTAGAATTTTATAACCACCTGCTTTTTTGTTGAATTAATTGCCAAAAAAAAATGATCCTTAACGCTACCATTTTAATATGTTTCACACAAAATTGACAGTTTTTTCACATTTAATGTGAGCCGTGAACTCAACAACTGCAATACATTTGATGAAAATTAATCAATAAATCGATCGCTATGAAAAAGAACTATTTATTTTATTTTATATCACTAAACCTATTGGGTCTTGCGGCTTGTGGAAATTTTACTAAAAGCGATCTTGAAACAAATCAAATAGCCCAATCAATAAGTGAGAAGATGGCGGTCAATAATCAAGTAAAAAAGAATGTCTCTACAGCATTTATCCATGATGTAGGGTCAAGGTTTGGGCCTATAAAAAAAGAGACCGTAGCGAACGCATTATTTTTTGATGATTTTTTTGATAAAGGACAATTAGAAGAGATCGAAACACTCAAGTCTGTTACTATTATTCGCGTTATTGATGACAAGCGGTCAGATATACGCGAAATTGGCTACAGTAATAAACTCACAGATGCTCAATTAAATCTCCTGCAATCATTAGAATACGCTAACAATTTTTTGATTAAGGCAGATTACGAAAAAAAGAACCCTGAAACAGGTGTATGGGAAGAAAACGAATCCACGCCCCATCTTACAATTGTCCCAGAAAAACAGGCCAGATATATGCTAGGCAAAGAAATGCTCAAGGCATATCTAAGGGTTAGTAGCGAAGAAGCTCGGGTTAATGTTGATCCAGAAAAACTACAACCAGCAAAACTATTTTTTACAGTAACCACAGAGGGAGCCGTTAAAAATATTAGATTAGATAGCCCATCAGGATATCCATCTCTTGATGAAGCTGTGATCCAATTAATGAAGGATTTACCAGGCACTTGGGAACCTGCCGAGAATGCAAAAGGTGAAATGGTAGACCAAGAACTTGTGGTTTCTTTTGGTTCAATGGGTTGTTAGAAAAGACCATTATGGCATTTTTTAAAGCGTCAAAATATTAATTATTTTTAATATTACATTAGTGTTTCTAAATGTCCAAAGGTCCTTTCCCTTCTCGTATTAAAACAGGCTCGTCTCCAGTTAGGTCTATTACTGTAGAAGGAATATTCCCACCATAACCACCATCGATTATTACATCTACAAATTTTTCCCATTTTTCATAAATGAGTTCTGGGTCTGTGGTGTATTCAATTACTTCATCCTCGTCTTTTATGGAGGTTGAAACAATGGGGTTCCCTAATTCAGCAACGATGGCTTGTACAATGCTGTTATCTGGCACTCTAATTCCTACTTCTTTTTTCTTTTTAAAGACACTGGGTAAATTATTGTTTCCAGGCAAAATAAAAGTGTATGGACCCGGCAATGCGCGTTTTAAAATTTTAAACGTCGCTGTGTCTATTTGCTTTACGTAATCAGACAGATTGCTTAAATTTTCGCAAACAAATGAGAAATTAGCCTTTTCAAGTTTTACATTTTTAAGCTTTGCAACGCGTTCTAATGCTTTATTATTGGTAATATCACAGCCCAATGCATACACCGTATCGCTGGGATAAATCACAAGGCCCCCTTTTTTGATAATAGAAACTACCTTCCTAATATCTTTCTCATTGGGATTCTCCTCATAAATTTTTATAAACTCCGCCATTATTTCCAATCTAATTATATGATTAAAAATAGTCAATTTGAAACGATTACTAACATAAAAGTCAATTTTAGACGTTAACATTAAAACTCCTTGATGAAAAAGCACTTGTTTTCTGTACTTACCGTTATTACGATATTTTTTATGGGTGCTTGCAACGAAGATGAAAGTATTGTTTCTGGAGAAAACAATTACGGTACTTTAGCAGTATCCATCCAGCAAAATGTGGCATATGGAAACGACCCGCAACAAATATACGATCTGTATTTACCTGAAGGCAGAAATGCCGCAACCACAAAAGCAATTATTCTTGTACACGGCGGTGGGTGGGCTGCTGGTGATAAAAATGATATGGAAAGCTATATTGATTTAATACTAGAAAACAACCCCAATCATGCCATTGTAAATATCAATTATCGACTCGCTATTATAGATTCTCGTGCTGCCTTCCCAAATCAATTTAATGATTTAGGCGCAATAATAAATAAGCTCACTTTTGAAAGTGAAACGCTGCAGATAAAACCAGAATTTGGTTTGTTGGGCGCCAGTGCTGGAGCACATATTTCTTTGCAATATGACAGCGTCTACGATACAGACGACCAAGTAAAATTTGTGTGTACTATTGTTGGTCCTACAGATTTTACAGATCCGTTTTACACGAATAACCCAACATTTCAGGCAAAATTGGAATTTTTAGTAGATGAAACAGCATATCCACCAGGCACAAACCTAGCCATAGCACTCAGCCCAGCTTTAAACGTTTCTCCGGCTACAAGTCCTACGATTATGTTCTACGGAAATCAAGATAAACTAGTCCCATTATCAAATGCAAATACACTCAAAGCCAATCTTGAGTCTAACGGTGTGGAACACCAATATACTATCTATAACGCTGGCCACGGAAACTGGGAGTTGACAGACGTTAGCGATATGCAAACTAAATTAAACGTATTTATTAAAGCATATTTAGCTATTTAGCACGTGTATATTATCTTCTAATATTTATATGTCTGAACGCATAAAGAACTGCATAAAAAAGGTATCTTTGCCCTCTTTAAATCTTGCAGCATGGCTACACATTATTTACAAGCAATTTCTCCTATTGACGGGCGCTACGGAAGCAAAACAAAATCATTAGTTCCTTTTTTTTCTGAAGAGGCGCTTATCAAATATCGAGTACTCGTTGAAATAGAATACTTCATCGCACTGGTAGAATTAGAATTGCCACAACTACAAGATTTTGACAAAGGGCTGTTTCCTCAATTAAGAGCCATTTATGAACAATTTGACACTGCTGCAGCACAAAAAATAAAAGACACAGAGAAAGTAACCAACCACGATGTAAAAGCGGTTGAGTATTACATCAAAGAAGTTTTTGATATTTTAGGCATTAGCAAATACAAAGAGTTTATTCACTTTGGGCTTACGTCACAAGACATAAATAATACTGCCATTCCAATGTCCTTAAAAGACGCGATGAATGAGGTTTATGTCCCATTGTTTACAGCGTTAAAAGAAAAATTGTCGCAGCTTGCAAACGATTGGAAAGATGTTTCTATGCTAGCACGTACTCACGGGCAGCCAGCCTCTCCAACCCGCCTAGGTAAAGAAATCGAAGTTTTTGTAGTGCGATTAAGTGAGCAATTTGACTTGTTAAATGATATTAAAAGTGCTGCGAAATTTGGTGGTGCTACTGGAAATTTTAATGCACACCACGTAGCATATCCTAGTATTGACTGGAAAAAATTTGGTGGAGATTTTGTTCAAGAAAAACTTGGATTACACCACTCCTTCCCTACTACACAAATTGAACATTACGACCATATGGCCGCGTTGTTTGATTGCTTAAAAAGAATCAACAACATTGTACTAGATCTTGACCGTGATGTCTGGACCTACGTCTCTATGGAGTATTTTAAACAGAAAATTAAAAAAGGAGAAATTGGTTCTAGTGCTATGCCGCATAAAGTAAATCCAATCGATTTTGAAAACAGCGAAGGGAATTTGGGCCTTGCAAATGCCATTTTTGAGCATCTATCTGCTAAACTACCTGTAAGTAGACTACAACGTGACTTAACTGATAGTACGGTACTAAGAAATATTGGCGTACCTCTTGGACACACGCTCATTGCTTTCCAATCTACGCTTAAGGGATTAGAAAAACTACTCTTAAACGAATCAAAATTCAAAGCTGACCTTGAAGCCAATTGGGCAGTGGTTGCAGAAGCATTACAAACCATCTTAAGACGCGAAGGATATCCAAATCCTTATGAAGCTTTAAAAGGATTAACACGAACCAACGAGGCCATTACTAAAAATTCAATCGCAAATTTTATTGAAACCTTAGATGTTGGACCAGACATTAAAAAAGAGATGAGTGTTATCACGCCATCCAACTACACTGGAATTTAAGTTTTATTCTACCCATAAAAAAAGCCTCACAATGTGAGGCTTTTTTTATTTCCCATCGACAAGCTTGGGCGTCACCATTAAGTGTCAGTTTTATTCTTTAAATATGTCTTCCATTCCTGCGAGTTTTGACAAATCCAGATCTCCTTTTTCGATTACGTTTGAAAGTTTAATAAGTTCTGAAGGATTCATTTCATCTCCCAATAATCTAAATACTACTAGTCCTTTATCGTCATCTCTTCCGTAGACGATAACCTCATCAATCGCGTTTTCGTCTCCTAAATACATAAGTGATACATTTTGACCATTTACATTGAAAGAACCCAACTGCTTGTATTGTTCTTGATCGAAAATCACAGACAATCTATCTTTTTCCGTATTGTATTCTGCATCGGTTCCTTCTTTTTTAGGATAGGCAACCACATTCATTTTCTTAACCGTTTTTAAAATCATTTTTTGATCCTCTGGAAGAGATTCCATTTCGGTTAGCAAACTTGTAGCAAGATCAATTTTCATAAAACGATCGTCTTCTTGTTTATCTACGATGTACGATTGTAACGATTTACTGGTGTCGCAACTCATTAATGTTAAAGATGCGAGCGTGAAGGCTAAGATATATTTGATAATGGTTACCATGATTTTTATATTTTGGGATTGGTTTTTACTAATTAAACTAAATTGTAAACGAAAAATTTTCAGTAATTAGAAAACTTCTAGTGGAGTTAAAGGTTAAACGCTTATGAACTTTTAACTTGTAACATTAATTATTGCTTTTTATATTCTTTAACTCATTACTTCCTGGTATGTTGAGGTCTTCGGTTAATTTGCCTATTTGTTTAAGATCAATATTTCCAGTAATACTCATCACTACGGTCATTGGTTTTCCGTCTTTCACACCATCCATGTGCATCAATAACTCGCTCACAAAATTTTCATTCTTTCCTTCTTTAGAGTAAAACCTAATATTGTTACCTTCGTCTTTAACGCGCATTAATTCGCTTAACGTAGATGAGTTTTTGATGTATCCATTAACCGTGGCGCTCATTCTTTTGGCAACTTCTGGATTATCTGTTGTAAAAATCTTAATATCATTAAGGTTGTCTACCATATCTAAATATTCCTTTGCTTCAGGGTCTGTAGAATCCAGATCCATCTTGCTTAAAAGTTTAAACATATTCTTTGTTACCACAACGCTGGTAACGTCTTTTTCATTCTCGAAAGAATCAAATGCTCCTTGTGCACTTGCAATTAATGGACTTACTAATAGGATTAAAAGCATCGTTATATTTTTCATTTTATTTAGTTTTAGGGTTTGTATTATTTATTAAAAATTTTGTTTTTATGTAATTCAAATTGATTGGTAAACAACAATGTTTTAGTGCCTTTATTTAAATTTTGAGACAGTAATTGCATTGCTTCTTGGCTTTGTTTTAGCGCGGTTAGTGCTTGGTGTTGTTCTGCAGAAAGTAAGTTATTACTGTTGTATACAAAACCAGTAACTCCTAAAATCATTACAATTGCCGCGGCAATTGTAAGCCACCAACGGTTGTCAACATTCTCTTTAGGAATTTCAAAAGTACTTTCAGAAACCTCTGCTCTTGATGCTTTAAAACTTTTAAACAAGGGTGCATACGATTGTAGTGATGCCTCTATTTGAGTACCATTAAAATAATCCAGCAACTCTTGTTCTTGGGCTATTGTTGTGTTTCCTTCAAAATAAGCATCTAATAATGCCTTAACGCTATTGAATTCCATAATTGTGTTGTTTTATGAGTTGATCTCTCACTTTTTTTCTTGCCCTTGACAATGCTACGCGCACTGCTGTGGGATTGCTATCTATCATTTTTGCAATTTCATCAAATTCTAATTGTTCGACATCTCTAAGATGAAGTACCATTTTCTCTTGATTTGGAAGCGTATCCATAATTTTAAAAACCAGCGCTACGCCATCATTTGCTTCTATCTGATTTTCAAGATTTTGATGGTTTTCGTAATTATTATGAACAATCTTCAAATTTGAAGCTTGTTTGGATTTTAATCTGTCGAGACAATAATTTTTAGTCATTGTAATGGCAAATGCTTCGGGACTTTTATAATTTTTCAATTTTTCTTTCCCCCTCCATAATTTCAAATAAATCTCTTGAACTGCATCTTCAGCTTCATCGCTAGAAACTAGAAATCGTTTTGCGATTCTATACAGCCTATCTTTAAAAGGCATCGTAGTTTGTAAAAACTCTTTCTGTTTCATTTGTTTTGACTTGGTTAGTGTCAGTTTCGAAAACCTTTTTAAAGCGTTCTATATTGTTGACGAGTTAGTTTTAGATTTGTAACATCTCATCGCAAATTATTTTATGAAATTAATGAAAAAGTTGACCAACTAGATTTCATCCTTCTAAACCTCCCCTTAAGGAGAGACTTTTTCAAATAAAGTAAACAGCTGTTAGCCCCTCACCTTAAGGGAAGCTATTTGGGGTATTATCCTCATTGCTATAAAGTTTCAAAATATTTCTTCCTAAAACCACCAAATTTACCAATCAATTTTCCCATTGTTTTATCATTTACAATATTGTCCCTATTTTAGTAGTTTAAACAGTACCCATTGTATATTGCAACAAATTATTGCTTCATCATGAAAAAATTATACTACCTACTTTTGCTGTCTGTTTTCTTTACTACTATTTCTTGTTTTGAAGATTTAGATGATAATATCAAGCCTAATTCTGCATCCAACGCAACCATCCAAGATTTTATATATCGTGGACTCAACTATTTTTATTTGTATAAAGCAGATACTCCAGAGCTTGCTAACGACGCCTTTGCTTCTGAGGAGACAAAAAGCGCCTTCATTAATAGTTATGGTTCCCCCGAAGCATTTTTTGACTATTTAAAGTCTGACCAAGATCGCTTCAGTATTTTAGTAGCTGATTATATCGAATTAGAAAATGCATTGGGCGGTGTTACCCTAAACAACGGAATGGAATACGGTCTAGTGCTATACCCTGACGGAAGTGGAAATGTTTTTGGCTATGTGCGTTACATTCTCCCTAATACAGATGCTGCTGCGGTAGCTTTACAAAGAGGCGATATTTTCAACACCATTAATGGAGAACAACTTACCGAAACAAACTTCAGAAGTCTTTTATCACCAGACACCTATACTATTGGTCTTGCTACCTATGATGGTACTTCAGTAACTCCAACAAATGTAACTATCGAACTAACAAAAACAGCATACACTGAAAACCCAGTGTACCTTCAAAGAACGATAGTCGTAAATGGTGAACGTATTGGTTATTTAATGTACAATGCCTTTACACGAGATTTTGACCCACAATTAAACGCAGCATTTGCTCAATTTCAAAGTGAAGGAATTCAGCATCTAGTTTTAGACCTTCGTTATAATGGAGGTGGCTCTGTTGAAACAGCAGTAGATTTATCTGCAATGATCACAGGACAGTTTAACAATCAAACATTTTATACTGAAGAATGGAACGCAGACCGTCAGGAAGAATTTTCTGCACCAGGACTCTTTAATACTGAAATTAGCAACGGCGATGCCATCAACAGTTTAAATCTAAGCCAAGTGTATATTCTTACCACTAATAGGACTGCCTCTGCAAGCGAATTAGTAATTAACGGTCTTACTCCTTATATTGATGTTAAACAAGTGGGAGACGATACAACAGGGAAATTTCAAGCTTCCTTTTTACTATACGATGCTCCGGCGCCTATCTTTAGTAGATCGCAAGCCAACCTAACGCATACCTATGCCATGCTACCTTTGGTTTTTAAAACGCTAAATGCCACTGGAAACACTGATTTTATTGATGGATTAGTCCCTGATATTTCATTGCGAGAAGACTTCGCTAACTTGGGTATTTTAGGAGCCGAAAATGAACCACTCCTAGCAGCGGCAATCGCAGAAATTGCAACTACCCGAAGCCCAAACTATAATTTCAGCGTATTGAAGGAGGTTGGAGATAGTAATATGGGTAATTTATTGGAGGGTGTTATGGTTGTTGACTAACAAATAACTCATATAAAAAAATCCAATCGTAAAAATGATTGGATTTTTTCAGTTCTAAAAAGAAAGTAATTTAACTCTCAATATGAGAAATCAAATCCTCATAGGTATAATACTCTTTATTGTTTTCTTTTCCCCTGGTATACAGTATGGGAACTCTAATGGCTTTTAAACCTGTTACTCCTTGTAAATCTTCTAGGTCAAGAATTTCGATCTCTTCGTCCAAGTGCTTTTTGGTTTGTAAAAACTTGATATACTTGAGGTATTCTTTTTCGTCTTCCTTTTGAGAATAGATGATTGCAATTTTACCTGCCTGTGTAATGCGCTCTGTGGTACCTTTTATATTCGCTTTATCCACACGTTTCTTAATAACCTCGTAACGTGCATTGTAGGTGCCATCTACATCAAATCGTTTTTCATCCATTCTAAATCGCAACGATAATGGCGTATTAAAAACAAGAACCATAGAAGCTACATCTAAGGGCATTTGTAATGTTTCTTTCAATTTATAATAACTGTTTTCCATTTCGCACATTACTTGCAACTGCCAGAGGCGTAAATTATACAAGTACACTTTATTAAAACTATTATTCTTAGTAATGGATTCCCCTATGTACATATTATGCTCTACACCATCTGTTTTAAAACGCTCAAAATAATGAGGGTACATTTGCTGGGCTTCCTTTTGTTTCTTATCTAAGACAGAAGCCATACGTTTGTTAATGCTCATGACAGATTCATCATAGTCTTTGCGATGTTTATAGACAAAACCAGTACCACTATCTACAAGGGTTCGGTATTCTTTAACTAAGGCTTTTAATGATTCTTTTTTACCAGATAAATGTTTAAACAAGGGAATGATCTCGCTCTTCAAAAACTTAAGTATGGTACGTTCACTATCGACTTGAAAATTTGAATTTACATCCTCTAGAAATTCAGTTATTCTAAAACCTAATTGTTCGTAAATTGGCAACTTTTCAAGAAGGTATATTTTCTCTATTATTTTTTGAACGTGCGTTAATTGTAAGTCAAGGTCTGCTTTAACGGCAAGGTTGCGTGCCTCGCTAGATCCTTTTATATCTATTTGCCCAAAAAGTGGATACACATTTTCAAAAACAGCTTCATTAAAAAAAGCTTGGTTTCCACTAGCAATAGTCTGTACATATCGTTTTGCCTCTTGCTTAAATCGCCAATGAACACTAGCATGTATAGAAGTACATTCTTCTTGGATTATTAATTCCAATTCGCTATTTACGCGGTCTTTAGATTGTATTACATGAGATTCTAAATAGGACATTATATCCTTTAACTTATTCGCATTTATAGAATTTAATTTATTTTTTGTGGGTGAGGCTAACTCTAAAATACCTAATAATTTTCCATCATCAACAATAGGTGCTAAAATCGCACTATCCATCCCTTGATTTACTAATTTTTTGTATAACACATTTTCTGGATATAACTTATGGTATCTAGAGGCACTTGAAATCGTATAAAACTCATTTTTCTTAAAGAGCTTAAAATAGGATGTTTGGCACAAGGCTACATTACTTAATAACGATTGTTCACCATCGAGTACAAAACTAGTAATGTTATTATAGAGCCCTTGTTCTAATAGGTTTTCTTCTTCATTAAATTCTGAAAATCCTAATTCCAAATCTGTACAATTAAATAAAGATCTAAAAATATTTTTAAAATTTTCACTCAATAAGGTTTTACTGGCATTATGATCTAGCAAGTTTGCTTTGAACTCAGATATATTTACATCTGCCGTAACATCAAACATGTTAGCCAAAATAAATCCTCTAAAAATATAACTTTGCGGAGGAAACTTCTCTTTCCATAAAGGAAGATTGTCAAAATTATCTAGTAATTCTTCAAAATCATCTTTGGTAAAATCTGGTGCATTTTTAGTTTTAATAATATCTACAAAATCTGCATTATAAATAAGACGATACATTCTATCTATTCCCTGTTCATCTGGAATTTTATAATAAAGTGGTCTTTTAAAATCTGTATTAAACCCATAACAAAAATTCATGATAATTACACATCCAAGAATGTAATACTCATCATCACTTAGACTATTAAGCTTTGGCTCAAAATTATCACCAGCAGTTTTTACAATTTTTTTATAACGCTCAGAAGATTTAAAAATGGTATCGCTATAGGGTGCACTCGCAACCTTGATCTCATTGTTTTCTAAAATTGTAGAAAATATATCTTCAAGGATCAAATCCAATTGTGGCAGGTATTTGTTCAATGATTCTTTCTCTGAAATACCATCGGAAAGTTCTGGATATTTTTCAGCAATATCAAGAATTACTTCTGCGCGTTGTTTAACAAGTTTATTATTACTAGACAACCGCTCTCTATATTGGTCAAAAACTTTTTTAAAACCAATTTCAACTTTTAATGGGAAACTTTCTTTCGATGAATTCATTATCAATACGTTAGACTAAATAAATATATGCAAAAATAGCTAAGTAAACGTTACCAATGGCCAATTAACAAATAATTAATGACACATTTCATTTTAAAAAATAACACTATTTTTGTAAGCTATAATAAATTGTAGGACGTACGCATACAGAAAGCGTTACATCGTCACAAATATTTTCTTATAACAAACAAGTATTACAAAAATAATTAGCGCATTTACCTATGAAAAATCTTATTTTACTTTTAGTCGTAACGGTACTATTTTCTTGCTCCAAGGACAGTACAAAATATACCCTATCCGGTACCGCTCGAGGTGTTGATGACGGCACCAAGGTAATGGTTTACGCAATAAGCGATAACCAAACCAAGGTTTTAGACACACTTACAATTTCCAATGAGAAATTTTCTGGAACTTTTGATATTATTGAAGAAGCATCCATTAACTATTTAGTAGTAAACAACAGCAGTATTTTGTTTTTTCCAGAAAATGATGACCTTACTGCTACGATTTATAAAGACAGTATCCAAAGCTCTTTTATTACTGGAAACCAACAAAACGATAACTACCGAAGTTTCAATCAAAAACTAAAATACTTCATAAATAAGAAAACGGAAAATAGCCAAGCCTATCAAAAAGCCGCTAAAAATCAAGATTCTGAAACTGCGAGAAAAATACAACAAGACAATGTTTTGTTAACTCAAAAAGAATCGATTTACAAGAATAAATTTATCAAGGAAAATCCAAACTCATTATTCGCTTTGATGTTGGTTTCTGAAATGCTAAACTCAAAGCAAATTAACGCTGTTGAAGCTGGGAAATTAGTTGAAGGATTTAATCCTAAGATTGCTGAAAATTCTATTGCGAAAGAAATAAAGGAAATAGCCAAGAATATAAAAAACTCTGATGTTGGCGGCAAAGCACCAGCGTTTTCAGCTAAAACCCCTGAAGGAAAAGATCTTGCATTAGCAGATATAATGGGAAAATACACAATAATAGACTTCTGGGCATCTTGGTGTAGACCGTGCCGTGCAGAAAACCCAAATGTTGTAAGAGTATATGAAGAATTTCATGACAAAGGGTTAAATATTATTAGTGTTTCATTGGACAAAGCTGGACAAGAAAGCCGATGGAAACAGGCCATTGAACAGGACAAGATGGACTGGCATCATGTATCAAACTTAAAAGGCTGGAAAGAACCAATAGCAAAACAATACAGTGTTCGCTCTATCCCAGCAACCTTCTTAATTGATGAAAACGGAATCATTGTAGCTAAAAATTTACGTGGTCCTGCATTAGGTAAAAAGATTGGTGAATTGTTGAATCAGTAATAAAAAAGCAGGTCTAAACTAAGTTTAGACCTGCTTTTTTATTTGGGTTAATCTTAATACATCGCTATTACCTTACAAATTTATTGGAATTTTAGATAAAACTACGTTTAAGATAACGTTGAAAAAATCGATTTATAGGCCTCATAATACCTCCTTGCCTCCAAAACTAAAAACTCACAACTAAAACAACTCAAAACTAATGTTTACACGCACTTTAATTTCCATTTCTCCCGGTGCGATGGTTTGTTGTCCTCCAGCCATTTCACTATCCATTGACATGGCACGATACATCGGCTGTGGTGAGGATGATTGCTGAAACTCGCTTATATGAATTGCTTTTCCTACTTCTTGAGACAAAACACCAGCATAATCTTGTGCTTTCATTTTAGCATTTGCGACCGCTTTTTTTCGTGCTTCCTGTTCTAATTGCGCTTGGTCTGAAGATGTAAAAGAAACGCCGTCAACTCTATTAATGCCGCTTTCTAACAAACTATTCATTACCGTTTCATATTTACCTAAATCTTTCAGCCTTATAGATATTGCTTGATTTGCAGCATAATTATACGTTTTTGTGTTGTATTCATAGTTTTTATTGAGCCTCACATAGTCCGTCTGAATATCCTTTGCATCAATATTATTTTTCTTGAGTGACTGAAAAACTTGATCTACAATGCGATCATTTTCTATTTTCACACTTTGAGCATCACGCCCCGTATTCTCCGCGCGAACCATAATGGTTACTTGATCTGGAATTATGTTCACGATACCTTCTCCTGAAACATCAATAGCAGGTTTTTTGTCTGATTGAGCCAAAGTTAGTGTGCTGATTAATACCAGTACCAATAGATAGATTTTCTTCATTATTAAATATTTAAATTTTTCCAATTTTATGCATAATAAACAACAATACAATAGGCGCTGCCATCAGTAAAACCACCCATAAACTAGTTCCTAAAAGGGAGGGAGCAAAGGCAATCGTTAAACCTAATCCACCAATAGCACCTCCAATGTGAGCATCGTGACCAATGTTGTCTGCATTTTTTTTCATTGCCCATACGGAATACAACAAATATGCCAGCCCAAATAACCAAGCAGGTATAATAAAATTAATAACCATGGTAGGTTTAAATAGAATAGCCGAATACAAGACTCCCATTACTGCGCCGCTTGCCCCAATGGCACTGTAATGATTTTCATCCTTATGAAGATAATAAGATAATAAACTACCAACAATAAGGGATGCGAAATAGATTAGTACAAATTTTACGGTACCCAAATAAACAACTACAATAGGACCAAAAAAGAACAAGGTTAGCATATTAAACAACAAGTGGTTGTTATTGGCATGCAAGAATGCAGAAGTTAACATACGCAACTGCTCTCCTCTTTTTATACCTGCGATATTAAATTTATATTTTTCAAAGAATTCAAAATCTTTAAAACCGCGTATAGACACGATTACATTTGCTGCGATAATTATAATTACTGCTGGATCTAGGTTTAGCATAAAAGGGAATTATATGATAGTGTGTTTGTAAATTAAAATAATTGTAAAATACGATTACAAATTTAAAGATAATTCAAAAAATGCGTACGTTTGAATCATAAAAAATAAGCAATGGAAAGTATTAGTGTTTTTGATATGCTCAGTATAGGTGTTGGCCCTTCCAGTTCTCACACATTAGGCCCTTGGAGAGCGGCAAAAATGTGGATAGACAAACTACAACAACGAGAGCTATTTACAGGTATTGCTAGCGTACAGGTAAACTTATACGGTTCCTTGTCACTAACAGGCAAGGGCCACGCAACAGATATCGCAATAGCAATGGGATTAATGGGCACAAATCCCGTAACCATTTCCATTGATAGTATTGAGCCAGAAATTGCCTTACTTAAACAGAGCAATATCTTAAAACTGAATAACGAAAAAAATATCGCTTTCAATTTAGCCGAAAATATAACGTTCAATCGAAAATTTTTAGAATTTCACCCTAACGGAATCACCTTTGAAGCGACACTTCGCAATGGAAAAAAAAGCAGAGACACCTACTATTCTATAGGAGGCGGCTTTGTGGTGCAAAAAAAACGAGCTCGCAAAAAAAGACAGCTAGAAAAATTTAACAACTTCCCTTATCCAATAGAAAAAGCAACCGAATTACTAGCATACTGTACCGAACAAAATTTAGACATTAGTCAGATTGTATTAAAAAACGAACTTTCCCTTCGCGATCCAGAAAGAATAGACGCAAAACTGAAAGCAATTTGGGATGTTATGCTCGATAGTATGTTTGTGGGCTGCCATACGCAAGGAATTCTGCCAGGAGGGTTAAACGTAACCCGAAGAGCCTTTGACAAACACGAACAATTAAAAGGAGTAAAACCGTATAAGGACAAATACGAATGGATTAAAGCAATACGCAATACTGAAGTAAAGTTTAGACAAATTCTAAAATGGGTTACCTGTTTTGCATTAGCGGTAAATGAAGTAAATGCATCTCTAGGACGTGTTGTTACAGCTCCTACTAATGGAAGTGCTGGAGTAATTCCATCTGTTTTGATGTACTATATTGTTATTGAAAATCACGATGCAAATTTTGAAGATATCAAAAGGTTTTTATTGGTATCTGGCGAAATTGGAAGCCTTTTTAAAAAAAACGCAACCATTAGCGCTGCTATGGGGGGCTGTCAAGCCGAAATAGGAGTATCGTCTGCTATGGCCGCAGCAGCATTAACTGAATTGATGGGAGGCACGCCAGCACAAGTTCTCATTGCTGCTGAAATTGCCATGGAACATCATTTAGGATTAACCTGCGATCCTATTGCAGGACTTGTACAAATTCCTTGTATAGAACGCAACGCTATGGGAGCCATCAAAGCAATTAACGCTTGCGAAATGGCATTGGACAGAGACCCAAAAGACGTGAAAATCCCATTAGACAAGGTAATCGCTACGATGTGGGAAACTGCAAAAGATATGACAAGTAAGTACAAAGAAACTAGCGAAGGTGGCCTTGCAGTGCAGGTTAATATGAGTGATTGCTAAAATAATAGTTCGCCGAAAACACAATATTTAGTCAATTTTTATTGTTATCCTACTAGGGTTGGTTTTTTTCGATTATCACGTTTAAATGTAAAACACAGAGCAATAACTTTTTACTCTCAGTATTAAAATGAAGCACATTGTTCATAATTACTGCTATTTATAAAAAATATATGCCTCTTATTGCTATTTACAATTATCACTCAAACCACATTATGTCAAGAGGTTTCTATAGAGGGCAGACTAAAACCTATTCTTGATATTTATTTTGAAGCAGGCGAAAAATACGGAATAGACTTTCAAGAAAAATCATTTAAGTTAGAACAGATTTCGATTGTTGACGACCTTCCTGCTTCAGAACATTCAGCTATTCTAGAGAAACTAAGACGAAATGATACTAGCGAAGCAACCAGTATAGCGATACACTGGACGGCAATGCTAGATTCTTAAAATTGTAGCTTATCACGAATTCAGTCATTACTTTTTAGAATGCGAAACACACCTTTTCGGCGACTGCGGAATTATAATGGCCCACGTTAATTTTAGCTATTTTGATATTGCTAATGATTGGGAAGGTCAAGTAAAAAAACTATTTATTGAATTTCCCTCATTTAAAAATAAGAGCTCCGCTTCTGCCGCCACTTCTTTCTAAAGGGATTACAACTTTCACTTCGGTATGAACCGACAATATGAATAATTTTCCATCCGTTAGTCATTTTTGCGATCTTAAAAGAATTAGCCCCACAACAACTAAACATTCAGTTGAAATAAAACTCGTACAGCGTCCAATCGTATGCCAAATTTCCGTCTGCTTAAATATTATAGTCTAATAAAACAGCTTCCCATAATTGGTCTGCAAGTAGCGCTGACATTGCCTTCATCGAATCTTTTAAACCATTATAATCAACTCAATTTTCACCGTTTCTCGTTGCAGCCGTAGTATGCAAAACTACTTTAGGAGCAGCTACAGATGGAATTGGCACCATATTTCCTTCTATGAGAACCTTTAAAAAAAGTATCCATAATTTTTTTCGCACCTTTATCAACGAAAGTTTTTTGAGAATAAACAAAGATGGTGCAAAAAATAAAAGCACATCGAATATAAAGTTCGTAGCTGGATGCTATTAGTTAGCAACCAAATTTAGTAAATTTACAACTCAAAAATCTAAAAATGTCAGTAGCAAAAAAAGAGTATAAGCGTATTACCACAAAAACCTTGGTCGATATGAAAAAACGCGGTGAAAAAATTTCTATGCTTACCGCTTATGATTATACAATGGCAAAAATTGTGGATAGTGCTGGTATAGACGTTATTCTCGTTGGAGACTCTGCCTCGAATGTAATGGCTGGTCATGAAACAACATTACCCATTACTTTAGATCAAATGATATACCATGCAGCTTCTGTAGTGAGAGCTATCGAAAGAAGCTTGGTGGTGGTAGATATTCCTTTTGGAAGCTACCAAAGTGACCCTAAAGAAGCTTTGCGTTCTGCTATTAGAATTATGAAAGAAAGTGGCGGACACGCAGTAAAAGTTGAAGGCGGAAGAGAAATAAAAGAATCAATAAAACGTATTTTAAATGCAGGGATTCCAGTTATGGGTCATTTAGGGTTAACGCCCCAATCTATTTACAAATTTGGAACCTATACCGTTCGAGCTAAAGAAGAAGAAGAAGCCGAAATATTAAAAGCAGATGCACTTTTGTTAGAAAAAGCAGGGTGTTTTGGAATCGTTTTAGAAAAAGTTCCAGCAAAACTAGCTGCCGAAGTTGCTGCAAGTGTAACCATTCCTATTATTGGTATTGGCGCAGGTAATGGAGTGGACGGACAAGTACTGGTAACTCACGATATGCTTGGGATGACACACGAATTTAACCCTAGGTTTTTAAGACGCTATCTCGATATGTTTGAAGATATGACAGGCGCCTTTAAATCCTATATTACCGATGTAAAAAGCGGCGATTTCCCTAATGAGGAAGAACAGTATTAGCCATCTACTGAAATTAGTAAGCAGCATTAGTATTAGGTGCAGAGTTATATTATATATGAACGCTACACTGTTTTTAACTTTGCTTTTGCAAATTTATGAGCGGCACTATGCGGAAGGAACCCTGCAAACAGTCCAAATCTGATATCAAATTCCAAATTAAACCATCAAACACGCAAAAAAACTCTGAAATCCTAACTCATAACTCTTAACTATTTATGCACAGCACTAAGGAGAACCTCCAAGTATTATTTGAGGACAATCATCTTTTGATTGTCAATAAAAGACCAGGAGACCTTGTTCAGGGTGATAAAACAGGTGACAAACCACTTTCTGAGATCGCTAAAGAATATATTGCAGAAAAATACAACAAACCTGGTGCTGTATTTTTAGGTGTAGTACATAGATTGGATAGACCAACGAGTGGTATCTTAATTTTTGCGCGTACTTCTAAAGCACTTGCAAGACTTAATGCTTCTTTTGCTGAAAGAGAAACTAAAAAAACCTATTGGGCGATTGTAAAAAATCAACCTCCCAAAACCGAAGACACCCTTATTCACTTTTTAAAACGGAATCCAAAACAAAACAAAAGCTACGCAAATAGCAAAGAAGTTTCAGACAGTAAAAAAGCAATTTTACACTACCGAGTTTTCAAAAAACTACAACGTTATTTTGCCTTAGAAATTGACCTTGAAACTGGAAGACACCATCAAATTAGATCACAACTTTCTGCCATAAATTGCCCTATAAAAGGAGACTTAAAATATGGCTTTGACCGGAGTAACCCGGATGGAAGCATCCATCTTCACGCAAGAAAAATTTCATTTACACATCCTGTAAAAAAAGAAGAAATAGCGCTGTTTGCACCTCCACCAGACGATATATTATGGAAAAATTGTCTTTGATAAAAAATGTAAACCAACACTTTATACAGGTATATTCAATCAATTGATAACTAATTATTTAATATTTTTTTTTAGATTAGACTAAATATTTTAATAACATATGTTATCTTAAAAATTAGTTCTGAAATAGGTTTGTTTTTTGAAAAGTTAAAATTGAAAAATATAGCAAAATAAATTAGCTTCTTCCTTTAAAAAATTGCCAATATTCAATAAGACAAATCAGTAATTTTCGGCTTTGTTGAGGAGACCCTGCCTCCTATTTAGTATAGGTTTATATTGGTATAAATGAAAATGAAAAATGAACCTAAATATAATCAAACGAATCACACTAACTATTTAGCCTTTTAAGGGAGGAAGATACGCTATAATTTTAGCAGTCAGAATTTTGTTATAAAAGAAAATAAAGCTCAGAATAAAACACCAAAATTATAATTAAACAAGTCAAATAAGCCCCTTCCCTTTTTTTATGAGAAGAGCCTGCCCAGCATTTATTGCTGGGCGGATTTTGGACAACCATTGTTAAATCAAAACGTATTTTATTTTCACCTAAAGCTCGGAAGGCGTCCTTTTGCATTTCCTAAAAAAATCAATAAAGCTGAAAAAAGACTTTCTCTCCAGGTCTTTTTTGAGCTAAAATATTAATAGATTCCCTCGAGAGTTGTAAAATTCTAGCATAACCTCCTGTGGTTTGTGCATCTCTCATTAATACCGCACAAGAACCTGAAGGCGTCAATTGAACAGTTCCCGGTTGTACAGGCGAAGTAATAATTTCTGGTACTTGAAATGTATTATCAAATCCTGAAAGCAAATAAGCCATTCGGTTACTTTGTGGCAGGATCGTTAGCTGTACGTTTTCTATTGAACTTTGGATTGCGTCTGGTAATTGCCCAAATTCAGGTCCTTTGAACACTTGTAATGTATCATTATCATATTCTAACAGATTGAAGCCAGTAGCATAATTGGCTTCAGAAATAAAAGTTTCGTTTCCTGCATCTAGTGTATCCCCTTTGACAATGGTACGTTTTTGAGTTATTTGCGCATATTGACTATAACTCCCTAAAACCTTTTCAGCCTTAAAACCTCCTTTAATTGAAAGATAAGCGCGCATTCCAGATGCCAATCTTCCAAATTTTAATGTGCTTCCCCTTTTTACAAATTGCAAAGAATTTGAAGGGATATTGACACCATTAATCGTTGGAGAAAAGGCAGCTCCAGTTATAGCAATGCTAACATCCATTTCAATAAATAGAACTGGTCCGGACGCGGTTATTTCTAGTACCGTAGCATTTTCTAGATTTCCAACAAGTTTATTTGCTAGCTCAAAACTTTGCAAATCCATCGCGCCACTTAAAGGAATTCCGACCGCCCGATGCCTAAATCTGCCACCGTCTTGCAGTGTGGAATAAAATCCACTGGAGATAACCTTAATCATCTGAGAGTGTTTTTCCGAGTTTGTAGTTACCTGATTTTATTTTTTCTGTAATCGCATCAAACTCAGTTTTTGTTATTCCATAAAACTGAATCCTGTCGCCTGCTTTAAACAAAGACGGTTTTGCCAAACTTACATCAAAAATATTTATGGGTGTTTTACCAATTATATTCCAACCTCCAGGAGAGTCCATTGGATATATACCAGTTTGTGCGCCACCAATTGCAACCGCTCCAGCATCAATGAGTTCTCTTGGCATCATTTTTCTTGGTGCAGACAATTCTTCGGAAAGTCCAGATAAGTAAGGAAAACCTGGTAAAAACCCTAGAAAACAAACCGTATAAACTGGCTTCGTGTGTTTTTTAATTATTTCAGAAATAGGCCTGTTTTTTGATTTTGACAGTTTAGAAAGATCTAAACCGAAACAAAGGTCATAGCATACAGGTATTTTATACAAATAACTAGCTTGTGGAAAACTAGCATTTGGAAATGAATGTGATTTTAAACGCTCTAAAAAATCAGCTACTGCTACCTTTTTTTTAAAATATACTGCTAATGAATGATAGGTAGGCACAATTTCGATTAGCTCCCCAATATATTTTCCATAAAGCCACTTTGACCACTGTACTACTGTATTGTTAATATCAATATCAATCTTTTTTGACTCCCAAGAAATCAAAATCGCAGCTTCACCAAATTGCTCTATTTTAGGACGCTGACTCACCCTACTTCAATTGAATATTGAACTAATTCTTTTCTAATAAAACGAAGAATTGACGCAGTATTTTTGGTGTCGCCATGGATACAAAATGTTTTCGCTTCTATAGTTTTGGAAGTACCTGAAACTGTTTTCACTGTCTTTTCAAGAACCATGTTTACCAATTGACGAAACGCTTGTAACTCCTCTTTTATCATTGCATTCTCTGAACTACGAGAAACCAGCGAAAGATCATCATTATATTTTCGGTCTATAAATGCCTCCCGTTTTATGGGCAGTAAGTTTTTTGCTTTTTCTTCAAGAACACTCCCTGGAGGCACATAGAGTATGGGTCGTTTTCTAGTTTTCAAAATAGCTTCTATCACCGCGTCTGAAGTAGCCGCATCTTTTGCTGCATAATTATACAAAGCCCCGTGTAACTTGACGTGAGAAAGTGTTGCGTTTTCTAATTCGCAATATTTCAAAAAGGTTGTAAGTTGTTTAAAAACTGTTTCGGTAAGCACTGTTTTTGTTAAGGTTACTATCTTTCGTCCAAAATTATCTATATCTGGAAACGAAGGATGTGCTCCTATTTTCACCTTGTGTTTTAATGCTAATTTAATAGTATTCCGCATCGTTTCTTCAGTACCAAAATGACCACCACAGGCAATATTACAAGAAGAAATAAGGGACATTATTTGAGCATCATTGCCCGCTCCCTCTCCTAAGTCTGCATTGATGTCTATTTGTATTTTTTTCATACTACCAAATTCCAAATACCTTAGCTATTGTGCTCGAAGCTAATAATAACGTGGTTAACACGATTACAATTCCGAAGAAATTTTGAAGTCTATCATTTTTATTCTTGCCTAAGACCGAAGTCTTATTCACTACCCATAATAAAAAGATGGCAATTATAGGAAGTAGCAATCCATTTGCTACTTGTGCAAATTGAATGATCTCGATTGATTTAAAGCCTACCGATGAAAAAACTACCCCAATAGCCAATATCAATATCCAAACCGCTCTAAATTTAAGAGATTTTAAATTTATTTCCCAACCAAAACAACCTCTTGCAACATAGGCAGCCGCAAGTGGCGCAGTGATCGCTGAGGTAATTCCTGCAGCAAAAAGACCTAGGCTCAAAAAGTATTTGGCATAACTACCAAACAAAGGTTCTAAACCTTTTGCTAGGTCTGCTGCATTGCTTATTTCGGTTTGTTGTATTGCTGCCCCACATACGATGATTGCCATCGATACCAATCCACCCAAAACAATAGACACATATAAATCTGTTCTTGCCTTTTTTAAATCTCTTTTACCACTCCATTTTTCTTTTACAAGAGATGCGTGTAAAAACAGATTGTAAGGCACCACAGTTGTTCCTACTAATGCTATTATAGTTAAGACACTATCTTCTGGAACACTTGGCTTTAAAAGTCCTAATAACACATCTAAAAGATTAGGCTGCGTTAAAATAGCGGCGACTAAAAAAGAGAGGCTCATAATAATCACCAACATTATCAGCGATTTTTCAAGTACTTTATAATTGCCTATATAGAGTAAACTAAAAGCAACTGCACCTATGAGTAGCGGAATATATTGTGAGACATAAGCAGGAAGAATCGTTTGTAAACCCAATGCACCGCCGCTAATGTTCCCAGCTTCATACGCGGCATTACCAATTAAAACCGCAGAAACAATCAATACCATCGCAGCACCACGAAGCAAGGGATTTGAAATTTGCTCCTTTACAGTTTCTGACAATCCTTTGCCGTGAATCAAACCCAAGCGCGCCGCCATTTCCTGTAATACAATCGTTGCAAATATTGAAAACAACATCGCCCAAAGCAAAGTAAAGCCATAGGTTACGCCAGCTATGGTGCAAACTGTTACCGTACCAGGACCAATAAAAGCGGCTGCTACTAAAGTTCCTGGACCTATGTTTTTTAGTGGATTTTTCAAGATTATTTTATTTATTGGTTTTATTTACACTTTAACTGAACATCCCCTCTAGCCCCACCCTCAAGGGAGAGAACACTTTGCTGGACCCTATGGTTTAAATTTTCAATTTACTGCTTGTTTTGAGAAAGTGCATAAATAGCAAAACTTCCTAGCCAATGACCTCCTTCATAACTATCGCCAACGAGGTTTGGATATGAATATTTAAGATGTTCGTTGGCAATATTATTTAGGTGACTGTATTCTGGATATGTACTTGCCAGACCATATAAAACCCAAGCGCGACTAAAGTTAAGACCGTCAAGATGCACTAACTTACCATCGCTACGATCGCTCACTTTAGCAACATCGAGTGTATAATTTTTATCTATTAATTCAGGCATAAAGCTAGCGAGCCATCTTTTAAAATCAGCCTTAGACAAGACTCTTCTCATAATATCTAGTTCTTCTAGACAGGGAGATAAGAAATCATAGCCGCTAGGCTCCCATTTTATCGGGCACCCATAATCTTCTAGATAGAATTCTTTGGCTCTCTTTTTTATAGCTTGGGCAAAATTAGTATCGTTCACTGTTATTGCGTAATCAAAAGCAAATGCCAAACCGAACGCCGTATTGGTATGTTCTCCCACTCTAATTGGATAAACTAACTTTGGCAAGAACACTTCATAGTTTGCTATAATTTTCTGGGTTAGTGGCGCTAAATTTCCTTCTAATTGTTTTGCTTTTGGATGGTCCCAGGTATTGAGTGCCTCCGCAAGTTTTAGCAACCAAGCCCACCCATAGGTACGTTCGTAACTTTTATTGAGTGGTTTGCTGAAATACATAAGCTCTTGAGCTACATTCTTTTTAGTAATCTTAGCTTCTAATATAGCAATGGCCTCTTCTGCCCTTTCCATTGTGGGAAATTTATCCAACAGCGTCACCATTGACCAATACCCGTGAACGGCACTGTGCCAATCAAAACAGCCATAAAAAATGGGATGTAATGCTTTTGGTTCCGAGAGATCCTCTTTGCCTCCTATTGTTTGCCCAAGTTTGTTTGGGTATTGTGTGGTAACGCAATGTAGTGGGAGTTCTAATAGTTTATTTGCTTCGGTTATCGTGAAATTTGGACTTTCGAAGATTTCAGGTTTTGCTTCGGAAATTGTATTTGAAGGTTTGGCTTCTGAAATTTCAGTTATATTACCTTTTTTACAAGAGAACAAGAGTACTGATAAAATTAGCAAAATAATTCTGTCCATAAATTTGTAAATAAATTATTCAACTAAAATACAAGAATAAACTACCTCTTAGCAAGCCTAGGAGGTATAATAATCCCTAAAGAAAAATTTGGTTTCTTGAATTTCAATATATGAAACCCTAAAAACCTCTACATCTGGTTTTTTTATAGTTTCCAAACAAAAAAGACTACCCTTTCGAGTAGTCTTTTAAAATTCAGTATAAAATCTGAAATTACATTTTCACATCATCTAATTTTACTTCTTCGCCTTCAGTATCTAACAATTTTACTTCGTCAAAACCCATTTCTTTAAATTGTTCATATTGCGTTGCCGCATCTCCCACCACTAAATACGCCATACGTGATCCATCTAAATATTTATTGGCCAATGCTTTGTGCTCTTCTAAAGTCATCACCTTTACAATTGCCTCTTCATTTTCGATATAATTTGCTGGTAAATCATAAGCGCTGCGTTCTTGCAACATACCTAATAAAGAACTTTGCGTTTCAAAACGACGCGCGTTTGACTTTATCAAAGCATTTTTTGTAAAATCTAAATCTTCTTGAGAAATACCTTCTTTATACTTTTCTATTTGTTCCTTGAATATTTGGACAGATTCACCGGTGGTATTCGTTCGAACACTTGAAGAAGCCGTAAACGTTCCAGGAATTTTAGTACCGCTAAAGTTAGTTCGAGCTCCGTAGGTATATCCTTTTTCTTCGCGTAAAATCAAGTTTACATTACCACTAAAAGAACCTCCTAATTTGTAGTTCATTACTTCAGCAGGGTAAAAATCTTTATCTGTACGAGCCATCCCAATATATCCAATGTTTATAACCGATTGCTTCGCATCTGGAATATCAACAAAATACAGTGATGACTTATCGCGGTTATCTGTGATTGCGTATTCAGGAATAGTTACTTCTTTTGCTTTCCAATTAGCTTCTAAATCTTTAAGCTCTTTTAAAACGGCAGTCTTATCAATTTTTCCTACGATATGAAACTTACTAACCGAAGGTGAGAAGTTACTGTCATAATACTCTTTTAAATCCTCCATACTAATCCCTTCTACAGAAGCAACCGTACCACTTGTTGGGTATGCAAAAATGTGGTCTTCACCATACAACAACTTATTATACACGTTACTAGCCACACTGTTTGGGTTCGCAGCAGAACGCTTAATATCGTTTATAGTTTTGGTTTTTATTCTACCAAACTCTTCTATATCAAAGCGTGGTTCTAACAAGACTTCCTCAATAAGGTCCATTGTTTTCCCGAAGTTTCTTGTCAATGTATTTCCTTGAATAACGATACTCTCTCTGGTAGTATACATATTAACAGATGCACCGAGTAATTCGATAGCCTCTTCTAGCTCTTGTGGGGTTTTGTTTGCGGTGCCTTCCATCATGATGTCAGTCATTAAATTTGCAACCCCGTTATTATTTTTGTCATCCAATAAATGTCCTCCACGCATTACAATACTAAAGTTTACTGTTGGAATCTCATTTTGTTCTATTCCATAAACTTCCATACCATTGCTTAAATCTGCAGTCCAAGAGTTTGGAATTTTTAAGGCAGGTGAATCACCTGTACTTGGAGCGACCGAACGATCAAATTTTGAGGGTGTTTTAGCTATCTCACTTGCAGCATCTGCTAATTCTTTAGCAATATTCTCTGTGATTTCTTCTTCAACAACAGGCGCTTTTATAGAGTTCTCTGTAATTAACTCGATTTGGCCTTTTGGCACAAAACTGGTCATCACATAGTTCTTTCCTTTGATATAGGTATCGTAAACACGAAGCACATCTGCTTTTGTTACTTTTTTGATATTTTCGATATCATCCTCTATAAAACCAGGATCTCCAGTAAACTCATTATAGCTAGCCAATTGAAAAGACTTTCCAAGAACACTGCTTATACCGTTGTAAAAACCTGTTTCTAAACCAGCTTTAATTCGCTCTACATCTTGATCTGTAATTTCATCTTTTTCGAATCTTGCAAACGCTTCGTTGATTCCTGCTTCTACATCATCAAGATCTACTCCTTCGTTTGCAGTCACGCTAATTCTAAATGCTCCAGCCAACTCATCCGAGGCATTAAATGCAAAAGCACGAGAGCTTATTTCTTTCTCTTTAGTCAACACTTTATATAATGGAGCTTTTTTACCTTGTGAGAATAATTCGGCTAAAAAATCTAACGCATAGGCATCTGGCGTGTACTGCTCTATTGTAGGCCATACCATATTTAATTGCGGTGCTTTTGCAAAATTATCTTCGTGATATAGTCTCTTAGTTTCAGCCAATGTAACTGGTTGCGGCGCAAGGCGTTCTACTTCTTGACGTCTTTTTATTTCACCAAAGTATTTTTCAATTAATGCTTTTGCTTCTTCATTTTCAAAATCACCTGCAAGCACTAAAGTTGCATTATTTGGTCCATAAAATTTATCGTAAAACTCTTTTACATCTTCTACCGTTGCGTTTTGAAGATCTACCAATTCTCCAATAACCTGCCAGTTGTAAGGATGCCCTTCTGGGTACAAGTTCTTATCTATCACCCAACTAGTGTGCCCGTAAGGATTGTTATCTACTCGTTGGCGTTTTTCATTTTGTACTACTTCTTGCTGATTATAGAAGGCGGCTTCGGTAACAGTATTGATTAGAAATCCCATGCGGTCACTTTCCATCCAAAGTATTTTTTCTAATGCATTGTTTGGAACAATCTCATAATAAATAGTTCCATCTTTCCAAGTTCCCCCATTTAATGTTCCTCCAGCATCTTGAATGTTTTTAAAGAATTGGTCTTGAGGCACATTTTCAGATTCTTGAAACAACATGTGTTCAAATAAATGGGCAAAACCAGTACGTCCAGTTTTTTCACGGTTAGACCCTACACCATACTGTATAGCCAGAGATACGATTGGATCGCTTTTGTCTTGGTGTAAAATGACCTCTAGACCATTATCCATCGTGTATTTCTCGAAGTCTACTGAAAGTTTTGCACTCTCAACTGAGCTTGTTTCTGAATTTTCTTTACACGAGGTAAAGCATACGATTACCGCCAGTGCAAAAAGCAAAGACATTTTTAATTGAATTTTTTTCATTGATTTTGATTTTTTTTACAACGTTAAAAATAGTTCTAGTGTATTTTAATTCCCTTAAAATATTGTTAAATGAAACAATTTTAAAAAAACCCCACGGCTGTACTGTGGGTCTTGAGGCTATATTAAGTGCTATTTATTTGATTCTCAATTCGCGTTCAGCTTGTTTTAAATCCTTCCGACAGATTGTGAGTGCTTCCTTGTATTCCTCTATAGTGCCTTCTGCGTCAATTAGAGAACGCAGCTTTTGTTTTTGATCTAGCATTCCTACATATATTTTTACGATATAGGTATACATTTCATACAAATACGTAGAATCCTTTGTAGGTAGTGATGTTTGCATATCTACCAATTTGCTGCCAATGAGTTTAGATTCGCAATCTATTTGTGCTCCTGGATTATCCAATGAATCCATCATCGATTTCACTTTAGAAATGTCTTCATAAAAATTATTTTGAAAAGCCATTTCCTCTTTTACTACTTTTGTTTGGTGTCTCAAAAAATCATTTTCGGTTGACGGCACTTTGAAATTAAAATAAACCGCTGCCACAATCATTCCTGCGGTTAAAAGAAACAATCCTAAAAATTTAAAAAAGCCCGTTTGTCTGTCTTTGCTGTTCTTTGGTTTCCTCTTGATATTAATTTTTAAGTTTTTTATTTAATATTGCTTTCTTAGTCTAATAACAAACTTTGTCTGCTTTTTACTTCGGTTTTATCTACTACTTCTTCTTTCACAAAAATACCAGATTCATTTTTCTTACCTATATAATCAAGCTCGTTTAGTTTTTTGAAAAGTGGAAGCATGAGTTTAGTGAATGCTGAAATCTGAATTAATGATGAATTTATATCGGTATGCGTGTATTCCATTTCGATTGTATCTGCGAACACATTTTCAAAAGCACACACGATACTTCACAAAAAATTCAGCGCTTCAAAAGGACAACACGCTGCAGATAAGGTTTATCACGTACAGAATGTCAATAATATGGATATGGGATTAAAGAAGTTTATATATTCTTTTAATAGTGTAGCTACAAAATATTTACATCACTACTTAAAATGGTACTTAGTACTAGAAAAAATTAAGAATTAAACCACTCATATAAAGACCGTTACCGCAATTGCTTTTGCTTAGAATAGCGCACGGTAAGAACACAAACAACAACTATTCAATATGCTCATTTAGAACTTAGCCAAAATAAAAGAGGTGTTGAAAGTAGTATAACAGAAACAAGTTATTGTAGTGTTATCCATCAGTCTAAATCTATATTTTTAACTTTTTCCGTAAAATAGGTCATCACAGGAATAAAAATTAAAACAAATGCTCTTGCAGAAAATTGGAAAACATTAATCAAAGAAAAAAGGCAACTCAAATTTTTAATGTCGTTTAAATTAAATTTTAAATAATGACTAGCCATCAAAAAACATAGAAAAGCCACAAGCAATAGTGGCTAATAAACACATAGTTTAATTTAAATGGATGTCCATTCAGATTTAGTTTTATCAAACTTTTTAATAACCCGTGCAGGAGCGCCCACAGCAATAGAATAAGCTGGAATATCTCTTGACACAACACTCATAGCACCAATAATTGCACCATCGCCAATAGTTATTCCCGGTAAAATAGCTACGTACTCGCCAATCCAAACGTTTTTACCAATGGTAACTTTTTTAGAGGTCAAAACGCGGTCGATAGGATTTTCGTCAGGATGGCTGTGAATCTCTCCCGCATAAGAACCGTGATTATGATCTGAAATAAAAACTTTTGAAGCGATAAGCGTATTGTCGCCTATTGATATACCTACAGCAACACCTATATGTACATAATCATTAAATTCTACATTTTTACCTATATGGAGTACAGGAGTAATGGTTTCTGAATTTATAATATCAATTCTTAAATTGACTCCAGTTGTTAAACTTTCTCCTCCTTGAATGCCCTTTTTACCTCGGATATAAACAGGCAATCTAATAATTCTTGCCTTTGGGTAAAATAGCATCGTGAATAACTTATCTCTAATAAGTCTCATAAAACCAAACAAGCCATATATTTTAAGCGATTTAATCATTTTCTATATTCTAAAGTTAAATTAGGAATTATGACATTATTTGTTTGAAAATGTTTTTAACCATCAAGAAAAATAAGATTAAAAATAAAGCAATAACACTTCCTAAAATTAGACCAACTATTTTACTTGTTTTGTCTTTTTCAAATGGCAAAACAGGACGGTCTATTATTTGAATTAATGGTGTTTCTTTTCTCAGCGCCATTTTGGCTAATTCGGTTTTTTTACTAGTTCCTTTAGCAAAGCTATATTGGCATAAACCTCTACCCTTTTTCGAGGGGCAGGTATTCTTCTTACACTTAAGTTTGGATTCAGGTTAAATATCGTCATCGCCAAGAGTGTCTATTTCTAGGGTAATCAAATCCGAATTCTCTATTAAGTCCTGATCCTGAATCAAAACCGTTTAAAAAAGAACAAAAATCAATAAAAAGTGGGTGAGTTTTTTAACCACATGACACAATATAAATTAATATTTTAGGAATATACATAAAGTTAAAAGTAATTATCGTGATTTTTTTTTGATTTGTTTATAATAGTATTATAGCCTATGATTTCTATAAACAAACATAAATGATTGCATATGAACTTTCAATTCTGTGTTGTTCATTAAACTTCAAGCTTATTATCGCTGTTTTGAATTCCAATAATGTTGTTACTATTAAAATTAAAAAAATAGGTTCAGTATAAATAGTTCTTACCTACCTAGAATTAAAATGTATCAATCCGAATACAAACAATGCAAATAATGACGCTTGGAATCGGTATCGAGATGATCTCAATAAAATTATTGGAATCACAAAATTGGACCAAAAAATCAATGGAATTTCTCTTTTAGCAACCTATGGAACAGGAAGAAATGGCTAAGCACCAAGAGTGATGTGAAGTTGGACAGAAATTCGCGTTTCTTTCTTGTTGGATGCTCCGTAAATTAATGTGCCTGAAGTATGGAAATATTGTTACTTCTCTGCTTCGCATTTATCATTTATTAGCTTTCATCCCAACCATCCATCGCGATCAAGTGATCGATATTGAATCGCTTCGCCAATATGACTCCCATCCACAATTTTATTACCCTCAAGATCTGCGATGGTTCTGGCTACTTTCAGGATCCTGTCATAAGCTCTTGCTGATAAATTGAGTCGTTCCATGGCGCTTTTTAAAAGTTGTAATGACTCTGCATCAAGTTTACAATAAGTTCTTATTTGTTTTACACCCATTTGTGCGTTGTAGTGAACGTTGTCGAGTTCTACAAACCTTTCAGTTTGTACTTTACGTGCAGCTGATACGCGTTCTCTAATAGTCGTACTTGGTTCTCCTTTTCGTTCGTCGCTTAATTTTTCAAAAGGAACTGGCGTTACTTCTATGTGAATGTCTATTCTATCTAATAATGGCCCTGAAACTTTACTGAGGTAGCGTTGCATTTCTTGTGGAGAAGATTGTACGGGTGCGTCTGGGTCGTTAAAATATCCACTAGGACTTGGATTCATACTTGCGACCAACATAAAACTCGCAGGATAGGTTACTGTAAATCGGGCTCTCGAAATAGTAACATCTCTATCTTCTAAGGGTTGGCGCATTACTTCTAATACACCTCTTTTAAACTCTGGTAATTCGTCTAAAAACAATACGCCATTGTGGGCTAATGAGATTTCGCCAGGTTGAGGGTATTGTCCGCCTCCCACGAGGGCAACGTCGCTTATAGTATGATGTGGACTTCTAAAAGGTCTAGCAGTCATTATACCTGATTTTTGCAAGGTTCGTCCTGCGACGCTATGAATTTTAGTTGTTTCTAAAGACTCTTGTAAGGTCATTGGAGGAAGGATGCTGGGCAATCTTTTTGCTAGCATTGTTTTTCCGGAACCTGGCGGTCCTATTAATATAATGTTATGCCCTCCGGCTGCGGCAATTTCCATACAGCGTTTTATAGATTCTTGGCCTTTTACATCAGCAAAATCAAACTCAGGATTTGAGAGGTGTTCGTAGAACTCTGTTTCAAGGTCTACGATGGTTTGTTCGAGTGGGATTTTAGCATTAAAGAATTCTATTACTTCTTTGATATTTTCAACTCCGTATACTTCTAATCCTTCTACAATTGCTGCTTCTTTTGCATTTTTGTTCGGAAGTATAAACCCTTTAAAACCCTCTTCTTTTGCTTTTATAGCAATTGGCAATGCCCCTCTTATGGGTTGGAGGTTTCCGTCGAGCGATAATTCGCCCATTATTATATAGTCTTTGAGTGGATTATTTTCTTCGATTTGACTTGTTGCAATTAAAATCCCCATGGCTAAAGTCATATCATAGGCTGAACCTTCCTTACGAAGATCTGCTGGAGACATATTTAGAATGAGTTTTTTACCAGGAATTTTGTAGCCATTGTTTTGTAGTGCTGCAGCGATGCGATAATTACTTTCTTTAATAGCATTATCTGGTAATCCCACTAAATGGTAGCCCACGCCATTATCCACATTTACCTCCACAGTTATGGTAGTTGCTTCAACTCCAAAAACAGCACTTCCATAAACTTTTGTGAGCATATGTTATTGTTTTTTAAACCTATGGACATCACAGGAGTTATAAATATAGTAAAATAAAAACCCCCGCCTTAAAAAAGCGGGGGTCAATCATTACGATAGGTTCTTTTTGTTATTTTTTGACTAACTGTAGTATCGTTGTCTCATTTGACGAAGTAACTTTTACAAAATAAACTCCAGTGTCTAGGTCTTGTATGTCTATAATACTTTTTGTTGATGCAGCGTTTATATTCTTTACCTCTTGTCCTAAGATATTGAATATCTGAACGGAATCTAAAACCACACTTGCTTCAAGATTAAGTTGAGTACTTGCGGGATTAGGATACATTACTAAATCTGCTATGGTATTATCTGTTACGCCTAATTCTTGTTCCGTGGTAAATTTACGAACATCAGAAAATTCACTTTCTCCACAATCACTAATTGCTTTTACTCTCCAAAAATACTCAGTAAGGAATGCTAATCCTGTTACGCTTGCCATCGTTTCTGGTACTGTTTGTTGGTTTACAATATTTGTGAAATTATCATCAAGAGCAAGTTCAAAATCATATTCTGTGGTAGCGCCATCTGAAGGATCCCAAACTAAAGTAAGGTCTATAGGCCTGTTACTAGAATTGTTTGGCGGTGAATCTAACTCAGGTATTGTTAAGGTAGTTTGACCTACTACTTGAAGTGTTAAGAATGTATTCGTTATTTGTCCAGTTCCAGTAGATATTACTTTAATTGTGTAATCTCCAAGTGCCACATTTTCTAATCCAGAAACCTCTAATATTGCGGTACCTGACCCAGAGACCGTGTCTGGTGTTAAGGTTGCGGTAGCGCCTGTAGGTATATTATCGAAGGTAAGATTAAATGTTTCTGAAGCACCAGTGTCATAAACATAGTCAATTTCAAATTGTTCTGAACTTGCCGCTGCGCAAGTTTGAATGTTTGCATCTGTAGAAGAAATAGCGACTGCATCATTTGCCATTCCTGTAATTATCATAGAAAAAGTTTGTGTGCCATTTACAAGTAAACTACCCTTGTGAGAAACACGAACGATGTATTCACCTGCTGGGGGTGCTACCATTTCAATTTTTTCGATATTATCTACTAGGTTGTCTCCTGTAGTTGCTCCTGCCGTAGGGTTAGCGACATCTAAAACCCAAGGTAAGAAAGTTGCTCCACCATCCACAGAGATTCTTAAATCTAAATCATTTTTTAGTCGTGGCGTAGAAACATCTTCAATACCTGCAGGCAAGAGATCTCCGGCTGGATCTGTCCAGGCTATAGTCGCCCATACATCACTCACACCATCTGCAGTAAATGAAAATGTGTAGGCTCCTAGATCGGCAATAGTTTCTTCCACTATTATAGAACTTCCACTATTATCAGATATTACTTGTACTGCTCTTTCGGTATTCATAAGTCCCCATCCAAAACGATAATCTGGCCCTGGTGTTGTTCCTGCTTCATCTGCCGTATGTAATGCAAGCCCTCTTAATGTAGAAGCAAGCATAAACGCTCCATTAACCTCGTTATAATGTTGCTGCAACAGTATTAAACTACCAGAAACAGTTGGTGCCGACATGGAGGTTCCACTAAAATTGCTATATTGATTATTAGAACCGCCAGTACTTGAAAACATATTTACCCCTTTAGCAGAAATATCTGGCTTGATACGACCGTCGTCTGTAGGTCCCCAACTACTAAAAGAAGACATATTAACATCACTTGGACCTTGATAATCTAAAACTTCTAAGGTAGCTGCAACTGTAATTGCATTTTTGGAAACTGCTAAATCAGTAATATAATCGTAGCCACCGTCTCCTGGATTTTCTCCAGAATTTCTAGCATTTCCTGCTGCCATAACTGGCATATAAAAAGGGGCATCATAAATCATTCTATCAATATTCCTGGCTCTAGAATCGTAATATCCCATGTACCATAAGTTGTCGCCATTTGGAGGCTGCCCATAACTATGGTTGGATACTAATAATCCGTCTGCTGCTGCTGCGGTCATTTCTGATGTGTCGTTACCAAAACTATAGGATATAAGTTCTGCCTCTGGAGCCATGCCTTTTGCACCACCATTTACAGGCGCCCCTGAACCAATCATTGTTCCAGAGACATGCGTTGCGTGGTTACTGATAGTTGATGCACCATCTATTTGAGTTACTCGCCCTGAAAACAAAGTATGTGTTGTTCTAACAAGACCACCATCCCAAATTCCTGCGAGCATATTTTCGCCATTTAGATCTAATCCTGCAGATCCTCCTGTATGAACTCTGTCTGCACGTGTCGTGATCGCTCCTTCTCTATTATATGTTTGATAATATTTAGGGGCTCCGTTTGGAAAAACGCCAACAAGAAGTGCTTTTCCTCCGTTTGGAAGTTCAATTTCAGTTTCCCATCCATTTTGAACGGCAAGTGCAAAAGCCCTTTGTTGGTTTGTTTCAAAAGTATCTCTGAATTCTACTTCAAGAGCGCTTAATTTTTCTTGATCGTAGGCGCTAGCAATTACCAAGCGTTCTGCCTCGGTTTGCGCAAACATTGTTACGCCTGCAATCGCAGAAGCAAACAATGTGAGAAGTGATTTTTTTTTCATAGCTGTAGTGATTTTATTTTTCGATACGCAAAATAAGAAAAAAGGACTATAGATGCTACTTATCGAATTCATTAATCGCAGAGTTTAACACTTTACCGTATTGATTTAACAGATTTTTGACCCTCTAGTTCTTATTGTTATCAGAATCTAGAAAGAATCCACGACGAATTTGTAACCAATAGGTTTATAAAATTATTGGTTTTTTGATTAAATAATAAACCCCTACCTTAAAAAAGGTAGGGGTTAAATAGAAAGCTATATAGATGCTTATACTTTAATTAACTGTAGTACCGTTGTCTCATTTGACGAAGTAACTTTTACAAAATAGATTCCAGTGTCTAGGTCTTGTATGTCTATAATACTTTTTGTTGATGCAGCGTTTATATTCTTTACCTCTTGTCCTAAGATATTGAATATCTGAACGGAATCTAAAACCACACTTGCTTCAAGATTAAGTTGAGTACTTGCGGGATTAGGATACATTACTAAATCTGCTATGGTATTATCTGTTACGCCTAATTCTTGTTCCGTGGTAAATTTACGAACATCAGAAAATTCACTTTCTCCACAATCACTAATTGCTTTTACTCTCCAAAAATACTCAGTAAGGAATGCTAATCCTGTTACGCTTGCCATCGTTTCTGGTACTGTTTGTTGGTTTACAATATTTGTGAAATTATCATCAAGAGCAAGTTCAAAATCATATTCTGTGGTAGCGCCATCTGAAGGATCCCAAACTAAAGTAAGGTCTATAGGCCTGTTACTAGAATTGTTTGGCGGTGAATCTAACTCAGGTATTGTTAAGGTAGTTTGACCTACTACTTGAAGTGTTAAGAATGTATTCGTTATTTGTCCAGTTCCAGTAGATATTACTTTAATTGTGTAATCTCCAAGTACCACATTTTCTAATCCAGAAACCTCTAATATTGCGGTACCTGACCCAGAGACCGTGTCTGGTGTTAAGGTTGCGGTAGCGCCTGTAGGTATATTATCGAAGGTAAGATTAAATGTTTCTGAAGCACCAGTGTCATAAACATAGTCAATTTCAAATTGTTCTGAACTTGCCGCTGCGCAAGTTTGAATGTTTGCATCTGTAGAAGAAATAGCGACTGCATCATTTGCCATTCCTGTAATTATCATAGAAAAAGTTTGTGTGCCATTTACAAGTAAACTACCCTTGTGAGAAACACGAACGATGTATTCACCTGCTGGGGGTGCTACCATTTCAATTTTTTCGATATTATCTACTAGGTTGTCTCCTGTAGTTGCTCCTGCCGTAGGGTTAGCGACATCTAAAACCCAAGGTAAGAAAGTTGCTCCACCATCCACAGAGATTCTTAAATCTAAATCATTTTTTAGTCGTGGCGTAGAAACATCTTCAATACCTGCAGGCAAGAGATCTCCTGCTGGATCTGTCCAGGCTATAGTCGCCCATACATCACTTACACCATCTGCAGTAAATGAAAATGTGTAGGCTCCTAGATCGGTAATAGTTTCTTCCACTATTATAGAACTTCCACTATTATCAGATATTACTTGTACTGCTCTTTCAGTATTCATAAGTCCCCATCCAAAACGATAATCTGGCCCTGGTGTTGTTCCTGCTTCATCTGCCGTATGTAATGCAAGCCCTCTTAATGTAGAAGCAAGCATAAACGCTCCATTAACCTCGTTATAATGTTGCTGCAACAGTATTAAACTACCAGAAACAGAAGGTGCCGACATAGAGGTCCCATTCAAAGCACCATATTGATTATTAGAACCGCTAGTACTAGATAACATATTTACCCCTTTAGCAGAAATATCTGGCTTGATACGACCGTCGTCTGTAGGTCCCCAACTACTAAAAGAAGACATATTAACGTCACTTGGGCCTTGATAATCTAAAACTTCAAGAGTAGCTGCAACAACAACATTGTTTTTCGAACTACCACTACCAGTAAGATAATCGTAACCTCCATCTCCCGGGTTTTCGCCGGAACTTCTAGCGTTCCCTGCTGATTTCACTGGAAGATAAAAAGGAGCATCATAGGTTATTCTATCAACATCCCTAGCACTAGAGTCGTAATATCCCATGAACCATAAGAGATTATTATCTGCAGAAAAACCGTAACTATGGTTCGATACTAATAATCCATCGGCTGCTGCTGCAGTCATTTCTGATGTATCGTTAGCAAAGCTATAGGATATAAGTTCTGCCTGCGGAGCCATCCCCTTTGCAGCACCACTTACAGGCGCCCCTGAACCAATCATTGTTCCAGAGACATGCGTTGCGTGGTTACTGATAGTTGATGCACCATCTATTTGAGTTACTCGCCCTGAAAACAAAGTATGTGTTGTTCTAACAAGACCACCATCCCAAATTCCTGCGAGCATATTTTCACCATTTAGATCTAATCCTGCAGATCCTCCTGTATGAACTCTGTCTGCACGTGTCGTGATACCGCCTTCTCTATTATCTGTTTGATAATATTTAGGGGATCCGTTTGGAAAAACGCCAATAAGGAGTGCTTTTCCTCCGTTTGGAAGTTCAATTTCAGTTTCCCATCCATTTTGAACGGCAAGTGCAAAAGCCCTTTGTTGATTTGTTTCAAATGCTTGTCTTAACTCGTATTCAAGTAAACTTAGTTTTTCTTGATCGTAAGAGTTCGAAATCACAAGACGTTCTGCCTCGGTTTGAGAAAACATAGTTGTGCCTACAATCACAATGGCAAACAATGTGATGAGTGATTTTTTTTTCATAGCAAAAAATTAATTAATTTAGTTAGTGCAAAATAATAAAAAGTGATAACTTCTTCTTCCTTAGCAAGGAATAATATATGATTTTAACAATTACAAGTCAAAACAACTAAGAAATCAATAAAAAAATGTTGGCATCTTTAAAGGTATAACAACACTAAATGCAAAAGTCCTACTTTACCTTATTTAAAAGTGAAACTACATCATTCTGCATATAAGCTACAATACAAAAATCCCCACCTTTCAAAAAATGAGGATTAGTGATTATTATTGTTAAAAATTTATTCCTTTAGTAATCGAATTACCTCCGTTTTATTTTTAGACACCACTTTAACAAAATAAATTCCAGTGCCTAAATTTTGAATATCCACCACATTATTTTTTGATGCAACATGAATGTCTTTTACTGTTTTACCCTGCACTGTATAAACTCTAATTGATTCTATAGTTTCACTTGCATTTATATAAAGTTTACTGTTCGCTGGGTTGGGGTACATAACTAAATTTTCAATCAAGTTATTCGTTACACTCAATACACTATTACTACTAGTTAAAACCAAAGAAAAACTTTGCTCATTATTTACAAGCGTGTTTCCTTTATGAGAAACTCTTACCGTATAATCTCCAGCTGCTGGTAAAATCGTTTCTATTTTTTCAATATTATCTACCACGTTATCTCCTCTAGTGGCTTCTGCAGTTGGATTAGCGACCTCTAAAACCCAAGGTAAGAAAGTTTCTCCACCGTCTATAGAAATTCTTAAATCTAAATCATTTTTTAAACGTGGTGTTGATACATCTTCTATTCCTGAAGGCAATAAATCTCCAGCTGGATCTGTCCAAGCAATCGTTGCTGTATAATCGCTAGTGCCATCTGATGTAAAAGAAAAAGTGTAATCATCAAAAGGTGTAATGATTTCTTCAATAATTATTGCATTGGTGCCGTTATTAGAAATAACTTGTGCTGCTTTTTCTGTATTTAATAAGCCCCAGCCAAAACGGTAATCAGGTCCTGGTGTCGTTCCGGCTTCATCTGCGGTATGCAAAACCAATGCTCTCAAAGTTGATGCCTGCATAAACTCGCTGTTGAGCTCATTATAATGTTGCTGCAATAATAAAAGACTTCCTGATACATTAGCACTAGCCATAGACGTGCCAGTTAATACTGTATATTGACCGTCTGCAGCTCCAGAACTGGAAAACATAGCTACGCCTTTTGCTGAAATATCTGGCTTAATGCGACCATCATCTGTAGGACCCCAACTGCTAAAAGTTGACATTTCTACATCACTGGGTTGTTGATACTCTAAAACTTCAAAAGTTGCAGCTACAACAAGATTATTCTTTGCAACACTATAATGGTTAAGGTAATCATATCCACCGTCTGCAGGGTTTTCTCCCGAAGTCCTAGCGTTCCCAGCAGAACAAATTGGCAAATAAAATGGCGCATTGTAGATAATATTATCAATGTTGCGTGCATTAGAATCATAATATCCTAGATACCATAGAGGAGTTCCGCTCGGATCGATTCCATAACTGTGATTTGAAATTAGCATACCATTAGCGGCTGCGTTTGTCATTTCTGGCTCATCATCATTAAAATTGTATGCTAAAAGCGCTGCCTCTGGAGCCATTCCTTTCGCGTTTCCTCCCACAACATTACCATTCCCAATGATTGTTCCTGCCACGTGTGTGGCGTGATTGCTTACGTTACCTGTATTTTCTACTAAAGTAACGCGACCACTAAAAAGCTCGTGTGTTGCCCTTACTGGACCTGCATCCCAAAAACCAATGGTCATATTTTCACCGTTAAGATTTAGACCTGCAATTCCTCCTGAATGAACTCTATCTGTGCGAGTTGTAATGGCGGCTTCCTTATTTTCCGTTTGATAATATTTTGGAGTTCCATCAGGAAAGATGTCCACTAGCAACGCATTGCCCCCATTTGCCGTTGCGTATTCTAATGGCCAACCATTTTGAGACGCCAATGCAAAAGCCCTTTGTTGCTTAGTTTCAAATTGCTCCCTCAGTTCATTTTCAAGAAGGTTCAATTTTTCTATGTTATATGAATTTGAAATTTTTTGACGCTGTGCTTCAGTTTGAGAAAAGGAAGAAAAACTTACAACTACAACAAAGAATAAACCAAGCACTCTATTCTTTTTCATACGTCTCTTTTTTTTACAAAAGTAAAAAACTTTTTCGAGCCAATATAATTTTTCCTTTTTACGTAGGGTAAAATTTAAGTCCTAATTCTATAATTAAAAAAGCTACATGCTTTCTAATCTACTATTTGCCATTTTCTTTCCTAACTCAACTCCCCATTGATCATAGCTGTAAATATTCCAGATAATCCCTTGAACGAAAATTTTATGTTCGTATAGAGCGATAAGTTTGCCTAAAGATCTTGGAGTCAATTTGTCAATTTCGATGAGATTTGAAGGTTTATTTCCTTCAAAAATTTTATACGGCGCATCAACAGTCTCCCCATAAGTACCATTTAACAAGGCATCCCCTTGTGCATAACAGTTGGCTATAAGCTTATTGTGATGGTCTTTATTTCCATAAAGAGATTCTTTATAGCAAATAAAATCGGTTGGAATCAACCGTGTTCCTTGATGCAGTAATTGTAAAAACGCGTGTTGTGAATTGGTTCCTGTATTTCCCCAAACTATAGTTCCTGTGGTATAATTTACACGATTTCCATTTCGGTCTATGGATTTACCATTGCTTTCCATTATTGCTTGCTGAAGGTAATCTACAAATTTAGTAAGGTATTGTGTATAAGGCAATACTGCTTCGGTTTCAGCATTGTAAAAATTACTATACCACACCGAAATCATTGCCATAAGCACGGGCATGTTTGTAGAAAAAGGTGCTTCTCTAAAATGAGTATCCATAGCACTTGCTCCAGCTAATAATTCTTTAAAATTATCATATCCAATAGCACAGCACGTTGATAAACCAACAGCGCTCCACAAGGAAAACCTGCCCCCCACCCAATTCCACATCGTAAAAACCTGGTCTTCGTCTATACCGAAGGAACGTACCGCTTCTTTATTTGTTGAAACCGCAACAAAATGAGATGAAATTGCACTTTCTGGTGCTTTCTGAAGAAACCACTTTCTTATAGTAGTTGCGTTCGTAATAGTTTCTTGAGTCGTAAAAGTCTTAGAAACAATAATAAATAGTGTTGTTTCTGGATCTAGAAATTTCAAGGTTTCGCTAACGTGATCTCCATCTATATTAGAAATATAATGAACCTGTAAATGGTTTTTATAATAACTAAGCCCTTCTGTAACCATTGCTGGGCCAAGGTCACTCCCGCCTATACCTATATTGACTACATCGGTAATTTTCTTTCCTGTATGCCCTAGATGGGTTCCTTGGATGAGTGAGTCAGAAAAAACCTTCATTTTCTCTAGTGTACTAGCCACTTCGGGTTTGAGGTTTTCTAAATTTCTTAGCGCCGTATGCAATACCGCTCTATTTTCAGTTTCATTTATTTCTTGACCCTCAAACTGTGCTTCGATTGCCTCTTTTAAACCGCATTCATTCGCTAGTGATTCTAACAAATCTAGGGTTTTCTTTGTAATTCGATTTTTTGAATAATCCAAAGAGAGATCCTCAAAGTCAGTGCGCAGGTTGGTGGATCGACTATTATCTTCTTTAAAAAGTTCTTGAATTTTTAAAGATTGCATTTCAGTGTAATGCAATTTAAGCGCTTTCCAAGATTTAGTGTTTGTTGGGTTTATTTTAGGTAACATAGCAATTTATTGATAACGTTTAATGTAAAACTATAAGATTTAATAACCCTTCTTGAACTACTAAAATATTACGATAGGCTCTATACGCTAAAGTCTATTATTTCTATAATATTCAATAAGTCCGTCTATGGGGCGCCGAATAATATTTCCTAGTTCAAGATTATAAGGTTTCATACAATCTCTTATAATATCTTCACTAAAATAAGCAATACTACCAATAAAATGAATTGGTACGCGCTGCGCTTCTTTGTAACATAATATGCGATACTCAATAAACTTAAGCATTCCTTCACTTATTAATTTATAGAAATAACCGTTTATTTCTCCCGCGTTATTGGGTCTATTCTCAGAAGGATCAAATATAAATTGAGCGAAAGAAGCCAAATACATGTTAGGATTTGATTTTTTATATAAATTAAGCTTGATATCATCAGGATCTAAATTAAACCTGCGTTTAAACTCAAGCGCCAATATAGAAGGCATTTTTTTATAGAAATAATCTCTAATTAAGCGTTTTCCAAAGTAGTTCCCACTAGCTTCATCCATTAAGCTGTAACCTAAAGAAGCAACGGAAGAATGTATTTCTTTACCGTCAAAGTAGGAACTGTTTGACCCTGTGCCTAAAATACAAACAATACCGGGCTTTGTAGTAGCCGCATATACCGCCGCAACGGTATCTTCGTTAACGGTTACTTTTGCATTTGTAAAAATTCTTTCTAAAACACTTTTAAGGAGTAAAACGGGTGTTTTAGTCCCACAACCCGCTCCATAAAAATCTAATTCTTTAACAGCAGTAAAATAAGTCTTTAAGTCCTCATTTGTTGAGATGCGTTCAAAAAGATCTTCCTCAAGCACTACTGCCGGATTTAAACCCAATGAACGCGTTCTTATAACAACTTCACCAAGAGGATTTAGTAAAATCCAATCGCACTTTGTAGAGCCGCCATCTGTTATTAAAACCATAGTATTTTATTATTAATGTTTCCGTTATTTACGAATGAATACAAATTAAATAGACCCAATAGAGCAAAGTAATTTGTTTTACTTCAAAGATGCTATATGGATTGCAAGATCAATTAATTTTGCAGAATAACCATATTCATTATCATACCAAGCTACTAGTTTAAAGAAATTGTTGTTGAGCGCAAGTCCTGCTTCTGCATCAAAATTACACGTGTGTGCATCACTTACAAAATCTTGAGACACTACGGCATCCTCAGTATATGAAACAACACCTTTGTAATCGCCTGAAGCAGCTTCTTTAAATACCGCTTTAATTTCGTCTAAAGTTGTTGGTTTTTCTGTCCGAACTGTTAAATCTACTACCGAAACATCTACTGTAGGCACTCTAAATGCCATACCCGTAAGTTTTCCTTTTAAAGCTGGGATTACTTTTGTAACGGCTACTGCTGCTCCTGTAGATGAAGGTATGATATTATTAACTCCACTACGTCCAAGACGGTAATTTTTTCTTGAAGGTTGATCTACCGTTGCTTGCGTTGCTGTTAAAGCATGAATTGTAGTCATAAGACCCTCTACAATACCGAAATTATCGTCTATTATTTTTGCTAATGGAGCTAAACAGTTTGTAGTACACGAAGCATTCGACACAATCGTATCTGACGCTTTAATGTCCTTGTGATTCACACCCATTACAAACATAGGAGCTGTTTTTGATGGAGCTGATATAACTACCTTTTTTGCACCTGCTTTAATATGAGCGTCCGCATTATCCAAATCTGTAAAGATTCCTGTACAATCTAAAACGATTTCAGCCTCTACTTCATCCCACTTTAAGTTTTCAGGGTTTCTTTCAGAAGTAACTCTGACTGTTTTTCCATTTACATTTAAGTGTTCTCCTTCTACCTTTACAGTTCCTGGAAACCTCCCATGAACAGAATCATACTTTAAAAGGTATGCTAAATGATCTACTTCTAATAAATCATTAACTGCTACTATTTCTATTTCCGGGTTTTGTGAAGCAACTCTGAAGGCGATTCGCCCAATTCTTCCAAAACCATTTATTGCAATTTTCGTCATTTTTTTATTTTTTATTTTTTATTTTTTATCAATGTGGAATTTCCACTTTATTTTATTTTGTTTTATTTTAAATTGAAATTATATCTGCAACACGGATTAAACTTTGATCAATCTTATTGCTTCCTTCTAGTGATTTTTTAAAAGGAACTGAGGTAACTTTATTATGTATTACTCCAATCATAATATCTTTTTCTCCGCTTAATAATGCATCTATAGCCCCAACACCAAGCCTGCTAGCCAATACTCGATCAAAACAGCTAGGAGCTCCGCCTCTTTGGATATGACCAAGAACAGTTACTTTGCATTCATATTCGGTTAAATTTTGACGAATATAATCTGCCAATCCCATAATGTTTTTGCCTATTTGACCTCCTTCAGAAACAACTACAATGCTAGAAGACTTTCCTGATTTTTTACTTCGCTTTAAAGATTCGACCAAACGATCTCTTCCTAAGTCTTGTTCTGGGATTAAAATTTCTTCAGCCCCAGCTCCAATTCCCGCATTTAATGCAATATCTCCTGCATCTCTTCCCATTACTTCAATAAGAAACAAACGGTTGTGAGAATTCGCTGTATCTCTAATTTTATCTATCGCCTCCACAACCGTGTTTAAGGCGGTATCATATCCAATAGTAAAATCGGTTCCATTTATATCATTGTCTATGGTGCCAGGAATCCCGACGATAGGAAAATCAAATTCTTCGTTAAAAACGATAGCTCCTCTGAATGTACCATCACCACCAATGGTAACGAGTGCATCAATCTCTTCTCGTATTAAATGATCATACGCTTTTTGTCTTCCTTCTTTAGTCATAAACTCCTTAGACCTGGCAGACTTTAAGAAAGTACCTCCTCTATTAATGATATTCTTTACAGAACGTGCATCTAATATTTCAAAATCGCCTTCTATAAGACCTTCGTACCCTCTATAGACCCCTACGCACTCGACATTATGGTATGCACACGAACGAACTACAGCCCGAATAGCTGCATTCATTCCAGGCGCATCGCCACCGCTGGTTAAAACAGCTATTTTTTTAAGTTTAGATTTCATTAAGGTTAATTATATGGTTACTTTTTCGTTAAAAATCAATGATTCCATGACTACCTTTGGCGTTCTATCTACTTTAAAAAGCCCCCAATGTTTTTCAGGTTCTAAGGGTTCTGGTGAACCTTTCCACGGTTCGTCAAAAGCAGAAAAAACAAAGGTTAATATATCATCTTCTTCACACCAATTTATCAAATCGTTATAATAAATTTCTTGCAATTCTTCACTTACGTTATGTGCCTCTATACCTATTCCGTTAGAGTTTGTTGCCCAACCTGCTTCTGTAATAACAACTAATTTATCTGGGTACATATCTGCTACGCCGTAATAATTTTGCTTTGTGTATTCTAAAGCTTCGTGTATATTTTTATATTCCCAAACAGGATAGGTATGGATGGATATAAAGTCAACAGCTTCAACTAATGGTTTAAGATTACTAAGCCAAGGTAAGTAGTTTTCGCAAAAAGTTACAGGTTGTTTTGCGTTTGCTTTAATATGTTTTACATAGTTAACAACGCTCTCTACGGGTACATAATGATCTGTCCAATCTACACAGGCTTCATTTCCAGCAGATAATGAACAAATAATATCTGGAAATGCATTTGCCAAATCAATTAATTTATCAATCCTTTCTGCGTTTCGAGCTTTGTTCTGAATAAGTTCAATATCAGAAAAATTACTTCCTCCCCAAGGACAGCCATGGTTATTCATTTCAGCAATAATATATGCGCCTAGCATTATTTTGAAATCTAGGTTTTCTTTTTGTATCACCTCTAAGACGGTATCAGCGTGTTGATCACAATCATAAAGCCGAAGGTATTTCCAGTTTCCTTGAAGAATTAATAAATCTTCCTTTATCTGGTCATAGCTTGGTACTTCTCCTCCAGGTTGCTGCCCTTCTCTAAAACCAGAATAGCATATCGCCTTTCCAGCCTGTATCTTTAATACATCTGTATAGTTTTTCATAGATTCAAATTTTGCTCAAACTTACTTTTTTGTGTATTTATAATTAATGTAAGTTTATGCTTAAAACTTGACTTTTTCATCTTTATTCCACAGTCCCCAATAAGCGCCTACATCGCCTTCATCTCCTATTTTCCATGATTCATCAAAGGATGAGAAATAAAACGTTTCAATATTATCCTTTGCTGCCCATAATTGGGTGTTTATAAAATACTTCATGGCGTTTTCACTTGATGGAAAAGCACCACGTAAATTGGTTCCTTCACTTGGCCAGCCTGTTTCTGTAATAATTACTTTTTTACCTTGTGCGGCACTCGAAGCCTGACCAAACATAGCTTGCATATGATTTAGGGAGTGGTCAATATCACAACCTTCCCAATAAGGGTAGCAATTAGCTAATATAACATCTGAGGCATCTACTAATTGTGGATGTCTAGAAAACTCATAATAAGCATCTACATAACCCACTGGGATTCCTGGTAATGCTTCTTTTACTCGCCATATATATCCTAACAATTCGTCTAAGGTTAAATCGTTTCTATAGAGCACTTCATTCCCTACTGCAGCAATATCTACTAAGCCTTCTTTGCCTAGTTTTATTAAAGCCGCTATTTCCTTTTCGTTGTCTTCTTTATTATTGCTTAACCACGCACCTACTAGGGTTTTAAGACCGTGCTTTTTAGCTATTCTTGGAATGTGCTCGTTGCCTTCTATACAAGAAAAAGAACGCACCCATTTTGTATAAGGCTTAATAATTTGCATACGTCTATTTACCTGCTCTTCTGTTATCGTATCGCCAGGTTTTTGGCCATCCTCATACATACTAAAGCATAAACCGTGCATCCCATTTTTCAATGATTTGCGCCATAAAGCTTTTAATTCTGATAAAGAACATTTACTAAAATCTCCCCCTGTGTATCCACTAAAGTCTACTCCTTCGTTATCACTTAATTTGCTTTGTTCTTGCACCGAAAACCGATCTCCTTCTCTGTATGACATAGTTTATTTTTTTTGGGTTAACTTATTTATAATTACTTTTTATTTAATTCAATTGAGTATTTAATTTTTTCATCTTTATCCCATATTCCCCAACGTGCACCTAACTCTCCTTCAACTCTAACTTTCCATGATTCATCAAAAGAAGAGAAATGGAACATTTCAACACCTTCCGTTTTTGCCCATTCTTGGGTCTGGATAAAGTACTTCATGGCATTTAATTTTGTTGGATATGCCTCTCCTATTGATTCTCCCTGACTTGGCCAACCCGTTTCTGCAATAATAATTTTTTTGCCTTTTGCTACTTTTTGCACAATAGCGTGCATTTGTCGTAAATGCGTAAGTGAATCTTCTATTGCGAAACTTTCCCAAAACGGATAACAGTTTGCTAAAATAACGTCAGTCGCATCTACTAGGTTTGGCCTGTTATAGTATTCGTAATAAGTATCAACGTAACCAACAGGAATGTTTAAACCAGATAATGCAGCTTTAACCCTATTGATGTAAGAAATTAGTTCTTCTTCAACTAGGTCACCCCGTAAAAGCACTTCATTACCAACTGCAGCAATATCAACAAAACCTGCTTTTGCCAACTTTATTAAAGCTTCAATTTCTTTTTCATTTCGTTCTTTGTCGTTACTAATCCAAGCACCAACCATCGATTTTTTGTTGTTATTGTGCGCTATTTCAGGAATGAGTTCGTTTCCTTCGGTACAAGAGAATGATCGCACCCATTTTGTATAAGGCGAAATGATTTCCATACGACGGCGAATTTGTGTTGCTGTTAATATATCTCCTGCACCTTGACCTTCAATATAAGGGCTAAAACACAAGCCGTTGATGCCAAGTTTTAAACCTGTTGAAAATAACGATTCTATATGTTTAGCGTCTTTATTGCTAAAATCAATTTCAGAATACTTTCCTAACTTTATATTACCGTTTATTCCTACTAAGTTACCAGCGCCATATGCTGAAGATATTTCTTTTGATTTTTTTTCAGTTTTACGTTTTGCCAATTGAGCACTTATTTTAAGCGCTTTTTCTTCGTTATGGTCATAACTACGCATAATCCACATAGCACAAAGTGTACCAAATATTGGTAAACCCGAATAAAAAAATCGTATTCCTGTAATGGATTCTTCAGAGTTTACCGTATCTGGAACAAACCCTACTAATGCCATAATAGCACCTGTTGCCAATCCTGCAAATGCAAAACCAAACTTTACCATCCACCAATAAATTGCTCCAAAAACACCTTCTCTTCGTTTTCCTGTATTCAATTCATCAATATCTATAATGTCTGAAGTCATAGACATCATTATGGTGAACAAACCTCCAATCCCAAAAGAAAAAAAAGGCAGTGCAAATAAAAACATATATGGTTTGCCAGGAATGAATAAGAACCAAAGCATGATGTATCCTAAAACCGAAATTCCTTGAGACACCATAAAGGCTTTCTTTTTTCCCATTGTTTTAGACATCTTAGCCACAATAGGTATTACTAAAAAAGTAGTTGCTAAGGCACCAATACTACCTAGTAGTGTTGGCCAAAGACCTGCTGCTGCTGTATCACCATTAAATAAGTAGTAGACCACAATAAAAAATGAAAAGCTAGCAACTACATTAAAAGCATTGAAGATTAAAAAAGTTGAAAAACATAATTTTCTAAAGGCTGAAATTTTAAAAGCTTCTATAAAATTGTCTTTGATTTGTATTAAACTTCCTCCAATTGTTTTTAATGTTAAAGGCGTCAAACTTTTATCATCTTTAGTTGATTTACTCTTTATAAAAAGAGCAGGTACCATTGCTAAAAGAGCACAAACAACAGCAACCCAAATACCTAGAGTTCTAGTTGTATCTGTAGTAGTCCCAAACCAACTATCATCATACATTACCACCCAAAACCAGGGAGCAATAACCCAAGCCCATTGACCGATGGACTGCGCAATTGCCATAATATTTGTACGTTCATGAAAGTCATCACTCATCTCATAACCCATCGCTACGTAAGGCACCGAAAAAATAGTAAGCCCCAAATAAAAGACTAAAGACCATATCAAAAAATAAGTAAAATTATAACTTAAACCATCTGCTACATACATTTGCCACATAAGCGCAAAGGCAATTCCCATAATAATCGCTCCTAAAAGCACATACTGTCTGCGCCTACCCCAAACAGATCTGGTGTTATCTGAAATGAAACCCATAATTGGATCTGTAAAAGCATCAAAAATACGCGGAAGAAAAAATAAAACCCCCCACAACAAAGTTGAAAAACCATAATTTTGTACTAAGACAACCGCAAAAATACCCAAGGCAGCAGGAAACATTTGATTGGCAAGCATCCCGAGACCAAAAGCCACTTTTTGACCCATTGATACTTTCTTGGTGATATTAGACATAGTGGTTGTTGTTTTTAGTTAGTTGGTTGTTCGTTTATGATTGCGGAACTATAATGGTCTGAATTGCTTGTCCGCTTATGGATATGCTAATACTCTTATTATTTAAAGTTAGGGTTACGTTTTTTATTTCTGTTTGTTCGTTAAATACAACTATGGCTATAGATCCATCAGGGTTTTTAGCTGCGGTAGCCATTAAATCTTTATCGGGGTTTTCAATGCCAATTACTATGGCTCCGGGTCTTATATACTTACTAAAATGTGACATTGTGTAATAAAGCGGTGTAAAATACACTTCGTCTTTTTCTGGATCAACTAGTACAGGCGCAACACACCAGTTTTTAAACCAGTTTGGGCCCCCTTGCTTATCTAGTACCATATTCCAATCTACCCAGCCATCTACCCAGTTATTTAGACATCCAATTATATCTCTTGCATATCTGTTAACGGGCGCATATTTTGGATGCAAGTATTTATCTTTTTCTGGTGCCCAGTCCCAACCCCAATCTGTGGCTTCTTTTTCCCAATACCAAGCATCGTCTTTCCATTTTGGAGTTTCTGAATCTACACAGGCTTCTGTTTGAATAAGATATTTATTGGGTGCTTTGTTATGCGTAAATTGTAAGGATTCAGGAAAATAATCATAGGTACTTCCATACCAATGAATCGCCATACCATCATAGTATTTAGAAGAAGCTTCATCTTTATACATAACGCTCGCCCATTTTTTCAACTCTTCACCTCTGTTTTGGTCAAACCCTAAAATTTTTACATCATGGCCGTCTTTTTCTAATTTAGGGCCTAAATAATGTTGCACAAAATTGGTCATTTCCTCCGGCGTGTAATGCATACTCTCCCAATTGCCATCATTCCCCACAGGTTCATTTTCAACAGTAAAGCCCCAAATATCAATCCCTTCCCTTTTGTAAGCTGTTCTATATTTTGAAAAGAATAAAGCCCAAGTATCATAATATTCTGGCAATAACTTACCGCCACGCCAATCCTTATTATCTTTCATCCAAGGAGGAGCAGTCCAAGGTGAGCTTATAATTTTAAACCCAGCAGTAGAAGTCGCCATCGCATCTTTTATCATAGGAATTAAATCGTCTATATCTTCAGCAATACTGAAGTTTTTCAAGTCCTTATCACCATCAACAGGCGCGTATGAATAATGACTTAATGAAAAATCACAAGAATTCATATGGGTTCTTGTTAACGAATAGTTTGCACCAGCTTCACTAAAATAAGCATCTAGTATTTTCTGTCTATTCGTTTTACTTACTCTATTTAATAAGGATGCTGAGGCTTCTGTAAATGAACCTCCAAACCCTGTAATGGTTTGATATTTATCTTCTGGCAACAATTTTATCTCAATAGCCTTTTCAGTAGTTGAAAATTCGGTAATTTTTGTAAGTTGGTTACCACTTGCAGAAGTTTCATAAACTTCCACATTTAAAACACCTTTCTTTTCAGCGCAGCTAAGCATAAGAAAAGCGGTTAAAATTAATATGTGATATTTTTTTATTTTCATAAATATTTATAGCGGTAAGCATGTTATCTATTTTCTACTATTTCTTTAGTAGTAAGGGGCACTAATACATCTTTCATTAGGGCCTCTTTGTTTCCATTATACGTTTTAGTAATTTTGTTTTCGCCTCTTTTAAGTCCATCAAAAGTTCCATTATCTACTAAATCCCATAAAGCATATTTTGCTTTCCCTTCGACCGTTAATAAGCCAAAATGATTTTCAGATCCATTTTTATTATGTGCATCTTTCCAAGGTTCATTAAACGCTTGAAAATAAAAGCATGAAATACCTGCTTTATTGGTCCATTCTCTCATTGCTTGATAATACATCGCTTCTTTATACTCATCTATCGCTTTAGAGCCATTAGGCCCGTAGTGACCATTTGATACTGTTGCCCATCCCGTTTCACCAATGTGAATTGGTTTGTCCACACCAAGACTTTTCATATACCTTTCTACACTCTGAAATTGTGTCATAGCATACGTTTTAGCGCGCCCCATTGCAGCGTCAATCTTTTCAACATCAGATAGTTGCATTTCATTTTCTGGAACACCCCAAAAATCAGGATTATAGTGTGTATCGTGCATTGGATAGGTATGTACAGAAATATAGTCTACTGCCTTAATTAATTTATTGAGATCTTCTACATGATATTCGGCACCACCACCACCCCAAGAGGCAAAATTATCAGAGCTGGTAACCCATAAATCTTTGGATAATTTACCCGATACCTTTAAATCTTGTAGATGATCTACCCATTTCAAAATAACACTAGGCTGTACATAATAGCTTTCGGCCCATTTTACCATCGCCTCGTTTCCAACCGCAATAACTTTAACAATGTCCGGATATTGATTTGCCAAGGCAACAGCTTTATCAATTTCTGCTGCGTTTGCTTCGCTTTCTTGATAGTGATCTGGTTCCAGATCAGTAAATGCATTCTTGCAATTAATCCAAGCACCCAACATCACATACATTTCAAAGCTAGCATCTTCCTCTTTTAATTCAGAAATTGCTTTTAAAACATTCGCCGCATGAGGTAAATGAACCTTATATGTACGTAAAATTTTGATTCCCATGACCGACATTATTTTCATGTCTTCTTTGAGTTCATCTACTGTGGGTTCGATACTATGGTCTTTATTTCTATAGCCACCATAAGAAATCGCCAAATAATCTGGATTTCCTAAAATATCCTTTACTGTTGCCGTTGGTTGTTCTTTCAAAGTATCTATTTTGCTTTCTTTTTGAATGGTATTATTACACGAAGACAAAAGCAGCACTGTTAATATGTAAATGATTATTTTTATGCCTTTTTTCATGGTCCTAATAAATTATTATTTTTTTAATGACACCGTAATATGATCAATTTCACCAGTTCTTTCAAAAACAGTTTTACTCGTTTTTAAATCAAGACTCAGTGTACTAAATTCAATAACTGAGTTATCATTCAGCTTAACTTTTATAGCGGTCTCATCTTCAATTTTATAAATAATTGGAATTTGACAATAAGTAAAACAAATAGACAATGCCTCTATGTGAATAGTTTTAACCTCTTTATTGATGTCTGTATAGGTAAACTCTTTAGGCTCTTTTAAAAATTCTTCTCCCCTTAAGAGTCTAGGATTAAATTGAAGCATTCCATTTTTAACAAATACCCCTAGCTCGCCAAATCTGCATAAAATATCTTCTTTAACTTGACCTGTCATTCCTGGTTGTTGCGCTCCTTTACCAGCCGGTGTGTGTGAATATGGATCTGTTGGAAAAGCCCCATATAGTTTTGGAGATTTATGAACACCAATACCTTCATTTATTTCGTAATAATGATCTAATAATTTACCAATAGTAGCTTCACTTTCATTATGTTCTACTGCTAAAAGACAAGTTTCTTGTACACTTAACAATAACTTTGATACCATATGCCAATAGATAGACCCTAATCCTTCATAACCGAAGAACGTTCCTGAACGCCCTGTAAACGATTTGTGATCAAACATTTCTTCAAATGTCTCTAGAAGCATTTTGGTATCTTTTTTTATAAGCGATGCATACCGGTCTTCTGGCAACTCAGATAACGCATCCTTTAAACTATCTGCATTATTAAAGTTTCCATTAAAATGGTAATTACCCGTAACGTCTTTTTCAATGATCTGTTTATTATTATCCTTTAAAAGCTTTTGTAGTAACTGTGATTTTTCAACAGCAGTAGAAGGAACATTATTTTTATCAACAAAACGCGATAACTCTTTATCAGGATACAACAAATAACTGTATTGATCTGGTCTGAACAGGGCACTGCTTCGCAACGCATTCAACAACTCTAATGAAGTTTCTCCAGAAATATAACCAGAACTTAAGACTGCTACTTGGCCTTCTAACATTTCAGGTAAATATGAAATTGAAATTTCAGTATCACTTTTAATAGTCATTATATTATAAGCGTGATATAACTTATCATCACGTTTATTTGCGTCTATAGTATGTTCTAAATAGCTATTAGAAATAGCGAAAAATTCTAATAAACTAGCTTTAGATATAGAGCCTTTATTACTTGTGAATCCATTTTCATAAATAAATGCTCTATAATCACTACCCGCATTACCAAGGCCATCTAAAACTGTTTTTCTATCAGTATCAGAAACCTTACCTAAGAGAATGTGTTGATTGTTATTTAATGTCTTTAAAACTTTATCGAAAAATACAGATAACTCAATTGAAATTTCACAATCGCCCTCTGGCATACTTTTAACAACGGTTTCAAAAAAGCATAAAAAGCGTCTCAAATAATATAAAGTTACCATGGAAACTCCATTTCCTACCAGAGCATTATTAGCGTCATTCCATTCTGGGCGTTGCGTGTTTAACCAAATACCTGCTTCTGGAATAAAATTTGAAATTTTTGCTAACACTGTAGCCAATAATTTTTCGACTAAGTTGACCTTATAAATAAAGAAATTTTCATCTCTTAACAAAGCACCATCAACACCCAATTCAATTCTTTTTTGATGAATTTTAGCCTCTGATTTTGAATCAAAATCAATGGTGTCTTTTGGATTCGCTAAAATATCTTTGTAGCTTTTTATTTTATAAGGTACATTGGCATACACAAAAATATCTTGATTAAAATAACTTGCTAATTTACCAGGATAGTGTGCTTCTATAAATTCTAAGAACTTGAGTAAGTAAATGATTTGATGATCTCCCCAATACCCTATGTAAGACCAAGGATCATCAGGCTCAATGGTTTCCCAATCAAATCCACCTTTTGTAACTCGGTATGGATTGTAGCCATCAAAAGTTGTCGCATTCAAAAATTTATGAATCATACTTTCAATAAACTCAGGATATGAATGCGCTAAGGCCTCCCAGTTTTGAAAAATATCCCGCCAATTTCCCTCGTAGTCTAATATTTTTGAACCATCAACTTCACTTCGCGTATTGATCGAAAATTGATTCCAAGGGCGACTTGGATCACCATGTCTTCTACTAAATTTTAATGGTAAGTATTCAAAACAAAGACGTTTAAAATTTCTGTCGGCGTCGTTTTCAGCAATACTTTTTATATGATTTAAGCTAAAACTATCAGGAAGATTATTTAATAGTTTACCTTTCTTTTTAAATACTTTTTTATTTGCCTTTGCAATATATTTCACAAAGTCGAACTTTTCAATTTGATAATTATCATCAAAAATACCACCCCTCATAATATTAAAAAGTGTGTTTGAAAAATGCCTAGTATTTCTTAATCTATTCTTACTTAATTGAATAGCATCCGAAGCTCCAGCGAGTTCTAATAAGTTTTTGGTTCCTGCTTCAATGTCGTTTTGAATCAAATCTACAAGATCCCGATCGTTCTTTATTTTTTCAGAAATATAAACAATGTCACTAATGGATTGATTTACATTTGCAATAAGCATCCAATCGCTCTTTTCTTGAGCATTTAAAGTAACATCAGTACCTATAAAATAAGCCCCTTTTTCAGCTTTAATGTCTGTTTCCTGTTGAACTTCTTTTCCTCTTCTGAAATTATTAAGTTGTAAAGAAGATATTAAATAGGTAGGATTTTTAATGCCTAATGACCAAACAATATTTGATTTAAGCGCCTCACTAGGCTCTGCTTTATCAACTATTATGGCGCTCAGGGCAAAAATACCAACACCAGTTTCAGCTTCTAGCTCACTTTTCTTGTAGGCATCTACTAAATTACTATATCCGTTTTGTAAATCTGCTCCTACACCATAAGGAACAATATTTTGAAGACCATCTAACACAGAAACTTCAACGGAGGTATCAGCATTATTTACCAAGCTCGATTTTTTAACAAAACCGAAAAGATTACTAGTATTCCAATGGTAGTTAAAAGTAAGATCAAGATCAAGATTATGTTCTTCAAAAATAACCTTATTACCATATTTACTTTTATATAAATTACGCTTAATACTATAGGCGCCGTTATAATTACCTGAAAATGGTTCCCAGAGAAATGTGGTATCGTTTTTAAAAACTTGAAGTATTGTTTTACTCCCAGTGATTTCAGCAGATTCTGTTATTTTATCATCGGTATAGTAAGGAAAAAGGGCATATTCAGAGTTTTTCCTTCCAGCAGACAAACCTCCATTACTAGAAATAAACATCCAGTGATCAGAGTTACTAACGAGACTCATAAAGAAAGGTCTCATTTGATCACTGTTGGATATTTTATAATATACTTCACCTTCTATGGTGATTAATTCTCCTGTGATCTCAAGATCTTGAAAGGAAGCAGGTTGATTCCCTATAAATATTGCTTTTTTATTCATTGCATTTTAAAATATCAACAAGATTTGAATCGTCACGGACGATATATGTATAGTTGATGGTTAATTGAATAGGACAAATATATATTTGAGTTGCCTCAAATTTTACTTGGAAAAAGGTCGAGTTACACACTCGACCTTTTTTATTCTCTTGTTTTTATTGAATCTGATTATTCGTAAATTCGAATATAATCCACTAACATAGTTTGTGGGAAGACGCTGTTCTCATTAGGTGGACCAGAATAATTTCCTCCAACAGCAACATTCATAATTATATAGAACGGTTGGTCGTCAAAAACCCACTCGCCTGTAACATCAGCAGGTGTAAGTTGATTGTACAGCACATCGTCGACATAAAAGTTAATATAGCCAGGCCCCCATTCTATACCAAAAATATGGAACTCTGTATCAAAACGACCCTCTTCTAATTCAAAATTTTTAGAGATAGCTTCGCCCGCAGAGTAACCAGGTCCGTGCACACTCCCTGTGATTAATGTTGGTTCTTGACCCCTGTTTTCCATAATGTCAATTTCACCACAAGCTGGCCAAGTAACTTCATCAGAATTTGAACCTAACAACCAAAACGCTGGCCACAATCCTTGGCTCCATGGCAACTGGATTCTCGCTTCAAAACGGCCGTATTTTTTTTCAAATTTATCCTTTGTTTGAATCCTTGCTGATGTATATCCAGCACCTTCAAAAGATTCTTGACGTGCTGTTATTTTTAACATCCCATCTTCAATAACAACATTTTGAGGTCTGTCTGTATAATATTGCAGCTCATTATTTCCCCAACCTGGTATGCCTTGCGCTGCCCCATTACCAATGTCAAAACTCCACATGGCTGGATTTGGTTCCCCGTTGGAATCAAATTCATCAGACATAACCAAATTTTCAAAAGTGGTTACCACTTGTGTTTCATCAGTAGAACAACTTGAAAGTATCACTATCGATACTAAAATTAATAACCCTGATAAAATAGCTGACTTTTTCATTTCTAATTTTTTAAAATTAAATCTCTTATTCATAGTGTATAGGTTAATCGATTATTTGTAGATCATCAAAATAGTAGGTGCTTCCATCACCAGGTACACCATCTATAAACTCGAAGAAAACTACAATTTTAACAAAGGCTGCGGCATTGTTTTGACCTGTAAAATCCCATTCTAATTCTTCCCATTGATTCGTAGTAGTTGTTGTTACATCAACCTCTATACCTATAGAATTATCGGCATTCTCTAGGCGAACTTTAATTGGAATTCCTGCTTTAGGAGACCAAATTTTCATTCTAAACTTCTTAGAAGAAGACATATCAATTGGTGCATCTAAGTTTAGAAAAGTTCCAGCAAAGAATTGAGCCCCCTCTGTTTTGATAGTTCTCATTACATTTCCAGTAGGGTTAATTCCTGTTGCATCAGGATTTGCTATTATTTCTGATTCAGCACCTTCAAATCCTCCAAAATCATAAGTTAAAGAAGTAGATTCAAAACCTATCGGTAATGCTACTTCAGTAGCAGCAGAATCATCGACATTAGGAGAAGCTTCTAAAACCTCTCTGTAATAGTAAATATTGTCTACATAAATATTAGAAACTGTTGTGTCTGAAATAAAGAATAATAATCCTAAGGCGTCTTTAGCAGACAATCCAGCAAAATCTCCAAGCGGAATATCATAGCTAGCCCATCCGTTTGTAACTAAATCTGTATCGAATATAGTAAATGAACCTGATAGTTCATTAGTCGTTTGCACACCATTGAGTATTTGTAACCTAATAAAATCTCCTGAAGTTACAGGTTCTTGCACATTAATATCAACGTGAAGGTGGGTCATTTGTGTTGCATCAATAGGTTGTACATTCAAGAACGTTCCAATACCAACGAAATTTAAATTCGTATAATTTATAACTTCTCCACCACCTACATTAATTGGAGGAGCTCCTCCTTGGGTAGTTTGGCCATCACCATTAAAGAATCCATTGTAATAATCTACAGGTACATCTTCGTAAGAATCACTAAATAGGGAAATTACATTTTCTGGAGCTTCATCAGGCACTGGAGCTAGTTCAAATGCCCCAAAAGACGCTAGGGTTAAAGAACCTTCAGCTTCTAATTCATTCATTGTAGCAGTAATTACAGCAGGAATTAACTCTCCTGTAACTGGATCCGGTAGGCTTGCACCCACCACGGTAACTTCACCTTGCTCATTAACAGTGGCAACACTTGTGTTTGAAGATGAAAATGTAAAATATGCCGGTGAAGCAAGAACAACTTGATCCAAACCATTAGCTAAATTAAAAGTTTGTGTTAAGCCTCCAATAGGAAAAACAGATTCATTAAAAGTCTCTAAGAATTGGTCTTCACCATTTAATATTTTTGGCCTAGGCTGTGCAATATTACCTAACTTTTCAAACTTTATATCATCAAACCAAACGGTATACCCTAAGCCACCTGTATTTTGAGTTCCCAAAGAATACCAAAACAGACCTCTTTCTTCGACTAACTTTAATGCATCCGGAATGGGAATGGTATATTTTGCCCAATTGGTTCCTAGACTTAAATTTTGCACAGCCACTCGATATTTGTCCTCTAAGAAATCGGTACCATATCCAACCTCACCCAAAACAACACCTTGGGATGCTTTCGCATAAAATGTTAGCGCATCGTATCCTCTTAAATCTCTACCTGCCCCATCAACTCTTAAAATTGCTCCTGCATAATTTCCTGTTGGATCATCTGCATTTGGCACGTCAATTCGAATTGACACTAAACTTTCAAAACCTTCCCCATCAAAAGAGGCGGCATCAAATTTTGAGCCTCCAAAAGGAAAATAAAAATCTTCTCCCAATCCAACAGGACCATCTGTAAAAATTTCGCCTGTTGTTGAAAATGTTGCCACCGTCGCATTATCAGAAAGTTCTCTTTCACATCCTATTGCCAATACTAAAATTAACAATAAAAAGGTCATTCCTTTAAAATTTATAAATCTTATATTTTTCATCATTTGAAATTTTATTTTCCAATATTAATAGTTACGTACGTTCTAATCTCCCACTCAGAGCCATCAGGAACCCCTACTGGACTTAATGGTGGTACACCAAATTCTGGACCCGCCAAAGGAGAAAACCTTGGTGAGAATTGATCTAGAGACCTCCAAGTCCCTCTTAAACCGATAGTGGTACTAGGTAATATAAACCAATCTGGCTTTCCTAGTGAGGTAGATAAATCTAACATCAATTGCACTGGGTACGTCAAGTTAAAATCTCTATGATAATCAAAAGGTCCCCAATCATTAATTTTAACATGAGTTTCTAATTTCATTGTCTTATAAATAGCCCTTATATTTCCACCAAATCGCTTAATTAATCTTTCACTATCTCCATTAGCTTGTCCATTACCGTAATAGAAATTCCCTATAAGCCCTAAATCTGATGTTAGTTTAGAAACCATTCTTGTATGAATCTCCCATAAGTCTTCTGCTGGTGCTGCGGAATTAAATGCAAAGAACTCACGAGAAGCAAGAAAACCAATATGAGCATCCATTGTTGTTGGAAGATGACGGTATACAAACCCTAAATTCATTGCAAATATAGCATCTTCTGCCCTGTCGTTATCCCATTCATACATCCAAGTACCGGGTGTTGGATCAAATGTTAATAGCAATTCACCAGCTTGAGTTTCTCGGTTAGCACGAACAGCAAATGGATCATCTATAAAGTTTCTTAGACGACCAGGTGCGTTAACATTGTTTGGCATTGCATCCACCAATGGTTTTTGCCATAAAAAGTTAGGTGCAATTTGAAAATCGCCAATAGTGTAGGTAAAACCTGTCAAGAGGTTTGCTTGGTTTCCGCTACCCGTATCTTTTAATTGCCATCCAGTAAAGGTTCTTGTAGCGTCTGCTCCACCTCCAGCAACTAATCCCATTACTGCGCCTTGACCATACCAATTAATTGCTCCTTTTTGATAGGTGATTTTGGCTTTACCACCCCAATTATCATCACCCTTAATTTCATCTTTAAACACAATACCATCTCTTACATCTTGAAAAGAGCTGCCGTTTAACGGTCTACCACCCCAAATACCACCTACGGTTAAACCAATATTCCCGAAGTCTCTCTCCACAGCAATCGTTGCTCTTTCCATAGGAAAACCAGGAATAACACCACTTCGAACTTGATTTTGATTTAAAACACGTTGTCCATTTTCATCAAATTGTATCTCTCTCTCAATATCTCTATGATAAATACCCGCAACTTTAAATTCTCCAAAATTTCGTTGGTATTTGAATAACATAGTTGGATTTGCACCCCACCATAATTGAGGTCCAATAGCCGCTTTTAAACCATCAAAGATACCTTTCCCATCTATTTCAGCGCCTAAAATTTCACCACCATAAATATCTAAATTAGGTCCATAATTTGCCTCTGGGTATAGACCAAAGAAATCTCCCTCATATTGCCAATGGTAATGACCCGTTCTATAAAATCCCCTTAAGTCAAAATCTTTTGCATTCCATTCAAATTCTGCATCATAAACGTTCACTCTATTTATATCATTCACAATAACCTCTTGATTGTTTCCATCAATCATAGTTACTGGTCTGCCTCTATTTTCGTAAAAAATCTCATCAATTGGATTCTCAGCTACTTTACCAATAACGTTGAAATTAACGTTAGCTCTCATATTTGATGACGGGTTTCCTTCAATCCCAACAAAATAAGATTGCATATGATCAAACCCCAATTGATTTGGAAATGTGTTTCCACTAGGATCTGGTGTGTCTGGCGTAGTGATTAGGCTACCACCAGTATTAAACGTCGTGAAATTTGCACTAAGTCGACTAATCCTCAGCTTCTCTGTATCACTACCACCAAGGGCTGCTTTATCTCCTCTAGCACGCAAAACGGCATCCATTAAATTAATATTCTTAAAGTGATTTTGAACAAAATCTAGATCTACCCCTTCACCATAAGGATTTAATTGGTGTGCTTCTTTTAAAGCATAATATGACGCACGCGGATACAAATCGAAAAGTCCTCTTGCATCTGTTGGTCCTTTTGCACATATACCAAACCATTCCTCATTCATGTTTTTTGAACCGTTTTCCGTATCTAGTGTATAGCCACCACTTGTCCAAATTCCTCGAGTATTATGAATATCTAAATCTTTAGTTTGTCCATCTTTCCACCAGCCATCTGCCCATTGAAATGTAAAACCACCTAACGAGTTTTGTGCTTTACCTAAACCTGCGGCATTGGAATAAATTTCATTCCAATTCTCTACCATATAATAAGCCTGCATTTTCTGATCCTCTTTGTTTTTTATAGCATTGAAGGCGTCTGAACCAAATTCAGCAAACATTATTGGTTTATTAAGCTCATTCTTAACTCTATCAAAAGCATCACCAAAGGATTCACCCCTATACATGTTTGTAGCATATATATCCATAGCCGGAAGATGCTCAGCTACTAAATCTAAATACAATAAATCACCATTACAGATAGCTACAGGATGTTTACTGTCTATTTTTTTTATCTTCAATACGGCTTCATTCATGAGCTTATACATCGATCTCGCTCTTGTAATAACAGTCCCTTCAGTTTCGATTGGAATATCCTCTGTTGCTGCACCGCCCCAAGAAAGACCATAGTTGTTTTCGTTCCCTAACATGAATAAAAGAAGCCCAGGCGTATCTTTAAAATCATTGGCCATATTAATAGCCTCGTTTATAAGATATCTCTGCGTTTCAGGATCTGAATACTCTGTGTTTGGAATCCAAGTTCCGTTTAGTGTTAATCCATAGCGGCCAAAAGAATGATTGATCATAGTATATATACCATAATTCTCATAAATGTATTTAACCCATTTTGGCTGCATACCAGTATAAACTCTAATTGCGTTTACACCCATATTTTTGAGTAAGCTCATTTCGGTGTCGAGTGCTGTTTTAATAAAGCTGTCAGACTTAGACCATAAATTATATGAATAATTGGTTCCAATCGGCACATAATCCCAATTCATACCATTAATCATAAAATCTTTTCCGTTAACGGTTAATTTAATTCCGTCGCTGTTATTTATCACTTCAATTTTATCAACTTGGCCAAATGTTGATGTAATAAATAAAAAGAGAATTAATCTTAAGAAATTGTTTTTCATTCTTTTATTGTTTGAGTTAGTCTAATTTTTTGGCAATCAATCTAGCAACTTATTACAATGAACTTCCCTATAACCTAAGGAAATGCATTAAAATCACTCGTAAGTGTAAATATATGACCTATTGTATGTGAAAATGATAAAAAACACCACAATAAAAAATATACACAATAATATCTCCTGCCGAAAATTATGAAATCTCCAATTAGGCTAGGCTCTTATTCATATTGTGTGAAATCCTCTTTTATGTTAATTTTAAGAAAAAAGCAACAACTGAAGCGCCTGTTGTGTTTATGTATGGGTAAAATAAGGGTGTTACGAAGCTTATAATTCAAGAATATAATTTGTCAGGCTAATATCATGCGAAAGATTCATTTTTTTCCTGAGGCGATACCGCTTAACCTCTACACTTCTGAATGTAATATTAAGTAGTGGTGAAATTTCTTTCGATGAAAGATTTAGCCTTAAGTAAACACACATTCGAAGATCATTAGGAGTTAATTCTGGATGCAATGATTTTACTTTTTTGAAAAAATCCTTGTCAGCGTGATTAAAAGCTTCTTCAAAAAACTTCCAATCTTCTTTGTCGTTTATTGAATTATCAATTTTATCTAATAGTGGTTTCAAGTTTTTATCTGTATCTAGCATTAAAAGATCTTCCTTAAACTCGTTTAAAACATTGTTCTTCTTTATCATACTCATAGTTGATATCGCTAACTCTCTGTTGCGTGCATCAATCTCTTGCCGAAGTTTTTCATTTCTTAATTGAATAATCTCTTTTTGTGACGCAAGGTCCTTCATAGCTCCTTGTCGATCCCGTTTTTCGAGTAAATCCTTTCGTTGTTTTCTATAATATCGTTTATACGATGAATTGATAATGATGAAAAATAATATTAATATTATAACATAAACAATAATTGCTGTTATACTCAAATACCAAGGCCGCTGTATAGTAAAACTATGCTCCGCCTGGCTATCTAATATCGTATTATTAATTTTTGCTTGTACCTTAAAGATATAATCACCGTGTTCTAAATTTTCAAAAGAGACATCACTATTATTATACCAATGGCTGAAGCTGGTCTTACCATTATGGATAAGGTTATATTTATAGCTCACTTTAAAAAATTTACTATATACAGGAACGCTATATTTAAATGATATAAAATTTTTGCTGGCTTTAAATGATGAAACCGTATCTGCAATCCTAATTAAATTTTCTTTTGAAGTACCTACGGTGATTTCGTTAAGAAAAATATCATTTTCTGATTCTTGGGTTAAGTTATCAAGATTAAGAATGAGATACCCATTTGAATTCCCGAACAGGTATAGATTGGGATTTATCTCAAATATATTTTCAAACCCCTTCATTTCCTGACGTAAACCTTGAGGTATCGCTATCTTTTTTATTTTGTAGCTGTCGTTTAATGGTTGTTTTGAAATGATATTGATATAATTTTGAGTGAAAACCCATAAATTGAATGCATCATCGACTACTAATTTACCAGATGTATAAGTGTCCTCATCAAAAACTGATGATAATAATAGTACTTTCTCGAAAACTTCTTCTTCAGGTTTATACTTAAAAACACCTTCTTCATTGGCGTAAACAATACCCTTATCGAAATAAACTAAACTTGAATTAGCACCTTTTGAAACACTTTCATTTTTTTTGACAGAAAGAACTCTGTTAAATGATTGATCTAATTCAATTTCATATACCCCTTTATATTCATGGCTTACCAAAATTTTACTTTGGTCAAAAAACTCTATATATCTCGATGAATTATCAAATCCTGCAATTTTATTTCGCCATTCCCAAGTACCCTCTTTTTTTTGTAGAACGTTCAATCCACTATAACTTCCTTGAAGTAAAAGTTGACTATTTCCTGGGATTTTTTTAATTATCCAAGTTCCCATTTCAGCTGAAATTAATTCTGCTTGAAAATTTTCAATAATAAATGTACCTCTATTATGACCACAAAACAGTGTTTCATCTATTACAGAAAGATCCCATACTTGACCATTTGTTCCCTCTATAAGTGTAAAAGTATCTTGAGACTGTAATTTTTTATAAAAAAGTCCTTGATTTGTCCCTAAGTAAAGGTTTCCCTTATATACTGTTGATGCGTAAGTCGTTCCTATACTCCCAGAACGATCCACATAGCTTAAAACAGGAGAAGCGACATTAATACAATCAATTCCGTTGTCTAAACCTACCCAAACATTATTTTTAACATCTTCAAAAAGGGACAATGCCGTATTATCGGCCAAACCATTATATTGATTTATTGTAAACACTGGAACGCCTTTACTGGTAAATTTCAAAATACCGTTGGAAATGGTCCCTAAGAGAATTGACTCATCCCGAAGTTTAATGGAGGTGTAAATATTTAAGTCCTTAATTTTTTGATTGACTGAAGCATCCCAAATTTCAAGAACAGTATCATTAATTTTATAAATACCACTTTGCTGACTCACACAGAGTAAATCACCATTAATATTAAAAACCCCAACGATTAAATCATTCTTAAAAAGGCTGGCATCACTAATTAGTGACTTTTTACCGTTATTAACGGTATAAAGTCCCTCACCAATTACGTGAAAATAAATAACCTCATTAACCTTAAATATTTTATTGATATTCTCTTTTGAATTAATAATTGATACGCCACTTGTTAAGGTATCATATATATAAATTCTATTTAAAGATTGAAAAAGAATCCAGTTTTCATATTCCAGAATATTCCAAAATTGTTCATCCTCAATTAGTTTTAAAGAATCTGCGAGTGAAGTGTATTCTTGTGTTCCTTGCAAGTTTTTTTTCCAAAAACCAAAATCCATATAACTTCCACTATAAACCTTATCTTTTACAGCAAGAACCGAACGTGTTATAGTATTATTGGAGGAAGGATATAGCTTCCAGTTAGTGCCATTATATTCTAATAAACCATCGTTATTAGCTGCATAAATAAATTTTTCATCGTTTTGTGTAATAGCCCAGTTTTGATTACCAGCACCATAATTAGTAGATGTATAATTGAGTATGGGAGGTAATTCCTGAGAAAAACAAGCTGAACTTATAGATATAACAAAGAAAGATAAAGTTTTAAAAAATCGCATCCACATATTTTAAATTTAAAAGTATTATAAATATCTGCAAAATTAAATCATATTCCAACCTCATTTTATAAAAAATAGGGCCGCATTCTCAAATAATTTAAATCGAATGTCACTAATTTCTAATTCTCAATGCCGATCATCATTTGTATGGCATCTGGGAAACTTGGCTGCCAATATGTTACATTATGAGTATCGCCATCAAATTTTAAAATCTGAAATAATTTTGATGAATAACTAGCATCGGCAAAAACACTATTTACTTCTTCTTCGTATTGTGTATAGAACTTATCAAGCCCTATATTTCCAAAATCAAAATAAAATTTATTTGCGACTGGTGATGGTAAATTTTTTTCGCATATAATCAAAGAAGGCTGCTGGCATTGGATTTCCAGTACTCGGCACTGCTCCAACCCAATGGGTACTCATGCCTATGGCACCGCCAAAAATTTCTGGATATTGACAAACTGCATACATCGATATCAAACCTCCCATACTTACTCCTGCCAAGTACGTATTTTGATTATCTATAGCAGAAGAGTACTCTGCATCAACGTAAGGCTTGAGTTCCTTTGTTATAAAGTTTAGGTAATTATCAGAGTTTATTTTAAAATCTCTATCAATCGATCTTACCATTTTAATTAAAGAGTCCTTTGTCTTTACTGGAAGTAAATCGATGGGTTTTTGAGGAAAGTAATCTTGTGTGCGCTCACTGCTAATATTATATACCCCCTGCAACAATGGCATCTTTTATTTTAGCCTCTTTTATAAGTCTTGTAATAGATTCGTCAATTTCCATTTCTGACTTTCTAAAATCTACCATTGGATCAAAAAGATCTTGACCATCATTCATATACAATACAGTATATTTTTTTGAGATATCGTAATTATTAGGAAGCCAAATATCTACTGTTCGTGGTGTGATGTATTTTGTTGGAAAAGAATCATAGCGATGTAGTTTACCAACTATGGCTTCATTTTCTATAATTTTAAGCTTTAAATTAGGAAGTTGGACTTTAGGAATTAAACCGTTTAAGTTATTGCTTTTTGACGTATTGTTAGTAATAGCGTAAGAAAAAGTAGATACCACAAAAAACAAAACTATACCGCATATTAATTTTACTTTTAGCGTGAAACTACTAATCAAATGAATAATTATTACACTATGTTAATTAATGTTTTGTTAATTATAAAAGGTCCGTTTGACTAAAACGCTTATTTTAAAAAACAGGTATAAACACCTATTGTGTTAAAAGAAAGAGGGTATTACTTTTGAAAGTGAATTAGTAATATGTTTATTAAATACTATTTTGTAATGGGGATTTAGAGTAGTGTTTGATAATTTTTTAGATTTACTAAGTTCCATTAGGTTTGTTTAGAGCGCTACTTTTAAAGTAGTGCTCTTTTTTGTTAAAAAAAGTCCTGTCTATATAAACAGGACTTAACAATTATTATTCAAGGTGTTATTTAAAATTTGCTATACCAGCATTTAACCATTTCTCATACTCATCTACATCTGGAGTATACCCTACAGGTTTAACGAGGTTCTCTTCATTGTGATCCATTAAGATATATAAAGGCTGCGCATTTGCTTTGTAGCGTGTAATCTGCAAATCACTCCATTTATTACCAATGGTTTTTACTTTTCTACCCGTTTCTTTACTGGTATATTTTTCCTCTTCTGGCAGCTCTCTTTTATCATCTACATATAATGATATTAAAACCACCTCATTTTTTAAAATAGACAATACATTTCCTTTTGTCCAAACATTTTGTTCCATTTTACGGCAGTTAACACAGGCATACCCCGTAAAATCTATCATTACTGGCTTACCTACTTCTTTTGCGTATGCCAAACCTTGCTCGTAGTCTTTGAAATGTAAAATATCATGAGGCGCCATCAAATGTCCTCCATCAGGCAGCTCAGAATGAGCCGCAGCAGTTCCACCTCCAAGTTTAGAAAAACCAACCCCGTAAGGTGATTCACTATATTCTTGTGGTGGTGGGAACGCACTTATTAAGTTTAAAGGAGCACCCCATAAACCAGGAATCATATAAACGACAAATGTTAATGTCGCTAATCCTAACAGCATTCTACCTACAGAAATATGAGTAAGCGGACCATCGTGCGGAAGTTTTATTTTCCCGAAGAGGTACAAGGCCAATGCTCCAAAAACAGCAATCCAAATAGCAATAAAGACTTCTCTTTCTAGAAGATGCATTTGCAATACAAGGTCTGCTTGTGATAAAAATTTAAAGGCTAAGGCCAACTCTAAAAATCCAAGTACTACTTTTACCGTATTAAGCCAACCGCCACTTTTAGGTAATGAGTTAAGCCAACCTGGAAACATTGCAAACAATGCAAATGGTAAAGCGATTGCCAGTGAAAATCCAAACATACCTATAACGGGAGCTAGACCTCCTTTTGAAGCAGCTTCAACAAGCAAAGTGCCTACTATAGGACCTGTACAAGAGAAAGATACTACTGCTAGCGCTAGCGCCATAAAAAAGATTCCTATAATACCGCCTTTGTCAGCTTTACTATCTACCTTATTTGCCCAAGATTGTGGTAATGTTATCTCAAAAGCACCTAAAAACGATACGGCAAAAACAACTAGAAGTACAAAGAATATAATATTAAACCAAACATTGGTGGACAGCGCGTTAAGCGAGTCTGCCCCAAATATCTTCGTAACTACGTAGCCTAAAAAAACATAAATAACTACAATTGAAACACCATATAATATTGCATTTCTAATTCCTACTGCTCTGTTTTTACTCTGTTTGGTGAAGAAACTTACTGTTAGTGGAATCATTGGGAAAACGCAAGGTGTTAGCAGTGCCGCAAAACCGGAAAGAAATGCTACAAAAAAGATAGTCCACATTCCTCTAGAGTCCCCTTCTTTTTCCTCTTTAGCATCACTACTAGCATCTACGTCTGACCTTGATGAAACAATTTCTGTATCTTGACTGGGTACTTTAAACTGAAAATCTGCCGCAGGAAAAATACACTTTTCATCATCACAGGTCTGATAATCTATCGTTGTGCTAATAGTAGTTACCGAAGCATCTTTTACCTTAATTGTTTGTAGAAAAATCGCGTTGTTGTCAAAGTATTCTAAATCCATTTCGAACACCTTATCATAGCTTACTTTAGGTTTTCCTAATTGTTGTAACTCCCCAATCATTTCCACCGCTTTGTCATCTGTTCTAAACGATGTTGGGTTTGGACCAATTACTGTTGGATCTGCTTCCCAATCATAAGGATTTATAGAGTACAAATGCCATGTGTCTTCAATAGCAGCAGTATAAACAAGCTCGTAGGTGTTTGCCCCTATTTTTCTAATTTCTGTCTCCCAGGTAACGGGTTCAAACATTTGGGATTCTTCTCCAAATATATGCGCTCTCCCAAAATTAAACTCGAACCCTTTTTGCGGAAAAATACATTGCTTATCATCACAGGTTTGGAAAATAATCTCTCCTGTAATTTTTGCTAATGCAGGATCTAAAACTTTTATTTTTTGAGTAAAGGTTGCTTCGAGATCGTGATAGGAAAGTTCCATCTCAAAGATTTTATCATAACTAGTATGTGGTTCATTTTCTGTTAAATCGCCTACCAATTCAAACTTTTTATTATCGTTGTTGTACTCAAATTCTGTAGGGAACGGCCCTAAACCCCCGATAGGTCGTATGCTGTATAAGTGCCAATTTTCTTCAATAGAAGCGTGCCACATCAAATCATACGTATCATCCCCTGTTTTTTTTATTTCGGTGGTCCATTTTACAGGCTCTAAAATTTGGCTAAATGCCGAAATTGAAATCAGTAGTACTAATAAAGTCGTTACAAGTTTTTTCATGTTACGCGGTACGTTTTATTTTTAATATATGCTGTGTGGTTTCGGTCACTTTAAAACGATTATCTGCTCTGAGCCCGATAATCCAAACGATTTTATTATCACTTTCTAAAATCCAAACTCGTTCTTTCTCGGCCAAAGATAACTTTTCATCTTTAAAAAACTTGCTAACTTTCTTTTTTCCAACCATCCCAAAAGGTTTAAAAACATCACCCTCACGCCATTTTCTTATCGTTAAAGGATACTCTAGTTTGTTTGCATCCACAAAGATGGCAGTAGCATCCATATATCCCACTTTTGTACTAGGAGTAAAAGACAATTTTATAGGACTGCTGACAACATCTTGATTTTTTTTAATGAAAAATTCAGAATTCGTTGGTTTTTCTTTTTTTTCTGATAGAAATAGGCAGTCCCTGTCTTTTAATAAACGATGTGTTTCAGAAAATAGTTGCTTTCCAGATTGTGCTTCGGTCAATTCATTTATTGCTTTAAAATCTGAAAAACCAAAAGGAGATAACAATTCAAATAGCAATACTGAAGTGTTTGGCAATTCTTTCAGCTTTGCTATATCAATGGCATAGCCGTCTTGATTTTTAGTGATAATTAGCTGATAAACAATGGCTAAATAATCCTCAATTAATGCCTGTGTATCTTTTAAATTTTGCTGCGTTTTTTGAAAAGTCTGTAATGGGTTTTTGTTGAGTCCTTTGAAAACTGGCGTCAATTGTAAGCGTATCTTATTGCGAAGGTATTCCTCCTTTATATTGCTGCTGTCTTCTCGCCAATAGATTCCTTGGCGTTGCGCATATTGCAATATTTCCTTGCGAGAAAATGGAAGTAATGGCCTGATGATATTTTTGTTTACTGAAGGGATTCCTGTGAGCCCTCTCAACCCAGTACCTCTTGAAAGATTAATGAAAAATGTTTCTAAATCATCATCCCCATGATGTGCAGTTGCTATTAAATCATAGTTGTTGTTTGTCGCAATTTCTTCAAACCAAAGGTAGCGAAGTTGCCTCGCTGCTACTTGGGTAGATAGCTTATGCTCTTTAGCGTACTCTTTTGTTTTAAACGTTTCAGTAAAAAAAGGAGTGTTGTCTTTTTGGGATTTTTCTGCTACTAACTTTTGGTCTTCGTCACTTTCATTTCCGCGTAGTGAAAAATTACAATGCGCTATGCCTATATCAAAATTTAGTTCTTTAAAAGCATGCCATAAACTCATACTATCAAGACCACCACTGCAAGCGATCAAAATTTTCTTCCCTTGGATGTTCGGGAAATTTTCTTTTATATGGTCTGAAAGTTTTAGAATCAAAGTATAAATTTTACAACTATCCCCAAAAATAAAGCAATCCCAAAACTTAGCATCGTTCCTATGAGAACATATTCGGTTTTTAAAGTGTCTGTGTCTTTATATCTTAAAATTGATTTTGCTGCAATCAAAAAACCTATTGCTTCCCAATGGTTTACAAGTATAAATGTGAGTACTAATAATCGCTCTAGATTACCAATGATTCTTCCGCCGTTAGGAAGTTCATCTGAGCTATTTACCTGAATTTTAGAAATTAGTAGCACTTCCCTTATAATAATATTTGCGGGCTTTAAACAACACAAATATGCGAGTATGAGCCCTATTATATATGGTGAAACAGGAAACTCGTTGATATATTGTATCCCATAATATTTGGCATACAAACCAGTAACTATTAACAGGACGGCAATGTGTGCGATTTGATCAATAAAAAAGGAATGGACTCCTACATATTTTAATTTTGTAATAAACGGTTTACATCCATCTATTATATAATGTAATAACGCTATAACTGTGGCCGCAAAAATAAATTTGAGTTGAAAAGAAAGTGCCCATGAAAGAAAAAATACAATAGCAATATGCAGTGCTAAAAACCTGCTTTTAAATCCAAGCGCATTTTTACTTATGGCCATTCTATCAGATTGTAAAAAGTAATCTGCCAGTATGTGAGCCAGCAATTGTAAAAGTATAAGTGTTGTAAAACTCATTCCTTATCCTTATTAAACAGCGTACTATAATAACCTACCGAAGTTTCTATTGCGTTCCACCCTACTGCTGTGGAATGACGATTTACTACCGACTGGTCAATGCCTAATAATTTAGAAATTTCTGTTTCAGTGTTCCCTAATAATTTTAGGTATAATACCATTGCTTGTTTTTCGGTTGCTTTAGATAAAAGCACATCAAGTAGTTCAAATATAGGCCGTAAAGTAACATTTAATTCTTTGTCAGCAGATTCAAAGAACAAGGTGTTTTTAATTACAATTCGCTCTTTGTTATAGGTATGCATATTGCTAATAGCCCTTCCTGCATGGTAAATAGCCTCTCCGTCAATTATTCCTTTTCCCTTGTCATACCTAGAAAGTGGTCCATATCCAATTGCCAGTCGTACTCCGTGTGTTTTAAAATGTTTTGCCCTTATTTTATTCTTATCATAATTGGTTACATCTATTGGAAGCGTTTTGATAAACGCTTTTATTGCTAATGCAATAGACAAGCCTTGAGATGGATCTTCGACGACCATCTCTAGTGTATCTCCTTTTATGAGTCGCCCATAATTGGGGACTACTTTAGAGATATCAACAAACAGCGTTTGTATACTATTTTCTAGTAATACTTTGTCTTTGGCATTAAGAGAAGTAGACCCTACAATGTCTGCCACTAGTGCGCTATAATTTTTCATATAGTATAATTACTTAATCACAAACATAGTAAATTTATGTATATTAGAATACATAAATATATTTTATGTTGTTTTTGATGCATAAATAATATTTATGCATCAAAAACAACATAGGTCATCCAATAACATGGCGCATTGCTTTTGCTTTGAGTAAACATTCTTCATACTCGCCCTCAGCACTGGACTTATTTGTAATAGCTCCTCCTACCGAGAAACTCAAATATTTAGTAGTTGCATTATAGAGAATACTGCGTATTACAACATTAAAATCAAAATCTCCAGACGGAGTGAAATAACCCACTGCCCCACTATACAAGCCTCTTTTAGCATCTTCTAATTCTTCCATAAGTTCCATTGCTCGAACTTTAGGAGCTCCCGTCATACTTCCCATAGGAAATGTATTTTTGATAATAGTTACTGGAGAAACATCGCTTGCAACTTTGCAGGATATAGTCGAAATGAGTTGATGCACTTGTTCAAAACTATATACTTTACAAAGTTCCTCTACCTGCACGGTGCCTTTTTCTGCAATACGAGACAAATCGTTCCTTACAAGATCTGTAATCATTATATTCTCGCTGCGCTCTTTTGGATCGTTTACCAGTTTTTCTGCCAACTCCCTATCTTCTTTCGCTACTAAAGAACGCCTCATGGTGCCTTTAATAGGCTGTGAAACTACTTTATGACCTGTTTTCTTGAGATACCTTTCTGGCGAAGCCGAAAGCACAAAATACTCCTGTAATTTCATAAATGTTGCAAACGGCGGAATCGAAATTTTATTAAGACTCAAAAAGGTTTGGACTGGATCAATGATTGCATTTTCACTATAAAACTCTTGACAAAAATTAGCCTCATAAACGTCTCCGCGTTCAATATGAGAAAGCAATGTATTTACTTTCTCAAAATAATTGTCTTTAGAAGTTCGCAGACTTATTTTAATATCCTCCTTGACAGTATCTTGATTTTCAAAAACTGTTGCTTGTATCTCTTTCCAATCACTTTCAATTTCATCATCCACCATAGCCAAATATTGAAACGTAACCTCATCGTCTGAGAAGACAAGAACTTTCTTAGGCTGAAAAAAATATAAATTTGGAAAACCCAATCCATCAAAATTTTTAGACGAAAGATTTTCTATATCATTTTTAAGATCATAGGAAAAGTAGCCGAAAAGCCAATCTTTGGTGATTTTTTGATATTCATCAAATTCAGTAAAAGCATTGTTAAAATCTGTTTTTATTCCTGTAAATGCATCTACGGCTAAAACTGCTTTAAAGGAGCTATGCTCTTGAGGATAGTCGTTGGAGTCTAGCCATACAACTTCTTCAAACTGTTGCGCCCATTGCACTAATTGCTGTTTGAGAGCTTCCGTTAATCTAACTTTTATTGATGTTATAGTTCTTTTCAAATATGGTTGACCCCTAGTCCGCCATGGCGGAGAAATGAGTGTTTTATTAATTCAACTTCTTCCTTGTCTTTGATTTCAATTTTCTTTTCAAATTCTTAGCCACAAATATATTGAAAAGAAAAAAACCAATCTGTAGTTTACAAATTGGTTTTTACATTTTAACGTAGTTTCAAGTATTAAATATGCAATGCCCTATCATCTGTCGCAGCAAGTGCTGCTTCTTTAACAGCCTCCGCATAGGTTGGATGCGCATGGCTCATTCTTGCAATATCTTCTGCGCTAGCCCTAAACTCCATAGCAACTACCATTTCAGCAATTAGATCTGCTGCTCTGGCCCCTACCATGTGCGCACCTAAAACCTCATCTGTTTTAGCGTCGCTTAGTATTTTTACAAAACCATCAGTATCACCACTAGCCCTACTTCTTCCTAAAGCACGCATTGGAAATTGTCCAGATTTGTAGTCAACTTTTGCTTCTATCAATTGTTCTTCAGTTTTACCTACACTTGCCACTTCTGGCCACGTGTAAACAACACCAGGAATCAAATTATAATTTATGTGTGGTTTTTGCCCAGCGATTACTTCAGCAACAAAACTACCTTCTTCGCTCGCTTTATGCGCAAGCATTGCTCCTCTCACAACATCTCCAATAGCGTAGATATTCTTGACATTAGATTGTAAATGATCGTTAACTTCTACCTGTCCTCTTTCAGTAATTTTAACACCTGCATTTTCCGCTTTCAAACCATCTGTGTAGGCTCTTCTTCCTACTGAAACCAGACAGTAATCACCACTAAAAGTAACTTCTTTATCTTTTTTATCGGTTGCAGTAACAATAACTTCATTACCATTCCTCTCTACTCCAGAAACTCTATGTGAAAGGAAAAACTTGACCCCCTGTTTCTTCATTACTTTGGTAAGTTCTTTGCTCTGTGCCTTATCCATAGTTGGGATAATACGATCCATATATTCCACCACAGAAACTTCTGCCCCTAACCTACGATAAACCTGCCCTAATTCTAAACCAATCACACCACCACCAACAACTACCATGTGCTTTGGGATTTCAGTTAAACTCAATGCTTCCGTAGAGGTAATCACGCGTTCCTTGTCTAATGTAATAAAAGGTAATGTCCCAGGCTTACTCCCTGTAGCTATAATTGTATTTGCAGCTTCGATAGTTTCGTTCTTTTCTCCCTTTATCTCAATGTGAGTAGCGTCTTTAAAAGACCCCATTCCTGTGTACACGTCAATTTTATTTTTATTCATCAAAAAATCGATCCCTTTAGTAGTTTGATCCACTACTGAAGCTTTACGCTCGATCATCTTTTTAAAATTTATCTTTACCTCGCCAGGGATATCAATACCGTGTTCTTCAAAATGCTTAATAGCCTGCTCATAATGGTGCGAAGAATCGAGCAGTGCTTTACTAGGAATACAGCCTACGTTTAAACAAGTGCCTCCCAAAGTGTTATATTTTTCAATAATTGCGGTTTTCATTCCTAATTGCGCACAGCGAATGGCAGCTACATATCCTCCAGGGCCTGAACCAATTACTGCAACATCGTATTTTGACATAGTGGTGTGTTTTTTAAATTAAAATTTGCTCTTTTGTAAGAATTTCGAAGAACAAATACAAAGGTACAATAGGTCTAGATAGTTTAAAAGTTTATGGTTTAAAAGTTTGATTGCTTCTAACCATAAAATAGTATTCTTTACTTTAGTTCGTTTTGTCGATGCTATTCAATACCCAATCAATTGCGGCGTCCTTCTTATTCTCAAAATCTACTAGTGAAGATTTAATTTCAACATCAGGTAGCACACCATATCCATTAGGTTCGATTTTGTAGGGAGCTTCCACTTGCATTAATCCCATATTTACTCTAATATTTGAATGCGGTAATTTATAATTTTTAAAAATTCCCGCTACAGTACCATTATAGGCACCTCCCGTTTCTTGACCTACAAATGTCGCACGATTGGTTGCTTTTAAGTGCGTAGAAATAATAGATGATGCAGAGAAAGAATTACCATTTATAAGTACATAAATATTGCCTTTATAGGGATTTCCCTTAGGCTGTTGTGGTTTTGATTGCTTAAAACGGTAGTAAATCTTATCATCTCTTTTAGTAGTTTTTATAAGGTTGTGTACCGCTATAAAAGGAGATAAAACTACACCAATTCCCTTTAAAAGAATTGGTGATCCGTTTGCTAAAACAAATGAAAGCATAGGGGTTCGAGAATTTACTTCACTTTCATTAATAAAGGTATATTCTTTATCTATTAAGTAAGAATACAATTCGTTTATTTCAGAAATACGTCCGCCACCATTGTCTCTTAAATCGATAATTAAGTTTTCTGTTTTAAGACTGTCCATTTTCATAAAACTTTCCTCGTAGAATGTTTCAAATGGCCCGTTTATAAAACCTCTTATTTTCATATAAGCAACGGTACTATCTTTTCCTATAAAATTAAAGTTTCGCTTGTACTTATCTGTCCCAAGGACCAATCCGTGGTCTCGATCAAATTTTCTTTTAGTCTTTTGTTCCTCACGCTTAATTTTTCGATCCTCTTTTGTGATTTTTATTTCTTTTACAACACTATCTACTATTTTATCTTCAGGTTTTTCTTTTTCCTTCCATTTAAAAACTTTAGAGAAAACAGAGTCTTTATTCTTAAAAGTAACATTCAAACTATCCTGAAATCCTTTATCTCGATAATAAAAACGCTGAAAACGGGAAGCAACAAAAGTTTGAAACAAGGTTTTATTATATCCATCTGAAGCTATATTCTTGTTGTAAGCGGCTATTAATTGTTGAGGGGTTTCCTCATTAATTTCAACTATTTCACTCCCAATTAACAAGGTGTCAACATCTTTAGCAGCGGTTATCAAAAGATGCTGTTCAATATAATCGAAATCCAGCGTGCTAAAATTAAATTTTTTATCACGGTATTCTTTTCTAACACTACGCTCTTGCTTTAACTGAGGCGGTATTACAGAAATATGTCCCTGCCCTATTGTTTTAATTACGGGCGCCAATTTTTTATAAAATTGTTTGCTATTTAGCGGTTCATAAATGGAACTTTTTACGCTATCGATCTTAAAATCAAGACGCTCTTTTGAAATGTATTGATATAATTTGGGGTGGTGCTTTTGTAACTGAAAATAGACATCATCTATGTCAGCTCTCAAATCTTCTATTGGAATTTCGCTGGTTATCTTTTTGTTATATTTCTGGATACTGCCACAAGATATAAGAACAAAAGAAGTGACTACTATGGTTAAAAATCTCTTCATTTAATCAACTCTTTTTATTTTATAATTAAATTAGACCCCTTCGATACCAGGAAACCCTAACATTTGGCCCATACCAACAGTAAACAACCAATTGCCATATACCGCGTGCTCTATGGTTACTGCTGTGGTGCTTTTAAATTTTAAAAACGTGAAGCCGAACAAGATTCCACCTACAAATGTCAACAACAACACTAGCGTATTTTTAAAAAACAAATGCGCTAGTGAAAAAACAAAAGCATTTGCAAAAATTAATACTTTCTCATTTTTGAATAGAGGCTTATATCGTTCAAAAAAGAACGTTCTGTACACAATTTCTTGAGGCCATACTGAAAATAACGAGTACACGAATAGTATAGTAACGTACATCCAAGGTTTTGCTAAAGGCATTAGGAATAAAGCTGAAGGCTTGGTATACCAAACAAATGTTATTGTAATTACCGCAATAAGGACGAAGGTAATTATAGTTCGTTTCCAAAACAGCTTCCAATCCATTTCTTTTTCAATACTGAAGGTAACACTATGCGCCTTTCGCATTTGAATAATTAAATAGACAAGTGCTATCACAATAGCAGCCAGTTTAAACCAAATTAGCATATCAAAAACAAGACTTACAGGGACTGCAACAAAGAGTATTAAAAACTCAAAAATCAATTTTCTATTCATACTACTCAATTGTAATGGAAGTTGTATTCTTTACTTCATTAATAGAAAATGAACTTTGCGTGCTTCCTATATGTTTTAATGAAGTGAGTTTATTAATCATAAATATTCTAAAATCATCCATATCCTTAACAACAACTTTTAATAAATAATCATAATCACCACTAACATGAAAGCATTCTAACACCTCATTAAGTACAGAAACTTCTGTTTCAAACTCGATGATGTTTGCCTCGGTATGTTGATTTAGTTTGACGTGACAAAAAACAAGAAATCCAAAATCTAATTGCTTCTTATCCAGCAAAGCAACATAAGATTTAACTATACCATTGCGCTCTAACTTCTTAATCCTTTCATATACGGCAGTAACCGAAAGATTTAACTTTGAACTAAGCTCTTTATTAGTCTGTTTTGCATCCTGCTGAAGAAAATGAAGTAATTTTTTATCGATCGCATCTAGTTTCATTCTGAAAATTTTTCTGAAAGGTACTATTTTTTGAAATAGATAGGATTATTAAATGGTATTTTAATGAATTAATAGATTATTAGACTGAATACCAAACTTTATATTGATAAAAAAATTACATTATTGTATTTTTGGCTAAATAAAAAATAATAAAATTCACTTATGAAAGATCCAAAATTTAAACCAGCAAATAACATTCAAGATTTACAGTATTTTGGTGAATTTGGAGGAGTAAACCCATCTATTTCAGACTCTTCTACTTATACGTTTCTTTCGGCAAAAACAATGTTTGACACGTTTGAGGGCAATGCAGATGGCTGTTATTTATATTCTCGTCATTCCACTCCTTCTAACTTATATTTAGGGGAAGCATTGGCAGCAATGGAAGGAACCGAAACCGCTAATGTTGCGGCAAGTGGTATGGGAGCTATCACACCAACGATCCTGCAATTTTGTGAATCTGGTGACCACGTGGTTTCTAGTAGAACTATTTACGGCGGAACGTATGCCTTTCTTAAAAATTTTACGCCACGTTTACAAATTGAAACTACTTTTGTGGACATCACAAAATTAGACGCTGTTGAAGCTGCCATAAAACCGGAAACAAAAATTATTTTTTGTGAATGCGTAAGCAATCCCCTCTTAGAAATTGCAGATATTGAGGGATTGGCGAAAATTGCTAAAAAACACGGTTTGCAATTATTGGTAGACAATACATTTTCTCCTCTAACCATTTCTCCAATTAAATTGGGCGCCGATGTGGTGATGCACAGTTTAACTAAATTTATAAACGGAGCGAGTGACACCATGGGCGGTGTGGTATGCGGAACCCAAGAACTTATAGATAATTTAAGAAATGTCAATGATGGCGCTTGCATGTTATTAGGAGCCTCTATGGATAGTTTGAGAGCTGCAAGTATTCTAAAAAACTTACGAACGCTCCATATTAGAATACAACAACACAGTCTCAATGCACTATTTCTTGCCCAAAAATTTGAGGCCGATGGACTTAGAACTGTTTATCCTGGATTAGAAAGTCATTCTGGTCACGAATTGATGAAAAAGCAAATGAATACACAATATGGTTTTGGCGGAATGCTTACTTTAGATGTAGGTTCTTTAGATAAGGCCAATGAACTAATGGAATTAATGCAGGAACGCAACTTAGGCTATCTTGCAGTAAGTTTAGGTTTTTATAAGACCCTATTTAGCGCTCCAGGAACTTCAACTTCTTCTGAAATTCCAGAAGACGAGCAAGCAGAAATGGGTTTGACAGACGGATTGATTCGTTTTTCAATAGGATTGGATGCAGATATTGAAAGAACGTATGGAATGATGAAAGACTGTATGAAGCAGGTTGGTATTTTGTAAATTAATTACGAATTTTAAGTAAACGAGGTCGCTTTATTAGTATTGCGGCCTTTTTCCATTTGCAGAAACCTCAACAAAATCGTAACATTACATTTCATAAAATCAACAAAAAATGAATAACCAAGCACAAGACCCTAATAATGAGAATATTGTTGAAAACATAGAATTAAGTATATGGGAAGCTCTTATTCCCGTTCTTATTTTAGTTGGCTTATTAGCGTTTAATGTATACGCTTTTGGTGATGATGCCTTATCAGGCTCTAACCAGTTTATTTTATTGATTGGTGCAGCCGTTGCAGCTATTGTAGGCGCTTTTAATAAAGTAGCCTATAAGACAATGTTGGAGGAAGTAGCTCAAAATGTAAAGAGTACCACAGGAGCATTGCTCATTTTATTAATGGTAGGTGCCCTCGCAGGAACGTGGCTATTGAGCGGTATTATACCTACAATGATTTACTACGGACTTCAAATTTTAAATCCTACTATTTTTCTAGCTGCTTGTGTGGTTATTTGTGCAGTTATATCCATTGCTACTGGTAGTAGCTGGACGACATCAGCAACCGTGGGTATTGCACTTATAGGTATTGCTGGGGTGTTAGATGTTTCTTTAGGAATGACTGCTGGTGCAGTACTGTCTGGCGCTTATTTTGGCGACAAACTTTCGCCTATGAGCGACACAACCAACCTTGCTCCTGCTATGGCTGGGACTGATTTGTTTACGCACATAAAGTATATGACTATTACAACAATCCCTACTATTACAGTAACATTAATCACGTTTATTATTATTGGTTTTACACTAGACCCTAAAGGCGCGGCTGATACAAACATAATATTAAATTCCATCGATCAAACGTTTACCATTACCCCTTGGCTATTTACAGTACCAATTATTGTCATTGCACTCATTATCAAAAAAACACCACCACTTATAGCCTTGTTAGCAGGCACTTTGTTAGCAGCTGTAGCGGCAATTATTTTTCAACCAGATTTAGTACTACTCGTTAGTGGTGGAGAAACTTTAAATTTTATAAATGGTTATAAAGGTATTTTAAACGCTATGACAGTGCAAACAAATATACCAACCGACAATGCGCTACTTAGTGAACTATTTTCGGCTAAAGGAATGTCAGGAATGCTAGGAACTATCTGGCTTATTATTTGTGCGATGGTTTTTGGTGGTATTATGGACGCCATTGGGGCATTAGCGCGTATTAGTAGAGCATTATTAAGTTTATTTCATACTACTTTTGGCTTGTTTGCAAGTACGGTGGCTAGTTGCTTGGCCCTAAATTTAACTGCTAGCGACCAATACTTGGCGATCGTTGTCCCAGGAAAAATGTACAGCAAAGCTTTTGCTGATAAAGGATTAGCCCCTGAAAATTTATCAAGAACATTAGAAGATGCTGGCACTGTAACTTCTGCACTAATTCCCTGGAACACCTGTGGCGCTTATCAAAGTGGTGTGCTAGGGGTGCCTGTAATTGATTACTTACCTTTTGCTATTTTTAATTGGTTAAGTCCTTTTACAACCTTACTTTTTGCTGCACTTAATATTAAAATCAAGATGCTCAGAAAAAAGGGAGAATTTGCTGAATCAAGTATGGCTGAATAAATTTGAATTTCAGAAATACATTTATGAAATCTTTACCACATCAAATAGGAACGAATACTTAATTTTGAATTTATAACAAAAGACATTGAATTATGGCAAAAATAACACTGGGAGGAACTCCAATTGAAACATCTGGAAGTCTTCCAAATCTTGAAACTATCTTATCCAATTTTGAACTTGCAGCAAACGATCTTTCAACAAAAACACTGAAAGATTACAAAGGATTCAGAAAAATACTAAACATTTTCCCAAGTGTTGACACAGGAGTTTGTGCAGCATCATCAAGAAAATTTAATGAAGAAGCTTCTTCACTAGAAAACACAAAAGTACTTTGCATCTCAAGGGATTTACCTTTTGCGCAATCACGTTTTTGTGGAGCAGAAGGCCTGAACAATGTAGAAATGTTGAGCGACTTTAAAACAGGTTATTTCGGTCAAAAAAACGGGCTTGACATTAAGGAGGGGGCTTTTGATGGATTGCACTCTAGAGTAGTAATGGTACTTGATGAAAACAATAAAGTAATCTATACAGAACAAGTTCCAGAAATTGGTCAAGAACCCAACTATAAAGCTGCGCTAAATGCACTAAAATAAAATACTCGGGGCAAGCCCCTAATATTTTAAAATCACAAAAAATAAGCATCCTAAAGTTTTGATTAAAAGTCAGGAACCAGGGCATTTTGCACAAACAAAGTAATAATGTGGAGTACATTTTTAGGAAAACGACTTAAAGGAGGCAAATATGCAATTGTTGGTGCTTGGAAACTCATAAAAAATGAGCCTAGCATACAAGTACAAACCTTCATTGCTATCGGAATAACAGTAGCAGGATTTATTTTTGATATTTCGGCTACGGAATGGATGTTACAGATTTTTGCAATTGGCTTAGTAATGGCTACGGAAGGACTAAATACCGCTGCTGAAGAAATAGCCAACTTTGTACATCCAGATTTTAATACTAAAATAGGCTATATAAAAGATATTGCGGCAGGCGCTGTTTTCTTTGCGGCAATTGCTGCTGTTATTATAGCTTGCATTATTTATATTCCTAAATTTTAAATACAAAAAAGCCAAACTACGCTGCGGTAGTTTGGCTTTTTTTTTAAATTGGCATTCTTCAAATAACACCCTTATTGCTTGATATAATTATCGATTTTAATACCCCAGAAAAATTAAATTCAACACTCAGGTTAGGTTTATTTAATATTACTATTTGGTCTATGGTTGATGAGCTCCCTGAACTTACTGTAATATTATTGCTGATCATCCTGCATATTGCAGTTTTTAAGGTAATGACTTCGCAATTTGCACCTGTGTAAATTGTTTGTGTAAACATTCCTGCGTCAGTAAGTCGTATCGTAGATAAAAGGTCTCACGACGTTAATACCATAGGATTTCCATCTTATATTGAAGGTTTTACCTGCCATAGGCCAATAACCAACTCTTCATTGGCTGCTAGTGTTGCGTTCTCGTCGTCACTACTACAAGAGCCCATTCCACATATTAATACCAAAGCGATTGATGATTTTTTTAACGTGTTCATCATAAAATAATTTTAATCCGCGATTTTTTTCCAATACATCGGAAGACTCAAAAATGTCATCAAAAAAATTTAATTTTTTTTTATTCGGGTCAAAAATGCTAACAATTTGTACTTTTGTTTTTAGACACCTATAGCCTTAATGACTGCAAAAAAGAAAGCATCTGCTTCAAAAAATCAAAAGACAAAAAAGTCTTTATCATTTTCCCTTTCCAAACAACAACAAATATTACTGGGAAGTTTCTTACTGCTATTGGGTATAGCACTGCTTTTTTCATTTATTTCCTATTTTTTTAATTGGCAAGCTGATCAAAGCACTTTAGGAGATTTAACCAGTCGCGACGAAGAAACACAAAATTGGCTTAGTAAATTTGGAAGTAACATTGGTCACTTTTTTATCTACGATGGTTTTGGTATTTCCTCTTTTATTTTTGCGATTTTAGTGGGTCTAACAGGTGTTTATTTGTTTTTTGATTATGTAAAATCACAACTTAAAAAGTTTTGGTTTTGGGGAATTTTAGTAATGATATGGCTGTCTATCTTCTTCGGTTTCTTTGCCGGGAAAAACTCGATATTTAGTGGGGTCATTGGATTTGAAATGAATGATTTTCTTCAAGATTACTTGGGATTCATTGGGGCTGTTTTAGTGATGACGTTTTTAGCTATTGTATATGCTGTACTGCGATTAAAAATGACCCCTGAAAAAGTTTTAGCAAGTCTCCAAAGAACAAAAAAAGAGATTAACGAGGATTTTGCCACAGCTAAAGTTTCTTCAGAAACACCTTCCGCAGAAAACAATATCGAAGTTATAAATACAATAGAAACAGTGTTAAAACCTTCTGTTTCTGACAAGAAAAGCACACCCCTTTCTGATAATGAAACGTTTAAAACCGAAACGCCAAAAGAGAAGAAAATAATTCTAAAATCTTCTGATGACGATATCGCAATGGAAGTGGAAACCATTTCTGAAGAAGAGGAGGTAACAGAAAATTTGAGTAACAAACTCGTTAAGGAATTTGGAGAATTTGATCCAACACTAGAATTAAGCAACTACCGTTTCCCGACCATAGACCTGCTTAAAGACTATACTGCTGGCCAAGGAATTACTATAAATCAAGAGGAGCTAGAAGAAAATAAAAACCGTATTGTAGAAACGCTCAGCAATTATAAAATAGGAATTGATAGTATTAAAGCAACGGTTGGCCCTACGGTTACACTTTACGAAATTATACCGGAAGCTGGAGTACGTATTTCAAAAATTAAAAACTTGGAAGACGACATTGCGCTATCACTTTCGGCATTGGGTATTCGTATCATTGCCCCTATCCCTGGACGTGGAACCATTGGTATTGAAGTGCCTAATAAAAACCCAAAAACAGTTTCTATGCGAAGCACGATTGCATCGCCCAAGTTTCAGCAAGCAGAAATGGAACTGCCCTTAGCCCTTGGTAAAACGATTAGTAATGAAACCTTTGTGGTAGATCTTGCAAAAATGCCACACTTGTTAATGGCCGGTGCAACAGGCCAAGGAAAATCTGTGGGTCTTAATGCCATACTTACTTCCCTATTGTATAAAAAACATCCAGCCGAAGTAAAGTTTGTGCTTGTAGATCCTAAAAAAGTAGAACTTACATTATTCAATAAAATTGAACGCCATTTCCTCGCAAAATTACCGGGCGACGAAGATGCTATTATTACAGACACCAATAAAGTAATTAATACGTTGAATTCTTTATGTATTGAAATGGATCAGCGCTATGACTTACTCAAAGACGCCTACGTCCGTAACATTAAAGAATACAACACAAAGTTTAAAGCAAGAAAATTAAATCCAGAAGAAGGACATAAGTTTTTACCCTATATCGTATTAGTAATTGATGAATTTGCAGATTTGATCATGACTGCTGGCAAAGAAGTAGAAACTCCTATTGCAAGGCTTGCCCAATTGGCACGTGCCATTGGGATTCATTTAATTGTCGCAACACAACGCCCTAGTGTTAATGTTATCACAGGTATTATCAAAGCCAACTTCCCTGCAAGAATAGCTTTTAGAGTAACCAGTAAAATAGATTCTCGAACCATTTTGGACAGTGGTGGAGCAGATCAATTAATTGGTCGTGGAGATATGCTTTATACCCAAGGAAATGATCTTGTAAGAATACAATGTGCCTTTGTCGACACTCCAGAAGTAGCAGATATTACAGACTTTATTGGGAGCCAAAAAGCATACCCAGACGCACATATCTTACCAGAGTATGTGGGGGAAGAAGGTGGCACAAATCTTGATAATAACGTGAACGAAAGGGACGCGCTCTTTAGAGATGCTGCTGAAGTTTTAGTGATTGCACAACAGGGATCTGCCTCTTTACTGCAACGTAAATTAAAACTAGGATACAATAGAGCAGGAAGAATTATTGATCAATTAGAAGCCGCTGGAGTCGTTGGGCAGTTTGAAGGAAGTAAAGCTAGGCAAGTATTAGTGCCTACATTAGAGGCGCTCAATCAATTACTAAATGATGAAAATTAGTATTTTTAAAATGAAAAACATACAGAAAACACTAGGTATTGCATTGGTTATTTTTGGATGCACTACAGGTATTGCCCAAGAGGCAAGAAAATTGCTCAACGAAGTTTCTTCAAAAGTTCGCAACTACGATAATATTTCTATAGATTTTAAATACAATCTTAATAACGCAAAAGAAGGTGTAAATCAGGATACACGAGGAGATGTAACCCTAAAAGGAGATAAATACCTCTTGAATATGTTAGGCATTACTAGAATTTTTGATGGTGAAAAAATCTTTACTATTGTTCCCGAAGATGAAGAGGTTACCATCTCAACCTTTAATGCCCAAGATGACAAAGATGTAACACCCTCAAAAATGTTGACTTTTTATGAAAAAGGATACAATGCTGCGATGGATATTGTTCAGAATGTTAATGGTAGAAAGGTTCAGTTTGTTAAATTATCGCCTATAGATAATAATGCTGAAATTAAAAATATCCTACTAGGGATAGACAAGCAGACAAAACATATCTACAAATTAATCCAGACAGATAGTAAAGGAACAAAATATACATTGACTGTGCAACGTTTTAAAACCAACCAGACGTTGTCTAAAAATATGTTTACCTTCGATGAAGCAAAATACACTGAAGATGGCTATTACATCAACAAACTCGACTAATTAAAGCGAGGTTTGAAAATCCTAGATAAATATATACTCATTACTTATATGAAGACGTTTTTTAGCGTCTTCATTATTTTGATGTTCATTTTTGTACTGCAAACAATCTGGTTGTACATTAGCGAATTAGCAGGAAAAGATTTGGATTTTTGGATTGTAATGAAATTTCTTTGGTTTGTCTCTCCGCGACTTATCCCGCTAGTACTTCCGCTTACTATTTTAGTAACCTCCTTAATGGTTTTTGGAAGCTTTTCTGAAAATTATGAATTTGCGGCAATGAAATCTACCGGTATTTCATTGCAAAGAGCGATGAGAAGTTTGATGTTTTTTATTTTAGGCTTATCTGCTGTAGCTTTTTTATTCGTCAATAATGTAATCCCCTATTCAGAGTATAAGTGGCAAAATTTGCGTCGTAATATTGCGCAATTAAGCCCGTCTATGGTAATTGCTGAAGGACAGTTTAGCGAAATTGGCGAAGGTGGAGAAAGTATCAATATTAAAGTTACCGAAAAATATGGTGATCGTGAAGAATTTTTACGGGACGTTATCATCCACGAAAAAAACCCAGTAAAACCAGGAGGAAATTATATTGTTACCATTGCCGAAAGTGGAGAGCTGGCCAGCGAGGAAGGAAGCAACACACTTTCTCTTATTCTCTGCAACGGCTATAGGTATGAAGAAATTCAAGAAAAAGATATTAAGAAACAAAGACGAATGCCTTTTGTAAAAACTTATTTTAATGAATACACTATCAACATAGACCTTACGGCTTTAAACAACACAGACATAGACAAAGAAAACGATTTGAGCAATCAGAACATGTTTAAAATGAATGAGCTATTTGTTGAAATAGACTCCCTCTCTCAGAGTTATTCAAAAGACATACAATCATTTAATAACATTACCTATTACCGCAGTGGTATTTCAAAAATTATAGACAACAAAGTCATTGGCAAGCCCCTGCCCGATACAATAACAAATTTTCTAGATGTATTTAAACCTAAATCACAATTTGATATTGTAAAAAGAGCACTAAACGACGCAAAAGGAACTGTACAAAGCATCGATGCTAAAAAAACCGAATTCAAGATAAAAACAAAACGACTCAATAAATTTGAGATGTCATTGCACGATAAATACGTTTTACCTATTGCTTGTGTCATCCTCTTTTTTATTGGGGCACCTCTTGGAGCTATAATTCGTAAAGGAGGCATGGGATTGCCTATGGTCGTTGCTATACTTTTGTTTTTAACGTATCATTTTATAGGAATTTTCGCGAAGAATAGCGCAGAAGACGGCACACTACACCCATTTACAGCTTCCTTAATGAGCACGCTTATAATGCTGCCCTTGAGTGTATGGCTTACCTACCGTGCAACTACCGATCAAGGTATATTTGATATGGATACATTTTTCCAACGCATTGCACGTTTATTTGGAAAGAAAACTACAGATGCTGCTATTGTGGATGGTGAAAATGCATTGTTATTAACGCAACAGGAAAAAGCACTTGTTCTTTCTCGAAATGATGAACAATTAAAAAATATTGTAAAAACAGGCGAAGGCACAAATAACTCTAAAGAGGTCGTTCAAGCAGCACGACAGGAATTAGAGAAAAAGGGATATGATTTAGAAAATCTTTAGCCTAAGAGTACGCGTTTTAAACACAAACTACTCGGATATTTTTACAGAGATCCCAGCGCAAAAACTAAGAAGCCTTTCCATCGATAACTCTTTTATTCCAGTTTCTAATAAGGCGACGTTGAAGTTTACAAGCAGCCGCAATCTATAATTTCCAAGTGTCATATAGCAAAGTGTTTGTGCCATATAAAAATATATCATTGAGCGCATACACACTTTTAACTTCAATCACCAATTTATCTTCTAACAACAAGTCTATTCTATGGCCGCAGTTTAATTTAACTTCTTCATAAATAAGTCACATCAGTTTTTTGTTAACCACGGGTAATCGCGAAGTATGAATTTTATAATATAGCCATTGTTGATATGCACTTTTCAAAAGGCCCTGTCCTCGTTTTCTATGCAATACAAGTGCTATTACTTTTGTAGTAATTTAATTTTCAGTCATTAGTGAATGTAGCCAAACAAATATTAAATATTCTCGGCGCACTTTGTAATTGTAAAACAAACAAATATTCACAAAACTAAATGTAGGTTTTATTGCCTGTTAGCTTCAAAAAAATAGCGCAAAAATTAAAAATTATCCCATAAAATTTCAAAACTTTTATCCGCTTTTAATATTCCGTATTAATTTCATATTTAAGTTTTTTTTCAGTTTAGATTTCGATTTCGATATCATCTTCCTTTAAGTATCTTTGCGTTTCTAAAACGAAGCTATGACCACCACACATAACGGTATTCAAATAAAATTAAATACTATTGAAGAAGCCATTGAAGACATCAAAAACGGCAAAGTAATCATTGTCGTTGATGATGAAGACCGTGAAAATGAAGGCGATTTCCTGGCTGCCGCTGAAACCATTACCCCAGAGATCATTAATTTTATGGCAACCCACGGGAGAGGACTTATCTGCGCTCCAATAACCGAAACCCGCTGTAAGGAGTTACAACTAGAAATGATGGTGGGTAACAACACAGATCCTATGGAAACCGCATTTACCATTTCGGTAGATTTAAAAGGAAATGGTGTTACTACTGGCATTTCGGCCAGCGATCGTGCTAAGACCGTAGCTGCGTTGATCGATACAAACACCAAACCCTATGATATGAGCCGTCCTGGTCATATTTTTCCGCTAAAAGCAAAAGATGGTGGTGTACTTCGCAGAACAGGGCACACAGAAGCTGCTATTGACTTTGCGCGACTTGCCGGATTAAAACCAGCAGGCGTTATTGTAGAAATTATGAACGAAGATGGTACCATGGCAAGGTTGCCACATCTCTATGAAGTAGCACAAAAATTTGATTTAAAGCTCGTTTCTATTGAAGCATTAGTTGCCTACAGAATGGAACACGATTCTTTAATCGAAAAGAAAGAAGACTTTAGTATCAATACAAAATATGGTGAATTTAGACTCAAAGCCTATAAACAAACCACAAACGACCAAATTCATATTGCTTTAACAAAAGGAAGTTGGAGCGAAAATGAATCGGTTATGGTGCGTGTAAATTCTACCTTGGTAAACAATGACATTTTAGGAACCCTCACCAACAATGCCGATAAAAAATTGGACGATATGTTCAAAGTAATTACCGATGAAGGCAAAGGGGCATTGGTATTCATAAACCAACAAAGCCAATCGTTTAATTTACTAGCAAGATTAAGACTGCTTAAAGAAAGTCAAAAAGAAAACGAAATTGCCAAAGCACCTTCTATTCCTATGGATACAAAAGATTTCGGGATTGGCGCTCAAATATTACACGACCTCAACATCCATAAAATAAGATTGGTCTCAAATTCTGAACACGCCAAACGTGTGGGAATGATTGGGTATGGATTGGAGATTATTGACTATGTGGGGTATTAAAACAAAGAAAAATATCCTAAATCCCCTATCCTTACTAGAGGCTTCCCTTTAAAAGCACCTCCAATAACTTGACGTGTATCTGCTAGCAAAAGTAATTGTGGGCATCTCCTGTTTTTTAAGCGCTGCTAAATGTGATATAGAACGACTCATATGAACGGGCACAATACATTTTATATTGGGTGTGATTGCTGATTCAACTTCTGCGGGATCCAATCCTAAGGTGTCCTCTATATTTACTAAAACAGGGATTGCACCCAACATTAATCTAGATTCAAAACTAGCCAAAAAAGTAAATGTGGGCATCATCACCTCATCCCCTGCTCCTATTCCTGCCTCAGCGAGTGCTGCTTTAAGGGCAGCTGTGCCGCTAGAAACAAGTTGACAGTGCTTGGTTTGCAATCTGCTTGCAAAAGCGGCTTCAAATTCTTTCGCTTCCCAATGACCATTGTGCATCCAATCATAACCATAGCGCCTTAAAACACTGTTTTCTAAAACATCATTTTACTTGCTTAGGTTCTGCTTTACCAAATACTTCAAATCCTAACATCCCTTATATAAAAAATAACTTTATTTTTCAATTACCACTTTCTCCACTCCCCTACGTACCTTTTTCATAGTCGAAAACATGTCATCTTCTGCACGATATCCAACTGCTAATACTAAAACCGACTTTAAATCTAGTTCTTTTAATCCCAGAAACTCATTATACGATTCGGCTTCAAAACCTTCGATGGGACAGGCGTCTATTTTTTCAAGTGCGCACACCGTTAATAAATTACCCATTGCGATATAGGCTTGTTTCGCCGTCCAAGTTTCAATTTCTAATGAATCTTTTTGAGCAAATTCAGAAGTCAAAAAAGTTTCAAATGAATGTAAAATTTCTCTTGGCGTATTTCGAATATTCTCTACGCTATCAAAATATTCTTTGATATATGCTGAAGTAACTTTAGTTTCTGTACAAAGCACAAGCACATGCGAGCAATCTACAACCTGCGCTTGATTCATTGTGATAGGAACTAGTTTTTGCTTGGTATCACTATCTGAAATAACAACCATTTTCAACGGTTGAAGACCATATGAAGTAGCCGTAAGATTAAAGGCTTTTTTAAGTATTTCTAGTTTTTCTGCCGAAAGCCTTTTAGCAGCATTAAACTTTTTAGTGGCATAGCGCCACTCTAAACTTTGTATAACTTTTGAACTCATTTAAAGTATATTTTAATTTGCAAAATTAGCGATTCCTTATGAAATCAAAGAACAAACAAGCAAAGATAAATTGGCGCTATTTCCATCCTATGTAAAAACTAGAAATCTTAAAAAACCGAGGCGAAACGAGAATCATTAATGCGGTATTCCCTAATACTAACAATCATTACGACACCCTTTTTAAAGGCACCGCGTTGCACCTAATGAAGGAGGCTAGTTTTATTTGTTCCTCACTTTAGCCATCAAAAAATAGTAATTGTATCTACAGACAAAATAGTCTTTACCTGTCCTATCTGCACTTAAGATTCTAGTATTGTTGGCACCTGTTAAAAAAGTAGGCAGAACCAGTTGTATTGTAACAGCAGCAAAGCGGCACCTGGTTATTTTACATTTGTAGCGGTGAGAGCTGATAAAAAACGAATCCCTATAATTGAATAATGTTTATTAAACAAATACCTATAACCTGCATTCAAAGAGATAGAAAACATAACTTTAACTTGAATCAAATCCTCTTCTAAATAGGTTTTTTCAATATCAATATCTCAATTTTTACATTATCCGAACGACTCTACACGTGCTTAGAATTTTCAAGAAGTACTGTTGTCTTAGTCGATGGAAATATTTTATGAGCGCGTTTGATCATTTTTACTCCAGGAAACATAATATCGTCTTTTGCGGCTATTAATGTGTTAGGTGTTTTTATGAGTTGCGCCTTATTTTTATTGATTACAGGAACTGGAGTGAAATCCATATTAAAACATCGAAAAACTCTTGAAAGATATTCAACTGCAAATTCATCACGTTCTGTAAAAAGTGTACTTAAAAATGTTTCTACATACTTCCTCTTATGAGTTTTTATAAACCTTTTCGTTGGTATAAATACTTTAAACAAAAGCTTTAGCGGATTCCCATTTACAATGTGGGCTGGGGCGGAAAGAAATACTTCTTTAATTCTTTCCTCTCTGTATTCTAATGTTTTTAATATAATTAAGCCCCCAAATGAAAAACTTGCCATAGTTACATTTTTAAGCTAAAGCGTATCGATGATTTCATGCATCCACTTTCCATAGGATTCATCTTTCATACTTGGTCTTATTTCTTTGCTTTTGTTAGGTTGAGCAATTACATCAACGGCAAAAACTTAATATTCTTTATGTACATTTTTATAGGTTTCTAAAGCAATGGGAGCACAACCATTTGATCCGTGTGCTATAATGATTAGCGGGTTAGAAGAATTACCCGTTATAATAATGTTAATATATCCGTAACTTGTTTTAGCTACTTTAGTAAGGTATTTAATTGCGCTAATTTTTTTTCGTAAAGTTCAAAAATTTCTTTTTTTCCTGTTTCTGATTTAATAAACGTTTTTATTTTGTCGGATTTACCTAAAAATTAAATTAATCTATGTATTAATCGCTTAAGATTCGCGTTTTAAATATTTACAATTACACTCCCTGTTTTTTCTCCACTACTTACATATTCGTAGGCTTTAGCCAAATCTTCTATGGTATATTCTCGATCTATTACGGGCTTGTATTTTCCATTCTCCAAAAGATTACTAATATAAGGAATCGTTTTCTGCTTGCTATGTGGTACGGGAAAGATCACTTTTTTACCTAAACCTGATGTGAATATGGAATAAAAAATATTTTGGGAATAAGGGCCCAGTTCTGAAGATATGTAAATTCCTTTTTCTTTCAATAATGGCTTGCATTTTCCAAATGTACTTTTGCCTACGGCGTCAAATATAAAGTCATATGTATCAGTATCATCTGTGAAGTCTTCTTTGGTATAATCATAAATTTTATCAGCTCCTAAAGATTGTATTAGCTTGATGTTTTTAGTATTGCAGGTTGCTGTTATTTTGACACCATATTGTCGTACAAATTGTAATAGCGCAGAGCCAATGCCACCAGTTGCTCCATTAATTAGAATTTTTTGATTGGGTTGGATATTTACTTTATGAATGAAAGTATACGCATAATGAGCACCTTCTAAGCTTGCAGCTGCACTTTTATAATTTATTTTATCTGGAATAAGAAATACATTTTCTTCTGTGGTGGTGGTGTATTCCGCTTGTGATTCGGCTCCCGTGTCATTAAAACCAAAAACTCTATCCCCCATACTAAATGACTTAACATTATTTCCTGTTGCTATTACTTCACCTGCAAAATCTATCCCTACTATTATTTTTCTTGGTTTAAAAAACCCTAAAACAAACCTCATAATAAAAGGTTTGGCGGTAAGGTTTGCGCAATCTGTTCTGTTGACCGTAGTTGCGTGAACTTTAATTAACACCTCATTCTCCTTTGGTATCGGTTTTTGAATATTTTCAATCTTTATCTGATTTGGTGAACCATATCTTCTTCGTGTCGAGGCTTTCATTTTTATATTGGTATTTATACTATAGTTAGTAACCGCTAATAAGAAAATATTACAACAATCAAGTTTCTTTTTTAGCAGACTAGATTAGAAGGTATTCCTCTTTAAATGTTTTAGCATACTAAAAGAGATCGCTATTTTTCTAATGTTGCGATATATTGGTTTGGACTAATTATTTTTTCGGTTAGTAATAAACAACGCCCACATCACATCATTAAACGAGATATCGTGCGTTGTTTTTCCTAAAGCAAAACCAAGGTTAAAATCTTTAGCTCTTAGCCCAGTATGACCTCCATTCTCAATTTTAATCAAAACATCACCCTTAATACCTTTATACTTGGCTATGTTTACCGAAGTTTAATCTTATTTTGTGTTTATCTCTTTGCTAACCTCTAAAGTACTCTTATTATACTTTTTCCAGTACTTAATTGTTTCTTCAGCCGAATTATAAGCATCTTTTTTACCAACATATTTAACAATCCCATCAGCATCACCAGGTACTAATAAAACTGAAATTTTCTGTTTATAAGTATGCCTTTTTTTGCACTTTATTAGGAATTGGAGCACCAACGGAAGCAATAGCCGCAAAACTTCTGGCATTTCTATTGTCAATCTATGGGTAAAAAACCTCCAATAGAAAGTCCCGTAGCAAAAATTGAATTGGCAGCTATCGTGTAATTTTTCACGATCTTTTCTATCAATTGGCGAATAAACTCAACATCTTTAGAACCTTTGTCATAATCCCTTCCAAAACCAACATTACAGTCTTTCTTTTTTCCTTGCAGACACACAATATAAAATTGTTTTCATCTGCCTTTATATTCATTTCTGTATAGCGCATATGCGCTAAAGACAACACCCCAGAACCATAAAAATTTAGGACTAAAGCTACAGGTGTTCTTTGTTTATTGTGTTAGGCATATACCCAGTAAATTGACACATTTCTCCATCCATCTTAATCCATTGGGTTTGCCCGAAACTAGATGTAATCAAGAAGATACCAATAATGCATTTAAATAATGTTTTCATTTTTTGGTGTAATTAGACGTCACCAATACGACACAAAAAAAACTTGAAAGCAGATACTATCTATGCTTTAATGATAATTTAGTCAGTTTGAATTTGACTTTTTCTAAAAGTAGAAGGGGTGCTACCCTCAAACTTTTTAAAGGCACTATTAAAAGAAGAAAGGCTGCTAAACCCTGTATCATAGGCTATTGAAGAAATTGTGAATTTTTCACCTTCGGTGTTGGAAAGTAGTTCTTTCGCATCTTGAATTCGATAATAATTAATAAAATCATTAAAGTTTCGTTTCGCGTATTGATTAATAACCGAAGATGCTTTTTGTGTACTCTGCCCCATCAATTTTGCTAGTTTTGAGAGTGAAAAATCAGGCTCGAGATATAATTTTTCGTTTATAATTAATGTAGCTATTTCACTAAATAACGCTGTATTATCATTCTCTTTAAAAGCTTCTCCGTCAATCTCTGTTGTTTTCAGTTGAAATGCTTTGTAGCTTAAAAAATAGATCGCTAAAGAATACATAATCGGACCGATAATATAAGGGACTTCGTTATCTAAAAGATTTAGAACATAGGAAATCCAAATAATCACAAAGCCTATAATTAGCAAGTGTAACCAATCAAATATTGCTTTTTGTGATTTTGTCTGTATCGCTTTTTGATAGTTCATTTTTTTATTTTGCATCGTTTTCCAGGATATAAAAATATAAAAAGCAAAATGTAGGTAGATAAAAATTAGCGCACTTGCAAATAGTGCGATAGCCATCCTATTATTGTCATCAAACCATTCCCTTGTGATAAATAGACTTGAAACAAAAATTAAAAAAAATGGAATTAATTCTGCTGTCTTTTTTTTTGGCAACTTAAAATCAGGACGGGTCATTCCTAATATATACCATCTTAGTAATGGCCCAATAAATAACATAGTAGCCAATCCTGCAAAAATAAATACAGGTTCTAAATCATCACCAAAATTCATCATTACAGATTTCCCTATTCTGAAAGCCATAAAGAATAAAATCAATCCTAATAAAAGATTGGTTGCTGTTTTTTTCTTTTTAAAGAAACATAAATACAAAGCAAATAATAATCCATGCAAAAGCCCTGCGCTACTAACAATTATAAGAAGTATATCTAAAAAACTCAATAAAGTATTTTTATCAAATTTAAGAATTTTACTAAAAAAAGTAGTGATAAATAATTTTTAATCAGCAAATTGAACTCTAACCAAGGGACTACTCACAAAACTTTTGAGGACTTTTACATTCATATGGAAACTAGACGCTATAGCATTTGTAAAATCTTTTAGCGCACTAATTTTTTTAGAATCATATAAAACACCGTTCAACAACACGGCATGTATCTTTTTAGTGTTGTTAATATTTTCTAGAGGGTTCGCATCAAGAATAATTAAATCTGCCATTTTCCCTACTTCTACAGAGCCATAACTGGCTTGTAAATTAGCAAATCTGGCAGGAACTATCGTTGCTGTTTTCAATGCCTCTAAATTTGATAATCCGCTCTCTGTTAAATCGTTTAATTCATCGTGTACACTAAAGCCTGCAAACGTATAACTATCTGTTGCATCTGTACCTGTCATAATTGGAACTCCAATATCATTTGCTTGTTTCACTTGTTTTTTTAAAGCCTGATAGAAACCATTGCTCACCCCTTTTCCTTCCGTTGATAGATTTCTTTTTTTATTGTTTTTAGCATCAATTCCCCACCACAATTTCTTTCTTATTTGTGTTACATATGTAAGGTTTGAGTTGTCTAAAAATTGTTCTTTATGAGCATTTGCCTCAAATTTTAATGTTTGTAAAGTTGGTGTCCAATAGGCATTTTTTTCTTTCATTAATTCCATCAATCGCATTGCGATACTTTCATCATAATTTGAAATAATAGATTTTTTTGATTTAGAATAGAACTCTTTCCAGTGCTCAGGGTTTTTTAAACTGTCTGCTTTGGGGAAAGATTCAAACATAAATATACGTCCGTGTTCAAAGCTTTTCTGTCCAAGATTGATGGCTTCTTCTAAACTTAAAAACATGGGTTTATGTCCCGCTAAATGTATTCCGTATAGAGGTGCTTCAAGAGCTAATTTTCTATATGAACTTGGTTTTATTTGCTGATACACCTTAATAAAATCAACATCTTCTTTTTTGTAAAAATTTAAAAATTCCACGACATCACTTGCGCTTTCTAATTTGAAAAATGATGGAGAGTCATTTGGCACAGAAGATTTTCCATCTATTTGATAACTGCTTTGCAAAATATATCTTGGTGAAATTCTTTTATTCTTTAGCAACTCTTTATTCCACTCCAAACGCTCATTGCTCCCCACCCAATAACTATCTTTTTTATCTAAAGTCCCAGACATATCTCTAATTCCAGTAACACCATTTGCTATGTATAATGGATGATGTAACCAAGGAGAATGGTGATTAGAATGTGTGTGCATATCCCATAAACCAGGAATAAGATACTTCCCTTCTCCATTAACCACAAAAGTAGATTTTGGTACTTTTATAATTCCTGTGGTGTCTATTGATGTGATGGTATTCCCTTCGATTAAAACGTCTCTTTTCTTTATGGTATTTCCAGTTTTAACGTCGATTATAGTGATCGATTTTATTAAGATAACCGGATGCTTTTTTGAAGCCTCTATTGTTGGAAAAGGCCATAAAACAGCAGTTATAGTTACCACCAAGAGCAGTCCTACAAAAAGGGAAAATCCTTTGAGAATTTTAGTGGATATTTTTTTCATCTTAAAAAGTTAGTCATTATTAGATTTACTTTTTGCGTAAGAAACCAACCCAATCAGACTAAAAAAGCGTCCAATATCTCCTTGCATTGCAGCTATTATACTGTGTGAGGCAATGAAATCTCTAGCCATTGGGGTGTTCTCTTGAGATGCCATGGTCTCAATTAATGCCTTCGCTTTCTTAAGACCTTGATTTTCATAAACCTCCAAAACTTTTACAGCATTTTCTTCTGCAGTAATTTGTCTATACTTTGGGGTATATCCTAATTGAGTAATCATAGTTTCTGCCAATAGCCAAGTAGACCAAGGGTTTTGTCCGGTTACCAAGTTTTTATCCTGGCTAATTTTCTCCAAATACATTGCGCCTTCATTAAATTGAGCTCCTTGAGCAGCCAATTTATCCTGTAAAAGAAAAGGAAATATTGTTTTTGCATCAGGGATTAAAAATAATTCTTCTTTGTTTGTAAAACCACTTACTTTTTTGTTTTCAATGAGGGGACGTCCGGTATCCAAGGTTACATTTACCAATGCTGCTGGTCCATGGCAAACTGCACCGATAACCTTACCAGATTGATAATAATCACGCACTAAAGATTGGATGGCTTTATTGTCTGGAAAATCGAACATGGCGCCTTTTCCTCCAACAAAAAACACCGCTTGATACTCTTCAGCAACCACATCTTTCATAGCAATCGTATGGCTTGTTTTATATTGTGCAATGGAATCGTTTAAAAACGCGTGATCGAACTTTCCCATGTCATCGTCGTCAATAACAACTGGAGGTTTACCCCCTAATGGGCTTGCAATAGCTACCTCAAAACCATTCGCCTTAAAAACATAATAGGCACGTGACAACTCTGTTAATTCATATCCGGTGCTTTTACCGCTGCTTCCCATAGTATTTGTGCTGGTAACAACGGCTAATATTTTTCCGCGTTTGGGGATAACATCCTCAAATAAATAGGGAATAGTATCAATGGAACTTGTTTCTAGTGTTTTATACCTTTCTTCCATTTCGCCTGTGGGAAGTAAACTCACAAACCATATTCCAAAAGAAATAACGACTATAATTAAACTTACTACCGAGATTAGTCCCCATTTAAGTTTAGGATATTTTTTAAGCATAACATTTTTAATTTATTATTATGCAGCGAAGTACCCTAAAGAAGCCCATAAAAACTGACGAAATGATCATTTCGTCAGAGTAAAAGATGATTTAACTATCAGGGAAAATGCTCAATATAATAAGAAAGAAAGCATAAAGCCAAGATTGACATACGTAACTGTGGGTAATTCAAGAATTATAATCATTCGCATTACAGACACTAAGCCTAGTAATTATGTGCCTATTTTCACTAAGGACCGCGATGCTATTGGTTTACAAAACATAAAGTAACAAATCGATTTAACATACCCTAAAACCTATGTTTTAGCTATTTGGAGATAAGAGCAATGCCTATTTAGTAAGCTTAAAACTAACCTCTAATGATTTGTAACTGCCTCATTATTGATGATAAAGACTTGGCGAGAGAACTTATTGAAACACAAATATCTCATAGATGATTTTAAGGTTGTGGCCTCTTGCGCATCTGCTATAGATGCGCAGTCAGTTTTACAAAACGAAACTATTGATTTGCTGTTTTTAGATAGCGTAAAACCTAAAATTGAGCTACCTTCAAGAATAATTTAAAAAGAAGCATTTATATATTCAATGCAATAAAAAGAATATAACGGTATTGCTAGACACTGTAAATTATATAGAAAGTATAAAAGACTATCGTAGAATTCATCTTAAAGATGCATCCACTTAAATGCTTAAAAATGGCATAACTGGTTTAGGAAAAAATTAGATACTCGTTTTTTGAGAATACATTACTCCTATATGGAGCATAAACAAAATATTACAGCGAACACTATACACGATATTGAAATTGGAGACATAGAAATCCCAATGGGTGACCATTATAAGACCGATACTTTAGCAAACCTCTTAAACTATTTTAACTTAATTATGAAAACATTAAAGCTACTTATAGTACTACTAATCAGCTCATCATCTTTTGCTCAAAACATTTCTAATCCCGAATTTTTTAGGCACCTACGATATAACCACGTATCGCCATATATAGATTTAGCGGGAACCTATCCAATAGATAGTGAATTGGCAGAATCAACTTCGCATTATATTTTTAAATATGATACTGTAAATAGAATAATAGAAATTATAAATAACCATTACCATACAGAAAGACAACATCCTTTAGCTTCTTTAGGAGTTTACAAAGTACTAATTAGGTATCCCCAAGGTCAAGAAATTAGAACGTTTTTTGATAAAAACAGGAAACCCATTACAAATGACAGAGATGTTTATAAAGAAGTTTATACCTATAATGATAAAGGATTTAAAACTAAACTTCAGTTTTTTGATGCAGAAAATAAACCAATGGAGTCTAATTGGGAAATAGCCAAATACCAATGGAACAAACACAAGAAGTTAATTATTGAAAAGCGGTTTAATCTAAATAATGAAGCGATCTCATTATCACCCTACTTTAAATTTGGCACCACTGGTATTTTATTAGACAATAATGGAGTTGCTAAAGCTCATTATAATTTAGACGAAAATTTAAAAGTTATTGAAAATGATAAAGGCACCGCATCATATCAAGATATATTTGATATTAATGGAAATCATTCCACGTATAGTTACCATAATGCAAAAGATGAATTGGTGATGAATCAGTGGGGTTTTGCTTATGGTGAAAAGAAATATGATACCATTGGAAATCAAATTGGTCTTGAGCAGTTTGACACAAACAAAAAAAGAATTCGAAAAAGAGAAGTTCCTTCAAACACAACTATAGCGATAGCCTCAAAAGCCACTAAAACAGATTCTACAGAAATTAAAAGAATCTCATTGGGTTATTTAATTGCTTTACAAGATTTAAATCCAAACCTAATGACAGAAGTAATGAATGATAGTTTAAATAAAATAACCATAGGTTGGGACAGGAATACTAAAAAGGAATTTGCTCAAGCAACTTCTAAAGAACAAATGATAAAATTTGCGACCTCGTGGAACAAATCGAACACTAAATTCCCGCTAAAACCGAACAACCAAGTAATAATTCTTGATATTTATAACAGAATCTCTACAGTAAAGCTAGTGTCTGATAATTGGATAGAATATTTACAATTGATAAAACTCGATGGCAGTTGGAGTGTTATTAATCTTATTTGGCAGCATAAGGATATTAGCAAATATCCCAAAGAATAATTCATTTGGAAATAAATTGATGTGTTTTATTTTTTATTCTATTGACCAATTCTCATCAAGATTTCCTCTTAAATAAGCCAATAACGATCCAAAACCAATAAAGATTACACAAATAAAGTAGACGCAACTGTAATAAATTGTATTTCTCACCACTAACCAATAAAACACTCAAATTATGACACTACAAGAAGCGTATAACTTTTTTGAAAGTTTGAAGACCGAAACAATTAATAAACCTGAAGTCAAGGTGTATGAAAAATTCCTTCCTCTGCTAAGCAGATTGAAAAATAGAGCATTCTCAAAAGATGAAATGCAATCCATTGAAACAGCGCTTGATCGTTTACATTTAAAATCAAGTCCTACCAACAGAAAAAAATACTTTAAGAAAGCACTCACAGAATTCGAAAAGTACTTAAAAGACTCATTGTCGCTAACTCCTAAAAGGTATTATACGAACTTATATGGCGGTTTAGGACTGTCATTCGGTTTGGTATTTGGAGTTGCTATTCTATCTAATTTAGAAAAATCATTGGGTATTTCTTTAGGTTTAATTGGCGGGATGGTACTGGGTTCAATTATAGGCCGCAACAAAGATGCTCAGGTTAAAGCTGCTGGAAACATGCTATAGTCAACGCTACAGGAAACAGCTTCCGTTGACAAATTAAAAACACCATTTTTTTTCAATACAATAAGGCTAAATAATATTTGGCTAAGACGCTTGTGTCTAAAATTTAACAAATATGAAAACAATAATAACTACAATACTCTTTATAGCAGTAGCAATAACCAGTTCACTTTCACAAGAGTTTTCTGGAGTATCGCCTGGAATTACAAAAACTCCAGATACGATAGACTTTAGCTGCTTTATTCTAAAGGAAACTATTGTGGACTTAGCAGCGCGAGATGAAAAAGTGAATCTAGCCCGGTAAGTTTTATTCAGAATTCACTTGTAGTTGTCTATATTTGTCTCGTTTGATATTATACTTTTATGCAGTTATTCATTTTTATTTTAGTGTATCCTTTGATTTGGGTGCTATCGAGATTTCCACTTAGGGTCTTGTACTTTTTTTCAGATGTTCTTTATGTGCTGACCTATCGTATTATTGGTTATAGAAAAGCGGTAGTCCGAAAAAATATTAAGATTGCGTACCCAGATATTTCCGAAGAAAAACTCAAGACGATAGAAAAAAAATTCTATCACCATTTCTGTGATTTATTCATTGAGATGATTAAAACGATGGGAATTTCAGAGGCCGAAATGAACAAACGATATGTCTTTAAAAATATGGACGTGGCCGGACAGTATTTAAATAATAATAGAGATATGATTCTTTGTTTAGGTCATTATGCAAGTTATGAGTGGATCCTATCAATGAACACATATTATGATAATAATGGCTACGCAATTTATAAAAAGATTAAAAACAAGTATTTTGATAAAATGATGCGTGACATTCGTGGCAAGTGGAAAACGACGCTCGTAATAAATAAAGAGGCAAAGGCAAAAATTGCTGAAGTACTAAAGGAGAAACAAAAGCGGGCTGCAATGTTTGGTTTTATTATGGACCAGTCTCCTTCAAATGACAGAAATAAACATTGGGCTCCTTTTTTTAGTGTAAAGACTCCATTTTTTATTGGTGTTGAATCGATAGCAAAAGAACACAATCTACCATTGGTTTTTTTAGGAGTTACAAAAGTAAAGCGAGGGTACTACGAAGCAACATTTACAGTCATAACTGAAAACCCCAATGATTACAAAGACTTTGAGCTTACTGATAAGTTCGCAAATTTACTTCAAAAACAAATAGAAATAGCACCTGAATTTTACTTCTGGACACATAAGAGATTCAAGTTTATTAAGGGGCTTGATGAAGATTAAGAGCCCTTAAGAGTCTTAAAACTCACATCTGTAATGTATCTTTTTAGACTAAATAAAACAGGCTCAAAAAATCTATAAATATCATTTGAATTTTAAAAAAGGATAGTATATTTGCATCCGCAATCAAGGAATACTTGACACTGCAATTATAGGAGAGTTGGCAGAGTGGTCGAATGCGGCAGTCTTGAAAACTGTTGAGGGTCACACCTCCAGGGGTTCGAATCCCTTACTCTCCGCTGATTAAGTAGTCATTTGACACTTAAAAAGTCAAAACCCTTTAAACATTATGTTTAGAGGGTTTTTTGTTTTTTATATATAATCATAATACACATTATATATCAAAGTTAAGTTACCCTATAGGTTACCCTTACATTTTGTGATAATAAGGGTAACTATTTCTTGAGGGAATCCTAGGGAATCCCTAGCTAACATCCTGTTTTACTGATAATTTTAGCTAACATTAAATTAGTAAAACTATGATTAAAACATTTTTCTATTTAAAAACAGACAAACAAAACAGCAACGGTGAATCACCTATTTATGCTAAAATTAAGTTACTGGGTAAGACAACAACGTTGAGTACAGGTAAAAATATCTGTAAAGAGAGGTGGGATTTTACCAATAAGCTAAGGAATAAGCTCCGTTTGAATACTGAAAAGAACTGTAAGACCGCTATTGATGTGCTGGAGAATAAAATTGAATCTATTTACTTTGAACTTTCTCGAATCAATCCAGACGCTACATTATCTGATATTAAGAATAGACTTAATGGTAAGTATATGAAACTAGGAGATATTGATATTCTCACACTATTTAAAAAGCATAACGAATACTTTAAAAAGAAATTTGAAGCTGGTGAACGCTCTAAAGCTTCTTTACAAAAGTATAGTAGAGCTAAAGATTTATTATGTAACTATATAAATAAGAAACATGGAAAAACGTCTTTCAGTATAAGTGATATTGACAATCAATTTGTTTACAATCTCGAATCTTTCCTTAAATATGAATCATCTTTTAATTACAAAGTTGGTATAAGCCATAATTCAGTGGTAAAGTACTTCCAATGTTTCAAAACAGTTTGTTATTATGGAATTAAACGCAATATAATTACTACCAATCCATTTTTAGCTTACGATGAAAAACTTGATATTAAAGAAGCTGTGTTTCTTACTAAAGATGAACTTGAGAGGATTCAAAATAAAGTCTTTCATACAGGAAGATTAAATAGAGTCAGAGATATCTTTCTTTTTTCTTGTTACACCAGTTACGCTCCTATTGATGTTCAAAACTTAACTAAGAAAAATGTAATAAAGGATTCTGAAGGTACCCTATGGTTGAAAACTAATCGAGCAAAAACTAATATTCCAACTAATGTTCCAATCTTACCAACTGTAAAAAGAATTATTGATAAATACTCAAATCTAGGTGGTGAGAGACTCCTTCCAAAAATTAGTAATCAGAAGGTGAACGAATATCTGAAAGAAATAGGCGATTTATGTCAAATAGACAAGAAGCTCACACATTATGTAGCCAGACATACTTTTGCTACAACAGTTACTCTAGGTAATGGTGTAGGTATAGAAAACGTTTCCAAAATGATGGGGCATACTAGCATAAAAATGACCCAGCATTATGCTAAAGTTTTAGATTCAAATGTGAAAAAAGATATGGATAAATTAAGTCTAAAATTCGCTTAGTCCAATAATTTATTTAATTTAGAAGCCCTTTAACTAGGGCTTTTTTTAATTTAAAATATTCTCATGCAACAATTAGCTAAACTGAATGATTTAATAAGTAAGTCAATTGCTTTAAACATAACATTTAATCTATCTGTTGAAAATTATAGATACAATAACAAATGGGTTACAGATTTACAGCCTAACTACTTTTCTAAACAACTTAAAAAAATAGAAAAGCTACTTGATAAGAATATTAATTATGATGCAAACAACCATCTCAAATTTTTAAGTGTTATTTATCAAGATGTAATTAATACTTATGAGGAACTTACTAAGTTTAATTATGAAGACTACTCTTCACTTGATTATTCTAGGCATAACTGGGATGCTGAAATCGTTTTCCCAAAGGTGGCTCCTCTAAAAGAGGCTTTAATATTAAAACTACCCAATCCCACAAACCAATTTGACGATAGAGCAGAATATATTCTTGAAATTATTAAAGGCTTTTTTGATATAGGTTTTGATGAATCTTTGAAACAAGAAGAACTCAATGTTTTGCTAGTTAAAAATTATAATATTGAAGAATCAGAATTAAACTCTATATATGCCAAAGCTCACTTATCTTATATTATAACATTACACATCCAAATGGTTAAAGAAATCGCATATAAATTGGATAGTTTGTTATCTGTGATTCAAAAATTAGAAGACTTTTCAGATGATAATAAAACTGAATTAGATGAAATCATTAATAATCCTAATGGGGTCAAACTTGAATTCGCCATGTCAAAAAAGGATATAGCTATATTCTTTCATACACTTCATGAATTAAAAGTAATTAAAACGGATACTGATAATATACATAATTCTCAAACAAAGCTAAAAGCATTTATAAATAGTTCAAATATCTATTACAAGCACAATAATAATCTAACTAGAGTTGGAGATATTAAGAAACAATTTACAGCCTTAAATAATAGGGAAGTAAATGATGATGAAATAGAATTACTAGAAAACTTAATAGAAAAATTTGAATCGAGATTAGAGGAAATTACAGGGAGGGAATCCTAGGGAATCCTTAGATATGCAGGGCTTGTCGCTGTAATTTTACATCATAATAAAAAAAACATATTATGATGAATAATGAAAAACAATTAGTTTTAGTATCAATAGACAAACTTCAAAGTCTATTAAATCCAGTTTTAAACAAACTGGTTATTATTGAGAAAACCCTCAACAAAAAAACACCCACAAACAAAGTAGGTTACTACCGTAACAAAGACCTTAAAATAAAATTTGGTCTATCTCCTAACACTATAATAAAATATAGGGAATCTGGTGTTATACCATTTACCGTGATTGGTGAAGTGTACCTCTATCCCATTAAGCAACTTGGTGAGGTTCTTAAAATGAACTCCAACTGGGATTTATTCCATAGAAAAGTCTCTTAAATAAGAGATTTCCACTTACTAAAAATTAAAACTTTCTAACATTATTATTAATCAGGGTGAAAATCTATGTAGCTCACAAAACTAAATTAAAATGGAAAAATATATTATAAAACTAAGTGTCTTCGAATCAGATAAAACAGGAAAACGAACTTCTAATTCCTATGAAAAAGAATTTCAGGAAGTAACTCCATTTAAATCCAGAATCAAAGCAGTTAAAGAGATTAAAAGAATAACAACTTTGATGGAGGGTGATTCTCTTGGTAAAAAGAATGAAAACAATAAGTTACATTTCTTTCTAATAGACCTTGTTTTCTCAACAAAAAAAGGGGTTGAGTATAAAATATTCGGTGAACAGAATTTAATATTACCATCATTGGCTAAAGAAGCCAATTATTACAAAAGAAAAAAGAAAGCTAAATTGATTAAAGCACTTGGTACTGATGGCAAACAAGTTGAAGTACTTGAATCAGACTTTGATTTCTTCTTATTATAATCCTAAAATTAAAAAATATGATAACATATATAAATAAAAAAAAGATTGGAGTTTGGTTGCCTAAGCGTTTATTCGAAGCTCTTAAGAGAGAGATAACCGTTTATAACCAATCAACCGATGGTGATAAATTAAATTTGGCTAAAGCGTCATATATAATGAACTTATTATTTTATATCCCAATCAATCGAGACCAAAAGAACGAAAACGGTTGGATTCCATTATGTAGTGACACATTGAAAAAGATTTATAATTATAAAATATACATCGATTTCCTTCAAGGTGAAGATTTCTTGGATAAGAGATGCGTTCCATATAGCACAGAATACAAGACATGCAAAAAATATAGATTGGGTGAAGCTTATAGAAAGCATGCCTTAGAATTTCATTGGGTGGAAGACAACTCCCACTTCATTAAGGAAGCAAATGTTTTTAAGGTTAAAAAAATGAAGACCGCTGATGAAAAATGTCCCCATTTAACCAAGTGGTTTAACCCTGAACTCTTAACCATAGATTCTAAAGGAGCGTTGAAATATACTAGAGATACTTATAAGAAGGGTTCTGAATTCAATAAGAAGAATAAAAGAACCTTTTCAATTAAATCAATTGAAAATGAATGTTGGTCTTATAGTAGAGAAGGATTGGATAATAGGTTACATTCTATATTCACTTCAATACCTAAAGACATTAGAAGGTTTGTTAAATATAATAAAGAAGAATTGATATCATTAGACATAAAGAATTCTCAACCATTTATCTATGCTTCTTTATTAAATCAATTAATAAATCCAAGTATTAATCGATTAAATATTTTCTTATCAAATGAGTATAATATATTACATACCTCTATTATGTCACAGGTTTTTCGTGACACTACTAATAACAAGGAATTACAAGCATTCATTAATCAAGTATTAGATGGTACGTTTTATGAACAATATGGTGAGATTTTATTTAACGAAGGGTTAATATCCAAAGATGTATTTGAACAATGTTACATCAGTTTACCTAAGAAAATAAAAGGAACTTGGGTAAGAAATCATAAAAAGTACGAGGACTTAAGAAAGGCTAGTAAAGATATGGTTATTCAATCTTTGTTCTCATCTAAGAACTGTCATTCTGAATTCATTAGTGTATTTAAGAAACACTATCCTGAAATATATCGAATAACGCAATTCATTAAATTTAATAGGGTGAAGAATTTCTTTCCAGTTTTATTACAAAACATTGAAGCTAACTGCGTATTAGACTATTGTACGAAGGTAATTTCCAATAGTTACCCAGAGATGCCATTATTTACTGTACATGACTCTATTGTCACTACAGCACCTTATAAGGCTATATTAGAAGAAGAGTTCAACACTCTTCTTGGGAAATACTTTGGCTTAAACCCAAGTCTTAAAACTGAACATTGGCAACAATTATTATCCAAAGTTAGTTAGTTCGATAATTTAAAAATATGAGGTTTAATGCTTAAATAATTCTCTGAAAATTTTCAAAAAATTATTTTACACATCCGACCCCTTGTATATACAAGTTTATTTTTAGCTCTATTATAAGAGAGGATACGTTGTTAGAGTTAAAAAAATAATTGAATATTTAGTTTCTTTTTGAACACCAGTCCCTAGGAAATGTCTAAAACTTACAGGAAACGACCATTTATATAAAGTATATACTTTAAATAACTGGCTAAAGTTTGACAAAAAGGTACCTTAACTTAACTAGTTGATATTCTCTCAATGTTTATACAGATTACTGATATTTATATACAAATCAAATATCATGGCAAAATTACCATCAACCGAAAACACTGAGACCTTTATTATGCGCATCTCACCTCAACTTAAAGAAAAATTAAACAAGTTGGCTCAAAAACCGAAATATGGTGGTAGTGCATCATCTGCAATTAGATTATTAATAGAATCTGCTTCAAGAGTGTAAATTGTATAATAGCAACAATAATTCTTTATATATTTCTGAAATCAAAAACATAATGAATTTGTTCTTTAAAATGCCAATCTTCCTACAATATTGCCTAAGTTTATGCTCTCCCCCGTGAATTAATTAATAAGACACAATTATTAACCTTAGAATTAGGATGAGATAAATTTATGAGCACACGCTTTTTTACAAATGATGGTGACAATACCCTTTTAAATAAATTTAAAGGAGTTTTTGAAAATAATAAGGACATAGAATATTTTGATGCTTTAGTAGGATACTTTAGAGCATCAGGATATTTCAGAATCAGAGAATTCCTCAAAGATGTTCCAAAAATCAGAATACTATTAGGTATTGATGTAGATAAAATTATTGCGAAATATAATTCTAAAGGATTATTATTTCAAGGTGATGCCAATCAGACTTTGATAGAGTTTTTAAACGAAGCTAAAGAAGATATACAAACTGCAAAGTATTCTAAAGAAGTAGAATCTGGCATCCTTCAGTTTATCGAAGATATTTCTTCAAAGAAAATTGAAATCAAAGCGCATCCAAGTAGAAAACTACATGCTAAAATCTACATCTTTAGACCAGAGAAGTGGAATGAACACAATCAAGGTAAGGTTATAACAGGGTCATCAAATCTAACAGACTCTGGTTTGGGTGGATATGAGGGTAGTAACTACGAGTTTAATGTAATTCTCGAGTCTTATGATGACGTAGCTTTTGCGACAAAGGAATTTGAAAAACTTTGGGAAGAAGGCATTTCTATTTTACCTGTAGAAATTAAGAAAGTTAAAGAGGACACTTACCTCAACGATACTTTCACACCTTTTGAAGTTTATATAAAGTTTCTAATAGAATATTTTGGAAAGAGTGTTGAATTCGACCCAAACTCAGTTTCAGACCTTCCTCAAGGCTTTATGCGATTGTCTTACCAAATAGATGCGGTGAATCAAGGTTATGAATTACTAAAGAAGCATAATGGTTTCTTTCTAGCAGATGTAGTAGGACTAGGAAAAACAGTCGTGGGAACATTAATTGCCAAAAAGTTTTTCTACTCTAACGGATTCCCCTCGCATATTTCAACAATACTAATCATAGTACCCCCAGCATTAAAAGAGAATTGGGTAGACACCTTAGATAAGTTTGAAATTAAGAATTATGATATTATCACTAATGGAAGTTTACACAAAATAAAAGACCCTGAAAAGTATGATTTAATAATTGTTGATGAAGCACATAAATTTAGAAATGATACCGCTGAAGCTTATAATGAACTTCAAAAACTTTGTAAAACAAAGACAAAGCAAATAATGCCAGATGGCAGTAGAGCAAATAAAAAAGTAATGCTCATTTCTGCAACACCTTTAAATAATAGACCATCAGATATTGCTAATCAAATTTATCTATTTCAAGACGCAAAAGATTCCTCGCTAGAGGTATCTAACCTTCAACATTTTTTCAGAGGAAAAATTGATGCATATAAAAGTCTCAAGGATAATCCAAATATTGCAGAAGTTCAGGAATCAGTTAAGTATATCTATCAAGAAATTAGAAATAAAGTCATAGCTCCATTAACTATTAGAAGAACTAGAACTGACTTAAAAATTCACGACCAATATAAAATTGATATCGCTGAACAAGGGATTGTTTTTCCAGATATAAAGAAACCAAATAAACTTTTCTATAAGTTAAGTGATGAGGTTGATAAACTTTATGATGAAACCATGTATCTCCTATCACATGACATTGATGGAATAAAATATTACAGGTATCAAGCTATAAAATATTTACTGCCTGAAAAAAAACAAAAATATAAAAATGCAGATGTTGCCTCTGGAGCCTTAGCAAGCATGATGAAGGTGTTATTAGTTAAACGTATTGATAGTAGTTTTCATGCCTTTAAAGCCTCTCTAAATAGGTTTTCTAAGGCTACAGCAGCTATGATAAAAATGTTTGATGATGGAACAATATATATAGCTCCAAATTTAAAAGTTAATGAATATATTATTGAAGGTCGGGAGGACGAATTGGTTGAAAAAATTGCAGATGTAATTGAAACTGACCCAACAATAACAATTTGTATTCCTGAAGATTTTGAATCACATTTCTTAACAGAGTTAAAAAGAGATTATGAAATTGTAGAAGGCTTAAACAAAAGATGGGCTAAAGTTACTGAAGACCCAAAATTGGATGAGTTCAAAAGAAAGCTTGAAGATGAATTGCTAAACAAAGAGATTAATCCACAGCAGAAGTTAGTCGTTTTTTCAGAATCAAAAGAAACAACTTCTTATATTACAAATACATTGAAAAAAGCTGGAAGAACAGATGTTCTGGAGGTTCATGCTGCAAACAGAGATAATCTAAAAGAAACTATCAAGTTAAATTTTGATGCTAATATTCCAAGAGAACAATACCTTTCAGACTATAGAATAATAATCTGTACTGAGGTTTTAGCTGAAGGTGTAAACCTTCATAGGTCGAATGTTATAGTAAACTATGATACGCCTTGGAACTCTACTAAACTAATGCAACGTATTGGACGGGTTAATAGAATCGGTTCGGTTGCACCATTCATTCATATTTTCAATTTCTATCCTACAGCGAAGGTTAATAGCGATATCGAATTAGAAAAGAAAGCTATTATGAAACTCCAAGCCTTCCATTCCGCTTTAGGAGAAGACAGTGAGATTTATTCCCCTGATGAAGAGATTCAATCTTTTGGACTTTTTGAAAAAGATGTTGATGAAGAAAAAGATGAGCGTTTGGCTTATCTTCATGGAGTTAAGAAAGTTTAAAGAAGAAAATCCTGAAGAATTTAGACGCATTAGAAATCTACCTCTAAAAGCAAGAGTTGGTCGTAAAGACAGAACAAAAAAAGGCAGCACCATTTGTTTTATTAGAAATCACCGAAGAGATGCTTTTTATTGGGTAAAAGGAAACGAAGAATTAGAAGAAATGGGCTTTGTTGAGGTTGCTAAAGAGTTTAGAGCAGATAAGCCAGAGCAAGGCATTGATTTGCACGAGAAGCATCACGAACAAGTAGGAATAGCCGTAAATGATTTTGATGAAAAATTAAAAGAAGAAATGGCAAGGGGTCAAGTGGTAGATACTACTCAAGGTCCTAATGAAAAAAGAGCACTATCCTATCTTGATGGGTTTTTAAGTTTTCCCTTTATTAATAAAAAGGAAAGAGAAACTATAAAAGCTGCTAAACAAGCTGTAAAAATTGCAAAATTTCAAAAGCTACAAAGAGAAATAAATGCCCTTAAGCGTAATGCTAAGAAAGACAAAATAAGACCTGTCGATTTGTTAGATGCTGTCATTAGAATTATAAATAAGTACCCAATTGACATTAAAGAGTCTAATTCTGCTTCGCCAATTGTTAGTGTGAAATCATTTGAAAAAATGAAACCAGAAATCATTATATCAGAATCTTACTCATACAATAAATAATATGGACAAAAGAGACCTACAAAAACTTTTAAGTCAACCTTATAAACAAGAGAATTGGAAAGAAATAATCCAATTTGTTTTCCCAAATGTTTCCATTCTTTCATCTCCCAAAGAATTCCCTATACATAATGATAAAATAAAAAGATTTCGTCAAATAGGAAGTGTACGGTTAAATGATGGTAAAAACCTAGCTTTATTTGAGCTTTTACTGGCAGATTCTGTTAATATACAGCGTAATAGAGTTGAATTAAATAACGAGATATCTAAATACATAGACCAAGAACAAATTCATGGTGTATTATCTGTTTTTGAGCAAGGTACAGATGACTATCGGTTTACCTTTTCTGCCAGAAGTACGGAGTTTGATGAAGAAGAAAGTGATTTTGTACAGAAGAAAACAGATACAAAACGGTTTACGTATGTATTAGGTAAAAATGAAAGCTGTAAAACACCAGCAGACCGTTTTTATAAATTAAGTGAAAATAAAGATGATGTTGATATTAATGCCATTCAACACGCATTCTCTGTGGAGCAGTTATCAAAAGAATTTTTTGATAAATACAAGAAACAGTTTGACAAGTTCTGGAAATACATAGCTTCTAAAGAAGAATATAAAAATGTATTTCATGCAAATGACCAAGAAAAACAAGAAATTAAGATTAGAAACTTTACAAAAAAACTTTTAGGACGTATCGTGTTTCTTCATTTTTTACAAAAGAAAGGTTGGTTGGGGTGTACTGCTGGAAATGTTGCTTGGGAAGATGGAGATAAACAATTCATGCAAAACCTATATAAGGGATATAATAATAAAGAACAGTTTCACAGTAATTGCTTAGCGGAGCTATTCTATAATACTTTAAATGCTAAAAGAGAAAATAATCTATTTACATGTGATGAATTAGAAGGACCATTAAATAATTCTAAAGTGCCATATCTTAATGGTGGATTATTTGATTCTGATAATGCCGAATCAAAAAAGATAGATTTTCCTAAACAATATTTTGAAGACTTATTTGAATTTTTTGGTCAATATAATTTCACTATTGATGAGAACGACCCTAATGACCATGAAGTAGGGATTGACCCAGAAATGTTAGGGCATATTTTTGAAAACTTGCTGGAAGATAACAAGGATAAAGGAGCCTTTTATACCCCAAAGGTTATTGTGCAGTATATGTGCCAAGAAAGCCTCATCGAATATTTGGCGACCAAGTTAAATACAGAGGTATCTGGCGAAGTAAAACAGGCTATTGAAGATTTAATAAGAAACCGATTAGCAGAAGACATTTCTGATTTAGATTTAGTAGAACCTATTGCTAAAGCATTGTATGATGTTAAAGTATGCGACCCAGCTATAGGCTCAGGAGCCTTCCCAATGGGAATTTTAAATGTTATTTACTATGTAATAGAAGCATTGTATTGGATACAACCAGATTCTGTTGCCAGAGTTTGGAACATTAGTGATAAAGAATGGCAACCTCATCTAGTTAAAAAGAACATTATACAACATAGCATTTATGGCGTAGATATAGAAAGTGGAGCTGTAGATATTGCAAGGTTACGTTTCTGGTTAGCATTAGTTGTAGATGAGATAGAACCTTTGCCATTACCTAATTTGGATTATAAAATAATGCAAGGGAATAGCTTGCTAGAGAGTTTTGAAGGCATTGACTTAAGCCAAATAAGTGACGCTTCCGCCTATGAAGCGGTTTATGAGAGCGAACAGATAGATATATTTAGTGGTGAAGCTAAAAAGAAAGTATCTATGTCTTTAAATTTTGAAGATATTAAAACTTTAATGGACCAGTACTTTAATGCCGATGACCCGAATACAAAAAAAGATTTACACAAACGGATTGATGAGCAAGTGCTTAATCATATTTACTTTACCTTATCTGAACTTAAAAAAACAATAAAAAAGAAAGCAAATAAACTTGAAAAGAAATTAATCCTTGATGAAGCAGCAGCTAGGACTTGGGAGCAAAAAGAAAAGATAAGAACTAGTAGTAAAGGAGCTAAAGTTTTATCCAAACTAAACAAAACATTATCAGAATACGATGAAAAAGAAAACAAATTAGCCCAACTTTCTAATTCCAATGAACGCCCATTCTTTTTATGGCATTTATTTTTTCAAGAAGTATTTGATAATGGTGGCTTTGATATTGTAATTGGCAATCCGCCCTATGTTGATTCTGAAACGATGACAAATAATAATCCTGAGGAAAGGATAATTTATAAAACAATATATGAAACTGCAAAAGGGAATTGGGATTTGTTTATTGTGTTTATTGAGAAAGGCATCAAGCTAACTAATGATAATGGAGTATTTTCATACATTATTCCAAATAAATTGATAGGTGCTAAATATTCCTTGAAATCAAAGGAATTTATGTCAAAATATTCAATATTTGATATTCGAGATTATTCAAGATTAAATGTTTTTAAAGAAGCAAGCGTATATCCTATTACAATTAATTTATCAAAAAATTCATCTCACAACTCCGTTAAGCTTTCAAAAATTAATTCGGCATATAATATTTTATCGACTAAAACTATTAGTTATTCTGTTTTTAAAAGTGATTTATTATGGGATAAATACTTTAATAATGAAGATGTAGTTAGTTTAATTTTAAAATTATTAGAAAATAGACAATTAAGAGATTTTGATAATTATTCAATTTTGGGTTCCGCAACAGTTTCCGAAGCATATTTAATCAAGGATAAATTAATTGATAACAATTCGGTTTCTAAATCATTTAAAAAATTAATTAACACTGGTACCATCGACAAGTACCAGTCACTCTGGGGGATTAAAAACACTCAATATATTAAGGATGCATATTTACATCCAGTAATTAGTAAAAATAATATTGAAGAAATAAATAAAACTAGGCTAACACAAGCAAATAGCCCTAAAATTATTATAGCTGGAATGTCAATCGATATTGAGGGGGTTTTAGATGAGCATGGTGAATTTTTGGCTGGTAAATCAACATCAATTATATTAAATGAAAACAATAATTCTCATTCATTGATGTGGTTATTGACAATATTAAATTCTAAAGTTGTTTCTTACTTTTTAAAAATATCTTATCATTCTTTAAAAATGTCTGGAGGCTATTTAAATATTGGCAATGAAGTGTTAAAAAACATTCCAATCCCAATCCTGGAGAAACATCACAAACTAAAATTAATTGATTTTGCAAAACAGTTTAATAATTCCAAAGAAACATATGAAGGGCATGGAGTTAAATTTATCAAAACTGAAATGTATGTGGCTAAATTATACAAGTTAACATTTAATGAATTAAAACTGGTTTATCCAGAAATAACCATTACAATAAATGAATCAATTTATTCTAACTTTTCATTAGATAATAATTAACAAGCTATAATAAAGATAGTATTATGGGTAATACGAGAATTCTAATCTATTTTAATTTAAATAACTTTTTAAAAATGTCATTAACAAATGCAAGAATAATCCCCTTCGCAAAAAAAAATTACATTACATGAAGTTTGACAAAGTTAATTTAGAACATATTAATCTTGCAATTAATGATTTTAAGGAAAAAGGTTTTCCAGAAGGGTTTAAGCAATCTGCCTATTTAGAGAAAATAACTTTTTGTTATTGGCTGGAAGTTTTAAAAAAAAATACTGTTTTTAAATAATGCAAGAATCCAATCTAATATGGTGGAGTAATTTATCCGAAATGTGGCAACATATTTTAATGATGAATTATGCAATTAAAAAAAATAGACTTGAAAAAAAAAGAGGTCGGGCAATAGCATTTACATATCTTACGGACACCTATAAAATGGACTTTCAAGAAAATTTTGATAAGGTAAATTTTAAAATTAATAAAGATATAATTAATGAAATTGTAGAAATGGACATTCTTTGTTGCAATGGTTTCCCTATTAAAGATTTAAAACCAATTGCTCATTTTAAACTAAAACGGTTAGCCATATCAAATACTAAAATCAGTGATTTAAAAAAAATAGTCAATTTTAAAGATTTGGAAGAAATTGCATTTGAAAGATGTAATATTTATAATATTAAACCACTTAAAAAATTAAATTCCTTAAAACGTATATATGGCAGCTCTAATCCACTTTCTGATTTAAGTCCTTTATCAAATTTATTTTCTTTAGAATTTTTATGGATTACCGACTGTTATATTTCAGATTTAACGCCTATAAAAAAGTTGAAAAATCTCAAAAAATTAAATTTAGGAGGAAATAAAATAGATAACATTAATGCATTAAGAGGGCTTTTTAAATTAGAGAGTATTTCATTTAGTTATAATCGTATTTCTGACCTATCATCAATTTCCAAAAGAAAGTATCTTAAATCAATAGACTTTTATGGAAATCGTATTTCAAATATTGATGATATAAAAGGTATTACAAGTTTAGAAGCTGTATACTTAAATAATAATTTTATTGAAGATATTGGGGCGTTATCGTATTTGAATAATTTAAAGTTTTTGCATATAGGAGAGAATGAAATAAGAGATTTAGAACCACTTAGAAAATCAAAGAATCTTCAATCATTATATTGCTCCTATAATAAAATTATAAATATTGAAACTTTATTTGACTTAAAAAACTTAAAATCTCTAAGTTGTCACAACAATAATATTCCTAAAGAGGAAATTGATTTGATATTATTAAAAAACAAATTACTTAACCCGTCACTAAGATATTTTTGATTTAATATAATTGCAATACATTTTAATTTTGATAATTAAATGAATGAATTAAAAAACACTATAGATTGGAGCAACGAAATTTTGGATTATTTAATTCAAAAACGATTAACTAAGCCTAAACTTAAGTTTTGGTTACGGCAGCAAAACAGAAATAACCGTTTAGATGATGGTTATTGGTTTCAAGGCACTGAGGAATATATTGCTGTTGGATTTTCAAATAGAACGGCTGGTAATCTCTCAACAAGAAGCATTTCTTTTATTTTTCAAATTAATGATGAAGGCGAAACGAAATGTAGGCTAGAAATCATCTTTAAAAAAGAAAAAGATGACCAAGTAATAGCTTGCTATAATAATATTGTAAGAACAATTGGTGGATTTAAAAAAGTTAAAGAAACACATTTCTATAAAAATTATACATCAAATGAGCCATTAGAATGTTTAGAAGAGTTTTTAACGAACCAAAAACCACAAATAGAAAGTATTATCAAGGAAATGAATCTTAGGGATGAATTGGAAATTCCAGTTGCAAAATTTGAAAGGGTCCTAAAGAACACTTTAAGCAAAAAAAGTAAAGTTAAGTCTGCTTCATCTCTTAAAATTATAATAGCCAACATCACATGGAACAGCAAAGACTGGAAAGAAGTAAGTGAGGATATGAGTGGTCATGCTTGGGTTGGTGGAGATAATATTCCTCACGAAAGCTGGAATTTTGATTATGAAAATCCAAGAAATGAAGGAAACAAGCTATATGGCTTTGTAAAGTTTACTAATGCCCCGAAAGTATCTGGAAATAATAACTTTATCATATTTTATTCTCAAGGAAAAATTGTTGGTTTTTACGGTAAGACCCAAGTTTTAAAGGATGTGGCAAACATTAATGATAAGGAATCTTATAACCTCATCGCAGATAAAAATTTTAGTGTTGTACTTCCAAACAAAATAGATGACATCAAAGACAAAGGGTATCTAGAAGAGCTTAATCGAGTTGGTCAAGTAGGTTTTAGTTATCTCAAAAAACCTGAAACTGCATTAAGTATTTTAGATGAATCTATTGAACTAAACCCTGAAATAAGTGATACTCTTAATAATATAAAGAAATGGATTATGGAACAGGATTCGATGAAAGATAAATTCCATAAATGGTTAATCAAAAATGGTGTTGAAAGCGGAAAAGCATCCGCTTACATAAGAGCTATTGACATCTTAATCAGTTATTTTAAAATTAAAATTTATACCGAGAATGATGTAAAATCCCTAGGAGAGCTTTATGATGATTTAAAACTTCATCAAACAGAAAAAAATGGTAAATATCATTTTGCTAAAGCTACTTCTTATGGAGAGGGACGCTTCTATTCTGCTGCTGTAGGAGCATATATAGAGTTTTTAAAAATTAAAGAAAAAGAAAATAAGACAGAAGGAAGTGATATTTTAACAACATTAGATATGGATAAAGAAATAGATTTAAACCAAATATTTTTCGGACCACCAGGTACAGGAAAAACATATCACACAATTAATGAAGCTATAAAAATTGTTGACCCAGAATTTTATAAGCTTAATAAAGATAATAGATATAACTTAAAAGAACGATTTCGGCTATTACTCTTAAATAATGAAAATGAAGATATTGGGCAAATTGGATTCACCACATTTCATCAATCCTTTAGCTATGAAGATTTTATTGAGGGCATTAAACCCATCGAACCTAGAGAAGGTGATACATACTTAAAATATGATATTCAAGAAGGCATATTTAAAAAAGTGTGCAGACTTGCAAATGATAGTTTAGAAGCTGTTTCTATAGATTCAGACTCTTTAATTTCTATATCTCAAGATGAGTATGATAAAGCACATTTTTATAAAATGTCACTTGGAAACACACAAAAAGAAAGCGCAAGTGATATCTACGACTACTGCATTGAAAACTCATGCATAACTATTGGATTTGGAGATGGACATGATTTTACTGGTAAAAACGAAAAAGAAATTAGGTCTTTTGGTCTTGAAAAAAGTTTAGAGTCTTTCCCAATTCAAGCGATGAATATTTTTAGTAATTACATGAAAATTGGAAATTATGTGGTTATATCTGATGGCAATTTATATGTAAGAGCGATAGGGAAAGTTACTGGCAATTATAAATATTTAGATGAATCTCCTTTTGAAAACAACCCCTATTGGAATCATTTTAGAGAAGTTGAATGGATATTTACAGATAAGAGAATCCCAGCAAAAGAAATTTATAATAAAAATTTATCTCAACAAACAATTTATAAACTTGAGAAAAAAGAAATAAAACAGGATTTCTTTGTTAAAGAAAAGAAAATCGACACGCTTAAACTGCCTAAAAACCCAAAGAACTTTGTATTAATTGTTGATGAGATTAATAGAGGAAATGTCTCTTCTATTTTTGGTGAATTAATTACACTAATAGAAAAAGATAAGCGTGCAGACAAGGATGAAGAGTTAAGTGTGACACTTCCATACTCAAAAAAAGAGTTTAAGGTGCCTCACAACGTTTATATCCTCGGAACTATGAATACTGCAGACAGAAGTATAGAAGCTTTAGATACCGCTCTCAGAAGACGTTTTTCGTTTAGAGAAATGCCGCCAAATCCTGATTTAATTTTAACAGAAGGAAAATTAAAAAACGCTCAAGGAATGATTGATGACATCAATGTTGTTGAAATCCTTAAAACAATAAATGATAGAATAGAAAAACTAATAGACAAGGACCATAAAATTGGTCATTCCTATTTCTTGAATGTTGATTCTGAAAATGGACTTAAGGATGTTTTTAAAGATAAAGTAATACCACTATTAGAAGAATACTTCTTCGGTGATTTTGGAAAAATAAGTTTAGTGCTAGGTAAAAGTTTTATTACAAAGGGAACTAAATCTAATGTGAAATTTGCTAAAGAAAATGATTATGACCCTTCAATAGCTAATGACTTGTTGGAGCGTTCTGTTTACGAAGTAACAAATCAAGACGATTGGGATTTTAAAGCTATATACGAAGAATAAAATATGTCTAGAGTTATTCAAGTTTTTGAGTTTGAAAAGTTAACCCTTCACATGGATTGGAGAGGAAGGTCTTTGGAGCCAAGAGAACTTGATAAACTATATGAATTTAACGACAAAAACAACAATGTATATTTTACAGGAATTCGGGATGGTGTTAAGTTTAAAAATTATGTAGGTGTTATACAGATTGGTGGATTAACTATAGAAATCCTGCCAAAAACTGACAAGAATGTTGTGGAGGATTCTGACTTTACAGCATGGCATGGTGCTTTGCTCAACATGCTCAAAATATGTAAGCATATAAACGTTAATTCGGTATCTGAGGCTAATCTTAAAAGAAAGCACAATTCTCTTCTAGACCTTTATTTTGAAATGTATCTAGATGAGGTACAAAGTTTGTTAAGAGCTGGTTTAGTTAAGCAATATAGAAGGGATTCTTCAAATGTTCTTGCTTTAAAAGGGAGATTAGATTTTAATAAAAACATACAACAAAATCTAATTCACCAAGAGCGATTCTACACGGTGCATCAGGTATATGATTTTGAGAATTTAGTTAATCAAATCATTTTAAGAGGTCTATCAATTCTTGGCGCTTTAACCTATAATTCGCAACTAAAGGATAGGATAGCCAGATTAAAAGCAAACTTTCCAGAGATAAAAGAAATTCCAATTCAAAAACACCACTTTGAAAAGGTTAAAGAGAATAGAAAGACCGTTGCATATAGTCGAGCACTACAAATTGCAAAGATGATTATCTTAAACTATTCGCCAGATATTAGGTCAGGTCAAGAGAACATGTTAACTCTATTGTTTGATATGAATAAACTTTGGGAAGAGTATGTCTACAGAATGTTGTTACGAACTAAAAATGATAATATTACTGTGAGTTTCCAAAATAAACAAGTATTCTGGGAGGGAAGAACTATTAGACCAGATTTAGTACTTATCCGAAATAAGAATAAGGATAATGCTGAAACATTTATAATTGATACAAAATGGAAAGTTTTAGATGCGACCAATCCTAAACCAAGTGACAATGATTTAAAGCAGATGTATGCCTATAATTTATATTGGGATGCCAAGAGAAGCATGCTATTATATCCAAATTCAAAAGTAATTAATGAAGGATTTGGAAATTACTGGAAAGGAAGAGAAGAAAAGCCACATGAAATAGAGCATAAAATTGAGTATGATAGAACAAATCAATGTAAGGTTGGGTTTATTAATGTACTCGATGAGAATGATTATTTGAACTTAAATATTGGCACAGAAATATTTGAAAAAATAATATAACAAGGGAAGCTATGGATACTAATACACTAAATGACTATTTACTTAAACTAGTACAAGAATCATCGAAAGAATTATTAAAAATATATTTTAATAAGCCAGATGACAGAAAAACTCTTTTAAGAATCCCAGAATACAGAAGTGGAGAAAAAAGAATTAGTGAACAGGAATTAAGGTTTACATTAACAAATCTTCACGGACAATTTCAACACCCTGAACTATATTTTTCTGTAGAAACTCCAACTGAAAATAATTATGTGTTTGATGAGAATGCAAAAGGTAACCGCAGTGCATCTTCAGATTTAAGCTTTTACCATAAAGAAGACAAAGTAATGAATATTGAGTTTAAAGCTCATAATCCCGAACAGCCTTCTATTGATAAAGATATTGAAAAGCTCACAAAAGAGAATTTTAATGGAGCTTGGGTTCATTTAATTGACGGTGAAGATAAAGGAACAATAAAAAGACTATTTGAAAAATTCAAAAAAGCTTTCGAGGGTTTTCCAACTTCAGAAAAGCCAATTTCTTTTCATATACTCATTTTAAAAACAAAAACATTGCTTTCAAGAAAAGGAAAAGAAAACGAAACAGATTACTCCAAAAATATATTTAACATTGATTATGAATTATGGAAAGAATTAGAAAAAGGTCAATATCAATTTAAAGATTGGCAAATAGATGTTTTTGATATTTAATTATGAAAAAGCCATTACTCTCAAAATCAACTTTTATTAGAGGATTACAATGTGAAAAATCGTTGTATCTCTATAAACACTTTTATAAGCTAAGGGATGAGGTTTCACCTCAACTTCAAGCTATATTTAATCAAGGGTCGAATGTAGGTGTATTAGCTCAAGAGTTATTTCCAAATGGAGTTGATGCATCACCATCAAGTCATTTTAAAATGCAAGAATCGGTTTTAAAAACAAAAGATTTTATTGAAAATGGAGAATCAATTATCTATGAAGCTACATTTCAATTTAATGGAGTATTAGCAGCTTTAGATATATTAGTTAAAGATGAAGAGGGTTGGAAAGCTTATGAAGTAAAAAGCTCAACAAGTGTTTCTGATGTTTATATAAATGATGCAGCGATTCAGTTTTATACAATCGTTAATTCAGGAATTGACCTTAAAGACATTTCTATAGTCCATATTAATAATCAATATGTAAAAGATGATGGTATTGATATTCAGGAGCTATTTACAATAGAATCTGTTTATGATAGAGTTCGAGAAGTCTTGCCCAAAATTCCTAGTCAAGTTGGAAGGTTTAAACAAGTGATATTACAAGATGAGGTTCCAGCTATTGATATAGGAAGCCACTGCTCAACTCCTTATAATTGTGATTTTAGGGGACATTGTTGGGAACACATTCCAGAATATTCAGTATTTAATATTTCAAATCTATGGACAAGTAAAAAGTTCGATTTATATAACAAAGGTATAGTTACTTTAGACCAAATAGACTTAAATAATAATCCATTAAATGCTAACCAATTTTTACAAGTCACTAGTGAGTTAGACAATAAATTAGTTATTGATAGACCAAAAATTAAGAATTTCATAGAGGATTTAAATTACCCACTTTATTTTTTAGACTTTGAAACAATGGGAACGGCTGTTCCAATTTTTGATAATAGCAGACCTTACCAGCAATTAGTGTTTCAGTATTCACTGCACATTCAGAATGAAAAGGATGATTTAGAGCATAAGGAATATTTGGCTGAGCCAAATCCCAATATAGACCCACGAGAAGCATTTATAAAACAGTTAATTAAAGACTGTGGAGATACTGGTGATATTGTAGTTTATAATATAGGATTTGAACGTGGGAAATTAAATGACTTAATTACTGTATATCCACAACTTGAAAATGAAATAAATCACATTGTAAGTAGGCTAAAAGACCTTATGATTCCTTTTCAGCAAAAATGGTATTACACACGAGAAATGAGAGGCAGTTACTCTATCAAAGTTGTATTACCAGCTCTTGTTCCAGAATTGTCCTATGGTGATTTAGAAATAAGTGAAGGAGGTACAGCTAGTACTCTTTTTGCTCAAATGGTATTAGGGGAGTTTAATGGTGATATAAAGCAAACTAGGGAGCACTTACTTGAATATTGCAAGTTGGATACTTATGCCATGGTTAAGATTTATGAAGTATTGAAATCATTATAAACAATCATTCAATCAATTCTTTTTCTAAGATATTTTAATAAATCGCTTAACAATAGAACAATTAATAGCATTAGGTTTAGAGTTAGGCTTAATACTAATCCTATCACTCCAAAAGTTTCACCTATTGGAGCGGAAGCCTGTTTTCTTTCGGCACTTTTAAAAGAGCGATACCAATGTTCCGCTTCAGCATCGTATCTAGCTCTTGTTGTTGAACTTTCATCATTTGGTCTCCATAAAAAATCTTGTCTTTCTCCTTGTGTTGGCATAATAATATAATTTATATCACAAATATAACAAATTGCAAACTAATGATAGCAATTTGTTATAAAAATGTTTATCTTTGATTAACTTAAAACTTAGTCATGGAAAATACGTCTGAACAAATCGCAAGAATAATTTTAAACCAAATCAAATACTCAGATAGAAGTGCTCTTTTGGCATGGGGAGCTAAATCCTTTTGCGCTTTATCTGAAACTAAAACTAGGGCTGGAGGTTTAAGTTTTCAGGTCAATGGTTTAACTCACAAAGGCTGGGTTACCGTTGAATTAGATTGGCTAGATACATATACAGTGGTTTTCACTAATAGAAAACGTGAGATTGTGAAAACCACTGAAGGTGTATATTGTGACATGCTAATAAATGTAATTGATTATATAGAAGGAAAACACGCAGCCTAATGAAACAGTATGTATCTTATTATAGGGTCTCAACCCAAAAACAAGGAAATTCTGGGCTTGGCTTGCAAGCTCAGAAAAATGCTGTTGCCAATCATGTTAGTGATAAAGGAAATCTAGTCGGTGAGTTTACAGAAGTTGAAACGGGGACAAGAAATAAAAAACGTGTTGAGATTTATAAAGCTATCGAATTAGCAAAAGCGAATAAAGCTATATTGATAGTAGCAAAACTAGACAGACTAGCTCGTGATGTGGAGTTCACCTCTGCCCTATTTAATGGTGGTGTTGAATTTATTTGTTGTGACAACCCTAACGCCAATAAATTAACAATACAATTACTTTCGGTTATAGCCGAACATGAAGCTGAGGTTATATCCAAAAGGATAAAAGATGCTTTAAGAGTGAAAAAAGATAAAATCGACCAAGGGATATATATCAATAAGGATGGTTCAGCTATGACTCCTATTGATGGTAAAGTCCGTTTGGGTAATCCTAACGGTTTTGGTGAGTATCAAAAATTAGGCGTTGAAAAAATTAAAGAAAATGCACATAACAATAAAAACAATATCCAAGCTATGGACATAATCTGTTCAGCAAGAAAAGAAGGAATGACTTTTCAAGCTATAGCTGATAAATTAAATAAGTTACAGTACACTACCAGACGAGGTAAACAGTTTAATCCTATTCAAGTTCAACGATTATTTAAAAAATGTGAGGAATGATTATAGAAATTACCCATCAAGAAGATAAGAGCATTCATAAATTTGAAGTTATGGATGAGAATAAGCTAACTAATGAAGAAATTAGTAATATATGTAATTCTATAAATGTTAAAGTAATTTTTATAAACGGCAAGTATTATGAAAATTGAATAAGTTCTAGTTATTATTATCAATTAATTACAGGAAATTCGTTGTTTTAAGAGCAAATTTTAGAGAAGCAGATATATAAGGCTTATACGTCTTAAACTTGAAGTAAGTTTGTCGTTATTTGTTAGTGATAAGAATCAAAATTATTACTTTTTCTTTTTCGGAAAGAAAAATTCAGTAATTCCTTTTCTACCTGAGCCACTACTTTTCCAATAGTCACCACCCTTACCTCTCCACAGTCTTAGACCACTGTGCTTTGTTTGGTTTTTCAACATTTCTTCTAATAAACTCATATTTTTATGATTTTAATTTACACAAAAGTATAAAAATAATTGTTTTCTAAGATTTTTTAGCTTAATAATAACTATCAGTTAATGTTGAAGATTGAAGTCTAAAAGCAAATTGAAATTAGTTCTTATCTCAATACTTAAAGGTTTTTTCTAATTAATTAAAACTCTTTCTCTATAATTTTCAAATTAGTTAAATCTTGAATATTTAAATTCGTTTTGTAGAATACACTATCATTGCTAAAAATCAACCAACTAACAAATTCAATTGCATGTTCTTTTTTTTCAAAGTTCAGAACCAATCCATTTAATTTTAATGCTTTACCATTATTATTTACTTGAAATACTATTGGATGAAAATCAGATTTTTTAATTAAAATAAATTCTTCACTTTTAACATCGCCATTAGGAATTTCGCCAAATAAATATTTCACTTTATGTTTATATTCTGGAATAAATTTATCTCCACCACGTATACTCCTATATAGATATCTATAACCCACTTTAGCTTTGATATCTTCTGTTAATTTTGGATAAAAAAGATTTGTATAAACCACATTCAACTTTTTGTATGTGTTTGGTTTTGAGCCTGTTTTATCTGTTTTATAAAAATTCGAGAATTTTAAAAATGTAATAGGCTCATCATATTGACCTTCAAATTTTAAATCAACATTAATACTTGTATTTCCTTTAAGATTAATTCCCTCAAACCCTTCCTGTTTTATTTCAAATCCATTATCATTTAAAATTCCAGAAAGTTTAAGTATTTGAGCTTTAAATTGTCTTTGTTCATCAAGTTTATCTGTCGCAGACAACTTTGCACTAGGAGCAATCTTAGAAAATTCAGTAAGTTTATCAACAGTATTATTCAATTTTTTCAATGTATAATTTAATGTTTCTGTATTTGAGTTAGACTGACTATTTGTGTTTGAATAACCCTCACCATCTTTAACACTTGTATTTGATAAATCAGAAACGGTGGTATTTATTCCTCCAGAATCGTTTTGAGTATCAGTAGTATTTGTAGCATCTAGATTTGCTGTTGCCTCATATCCTATTGAAATATCAGCAGAAATACTTTTACTTGATGTTATTGAACCAAAATCTGCTATTGCATAATCATTTTCGAATTTGTTCCAATTCATAAACTTTAGCTTATCAGAGTTAGATATCGCTAAACTTAAATCTAAATATTGTATTCTATCACCAACTTTGTTAATTGTTTTAAATTTTTCGCCAGATGATGAAAATACACGCGAAACACTGAAAACAATATTTTTATTGATTAAATTATTTTGAAATTTAGTTTGATAAGTTACAATACCACCAGTTGGAGTAGATTGGGTTGAACCATTTTTAGGTTTAACATTTAACTCTTCTGTAAGACTCGATATTGTCATTACTTTATTTTCAAGTTTTACCTTTTTAAGAATTTCACTCTGTGCATTCTTTGATAAATCAAAAATGGTTTTGTAATCATCATCTTTTTTTACCACATCTTTTTTCAATTCTTCTTTTTTAGGAAATGTTTTATAAGATTTCGTATTAACTGTGACATAATCTTGAACAACATTGTTAGCAATCCAGACATTATCGGAAGACTTATATCTTTTGGATAACTTAGGTGATGAACAACTTGACAAAATCAAAAATGACATTGCGCTTATCAAAATATAATATTTCATAAAAATAAAGTTTTAGTGGGTTTAAAATTAAAGTATTAAATACATATAATAATACCCTTTATTGGGTATATTTTTTTTTAATTTGCACTGAAATTGAGTAGAACAAGTTAAGAGTTACCCTATTAGTTACCCTAAAAAGTTAACCTCTTGAAAGTATAGCAAACAGTGATGTTTAAAGATGGGTGTCGGAGCCTTACTCTCCGCAAAAATCCCCGTTATCGCAATGATAACGGGGATTTGTTTTTGGAGTTGACAGGATAGTTGACAATTCTGTTAATTTTAACGGTATATTTATTCAATTACCTGCTTAACACTACCACATTTCAACATAGCATCACCAAAGTAAGGATTCAATACTTTTTCTTCTCTACTTAACCAATAGGCGCCATTATCATTATCTGCCATAGGGCAAAATTGACTATAAACCTTTTCGTTTATTCCAAAAGCTTCAATAGCACTTATAAAATGCTCAGAAAGGTGTTTAAAATGACTTCTTTGCTCTTTTATGTTAGATATATCTGAAATAGAAGTAACCGAAGATTTGATTTCTTTTTCTAAAGCCTTCCAATTGATATGTGCTTTTTCATCTTTTAGCAGTTTTATGTCAACATTAGTTAAACTGTTTAATGTGCTTTTCGCTTCTTTTATTACATTTTCTGCATCATCTTTAACTAAAGCATCTTTTAGTTTAATATAGTTATTGAAAACTATTTTTAACTGTTCTTGAAATTTGGTTGATACTTTTAATCGCTTATTCTCTGTTGTGTTTGATATTTCCATACCAAGATGTGCTTCGTGTCCAGTCGTTGTTTTTCCACCTTCTTTATTCATCATTGACTTTTTACCCTGTAGTTGTGCCGAAGCATCAACGGTAAATGTGCCATTTGTTACAATTTCGTCTCCACTTTTAAGACCATCAACAACTTCGTATTGTTCTCCTAATTGTTTGCCTATTGTAATTTCTTTCATTTCAAAAATTGGTTCGTCAGGATTTGTTTTGAGATACACCACAGAGCGTTCTCCTGTCCACAATATTGCAGATGAAGGAATCATTAAACGTTGTTCTTTGTTAGATAGCGCATTTTTAATATTGCCTTCAACAAACATTCCTGTTTTAAACTCACGATTTGCATTATTTAATACTACTCGAAGTTTAACGGTTCTTGTTGCTGAATTAAATGTAGGGTCTATAAAATCGACTATCTTTTTAAATTCTTTATTTGGATAAGCACTTGTAGTAACTCTAATATCCTGCCCTTTTTTAAACAACTCAATCTGATTTTCATAAACATCAAACAACGCCCAAACTGTATTTAAGTTTGTGATTTTTAATAATGCTTGTCCTTGTTTTACGTAGTCGCCTTGTTCGACTAACTTTTCTGATACTGTTCCTGAAACAGTCGCATATATTGGAAAGTTTTGTTTTACTTTCCCTGATGCCTCAATTTGGTCGATTTGGCTATCAGAAATTTTCCAAAGTTTTAGTTTATTACGAACCGCCTTATATAATGCAGGCTGTGAATCTTTAAATGATGAAGCCGTAATTAACTCTTGTTGTGCCGAAAATAATTCAGGCGAATAAATGGTTGCTAATAATTGTCCTCTTCGTACTTCTTCTCCTGTTGAACTAATATTTAGACGCTCTATTCTTCCTGAAAAATAACTTGCTTGCACAACGTTTGCTTCTTCATTTTCTGCAATCTTTCCTGATAATTTAATGATAGCATCTTTACTTGTGCTATTACCGACAATTGAGGTTTGAATATTAGCCAATGCCATAGCGTTTTTAGTAAGGCTAAATTCGTTTGCATTTAATCCTTCTGCGCTCGTTTCGGCAGGAATTAAATCCATTCCACAAATAGGGCAATCTCCTGCTTCGGGTTGCATAATTTGAGGATGCATAGAACACGTCCACTTTTGATTCATTTTTGCTGTTTCAGAATGATTATGTGCTGTTTCTTTAGTGGCTGAATTACCAAAAAAGAACCATCCTAATAATAATCCAACAGCTAAAATTCCGATGTAAATTAAAATCTTTTTCATCTCAAATAATTTATTGATTTATCATAAAAGAAAAGTTGATTGTTACCTTTTCCCAAGCAAGAGAAATAGTACCTTCCGTTTCACTAATCTTTTTTACTTTATATTCTAAATGCTCTGTAATTTTATCTAAAATAGTTGGTGTCACTTTAAATCGCATCACATCATCTTTTTCATTATAGTCATCTTTTCCATGTTGATTCCAATTTTTATTAATCATTATTGTCCAATCCTTTTTCGATGGAATTGTAAAAAACCCATACTTTCCTTTAGGTAAAACTTCATCATTTATGATTAAATCCTTATTAGTTTCTATCCAAGTTGCATTATGCGCTCCTGCTTGCCATACATCATCATAACCAACTAAACCACCGAAAATAATTCGCCCTCTAACTCCTGGTGAAGAGTAATCAATATGAATATGGGCATCTCCAATCATTTCCATTGCAGATGTATGTGGGCTTAATACTTTCTTCTTTGGGACTTCTTTTTTATCAGATGTTTTATTATGATTCTTATGTTGATTTGTAACATCTTTCTTTGTTTCGTTTTTGCAACTCAAAACTGATAGTGTCAATACAAGTGCTATTATTAAATTTCTCATTTTTTATAAATTAATTCCAATTAGCATTAATATTGCCATTATTATCATAATAGCATTTTCTATAATTGTAGCTTCTGTCATAGGCAACTTTAATGCAGTTCCTAAACAAGCACATTTTATTGATTTTTTATCTAGCAATGTTTTTGTTACTCCAATAGTTGTTATTCCTAAAACAATAAGTGTAACTATTAATGCAATATTCACTTCAAATCGCATTAAAAACATTAAACCTAAAACAGTTTCTATAAAAGGATAAACCCATCCATATATGGGAATACGTTTTGCTAAAGGGTCATACATTCTAAATGAATCTGGAAATCCTTTTAAATCTAACATTTTAAAGAAGCTAAAGACAATGTAAAATAAGCCCATAAAGTCCAGCATAAATTCGCTCCAACTCCAATTTTTATAATGCAATAATATACTTGCAGCTGCTATATAAAAGATGATTAATAATAGTGGTTTAAGTTGTTGTAACTTACTTTTTTCTTCTTCTGTTTCAAAGTTTGATGATTGCACAGAAGCGAAAACATTCTTATGCTCTTTTACAGCAATTTTATATTTTGAAGGCAATGCTTTTTGGAATGCTTCTAACTCAATATGATTACTCATTGTAATTATTGCTTCTTCTTTTTCAAGAATAACAACAGCGTTAGTTACTTCATCTAAATCGTTTAAACTCTTTTCGACAGATGCTTTGCAATTACCACAAGTCATTCCAGATATTTTATAAGTATGTTTCATTTTGATAATTTTAAATTCAATACTATTAACTGTAAATAAAATGTAGCAACATCAAATAAATGTTGCCACATTCTGTATTAATCGTGTTTGTGTCCACTGGCTTTATGGTCTTCATTTTTCACATAAGCCATTCCACAAGTTGGACATTCGCCTTCGGCATCACTTCCGCTACCTTCACAATGCATTGGACATACATAAGCAGAAGCGTATTCTTTCTTTTCTGCTTGTTCTGTTTTGGTTGTTGCATCTTCCTTTTTAGCATCTTTACACGATACTGTTGTTAGCATTAATGCTAATACTAAAACTCCTAAAATTGTTTTTACTGTTTTCATTTTAAATTGAATTTATAGTTAATAAATAATTGAAATTATTTTTTTGGTAATTTAATTTGCACTTCGCTTATTACTACATCATCAACGTGTCCTGCTAAAGAATTGTCAATAGTTTTGAAATGCATATGCATATTGGTTGTATGGTGTGTAAAAATTGCCTTATGTTTTGTAGAATAGAACCCTAAAATCACAACTTCGCTATTGGTTAACGTACCATTTAACCCTGATTCTTTATGTTTTTTGTGGTTATGAACCATATCTCCATCTTTCCAATTAATGACGTGCCAATCTAAAGAGGAAACATTTCCCTCAATTAGAAAAGGAAAAGGTTTATCAACATCAATATTGTTTGATTGTGCTAATTCATAAATTTTGGTTTCTAATTCCGATTTAGTTTGGTTTTTATCTGTCTGAAACGTATTCCATTCTTGTACTTGTGAATAGACCAATAATGAAGCATTGACATCATAAGAATCATCAATTTTAACTACATCGTTTACCACAGAACTACTACTTGGTTTACTATCGAAAATTTGAATTTCTCCTTTTAAGTTTTCTATAGCACCAATTGCATACAAATTCTCCTTATTTGATAGGCTATCCAAACTAATAGTTGATTGAATATTACCTGACATTATTGTTCTTAAAGCACCAGAGTATTTTACTTCTGTCTTTATTGTTCTCTTTTCGTTAGATTGACACGACAAAACAATTAATGCCGTTGCCATCATAACTATTTTATATACTGATTTATACATCGTTTAATTGGTTAAATAGTTAATAATTGTTGTTTGTAAATAATAGGTTTTAATAGATTCTATTTGATTGATTTGAAACTTTAATTGTAACTCTTGAATGTCTAAAACATCATTAAAATCTATCGTTCCTGTTTCGTAGCTTTTAACTAAAATTGTTTCGGCATCTTTGGCTTGTTTTAAGTTTTTTGCTTGTGTATTGTAACTTATTTTCGCTGAATTACTTTTTTTAACTGCTTTGTCAAGAACCGTTTCTAAACGGTTTAATTTGTCTTGTTTTTTAAAGTTTATTTCTTCTAGAAATAACTTGTTTTGCTTTGTTTTCGATTTGTACTTGTTATTAAAAATTGGAATGGAAACACTAGCCATTGGCATTATAATGTCTTTCCCGTTGTCGCTAAAGTTCATATTTGGTCTTTCTGAAACTGCGATATAATCTAACCCAAAACCAAACATTGGATTGGCTTCTTTCCGATTTAGCAATTCTGATTGTTCTACTGATTCATAGAGTTTATCATATTTCAATAATTCAGGATGCAATGCTAAATTTTCTGAATTGATTAGATCACTTTCAGAAGGCATTACTAATTTACTATCAATAGTAACTTCAATGCTTTTTTCTCTATTTAATAATTTATTCAATGCAGTTTGTTCTCCTAAATAATCTTGCTCTAAAACTAGTTTAAGTTGCTCTAAATCATTTTGTCGCATCTGTAAACGCAATACATCAACTGCCGATGCTTTACCAATTTCAACCGATGTTAATGCTAAAGTTTCGTAGGTTTCAAGCAATGTTATGTTTTCATCTAAAACCGTTTGCTTTTCTTTTAGCGCATATAAATTATAATAGGATTGCGATATGGAAGCAACCAATTTTCGTTTTGCAATAGCAATATCTTCAAAAACCGCATCCGCCAAAGAATTTTTATAATTTTCTCTCGCAGTTATTGAACCAAATGAAGGCAACATTTGTTTAGCCGATATTTTAAAACGTTGTGCTCCTGTTCGTGTTTCAGGCTCGCTAACAAAGTATCCAACACCAATTTGAGTATTAGGAAGCGTTTTCACTTCGTTTACTTTTTCTTTAGCAACTTGATGCTTCAAATTAAACATTTCAATTTCAGGATTATTTGCCAATCCTTCATCTATTAAAGTTTCTAATTGCTGGGCATTTCCTCTAAGAAAAAAGAAAACGGAACAAAGCATAAAGACAATTTTTATATAATTCATTTTAGTTCTTTTTAAGTTGTATTTCTTGTTTCCAACTATATAAAACAGGGACAACAAATAAGGTTATTAATGCGATTAGCATTCCGCCAAAACTTGGAATAGCCATAGGAATCATTATATCACTTCCACGACCTGTTGAGGTAAGCACAGGTAATAATGCTAATATGGTAGTTGCGGTTGTCATTAAACAAGGTCTGATTCGTTTTTCGCCTGCTTCAACAATAGATGCTCTAATAGCTGTTTTGTTGGTTGGTTTATTTCTATCAAATGTTTGTGTGAGATACGTTGCCATCACAACACCATCATCTGTTGCAATTCCAAAGAGTGCAATAAAACCAACCCAAACCGCAACACTTAAATTAATCGTGTGCATCTGAAACAATTCTCGGAGGTTTTCGCCAAAGAAATTGATGTTTAAAAACCAATCTTGACCATACAACCAAATCATTATAAATCCACCTGCAAAGGCTACTGCAATACCTGTAAAGACCATTAATGAAGTTGCTACAGAACGAAATTGAAAGTATAGGATTAAAAAGATGATTATTAATGCTAATGGCACTACAACCGATAATGTTTTTTCGGCTCGTATTTGATTTTCATACGTTCCTGTAAATTGGTAGTTGACGCCTTTTGGAACAATTAATTCTCCTGAATCTATTTTTGATTGAATTAAGGCTTGTGCATTTTCAACAACTCCAACTTCTGCAAAACCATCTAACTTATCAAACAACACATAACCAATTAAAAATGTGTCTTCACTTTTAATAACTTGTGCGCCTTGTTCGTAGCGGATTTCAACCAATTCGCCTAATGGTATTGGACTGCCTTTTGCAACAGGAACATAAATGTTTTTTAAGTCGGTTGGATTGGCTCTTAATTCTCTTGGATATCGAACACGAACGCCATAACGCTCTCGACCTTCAACCGTTTGTGTTATTTCCATACCACCAACAGCTACCATTAAAACGTCTTGTACATCTTGTATAGAAATCCCATAACGTGCAATTTTCTCTCTGTCAATGTCAATTAACAAATAAGGTTTACCCACAATTCTATCAGCAAAAACGGCTTCGGTTTTAACACCTTCAACTTGCTTTAAAATAGTTTCTAATCGCAAACCAAAGGCTTCTATTTGTTTTAAATCCTGTCCTTTTACTTTTATTCCCATTGGCGCGCGCATTCCTGTTTGTAGCATTACCAATCGTGTTTCAATAGGCTGTAATTTTGGTGCTGATGTAACGCCTGGCAATTTTGTTACTCGTACAATTTCATTCCATATATCATTCGCAGATTTTATTTCAGGTCGCCAATTTCTGTAAAACTCGCCATCATTATCTTCTACAAGTTCTTTATTAGTTATTTCAGGCATTGTAACAGTATTATCTGAATTGTTTGGGTTTTCTACCGATGTTCCATTGTTAAGTTCATAAAAACCTTCGCTATTTGTTTTGTAGCGTTGTCGCTCTCCATCTTCATTTAGCATATATTCAGATTTATACTGAATTAAGTTTTCGTACATCGACAATGGCGCAGGGTCTAAAGATGATTCTACACGACCTGCTTTACCAACTACGGTTTTAATTTCAGGAATACTCGCCACAGCCATATCTAACTGTTGTAAAACACGTTTGTTTTCTTCAACGCCTGAATGTGGCATTGATGTAGGCATTAGCAGAAAAGAGCCTTCGTTGAGTGAAGGCATAAACTCTTTACCTGTGTTTTTCATTATTAAAAATCCACAAATAACAAGCGCTGTTGGAATAGATAGGAATAGTAATTTATTGGCTAAAGCCCAATTTAAAATGCGTGTATAATATCTTCTGAATAAAGTAAAAACACCTAAAAGCCCAAAGCAAATAATAGCCACAAATATGAGATTCCAAAATATATTTTTATCAACTCCTAAAGGTCGCCAATACTCTGCTAACAGAAATATAATTGCTAAAGCAGAAATAACGATATTAATAAAGTTTGCTTGTTTTTCTGTAATCTTTTCTTGCCATTTTAAAATAGATGAAATACCGAAAGCAATAAGTATAAGACCGAGCCAATACCCATAAACTAGCGCTATTATTCCCAATAGAATTAGAATACTATTGATAATAAGCCTTGAAGCTTTTTTGATACTTCTTTTCTTAAATAGATATGCAGCAAAAGGTGGAATTAAAAACAATGCAACAATAATAGAAGCTGTTAATGCAAAGGTCTTTGTAAATGCCAATGGTCTAAACAATTTTCCTTCTGCTCCAATCATTGTGAATACGGGAATAAAACTAATGATAGTTGTTAAAACAGCAGTTATAATTGCACCTGAAACTTCGGTTGTAGCATTATATACCACTTCATTAACAGATAGTTTTTCTTTGTTTTCTTCTAAATGCCTAATAATATTTTCAGAAAGAATGACGCCTACATCAACCATAGTTCCAATAGCGATAGCAATTCCAGATAATGCCACAACGTTAGCATCTACACCAAAGAGTTTCATAGCAATAAATACCATTAAAACTGCAACAGGTAGTAAGCCTGAAATAAGTACAGAAGCACGAAGATTAAACATCATAAGAAGGATGACTAAAATGGTGATTAATATTTCTAATGTCAATGCTTCGTTCAGTGTGCCTAAAGTTTCTTTAATAAGTTCTGACCTATCATAAAAAGGTACTATTGTTAGTTGTGAGGTTCTGCCATCTTTCAATACTTTTGAAGGTAATCCTGTGCTTAATTGGTTTATTTTAGATTTCACATTATTAATGACTTCTAATGGATTTGCACCATATCTTGATACAACTACACCTCCAACAACTTCAGCGCCTTCTTTGTCTAAAATTCCTCGCCTTGCTTTTGGTGCAAGCGTAACTTTTGCAATGTCTTTTATCTTAATTGCTGTAAAATCTTCGGAAGTAACAACAGCGTTTTCTATATCAGAAATGGATTTAATATAACCTAAACCTCTTACTAAATATTCGGCTTGGTTTATCTCAATAGTTTGCGCTCCAATATCTTTGTTACTTTCCTTAACTGCTTTTACAATTTGATGTAAACCAATATTGTATTGTCGCATTAATTCAGGATTTACATCTACCTGATATTCTTGAACAAAACCACCTATTGAAGCGACTTCTGAAACACCACTTGCAGAAGATAAGGCATATTTAACATAGTAATCTTGTACACTTCGTATTTCGTGTAAATCCCAACCACCTGTTACATTGCCTTGCTCGTCTCGACCTTCAATCGTGTACCAAAATATTTGCCCTAATCCTGTGGCATCAGGACCTAATGATGGACTGACTTCATCAGGAAGTAAATTGTTAGGTAAAGAATTTAACTTTTCGAGTATTCGGCTTCTGCTCCAATAAAAATCTACATCTTCATCAAAAATGATATAGATACTTGAAAATCCAAACATAGAAGAACTACGAATGGTTTTTACTCCTGAAATCCCTAATAAAGAAGTCGTTAATGGATAGGTAATTTGGTCTTCAATATCTTGTGGCGAACGACCATCCCATTTAGTAAATACGATTTGTTGATTTTCGCCAATATCAGGAATGGCATCTACTGCAACAGGATTACTTGGTAAAAATCCTGTTTCCCAATTAAATGGTGCGTTTACAATTCCCCACCCTATAAATAGGACGAGTAATAGGACAGCGACAAGTTTATTTTCTATTAAAAATTTGATGCTTTTATTGAGCATTGATTTATTCTTTAAACAGTTAGACATTGGTATTTAAGAAAATACCGAATACAAGAAATTATCCTTATAACATTGCAGTTACAGGACAATAGGGTCTAAAGTTTAAGAATCAAATTAAATAGGTCTCGTCAAGTTTGTAGATGCTCCTAGCAATAAGAGGTGGTGGATATTCTGAAAAAGAAGTTGTATTTCCTTCTGCACCTTCAAAAAGGTTGATATAAGAGTAAATAAATGAAGTTACGAATTGCTGTTGTTCAAAAGAAAACGTGTCAAAAGATAATTTTAATTCATCTTGACTATCGATAACTATCTGCTTATCACTACAACAATTCTTTTTTGTTATAGAACAACCTTTAGTTGATGGATTTTGCATTTCCATTCCGCAACCTTTTGCTTTTTTGAAAATAGCAGTATCAACTAAAGTATCTCCACAATAGTGCATATCAATAGTAAATGACATTGTAGAGAATAACACTACAAATGCCATTAGTAAGGACATTATTTTATGGAAAACTTGTTTCATAAAGTGCTTAAAGATAAATAAAAATAACAATTAGCATTTTTATTAACAAAAATTTAAAGTATAATTTCGAACTAAGTTAATGTTCTCATTCAAAATAGCCTGTAAACGAGAAGGCAATTTATAGTCTGTGAGTAGTTCACCTGTAATAGGATTAATCCAATCTGAGCTTTCAATATCGTACTACCATTCCTTATACATTGATAAGAGCTTTGCAGGTGTATATTTAACGATACTTTTTTTTTGGAGCATCAAATCCAAACCTGTCAAATATACGTTCCCCTTTCATAGCTGTTAATATTGTATATAATGTTTTAAGATATATATGAGGGGTATCTGTTTCTTTAACCTTGTTCTTTAAATCTGTTTTTGTGAAAATTTTGCTGCCATATTTAATAATCTCTATTAAACCTGCCTCTAAATTAGTTATCGGCTTTATCTTCTGACACCAATGTTCTGCATATCCTTTTTTACTTCTTAAAGTCCATTCTTTTTTAATCACCACAGCCATCCATTTGTCTTTAACGACTATATATAATTGAGGGTTGTATGTTTTAGCTTTGGGAGTTGAAGTTGCTTTCTAATGATTTTATACCAACCAATTTTAATCCCGTACCTCTCTGATAACGTTTTCGATGTTTCCCAGTAATCTTCTGGAATGTTTTAAGCATTATCTTTATATATGGTTTTAATTGATGCGCCTTGCATGCCTTAACGGTCAAAGCTATGAAGTAGGCCTCTTTCCAATCCTTTAGAATAGGATAGTATCTATTTATCATCTCAGCTTTGCGATTAGCACAACACAATGTGCAAAATCTATTTTTGCAATATTTACCATATAATCTGCCATCGGCTGTAACAGTATTCTGTTGACAGTAATAAGTATTCCAATATGATTTTTCTAACTCTGGCTCTCCGTTTTCCTGCGCTATTGTGATGAGGTTGAGCATCATATCTGAGTAATGGTTTTTCGTTTGGCTTTTCCTTTTAAATCCTCTTTTTGCTGAGGTCAGAGCCTTCACCATTGACCATAATGTTTGTCTGTCCTGTTTTGTTTGTCCCGTTATCTGCTAATGTATTTAAACTTGGTGTATATTATTCTTTACTGTTCTTTTCTTCAAGCAGATCCACCCAATCAGCACATTTTTCTAATTCAGTTTTTAAACTATCAACCTCATATTCTAAACTTTCCACATACCTATTAGTTCGGTCAATAGAATACTGCCTTTCTTCACTAACCTTTTTATTGTTGCAACTACATATTAATAGGCTGGCGGTAAATATTATTAAATATTTCATGTCTCACGTATAAACTTCTTAAATAATTATATCTAATGTTGAATACTTAGCTAATAAAAGACCTGTAACAAACATGCTAATTTCTAATACCCTTAAACTATCATTTTCACATCGTATTTCAACAAAGAAATTATCAATGTCATAAAGACCAAACTTTTCATTCTGGATTGTATGAACACTTAGAAACTCTCCATAGTTGGTAATATGGTTTTCTTGTTGTGCTCTACCAAGCCTTTTAAATTGTTCAACGATCATAGGTGAAAGATAGAAATGTTTTTTATCTCAATGCATAGCGTTAATAATGTAGAATGTTTTACGATCTCTTTATAAGGTGGCACAAGCAGTTAGGCTTTGTTGTTTTACTATTGTTATAATCTTGCCGTCTTTGATAAAATTATCTTAGTATATTCTTAGGGTTACGGGTTCCCGTAAGGTAAACAACATCTGTTGATGTAGCTTTATATTTATAAAAAAACTTATGAAGTAGGTATCGAACGAAAAATAGCCACTTATTCTCTAGATATTTTCAAAATAAATAGCCTGCTTTAAATTATAGATATATCGTCAATAACGATATACAATTGTTAGGTACAATTTGGCAAAAAAAATAGCGTAGAAGGTTTCGCAAGGGTTTCTTGGGGCTTTTGCTCTTCTTTAAGTCGCAGGCTTTTAAAATTCTGTTTTTTTTAAACTGATAAAAAAATAATTTAAACATCGCACTTATTTTACAGCTAAAAAGTTCCGTGTGTATTTTGAGTTTGATTGAGTCAGTGCGGCAAATCTATAAGTGACCAAATGTGTGTTACGGATTTCCGTAATGGTTTAGGAAAGTTTGTTTTGTGCTTTTAACGTTGAGAAGGATTTTCTCACTCGGATGCGAAAGAGATTTGCACTCAAACGGTGATAAAGAAACTGCCCCTAACAAAATATAAATAAAATAGGGAGATTCGTGACTTAATTAAACGGTTGGTGATCTTCTATAAATACGCCGAATTTACACAAATGCAACTTTTGCCAAATTAAAATTAAAAGTATAATTTGTAAAAATGATCTCGGGACATAGCCGAAATTAGTTTTATGCTTTGCCCTTACTATAGTTATACAAAACGTTGGCAACAACTAAAAAAAAGAATGAGATTTTCACAAAAAATAGGCAAAACATCAATCAGAGAAAATATTTAAGTCGAATCGATTGATGAAAGATTAGAAAATCGTTTATGGAATACTATACTAAATGATTTCTTCGATAGAATTAGTGATTATAGTAACCACGGGCAAGAATATTTTGGTGCAGTGGACCATCAAACATAGAATGAAACCGACATTCTATTTACATATATTGACAAGAAGAATGTCATTTTTACTTTTACGGGAACAGGACAGGCAAAACTTAAAGACAAGCAGCAGTTCAAAATAGATCCATTTGCAGCAACATTGGTTTTTAAAAAGATTGATGATTCGTGGAAAGTAACATACTCTAATGAATTTGCAACGATTACTCCTGTTGCCGAGGATTCAACTATCACAAAATAAATACATGGCCTACAATCAAGTAGACTGCTCCGCACTTAAATAGGAACGGAGTGCGCCTCCCACACCATCGTATCCCGTAATACATAAGGGACAGGCTATATACAAGCACCTTGGTTCTTTCACCACTATTGCTGCTAGCAATAGCAATCAGGAACGCATACGGCAGTTCGCAATCCATCTTTCCAATCGCTCTTTACACCTATTGAAACTATTATGTACTTTTCTAAAAGGCTACAGATTTTCTTGGAAATCGGTCACCCAATTAGCGAAAATCAATACTCCAAACCATTAGACTGAAACATTTACTTGATGTGCCTATTCAACCATAACGGGATCATTTTTCAATAATCCCTTACGCTACACACTATTCATTTTAATCATAATATTATGAGTGATTTGTATTTTAAGGTGACAGATTTTCATATATTAGACCACATGTATTAACATTTTTAAATAACATTTGTTAATCCATATTTCAGTTTAAAAATTATTTTTATACCCATAATATCGAATATGAACAGATTAACTTTAAAAATAAAGTGAAAAAACTAATTCTTATAATTTTAATTAGTTTTTCGAGCCAATTATTTTCTCAAGACTACAAACCATTGTTAGATGACTATAACGAATGGCAACTTCAATATTGTTTTTCTGGTGATTGCAGTACAGATATTTATTACACAAATGGAGATACTATCGTTGATGGAATAAATTTTAAAGTACTCGACGGATACCATTATATTTCGAGAGGATTTTTATTGCGAGAAGATGTTGCCGAAAAAAAAGTATATCTAAAATTATATTTTCCTAATGGTGATATTAGAGATTATCTCTTGTATGATTTCTCTCTTGAAGTAGGAGATTCTATTGATATGAAAAATCCTGCTACTCCTTTTACCCAAGATGCTGGATATTATAAAGTCGATGAAATAGCGCTTCTTCCTTTAGCTGATGGAAATAGTTATCGCCATTTTTATTTATCTCCCACTATTTCTAATACAATTAGTACAAACCGCGCCATATGGGTGGAAGGTGTTGGTTCTCTATCTTTAATTAATGCTCCAAGTGGCGTCCCAGATGTTAATGAAGCTGGAAAAGTTGCCTGTCTGTTTAAAAATGGAAACTCCTTTTATTCAGATTTAGAAATTATTGATGCCTGTGAAGCTTCATTCATTCTTGATACACCAGAATTTACAGCTACTAAAACCAATATTCAAATTATAAAAACACCGAGTTTAAATGAATTCTCAGTAATCAATATCAATTCGTTTAAAAAGATAGATGTGTTTAACTTAAATGGTAAAAAGATAAATTCCTACGATATAAATAATCAAAGTTCAATAGATTTAAACCTTTCAAATTATAAAGCTGCAATGTATTTGCTTATTTTAAAATCTCATAAAAATCAAAGACAAGTTTTAAAAGTAATTGTTGAATAAGCTTATTGTATGCCCTGATTACTTTTCCAGCAAAAGCAATTTATTTTCTTTTAGATTTTTAAACAGTACTTAGCTATAACCATTCGTGTTTCTTTTGGTTTTATCGACGTCAACGATTTCAATTTCAACTTTCCGTAATAATTCACGCGCTTTACCTGAACATATATAGAAAAGTGAGGTTTCGGTAGTAGATAATTGGTGTCTTTCTTTATGTTCTTGATAATAAAGATGCGATTTCGTTAATAATAATCTTCAGAATAGTACTCATTTTTTCGCAAAATTTTAATGTGATTGTACTACAGTAACCCCGATTTCTTTACGCCTAATTTTAGTAAAAATAATAGCACCAAACCCTGCTTCCGTGAACGTACCTCACATACTATTGAGCTGGTTCAATGATTTTGAGGTGCTTTTAATAATTCAATTCTTTTCTGAAGCTTCAGAAATTCACGTTTCGATCTGCTCTTAGACGCTTCATAGCATTTTTCTCCTTGTTCTGAAACCATCCTATTATCAAGAGAATAATTTTGTGCTATAAAGGAATTTATAAGATAAAAATCAACTTTTCCATTTTTATACAATTCATTCGCATATTTGAGCGCATTCCGAGCATTTTTTGAAAAATAAGTAGGCAATAAAATCTTCTTTTTCATTAGGATATGGTATTTTAATTGACTCTAAAATTAACGATACCCTATTTTAAAAACGATGACTTTAGTCATACCAAAAATAACGTGTAAAGGTTTTCTTTATATCAAGGTTTTATAGGTAAACTCAGAATAGGAAAAGACTTAAATAATAGCAAATAGTGGCGCTAAAAGATAGGCTTACTTAACCTTTTCCATAACATTAAAAAACGCTTTAGTCCTTCTGATGAAGACTTCTTTTGAGATAATACTTGCCAATAAATAAACTTTAAAACAAAATTACTTGTCATAGACATTAATTTAAAAAAAATGATAAGTTATATTTTTTTAGCATTTCTGCTTTATTATCATCCTTGGAGATATTTTGCAACTACAATCGCTACAACAGCAATTATTGTGGCAATAATTAATGATGACGATAACAAGGACGAATATCATTATGAAGAAGGAACCTATTATATAAAAACAGCAGATGGATTTGAGGCGGTTCAAGCTCCAGTAGGTGCTCAAGTCCCTTCCATACCAAAGGAGGCCGAAACGGTAAAGTAAATGAAACCCGTTATTATTATGGCGGTACATTTTATAAAAAAAATGAGAAAGGCCACATCTTTGTCCCGGTAATTGCTGGAATGATAGCTCCTAGTTTACCAGAAGGTGGAGAAGAACTAAAAATTGGTGACCAGGCCTACGTTCAATTCGGAGAAACGTTTTATCAACCTGTCGAATTAGATGGCAAGGTCTTGTATGAAATAGTAGAAATTAAGGAAGAATAGAACACGAAATTTACAAAGTAATTCTTAAAAGTGAAGTTTAGTATAATGATACTTAACTTCACTTTTTGATTTTAGAACTAGTCATTAAATCTAAGAAGAGAGATTAATCAACTGCCCCGTGGTATTGCCAAACTCAAAAGTTACATTCGCAGCCATTCCTGATTTAATATCCTTGGAAAGGGTTATTATTTTACCCGAACAGGATATGGAGCCGTATTTGGGTCTATAAATGGTGAAACTTCAAGCATTTTATAGCTTACCAGAAAGATAAAGTAGGAAGCAAATTTATTGGACATTACAATGATGGACCATTTAATTGTTCTTAAAAACGGGTCTGATAGTTGTTTTATGCTCCAACTTTTTATGATTCTAAATAGTTTAAAACATTTCGTAAAGCGTAGTTACTAGCACCTCTTTACCATCATTTAAACGGACAGACAATAACTCCTTTTCTGCTTTTACCTTAAAATTAAATGGTGGCGCTAATAGGTCTAAACCACTTTCTTTTTTTAGTCTAGTTCCCTGTCCTGAAATAATATCTTTATTAGGCTCGAAATCCCCTCCGGGTAGGTGTTCTGTTAACATAACATATTTAAAATTTATCAGCTTATTCAATAAGCCTTGTACTTCAGCATTAGATATATGTTGCAGCACTTGTCTTAGTAAAGCGCAATCACCAGAAGGCAAATTGTCTACTGCGATATCCAAACAATGGAATTCTAAACCCTCTTCTTTAAATGTTTCTTTATTATGAGCAATAAGACCGGTTACTATATCTATCGCAATATATTTCTTGGTATTGGTTACCAGTTCCTTTCCTACATTAAAATCTCCACAACCTAAATCACACACCGTGATAGGGTTTTTAAATGACGCTAAAAACGATTTTAAAACAGCTATATATGGAGAGACTAAATCAGGATGATGCGATCCTATACCTGAATAAAAACCAGAAGTATTGGCTCCCCAAAGTTTCATTTCATAAACCTGTTCCATAGCATCTTTAGTTGGCCAAGGTTTTTTTATACTTTTAGTTTTATTTTCTTTCTTCTTCATAAAAAAGCGATTCGTCTATACAAACTATAAGAGCAACATTAGAGGTTCTAAATCTACTATTAAAAGAACACACAGGTTTTCCGCTAGTCCATTTTCTTTTACCAAGTTAGGAGCTAACCAACCCAAATAACGCTCTAAAAACAACTTATTGCAATTATGACAAAAGAACCAAAGAATAGATTTTACTTGATGCCTTTTTCTATTATACTCATAATCTAACTTCTAAAGCCTAGGACATTTAGCTATTCCCCTATCATTTCTATACGTGAAATATGGACTTGTATTGAAAATTTTTAAACCATATTTATGTAGCTAGTTGTGTAAAGTACGATAACACTAAAACTTCTTTAACACCCTGTAATTCAGCTATTTTAAATTAAAAAAAAACAGCGCTCGTAAAGGACATTATCCATAAGTATTAATTATATATAATATAGTAAATGTAAATAATAACTAATGAACTATATATTTAATCTTTGCGCCAACAATACAAATAAAGTGTTTGGCTAACATCGAAAAAGTAGGCGGAAAAATTAAATGAATCAAAGGTATTAAGGCTCGAAGCTGTTGAATGTAATCATTATCGCAATTTAGAACTACTTGATTGGTAAGTTATAAAACTTGAAAATAAAATAAAAATTGTTCAATAATAAGGAGCGGTATTAAATAGCTTAAATCAAAAAACCCAACAACTAATAAAATATAAAATGACGCTTGAAAATAATTTAGATTTAAACAGCTCTCACGACTTAAAATTAGCAAGCAAAAACAATAAAACAATCATTTCTAGACTTGTGATCGTCTTATTGTGGCTCCTTTTTGCTGGAAATTTTGCATATCTTACTCTTAACTTCAATAACATTCCAGAATGGTATTTGGGAAGTGTCTTCAAAATAAATGGCTTTACTATTCTAATTTGGACAACGGTCACCTTTTTTAGCGCTATCGTAAGCAGTTATGCAGGCAAATATCTAAAAGGATTTAGATATCATTCTCGATTTATGATCCTTTGTTTTGGCTTCACATTATCGGTGATATTATTGGTCATGTCTAACTATATTTTACTCCTACTTTTCAGTTGGTTGATTATGGGGATTTTTATGTCAAGATTAATCGGTATAGACAAGACTTGGGGGAAGCTAGGGAAGCTTCAACGTTTACGCAAAAATACTTTTTCACGGGAACCGCCTTTCTAGCTGTGGGACTTTTATTGCTGACTTTTTATAGCGATGAGTATACCGTTAGTGGCTTATCATCGGTTGTTAACGAGTTACCGCTGTTTATAACGATCCCAGCCGTAATATGTGTGATTGCAGCAGCTATTGTGCAGTCAGCAATCTATCCATTTCATCGCTGGTTACTTTCGGCAATGACCGCACCAACACCAGCCTCTGCGCTTATGCACGCTGGTTTCGTAAATGGTGCTGGAATTTTATTAGCTTTGTTTTCTACCCTATTATTCGCTTCAAATACGCTAACCATCTTATTCGTCATTGGCGGGCTCACAGCAATTATAGCACAATTTACAAAGTTGCTTCAGGTTAATGTAAAGCAAAAACTGGCATGCTCTACCATTGCTCAGATGGGTTTTATGATTATGCAATGTGGTTTGGGTTTTTTCAACGCTGCCGTTGTCCATTTAATACTTCACGGATTTTATAAAGCGTATTTATTTCTGTCATCAGGAGAGGAAATTGCGCAAACGTCCCCTAAAAAGTCACAAGAAATAAAAATCACGCCATTTCAAGCATTAATCGTATTGCTTTTTGGTGGTTTAGGAGCCATTCTTTTTGCGTATTGGACAGGAAAAGGGATAGAGATGGATAGTAGTGTGTTTTTAACGCTCATTGTTGCCATTACTGTAGGTCAAGCCACCTTTAATATTGTTAAGGAGGGTAGTCTTTCAACTGTACAAAAAGTTATTGTGCCGCCAATACTGTTCACTGCTGGGATAGGCCTCTATGCGCTTATGTATAACGGGGTTACTATTCTTATGGCAGATATGCCAATGATCTCCCAAGCAATGCCTTTGTCTTGGCCTCAGATCATATTCGGAATCATATTTCTGGTTGGATTTTTTATAATGAAATTAGGGGTCTACAAGAAAATTCCTTGGTTATATGTAAAACTAATGAATATATCTCAACCGTATAAAAAGTCAGTTTTAATGTATAAATCAAAATCAATATGAGCCAACAAATTCTAAATAGCATTGCCGAGTCATCAAAAGTTATTGGAAAAACATGGCCGCTTTACACATTCGTGGCTTCCAATCCATTATCGGGTTATGAAAACACATCATTTCTGAAAGCTGTAACTTCTGCCCATAAGCATTTCAATGCCAATGCTTTTCCAGTAGCGAAAATTTACAGCCAAGCTTGGGAAAAAAGAGAAATTAATAAAGAAGTGTTGCTTGCGCATCTAAAAGAAAACGGATTGTCCGAATCCCCGGAATACTATTTAAACCTCATAGCGTCAGAACATCAACCGGAAGCATTAAACAACAATCATATTATAGACCGTATTATGGCAAAATGGTTGTCAGCTTTTATGGATGAAGGTCTGGCGGAATGGGATATGCCATTTAAAACAGAAGGCTTTTATGGAGCTTGGAGACATTTAGTCATCTACGATTCTGAAATCGGAGTGACTTCTTTAAAAGAGATTCCAAAATCAAGTGATGTGGCGTTGGAAGAACTCTTGAAAGACTATTCAGAAAACCTATATACTAATATCTTCACCCATCATTTAGCAGCACTTCCGGGCTGGACTGGGTACATTAATCATCGTACCGAATCTAATTCAGAATGGCAACAAGAGTATCCAATTAGTCTGATGGATTATTTGGCAGTACGCCTTTGGACAGCTCAAAAATTAGGTGCTTCGATACTCCCTGAAAATAGTACTGAACGTTCAAATAATGAGATCACAAAAATTCAATATGTTTGGTTAAAAGCTTGGGAGGAAAGCTGGCAAAATCAGTTGATAAAAACACTAAAAACCGAATCGATTAACACAAAAAATGCTGCTGAAACTTCAGTTCCAGATGTGCAAATGGTATTTTGTATCGATACACGATCAGAACTCATCCGAAGGCATGTGGAGGCTAAAGGGAATTATGAAACCTTTGGTTATGCCGGTTTTTTTGGGATTGCAATGGATTACACAAGCCTAAAAGACGGCATCACTCGCAAAGCGTGTCCACCCATTGTAGCTTCGGCGTATACAGTTTCAGAAACGGTAAGAACAGATAACAAAGAATCTTTGGTCGCATTCAAAACCAAAAACGACACGCAAAATTTTAGTAATTATTTTCTTACACGAATGAAAAACATGTTACCATCGGCATTTGGATATGTGGAAGGATCAGGGGTTTTTTATGGAATGTCTTTAATTGGAAGAACCCTATTTCCTGGTTCCATCTATCGAAAGAATCAACGAAAAGCGTCCCAAATAGAATCTATATGTCAACCAGATATTAATAGGGCCATACAAGAAAATGATGCGACGCAGGGAATTCAATTAGAAGAAAAAGTAGGTATTGTAAAATCAGCATTCGACCTTACGGGTTGGAACCAATTTGCTCCTTTAATACTTTTTGTAGGACACGGTAGTGACTCTGCTAACAACCCCTTTAGTTCTAGTTTAGATTGTGGTGCCTGTGCAGCAAGCCCCGGACGGCATAACGCAAGAATGCTAGCAAAACTCGCCAACTTACCGGACGTTCGAAAATCGTTAGTCGAAATCCACGGATTGGAAATTCCAGAAAACACCGTTTTTATAGGAGCAGAACATAATACAACAACAGATGACATTGTCCTGTTTGATTCAGAAGTTCCCCATACCCATAAGCAGCTCGTTGAAAACCTTAAAAAGAACTTATTAAAAGCACAACAAACCGCTACCCAAGACAGACTTGGTCCAATTCGAAATAGTGTTTCTTCAGCACAGCACAAAGCGAACCATTGGGGCGAAACAAGACCAGAATGGGGGCTTTCAAAAAATGCAGGCTTTATTGTAGGACCGCGTGAGCTAACCAAAAACGTTAATCTTGACAGTCGCTGCTTTCTTCATTCTTACCATTGGGAATTGGATACCACAGGAAAGGCCTTAGAAGGTATCATGCAAGGTCCAATGGTTGTGACGCAATGGATTAATAACCACTACTACTTTTCAACCGTCGATAACAATACCTATGGAGGCGGCACTAAAATTACACATAATATTACAGGTAAATTTGGAGTCATGCAAGGCAATGGAGGCGATCTAAAAATGGGGCTACCACTACAATCCTTATTCGAATCAGATAATGATATGTACCACCAACCCTTGCGGTTGTCAGTAATGATTCAAGCGCCAATTAACCGCATTTCAGAAATACTGATGAGAAATGTTAACTTGAAAACCCTTTTTGATAATGAATGGATTTATTTAATGGTCATGGATCCCTTAAAGCGCAACGAAATTTACCGATATAAAAAAGCGCTAAAGTGGGTAGCAACCTCAGATAAGAATAGAATCGTTTCTGTTTAAAAACAATCGGATTCTTGAATTACTAATTTAAACTGTCTTTTTTAAAATTATAAAAGCTCAGTTTTCGTAGTAGAAAATCAAAAAAGGCACCTGTTGAAAGATGCCTTTTTAAAATTATATATGGTTTGGCTAAAAATCTATTGATTTAAATAATTTTGCAATTCAGCAATTTTATGCGGTTTTTCAAATACACCACTATAGTAAGAAGTAACGGTCGAAGAAGTTTCATCTTTGATCCCACGAGACGAAACACACAAATGCTTTGCATCAATAATAACGGCAATATCTTCTGTATTTAAAATAACCTTTAAATCCATTGCTATTTGATTTGTTAAACGTTCTTGAACCTGAGGACGTTTTGCGTAATACTGCACAATTCTATTGAGTTTAGAAAGACCTATAACTTTTCCGGAAGAGACATACGCTAAATGGGCTTTCCCAACGAAAGGAACGAAATGGTGCTCACAATTAGAATAAAATGTGATATCCTTTTCAACAAGCATCTCGTTGTATTGATATTTATTTTCAAAAAGTGAAATCGCAGGCTTATTATCAGGATTGAGACCTGAAAAAATTTCTTCGATGTACATTTTTGCAACCCTTTTTGGGGTGTCTTTCAAAGAATCATCTGTAAGATCTAGCCCCATCACATCCATTATCTGTGCAAATAAACCAGCTATTTTTTCTTTTTTTTCAGTGTCGGAAAGATCAAATGCTTCTGGTATCATCGGAGTTTCTAAGCCAGTAAACATGTGGTCATCTCCAATATCATCAATGGAAAAGTGGCTAATTTTATTCGTTGGAGCAGGTGCTAAATATTCTGTTTTTACTTTCATTTGTTTTTAATGTAAAATGTATGCTTCCTTTATGAAGACTTCGGAAATTTTAAATAAACGTTATACGTGCATTCACTATCCTATATTTTCAAAATTACAAAACTGTTTAATTATTTGGCGCAAATGTTAGACAATATTAACATATCAAGATAAACTTTATCTATAACGCTATTGTACTTTTGCGAATAATTTTGAATAACTTGCAAATCAACTGCGGTTGGATAGTGGAATCATAAATATTGAGAATTAAAGAAATAATATGTCAAAACTACCGAAAGAGCATAAATTTTTAGATCTATCAGATTATGGAAGGCCCGTCGCTAGACTTATAGCAAATTCCCTTAAAGAAACTTCCTATACCCCTATTGACGTTACCATATGGTTTATTATTTCGGGTTTAATAGCTATTGCTTGTATTTTATCTGGATATTATTGGGCTGCGGCTTTTTTTTTAATATTTAAATCAATTTTAGACGCTGCCGATGGAGAATTGGCTAGAGTAAAAGAAACACCCTCTTACACCGGTCGCTACCTTGACTCTGTCGCAGATATAATTTTAAACCTATTTATTTTTATAGCGATTTGGTATAGCACAGAGGCTAACATTTTATATACCTTTCTAGCATTTTTAGGAATTCAACTTCAGGGAACCTTATACAATTATTACTATGTCATTCTTAGAAACAAGGTAAACGGTGATACAACAAGTAGAATTTTTGAAAATGAGACCCCAGTAGCCTTGAAAGGAGAAAATCAAAAAAATGTAAATATTCTTTTCAGGATTTACAAAACCTTATATGGAGTCTTTGATAAAATAATTTACAAATTAGATGGAAATGCACCTCAAGGTAAAATACTTCCTAATTTACTTATGACGGCCGTATCAACCTTCGGGCTTGGCTTTCAACTATTAATAATAAGCCTGATGTTAGTTTTAGGATATAAAGAATTTATCGTTCCCTTCTTTTTATGGTACTCCTTAATGATCTTTGTTTTTATAAGTATTAGAAAACTATTGTAAATTTACAAGATTTAAACTAGTCGTCTTTCCTATATTTTATTTTGTATAAGCAAATAAAATCTGCCCTATAAACATTTTCAAATGCTTGGAATGCCCTATTTTTATTGTCTTGTTTAAAAATAAAGAACATCTAACTCCTTGCTAATAAATGGAGTTAGATGTTCATAATTATGAAACTGTCACAATCTATATTATTCGCATCACCAATGCATTACAAACCGAGCCTTTGCTCTTTTAGCGCAGCAGTCTTACGCCCTAAGGACACGACTAAATAAGTATTTTAAACATGGGGATACTCAACATAGTTTCTTGGCGTTTCGTATAGTTTAATTCTCAATTCTAGACTTTGATCCAAGGCCGGTTTAAGAATATTGTAAATTACCAAGGCAATATTTTCTGCAGTAGGATTTAAGCTTTCAAATTCCTTGGTATCTAAGTTTAGATTTTTATGATCAAACCTGTTTATTACTTTGTCTTTTATAAGATCTGAAAGAATTTTTGTGTCAATAACATACCCTGTTTCAGGATCACAAAAACCAATAACCTTAACTTCTAAATCATAATTGTGACCGTGATAATTGGGGTTGTTGCATTTACCAAAAACCTTTTGGTTTTTTTCATCACTCCAATTAATGTTATGTAATCTGTGTGCTGAGTTGAAATGCTCACAACGAATAATAGCTGTTTTGTTCATAGTATAATTAGTCCTAACAAGATGAAAATTATTTTGGAGTAAAGGTATTTATATTTAATGTTTAATTTTACAAGTAAATTGTTAAACAAAAATTAAAACTATTAGATTGGCTAAAAATAAAATGTTCCCTATTTTTGAATAAATAATATCCCTGTGAATAAACAAGATTATAAAATATACATCGTTGGAGCTGGAGTAAGCGGTCTTGTAGCGGCCAGAATTTTAGAAGATAATGGGTTTAATCCTGTGATTATTGAAGCCACAGATCGTGTTGGTGGCAGAGTTAAAACAGATATTGTCCAAGGCTATCAATTAGATCACGGGTTTCAAGTATTGCTTACAGCATATCCTGCTGCAAAGAAATTTCTGAATCTCGAAGCATTAGAATTGCAAAAATTTCTTCCTGGAGCAACCATTTTTAATAATGGAGGAAACAAAACGATTGGGGATCCCCTTAGAAACCTATCCTTACTCATACCAACATTATTTTCTGGAATCGGAACTTTTTCAGATAAAGTAAAAATACTAAAGCTTAATGCGCTCTTAAAAAAAACAACGCTATCAGAAATTTTTGCTAAAACTGAAAAAACTACGATTCAATATTTAGTAGACTTTGGCTTTTCTACAGAAATGATTTCTAAATTCTTCAAGCCATTCTTTAGCGGAATATTTCTAGAACCTAAACTTGAAACCTCTAGCAGAATGTTTGAGTTCGTTTACAAAATGTTTGGCGAAGGTTTTGCGGCACTTCCTAAAGCTGGGATTGAAGCCATACCAAAACAACTACAAGAACATTTAAAAAAAACTACTATTAAATTTAACACAAAGGTCAAAGCTGTTGAAAATGGCAAAATATTGCTAGCAAACGGAACCAAATTAGAGAGCCATTTTACCATTATAGCTACAGCACCAAGTGCATTGATCTCTAATTTAAAAAATCAAGAGACACAATGGAAATCCTGCGACACGCTATATTTTGAAATTGAAACCAGAACTATTGAAAAACCACTTATCGGACTTATTACCAATGAAGATGCACTAGTCAACAATATATTTTACCATACTAGTATCAAGTCACAATCAAAAGGCAACAAGGAATTACTCTCTGTTACTGTTGTTAAAAACCATAACTTGTCTAATGAAGACCTAAAAATACAAGTGGAAAAAGAATTGACAGATTATTGTGGAATAACTATTTTTTCGTTTATAAAACAGTATTCTATCGCGAAAGCATTACCTAATCTCAATGCATTACAAAATGAAATGCTTCCTTCTGAAACGAGATTAACGACAGGTGTTTTTCTTGCGGGAGACACACAACTTAACGGCTCACTAAACGCCGCGATGATCGCTGGTGAAAGAGCAGCACTAGGCGTTATTGAGACACTAACAAGTACTATTCCATCAACAAGTTTTACCTCTGAATTTAATTAAGAAGTAGCTTCATGTTTTTTCAAAAGTTCCAAGGAAGTGTACTCCAACGCTTTTCCAAGAGTGGCCTCAAGAACGACCAGAGGAGCTACACCAGCCTTTTCTGCTTGTATCCATCTCGATATGCATAAACACCATTTTGACCCTGCAACCAATCCTGGAAATTGCCATTGTGGAATAGGTGTGCTTAAATCATTTCCTTTTGATTTCGTATATGATAAGAATTCAGAAGTCATAATGGCACAAACGATATGTGTGCCAGAATCCTGTGACATCGTGCGGCAATATCCATCTCTAAAATAACCTGTTGCAGGATCTGTACAACAAGGTTCTAGTTTTGTACCTAGTACGTTTATTTCCATATCTTAAAAAGAAGGATCTGGTCTTCCCTTTAGTCGCAATTCAATTTTCTTCTTTTTTACCGTTAAACGTTTCATTATATCCATAAGTCCGTTATCCTTAGATTTCTTATAAATATCGTTTAAAGCTAATATCAGTCGCTTTGCTTCTCTTGATGCAACCACTTTATCACTTGTAGACATATGGCTCATTTTTGCTTTCTCAAATTCGAGTGCTTCGTTTATTACTTCCATAACACATATTTTGTTTAATTTTTTTATAAATTTAGTTAAACAAAATGCTATTTACACGAATATTATATTGATTATGATGATTTTAACATCAGGCAAGTTGATATGTTCCAAAAAAAAACAGCGCCAACTTAATATAAAAATTAAAAAAAAGAAATTTTACAAAAAAACAATTGTTCTTTTTTGTAAAATTTCTTCTGTAACTGCGGTATACAAGAGGATAATCTACTGCTTCTTATACCCATCAGTGAAGCTAAATAAATACACAGAGCTCATGAATAAAAATATTTTTTAAAGTCCTGCTCTAAAAATAAGATCAATTCCGAAAAAGGGTGCACTTTCAAACTCTGAATTTAACCTGTTGCGATCATCTCCTTTTACTTGAAATACCAATACTTGAGCACCTACAGTATCGCCTTGGTTATACAACCCGTAATCTGTGGTATCTAGTCCTACTCTACCTCGTAAAAGAAGCGTGTCATCGAAAAACCCATAACCTGCAAAAAGTGAAAATCGTATAGATTCTTCTTGCACATACTGTGCAGAGTTTGAAGCAGAGATATTGTAAGATTTCACAGACGTAAGTAAATTAGCACCCGCGCTTAGATGTGTGGTCAAAGAATAAGTTGCATCTGCTCGTATAGGCAAGGTTGCATTGATAGTGAATTTGCTGTTTTTTGATTTATACCATAGTCCAATAAGAGGTGTTATGGTAGTTCCAAAATTTTCAGAAGAAACATAAGTACCAAATTTTAACGAATACCTGCGAGAATATCTTTTCTCTAATAGAGCAAGTGCACCAATTTGAAAATCATCACCCCCTAATTTATCAAAATCTGAAGCAAATTTAGGTAAGGCGAGATAAGTACCACTCCAGTCATTTCCATGTTTGTATTTAATCCCTACATTAAGCCTGGTCATTATAAGATTATTCCTAGCGTTGGAATCACTTAATCCCAATCTCGTATTTTCGTAAGTTAAACCAGCTAAAACAACAACTTTTGGAGTAATCGGAATTGGTATATTTGCTTCAATATTTATGTTCCCTACATCGGTTTCATTGTCATTATCAATATTTCCTAAAGTCGTTCGATGATAGGTTAGTTTTGCCATGTCAATATAATCTTGTGCAAACGACTGGTTCCCAATAAAAAGGACTGCTAAAATCAAAAATAAATTTCTCATTAAATGTTGGTTTAAATGCTATAAAAAATAGCGTGTTATGGATTTGTTTATCTTTTCTACGGCCAATTTAGACAAAAATAAGTACTGAATAATGAGCTCTCGGATATTTAATTCATAAGTAATACTTATGGATTATATAACTATTATTTATGTATATAACAACTGAATGGTGTTTATTTGGCTCTAAAATGATTTGATTTCGCACAATTTTTATAAATCCTAAAAACGCCCGAGACTAATACGTGTCAGAATTGATTTAAAACCTCAAAAATAGTAACAAAGAACAGCTTCCTTTTTATCGCGCAAAAAGGGATGTATTTGAATTGGATAAAATTGAGAAATTTAAAATACCAAAATAAGACAAGATAAATCTAACCAATTGCGATAGGATTAATTCCATAAGTTTGGATATAATCCTTTTTTTGGTACTTTTGCATTATGAATTTTAAAACTGCAAAATATACCGTCGTCGATGTTGAAACTACAGGCAACGTAAACCAAGGTCGTATGACCGAAATTTGTATCATCACTATAGAAAACAATATAATTACAGATGTCTATTCGTCGCTCATCAACCCGCAAGAAAACATTCCAAGAAACATCACCGCACTCACTGGTATCACTAATGAAATAGTTGCAGACGCACCTAAATTTAAAGAGATTGCGGCCACCATTCAACAAAAGACAGAAGGCGCCATTTTTGTAGCACATAACGTAAATTTTGATTTTGGATTTTTAAAGAAAGAGTTTGAATTTTTAGGAGAGAAGTTCAGTAGAAAAAAATTATGCACCGTCAGACTTTCACGGAAATTACTACCAGGACTCCCTTCTTATAGTTTGGGGAGATTGTGTCGCTCCGTTGGAATATCTTTAGAAAATGCCCACAGAGCCGAAGCGGATACACGCGCAACCGCTACCCTATTTTTAAAGGTATTGGCATTAGATGCCGAAACAAGTTTTGAAGTATTTAAACATTTTCTAAATAAATCCTCAAGAGAAGCTACGCTCCCACCCAATATAAACTCAGCCGACTTTGAAAAATTACCTGCTACTCCCGGAATGTATTTATTCAAAGACAAAGCTGGTAAAATACTATACGTAGGTAAAGCTAAAAACATTAAATCACGGGTACTTTCACATATCTATTCTAAAACCCAAACGTCAATAAATCTTTGCACCGCTACCCATCACTTAGACTTTGTAGCTACCGGCAACGAATTGTGTGCACTCCTTTTAGAAGCAGATTATATACGGCAATACTACCCGCAGTTTAACAAAGCTCAAAAGCGCCCTATAAACACCTACCAAATCATATCCTACAAAGATAGACGCGGAGTACTACAGTTAGCATTAGGAAAAACGAAAAACACCTCAGACGCTGTTTTTACGCTTTATAATAAAATTGCAGCCATAGAACTATTAATGCAACTGTGCGAAACGCACAATTTATGCCCTAGATATTGTGCCTTACAAATCACCAATGAGCCTTGTTCCCACTATACATTAAAAGACTGTAAAGGAGTATGCTCAGGAACCGAGGACATCGAAATTTACAACCTACGAGTAACTGCGGCATTAGCTCAAATTGAAGCTGTAAAGGAAACCTACATAATTAAAGACAAAGGACGTACGCTCCAAGAAAGCAGCATCATTCTTGTTGAAAAAGGAGAATATAAAGGGTTCGGTTTTATAGAAAATACGGAAACAATAACGAGTTTTGAAGATTTTAGTAGCTACATCACGAAGTACAAAAACACCTACCATACCACTAAATTAATTAGCGGTTTTATTAGGAAAAACACTTCAGAAAGAAATATGATTCGGCCATCGATGGAATTAGCCAATGCTTTTGATTAAAATAAACTGGTTTTTTCAAAGATATATTTCAGTTCGTCACAGATTCCTATTTAATTAAAAGACACAAAGGAATAGAACAACTTGTAGAACCTATAATGTTCAATTTCAGCTTTTCTTAATCAGTTACCGAAGCATTATATGCGGTATGTTATTTTTTAAATCTTAAGTATTAGGTCCCTTTGCCTTTTACTACCTTTACACCTCTATGAAATCAAAACAAGAAAACAAGAAGAAACAGACCAAGGTCACCATGCTTTCAGCTTTTAAAACCATTATTTGGCCACGCCGAAATCTGGTTTTTATCGGCTTGATTTTAATCATTTTAAGCAGGCTCTCTAGTTTGGTACTTCCTTGGAAATCAAAGGAGCTACTAGACGAAATCATTCCTAATAAGGATATGAGTGGTCTTTATAACCTACTTTGGCTAGTAGGGTTTGCAGTTTTAATACAAGCAATCACCTCGTTCTTATTAACCCGAATCTTAAGCGTGCAAGCACAATATCTTATATCAGAATTGCGTGCTCAGGTTCAGAAAAAAGTTCTTTCCTTACCCATTAGCTTTTTTGACAACACCAAGTCTGGTGCTTTAGTTTCAAGAATTATGAGAGATGTAGAAGGAGTTCGTAATTTAATAGGAACTGGTCTTGTGCAACTTGTGGGTGGAACCATCACCGCAGTAATATCCTTGTTTTTACTAATAAGTATCAATGCGTGGATGACCTTGTTTGTTTTAGTACCCGTGGCAATCTTTGGAATTATAGCCTTGAAAGCGTTTAAATACATCCGCCCTATTTTTAGAGACCGCGGGAAAATAAATGCAGAAGTCCAAGGACGACTCACCGAAACATTAGCAGGCGTTAGAGTCATTAAAGGGTTTAATGCCGAGGAACAAGAAAACAAAATATTTGAAGAAGGCGTTGACCGTTTGTACCAAAATGTTAAAAAAAGTTTGACCGCAACCGCAGCGATGACAAGTTCCTCCACGTTTTTATTAGGCCTCGCCTCTTTAGGCATTATGGGCATAGGTGGTTATTTTATGATCTACGGGGATATGACGATGGGAGATTTCTTATCCTTTACATTACTCCTTGGCTTTATGATTGCGCCCATCGTACAAATGAGTAATATAGGAAGCCAGCTTACCGAAGCACTCGCAGGTCTTGACAGAACTGAAGAACTGATGAATATGACTGCCGAAGAAGATCTCCACGATAGAACCATTATTCTCGAAGAAGTAAAAGGCCATTTAGAGTTTAAAAACATTTCTTTCTCTTATGAAAAAGGAAAAGAAGTACTACACAATATTAATTTTGAAATGAAACCAGGCGAAGTGTATGCCCTAGTTGGGAGTTCAGGTTCAGGAAAGTCTACCATTGCTGGATTAGCCGCTACGTTTCTACACCCGAATAAAGGAAGTATTTTAATGGACGGTAAAGATCTTGCTGAAGTAAAACTGAGCAGTTACCGCCGCAATTTAGGTGTTGTTTTACAAGATGAATTTTTATTTGAAGGCACCATTAGAGATAATATTCTTTTCCCAAGACCCAATGCTACTGAAGAAGAATTACAAAAGGCTGTAAAAGCGGGCTATGTGAACGAATTTACCGATAGATTTGATGATGGACTGGAAACCCTTATTGGCGAACGTGGGGTTAAACTTTCTGGAGGGCAGCGCCAACGCATTTCCATAGCGCGTGCAATTTTGGCGAATCCAAAAATCATTATTCTGGATGAAGCAACCTCTAATTTAGATACCGAAAGTGAAGCACTCATTCAAAAATCATTAACACGATTAGTGAAAGATAGAACTACAATTGTAATCGCACACAGATTGAGTACCATACAAAAAGCAGATCAAATCCTAGTCATTGAAAACGGCCGTATTGCCGAAAGAGGAACTCACAAATCATTGTTAGAAACTAAGGGTAGATATTATGATTTATATACCTACCAAGCTAAGATCTAGACATTAATAATCCAGATATAAATATCTAGGGGGCAGTAGACAACTACTTATTATTTTGTAAAATACATTAGAATACAGTTTGCTGTACTAATTACGGTATGCCTATATGCAAAGTAACTTTCGCATAAAACAACTGGTTTTCAATTATCTTTTGACCAGCTCAATATGTCATTTATGACTAAACCGCTATGAACTTTCAAAAGCTATCCCTATGGGAAAAGCGCCATAGTTTTAACTAATTTTGAGACCTATAAAAGTTCATTTTTCAGTCTTTTGCCTTTTTCTATTATTGCCCATTAAAAGACTTTAAAATAGTTCCTGTTCAATTATTATAGTTTTCATTCTTGAGAAATAAGCGTTTTGAGATATATTCTATAAAAAAAGACTGCCCTTTAAGACAGTCTTTTTTCTAATTTATAAACAAATCAATTATTCCTTAATAACCTTTCTCACTAAGGTTCCTTTTTCGGTTTCAATTTTTAGGAAATACACAGCACTATCTAATGCTGAGATATCGATGGTGGAGTTCAACCCGTCAATATTCTTTAGGTTTCGCACGAGCCTTCCTCTCATATCTGTAAGGGTAATGGTATTGATTATTGAATTAGGGGAGTTGATAAACAACAGTCCATCGGTAGGATTAGGCACTACAGAAATGGCGGCAATAGCAGCAGCATCATCTCCTAGTATTCTTCCAAATCTATCATAGGCCATAAACTGAAGTGTAAACCTATTTGGGAAGTTTCCTTTTCGACTTCTAAATTTATAGGCCCCTTCTTTAGTAAGGTTGGTAATGGTTCTTGTAGCCTTATCTATTAGATACACGGTCGCGTTTTCAATATCGGCTCCTTCTAGTTGCTTAATGGTAATTTTAAAGGTGGTAGTCTCGTCTATTTGAGAAGCATATCCCATTGGGATTTGTATCTCCTTATTAAAGACTTCTCTACCTTGAATTCCTAAAGACATCGTATTGTCTGGTAAATGCGAGTATAGCGATACAAGGCTACCAATCTGATGGCTATCATATCCTGAATCATAGCTTTCTGTTGCCATTGGCATAAAGGCAATTAATACTTCACTGCTGAGACTGTATTGCGCATTTTCTAGCTGTAACCAGATTTTGTTGCCCTCTGATACAGTATTCCTTAGGGTGTTGTTCCCAGTGGTTACCCGCATTGCATTGTTAAAGATAGCGGTTCCCGTTGCATTCGCTTTTACACCAAAGCCTTGCGAGGTAGCGATCATACCATTGGGAGTTGTACTCCCATTGGTTGCGGGTGTTCCTGCTCCAATACCTCCAGAGAGGTTGTACATCGAGATGTCTTCCATCGAGAAGTTTTCAGTAGTTCCATTTCCTCCTGGGAATACCCCTGGCTCGGTAATATGCTCCCAGAAATATACTTCATCAATCTCAGGGTTTGCATTTAAAAATAGGGAGGCATCAATGGCAGATGGATATGGGTTGGCTAACATAGAGGGACTCGAATTCGTATCGCCGTTAAACTCCATTGCATAGGTAATAACTCCGTTGTTTAAGGTTCCTCGCTCATAGACTAAGTCATAGGTTGAATTTCCGTCGGCTAAGCTCGTTTGTGGATATACAAAATATCCTTCACCAGGGTTTATGATTCCTGTATGGAACACCCAGTCATTAAAATCAACATCCACAAAGTTGGCCACGACATTAGGCATATAGAAAGCATCCACAGCTGGGTCTGGATCAAACGCTGCCGTTAAATGTTTTACGACTCTAAAAGAGTTGTTATAAACCCCATTGCGCATTTCCATAGTCATTGGGCTACCAGAGAGGATAAAGTCTCTAGGAGCTACTTCTGGGGTGGTCACATTGACGTTGATGGTACCATCGTTGGTAACCATCGCGCTGTCTTCTACTTGTACCACACTTCCGGTGTGTTCTACTAGTAAACTTCCCGTCAAAGCCACGGTGATATTTCCATTAACCTTAAGATAATCCCCAGCCGATATAGTTAGCGTAACACCTGCATTTACTGTAACCGTACAAGCATCAATACTTGCTCCAACAATAGAAGTATCATAATTAGAGGCTATTATTACTGAACTACTACTTCCTGGAACCGCTGGTGCAATATCCCAGGTCCCTGTCCAAGTGGCATTGGTGCAGGCAACTGCTGTTATGGTCACTGCAACATTATTGGTGCTAAGGTCACCACAAAGGGTTGAATTCCCAATATCGGTTTGGAGGGTGGTGAGTGGGTTGCCAGTATAAGTAGCTAGACTTGAACCTGCCAAGTACGACAAACCATGTACAGCATAACTTCCTGCAGGAAAAGTCCAAGAATCTGTAAGATCAGAATTTACATCAAAGGCAACGATATTACCGGTGCCTGTATTGACGATTGCATAGGTATATATATAGCCAATACCTGGCACTCCTGCTTTATTATAAATAGACCCTGTACCTGTAAACGTATTGGTATAAGTACCCAGTGTGTTGGCAGCACTAAACCCTGAAGATACTAATACATAGGTGATCCCTGGCACCAATGTCTGTGTAAAACTGGGAGACGATCCTACGCCTTCAGTATAACTAGAGTTAAGCCAATTGGTACAAGCTCCGAATGGAGTATAACTCGTTTGAAACAAATTAAGCACGTCAGTATATCCATTGCCAACAGGGGTAAAAGTATAACCTGTGTTATCACTGACTACAAATTCAATTGATTCATATTTAGGAACATTACCTCCAAAATAGGCACAAACTCCAGCTGTGGCAGATTCAATGTTTAGACCAGTATCAGGATCCCCTGCATCTAAAGTTCCAGCATTCATCGTTATGAGATTCCCCGCGACCAAATTTAAATTTAGAGAAGAATCTCCTTCAGGCGCAGTAACTCCCGCACTATTTGCTATTGTTCCCGCTTCGGCTGTACAGCCTGCAACAACAGCAATATCTACATTGTTAATATCGAAGAAAATATTTGTTGCTCCAGAACAAACTATTTTTATTCTTCCCATTGTTGTCGCAACACCTGGAGCGGTAATGGCCTGAGAACCGTCATTTACCACACCCATTGCAAGGGTTGTCCCGAAAGTAGTACCTCCGTCTGAAGAGTACAATATATCTACTGAAGCACAAGTATAGGCTGCCAAATTTGTATTCGCGACATCCCAAGTTACCGTTTGAGCACTTCCTACAAGCCAGGCTGAAGTTGTATTCTGAGACGTTATTTGAAATGGTCCATCGGCCCCTACATTCAATGAAATTTGATCACAGGCGATACCACCAGCTCCGGCAGTATTATCTCTAACCACTAATCGCCAAGTAAGGGTTCTGGCTACTGTAGGTAAGATCTCTCCTGTTCCCGTAGTTACATTTCCAGCAAGTACCGAAGACAACTGTGGGCAAGTTCTTTCATTACTCATGGATGGCGGAAAACTTCTAAATATTGGCGCTACTGTACTGGCTCCGGTATCGTCTGGTGCAGCAGAACCCGCATAATCGGTGTCGTATTGCTCCCAGTTATAAGTTAAGCTCCCTAACCCATCGGCATCTGAACCAGTTCCAGACAAAGTAAAAGGAGTACTATGAGGTATTGTTAATCCATTTATGGTATTGGCATTGGCGTTAGCACTAGGCATAGCATTACCTGAAGCTGTAGAAGTAGAACAATCGGTCCAACCACCAGAGACACCTGAAGAGCAGGTTGGATCTCCAAAGGGTACCGTTCCAGTTGCAGTGAAATTCATCATGGACTGAAGACTCCCAATCCCAAAATAATCTGTACGACTCGCAAATAAGTCACCGGCATCACAATTTGCGCCTGTACTCATAATACTTGTTCCCTGTCCAGGTTCGTATCGCTCGCAGCTATTTTCACTATCACATCCATAATTAGTATGATATGAACTAAACATATGTCCTATTTCGTGCAATAAAACAGTTACAGAAGTAGGAATGTCATTTGGTAGATAGGTGTATCCATTTGCTTTACTAGCAGTACAAACTACACCAACTCCAGCTCTTCCAGCCCAACCACAACCTCCACCACAAGTGATTTCATGAAAACCATGACCAATATCAAAAGGGACGCTAGCATTTGATGTTATATACGTATTCGCCTGGCTAATAGATGTGCTCGTATTTGTAGGATCGGTAAATGGATCGGTTGCTGGATTACTATTGAGTAGATACTCTACAATGCTAAAAGTTACCGCCAGTTCCGGCTCATAGATAGCATTAATTTGAGCAACCCTCGCTAAAAGTGCTGCTTGTACGGTACCAATTGTTCCTCCATTTAATGCATAGAACTCACCCGAACAGGTTACTATCATGTCATACGACCTTAGACTGGCGCCATTCTGAAAACAAGAGTTTGTCCTAGACCCTTGTTGAGACATATTAGTTTCATCTATTCGTTGATCAGATTCACAAAAAATATTTTGATTGGTACTCGTTATGTCATGATCATAATAGGTAATATACCGATTATCTCTACTAGTTTTATCGACCTGTTCTATAATGGAAATCCCGTTTATTCCTTTTATCAGTCCATAAAAGCCAATTGGAGTTATATTAAATCGAGCAGATGCTGTAGGATCGTCGATTCCCTGTGCAACGTAACTTTTAAAATCGGGCATCTGAGCCGATAATTCTGGCGACATCATCGGTGCTTCTACCACTCTAAATTGTTGCGTTCCACCGCTAGGCACAGGTAGATTTATAATTACAGTAGAGCTCCTGATATCGGAAACCAATCCCTTTAGAGGAGCACTTTGCAATTCACTTTTTACATTCTCAAGGTCGATATTAACCTCAAGATAGTTCGATAAATTTTGTTGGTATCCCTCAGATACCTGTGCAATACTAGACATGAAACTTACAATTAATAGACTAGCGAGTACGTGGTATTTTTTTTTCATGACTCCATTTTTTTTGGTTGAAATTGTTGGTTAGATTTAGCTTCAAAAATAGTTTGATTCGTTGGTATAATATTAATTTTATGTTAAAATATCTAATCACTAATTTGAATTTTTTTTATTCAGGCGAAATATAAAATAGTAGGACCTGCCCTATGGAAGCCTTAGCTACGAATCTGTTTTATGTTAAACCCAACACCAGACTGTTAAGTATACACGAAAAAGAAAGATAATTACAGACGACATTTTATATTATATTGGTATAACTGGGCTCCCTACAGTGAAATGCCTAGACTTACCAAACGAAGCCATAAGTTAGCTAAATTTTATATAAAAAACCTAATAGACAAAATAATTAATAAAAAACATAGGCTTAGAAACGTAAAACTATGATACAAATATTCAGCCTGCGAAAAGTTTTTTAAAGGTGGAGAACGAAGAATTCTGGCTATAATTTGAGAGGAATACACCAAAAGTAAACAGACCTATCAACAGCTTGCTAGAAAGTATGGATGCTCTAAGAGAAGCACCCCCCGAAAAATGGGTTTGCACAAGATTTTTATACCAAAGATAATCCCGAAAAAAAATATAGTATTAATAGACACTACCTATTGGAGTCGAAGCTTTGGTTTGATGTTATTTAAGGATGCCTGCACTCAGTAAAATCTACTTTGGCATTGTGTATTCGGAAACAAATGCGCTTTAAATACAAGGTATCAATTACCTCAAATCAAGAGGACTCATTGTGGCTGCAATTGTTTGTGGTGGAAGGAAGGGGCTTATAGGAGCGATCAAAGATTTGCCCGTAAAACTTTTCAGTTCCGTCAGGCTGCAACGATACGGAAATACACAACCAAAAAAAACAAAGGAGCCAGCTTCCATGGAGGTAGATTTTTCCTTTTTTTTATTCCTTTTGTTCTCTTTGTAGCATAAAAAAGCCGCTTTTAGTTTTTATACTGAAAGCGGCTTTTTAATCTTTAAATTATTTTGCTTGAAACTATTCTTTCATAACCTTTCTGACCAAGGTTCCTTTTTCGGTTTCAATTTTTAGGAAATACACAGCGCTATCTAATACCGAGATATCGATGGTGGAGTTCAACCCGTCAATATTCTTTAGGTTTCGCACGAGCCTTCCTCTCATATCTGTAAGGGTAATGGTATTGATTATTGAATTAGGGGAGTTGATAAACAACAGTCCATCGGTAGGATTAGGCACTACAGAAATGGCGGCAATAGCAGCAGCATCATCTCCTAGTATTCTTCCAAATCTATCATAGGCCATAAACTGAAGTGTAAACCTATTTGGGAAGTTTCCTTTTCGACTTCTAAATTTATAGGCCCCTTCTTTAGTAAGGTTGGTAATGGTTCTTGTAGCCTTATCTATTAGATATACGGTCGCGTTTTCAATGTCGACTCCTTCTAGTTGCTTAATGGTAATTTTAAAGGTGGTAGTCTCGTCTATTTGAGAAGCATATCCCATTGGGATTTGTATCTCCTTATTAAAGACTTCTCTACCTTGAATTCCTAAAGACATCGTATTGTCTGGTAAATGCGAGTATAGCGATACAAGGCTACCAATCTGATGGCTATCATATCCTGAATCATAGCTTTCTGTTGCCATTGGCATAAAGGCAATTAATACTTCACTGCTGAGACTGTATTGCGCATTTTCTAGCTGTAACCAGATTTTGTTGCCCTCTGATACAGTATTCCTTAGGGTGTTGTTCCCAGTGGTTACCCGCATTGCATTGTTAAAGATAGCGGTTCCCATTACATTCGCTTTTACAGCAAAGCCTTGCGAGGTAGCGATCATACCATTGGGAGTTGTACTCCCATTGGTTGCGGGTGTTCCTGCTCCAATACCTCCAGAGAGGTTGTACATCGAGATGTCTTCCATCGAGAAGTTTTCAGTAGTTATATTTCCTCCTGGGAATGCCCCTGGCTCGGTAATATGCTCCCAGAAATATACTTCATCAATCTCAGGGTTTGCATTTAAAAATAGGGAGGCATCAATAGCAGATGGATATGGGTTGGCTAACATAGAGGGACTCGAATTCGCATCGCCGTTAAACTCCATTGCATAGGTAATAACTCCGTTGTTTAAGGTTCCTTGCTCATAGACTAAGTCATAGGTTGAATTTCCGTCGGCTAAGTTAGCTTGTGGATATACAAAATATCCTTCACCAGGGTTTATGATTCCTGTATGGAACATCCAGTCATTAAAATCAACATCCACAAAGTTGGCCACGACATTAGGCATATAGAAAGCATCCACAGCTGGGTCTGGATCAAACGCTGCCGTTAAATGTTTTACGACTCTAAAAGAGTTGTTATAAACCCCATTGCGCATTTCCATAGTCATTGGGCTACCAGAGAGGATAAAGTCTCTAGGAGCTACCTCTGGGGTGGTCACATTGACGTTGATGGTACCATCGTTGGTAACCATCGCACTGTCTTCTACTTGTACCACACTTCCGGTGTGTTCTACTAGTAAACTTCCCGTCACAGATACGGTAATATCTGTATTTACCAAGATATAATCCCCCGCATTAACACGAAGGGTTGCTCCTGGATTTACGATCAACTTACAGGCTTCAAAAGAACCTAAGAGCGCCGTATCATAATCTGCTTCGATGAGTACTAGGTTGTCAATACTGGGCATCACTGCACCCCAACCCGCAGCGCCAAAGGTAGCTGTGGCTTGACAAGCATCACAATTCATAGCATCATTAACAAAGATGTTTTCGGTGGTGTCATTAGAACAGCCATTCGTATCGGCATAGGTATAGGTCACGGGAATGTTTCCTCCCACTGGGGCAGAGGCTGTTGGATCAAAGCTAAAGGTCATCCCATTGCCATCATCACTAACACCTATTCCAGAATAGATACCACCCGTTGGAGTTCCACCGCCTAGGCCAGTTACAACCACATCGAGCACACAAATATTTGGAGTAGGCGCTACAAAGGTGACCGTTGGTGCATCAAAGACCTCCACCGTATCATTTCCTGTACTTAAACAACCTATGTTTCCAACAAGGTATACCAATGTTTGTACTCCTGCACCAGCTACTGCTGGGTCAAAACTATAGGTCATCCCATTGCCATCATCGCTAACACCAGGTCCATAATACGTTCCTCCTGTTGGCAAAGCACCACCAAGACCCGTTTGAACACCTGCATCGATGCATAGATCTGCCGGTGCGTTAAAAGTTACTATTGAAGAACCAAATACTTGAACCGTATCAGCTGCTGTATTTGTGCAGCCTACAGCTCCCGCGGTATAGCTTATACTTTGAGTTCCTACTCCTGCAACTGCAGGATCAAAACTATAGGTCATTCCATCACCGCCATCGGTAACACCTGTTCCTGAGTACACACCTCCTGTTGGAGAGCCACCACTTAAACCAGTTTGAACACCTGCATTAACACAAAGATCTGCAGGGGCTGTAAAGGTTACTATTGGTAAGGCAAGTACTTCCACATCATCAGAAGCTGAATTTGTACATCCATTTCCATTTGTAAAAGTGTAGCTAATGGTATTTGGCCCAATGCCTGCTGCTGTTGGGTCAAAGCTATAGGTCATTCCGTTTGCATCATCGGTAACGCCTGTTCCAGAATATACTCCGCCTGTTGGAGTTCCTCCCCCGAGACCAGCTTGTACACCTTCAGTGATACAGATATCTGCTGGTGCGGTAAACGCTACTACTGGAAGATCAAATACTTCTATAGTATCCATTGCAGTGCCTATGCATCCTGAATCATTCAAGGTATAGGTTATGGAGTGTATTCCAACGCCAGCTGCTACAGGATCAAAACTATAGGTCATTCCATTGCCATCATCGGTAACACCGGGTCCAGAATAAACACCGCCAGAAGCGAGTCCTCCGCCTAAGCCTGTCTGAACTCCTGCGTCAACACATACATCTGCCGGAGCCGTAAAAGCTACTACTGGTGTAGTAAATACTTCTACATCGTCTGATGCTGAACTTGAACATCCATTGCCATCCTCAAAAGTATATGTTATTGTATGAGTACCAGCGCCTGCTGCTGCAGGGTCAAAACTATAGGTCATTCCATTGCCATTATCGGTAACACCTGCACCAGAGTAGACACCTCCTGTTGGAGTGCCACCACTTAAACCAGCTTGTACGCCTGCAGTGATACATAGATCGGCCGGAGCCGTAAATACTACTGTTGGAAGTGCAAAGACTGCTACATTATCGGTTGCAGAACCTGAACAACTATTTGCATCTGTATAATCATAGGTTATGGTATGTGTTCCTACTCCAGCTGCTGCTGGGTCAAAGCTATAGGTGATTCCGTTTGCATCGTCGGTAACGCCAGTTCCAGAATAAACTCCGCCTGCTGGCGTAGCGCCACCAAGACCAGCTTGCACCCCTGCATCAATACAAAGATCTGCCGGAGCTGTATATGTTACAGTAGGTATTGCAAAGACTTCAACGTTATCTGATGCTGAACTTGTACATCCATTACCATCCGTAAAAGTATATGTCATTATATGTATTCCAAGACCTGCAGTAGCTGGATCAAAGCTATAGGTCATTCCGTTACCATCATCGGTAACGCCAGATCCAGAATAAATACCTCCTGCTGGCGTAGCACCACCAAGACTGGTTTGCACACCTGCATCGATGCATAAATCTGTCAGGGCGGTAAATGTTACAACGGGTAATGCAAATACTTCCACATCGTCTGAGGCAGCATCTGTACATCCTGCAATTCCTAATGTATACATCAAAGTATGAACTCCAACGCCCGCTGCTGCTGGGTCAAAACTATAAGTCATTCCATTGCCATCATCGGTAACACCTGTTCCTGAGTACACACCTCCTAGGGAAGTTCCTCCGACAAGACCGGTTTGCACACCTGCATCTAAACAAAGATCAGTTGGTGCTGTGAAGGTTACTGTTGGCAATGGGAATACTTCAACAGTGTCATTCGCACTTCCAGAACAGCCATTGCCGTCTGTAAAGTTGTAAGTGATCGTGTGGGTTCCAACTCCGCCAGCAGCAGGATCGAATGTGTAATTAATTCCGTCTCCAGCATCTGTTACACCTGTGCCAGAATAAACGCCACCTGCTGGTGAACCACCAGTTTGGTTGGTTTGATTACCGGCATCGAGGCAAAGATCTGTTGGTGCTGTGAAGGTTACGGTTGGTAGACTAAACACTACTACATTATCATTTGCACTTCCAGTACAGCTATTGCCATCTGTGAAGCTGTAAGTGATTGTGTGCGTACCTGCACCAGCAGCAGCTGGATCGAAAGAATAGTTAATTCCGTTTCCTGCATCTGTTACACCAGGGCCAGAATAAACGCCGCCTGTTGGTGAACCGCCAGTAAGGCCAGTTTGAGTACCGGCATCGAGACATAGATCAGCAAGGGCGGTGAAGGTTACGGTTGGTACTGCAAACACTACTACATTATCATTCGCACTTCCAGAACAGCCATTGCCATCTGTAAAGTTGTAGGTGATTGTATGCGTGCCTACTCCTGAAAATGCAGGATTGAATGAATAGGTAATTCCGTTGCCGTCGTCAACAACTCCAGGTCCTGAATAAACCCCTCCTGATGGAGATCCTCCAGTAAGACCAGTTTGATTGCCAGCATTGAGGCAAAGATCACCAAGGGCTGCGAAGGTCACAGCTGGTAATCCAAACACGACTACATTATCATTGGCACTTCCAGAACAGCCATTGCCATCTGTAAAGTTATACGTTATTGTATGAGTTCCTACTCCAGCTGCTACTGGATTAAATGAGTAATTGATTCCGTCTCCAGTATCTGTAACACCCGGTCCTGAATAAAGGCCTCCTGCTGGTGAACCACCAGTTTGGTTGGTTTGATTACCGGCATCGAGGCAAAGATCACCTAGGGCTGCGAAGGTTACGGTTGGTAGACTAAACACGACTACATTATCATTTGCACTTCCAGTACAGCTATTGCCATCTGTGAAGCTGTAAGTGATTGTGTGCGTACCTGCACCAGCAGCAGCTGGATCGAAAGAATAGTTAATTCCGTTTCCTGCATCTGTTACACCAGGGCCAGAATAAACGCCGCCTGTTGGTGAACCGCCAGTAAGACCAGTTTGAGTACCGGCATCGAGACATAGATCAGCAAGGGCGGTGAAGGTTACGGTTGGTACTGCAAAGACTACTACATTATCATTCGCACTTCCAGAACAGCCATTGCCATCTGTAAAGTTGTAGGTGATTGTGTGCGTGCCAGCTCCTGCTGTTGCAGGATTGAATGAATAGGTAATTCCGTTGCCGTCGTCAACAACTCCAGGTCCTGAATAAACCCCTCCTGCTGGAGATCCTCCAGTAAGACCAGTTTGATTGCCAGCATTGAGGCAAAGATTACCAAGGGCTGCGAAGGTCACAGCTGGTAATCCAAACACGACTACATTATCATTCGCACTTCCATAACAACCATTTCCATCTGTGAAGTTATACGTTATTGTATGCGTTCCTACTCCAGCTGCTACTGGATTAAATGAGTAATTGATTCCGTCTCCAGTATCTGTAACACCAGGTCCTGAATAAAGGCCTCCTGTTGGTGAACCACCAGTTTGGTTAGTTTGATTCCCTGCGTCTAAACAAAGATCTGTTGGTGCTGTGAAGGTAACAGTTGGCAAACTGAATACTACAACAGTGTCATTTTCACTTCCAGAACATCCGTTTCCGTCTGTGAAGTTATACGTAATAGTATGCGTTCCTATTCCAGCTGCTGCTGGATTAAATGAGTAATTAATTCCGTCTCCAGCATCTGTTACACCAAGGCCAGAATAAACGCCACCTGCTGGTGAACCACCAGTTTGGTTGGTTTGATTACCGGCATCGAGGCAAAGATCACCTAGGGCTGCGAAGGTTACGGTTGGTAGACCAAACACTACTGCATTATCATTTGCACTTCCAGTACAGCTATTGCCATCTGTGAAGCTGTAAGTGATTGTGTGCGTACCTGCTCCGGCAGCGGCTGGATCGAAAGAATAATTAATTCCGTCTCCAACATCTGTTACACCAAGGCCAGAATAAACGCCTCCTGTTGGTGAACCGCCAGTAAGACCAGTTTGAGTACCGGCATCGAGACATAGATCAGCAAGGGCGGCGAAGCTTACTGTTGGTACTGCAAACACTACTACATTATCATTCGCACTTCCAGAACAAACGCCAACAACCGTGTATGTAATGGCATGAGTACCAACTCCAGCTGCGGCTGGATTAAAATCATATGTTGTTCCGTTCCCATCATCGATTACTCCAGGTCCGGAATAAACACCTCCAACAGGCGTTCCACCACCGAGGTTGTTTTGAATCCCAACATCAATACATAAATCACTCAAAGCCGTGAATGCAAAGCTTGGTGCAGAAAGAGTAATGTTAAAGGTATTTGTGTTCGGGCAAGGACCAGAAGTTGTGAAAGTTATCGTGTACGCACCGGCTGTTGAAGCTAATAAATCGATTGCTCCCGTGGCCGGATTTGTAATAATTAAACCAGGGGTTGAAGTAAATGTTCCTGGTGAAGGAAAACCAAAAGCATTCGGGTTAAGTTGATTTGTACAATATGTTGTAGATGTATAACTGAAACTTGCATCGTCCAGAGGGTTAACATTTACTGTAACCGAATCACAAAGCCCGGTTGATTCATCTACACAGCCTCCTTCTCCTCTTATATAATAGGTTGTCGTAACCGTTGGTGAAACTACTAAAGAATTTGACGTTGACGTACCTATTTGTGTGCCTCCGCATGAGCCTGTATATACATGCCATGCTGTTGCATCATTCAATGATCCTGTCCATGTTAAAGTTGAATCTGCGCTTTGGCATATCGCACTTGGGCTTGCTAACGTTGCTGATGGTACATCTGGATCAGTACATGTAAAAAGACAAGAAAGCAATGTAATATTAATTGTACCGTTCGTTGCAATTGTTCCACATCCTAAATTATTCATTTGGAATTCAAAACTCCCACTAGAAGGTGCTACCCAAACAAAAGAAGCATCATCTCCACATCCTCCACTGGCTCCAAAACCGAGAGAAGGTCCACCTCCGTCAGGGAAAACAGTCAATTCAGAAGCATATGAGGTTCCACATGACTCAACAAGGAAAGTACAACCAGCAGTAATATTATCTACTTGATTGTGTTCCCCCCCCCAAGTAGTAGTACACAAATTGTTCAATGATCCTACGGTAAAAGTGCTTGCGTCTAAATTGGGACAAGGGCTGGAAGTTGCACCATATGGACATTGGGCATTAACAATAGTAATAGAAATAACTGCGATAAATAAAGAGAGTAATAATTTTTTCATAAAATTTATATTAATAAGGCTGTATAAAAAATTGCATAATGCAAGTAAGCGAATTTATATTAAATATTAAATATTATTATGATTAAGGCATATTTCTGATTATTTTACATGTTTTCTCATTTAAAAAATGAGTTATAATTTTTTAAACCAAATAAATTAAACTTGTTTTGTGGGAAAGTGTTAGCTTTAAAAATAAATAAATGAGAAACTTAAATCAAAAACATTTCCTTTTAATTTTTTCCCTATTAATAATAACTTCTTCTTGTCAAGATTCAAATAATAATAAAATCTTAGACTCTTCATATTTACACAACGCTAACGTTGCTCTAGAACAAGACATTGTTCATGATTTCTTTTCGCCTCCTGTAACAAGCCGAATTTACTTATACCCAAATCTATTGGCATATGAAATAATGTCAAGTAAAGATTCTAACTACGCATCATTAAACTCAGTGTTTCCTAATTTCCCAAATTTTCCAAAATTCAAATCAGATCAAGGTCAAGAAATTGCGGCGCTATACGGATTTCTTAAAGTCGCTCGTGAATTGGTTTACACAACAAACCATATTGATAAAGAGATTAATAAATTAGATAGTTTACTTGAATCGCATTCGAAAATAGAGTACGCGAAAAAATATAGTGACGAGATTTCTATAATAATGATTGCTTGGCTCAAAAAAGACAATTATAATGAAACGCGAAACATGGGGGAATATCAATTATTAAACCTCGAAGATTCTTGGATACCTACGGCTCCCGATTATATGGATGCTTTAGAACCGCATTGGTCTAAAATTCGACCTATAACATTAGATTCATCCTCACAATTTTCACCACCACCGCCTACTAAATATGATATGACCAAAGGAAGTTTGTTTCATGATGAATTAATGGAAGTTTATAATGTAGTAAATGCTAAAACAGATTCTACTGAAGCTATTGCTAAATTTTGGGACTGTAATCCCATAATTTCTCGCCATGAAGGGCATTTGACTTATTCTGAAAAAAAGCTAACTCCAGGCGGTCATTGGATGAATATCTGCAGAGCAGCAGCTATAAAACAAAATTTCAATATGATGGAAGTTTCTCATGCATATACTAGTTTATGCATTGGTATGTTTGATGCATTTATTAGTTGCTGGGAAGCAAAATATACAACAAATTATATTCGCCCAATTACTGTTATACAAAACAAAATTGATGCAAGTTGGACACCCATTTTATCTACCCCAAACTTTCCAGAATACCCAAGTGGACATAGCGTAGTATCAAGAGCTGCTTCTACAGTTTTAACAAATCTCTTTGGAGATAATTATGCATTTATTGACTCTACAGAAACTCCATATGGCATGCCCCAACGGTCATTTACATCCTTTTACAATGCTTCTGACGAAGCTGCAGTTAGTCGTCTTTATGGAGGTATTCATTATAAACCAGCAATTTATAATGGAATAGAACAAGGTAATAAAGTTGGGCAACACGTAGTTTCTAAAATCAAAACATTAAAAAAATGAAACATACTTATATCGTTTTAATTCTACTATTCATCCTCAGTTGTAAAGATAAAGAGACAGCAAAAAAGAAGGAGATTGAAGCTTTCTCTACCATCCCTACTTTATTTACACTTTTAAATCAAGAAGAGAGTGGATTTTATTTTATGAACGAGGTCAATCAATCCGAAGCTTTTAATATAATGACCTATGAATATTTTTATAATGGTGGAGGCGTTGGTATTGGAGATATAAATAATGATGGACTTCCTGACATTTTTATGACAGGAAATACTTTTGGAGGTCGATTATATCTTAATAAAGGGAATCTGGAGTTTGAACAAATTTCAGGTTCTGCAAATATATTTACTAGAGGATTTACCACCGATGTTTCTTTTGTTGATATCAATGATGATGGATATCAGGACATTTATCTTTGCAAATCAATGGCAGGAGAAATAGAGTATAGAGAAAACCTCCTTTACATCAACAACCAAAATAATACATTTACTAATAAGGCCAAAGAATATGGAATTGCAGATGCCGGATTTTCAAATCAATCTGTATTTTTTGATTATGATAATGATGGAGATTTAGATTTATATGTAATGAATCATAGAGCAGATTTTGACAACGCACATTCAATCTACGACACTAAATCTTCTAAAGGAAATTTTGAGCCTGGAACCGTATTTTGGAAAGAAGAATATTCAGACAAGCTATATAGAAATAATGGTAATAACACTTTTACTGATGTAAGTAAAAAAGCAGGAATTATCAATAACGATTTTAGTTTAAGTGCAGTGCCTTCAGATTTAAATGGTGATGGTTTTGTTGATTTATATGTAGCTAATGACTTCTCTTCTAAAGACCACGCATATATCAACCAAGGTAATGGAACTTTTAAAGATGAATTAGAAAAACATTTCAAACACATCTCACTAAATTCTATGGGAGTAGATATAGCAGATTACAATAATGATGGGCTACCAGATGTAGTCACTTTAGATATGATTCCTGAAGGTAATTTTAGACAAAAACAAATGAAAGCAGCTAGCCCTTATGACAAGTATCATATGGCTGCTGACTTTGGCTTTTATCATCAAGTAAGTAGAAACATGCTGCAACTAAACAATGAATATGGCACATTTTCTGAAATAGGTCAATTAGCAGGAATAAGCTACACCGATTGGAGCTGGGGTGCATTATTTGCAGATTTTGATAATGATGGATGGCAAGATTTATTTATCTCTAATGGACACTATAAGGACATTACCGATCTAGATTATTTAAAATATCGTTCTATGGAAGCTGTAGAGCTCGCAAGAGGTAATGACCATGTAAAAGCACTTGATCTCATCAATTTAATGACGAGTACAAAGATAAGTAACTACATGTATCGCAATAATAAAAATTTACGTTTTAAAGATAAAACTAAAGATTGGGGATTAGATAAACCATCACATTCAAACGGTTCTGCATATGTTGATTTAGATTTAGATGGAGATCTAGATTTGGTTGTAAATAATTTTAATCAAGAAGCCTTTTTATATCGCAATAATGCCAGGGAACAGGATAAAGGAAACTATTTAGCCGTAGCTTTAAAAGGAAATAAAGGTAATATTAACGGCTTTGGAGCAAAAGTTAAGATCAAAACAAGCTCTGGAGACCAATTTAGAGAAGTAACACCCTACAGAGGGTTTCTATCTTCTGTTGATCAAAACTTACATTTTGGTTTGGGGGTAGATAGTGAAATTCTTGAATTAGAAGTAATCTGGCCTAATGGGAAAAGTCAAACATTAAACAATGTAGACGTAAATCAAAAAATAGAATTAAAAATTGACGATGCAATAGATAAACATAATTATGTTTTAAAGAATAAAAACAAATTGATAACAGAGAAACTCAACCTTGTTAATTATACTCATATAGAAAATCCTTTCATCGATTTTAAACAAGAACCTTTACTTGAGCATTTTCAATCTAATAAGGGGCCAGTAATTGCAATAGGAGATATAAATGGTGATCAATTAAATGACTTTTATTTGGGAGGAAGTTCCGGAGAAGCTGGATCCATTTTTATTCAAGAAAGTGGTGGTAAATTCTCAAAAAAACGCACCCCCTGCTTTGATTTGGACAAGAATTCTGAAGATGCAGGCTGTCTTTTTATTGATGTTAATTCAGATGGATATATAGATCTTTACGTTTCAAGTGGAAGTAATGAATTTGAGAATGGAGAAATATATCAAGATAGAATTTATATTAATAATGGTAAAGGTGATTTTGAAAAACAAAATGATTTATTGCCGAAGATGGAAACATCAACCTCTTGCGTTACCACAATTGATTTTGATAACGATGGTGATTTAGACTTGTTTGTAGGAGGTTTTGCTAAAAAAAATAAATATCCGACATCTGAAAAAAGTTGGTTATTAGAAAATAGTAATGGTAAATTTATTGATCGCTCAGAGTTATTGCCTAATAATGGACTATTAGGAATAGTCAACGATGCTATTACAATATCAAACAACGAATTAGTAGTTGTTGGTGAATGGATGAATATTATCTATTTAAGAAAAAACAAATTAAATAAATTTATAGAGTCACCTGGTAATGGTTTAGAAAAAAGTAGTGGATGGTGGAACTGTGTTGATACTGCTGACTTTGATAATGATGGTGACCTAGATTTAATTGTTGGGAACAGAGGGTTAAACACGATGTTCAAACCTGTCAAAAATCATCCTGCAAAAATTTACTATGGTGATTTTGATGACAATAAAGACCTTGATGCTATTCCTTGTTACTACAATGAAACAGACCAAGTTTATTATCCAAAACATTCTTTAGATCAACTATTTATGCAAATGAAAGGTGTTAGAAAGAAATTCAAAAATTATGAGTCATATTCAAGAGCTAATCTTGATGACATTATAGCTAATCAGACCAACTATTTAACAGCTCATTATTTTGAATCTGCTTATGTAGAAAACCTTGGTAATGGGAAGTGGAAAATGAGCAAATTACCTATCGAAGCACAATTCTCATATGTACAGGATATCTTGATTAAAGATATTAATATGGATGGCTTTTTAGATATAGTTGTGGTAGGAAATAATTTTGGTGTAGATGTAGAATCCGGAAGAAGCGATGCTTCAAATGGATTAGTTTTGATAAACAATAAAAAAGGAAAATTCGCCCCATTAACAAAAAAAGAAAGTGGTTTTTCAACTCAAAACTTAGATTCAAGAAAAATTAAAGCTATAGATGAGTCCCTAATTATCGTTACTAATAACTCGGGACCTCTACAATTTTTTGAATTGAAAACTCCCTCTATTCAACAACAAAAATAAGAAAGAATTTATTTTTTAGCTTAGACCCATTAAAAGACATGACTATTAAACTGATTAATCAAGCTTTTTAATTCTATAACAAGTCATTATGAGCACCCTCAAAAAATATTTAACACTCCAGCCAACTAACCGTCAGATAGCAGTAGATGCAATAGCAGACTTCTCTAAACAGCCTTGAAGTAATACCGAGGAAGATTAAAAACCCTCAATTGTTTGCTCATTAACAAATGTATTTCCAACAAATAAAATTGAGCAAATAAGCAATGTTTTTTTCATAATAATATAAGGATGTGTTTTTTATATATCTAAGATTAAAAAACACCGCTTTCCACATTAAAACTGAAAGCGGCTTTTTAATCTTTAAATTATTTTGCTTGAAACTATTCCTTCATAACCTTTCTGACCAAGGTTCCTTTTTCGGTTTCAATTTTTAGGAAATACACAGCGCTATCTAATACCGAGATATCGATGGTGGAGTTCAACCCGTCAATATTCTTTAGGTTTCGCACGAGCCTTCCTCTCATATCTGTAAGGGTAATGGTATTGATTATTGAATTAGGGGAGTTGATAAACAACAGTCCATCGGTAGGATTAGGCACTACAGAAATGGCGGCAATAGCAGCAGCATCATCTCCTAGTATTCTTCCAAATCTATCATAGGCCATAAACTGAAGTGTAAACCTATTTGGGAAGTTTCCTTTTCGACTTCTAAATTTATAGGCCCCTTCTTTAGTAAGGTTGGTAATGGTTCTTGTAGCCTTATCTATTAGATATACGGTTGCGTTTTCAATGTCGACTCCTTCTAGTTGCTTAATGGTAATTTTAAAGGTGGTAGTCTCGTCTATTTGAGAAGCATATCCCATTGGGATTTGTATCTCCTTATTAAAGACTTCTCTACCTTGAATTCCTAAAGACATCGTATTGTCTGGTAAATGCGAGTATAGCGATACAAGGCTACCAATCTGATGGCTATCATATCCTGAATCATAGCTTTCTGTTGCCATTGGCATAAAGGCAATTAATACTTCACTGCTGAGACTGTATTGCGCATTTTCTAGCTGTAACCAGATTTTGTTGCCCTCTGATACAGTATTCCTTAGGGTGTTGTTCCCAGTGGTTACCCGCATTGCATTGTTAAAGGTAGCGGTTCCCATTGCACTCGCTTTTACACCAAAGCCTTGCGAGGTAGCGATCATACCATTGGGAGTTGTACTCCCATTGGTTGCGGGTGTTCCTGCTCCAATACCTCCAGAGAGGTTGTACATCGAGATGTCTTCCATCGAGAAGTTTTCAGTAGTTATATTTCCTCCTGGGAATGCCCCTGGCTCGGTAATATGCTCCCAGAAATATACTTCATCAATCTCAGGGTTTGCATTTAAAAATAGGGAGGCATCAATGGCAGACGGATATGGGTTGGCTAACATAGAGGGACTCGAATTCGCATCGCCGTTAAACTCCATTGCATAGGTAATAACTCCGTTGTTTAAGGTTCCTTGCTCATAGACTAAGTCATAGGTTGAATTTCCGTCGGCTAAGTTAGCTTGTGGATATACAAAATATCCTTCACCAGGGTTGATGATTCCTGTATGGAACATCCAGTCATTAAAATCAACATCCACAAAGTTGGCCACGACATTAGGCATATAGAAAGCATCCACAGCTGGGTCTGGATCAAACGCTGCCGTTAAATGTTTTACGACTCTAAAAGAGTTGTTATAAACCCCATTGCGCATTTCCATAGTCATTGGGCTACCAGAGAGGATAAAGTCTCTAGGAGCTACCTCTGGGGTGGTCACATTGACGTTGATGGTACCATCGTTGGTAACCATCGCACTGTCTTCTACTTGTACCACACTTCCGGTGTGTTCTACTAGTAAACTTCCCGTCACAGATACGGTAATATCTGTATTTACCAAGATATAATCCCCCGCATTAACACGAAGGGTTGCTCCTGGATTTACGATCAACTTACAGGCTTCAAAAGAACCTAAGAGCGCCGTATCATAATCTGCTTCGATGAGTACTAGGTTGTCAATACTGGGCATCACTGCACCCCAACCCGCAGCGCCAAAGGTAGCTGTGGCTTGACAAGCATCACAATTCATAGCATCATTAACAAAGATGTTTTCGGTGGTGTCATTAGAACAGCCATTCGTATCGGCATAGGTATAGGTCACGGGAATGTTTCCTCCCACTGGGGCAGAGGCTGTTGGATCAAAGCTAAAGGTCATCCCATTGCCATCATCACTAACACCTATTCCAGAATAGATACCACCCGTTGGAGTTCCACCGCCTAGGCCAGTTACAACCACATCGAGCACACAAATATTTGGAGTAGGCGCTACAAAGGTGACCGTTGGTGCATCAAAGACCTCCACCGTATCATTTCCTGTACTTAAACAACCTATGTTTCCAACAAGGTATACCAATGTTTGTACTCCTGCACCAGCTACTGCTGGGTCAAAACTATAGGTCATCCCATTGCCATCATCGCTAACACCAGGTCCATAATACGTTCCTCCTGTTGGCAAAGCACCACCAAGACCCGTTTGAACACCTGCATCGATGCATAGATCTGCCGGTGCGTTAAAAGTTACTATTGAAGAACCAAATACTTGAACCGTATCAGCTGCTGTATTTGTGCAGCCTACAGCTCCCGCGGTATAGCTTATACTTTGAGTTCCTACTCCTGCAACTGCAGGATCAAAACTATAGGTCATTCCATCACCGCCATCGGTAACACCTGTTCCTGAGTACACACCTCCTGTTGGAGAGCCACCACTTAAACCAGTTTGAACACCTGCATTAACACAAAGATCTGCAGGGGCTGTAAAGGTTACTATTGGTAAGGCAAGTACTTCCACATCATCAGAAGCTGAATTTGTACATCCATTTCCATTTGTAAAAGTGTAGCTAATGGTATTTGGCCCAATGCCTGCTGCTGTTGGGTCAAAGCTATAGGTCATTCCGTTTGCATCATCGGTAACGCCTGTTCCAGAATATACTCCGCCTGTTGGAGTTCCTCCCCCGAGACCAGCTTGTACACCTTCAGTGATACAGATATCTGCTGGTGCGGTAAACGCTACTACTGGAAGATCAAATACTTCTATAGTATCCATTGCAGTGCCTATGCATCCTGAATCATTCAAGGTATAGGTTATGGAGTGTATTCCAACGCCAGCTGCTACAGGATCAAAACTATAGGTCATTCCATTGCCATCATCGGTAACACCGGGTCCAGAATAAACACCGCCAGAAGCGAGTCCTCCGCCTAAGCCTGTCTGAACTCCTGCGTCAACACATACATCTGCCGGAGCCGTAAAAGCTACTACTGGTGTAGTAAATACTTCTACATCGTCTGATGCTGAACTTGAACATCCATTGCCATCCTCAAAAGTATATGTTATTGTATGAGTACCAGCGCCTGCTGCTGCAGGGTCAAAACTATAGGTCATTCCATTGCCATTATCGGTAACACCTGCACCAGAGTAGACACCTCCTGTTGGAGAGCCACCACTTAAACCAGCTTGTACGCCTGCAGTGATACATAGATCGGCCGGAGCCGTAAATACTACTGTTGGAAGTGCAAAGACTGCTACATTATCGGTTGCAGAACCTGAACAACTATTTGCATCTGTATAATCATAGGTTATGGTATGTGTTCCTACTCCAGCTGCTGCTGGGTCAAAGCTATAGGTCATTCCGTTTGCATCGTCGGTAACGCCAGTTCCAGAATAAACTCCGCTTGCTGGCGTAGCGCCACCAAGACCAGCTTGCACTCCTGCATCAACACAAAGATCTACCGGAGCTGTATATGTAACTGTTGGGAGTGCAAAGACTTCAACGTTATCTGATGCTGAACTTGTACATCCATTACCATCCGTAAAAGTATATGTCATTATATGTATTCCAACACCTGCAGTAGCTGGATCAAAACTATAGGTCATTCCGTCTCCATCATCGTTAACGCCAGATCCTGAGTAGATCCCTCCTGTTGGTGTCGTGCCTCCAAGTCCTGATTGTACGCCTGCATCGATACATAAATCTGTCAGGGCGGTAAATGTTACAACGGGTAATGCAAATACTTCCACATCGTCTGAGGTAGCATCTGTACATCCTGCAATTCCTAATGTATACATCAAAGTATGAACTCCAACACCCGATGCTGCTGGGTCAAAACTATAAGTCATTCCATTGCCATCATCGGTAACACCTGTTCCTGAGTAAACACCTCCTGGAGAAGTTCCTCCGCCAAGACCAGTTTGCACACCTGCGTCGACACAAAGATCTGCTGGAGCTATAAATGTGACTGTCGGTAAAGCAAATACTTCTACATCGTCTGTTGCCCTTCCTAGACATCCATTAATATCACTAAATTCGTAGGTAATAGTATGTGTTCCTACTCCAGCTGCTGCTGGGTCAAAGCTATAGGTCATTCCGTTTGCATCGTCGGTAACGCCAGTTCCAGAATAAACTCCGCCTGCTGGCGTAGCGCCACCAAGACCAGCTTGCACTCCTGCATCAATACAAAGATCTGCCGGAGCTGTATATGTTACAGTAGGTATTACAAAGACTTCAACGTTATCTGATGCTGAACTTGTACATCCATTACCATCCGTAAAAGTATATGTCATTATATGTATTCCAAGACCTGCAGTAGCTGGATCAAAGCTATAGGTCATTCCGTTACCATCATCGGTAACGCCAGATCCAGAATAAATACCTCCTGCTGGCGTAGCACCACCAAGACTGGTTTGCACACCTGCATCGATGCATAAATCTGTCAGGGCGGTAAATGTTACAACGGGTAATGCAAATACTTCCACATCGTCTGAGGCAGCATCTGTACATCCTGCAATTCCTAATGTATACATCAAAGTATGAACTCCAACGCCCGCTGCTGCTGGGTCAAAACTATAAGTCATTCCATTCCCATTATCGGTAACACCTGTTCCTGAGTAAACACCTCCTGGAGAAGTTCCTCCGCCAAGACCAGTTTGCACTCCAGCATCAATACATAGATCTGCTGAAGCTGTAAATGTGACTGTCGGTAAAGCAAATACTTCTACATCGTCTGTTGCCCTTCCAAGACATCCATTAATATCACTAAATTCGTAGGTAATAGTATGAACTCCAACGCCCGCTGCTGCTAAGTCAAAGCTATAGGTCATTCCGTTTGCATCGTCGGTAACGCCAGTTCCAGAATAAACTCCGCCTGCTGGCGTAGCGCCACCAAGACCAGCCTGCACTCCTGCATCAACACAAAGATCTGCCGGAGCTGTATATGTAACTGTTGGAAGTGCAAAGACTTCTACATTATCGGTTGCAGAACCTGAACATCCATTACCATCCGTAAAAGTATATGTCATTATATGTATTCCAACACCTGCAGTAGCTGGATCAAAGCTATAGGTCATTCCGTTACCATCATCGGTAACGCCAGATCCAGAATAAATACCTCCTGCTGGCGTAGCACCACCAAGACTGGTTTGCACACCTGCATCGATGCATACATCTGTCAGGGCGGTAAATGTTACAACGGGTAATGCAAATACTTCCACATCGTCTGAGGCAGTATCTGTACATCCTGCAATTCCTAATGTATACATCAAAGTATGAACTCCAACGCCCGCTGCTGCTGGGTCAAAACTATAAGTCATTCCATTGCCATCATCGGTAACACCTGTTCCTGAGTACACACCTCCTAGGGAAGTTCCTCCGACAAGACCGGTTTGCACACCTGAGTCTAAACAAAGATCAGTTGGAGCTGTAAATGTTACAACGGGTAATGCAAAAACTTCTACATCGTCTGTTGCCCTTCCAAGACATCCATTAATATCACTAAATTCGTAGGTAATAGTATGAACTCCAACGCCCGCTGCTGCTGGATCAAAACTATAGGTTATTCCATTAGCATCATAGGTAACGCCAGTTCCGGAATAGACACCTAATGTTGGAGTTCCTCCCCCAAGACCAGATTGCACACCTGCATCAACACAAAGATCTGCCGGAGCTATATATGTTACAGAGGGTAGTGCAAAAACTTCTACATTATCCGCTGCAAAACCTATACACCCATTTGAGTCACTAACAGTATAGGTCAATACGTGTAGACCTACTCCAGCTAATGCCGGATTGAATGAGTAATTAATTCCGTCTCCAGTATCTGTAACACCAGGTCCTGAATAAAGGCCTCCTGTTGGTGAACCACCAGTTTGGTTAGTTTGATTACCGGCATCGAGACATAGATCGACTGGAGCCGTAAATAGTACCGTTGGAAGTGCAAAGACTACTACATCATCCATCGCTGTATCTGTACATCCTGCAACTCCTAATGTATACATCAAAGTATGAACTCCAACGCCCGCTGCTGCAGGGTCAAAACTATAAGTCATTCCATTACCATCATCGGTAACACCTGTTCCTGAGTATACACCTCCTGGGGAAATTCCTCCGCCAAGGCCTGTTTGGGTTCCAGCATTAACACATAAATCTGCAAAGGCTGTAAATGTAGCTGTTGGTTGGATATTTACCGTAATGGAGGTCATTACAGCTGGTCGGCACGTTGGTTCTGTTGGTGCGGGTGAAAGAATCGCATAGATCTCATAGGTTCCTGCCATTGCGATGGTTACTCCTGTTAATGAAGCGATTGTGCCTCCACCTGTAAGACTTCCAGATGCAACGGTACCAAGACCCATACCTCCTGTATAAGGATTTGCTGGTGTAGCTGTGAACGCTACAAATTGAATTCCGAAGTCTTGTTCACCATTGTTTGCACTAGCCATAGTTGCTAATCCAGTTGCGGTCGTATTAAAAGTATCCAGCACACACACTAAGGTCTCTGAAGCTGATACGGCGCCCACGGTTGGGCAAACAAATGGAGGTATAGCCGTCAATCCTGCATCAATCGTAAAATTGTCTGCACCTGCTGCTAAGACAACAGAAGCTTCTCCAGTTCCAGCATCAAAATCACTGTCTAAACCATCATTGCCACCAGCATCTTGTATGGTAAAAGATGAAAATTCTGTCGTTGGAGTTATTGTGAGTGTGTAACTTCCTGCAGTAAGTGCCGGTATAAAATAGGCACCACTCCCATTGGTCGCAGTATTTCCTCCTAGGCTACCATTTGTAAAATTAATGGGTACTCCTGGAATTCCTAGTTCTCCTCCATCTTGGACTCCGTTTCCGTTTTGATCGTTCCATATAAAGTTACCAATGCTTGATAAGGCTAAGCTGTTTGCAACTGGATCTGCTACTGCGGTGGGTGTTCCTCTTACGATAGCGATGCACCCTGTATTCCCAGATTCGGTATAATTGATCACTGCGGTACCTGCTGTTGTGGAAGTAGGTCTTTCAATCAAAATACAAGCGGTAACTGCATTTAGGCTTGTAAAAGTATTGTTCGTTATTTCTACATTTATCACATATCTCTCATCGTCACCACCAGAATCATCTGAAATATTGATTCCAGCTTCTTCACCACCTAAAGGACTACTGTCACTATTAGGATTATGAATGGTGTTACCGTCAATCACCATATTTATGGTATGTATACCCGGATCATCATTAAAGGGACGGTAACGAATCCCATTGTCGGTAATATCCGAAATATTATTATTGGTAACAAACACGGTTGCCTCTATACCATCTCCACTAGAGTCATCATCAAAAGAAATTCCATCCTCTGTATTTACGCCATCGCCTGTGATAGTGTTTGTGTCAATGGTTCCAAAAATTTTCGTGCCTATTCCATCAAAATTAATTAGAATGGCGTCACCATCGACATTGTTAAATATATTGTTCTGGATCAAAAAATGAGCTTCTAGGTTAGTGGGTGGTGTACTCCCGCCTCCTATAAATAAATCTATTCCGTTTCCGGACCCGGCCCAACCACCAAAAGTGTTATTGGTAACCACTACAATAGCCGTTGTATTACTTGATTCGAGACCAATAAAAACAGCATCATTTTCAATTACACTGGTATTTGTATTGCCATCCACTAAAATATCAGCATCCCCGCCAACTCCATTTTCCCCAGCTTCTATATGTATAAAATCATGGTTTTCAAAGGCGCCAAAGCTATTGTCTAAAATAGTCGTTTGCGTGGACACACCCGCGGCATTAGTGATATGGTTTATCCCAATCGTAAAAAATTGTGAACCCGTAGAAAAAGTATTATTTCTTACGGTAAGCCAGCCAGTTAAATTTGTCACATTGATAACGCCACCATCACTTTGATTTAATGTAGACCGGAGCTCAAACCCAACGATTGTAATATCGCCAATATGGCCAGAGGCAAAAAAAGCAGGAGCTGTTCCACCGTTAACCGTTGCCATTCCTATATTCGCTGCGCGAATGGTAATGTTACCAGCTGCCATACCAACATCTACAGATTCAGTATAGGTGCCATCTGCTACGATAATCACATCGTTCGCAACAGCAGCATTCACTGCTGCCTGAATCGTCGCTTGATCTGCAGGTACGCTAATATCCGCAGCATGAATAATACTTTGAGAAAAAAGTAGACAAAGTGTAAAAACGAATGTTTTCATCCAATTTTTCATAAGACTGGATGCGACTTTTAGTAGTGATTGGTTCATAATAATTGTGCTGGTGTTAGTTGATTATTACCGCTAAATATTGCTACTTAATTCTCTTTTTAAAAATACCTAACGCTGCGTATTTTCGTTTTGGACTATAGAATTAAGAAACTACTCATAAAGAGCTGTATTTTTAATTCTCGATGTATTTTAAATTATATAGTCATCCTATTGCTAGGTTTAAATAATTCTTAGGGTAGTTCCGGTTTAAAAAGATCCTTACCCAACTCTTTAATATGAAATACTTAGGCTGTTAACCACTCTTTTCTCTTCTTATTTTTTTTTCACATTTCAACAAAATGAGTTTTTGACTTGATAATTTCTTCCTGCTACTATTTAGAACTTGGATGCATCAATATTGTATTTTCAAACACCTATTTTAAAATTTACAAATTTTAATTTCTTGAAGGAAAAGTACCGAACAATGCGATGATATAATTAACCGCTAAATACGGTGGCATGTTATTAAAGCTTTGACCACCTCCATTTGCACCTACTGTTGTGCTAGAGGTAGAAGTTGCACCTGCTAAAGTTTCACCACTCGTCGCAGTGCCGCTAAACGCATCGTCCCCATGTTCGGCTATATATTGCCCGCTTGGGGTTACTTCCTCTCCTGAATCTGTGTTGACTTCTATTTGAGTTGTTGTATTTGTAGTCGCAGGGTGGTTATGATTTGGCATATTGTTTACAGTTAAAGTTACATTAGCCTGACCTGAACGTTGACCTAAATTGTATGATGGAAGTCCCGGTCCAATTCCTGGACTAATGGGAACTCTACCTCTTAAATCTGGCAAGGCAAATGTTGTCTGTCCGTCCCCGCCATAGGTCGTTCCTAGTATTGAAAATAAAGCAGTGTTTTGACTAATTGACAATAGTTGACCGTTGCAAAAAGCCCAACTTCTTGGGGCGAAATTACCTGCAAACATAATAATTTGTCCTATAAATGGTTCCATAATAAATTAATTTAGTTGGTTAAATTGATACGTTAAAATTGATAGTTGTTGTGTTCAATAATTTTTTACTCACAGGCAATACTTTTTCGCCTAATTCCTGATTTTCTTCCCAATGTTTTGAAGTAATATAGGCCGAAGATGTAATTGGCACCAATAATAATTCGGTAAAATAGGAAGTATTTTTATGACTTACTTTAAAATAAATCCTACGCATTTTCGCATTTTCCTTATTTGGCAAATCTGTGATAAAATTATAGGTTCCGTCTTCGTTGGTTTTTAATTTTCCCCGATGTCTAAATTTGGTTGAATTTGGTGAGAGGTGCCAAACCTCAACAGTCGCATCGGCAATAGGAATGAGGCTTTTTTTGTTGTAAATAGTGCCTTTAACGCGCACGTGTTCTCCTAAAGTTACCGTTCGAAAATCTGTTTTTGTATCCGCATAAGGATTGTAACCTTCATAGGGACAGTTGTTTGTAAATGCGCTTACAATAGAAGGAGATAAAAATGCTAAACCCGTGGTCGCTATTGCAGTTTTCTGCATAAACGACCTGCGTGAAGTTGTGTTTGTCATAATTGGATTAATTATTGATTGTAAAGCTACGTTAATTCTTTGTGAAAAAACAAAAATCGTTGTGTGTTAATTAAAAGCGATTGTTACCTTATCTACTCTTAGTCTGTTTATGAAATTTTGTTTTATAGTGGTAGGTTTGACTTTGAGGCCTAAACTAAAAAAAACACTGTCAGTTTTTGTACTGAAAGTGGCTTTTTAATCTTTAAATTATTTTGCTTGAAACTATTCTTTCATAATCCGCTGTATCAAAGTTTCAGTTTCAATTTCAACTAAATTAATTACTCCTCTTTTTTTTCTGCTACGATTTGGGCTTCGGTTTCCTTGCGGGTTTCTTCTTGCGCGACAAATTTATCGTGTTCTTCTTGCGCGTAATGGTCTTTTTTACGGCTGTAGATACTTTTGATACCGTCAGACTTTCCGTAGATAGTAACCACGTCATCGGGTAAAATTTTAAAGGTTCCAGAAGGAGATCCAAAATACCCTACTCCTTTTCTATCCACCCCCAAAATTGTGATGCCTTCTTCTCTTAAATTGAGTTTTTCTAAAGTTCTATTTCCCATCCAACCGTCGTGATCTACCATTGCCTCTATGATTGTATAATCGTCTTTTAAGTGCAGTACCGCCGCAAAATCGTGTACCTCAATCTTGGTATACCGCTTTAGCATTTTATTGATTAGCCGCGATAATCCTCTGTCTACCCATTTGCTGCGTATGGCTAAAAAAAGGAGGATCATCCCTACCACTACGATTAACAATCCGTAGAGTTTAGAAACCATAGTGTCTGGTAATACAAAGGTTAGAATGAGCGAAGACATTACCGTGACAATCCCTGCGTTACCAATTAGCATTAAATGATAGATGATTTTTCTACGCACTGGGTGATTCATTATACTTTCAGTCTCTTTAGTACTTAAACCGGCTCCTGTGTAGGCAGATCGCGCTTGAAATTTTGCGCTTTCAGTAGACAAGCCTGTATGCATTAATGCCATCGCGGCAATTTTAGTAATGAGTACCGATAAAGAAACTATTAAAAAAAGGGAGACCGCTGCTAGCATACTATTTCGTTTTATTAAGCTACAAAGCTATTTAATTACTTTAATAATTGCATCATTTGAGAACTTAAACAGTATTATTTATCTAGTCCATAGTAATCTATGTAATAAAAGCAGTGCCGTTTGTATGTTTACAAGTCCTTGAATTGATTCGAATAAAACCTCAAACTAAGCAATCCTCTTTATGGTTATACGATTTAAGTAAACTCTTAAAACATTCTAAAAGTGATTGTTTCTGGAAACTAAAACGACTAACTTGTAATCCTCATTTCAACTAAAAAAAATAGCTATGTTAACTTGGAAAGATATTATCAATTACGCCACGAAAGGAAACCCAGAACCAGATCGTAGGATTGAAAAAACGGCTGCGGAATGGAAAGTACAATTAACTCCTGAACAGTACAGAATAACCAGACAAAAAGGAACTGAAAGCCCACATAGTGGTGCGCTTTGCAGTATTTATGACGAAGGCCAATACAATTGCATTTGCTGTGACACTCCCCTTTTTGATTCCACTATAAAGTTTGAGTCAAATTCTGGCTGGCCTAGCTTTACACAACCCATAAAACCGAATGCCATAAAATATGAAAAGGACAGTACCTTTGGTATGGTGCGAGTAGAGGTTATGTGTTCTGCCTGTGATTCGCATTTGGGGCATATATTTCCAGATGGTCCAGCACCAAGTGGACTGCGCTACTGCGTAAATTCTGAATCTATGAAAATGAACACCGTTATTTAGGAAATTATACTGAATGAAATTTACTTTAAAAGATACCTTCGTAAAAGAACTCCCAGCAGATCCTATTCTAGAGAACGAACCTAGGCAGGTTAAGAACGCATGCTTTTCTTATGTAACCCCTAAAAAGACTTCAAACCCAAAATTACTACACGTTTCTCCAGAAATGCTAGCGGAATTAGGCCTGGATATTGGAGATTCGCAAAGTAAGGAGTTTCTAAATACCTTTACTGGAAATATTGTGTTGCCCAACACAAAACCGTATGCTATGTGCTATGGCGGCTATCAATTTGGTCATTGGGCGGGGCAGCTTGGCGATGGCCGTGCTATTAATTTAGCACAGGTTAAACACAACAACAAACAATGGACATTACAACTAAAGGGAGCAGGAGAAACACCCTATTCACGAACGGCAGATGGATTAGCAGTGTTGCGCTCTTCTGTTCGAGAATATTTGTGTAGCGAAGCGATGTTTCATTTAGGCGTTCCAACTACCCGTGCACTTTCTTTATCCCTTACTGGAGATCAAGTCTTAAGAGATATGCTTTATGATGGTAATGCTGGGTATGAAAATGGAGCGGTTATTTGCAGAGTTGCAACTAGTTTTTTACGGTTTGGTTCCTATCAAATATTTGCTGCTAGACAAGACACAAAAACATTAAAAACAGTTGTTGATTATACGATACAAAATTATTTTTCACATTTAGGAAAACCATCAAAACAAGTGTATTTGCAGTTTTTCGAAGAAGTGCTTGACCGCACGATAACAATGATTGTTCATTGGCAACGAGTAGGCTTCGTCCATGGCGTTATGAATACCGATAACATGTCTATTCTTGGTGAAACTATAGATTATGGTCCTTATGGCTGGCTAGAAGGCTACGACCACGGGTGGACCCCAAACACCACTGATAATCAACACAAAAGGTACCGCTATGGAGCCCAACTAGATATTGGTCTTTGGAATTTGTATCAATTGGCAAATGCCCTGTTCCCAATTATAAATGAAGCAGAAGGTTTAGAAGCAATATTGAAAACTTATAACGAGAAAACGGAAGAAGCTTATTTACATATGATGAGCGCTAAGTTAGGCTTGGCTAATGCACTAGAAAGAGATGCTGAATTAATTTACAAGTTAGAAGAAGTCTTACAGTTAACCGAAACTGATATGACGCTGTTTTTCAGAAAACTCGCCGATTTTTCTAATGATGATATAGCTTCTGAAGGATTTTCAATAATCAAAGAATCATTTTACAGCTTTGATGAAATAAATGAAGCTATAAAACGTCCGTGGATAACATGGTTTGAGAACTATGCCGTGAGATTGAAGGAAGATTCATTGTCAGCTGAAGAAAGAAAAACAGCTATGAATAAAACAAACCCTAAATATGTATTGCGCAATTATATGTCACAATTAGCCATTGATGAAGCAGACAAAGGTAACTATGATTTGATTGATGAATTATTCAATCTCTTAAAAAAACCATACGATGAGCAACCTGAACGTGAAAAATGGTTTGCTAAAAGACCTGAATGGGCAAGAAATAAAGTGGGCTGCTCTATGCTTTCATGCAGTTCTTAAAATAAAAGGTAAAAGGTTTTGGGTTGATTTTTTAGTTAGTTCAATCTTTTATTTAAAACTATTAAAACTTAGAAGGGCGCGATCTTTAATCCTTTAGCAAAACGATCTTTCCTCTTTGAAAAAAAAACAAAAAAAAACAAAAAATATGGAAAATTATCAAAAAGCGTACATAGCAGGTGGCTGCTTCTGGGGAATGGAAGATCTTTTTAGAGTGCGTCCAGGTATTATAGCTACTGAAGTAGGATACATAGGTGGAGAAAACGATTATCCAACCTATAAAAATCATCCAGGCCACGCAGAAGGAATTGAGCTTACCTATGATGCTACGGCAACAAATTTTAAGGAAATACTAGATTACTTTTTTAGAATACACAATCCAACAACTATAGACCAGCAAGGAAATGATAGAGGCTCTAGTTATCGATCTGCGATATTTTTTCAAAATGAAGAAGAAAAAATAATTGCACAGGAAGTTATTAAAATTGTAGATGCTACCAATAAATGGGAAGGCGATGCCGTTACTACCTTAGAGTCTTCTCCTGCCTTTTGGCCAGCAGAACCAGAACACCAAGATTATTTACTAAAACACCCCAACGGCTATACGTGTCATTTTGAAAGATTCGGAACTTTTTTAACGTAAAAACTTTGATTTAAAAGTGATTATGTTTAAAAATCAAATCTGTGTATATTGTGCTTCTCAACTATAAAATAAATCTTAAATTTTATGAGCGATTTACTTGCGATTGCAGATCAGTTTGTTTTTAACCATTTTAACGAGCATACTAATAAAAATCTTTTTCATAATTATAGCCATACTATGCAAGTGGTTAATAGTTGTAAAGTTCTAGCAAAAGAGCATAATTGTAGTGAAGAAGCGTTACAAGACCTTTTGATAGCAGCCTATTTTCACGATACTGGTTATGTAAATGGAGCTGAAGGGCATGAAGAGAGAGGAGTTGCTATATGCGACACTTTTTTAACCAATAAAGGTGTTGATGCTACGCGTATTTCCATAATTAAAAGCCTCATTCTTGCCACAGAAAAGAATGCACAGCCTGAAGTGTTACTTGAACAAATAATTAGAGATGCTGATTGCAGTCATATAATACGCAAAGATTTTTTAGATTATTCAGATTTGTTGCGCCGTGAAGTTGCGCAAATAAATGGAACCGAAATTTCTTCAGCAACTTGGTTGGAAGAAAACGTCGGCTTTTTTAATTCACATAAATTCTACTCTCCGTTCGCTAAAGAAAATTGGCGACCCATTAAGGAACAAACTCTTTTTAAAATATTTAAGGAAAAAGATAAAATTCAAAAAAAGGAAACACAAATGGCGCTTCCAGAGAAAGGTGTAGAAACGGCCTTTAGGGTAGCATTAAAAAACCATATGAAATTAAGCGATATAGCAGATGCGAAAGCAAATATACTACTCTCTGTAAATGCTATTATTATTTCGGTTGCACTGTCAACATTGGTTCCTAAATTGGATAATCCATCGAACGGATATCTCATTTACCCGACGGTTATTCTGATAGGATTTAGCGTTATTGTTATTGTTTTTTCGATTCTTTCAACACGGCCTAAAGGTTCAAGCGGGTCATTTACACGAGAAGATATTAGACAAAAGAAAGTGAATTTGTTATTCTTCGGAAATTTCCATAATGTAAGTTTAGAGGATTATGATTGGGGAATGAATGAGATGATGAAGGATAGAGAATATCTTTATGGTTCTATGATAAAGGATCTTTACTTTTTAGGGAAGGTACTTCACAAAAAATATCATCTTTTGAAAATTACCTACAATATATTTTTAGTTGGTTTGCTTGTATCGATAATGTCATTTGCTCTAATGTTCCATATTGCTGCTTAGATTTATTGAGTTCTCTACTACTTAAAAAGTAGCGCAAATAACTTTTTACAGGATATTGTCGAATTAAAATAAATTAATACTAAACATTCGATTAAAACGTAGGTTTAGACTGGAAAAACAGCTGATTGAGACCTCTCATTTTATCGCCGTGGTTTACTAAGTATTGCTAATTTTAATAAAGCTAATTCTGAATGAAATTTACCGCCATTTTAACCATACTTGCCCTTGTTTTATTTTCTTCCGGAAATACAAATAAAAAAAATAATGGTATCTCTAAAGAAACCACAACCTTTTATTTAGTAAGACATGCAGAGAAAGATACTTCTGTAGCAGAAAACCCTCCCTTAACCGAAACAGGAATTCAACGTGCAAAATCGTTAGCAATTTTTTTAGAAGACAAAAACGTCGCAGCGGTATATTCAACTAATTATAAAAGAACTAAAAGCACAGCAAAATTTACAGCCGAATCAAATACAGTTGTCATTCAATATTATCAACCGGGCGCTCTTTACTCAGAATCGTTTTTAGAAAAACACAAGGGAGAAACCGTTTTAATAGTAGGACATAGCAATACGATTCCTTCACTCGTAAATAAAATACTGGGAGAGAATAGATTCGATATGATTCCAGAAAAAGAGTATGATCATCTCTACATTGTCACCATTAAAGATGACAATGTAGCTGCGTTATTCGAAAAGATGTGATTTTTAAGTGGTAGTCACAATTTCGCCATAAAGGTCAAAATCTTCAGCAGCAGTTATTTTTACTTGGTAGAAGTCTCCTGTTTTAAGGTAGCCCGTCTCTGTATTAATCAATACTTCATTATCTACATCTGGACTATCAAACTCTGTTCTACCTACATAATAAGAACCTTCCTTTCGGTCAAGAATTACATTAAAAACCTTGCCAATTTTTTGTTGGTTCAATTCCCATGAAATTTGAGACTGAATTTCCATAATCTCATTAGCACGTTCCATTTTTACTTCTTCAGGAACATCATCTTCCAAATTATACGCGTGTGTATTTTCTTCGTGTGAGTAAGTAAAACAACCCAATCTTTCAAAACGTTGTTCGGTAACCCAATCTCTAAGGGTTTCAAAGTCTTCTTGAGTTTCTCCAGGATACCCAACTATCAAGGTGGTACGAATAGTCATATCAGGAACGGCAGCTCTAAATTGAGCTAATAACTTGGTGGTTTTGGCCTTGGTCGTTCCTCTGCGCATTGATTTCAAAATAGGATCTGCGATGTGCTGCAGAGGGATGTCTATGTAGTTACATACTTTTGCTTCTCTCTTCATTACATCCAGCACATCCATTGGAAATCCAGTTGGGAATGCATAGTGTAGTCGAATCCATTCTATACCTTCTACTTTTACCAACGCTTCCAATAATTCGGCTAAGTTTCTTTTTTTATAAAGATCCAGACCGTAATATGTCAAATCTTGCGCAATCAAGATAAGTTCTTTCACGCCATTTGCTGCTAGTTTTTGAGCCTCTATCACCAACGCTTCAATAGGCGTGCTGCGGTGCTTACCGCGCATAATAGGAATTGCACAAAAAGAACAGGGGCGATCACAACCTTCGGCTATTTTTAAATATGCATAGTTTTTAGGGGTGGTAGTAAGCCGTTCTCCAATAAGTTCGTGCTTGTAGTCTGCTCCAAGTGCTTTTAGCAACCCTGGCAATTCTGTAGTGCCAAAATATTGATCTACATTAGGAATTTCTTTTTGAAGATCTGGCTTGTATCTTTCAGAAAGACAGCCCGTAACGAACACTTTATCGACAAGGCCTTCTTTTTTTTTCTGAACAAATTCTAAGATTGTATTGATACTCTCTTCTTTCGCATTTGCAATGAAGCCACAGGTATTAATAACAACAACGTTTCCCTCTTCTTCGTGGACTACCTCTTTGCCATTGGCCTTTAGTTGTCCCATTAACACTTCACTATCATAGACGTTCTTCGAACAGCCTAAAGTGACTACATTAATTTTGTTTTTTTTGAGCGTTTTAGTGCGCATAGCGAGGTATTAATTATGAATGAAGCTTAGATTCTATTTTGTTTCCAAGCGAGTGCAAAGATACTGAATTATCCAGCAAATTATGTTTTAATGACCAAATGGATTAAAATAGAAACTAAGCACAATAATAATCGAATGAAGCACTATTAATGCAAGAAGTAAAACAGGAATCATCCAAAATTTAAGATCTAATATTTCCTTATTTTTAATAAACTTACAAGATTGAAACCCTCCAACGACCCAAACTGGAATCAATAAAAAATGTGTAAAGTTGGCGAAATATGAAAGAGATTCTGGAAAAAGCGGATTACCTGACAAACTAAATGCACTGTATATTCCATAAAAATAGACCAAAGACTTGAAAAACACAATACAACAAACAAATTTTAGTAATCAAATCCTTCCACCACAGAGAAAGTTTAAACACACCAACTGTAGCTTACTTAAAAAAAGAATCTACAAATTCGAACTTATTGAATACTTGAAGATCCGCTATACCCTCTCCTACTCCAATATATTTTACAGGAATTTGAAATTGATCACTAATTCCAATTACAACACCACCTTTTGCAGTACCGTCTAATTTTGTTACCGCTAATGAAGTTACTTCAGTAGCCGCGGTAAATTGTTTTGCTTGCTCAAAAGCATTTTGACCCGTAGAACCATCCAATACTAAAAGTACCTCGTGAGGAGCGTCTAAAATGACTTTCTGCATTACGCGTTTTACCTTTGTAAGCTCATTCATCAGGTTTACTTTGTTATGCAACCTTCCTGCAGTATCGATAATAATTACATCTGCATTTTGATTTACACCACTTTGCAAGGTATCGAAAGCCACACTTGCAGGATCGCTGCCCATATTTTGTTTTACTAAAGGAACCCCTGTTCTATCTGCCCAAACTTGTAATTGATCTATCGCAGCGGCTCTAAAAGTATCTGCTGCTCCAAGCACCACACTCTTACCAGCGCTCTTAAATTGATGTGCTAGCTTTCCAATAGTAGTCGTTTTTCCAACACCGTTGACCCCTACAACCATAATTACGTGAGGACCTGTTTCGTGTTTTGGGATTTCAAATTCGGTCGCATTTCCAGCATCGATTTCGCTTAACAACCCTGCAATTTCTTCTCTAAGGATATTATTTAGTTCAGAAGTACCAACATATTTATCGATGGCTACGCGTTCTTCTATTCTTTTAATAATTTTCAACGTTGTCGTTACTCCAACATCACTAGACACAAGAATTTCTTCTAAATGATCCAGAACGTCATCATCGACTTTACTCTTTCCAGCGACTGCTTTGTTTAATTTATCAAAAAAAGTAGCTTTGGATTTTTCAAGTCCTTTGTCCAGTGTTTCTTTCTTTTCTTTGTTGAAGATCTTCTTAAAAAAACTCATAAGTACAGTTCAGTAGTTAAAATTCAAGATAAAATATACTACCTGAATTTGCAGAAATCCAAAAATACGAAAAGCCACTCTCTAAAAGAAGTGGCTTGTCGCTAATACTATAAAATAGTTTTATTTTTTATTTATCCAGTCGGTCACTAAATCTGGCGCCATAATAGCTTCCGTAAAAATATACGCCCCAGTCTTTGGAGACTTGGTCATTTTTATCGCTTTAGTTAATCGTTTTGAACCTGTTTGTAACGATGCTACTGATTTCTTTGCCATAACAAAATATCTTTTAGGAATTTAAATATAAATTCCTTTTAATTATTTAATTTCTTTGTGAACAGTCATCTTCTTAAGAACTGAGTTGAATTTTTTCAACTCCATTCTGTCTGGTGTGTTCTTTTTGTTTTTTGTAGTAATGTAACGTGAAGTTCCAGGTTGCCCAGAATCTTTGTGCTCTGTACATTCTAATATCACTTGTACTCTATTTCCTCTTTTAGCCATCTTAATTTGCTTTGATCGTTAGCAATTATTTGTTTAAAAAACCTTTTTGACGTGCTTCTTTTACTACTGCTTCAATACCTTTTTTATTGATATTTTTTAAAGCTGAAGTTGAAACCTTGAGTGTTATCCACTTGTCCTCTTCAGGAAGGTAAAAACGCTTTTTCTTTAAGTTTACATCAAACTTGCGTTTTGTTTTGTTCATCGCGTGCGAAACGTTGTTTCCAACCATCGCTCTCTTTCCAGTAAGCTCACAAACTCTAGACATTTATGTAATTATTTAGTTATTTTTAAACAGGCTGCAAATTTAAATAATATTATTGGTTCGTACAACAAAAGAATTTTAGTTTTTTGAAATTTCTTTTAATACCATTTCCAAGGCTTTATTTGTAGCCTTTTTTATCACTCGTTCTCTAAGGCTTCCAAAGGTGTGTTTTTCTGAAACAACACGCCCATTCCCTGCAATCGCTATACAAACCGTCCCAACTTCTTCAAGAGCGTCTCCTTTTGAAGGTCCTGCAATCCCAGTAGTTGCGATTGCATAGTCTGTTTTAAATAACTTACAAGATTGTAGTGCCATTGCTTCTGCAACTTGAGTACTAACCACATTGTACTCTTTAATGAGCGCAGCGTCTACTCCTAAGATGTCTATCTTTAATTGTGTGTTATAAGGGACAAGGGCGCCCTTAAAATAGCTGGACGCGCCTGCTATTGACGTAATTTCTTGCGCAATGTTTCCTCCAGTGCAACTCTCCACAACGCTTAACGTTGCTGTTTGCTTTTCTAATGCCTCACTTATACGTTGCTGTATCGTAGTATCCCCTTCATACCCAACCGCTATTTCTTGGAGTAAGGTATGTAAGGCATCCATTTGTGTGTCGACTGCCTCGTGAAGCAAAATTTCATTTTCACCTTCTGAAGAGATTCTTAGCCTTACACGACCCAATGAAGGCAAATAGGCAAGCTTAATAGCTGCTGGAAGATTGTTCTCCCAATCTTTAATGATCTCTTGAATTTGACTTTCTCCTTTTCCATACGTAAGTAAGGTTTTATGATAAATAAAAGGACGTTTAAATTTTTTAATCACTCTGGGCAGTACTTCTGAGGTGATTATATGTTTCATTTCAAAGGGAACACCCGGCATCGATACAAAAACAGTATTTTCTTTCTCCATCCACATTCCTGGTGCGGTACCAAAAGGATTTGGTAATACAATTGCTTTTGAAGGCACCATTGCTTGAGACAGATTTGCTGGCAGCGGCTCCCGTTTTATAATATCCCTAAAAATAGTTTGGATATGCTCAAGTACTTGTTTGCTTTCAACAAGTGAGTCATTAAAATACTCCAAGAAAGTTTGCTTGGTAATATCATCTTTTGTTGGGCCTAAACCACCAGTAACTATAACTAAATTAGCCCTGTGTTTAGCATCCTCCAATGACCTAAGTATGTGCGCTCTATTGTCTTGAACAGAAGTGATCTGAAATACCTTTACTCCTATTTTATTTAATTCTTTAGCAATAAAAACAGAATTGGTATCTACTATTTGTCCAATTAAAATTTCATCACCAATGGTAATAATTTCTGCAATCATTTATTCTGAAAAGTCTTCTTTTAATTCTTGAAAAACATTGGTAAGCACCTCTATTAGGTTTTCAATGTTGCCCGCTATGGACGATTTTTTTTTAGAACTCTTTGTCCAATTTTCTATGTTCGTGATGTCCTTTTGAACTTCAATTCCAAACATCTCAAGATTCGGTTTCATTTTATGAGAAAATTGATATGCAAGTTCTCTATTTTCATTCTCAACAGCTTCTTCTAATGCAGCCAAATCTAGGGGTATTTCTTGCAAAAATGTTTGTGCAAGAATAACCATGAAGTCTTCGTCACCACCAGCCACCTCCCGTAAGCTATCTTTTGAATAATGTACACTCATCTATTTTATTTTTATCTTAAAGTTTTCCTCTCCAGCCATAAAACCAGTAAGAACGTCGTTAGGTTGTATTTTAGAAACTCCACTCGGAGTACCAGTAAAGATAACGTCTCCTATCTTTAATGTGAAATATTTTGAGATATATTCGATTAACTCATCGATTTTCCATAGCATAAGTGATGTATTGCTCTTTTGTACGATAGAATTATTCTTCTTTAACATAAAATCAATCGCATTTATATCGTCAAAATTCTTCTTATGTATAAATTGTCCTATCACCGCAGCCCCGTCAAATGCTTTTGCTTTTTCCCAAGGCAATCCCTTTTCTTTTAGTTTTTTTTGAAGGTCTCTTGCTGTAAAATCTATCCCCAAGCCAATCTCATCATAATATTTACTTGCAAATTTTTTATCAATATGCTTCCCAATTCTATTAATCTTGACGAGTATCTCCACCTCGTGATGAACATCATTGCTAAAATCAGGTATAAAAAAAGGTTGTTTCTTTAATAAAATTGCCGTGTCAGGTTTCAAAAAAATCACCGGATCTGTGGGTTTTTCGTTTGCCAACTCCGCTATATGATCTGAATAATTTCGACCTATACAAATTATTTTCATACTACTTAATTCTGCCTTTTAATAACTATTTCTTATTAACACGCTCATTGAATGCTATATGTTACAATAATAGGCTCGTTTAAAATTTTGTGTTCAGTTTACTTAATTTAATCCGTGTCAACACTTTTTTTGTGTACAACGGGAAATCAGCATTTAGTAACCATCCAAAATATCCTGGTTCCTTTTCTAAGATATCCGTTACGAGGGTATCCTTATGTTTACCAAAACTAAAGATTTCTTTTCCTTCCTTATCATAGCCAATATAACCAGCAAAGTCTGCAAATTTTTTGTGGGCACTAAAATCAGCTAATTTTTTTACGTCATTTTCTAAATCGCTGTATCTATCCAACTGCGCTTTTAAAACTTCGTATGTAGCATTTGTATCTGCCGCTGCGCTATGGGCGTCTACTAGGGTTTTGTCACAATAGAATTTATACGCTGCTTCCAGGGTACGTTTTTCCATTTTATGAAAAATAGTTTGCACATCTACCGAAAGACTTTTTTTCATGTCAAAATCTACTTCTGCTCTCAACAATTCTTCTGCTAACAGGGGGATATCAAAGCGATTGCTATTAAAACCACCCAAATCACTATCCTTAATTAAGTCATGGACTTTTTTTGAAAGCTCCTTGAAAGTTGGCTCATTGGCTACCATTTCATCAGTAATACCGTGCACTGCTGTTGTTACTGCCGGAATAGGAACAGTTGGGTTCACTCGCCAAGTATGACTTTCTTTATTTCCGTTAGGAAAAACTTTTAAGATTGAAACTTCAACGATGCGGTCTTTTGCTATATTGATTCCTGTTGTTTCGAGATCAAAAAAACAGATTGGTTTTGTGAGAATTAAGTCCATTGGCATTATTTATGCTGCAAATGTAAACAGAAAATAGAAGTCAAAATTATAATTTCGGCTCTAATTGAACCTAAAAATGCAGTATTCAATTATTATATTTGTTTTATGAAGCTGAAAAACATTTTTACCATTGTGTTCCTTTTATATAGTTATTTATTTGGGTATGGACAAGAAAAAAGAATCCTTATTTCTGAAGAAAAAAAAGGGAAACGAATTATTTTAATGGCTGAAAACACTACCGATGAAACAATTAATATTTTCCTACTTGTAAACACTAAAGGCTATCGAAGAAGTGCTGACAAACCCATACTAATAAATGTACCTCCCAAAAGAAAAATATACCTAACCACACTTATTGAAATAAAGGGAGAAAACTCATCATACAATTACGAACTTATAGTAAACGACACACTCGATAATGACGCTTTTATTAGATTTGAAAAAGCCCCTGTAGACATCGCTATTATGATCAAAAATAAACTGGTATTATTTACAAAGTTAGGCTGTGACCGCTGCAATAGATTAGAGGAACAGCTTGCCCTAAAACGCATTGGTTATAGAAGTTTTAATCTAGATAAAGACCCTATTTTGTACAAACAATTTATAGGGTTCATTGAGAAAAGTTTTACTGAGAAAACGATCATACGTTTTCCTGTAATTTGGAATAAAAATGAGGCTATTTTTGGATATGATAGCCTAGAGGAAATAATGACGACATTAGCTGAGTAACTAAAAATAAAAAAATTATATACGGGTATCCCTTTGCAAAAACTTAAACTTTTGTCTGAGAAAACCTCCTAGCAATGGATCTAATTTAGCGCTTATTACATAAGACAATAGGATCATTAAACCCACAGTAAAACCTAGTATTAGGTATTTATTGATATAAGGCTCAAGTGCATCAAAAAGAACATATCCAACGTATTGATGAAGCAGGTATAAAGGATATGTCAACAATCCCATTTTAAGAAGTTTAGGCGAATTTAGACTGCGTAACTTCCCAGTAGAAACCAATACCATAAGAAGATAAAAGATCGAAAGTATACAGGCAATAACATAGGGTGAAAATAATGAATCATAGGCAGATTCAAGGCTTTCTATTCTTAGAACAGCATTATAAATGGAGATACTCAAACAAACTATTAACAAAAATGCCTTACTAAAATTTAGTCGATTCTTAAATATTTGAAAGAAAACAATTCCAGCAATAAAATAAGAACTCCATTCTAAAACAAAAAAATAATTAAGCACTTTAAAAACAAAAGCTTCCCGAAAGAAAAGGTGTAAAACTGTTATTAACAACCATAAAAACAACAAATAATTTAGGCTAATTTTCTTAAAATTATTAACTATTAAATAGATTGCTATCAGCATATAAAACTTGAGTTCTACAAGGAGTGACCAATAAACCCCGTCAATGCTTTTCACTCCAAAGACCCCTTGAAACATGGTGGTATTGACTAAGAGCTCTTGAAAAGATGATTGGAATTTAGGAGAACCTAAAAACAGTGTTACTACAAAGGTGATCAAAATACACATCCAATATATTGGATAAAGCCTCAAAAACCTTGAGATCATAAATTTCTTCAATGACCTGTGTTTGACGGAAAGCATGATTACAAATCCACTAATAATAAAGAATAAATCAACCCCTAAATATCCATATTTAAAAAACGTTCCAACTTCATTAAAGCGAACATTCGTTAAGCCTTTAATTGATTGACTTACAAAAAGATAGTGATACAGCACTACCATAAGTGCGGCAATAAAGCGAAATAAATCGATTTGATATATCCTGTTGCTAAAATTCACTAAAACAAGTTTATCATTATTTTCAGGAACCTACATAAGGCTTAGGTATTAAAAAATTTAGAAATTTAAGTCATTAAAAGAACAACTAAAATGCTCTATTTTGATCCCAACCTTCAAGATAGTCTGCAACTTTCTTCACAAATTGTCCTCCAAGTGCTCCATTTACAACGCGATGATCATAACTGTGAGACAAGAACATTTTATAACGAATACCAATAAAATCTCCATCAGGAGTTTCTATAACCGCTGGTACTTTTCTAATAGCCCCTAAGGCAAGAATACCTACTTGTGGTTGATTGATAATAGGTGTTCCCATAATACTTCCAAAAGTACCTACATTAGTCACAGTATAGGTCCCACCTTGGATATCGTCTGGTTTCAATTTGTTTTCACGAGAACGAGTGGCGAGATCATTTACCGCTTTCGTCATCCCAACGAGGTTTAATTGATCTGCATTTTTAATCACTGGAACAATCAAATTACCATCTGGTAAAGCCGCTGCCATTCCTAAATTGATATTTTTTCTTTTAATAATCGTATCGCCGTCTAAAGCGATATTCATCATAGGAAAATCTTTTAATGCTTTTGCTACAGCCTCCATAAAGATAGGGGTGAACGTTAAGTTTTCACCTTCCCGTTTTGCAAAATCATTCTTCACTTTTTTCCGCCAGTTCCATATATTAGTTACATCTGCCTCAATAAAAGATTGCACGTGTGCACTTCTTTGGACACTCTCCACCATATGGTGTGCAATTAATTTACCCATACGGGTCATTTCGATGATTTCATCACCACTATTTACACTTACTGGAGCACTACTTTTTACAGGAGCAGTTTTAGCAACTACTGGTTTTTTTGTTTCAGCAACTATTTTAGGTTGGTCTTGCTCAGTTTCTTTTGGCGCAGAAGACCTGTTTTCAATATAAGACAGCATATCGTTTTTAGTAACTCTGCCGTCTTTTCCTGTTCCATTAATGCCATCTAATTCAGCTTGAGAGATATGCTCTTCCGCGGCCATATTTTTCACCAAAGGAGAATAAAAACGATCTCCAGTATTTTCAATGGAAGCAATAGATTCTTTAGCTTGATCAACCACTTCTTGAGCCGCAGCTATCGTCGAAGTTGCTGGTGCCGTTGTTTCGGCAGTACTCAGCGCTGGAGTATCTGTTGCACCAACCTCAGCATTGGTTTCAATAATAGCGAGCGTTTGGCCTACTTGAACAACATCATCTGAATTAAAAAAAATTTCCGTTAAAACTCCGTCTACCTCACTTGGCACTTCACTATCTACCTTATCTGTAGCGATTTCTAGAACCGCTTCATCTGCCTCGATAGTATCACCTACAGATTTTAACCAATTGGTCACTGTTGCCTCAGCAACACTCTCGCCCATTTTAGGAAGTATTAATTCAAATTTTGCCATAGTAAATGCTGTTGATAGCTTTTAAAGTTTTGGTGTGCAAAATTAATCAAATTTTACTGTTTACCCTTTTATTTTTTTTAAAAAACGGTGACAGTGCCTTTATGATCACTTTCATCACTACCTAAAATAAAGTTACATCCCGTAGGACGTATTCTATATAAGTTCCCCCTGTTTTTTAAACGTGACATGATCTCAAATATTTGCGTGTATGACATATACTCAGCGTCAAAAATAAAAAGTGTGTCTTCAAATAAACTGTCCTGTAAAATATTTTTAGAAGACGCTTTTAAATCCAAGTCCATTACTTTAGAAATTTGACCAAATAATTTAAAGTTTTCTGTTAAGACAAAGGCATCGTTAACAATAAAGTCTTTTTCCTTTGCGCTTAAAAACTTGCTTTTAAGTGATGCTAAAGAAACTCCTAAATTAACAGCAAAATTAAAGAAGAAGTTCGTTTTAAAGTGAGTATTATAAAATATCTTCATTGCGCCATAAAACCTACGAAGGTACATAGCGTCTTTAATAGTACTCTCTCCCTTATAATGAAGGGTTGTAACGCCACCAAAGTAATGATTTTGATATCCAGCCAATTCAATTTTATAAGACAAGTCGATATCTTCACCATACATAAAATAAGACTCATCAAACCCTCCAACTTTATTATAAACAGAACGCTTCATCAACATAAAAGCACCCACCAATATAGAAACAGGCCCTTCTGAATTTTTGTTAATTTTTGAAGCGTAATATTGTTTATTAAAACCAATTAATTTTAAAAGTGAAACATTTGGAGTGGGAAGGTTTCGTTTGCTTTCAGGCAAAAAATTACCAGTACCATCCATTAGGTAAACACCCAAAGCACCTAAGTTATCTAAAGATTCTGCATACTTGAGTAAGTCTTTAAACACATTTTCTAAAACTGCAGTGTCTGGATTTAAAATACAAACATACTCCCCCTTAGCCACTGCGACCGCTTGATTATTGGCTTTGCTGAATCCAACATTTTGAGTGTTTTGGATAAGTTGTAAATGCGGAAATTTTTCAAGAACCATTTCGCTACTACCATCCTGAGAATTGTTGTCCACTATAATAATTTCAGCATCTAATCCCTGGGTTGCCCTTAAACAAGTGCGAATGCATTGCTCTAAAAAATAGCGCACATTATAATTTAAAATAACTACCGAAAGTTTCAAGTCTTAGGAGTTTTTAAGTGAGTTTTCAAATGGCACTCGGTTTAATATACTTCTTCCCAACGTAACTTCATCTGCATATTCAAGTTCATCACCTACGGCTATTCCTCTCGCTATTGTTGTGGTAATAATTTCGTAAGGCTCTATTTGTTTAAAAATATAAAAATTTGTGGTATCCCCTTCCATTGTAGAACTTAAGGCAAAAATAAGTTCTTCTATTGTACCGTTTTTCACCTTTTGAACCAGAGAATCTACTGTTAAATCTAAAGGTCCTATGCCCTCCATAGGAGATATTTTACCCCCTAAAACGTGGTAATGCCCGCGATATTGGCTTGTAGCTTCAATTGCCATAACATCCCTAATATCCTCTACAACACACACGATTTTTTCATTTCGGTTATGGCTTGCGCATATTTCGCACAATTCAATATCACTAAGATTGTGGCAGTTTTTGCAAAAATTAATTTGCTCACGCATCGTTAACAAACTGGCAGATAACGCCTCTGTTTGTTGGAGCGGTTGTTTCAAAAGATGAAGCACTAATCTCAATGCCGTTCGCTTACCTATTCCTGGGAGTTGCGACATTTCTGACACTGCATTTTCAAGTAGTTTTGAAGAAAAATCCATTGCTTGCAATATAAAAAAAATGCTTCAAAATTTATATTTCTAAAGCATTCAATATTACATTTATTCAACTTATTGCCTAATCAACTTTTTTGTAACGATTCCAACTGCAGTATTAATTCTAATAAAGTAAATTCCGGCCTTTAATTTAGAAATATCAAGTTGGTATTGTGAGTTTAATTGAACATCCCTTTTGTAAATCATTAATTTTCCACTGGTATCGAAAACTCGAACATCAGCTTCGGTTTGATGTGGTACCTTTATAGTTACTAAAGAAGAAGCAGGATTTGGGACTAAAACAACTTGGCTTTCAGTAATAAAATTAGCTGTTCCCAAATTATCTTCTACTAAAGGTGACGCCCAAAGACCCCGACCGTAAGTAGCAGCATATAGTGTATTTGTGGTATTATTGATTTCTAATTCGTTTATAATTACATTGGGCAGGTTGGTGTTATAAGGTTGCCAGTCTTCAAGCATATTATCTATATAATAAATCCCATAGTCCATTCCTAAGTACAAACCGTCTTGTCCGTTATCATCCCAAGCTAATGCAAGTGCTGAAAAATTAGGCAAATTCTTTTTGTAGCTTATCCAAGAATCTCCACCATCATTAGAAATAAACACACTATTATTACTAGAAGTTGCTACCGCTATTTTGTTAGCATCTGTAGGATGAATAGCAATGCTATTAACAAACCCTCCTGGAGTACTAATTTGTTCCCAGTCTGTCGCGCCAGCATCTGTAGTTTTATAAAACCTAAACTCTCTTGCCAAATACATAACTTGATTGTTAGAATTTGCAATTTTTATATGATCTATATCCGTTCCAAATTGCTGAGAAACGGCTGTCCAGCTAGTTCCATTATCGTTAGATCTATACACCCTGTCATAGCCCACATATAATCTATCATTCACTGTAGGGTCCTGTTCCATAGGTGTAACCCATTCCCCTTGATCGGGTGTATTTATTCCTGAAACATTTACTCCTTGATTGGTAGTCCGATACATATTGCCAAATTGAATCATCCCAAACATTGTGTCAGGATCTGATTTGCTTACAAAACCTTCCATACCATCTGCACCAACCCAATCTCTCCATCCTGTGTCCTGCGTATAAAACGAACTCCCATTATCTTGAGATCCACCAGTAATGACAACATCTTGAGTTTGAGAGACTCCTATGCGGTACCATTGTCGAATCCCCATTCCTATAGAAATATGTTCAAAATAATTAGCGGTTAAGTTTTGTGTGTCTTCAGCTTTATAAAAACCTCCATCAGTTCCTACAAAAAGTGTGCTTCCTCTAAAACCAATGACATCCACATCTGCATGACAATATCCTATATTTTGGTTTGCGGCGTCATTAATTAACCAGTTTGAAGTACACGTAAATGAGACTCCACCGTCTAAAGAACGCCAAGTTTGAATTCCAGCAATATGAACTTCATTTATATTATTTGGATTTACATCTATATCCATATCTCTAGGAGCTTGACCCCTATTATCATTTCCTGTTGTGCTGTACCCAAAATAATTATTTGATCCTTGATCTAATTCGGTAAATAGATCTCCATCATTATCTGATCTATATATTCCGCCAAAAACTCCTGAATCTGATTGTATTACATACACTACATTTGGGTCGTCTTGGGACACTCCCATCATTTGAGCGTCTGCAGAAGGGATTGCCAGCGTTGTAAAATCTACTCCGCCATTGATTGACTTATGAACTTGTCTTCCTGAAACATAAACTACTTGCGTATCACCTGGTTTAAACGTTATGTCAAAACCACGATCATCATTTGTGATTTGTGTCCAAGAACTTCCAGCATCTTCTGAGCGATAAATTCCTTCATAGCTAGCTGTCGCAAAAAGAATGTCTGGGAAGTCCGGATTTACTACTATTTTATTTATTGAAGAATTCCCAATACTCCCAATAGCGTTCCAAGTAGCGCCTGCGTCTAATGATTTAAAAACCAATCCATTTCTTGATCCAAAATAATACACCATACTATTGGTTGGATCTATCGTTACTGAATACACATATAAATTTGAAAAGTAATCTCCTAAAGGTTGCCAAGTAGCTCCTCCATCTAATGTTTTCCATACGCCGCCCGTTTCTGCGCCAACAATAATATGATCGATATCATCCTCAGCTATAGAAAAGCCTGTTATTCTTCCTAAACCAGGGCTCCAAGAGCTTAAATTATTGTAATTAAAAGGGCCTAACTCTTCCCAATTATCCAAAAGAGAAGCTCTACTAGCTGCTGTTTCGTTTAAATAAGAGTTATAACGTGTTAACTCTTGCATGTTTTCAAGATCTGTGTTTAAAAATCCATCTTCGTTTTGTAGCCGCAACGCATTGTATTCCCAACGCTTATAATGTTTGTATCCAGAACCTTTTCCTTTGTCTATATTTTCAAAATAAGCTTCAGCGCTTGTTATTACTTCAGATACTGGATAGTTTCCAGCATCTATCATTTCTTTGTATTCTTGTGCATTCAGGGTATTACCCATGCCGAGAAAGCATACCAAACTTAGGAAGAGATATTTCATTTTAGGTATTTTTTTTAAACAGAATTTCAAAATTAATAAAAACTTAAAAGCTAGTATGTTAAAAAATGTACTTTTACATCTCATAAAAATCTACTTTTACAAGGTATGCAACCATTACAAATCATAGGACTCATTGCTAGTTACTTCGGGTTATTATTATTTATATCTTATCTCACAAACAGGGGCGGCAGCAATGATGATTTCTTTAAGGCAGGGAAACAATCGCCTTGGTATTTAGTTGCTTTTGGAATGATTGGCGCCTCCTTGAGTGGGGTTACTTTTATTTCGGTTCCCGGTGCGGTAGCTGACAATAGTTTTGGGTATTTCCAAGTGGTATTGGGTTATACCATTGGATATGCAGTGATAGGATTGGTTTTACTCCCCCTCTATTACCGTCTTAATCTTACGTCCATCTACACTTATTTAGAAGGTCGTTTTGGGGTAGCGTCCTATAAAACAGGTGCATCCTTCTTTTTACTTTCCAGAATTGTGGGCGCGAGTTTTAGATTGTATCTCGTAGCAATTGTTTTGCAGGATTTAGTGTTTGATAAGATACCGTTTTTTGGAATGGACGGCGTACCGTTTTGGGTAACCGTTTCGATTACTATTTTATTAATATGGCTCTATACTTTTAAAAGCGGAATTAAAACCATTGTTTGGACAGATACCTTACAAACACTTTTTATGTTAGTCGCATTGGGCGCAGGAATCTATTATGTTTCTGAAGGACTTGGAATTTCTGGGATTGGTATTGTTCATACGATTGCTGAAAGTGATTTATCACAAATTTTCTTTTTTGACGATTATAAAAGCGGAAACTACTTCTTTAAACAATTTATAAGTGGTGCTTTTATCGCCATTGTTATGACTGGTTTAGATCAAGATATGATGCAGAAAAACCTCACCTGCCGAAACTTAAAAGATGCACAAAAAAACATGTTTTGGTTTACGATTGTACTCACCATTGTAAATCTCATTTTCTTAGGTCTTGGACTCTTATTAACCTTGTATGCACAGCAAGAAGGTATGGATGCTGTTAAAGACAAATTATTCTCTACCATTGCTGTAGACGGTGGTTTGGGAATTGGCCTCGCTGTTTTCTTTTTATTAGGGCTCATTGCAGCGGCATATTCTAGTGCAGATAGTGCGCTCACTTCATTAACTACTTCTTTTAGTATTGATATTCTAAACATAGAGAAAAAACACACTAAAGCAGATCAAATAAAAATAAGAAAGAAAGTACACATCGCCATGTCCTTTGTATTACTCTTTGTTATTGTGTTTTTTAATTATGTAATTGGGGATGCTTCTGTAATTACCAAGCTGTTTACGTTTGCTGGATATACCTATGGACCTTTACTTGGTTTGTATGCATTTGGTTTATTTTCAAAAGCAAAAGTGAAAGATAAATGGGTGCCTTTAGTAGCTATTGCAGCACCCCTTTTAGGGTTTGTAATTAGTTATTATAGCAACACTCTATTTGGATTTGAATTCAAATTTTCGATCCTTATCCTCAATGGATTCTTAACCTTACTTGGATTGGTATTGATTCGTGCCAAGGAGGACTAAAGTACAAGCAACTTCACTTTCTATATGATGTGATGAAAGCAAGGAATAAAATTCAGGATTTTCGGTTCCGGGATTAAAGATGACTCTTTTTGGGTTTAAGGAAATAATGTAATCGTAATATTCCGCTTGTCTTTGCGGATTTAAATATAAAGTAACGGTATCAATGCCCTTGAATGGGATTTTTTCTGTTTCGATAGGTATTCCCGCAACTTCTCCTTTTCGCAATCCTAAAGCGACCACAGGATGTTTGTTTAAGGTTAATCTATTGATAGCAATATTTGAATACCGGGTGGGTTTAAGGCTAGCGCCAATAACGAGTGTTTTCTTCATATTTTTAATCCTAAAAACTACTTGTTAGTAGTTATAGGACGCTATTTTAATTTAATTAAAAACAAAGTACACATCAAGCCTATTTATTTTTCAGAATAAAATGTTAAATAAAAAATGTGGTGTAACACTTCGAGCCATGTGCCGTCTATATTATAGAAATGTTTCTACTTTATTGCGATGAATTTTACGTTGATGGTTAGTGTTAATAGTTGCAATAAAGTTAAGTCCCCAGAACTCTAGATTTTGGGGACTCTTTTTATCTTTCAAAAACTTTTTTGAAAAAAGTTGATTTCCCCGAAGCGGGAATGTCTCGTCTTCGATTTAGATTTAGATTTAATTTTGTTTTGTTTTTATTTGCCCCCCTTCAAGAGCAAAGTGGACTTTTGATTTCTACAACGAAATGTTATTTAAAAGTTAAAATAAAACATTACTGAAACGTTTTCTACTTTTCAATCGTCTCTACTTTAAATGACCTAAAAGAATTTTATAATTATTTGAATTAGCCTTCTTCGATTTTAAGACTTTATATTTAGGTTTGTTTAAGTTTAAGCACCCTTCAAAACTAAGAATTTGAGGGGTGCTTTTTTATGAAATATACCCAGTATTGGGTATGTAGGATTTTGAGTAGTTCATATAGCTTTACAAAACTCTAATTATACTGATATGAAAGATTTAAAAAGTGAATGGCTCGAATTTATAAGCAGATTGCTAATTGATTTTTTTAATAAATATCATTGATTTTCGGTTTTGGATTGTTTGTAGTTTAGCAGAAAAGTCGCTCTTAAAAAAAGGGCGACTTTTTATTTTAGCGTTTATACCCTCTAATGGGTATTTTTGGGTTTATAATATTGTTTAAGTTTAGGGTATATCGTTAAAACCTTAACGAAATGAAAACAACTAAAACCAATTTTCGAATATTAAAATGTATCGCACTAGTTGCAGTAGTATTTTTTTATAACTGTAGTGAAGATGATGAATCTACCATAATACCAGATTTAGAAGACCTACTTGAAATACTAGCTGTTGAAAGAACCGAAGCCATAGCAACCTTAACTAGTAACAATAATGGTACTTGGAAAATTAATCAAGCATCTCTAATCATTAACGGTACTACCATAGACATATCTTCTAACTTTAATGTAGTAGATGATGAATTTGTGTTTTCAGGCACTATTGATAATGGCATCCTAGTTTGGAAACCTAGTAATGCCATAAATCTCGAAGGCACATCGTCACAAGAAACCTTATTAGATTATTATCTTGAGCCAGTAGTTTCTACATTCTCATTTGATGAAAACAGTAGCTCAAACTTAACTTCGCTGGATGGAGCTTTTATTTTTCAAATAAATGATGACAATACTATAAGTGGCATCATTAGCACTTCTGGAAGAAGCCAAATGGCAGGCACCATGACTGTTCTTTTAACTCCAAAAACAACTATAGATTACCGCACGCTTCCCAGTTCTGGGCTCAATTTTTCCTTGGTGACCAGCATATTCGATGAAAGCAATTTTACTGGTGAAACTCCGGGTGGAATGATAGGGAGTTATAGCGACAATAGTTTATTCTTAGCTTCAAGAAACGATGCTACACCTAGCGGTACCGCTGAACAAATTTTAAAATACGATCTAACTAATAATAATTGGACAACAAGTCTTTACCCTCAAAGTCAATTTATTACCAAACGTTTAAATATTATTAATAATGAACTAATTGTATTTGGTGGGCAAATAGTAACCACCTACCCTTTAAACCCAAATGGCACTCCCACTAGCGAGTTTACTCACGATTTAGGGCTCACTCGTTTTGGTTTTGCCGTACAGGGAGACTCTGGTTATATTGTTGGTAATAGTGTTGATGATATGGGTCCTGCTCTAGTTCGCAGCTACGATTACACCACAAATCAAATTTCTAATATTACCACCTTACCATCACCTAGAGTTTATGGTGCTTCTGAGATAGTAAACGGGGAGCTATTTGTATTTGGGGGACGTACTTATTTTCCAGCTAGTCTTTATACAGATCTAGATGGCGAGTGTTTTAAAGTAGATTTAGCTACCGGAAACATTTCGAGTTTTAACATGCCACAAGTAGCGACCATGAGTTATGCGGCAAGATTAGAAAATTTAATTATTGTAGGATATGAAACAAGAACAGATGATGATGGTGACGGCGATATAGGGCAAGACAATCGTACCGTGCACTTTGCTGTGTATAATACGCTAGATAATTCGTTTACTGAGATATCTCATAATCTTGACGATAGTGATATGTTCTCATCGATCCACGCGATAACGATTTTTAACAATAAATTATATGCGGTATTGGCTGCTCCTACAGGAACACAAATTGAATTAAAAATTTTATCAGCACCACTCGAATAGCGGGCAATCTATTTGTAAAACAAAAGAGTCGCCATTAGAAAATGGCAACTCTTTTATTTTTTCTATCCTAGATCAAAATTAGTAGTAGTAGTAGTAGTAGTAGAGAAAAACTAGTTACCACTTTATAACCACACTTCCCCAAGTAAAACCGCTACCAAATGCAGCTAGGACAACAAGATCACCTTCTTTTATTTTTCCTGTTTCCCAAGCTTCAGATAAAGCTATTGGGATTGAGGCTGCTGTGGTGTTTCCGTATTTTTGGATATTATTAAACACTTTTTCGTCCGGCACCTTCATTTTGTGCTGGATGTATTGCGAGATTCGCAAATTGGCCTGATGCGGAATAAACATATCAATATCTTGGGTGGTTAAATTATTTGCTTCCAGTCCTTCCATAATCACTTGACTAAACCTAACCACCGCATGTTTAAAAACAAACTGGCCGTTCATATATGGATAATAAGGGATATTTTCTTGATCGTTTTCAGTAATTATTTCTGGCACCCAATGTTGTGTCGTAGGGCCTTGCAATGCTAATTCGTCTTTGTGTTTTCCTTCACTGTGCAGGTGCGTCGATAAAATTCCGCCCTCATTAGATTCGTTTCTAGAAACAACCACGGCTCCTGCCCCATCCCCAAAAATAACCGAAACACCTCTTCCGCGTGTTGTAAAATCCAAGCCACCACTGTGATTTTCGCTACCAACGACTAACACGTGCTTGTACATTCCTGTTTTTATAAATTGGTCTGCTACAGAGAGTGAATATACGAAACCACTGCATTGGTTTCTTACATCCAGTGCGGGTATTGTGCGCATCCCCATCATTTCTTGCACCTGCACGCCTCCTCCAGGAAAATACATATCTGGGCTCAAGGTTGCAAACACAATCATATCGATATCTTCTGGCTTGAGTCCTGCACGTTCTAATGCGATTCTTGAAGCTTTTACACCCATTATAGAAGTGGAGTTGCCATCGCCTTTTTTAATGTGACGTCGTTCTTTAATACCTGTGCGCTCTTCTATCCAAGCATCATTGGTATCCATCAATTTAGACAGATCCTCGTTGGTTACTATATTTTCAGGAACGTAATGTCCAACTCCCGTAATTTTTGAGGAATACATAATTTTTAGATTTTTTTCGTCGGCAAAGATACTGAATTCGGAAACTGAGTTCCTAAAACTAAGAAACTATCGCTATGCGTGCATAGTAAACCTTTTAGTTTACAAGCAAACTAAAAGGTACATCTCAAAAAAAATTAAATTACAAATACCTAAAAAACTGATTATTATGTGATCACTTCTACAAATATCCTCTTGGTTTTGTGCCTTTCTCTCATTCGCGGCTCTTTTACTAGGGGCGGGTCAAAGAGGAGCACGCTGCCGGAAAAATAATGCGTTTGAGCGCTTCCTTTTGAAGAACGCCCTCCTTATCCATTGCGGAGGAACTAGTGGTATGCTTGGCTTGGTGCGCAACGATAATTTTATCATAAAACCAATCCCCAACCATAGCAAATCCCTAAACTATTCCCTATTTTTAAAGAAAAATCAATCAAAATGAAAAAACTCACCGCAGTATTGGTATTCCTTTTTATTGTTACACTCGCAGTTGCACAAGACAATACGGGCTATCAACAACCACCGCAACAAATACTAGATCTCGTAGATGCATCCACGGCGCCTTCTGTATTACTGGATGATGTGGGCGAAAATGTTGTGATGTTGTATCGCGATGCCTACAAAAGCATTAATGAACTTTCTGAAACCGAATTGCGCCTTGGAGGCCTTCGTATCAATCCAAAAACTAACATTGGGAGTCGCACCAATTATTGGAACAACATCAAAGTTAAAAAAGCAACAGATGCAACTGCAAAACAGATCTCGGGATTGCCGGAAAATCCTCGACTTTCCAACTTTTCTTGGTCTCCCAATGAAAAAATGATTGCTTGCCTCAATACCACTTCGGCAGGTGCTGAAGTTTGGATTCTAGACCTGGAGAAAGCCGTTGTAAAAAAAGTAACTCCAGCCAGTGTAAATGCGAATATGGGCGATGCCATCAATTGGTTTAAAGACAATAATGCAATGTTAGTAAAAATGCTTCCTGCCTCGAGAAGTACTATAATTAATACTGCGGAAGCGGTGCCAACAGGTCCCACCATTTCGGTTAGTGACGGCGCAAAAGCACAAAACAGAACCTATCAAGATTTATTAAAAAATCCCAACGATGAAGCCAATTTTGAAACCTTGGCCTATTCAGAATTAAAGAAGGTGAGTATTGGTGGTATGGTTTCAGATTTCTTACCGAAAGCAATGTACCGCAACATTAGCTTTTCGCCTGACGGAAGCTATGTGATGGTTTCTGAAATTCAACGACCGTTTTCTTATTTGGTACCGTATACTAGATTTCCGTACAAAGAAATTATCTACGACAAGAGCGGAAAGAACTTACAAACGGTAAACGAAGTTCCTTTAGACGAAGTACGCCCCAAAGGATTTATGGCAACCCGAACTGGAAAGCGCAATTTTTCTTGGAGGGCAGACAAGCCTTCCTCCTTAGTTTATACAGAAGCTCAAGATGGTGGTGATCCTGAAACTAAAGTGGATTACCGTGACATCATGTATGAATTACAAGCTCCTTTTACAGGCAGTGGCGACCAAATTTTAAAAACAATAAACAGGTTTAGCGGTATTACTTGGGGGAATGATAACACCGCTGTAGCATACGATTATTGGTGGAATGACCGAAACACAAAAACCTACTTATTCAACCCTTCTAATGGAGGAAAAGAGGCTAAAATAATAAGCGATCGCAACTACCAAGATCAATACAGTGATCCAGGAGATTTTGTAACCAAAAGAAACAAATACAATCGCTACGTATTAGAGATGAATGGCGACAATGCTTATTTAATGGGTGATGGTTATTCTGAAGAAGGACAATTTCCTTTTATTGACGAATACAATGTAACGACGGAAAAGACAAACCGCATTTACCAGACTCGCTATACCGATAAAAAAGAGCGTTTATATGATGCGATCGATATGAAAAAAGGAAAAATATTGGTGCGTATCGAATCTAAAAATGAATACCCTAATTACTATTTTAGAGACATTAACAAGAAGGAAGCGCTCACGCCAGTTACCTCTTTTGAAAACCCTTATAAGAGTTTACAAGATGTACATAAAGAAGTGATTGCTTATAAAAGAGCCGATGGTTTGCAATTAGAAGGAACGCTGTATCTTCCTGTAGGATACGACAGAGAGAAGAAAGAAAAAATGCCGATGATTTTATGGGCCTACCCGCGCGAGTTTAAAGACAAAAATAGCGCCTCTCAAAGCACCTCCAACCCTAACGAATTTATCTACCCTTATTACGGGAGCCCTATTTACTGGGTAACCAGAGGCTATGTAGTGTTAGATGATGCTGCATTCCCTATTGTGGGCGAAGGTGATGAACAACCTAATGACACTTTTAGAAAACAATTAGTAGGCAACGCAAAAGCTGCTATTGATGCGGTGGACAGTTTAGGCTATATTGATCGCACACGCGTGGGCGTGGGTGGTCATAGCTACGGTGCCTTTATGGTGGCTAACCTGCTAAGCCACAGTGATCTTTTTGCAGCAGGGATTGCAAGAAGTGGTGCCTATAATAGGACCTTAACGCCTTTTGGTTTTCAAAGTGAAGAACGCAGCTATTGGGACTCACCAGAAACTTATAACACGATGTCGCCCTTTATGCACGCAGACAAAATGAAAACTCCGTTACTTTTAGTTCACGGCGAAGCAGACAATAACAGCGGTACCTACCCCCTGCAAAGCGAACGTTACTTTAACGCTCTAAAAGGTTTAGGCGCGCCTGCGAGATTGGTAATGCTTCCTAAAGAAAGCCATGGCTACCGCGCTAAAGAAAGTATTTTACACTTATTATGGGAACAAGATACGTGGTTGGAGAAATATGTAAAGAATAAAAATAGTTTGAATCTGAAGGTTAGTGAGGAGATAAAAAAGTAGTGCAAAATTTTGTAGTATAAGTTTTGACATTGTGTGTTACGGCTCCAGTTTTAGAAAATCTAGTGGGCTACGGGTATTTATGACGCTTTGGTTTGAAACTTTTGTATAGACTAGTGTTGTTTTTATATTTGTATGCCCCAATAAATTTTGGATAATTCTCAAATTCGTACCTGCATCTAGAAGATGGGTAGCATAGGAGTGTCTTAAATTATGGCAGGTTACCTTTTTGCGAATTCTCGCTCTTTTGCAACTCGCATTGAATACGGCACGCAAAGAACCTGAGGAATACATCCCGCCCTTTTGGCCTTCAAACAAATACAGTTTAGGTTTATACGCTACATAATAGGCTCTAATTATAGGTTTTAAAGAATCTGGATAAGGTACTACCCTATCTTTGCGTCCTTTAGCTTGGGCTATAAAAACACAGTTTCTATTTTTATCGAAATCTGCAATTTTTAAATGTATTAATTCTCCACTTCGCAATCCTAAACTATAAACGGTAGCCAACATTGCTTTGTGCTTTAGGTTTATGGTTTTGTTTATAATGGTCGTGACCTCTTCTAGAGATAAAATTTGAGGGAGTGTTTGTTGAGGTGCCCGAGGTTGTAATTTTTGAAAATCTACCTCGCGACTGTGCATTTCTTTGAGATATAATTTAATAGCGCTCAATAATTGCTTTTGAGTTGTATAAACGTAACTTTTTTTAAGAATAAATTCTCCAATCTTTTGAAATAAGTAATAATCTTCTAGCCTTTCCATCGGTATTTTATGGCCTAGAAACTCTTGAAAAACCTTTAAAAGCCCTATATACGCAATACTTGTATTGTCACTGTATCTTTTTATTTTAAGCAAGGTGTTAAAATCTTGAAACATACGTATATTTTTAAATTAATAAAAACTCTAAACTACATTATTTTTTGAGATAAATCGCTGTATTCCCTTGATATTATTGAGGTTATTATTAACTTGCGCTTATACACTAGTTGTATGCAATGTAAAAAACAAAACGAATGAACCCTTTATTACTATTTGAAAAGTGGTTTTCTGAAGAAAAGAAACTCAACAATTTAAAACTACCATCTGCCTGTTGTTTATCTACTACTGGATTAGATGGTTACCCAAACTCTCGATTTGTTTCCTTAAAAGAGATTGCAAATGATTCATTTGTAATTACAGGACCTTTGAATTCAAGAAAAGGTAATGAAGTTACAAATAGCCCAAAGGCTGCCTTAACATTTTGGTGGACTTCAACAGAAAGACAAATTAGAATCCAAGGAGATGTGTCAAAAATTTCTAAACCTAATGCTGAAATTTACTTTGAACAAAGAAATAGGGATTCTAAAATTGTATCTACCGTTTTTGAGCAGGGAAAAAAAGTTCAAAGTATTGCACATTTGCAAAATTTTTTTGATAAACAAAAAGTAGAATTAGAAAACCACGAAATTAAATGTCCTAAAAATTGGGGTGGTATTTATATCAAACCTATTAGGATAGAATTTATGGAGTTTAAAAAGAGTAGACTACACGAAAGAAAATTATACGAACAAGTTGATAACGAATGGGAAATGATAATACTGCAGCCCTAAACTTTTTCTATGGGTAAAAAGATTGCATACATAACAGACATTCATTTAGATGAAAAATTTCCAATAGACCAAGGGGTTAATACTCGAAAAAATTGGAAAACTATACTTAATGACCTTTCTTCGAAAAACATTGATGAAATCATATTTGGAGGAGATATTGGCGAAAAAACAGCAAATAAATGGTTTTTTGAATCTTTACAGAGCTATAGTCTCGCCATTACTTTAGGGAATCACGATTACTATAATGAAGTTATAAAACATTATAATTTAGGAGTAATTGAAAAACAAACCGAATTGTATTATAGCCAAGAGCGTGATTATTATAAATGTATATTCTTAGATTCAAGTTCAGGATCAATTAGCCCAGAACAATTTGATTGGTTTAAAGAGGAGCTTGTAACTACTAAAAATATTGCTCTCTTTATTCATCACCCTATTTTGAGTATTGACGCTGAAGTAGACAAACAATTTGCATTAAAAGAACGGAATAAAATAAAAATCGAATTACTGAATTTAGAAAATGATGTTAGTATTTTCTGTGGACATTATCATTTTGAAGATGAAAGAAGTAATGGTAATATTCGGCAATATATTACACCTGCTAGCTCTTATCAAGTGGAGAAAATACCAAATGAAATCAAAGTTAACAATGACACTTTTGGATACAGAACTATTGAACTAAATAAAAAAGAAATTAATACAGAATTGGTGATTTTTGATTCAATGTAAAAACACTGCATACAACAATGGCTATAATTAATACGGGTTTTTGTGCTTAATCCAAAGTTTAGAGCTTTAAACGAAGTCCGCCAAATCTTTTGATTTGGCTTTAAAATAAAAAAGATAAAACAAAATAAAAAGATTTGGCTAAGTGATTAATCGAAAGTTCACTACTTTTAATTCCCGTACTAACCATAGCCGAGCCGTTGTAAAACATTTGAAAAAAACAATCGTCATATTAATTTTAACTCTGATTTCGTTGATTTCGGAGAGTTGCGGAGAAGTTGTAAAAACTACTTTCGGTAATCATATGGTTTATGTTTTCATTTCAGACGATAACATTAAAGAAAGAGAATATTTGTTGTCAAAAGAAATAAGAACGGAAGTGATTAAATACACTTATGAATACGAGGTGGATAATGATAAAAATCTCGAATTCACCTATTTTCCAAAATCCAATCGGCTGAATTTTGGAGCGGATGAATTTGAAGAAACTGAAGGTGCTGAATTTATGATTGATACGATATCAAAAGCTAAATTCAAAAAGTTTCATTCGACAAATACGGCAACTGATGTAACTCAACCTATTTTTTTTAACGAAGATTACGGAATTTTAGCAATTGGTAATGTAATGGCACCAACAATTGTATTTTTACCTTACAAATCTGATTTAAAAACTGCTAAAGGAATTTTTGATATGACGCTTAGATGATGCGATATATAAATAATTACATCGCAGAAAACCCAATAATTTCGGGAATAATATTTATCTTAATTGCGATGATATTATTAGCTTGGCGGATTTATGAAAAGGATACGTTTCGAATGAAAGATTATTCGATTTTCAATTGGAAATCTTTGGTAAATTCTTGGGCGGTAATTCTTATGCTGATTATTGGCGGAATATTTTTGATAATAAGAAACGTGTGAGAAAAACGTTTTACAACAACGTATAAAAACAATAGGGCAATTGGTGTTTAACCCAATGTTCAAAACACTTTTCGAGGTCGCCAAATTTTTAAATTTGGCTTATTTAAAAGAAAAGATAATAAGTAAAATTTAAAAATTCGGCTTGTGTTCAACCGAATGGTTCGTGCGTTTTTTCCGCCCTACTGTTCTTATACAATTCCGTTGTGCATAATTATGAAAAGAACTTGTATTATATTAATAGCCATTGTTTTAACACTTGTAATAGCGGGTATTTGGTTCTTTTATAAAAATGATATTAAGGAATATTATCAGACAAAAGATTTAATTCATTGGCAGAATAGTAACTTAATTACTTCGAACGATTTTGAGGCATCTGTGAATAAAAGTTCAAAGTTAAAAATCTATTGGTGGCACGGGTTAATTCTAGAATCTGATAAACGAAAAGTACGAACCGCTAAAGCTTATGCAATATTCGATAAAAGCAAATCGTGGATTAAAGATACTTCCAACTATGAATTTTCGGATAAAATGCGCAAATTGAATTTTGACCTATACGAGGCTTACGCAAGAGTTTTTAATGATAGTATTGACAAACTAAGATTTGACGAATATACTACATATGAGGATTTGGAATTAATTGGGGATGAACTTTACGAAGAGTTAAAAAGTCATCAAAAAATAATTTATGATAGCTACACAGATAATGAAGAACGGTATACAAAATGGCGACCGATAATTGATAGTTTGTTATTATATCGAACAAAATAACTATGCACAACACCGTATAAAAATAATTGCGGTTTAGTGCTAAATCAAAGGTCATTGCGTGTTTGTAACGTCTGATTTACCTTCGGAAAATCCTCGCATATAAACCCGCAACTATTCTTATACAAACACGTTGTAAAACATTTTGAAAAAAACTTTAAGAACCATAATTATTTTAATCCTTTTTGTAACCAATTCTGTTTTCGGACAAGAAAAGGTTATGATTAATGAGGACTGCATAAAATATGAAATCAATGATGAATTTCATAGGTATGATGATGTAGAGAAATCTCAGAATGACTTCAAGAACTTAAATTTAGTAATTGATAAAAATACTACATTGAGTATCGAAAACAGTTACAATGGTGGATTAATGGGTTACGACATTAATTTTAATATTAATTCTAACTTAGAAATAAAGAACGTGACCTATGACTTTTGGGATGATGTTATTGATTTAGATAATGTAATTACTTACGAAGTGTGTCAAGCAAATCTAAGTTTAAATCAAAATCCCTTTATAACACTTAAAGAATTACGTGGAAATTACAACTTAGAAATTGAGAAATATTGCAATGGATATATAGTTGAAAAAACAACTTATAAAGGAAAATTCAAAACTTTTAAAGGTTTAGACCCAAATTCAGAGAATTATAAATGGGTAACAAATAAAAGTATTGGTCTTAAAAATGTAAAAGACCCAAATGGAGTTTATCTTAGTCCTGAAAACCCACCTATTTTAATTTCAGATTCTAAATTATTAATAGAAGAGTTGAATAAAGTAAATGAATTCAGAGGTCAAAAAATAAAAGCATTTGTCGTAATTAATGAAAATGGTATGATTGAAAAAGAGCCAATCAGGTTTTCAATTAAATTATCCAGTGAATTAGAATCAAAATTAATTATGATGCTAATAAAATTTACTAAGTGGAATCCGGCTGTTATCAATGGAAAAACAGTCAAATCATCAATTCCGATTGTCATAAACACAGAGTAAAAAAACGTTTTACAACAACGTATATAGCTCATAGCTAATTAGTTGCTTAAACGAAGTAATCGCATATTTGCAAGTCCGCCAAATTTTTTAATTTGGCTTATTGATAAAAAAAGGTAATAAGAAAATTAAAAAATTGGCTTTAGCTTAACCGAAAAGTAATCGCTATTTTCACGCTACGAGCCATATACACAACCGTCAGACTGCGCAAAAACCTCGTGCTTTTATAGATTTTATCTTTTGAATTCAGTTAGATTTTCCGTAAATTAATAGTGTATTTCAAACACGATTAATATGGATTTTATACAAGGTTTTGACAGGAACCAGCTCCAAATGATTTCTTACAATGAAATGGTCTGTTCAAATTCTTGGGCACGCATTGTAGATTTGTTTGTCGAGATCCTGCCACTTCAGGAACTTGGTTTTGAAGATGTTCTATCGACTGAGGGTAGACCGCCCTATCAATCCAGCGACTTGCTCAAACTTTATCTCTACGGCTACAAGAATTCCATCCGCACTTCGCGAAAGTTGGAACAGGCCTGTAAGGTAAATCTGGAGGTCATCTGGCTATTAAAAGGCCTTCAGCCCTCTGCCAGGAAAATAGCCTATTTTAGGAAGAACAATGCAAAAGCCTTTAAAAAATCCTTCAGGTTTTTTGTCTCCCTGCTCAAAGAATGGAAACTCATAAAAGGCGAGGTCATAGCCATAGATTCCTTTAAGATCAGAGCACAGAATGCGCTTAAAAATAACTTTAACCAAAAAAAGATCGACCGGCATAAAGACTATATCGACACTAAAATTGCCGAATACGAACTAGCCCTGCAACTCGCCGACAGTAAAGAGGAGCGCCAGGAAATAGCTGGTAAAATAGGATACCAAAATACCAAAAAGCAGAACTACCAGAACATAGAAAATCAGTTAGAAAATACTGGCGAAAGCCAAATAAGCCTCACAGACCCTGATGCCAAAAGCGTTGTGCTGCACCGCAATATCATTAACGTGGGCTACAACATACAAGCTGGCTGTGATGCGGAGCATAAGCTCTTCGTCAATAACGATACTGGAACAGTAAACGACACTCACGCACTTTCCCCTATGGCCCTAGATGCGAAAGCACTGCTCGAAGTAGATCAAATGGATTGCCTTACAGACAAAGGGTACACCACTGGCAAACACATAGACATCTGTAATAAGAACAACATCACCACCTACTCTTCGCCCAAAGAACACTCTAGCCAGAAAAACGGCTTGTATGGCCTAGGCACTTTTCAATACGATCAAGATAGTGACACTTACACCTGCCCCAACAATCAGGTACTCACAACTACTGGAAACATCTATCATAAAGGAAATGTGAGAGTAAAGCATTATAAGAACTTCAAGGCCTGTAATGACTGTTCGATGCGTTCTAAGTGTACCAAGTCCAAAGTGGGAAGACTCGTAGAACGAAGCATCTATCAAGAAGCCATAGAAGCCAACAAAAAACGTGTGGAAGAAAATCCAGCTTATTATAGACTACGCCAACAAGTAACTGAACATCAATTTGGCACGCTAAAACGACAATGGGGATTTACCTTTACGCTTATGAAAGGCAAACAGAACGTTCTCTCAGAGGTCAATCTTATGATGATGTGTTACAATCTCAGGAGACTTATATCCATTCTGGGAGTAGAAGGGTTAAAGGCAAGGCTAAAAGGTCTTGGCTGTATTGTTTTGAGAATATACCGCCTCATTAAATGCCTTTTAAGACCTTTAAAATTATCGTTAGATGATTATGCTATTCAAGATACCCCTTTTAAAACAACCTATAATAGATACCATTTAGACAGAAAATCCTACATTTGAGTAAATAACAGAGTTCTTGCGCAGACTCCCGTTAGCAAACATATTGAAAAAAACCATTCTCATATTATTTATAATACTCACCTCTTGTTCATCATCAAGAATTGAACAAGTATCGCTGGAAGGCAGGTATAAAGCAAAAGTAGAAGAAGGTTTGATTGAAATTGTTTTAGAAAAGAATAACCGATTTAGTTTTAGGAACGTGATAGGTTTAATCGATAGTAAAAGTAAAGGAGATTGGATTTTAAAAGAAAATAAAATTATACTGAATAGCGACTCGACTTATTTGAAAAACAAAATATTTGTGGATGAAATCAAAACTGAAAGTGAACCATATTTTAAAATTCACTACCCAGATAAATTAGCAGCTTTTGGTGCCTATATTATATTTAATAATAAAAAAGAATTTGGCTACGCAATCAATGAAAGCGGAACAATAAATCTTCCAAAAGAACTAAAAACATCAAACTTCAAAATCAATAATTTAGGAATAGATTTTTTTTATGAAGTATTATCGGGAAACAGTTTTGATGTGACAATATATTTTGACGACCTTGGGAAGACATATTTTGAAAATGAAGAGTTTGTCCTTAAAAGAAATAAACTGATTTCAGAAGAGAAAACTGTATTCGTGAAAAGATGATGAAGAGAAATACGTTTGCTAACAATGCATATAAACAATGCGGGAGTTTTTGCTTAATTAAAAGTTCGGGTATATTGGGAGACCGCCGAATTTTTACAAATTCGACTTATTGCCAAAAAAATTAATAATCGAAATTTGTAAAAATCAGCTCGTGTCCGTCCGAAAGGCTAATGCCTTTATTCCTCCGCACTGCTCATATGCAGAGACGTTGTAATTAATACTAAAAAAAAATTGCGTATTCGATAAAATGTAATAACTTTGTATGTACATATATAAAGTTATGGAAACAGCAATTATTAAAATCGGAAATTCCAAAGGTTTGCGTTTAAGCAAAACAATATTGGAAAAATACAATATCAAGGACAAGGTCGAAATGATTTTGGAAAAAGGGCAGATAATCCTGAAACCAATCGATAGTCCGAGAAAAAATTGGGACAAAGCGTTTGCAAAAATGCGGAAAAACAATGACGACCGCTTATTGTTCAACGATGTATTCGAAGACGAAAACTTTGAGGAATGGAATTAAAACAATATTCCATCGTTCTCGTAAATCTAGATCCTACAATTGGCAGCGAAATCAAGAAAACACGTCCTTGTGTAATTTTATCTCCCAATGAAATCAACAAGTATTTGAATACAATCGTTGTAGCACCGATGACAACTAACCTGAAAAAATACCCGACCCGAATTCAGGTGGAACATAATGCTAAGAAAGGTATGGTTGCAATCGACCAGATTCGGACGATTGACAAATCACGGATAATAAAAAAGTTCGACCGATTAACAAAATCCGAGATTCAAAAATGTAAGGATATTATTCGTGAGACTTTCGTGGACTAAAAACAGGAACGGCATAGCATTGCGGGAAAGTACTAATGACAACAATGGCTATAACAAATAGGGCAGTAAGTGCTGAATTTAAAGCCTTGGGCTTGTTTGCGAAGTCCGCCAAATCTTTTGATTTGGCTTTTAGAGAAATAAAGATAAAACAAAATGCAAAAGCTTTCGCTAAGGGCTTAATCGGAAAGGTTTGTGCTTATCAACAGCCCTACTTGCCATAGCCAAACCGTTGCCATTAATTTTGAAAAAAAACAAATGAAAAGAATACTATTAATAACTTTACTAATTAGTCAAGGTTTAATTTTTGCACAAAATGAATCTAATTTTAGAGTTTATGAAAGCCCAATTTACAAAGACGAAGTAAAAACTGATAGCGTAAGAGCAATATATACTTCCAAATCAGGTAAAACTGGAGTAATAAGAAATGATAAAAAAGAAATTGTTTTTGATTTATTTGACGAGAGTCTTACAAACATTCACTCTAAATTAGTTGAGACTGACCGCAAAGAAACTTATATAGGAGATATTTTCTATAATAATGAGATAAATGTTTTTACAGAAACCTTTCCCGACAAAGATATTAAAGTACTTACTTGCTACGTTTTTAATCTTGAGGACAAAACAAACAAGAAGATTGAATTATCCTCAACGACAATAGATAAAAAAATGAGTTTATTTTCAAATGAAAAAGGCGCAGAATTTTCGATGTCACCAGATATGACTTCATTTTCAATTACTAATTATACAATTCACAGGGATGAAATTTTTTATCACATCAGCGTTTTTGACTCTAAAACTTATGAATTAATTTATTCTCAAGAAGTATCCCGAAATGAAAATAAATTCTATTCCTTATCCGAAATTCAAATAGATGATAATAAGAATGTCTTCTTATTGAGCGAATCATTTTATGACGAAGAAACACCGAGATTAAAAAGTGAAAAAAATAGAGGATTTATAGTAGAAAAATTTAGTGAATCTAAATACTCTAAATTGGACTTACATATAGAAAATAAATATATTAAGTCTTTGAAAGCAGTTTCAAATGACAATGAATATAATCTATACGGATTTTATTCGGACTCAGGCTTGAACGCGATAAAAGGTGTTTGTAATATTTTAATCGATATTGAAGACTTCGAGATTAAGGACAAAAAATTGCAAGATTTACCTACACAAATATATGCTGACTTATTTGGTTCTGATAAGGCAGAAAAGAAAAAAGGTAAAGAATTATTTGAATATAAAATTGATTATATCCTCAAAGACAACAAAGATAATGTCTATCTAACGGCAGAGCAATTTTATATTACTTATCAGAATAACCAAAAGGTTGAACATTATGACGACATATTAATAATCAAATTTAATCCGGAAGGCGATTTAGATTGGGGAAGAAGTATTTTTAAATATGATTACAAACCATCTTATAACGCTTTTGTTAAAAATAATAATATGCATATAATCCTAAATTCTGGAAAAAAATTGAAAGAATTAAACGACGGAAGAACTAAAACTTCAAAAGGCTTATTCGAGACTTCCGCACTTTATGATTTCACGTATAAAAGTACAGGAGATAGTGAAATATATAAAATTCAAAACAATAAAAACAATACATACTATCGACCAAACTTTGGTAATTATGTGAAAGGAAAATTTATTATGATTAGTGATTCTCGTAATGAACGTCAGTTCATGACATTAGAGTAGAAAAACTAATGGCAACAAAGTATATAAGCAATGCGGGAGTTTGTGCTTAATTAAAAGTTCGGGTATATTTGGGAACCGCCGAATTTTAACAAATTCGACTTATTCCCCAAAAAAATTAATAATCGAAATTTGTAAAAATCAGCTCGTGGCTTTCCGAAAGGCTATCGCCTTTTTTCTTCCGCACTGCTCATATACAGAGACGTTGCCAGTAATACGAGAAACAACCGAAAAACAATGCAGAAATTTTTTAACGTAGTAATAATTATATTCTCAATCATACTAAGTTTATTCTCGTTGATTGCTTTTGTATTTGTCCATTTAGAACTATCAAAACGGAATTTACAACTCGATTTAGAAGGCATTAATAATTACTTCGCCGAAATAACCAACTTCAAAGAACTTTTCGGAGCAACTATAACTTTAATACTTGCGTATTACGGTTTGAAAAGATTAAAAACAGCCGAAAAATCAAATCGTGATAAAGTAAAAACTGATAGGTTTTCTGATTGGAAAAGTATAACCGAACTCAGAATGAATGAGGTAAGAGAAAAGAATAAAATTTTCGTAAGAGAATTTAGTCGCTTAAGATATAATTTATTCAATGATATTTATGACAAGAAAATGTCAATAAAGAGCAAAAAGGAATTAGATATAATTTACGATAAACATTTCAATGACATAACCAGAGCATTTGAGGAAAGTAACGACGATTACGTTGGAATGGGCGGAATATATAGAACTGCTGATTCTACATACTTTTTTGATGATTTCTATTTCGTTTTTATTGGTTGCTTAGATAGTGCTTATGACGGAATGTATAATGATATAAAAAACCGATATTTATTAACTTTAGACGCGAATAGATTAATTGGAATAGAATTGCACAACGGAGCTTATACGAGACATACAGGTATCGTATAAAGTACTACTGGCAACATTGTATATAAAAAATAGCGCAAGTCTTTGCTAACACTTAGGCTTGGACATTTTTGGAAAGTCGCCAAATTTTTAAATTTGACGATTTCCAAGTAAAAAGATAAATAGTAAAATTTAAAAATCCGGCTTGTGTTTATCCGAAAATTTAACGCTTATTTTCAGCGCTACTTTTCATATACGGAGCCGTTACCACAAATTTGAGAAAAACATTCCGCTGATTAAAATGGGAAGAGAAAATTGGACAAGCGAAAAGATTTTTGAGCGATTATTGAATAATAAATCGCAGAAAACCTATTGGAATAATATCTCGGAATTGCGGAAACGAGCGAACAATGATGTTTTCAATCAAGCATATGTATTTGCCAAATCCAAAATTAACAAAAAGAAGATTATCGGAATAGACATTTTAGCACAATTAGGTTTTGACCCAAGATTAAGGCAAAAAGAAACAATAAAATTGTATTTCAATTTATTAGAAGAAAATCAAAATGACGATGTTTTGTTTTCCTTGTTTTTCGGTATTAGCCATAACAACGAAAAGCTGACTAACAATCAAGTTTTACAATTGATAAAGTTTAAAAACTCAAAAAATAATGATATCCGTTACAGTTTAGTTTCAGCAATTTCGGGAGTTGATAATCCAAAAGCTATTGAAACACTAATTGAACTTTCAGAGGACAATTATTCTTCAATTAGAAATTGGGCTACTTTCGGAATCGGAACTTTATGTGAGCGAAATAATGACCTAATTGTAAAAGCGTTGTGGAATAGAATTAAAGACAAACATCAAGAAACAAAACTTGAGGCAATAGTTGGATTAGCAAACAGAAAGCAAGTTGCTGTTAAAGAGCAAATAATTGAAGAATTAAAAAGTGGCGAATATGGAACTTTACTGTTTGATGCAATAGAAACGCTAAAGGACAAAGATTTTATACCACATTTAGAAAATAACTTGAAATCTGCTAAAAATGACAGCGGAATAAAAGAAGAATGGATAGTGGATTTAAAACAATGTTTGAATAAACTGAGCGCATAAAACGTGTGGTAACAATGTATAAAAAACATAGGGCGTTTGTGCTAAATCGAAAGGTCTGTGTGTATTAATGAAGTCCGCTAAATATAAAATTTGGCGTTTATAGAAGAAAAAATAAAAGCAAAATATTTATATTTAGCTAAGTAATAAACCGAAACGGTAGTGCTTATCAACTGCCCTACGTTTCTTATACCAAACGTTGTGCATAATTATGAAAAAAAAGTCTGTAATAATATTAACAGTAGTTTCTGGATTAATAATCCTAGCTATTTTCATTATATTCCAAAGCAGAATAAGTCATTACTTCACAACAAAAGATTTTATTTATTGGTCAAATAATACTGAAATTACACTGAATGATTTTCAAGGTAAAGTAAATAAAAACTCAAATTCAAAAATTTCTTGGTGGCACGGGTTGACTTTAACTGCAGAAGGTAATAAAGTGCAAAACGCAAAAGTTAGTGCAGTATTTGATAAAAGTAAATCTTGGGTTCGTGATACAACGGATTATAAAAATCAACTAAAACTTCAAAAATTACGATTTGACCTATATGAAAGTTTCGCAAGAAAATTCAATAAAAAAATTGATGAAATAAGGTTCAAGCAAAATGTGAAGTATCAAGATTTAGAAAAAATCGGAGACGAAATTTATGCAGAATTGGGATTACAAGATGATGCAGTTTTTGATTATGAAGATGAAATGACTACACAAGAACGAATAAAAACTTGGCGACCGATAGTAGACAGCTTGTTAAACGGCGGATAAAATAACTATGCACAACAACGCATATAAGCAATGCGGGAGTTTGTGCTTAATTAAAAGTTAGGGTATATTTGGGAGACCGCCGAATTTTTACAAATTCGACTTATTGCCAAAAAAATTAATAATCGAAATTTGTAAAAATCAGCTCGTGTCCGTCCGAAAGGCTAATGCCTTTCTTCCTCCGCACTGCTCATATGCAAATCCGTTACCATTAATTAAACAAATATGAACGAAATCAATTTGGAACAAGAAATTAGAGATGCTTCTAACCGAATTCAAGCAAGACAATCGGAAATTGAATCTGAATTGACAACTTTAGAGTCTAAAATTAAAAATTATACAAATTGGGCTTGGGGCTTTGTTTGGACAGGTATTGGATTGAGTGTTTTTTCTGTGATTTTTTATCTATGCAAAAATACTGATAAGGGTTTTGGGTTAAATTTATTAGGCGATTTTTTAGGAGGTAGCGTTGCCTCTGTTTGGGCATTAGCAGGATTATTCTTAATATATGTAGCATTTTTAGGCCAAAAACAACAATTACTGAATCAGCAACTTGAAATTATGTATAGTCAACTTGAAGTTAAATATACAAGGCTAGAATTAGCAGGACAAAAAGAAGAAATGATTTTACAGAATCAAACTTTACTAAATCAAAAATTTGAAAATACTTTTTTCCAACTTTTAACTTTATTCAATAATATCATAGACTCTCTTGATTTGAGAAGAAAAGACAATAACACCATTATAGCGACTGGAAGAGATTGTTTTGATAAATTCAATACTTCTCTGAACCACGCAACAAGGAATATTATTGGAGAAAACAGGAGTTTAGCTGAATCGACAATCGAAGAAGCTGTTAGAGCATATGATACGGTTTATGATAAAAACAAGTCGGATTTAAGCCATTATTTTAGAACTATTTATCACATTTTCAAATTTATTGACGATTCTAAAATTGATAATAAAAAACGATATGCTTCAATTGCGAGAGCTCAACTTTCAAGCTATGAACAAATTTTGCTTTTTTATAATTGCCAACACGTTAATGGTCTAAAAAAATTCAAACCATTAATAGAAAAATTTGCAGTTTTTAAAAATATCGATGAATCGTTGATTTTAAGCCCAAATCATTTCAATGCATATGAACCATCAGCACGCGGAAATAACTAATGGTAACAATTTATATAAAAAATAGCGCAAGTCATTGCTATAACAAAGGCTTGGGCATTTTTGGAAAGTCGCCAAATTTTTAAATTTGACGATTTCCTAAAAATAAAATAAATAGTAAAATTTAAAAATTCGGCTTGTGTATTATCCGAAAAGTTATCGCTTAATTTCAGCGCTACTTTTCATATACTAACCGTTACCATTAATTACTCCAAAAAACAAAATATTGCTTAATCTTGAGCTCCATATCTCTACCCAAACTATACTTGTATTCTTTAGGGAAATTTTTGGTGCTTATAAAAATTTCTAAGACTAATTTATAAGTATCTCTATAAACCGGTAACTCAGTATGTAATGCCATTTTTTAAAAATAAAAACCGACCGCTTACGCGGTACTATTATAAATAATTAAATTGATAAATAACTAAAAAGCCCGAACCGCACGCACGAAGACTGTGCCGTACTTAAAGCCGTTGGAATGATTACCACTGCTGAAATACTGAAACCACGCGATATTGCTATTGGACTCCGTAGAACTCCAGTAGAAACTACTAAATGCAGTAAACCCAGCGACAGCCTCTAAAGTTGCTTTATTTACATACATTTGGTTTAACTCATTTGCACTTGGTAAAAACCATTCAGGACCGAATGAACGGGCTGCTAAGGCAGCGGGAGCAGTTGGACAATCAGTTAGTATACCATTCGTATTAGTTATTCCATCTCCTATTTCTGCGCCAGAACCAGTAGGACCACTGGTAACATTCGGAACGCTTGGTAAATCTGTACCATCACAACCCCATCCTATAAAACCTGCAGAATCTGATAAAGCACATACCAAGCCATTATCTAAAGTTCCGTCACCATCCAAATCTATAGGGGTAGGGGCAACATAAAAAACAACACCACCTTCGAAAACATCTCCTATATTCGCCTCATCAATTAATCCATCGCAATTGTTATCCAAGCCATCGATGATTTCTGTTGCGTCTGGATTAATCGCTGCCTCATTATCATTACAATCGCCATCGCCTATACTGTAATCATCACCATCAAAATCAAGTTCGTTATCAACCCAAACGGCAACACCTCCAACAATCCTTAAAACCTGACCCTCTGTACCTCCAGTGGGAATACCGTTATCTGCGGTAGTGGCAGTGGTGGCTTGCAAAGAATAAGGCACACTCATAAACTGTGTCGTACCCATATCTAAAAAAGAGGCGTCTTGCTCTATATCAATTTCTACTTTTAAGGAGTGTGTATCGCTGCCCCAATCTATATCTGCAAACGTATCACTAGAGGTGCCATCTCCTATGGTAAGAATCACAATACCATTAGCGTCTGTTGTGGCGCCTGTATGTGTTTCTATATACACATTGGTGGGGCCTGTATCTGCAATGATAGTAAACCTTACATCTATGGTTTGGCTGGCTACGACTGCGCCCAAATTATCTTTAATTAAGGCTTTGTAGTTGATACCATCTTGGGCATACATTCCTACAGTAAATAAAAGTAATAGAGCTATTGAGATAACGTTTTTCATTATATTGGTTTTTTAGTAAGATTCGTGAGAAGTCAACTCAGAAAAAAGAGAAGCAGTAAAACTAGCCTTAATTAGTGCAGCAATTTAAGAAAAAAAAAAAAGAATTTAAAAAAAAAGTTTTGGTTGAGCGGCTTAAAGGGCGTGTCGTAAAAAATGGTAACAACGTATAAAATTCATGGCGCTAACCTATCAATAATTGAGTAATTAGAACAAATATTAGTAACTTGTACTTTCCGAAAAATACGAACTCGCTTGCCTTGCTGATTCGCACGCGGCTCAGTTAATTTGGAGAAAAGAAGAATATAGGTCGGTTTCGCCGCTTCCAGCTCACGAGAAAAGCGTGACTGTTCACGCTGCGCCAAGCGCCACGAATCTTATACAAAACCGTTACCATTAATTACTCCGAAAAAAATTAGTGTTTTATATTAAGTATTCAGTGCTTTAAGTTTATTGAACTTCGTGAAACTGTTGTTAACTGAAAAATGTGTCAACCATTTTTTAGAGAGTCTTTCTGATACATATAATTTGCGTAGTTTATAAGAGGTATAATGTCCCAGAATACCCAAATAAGAATTCATACTACTTAAAAACAATTGCTTTTCTGCGTTATTAGGGTTTATAGTATGCTCTAATAGTTTATTTTGATAGTGTATGGCGTCATAAAAATTTCCTTTGGTGCGCTTACTAACATAATTTCTATTGGGTTTTATAAAACCTCCTATATAGCTAATACCTTTGCTATAATGCTGCAAATATATTTTCTTAGGATGTAATTTTAAATGCAACTCCTTTTTTAAAAAGCTTGCTATAACTGGGATTAATCCCTTTAAATAGGTTTTGTTGGAATGAACCAATATAAAATCATCTACGTACCTTCCGTAATATTTAATACCCAATTGGTGTTTTATAAAATGATCAAAACTACTCATATACACATTGGCAAAAACCTGACTTGTTAAGTTTCCGATAGGTAAACCATAACCACGTTTTGCAGAAAACAAACTTTTATCTTTTGGTAAATCATCCCAATTACTTCGTTTTCCTTTTATAATGGCATTCTCTACAGGTTCGTTAAATAGTATGGTTTTACATAGGTTTAGATACAGCTTTTTGTCTGCTCCGTTATATTTAGCTGTAAATAATGTTTCAATTTTATCATATAAAATAGCTTTATTGATGTGCATAAAAAACCCTTTAATATCTAGCTTTAACACATAACAATCTTGCGTATAGTTTTTTGAGCATTTACGTATAAAACTATCTATTCTCTTAATACCAAAATGAGTGCCTTTAGCTTTACGGCAGGCATAACTATCGTAAATAAAATGTGGCTCAAATACAGCATTCATTTTTTGTATTAGAAAATGATGTACGACTCTGTCTCTAAAACTAGCTGCAAATATTTCGCGTTTAACAGGTTTGTCTACAATAAAAGCTATTGAACTGCTTGGTTTGTAACTGCCGCTTTCTATTTCTGTTTTTAAGGCAATAAGGTTTTCTTCCAAATTAAGCTCAAAAGCCAATGCATTTATAGTATTACGTTTGTTTTTTCGGCAACTGTAATACGCTTTAAACAAATCTACTAAAGGAATAATGTGCTTTTTTACCATAAATGTATTGCATAAAAAAGACGGCTAAAATGCCGTCTTTTTTTAAGAAAGTTTGAAAAGCCCGAACCGCACGCACGTTGTTTGTGTTGTTCTTATTGTTGTTGTTCTGATTACCATTGTTGAAATTCTGTTTCCACGCGTTATTGTTATTGTTCTCCGTAGAACTCCAGTAGTAATACAACACCTTAATTTTTGAACCATTACCGATTGGTAAGGAGCGCTATTTTGCTATATGTTATACTATATAGCTAAGGTGCCTTTTCAAAATAAACGCACACTTGGTAAAACCTTGGTCTTACACAATTCTGGCGTTAGAAGTAGCACTGTTTTTCCAGCCTACCACTTGCTTTCCTATACTGTTCATAAGGTTTGCCAAAACACTTTGTCGTTTTATAGATATAAGCTTTAAATCTACACAAACCCTAATTTCTAATTTTAATATTTCAAAATTATCTAAAAATTCATTTAAAAAGGTCGTTTTTTCTTGCGCTCTATTAGCACGGTAAATACAACGCATTAACACCAATACATCACGCTCCATATCTCTACCCAAACTATACTTGTATTCTTTAGGGAAATTTTTGGTGCTTATAAAAATTTCTAAGACTAATTTATAAGTATCTCTATAAACCGGTAACTCAGTATGTAATGCCATTTTTTAAAAAATAAAAACCGACCGCTTACGCGGTACTATTATAAATAATTAAATTGATAAATAACTAAAAAGCCCGAACCGCACGCACGAAGCTTGGGCTGCCCTTATAGTAGTCGATCTGACCACCACCGTTGAAATTCTGAAACCACGCGTCAAAGCTACTGGCCTCCGTAGAACTCCAGTAGGAAGCAATATTAAAACTACCTTTACGTGTTGGGCAAAGAGAAGGATCTGGAGCTCCTGGTGTGTTTGTGCTACACCCAAAACGTTGTAGGTTGGCATACATAAGTTGCAGCTCATCCTGGCTTGGTAAATACCAATTGCTATAGACACCTGTGCCTGTGTCTGTATTAGTATAAATCCTGCTTATAGCATCATACCAATTTGCAATCTCTTCATCAACTGCAAGCATACATACCTTGCCTTTGGTGTTATCCGTTGGGTCTACCCAAAATACAATACCGCCATCTCTTAAGTCTCCTATGGTTGCACCTGTAGTAAGTGTAAGCGTCACTAAATTAGAAGCCGAGCTTGGGTTACTGGTTCCTATCGCATTGGTTGCTGTGACGCTAAAGGTATAAGCTGTTCCATTGGATAGACCTGTTACTGTGATAGGACTGGTGCCTGTGCCAGTAAAACCCCCTGGACTAGAAGTCGCTGTATATCCGGTTATTGCAGAACCGCCGTCGGAGATTGGTGCTGTAAAAAATACCGATGCTTGTGCATCTCCTGCTATGGCAGTTCCTATTGTTGGTGCGTCAGGAACTGTAGCAGGAGGTGTTCCTCCAACCCAAGTTGGAATTCCGCCAATCATTTGTAAGGCTGCGCCTTCGTTTGGTGTCGCATCAACAACTTCCCATGCACTGCCATTCCAGTATTGCATGTCTCCCGCATTTGTGCCTGAAGACTGACCATTGTTAGCATGCAAAGCATAGGGCACCGCCATAAATTGTGTAGTTCCCAGATCTACAAAAGAGGCGTCTTGTTCTATATCCATTTCTACTTTTAAGGAGTGTGTATCGCTGCTCCAATCTATGTCTGCAAACGTATCACTGGAGGTGCCATCTCCTATAGTTAGGATTACAATACCATTAGCGTCTGTTGTGGCGCCTGTATGTGTTTCTACATATACATTGGTGGGGCCTGTATCAGCAATAATAGTAAACTTAACATCTATGGTTTGGCTGGCTACAACAGCTCCCAAATTATCCTTAATTAAGGCTTTGTAGTTGATGCCGTCTTGGGCATACATTCCTACTGTAACGAACAGTAATAAAACGATTGAAATTGTTTTTTTCATGGAGTTGGTTTTTTTGTAAGATTCGTGAGAAGTCAACTCATAAAAAAGAGAAGCAGTAAAACTAGCCTTGGTTAGCGCAGTAATTTAAGAAAAAAAAATAATTAAAGAAAAAAAGTTTTGGTTGAGCGGCTTAGAGGGCGTGTCGTAAAAAATGGTAACAACATATAAAATTCATGGCGCTAATTTGTCAATAATTGAGTAATTAGAACAAATATTAGTAACTTGTACTTTTCGAAAAACACGAACTCGCTTGCCTTGCTGATTCGCACGCGGCTCAATTAATTTGGAGGAAAGAAGATGTGGGTCGGTTTCGCCGCTTCCAGCCCCGCCGAAAAAAGCGGGCTCGTTCACGCTGCGCTAGGCCCCACGAATCTTATACAAAACCGTTGGCAACAAGCTGAAGAAACATAATGAATAAACTAAAAACAGGAGAGTTTTACGGAACGCATTACCAAAAAACGGCTTTTGAAAATCTAATAATTACCGATACAGAATACACACACAGCAAAGTGGATTGGCATTATCACGAAAATCCATATTTCACTTATTTACTTCAAGGGAAATTATTTGAGTCTAACAAAAAAGAATCTTATTATTTAGAACCAGGGAACCTATTATTTCATAATTGGCAAGATGCACATTACAATAGAAAACCACCTGAATTTACAAGAGGCTTTCACATTGAATTAAATGAAGATTGGTTTTCAAACTTTGATATACAGATAACAGATTTTGAAGGAAGTATTAATCTGAAAAATCCCATAATTAAAAATTTAATGAATAAAGTGTTTATTGAATCTAAAATAAATGACCAATATTCAAATATAAGTATTGAAGCATTTTTGATTGATATATTCAGTACGATAAAGGAGCATAAAGAAAAGTATTATAAAAACCCTACTTGGGTAAAAAAGTTGCAAGAACTTCTTGTTGAGGAACAAATAGATTACTCTTTAAAAAATTTGAGTTCAATTTTAGATATACATCCAATACATTTATCTAGAGAGTTTAAACGGTATTTTGGAACGAGTCTTGGTAATTATATAAGATTACTAAAACTCAACAAAGCATTTTATTTAATTACTTCAAACAAATTTTCTATGACAGAAATTTGTTATCAATGTGGTTTCTATGACCAAAGTCATTTCATTACAAACTTCAAACAAATCTATAATACAACACCAACAAAATTATTAAAAAAAATTTGTTGATGTTAATTTTATACAATTTTGGCAAGTGTGAAATTCTCATTTTGCAGTTCATTCAAAAAACAATCAAAAAATGAGGTTTCAAAAATTCAAATTATTATTATTTTCTATTCTTTTTTCAATTTCTGCTCCTGCACAAGATATGGCAGAATACACAAGCGGTTGGGAAGGAAAAATAGAAAATTCGTCAACATTCAATCTAAAAGTAGAAATAGAAAATCTTGGACTTGAAAATGCTACATTCAAAATTTCTAACAACAAAAGCATTATTAATTATCCATTTAAAATAAATGATGGAAAACAAATAAATATTCCTTTTTCAAAAAGTCAATTTTTTGAAGGGATTCTATCTGAAGATGGAAAAGAAATTAATGGGTTTATTAAATCTGGCATGCTTTTCTACCACATAAAATTAACCAAAGCTAATACCAATTCTTTTATAGGTGTTTGGAATACTTTAATAGTAGACCAGCTTGAATCACAAGATTTTTATTTGAGTGTTGAAAATGGGTCAAATGATGATTATAATGCCTACCCTATTCTTGGAGACAATCGATTTACAGGAACTTGGTGTTTAGGTTTTCAAAAAGAGAAAGACCAAATCTCATTTATGGACTTTAAAACTGGATTACTGTTTAAAGGAAAATTATTACCAAATAGAATTCAGTTAGGTATATTTTTAGACACATATTTAATCACGCAAATAGATTTAAAAAAATCTGAAACAGATTGGAAAATCGGTGGTTTCAAAACTGACAAAAAAAGCTCTATTTTACAACTCACCGAAATGGAAAACCTTATTTCGAAGGATTCTTTACCTAATACACATTCTGTTTTAATTTCAAAAAAAGGAAAATTGGTTTATGAAAATTATTTCAATGGTTATAATGCAAATATTCCGCACGATATGCGTTCTGCATCAAAAAGCATTTCATCTACCATCGTTGGAATTGCAAAAGATAAATCATTATTTAAAAATGTTGAACAATCTATTTTTGATTTTCTACCTAAAAAACATCAGCCTTCTAAAGATAGTGTAAAATCAAAAATTAATATTCAAAGTTTATTGACGATGAGCTCTGGATTAGATGCAATAGATTATGGGATAAATGCTAATCCAAAATCTCCAGCAGTCGAAGATAGCTATCAACAGACACAAGATTGGACAACAACTATTTTAAAAGCTCCAATGATAAACAGTCCAAACACAAAAGCAAACTATGGTTCTGCTAATCCTTATTTACTAGGAGTTGCAATGGATTCAATAATTTCAGAACCCTTGGAATTGTTTATGGACAAAAACTTGTTCCAAAAACTGAATATTTCAAATTATATTATTCAAGGCGACAGAAATGGAAATCCATATTTTGGTGGTGGAATGTATCTAACTCCTAAAGATATGCTGAAATATGGAGAGCTTTATCTTAATAAAGGAAAATGGCAAAAAAAACGTGTTTTATCAAAAAAATGGATTAAGAATTCTGTTAAAAATTATCGTGTTTTAGAAAATACAGTAGACAAAAATGGATACGGATATTTATGGTGGCATAATACTTATGAAGTTAAAGGAAAAATTATAAAATCTATTGAAGCTAGAGGCAATGGAGGACAATATATTTTTGTAGTTCCTTGTTTAAAAATGGTTGTTGTTGTTACATCTGGAAATTATAGAAACGGGAAGACACAACAACCAGAAATGCTTTTTGAAAAATATATTTTACCTTACCTTGAAAATTGAATAAAGCCAGTTGCTAACAATGGCTATAATTAATACGGGTTTTGGTGCTTAACCCAAAGTGTAGTGCTTTAAACCAAGACCGCCAAATCTTTTGATTTGGCTTTATAACAAAAAAGATAAAACAAAATAAAAAGTTTTGGCTAAGTGCTTAATCGGAAATTCATTACTTTTAATTCCCGTACTAACCATAGCCGAGACGTTAGCTATCATTTAAAAAAAACATTCGTGAAGAAACTAAAAGCAAAAAATTGGAAAAATCGTGGATTTGAATTTCTATCCATTTTCATTGCCGTAATCTCTGCTTTTGCTTTGAACAATTGGAATGAAAATAGTAGAAATGATAATTCTGGAAGTAAAATTTTGACTGAAATAAATAATGGATTAAGAAAAGACATCGATGATATTAACTTAAATAAAGGTGGACACGTAGTTGGAATTTCTGCTTGTATTTTCTTTCGAGATTTATTGGCTGAAAAGCAAGTTAATACTGATTCTTTAATGATTCACTATTTCAATTTGACAAGAGATTTCGTTTCAATTCAAAATGTTGCTGGTTATGAAACTTTGAAATCACAAGGTTTAGAATTAATAAAAAATGACAGCTTGAGGCTTCAGATCATTTCCTTGTATGAATACGATTATAATACTTTGAGGAAATTAGAAGAAGAGTATTCAGAAATGCAATTTCAAGAAAGCTATTTTAAAGAAATTAATACAGATTTAGCACCGAATTTTAAGGTAGACGAAAACGGAAATATTATTGGAATTGATTTACCATTAAATATATCAGATGATAGAAAGAAAATTTTGTTATTGTATTTATGGAAAATTCAAACAAATAGAAGTTTCATATTAAAATATTATTCTGATATTGAAAGTAAAATAATAGAAATACAGAAGAACATTACGGTGGAAAAACGATAGCTAACAACATATAAAAACAATAGGGCAATTGGTGTTTAACGAATGGTTCGGGCGCATTTGCAAGGTCACAAAATTTTTAAATTTGGCTTAATGAGAAAAATAATAATAAGTAAAATTTAAAAATTCGGCTTGTGTATTATCCGAAAATTATCACTTATTTTCAGCGATACTTTTCATATACGAGACGTTACCCATAATGCTGAAAAAACACAAAAGTTATCAATTTGGTAACTTTTTTAGAATATTTGCGTCAAACAAATTGAAGTGAAAATATTTTCGAGAGGAACATTGCGAGATTTTTGGGAAAAGCACGGTAACTGCGAATTACAATTGAAGACGTGGTATCGTGAAACTGAAAAATCAAATTGGTCAACTATTAACGACCTCAAATCGGAATACCCAAATGCAAGTATTTTAAAAGACAATCGGATTGTTTTTAATATCAAAGGAAATGATTACCTATTGATTGTAAAATTTAACTTTGAGTATCAACTTGCGTGGGTACGTTTTATCGGAACGCACGCTGAATATGACAAAATTAACGCAAACGAAATTTAAGATGAATATTAAACCAATTAGAAACGAGGCAGATTACAAACGAGCACTTAAGCGTTTGGAGGTAATCTTTGATGCTAAAAAAAATACTGAGGAAGGCGACGAGCTGGAAATTCTTGCAATAGTTATTGACAACTACGAAACGGACAATTTCCCAATCGGAATGCCAGACCCAATTTCAGCCATAAACTTTAGAATGGAGCAAATGGGATTGAAACAAAAAGACTTGGTCGAAATGATTGGTTTTAAAAGTCGAGTAAGCGAAATAATGAACAAAAAACGCAAACTGACTTTAGATATGATTAGAAAACTAAACGAAAAGTTACACATTCCAACAGAAGTATTGATACAAGATTATTAAAGGCATTGCGAAAAGCACTATGGGTAACAATGTATATAAAAAATAGCGCAAGTCATTGCTAACACTATGGTTTGGGCATTTTTGGAAAGTCGCCAAATTTTTAAATTTGACAAATTTCCAAAAATAAAATAATTAGTAAAATTTAAAAATTCGGCTTGTGTTCAACCGAATGGTTCGTGCGTTTTTCCGCCCTACCATTCTTATACAATTCCGTTGACATTCATTAAACCCAGCATAAAAATCTCCACTAAAACTGACTAATTGAAAAATAATTGAATTTTCTTGTCATATTATCACAACTCTTGTCACTAAGGTTAATAGAGAACAGTAAATAGAAAAAATATAATATGCAAAAACAAGAGGAACAACTATTTAATCAGATTCTGGAAGACAATAAGACCAGTATTTACAGAATATGTCGAATATATGCTGTTTCACCAATTGAACCACAAGACCTTTTCCAAGAAGTAATATTTCACATTTGGAAGTCATATTCAACATTTAAAGGAAAATCTAATATCAGTACTTGGATTTATAAAATTGCACTAAATGTATGCAATCGTTCTAAAATGCAGTTTGAAAGTTTGAATAACAAAACCAAGCGATTAGAATCCATCCAGTTTAAGCTTGCTGAAACTATTCCAGATGAAATTGAAGAGATAAAGTTCAAGGCACTACGTGAATGTATCTCCCTTTTGAATGCAGTTGATGGGTCAATTGTTATTATGCATTTAGACGAACTGCATTATAAAGAAATAGCAGCAATAACGGATTTGACTGAAAATCACATTGCTGTAAAAATGAAAAGAATAAAAAAAATATTATTGGATTGTATAACACCAAAATTAAAATAAAATGGCAAAACAAGAACAAAGAGAAACTTGGCAAGACATAAAAGAAATATGGGGAAATTCATCCCAAGGAGAAAAAATTAATTTTCAATTTTCAACTTTAATTGAAGAATTAAAGGCTAATACGAGTCAATGGGAAAAAGATGCCATAAAATCAGATATGACTAAATTGAAATCGTCTTGGGAACAATATAAAGGAAATGTGAGCCAATGGGAAAAAGACTCAATATCTAAAGATGTATCCAAAATATCTCAATTATTAAAAAAGTTTTTAAAAAAATTAAAAAGAAAAAAATAGTAACAACTATGAAAAAAATTATATCAATTAGTTTATTTGTTTTGATTACAAACGTATCATTTTCACAAACTGAAAAACCTACTTATAAGGTCGTTGCAGATGCCTTTGAAAAAAACTACAATACTAATAATTTTGAGGTTATTTTCTCGATGTTTTCAAGTGATATGAAAGTTGCAGTACCTCAAGATAAATTAACCTCTTTTTTAGCAAATTTAAAATCACAAGCTGGAAACATAACCAAAAGAGAATTTGTAAGCTATAAAAATGGAAGTGTGGCGGTTTACGAAACAAATTTTGAACGCGCGCTTTACGCCTTAAATATTTCTTTAGATAATAATTCTAGAATTAATGGTTTTGCGGTGACGTCTTTTGTAGAAGATAATACTTCAGAAACTGTGATTAATGATTTATCTATTAAAGCTAATATTATTACAAAAAAGCAATCTCAATTAATATTTGAAAACTCTAAGACTTTTCCTAATCAAACACAAGTTTCGATAGCTTTTATCAATAATGGAAAAGTGAGTTATTTCGGCACAAAAAAGAATAATGATACCATTTCGACAATTGATAATCATAAAAGTGTCTTTGAAATAGGTTCTGTCTCAAAAGTTTTTACATCCACGCTACTTGCTAATTTTGTTATGGACGGAAAAATTAAACTAAATAATAATGTCAATGATTATTTAAAAACACCTTTTCATAATAATATAAAAATATCGTTTATCAATTTGTCTAATCATACTTCTGGACTTCCTCGTTTGCCTTCAAATTTAGATTTAGCAAAAGTAAATCTTGAAAATCCATATAAAGAATATAAGGAAAAAGAATTGGAGGAATATCTAACAAATCATCTTGAATTGTCAAATAAAGGCGAATATCAATATTCAAATCTAGGAGGAGGATTAATGGGTTACACATTAAGTCAAATTGGAAATACTACTTATGAAAACCTATTACAGAATAAAATATTTTCCAAATACGAGATGCAAAATTCAACAGCAGATATTAATAAAGTAAAAGGAAATTTAGTAAAGGGAATAAATAATGAAGGAAAAGAGATTCCAAATTGGGAATTTTCAATTTTGGCTGGAGCTGGTGGAATACTATCAACGCCAGAGGATTTATCGAAATTTGTTATTGCTCAATTTAATACTTCAAACAAGGCATTAGAATTGACAAGGCAGAAAACCCTTGAAATAAATGACACTATGGATATTGGTTTAGGATGGCATTTATTAAAATCCCAATCTAAAAACATTTGGTACTGGCATAATGGTGGGACAGGTGGATATTCATCATCAATGGTATTTGACGAAAAGACAAAAAACGGTATAATTATACTTTCAAATGTATCAGCATACAATCCGAATATGGGAAATATTGATAAACTTTGTTTTGAATTAATGAAAACATTTGAAAAGGAATAACGAAATGCCAACAAAGTACTGTGCTAAAAAACAAGTAAAAACTCATTAATTTTTCACTAAAGTACTTCTATAGGTATGATCATATGTTAACCCTGATTTCGCTATTGCAAAAACTTGTTTTAGCAGCTTGTTACAAACTGCAATTAACGCCAATTTTTTGCTCTTTCCTTTTGCCACGATTCGCTCATAAATATCCCGACAAGCCTTGTTGTATTTACAGGCGGTAAAATTGCACATAAATAATAGATTTCGAAGTTTTTGATTGCCTATTTTGCTTATTCGAGGTCTCCCTTTTACACTGCTTCCACTCTGTCTGATCAATGGAGTCAATCCTGCATAACTACACAATTCGCTTGCACTTGTGAAACGATCGAGTCCATCTGTCAAAACAACTAACATCAAAGCAGTTTTATTACCAATTCCTGGGATGCTTTTTATGCGTGTTAAAACATCTTGATGCACTTGTTTAACTAAAATTAATAGTTTTTCTTCCAAGGTTTTTATTTCCTTTTGAACGTGTTTCAAACTTCGCTTTAAAGACCCTACAACCAATTTGCTGGGATTACCTAAAACAGTCTCTCCATGTAATTTGTTTTTTAGCATTGTGCTCTGTTTTGTATATACAGAAAGAAGTCTTGTCATTTGAAGACATTCTATTTGATGCTTAGAATTACCCTGCCAAAGCTTCAACTCAACCTGTCTAGCGTACTCACATATAAGTTTTGAATCGCTCTTATCGGTCTTTATCTTCGATAATTTCATCTGGATAAATCGTTTTACAGATAATGGATTCTCTACCGATACTTTAAAACCTGACTCAAGTAAATAATAGGCCAGTTGATAGTGATAATAACCTGTAGCTTCCATCACACAATGACTATTAATATCTAAGAGTTTTATAAACTTCTTAAACCCTGTTACATTGTTTTTAAACTGATAGTAATTACCGTCAGAATCCGTAACATCGAAAACTAAATAACTAATGTCAATTCCAAAATATTTAATATCTTTATTCATAAGAAAATGTGTTTTTGAAAGGACAGACTACGCGAGTTTCAACGACTTAAAATCGAGGTCTAAAAGCCTCATAGAACTGTTCGAAATCTGTGTAGAAAAGAGAGGGGATTTACAATGTTGACGAGATCTATAGTCTCTGCGTATATATTAACCTTATTCCTCTCTTTTGTTCTTTCTGTTTATTAGCTAAATATAATAGATTGTAAACTTAAGACGTATATAATTTATTGCTGGCTTCTTGCCTACTTGCGAAAATCCTCACGGATTTTCTATTCGGTTTTTATTTGCTACATTAAGTGCTTAAACACGCCACTAATCATACACAAACACGCTTTGTTACGTTAGAACATTGAATCCAAGAATTCCGCAAACATTCAAAAATTTACTTATCTTTGACGTTAGTAACGTAAAACAAAACTATGGTTATTTCTTTTGGCTCGAAACAGACTGAACAAATCTGGAATGGAATCCGAGTAAAAAAAATGCCGATTGAAATTCAGAACGTTGGACGGCGGAAATTAAGAATGTTGAACAACTCGCAGGATATTGCTGATTTGAGAATCCCACCTTCAAACCGACTTGAAAAGCTGACTGGAAAATCAAAAGAGTTTTATAGCATTCGGATTAACAAACAATGGCGGATTATCTTTATTTGGGACAAAGGAAACGCAAGCGAAGTGGAAATAATAGATTATCATTAAAAAAATATAAAAAATGGAAAAGTTAGCAAATGTACATCCTGGAGAAATCTTGAATTACGAGTTTCTTGAGCCATTGGAAATTACGGCATACCGACTTTCTAAGGACTTGAGAATTCCGCAAACTCGAATTTCGGAAATTGTGAAAGGAAACCGCCGAATTACGGCAGACACAGCTTTACGATTGAGTAAGTATTTTGGGAATTCTGCCAAGTTCTGGTTAGGACTTCAAGATGATTACGACATCGAACAAGAGAAGGAATCTAAAGAATCGGAACTGAACGAAATCAAGCATTACGGAAATAAAAACGTTGCCTAACAAAGAACTCAGGTAAAAAACAACTCTTTTCTTCATTAATTTGAGACACTATTATTCTAGTTTCAGAGATTCAATTATTGATTCTTTGCGCTTTGTTATTATCATTCTCCTCTAATTATCTCGGCAAAACAGAAACGTACTTTTCGTCGTAAGGTCTACCAGATTTTGCGATAGCAAAACACTGTTTGATTAGCTTATTGGCTACAGCAATTAGGGCTAGTTTTTTACTTTTCCCTTTGTTAACTATTCGCTCGTAAAGTTCTCTACAAGCTTTGTTGTGTTTACAAGCATTAAAAGAACATAGAAATAGTAAATTTCGAAGCTTCTTATTGCCAACTTTACTTATCCCTGCCTTGCCCCTGACACTACTGCCAGACTCTCTTATCGTTGGTGTGATACCAACATAACTACATAATTGAGAAGCTATTCTCAAATTTAGAAAACCCGTCTGTAACGATGATTAAAAACAAAGCAGTCTTCTGGCCGATACCAGGCACGCTCGTTAATAAAATAAGTTGTTGTTTCTGATCCTCTTTTACTAATGAGAGAATCTTTGCTGCAATAACTTTTATTTCAGCATTAAGATGTTTTTTATTGCGCCTTAGTGATCTGTAAACAAACTTTGATGGAATACCCAACACCTCTTCTCCCTGCATTTTATTCTTTGTTGCAGTGCGGTGTTTGATATAAACATCTAGTAATCTAAAGCTGTAAACATTCACTTTGAATGTCTGTAAGCGCATTGTAAATAGGAACTTCGTTGATAAGAGCATATTCACAAATAGCTTTTGAATCACTTTTATCTGTCTTTACTTTAGCTAATTTCAGCTGGATAAAACGTTTAACAGACAATGGATTTACAACAGAAACTACAACTGTATTCTTGAAAAGAAACTGTGCAAGTCTATAATGATAATACCCTGTCGCTTCCATTACAACTAAGGCGTCTTTTGGTAAACTCTTTAATAGTGATTTAAATCCTAGCTCATTATTTTTGAACTGATCGTGACCCCTTATACTTCTGTGGACATCAAAGACATCTTTGCTGATGTCAACTCCAAAAGTTTCTTTATATTTATTCATATAAATTGATTTATAAAAGAACTAGCTACGAGTGTTACAACAACTTAAAAAACAAGGTCTAAAGCCTCACAGAACTGATCGTAATTAGCGTAGTAAAAGAGAGCCGATTATCAATGTTGTCGAAGTCTAAAACTTCACCGTATATACGAACCTTAATGCTCTATTTTGTTCTTTCTGATTAATAACTAAAACTAAGTGTTTTAATAGAAATCAAACTTAAGATGTATATAAGCAATGCGGGTTTGTCGCTTAATTAAAAGTTAAGGTATATTTGGAAGACCGTCAAATTTTTACAAATCCGACTTTTGATACAAACAAAAAATAAAAAGCGGAATTTATAAAATTCGGCTTGTGTTTAATCCGAAAAGTAACAGCTTATTTTCAGCGCTACTTTTCATATACTAAACGTTACTCAGAATTTAAAACCAACATCGAGAAACAATTAAAAAATGAATGAATCAATTTTGGAACTTCTAAAAAAAGCTGGAGAATTTTCCGAAAAAGAATCTACACTTCTTAAACAAGAACTTCAATACAGAAAACTGAAAAAAGGTGACTTTCTACTTGAAAAAGGAAATACTTGTTCATCTTTGAGCTTTATAATTTCAGGTAGTTTTTATCAATATAATATTGGTTTAGAACTCAATAAAAATGTTATTGACCTTAACATAAGTAATGACTGGGTCATAAATCATAAAAGTTTTACGACAAGAAAACCCTCAGAATATTCAATTCAAGCTTTTGAGGAAAGCTTTATTTATGAACTTTCATTAGATGCTATACATAGATTAATTGCTCAATCTCAATCATTTTTACAAATGGGTAAAATTTTAGAGGAATCAACTTCACGAATTGATTTTTTTGACAACAATAATACACCAGATGAAAAGTATGACTTCATAATTAAAAACAAACCAAGTTTACTTCAAAAATTTCCACAAAAAATAATAGCATCTTATCTTAAAATCACACCTGAAACATTGAGTAGAGTGAGGAAAAGAATTAAATAATTTCTTGATTTCAATCAAGTGATGAATTTGGATAAACCATTGATATTTGTCTTTCTAATTAAATATCAAATCAATGGAAAATCATTTTTACAAAAGCACAAGTATCTCACTTATTTTAGGAGCATTATTAATTATAATAACAATGGTTATGCACCCAAGTGGGGGCAGCATTGAACATATCATTAAAATTTCTAAAACAATTACAATTGCTCATTCATTAGCTATTTTCAGTTTACCAATAATCTTATTTGGTTTTTACGGACTTACAATAAATCTTTTAGATAAGTGGAAACTCTCAATATTGGCATTTATTATTATTTCATTTGGACTAATTGGAGCAATGTTTGCTGCAATTTTCAATGGACTAACTTTACCTTATTTTCTGAATCAGTATTCAGAAAGGTTAGAAGAAAATATTGAAGTATTAAAACCTATAACAAACTTCAGTTTTGCAATAAATAAACCTCTGGATTATATTTTTATTGTTGCTTTTTGTTTAGCAATAATGATATACTCTATCATCATATTATTAGAAAATAAATTCCCAAAATGGATTGGATATTTAGGAGTCTTTGTCATTCTTTTTTCAATTATTGGAGGATTAACGGGATTTATTTTCACAAGCTTAACTGGATTTAGAATATTTACATTCAGCATCGCTACTTGGATTCTATCAAGCGGAGTACTACTATATAAATCTGACAAATGAAAATATTAATCTTTGGCGCCTCAGGTTCTGGAACAACAACGCTTGGAAAAGAAATTGAAAAAATAACGGATTTCACCCATTTGGACGTAGACGATTATTATTGGAAGAAAACTGAACCACCTTTTCAAGAAAAAATCCCATTAGTTGTAAGGAATAAAAGCCTGAAAGCGGATTTCAAGAAATTTGAGAATTTAGTAGTAAGTGGTTCAATGGTGAGTTGGGGAAAAGAATGGGAACAAGCATTTGATTTAGCCATTTTTATCATTTTGGAAAACAAAGAAAGAATAGAGAGACTGAAAAAACGTGAAACTGAACGTTATGGAAAAAAACTTCTGACTGACAAAAACATCCAACAGAATTCAAAAGCATTTTTAGAATGGGCAAACCAATACGAGAATCCGAATTTTAATGGAAGGTCACTTAAAGTTCATAACGACTGGATTGAATTACTTGGCTGCAAAGTTCTAAAACTAGACGGACGAATAGAATTGACCGAAAAAGCGGAAACTGTCATTAAGGTAATAAAAACTACTGGCAACAACGTATAAAATTAATTGCTGGTTTTAGCCTATTTACGAAAGTCCTCGCGGACTTTCTATCTGTGATTTATTTGCTAAATTAGTTGCTTAACCACGCAACTAATTATACACAAACACGTCGTGCTTAATGTGACATTTGTGTAACAAAAAAACAATTTAGTTGTCTTATAAAAAATTTACGAACTCATGAAAAGATTAAAACAGACAGCTATTTTTACAGGAATATTAATAATAATTGGAAGTCTTTTTTTAGGTTTTAAAATTGGAAAAAAATATTATACAGCATATCAGATAAAAGAGGAATTAACCAACACGATTTTAGATAAAAAGATTATTCCTAATGATTATCAAGAAGCAAAAAATCTAAAAAACGGCCAAATTCTATCAAAAAAATTATTTAAGTTATTAGAAATACCGCCTATTTGGAATAGAGTATCTGAAAACGGTTCATTATTGAGTAAATACAAACATTTAGACAAAATAAATTTTTATCTAGTAGTTTATAAAAGTGATTCATCATTAATAAACGGAATCATTGCTGAACCTAAAAAAAAAGGTGAGTTTCCTGTAATCATTTTTAACAGAGGAGGAAATAAAGAAATTGGAAAAGTAGCAAAAGCTAAAACACTTTATTCTTTGCTTGAGTTTACAAAATTAGTAGAAGAAGGGTATGTATTAATTGCTAGTTGCTACAGAGAAAATGATGAATTTGGAGGCGAAGATATTAATGATGTATTGTATTTAACCGAGACAGTTAAAGAAATTGAAAAAGCAGACTCAAATCGAATCGGAATGCTTGGTTGGTCTAGAGGAGGTATGATGTCATATTTAGCGCTTCAAAAATCAGATTTAATAACTACAGCTGTAATTGGAAATGGTCCTACAGATTTATTCTCATTAATTATCGATAGACCAGAAATGGAAACAAATGTTTGCGCTAAACTAATACCAGATTATAAGAGGAATAAAGAAAAAGAATTAAAAAAACGTTCTGTTATTTATTGGGCAGACGAATTAAATAAAAACAGTAGCGTTCTAATCTTATGTGCTACAAATGATAAAAGAGTAAATCCAGAGCAAGCTAAAAAAGTTGCAAAAAAATTGACAGACATTAATTATGATTTTGAATTAAAAGAATTTGAAACTGATCATAAATTTTCTGGTAAAAAAGATGAGCTAAATGAATTACTCATTCATTGGTTCAAAGATAAATTATAAAACACTAAGCACAACAAAGTACGGTGGTATAAAACATAGCTAATTAGTTGCTTAGTCCAAGCTAAGGCATATTTGCTAGACCGCCAAATTTTATTATTTGCGCGCTACGAGCCGTGTACATCAACGTTGGCAACAATATTGACCCGTCCTGAATAAAGGCTACATAATTTTAAACATTATGTATAGAAATGACAAAGTAATTAGACGTTACAGTGAACCTTTTAAATTAAAAATTTTAGCCGAACTTAGTATTGGAAAGCACACTAAAAGTGAACTTTCCAAACTCTATTCCATCGCACCTACAACAGTTAATGTGTGGATTAAAAAGTACAATCGTAAAGACTTAATGAACACCAGAGTAAAAGTGGAAACTAAAGACGAAATATCTAGAATTAAAGCGCTTCAAAAGGAAATTGAACAGCTTAAAAAATTACTACTAAAAAAAGATCTCGATGCCATGGTAGAAGAGTCCTATCTAGAAGTAGCTGCTGAAGATTTGGGCTACAAATCTATTTCTGAACTAAAAAAAAAGCTAAGTATAAAGCCTTAATCAAAGCTAAAGAAAAATCTAAGGGATTTGCTTCTTTAACGACCATATCTAATTGTTTTGGACTTAAACGTAATGCGTATTACAAGCATAAAAAAAGAGCTGATAAACGTTTAATCCTAGAACAACAGATTATAAATATTGTTAGAAAAAGACGTAAATTCCTTCCTAGAGAAGGTGTGCGTAAACTTACTAGGTCCCTAGATAAAGAGTTTATTAATGCTAATATTAAAGTTGGTAGAGATACTTTATTTAAAATACTTAGAAAGCATAATATGCTTACTCTTAGAAAGAAAACCAGTGCTAGAACCACTAACTCGCATCATCGTTTTTATAAGTATAGTAATATTATAAAAGGCATAGAAATAACAAGACCTAATCAGGTTTGGGCATCTGACATCACATACATTAGAACCGTAAAAGGATTTTGTTATCTAGCATTAATAACTGATATGTACTCTCGAAGAATAGTGGGCTATGACCTGAGTGATAGCTTAGAACTAAAAGGATGCGTGAGAGCGCTTAATAAAGCCATTTATCAAGCTAAAAACATTAAAAGACTCATACATCACTCTGATAGAGGAATACAGTATTGTAGCAATGTATATACGCAGATATTGAAAAGAAAAAAGATAGATATTAGTATGACTGAAGAAAATCATTGTTACAAAAATGCAATGGCAGAACGTGTAAATGGCATCTTAAAAGATGAATTTTATTTAGACCAAACCTTTGACAACGTGAGTCACGCAAAGAGAGCTGCAAAAAATGCAATTAATTTATACAACGAAATAAGATTACATTTATCTTTAGACTATAAAACACCGAATATGGTATATAAATTATCAGCTTAATTCAATTTTAACCTGTAGCCGTATTTCAGGACAAGACAGCTAAAAAAATCGTGTTAATAATTAAACTTATCATATGACAATAGAAAATAGTGAATCTACAGATGTTCCTAAAATATTTGACTTGTATAGAATCGCTACCGATTATATGAAATCGAAAAATCAAGTTTATTGGCCTGAATTCCCGAAAAAACTAATAATAAGTGAAATAGAAGAAAACAAACAATGGAAGTTAATGATTAACGAACAAATTGCTTGTATATGGGCGACAGCACTAAGTGACGAATTGATTTGGGGAAATGATAATAAACAACCTTCAGTTTATATTCATCGAATCGCTACAAACCCTTTATTTAGAGGTCAAAACCTAGTCAAAAAATTAATTGATTGGGCTAATGAATTTGGAAAAAATAAAGACCTTAAATATATCCGAATGGATACTGTTGGTTTAAATAAAGGTTTAATCACTCATTATGAAAAAATCGGTTTTGAATTTTTAGGAACAAAAGAAATCGAAAACACAAATGGATTACCAGAACACTATAAAGAAGGAGAAGTATGTTATTTTCAAAAGGAAATAATTTAAATAAAAAACATACTCTTAAAGAGCGTTTAAACAGAAATAACCAATAGCTGAAAACAGAACGTAGAAAACCTGCACACAACAAAAGCTATAACTAATACGGGGTTTTGTGCTTAATCCAAAGTTAAGAGCTTTAAATCAAATTCGCCAAATCTTTTTGATTTGGCTTTAAAATGAAAAAATAAAACAAAATAAAAAGATTTGGCTACGAGTTGTGGCGCAATGGGAATTGTAAATCACCGCCCCACACCAATCATTGCCGAGCCGTTATGTGCAAGCTGAAAAAAATCCCGCTTATCCAAAAAATAGAATTCAAATGAAAAAAATACTTTTAATAATTCCTTTACTTATCGGCTGTTCGTCAACGAAAGAAAAATCTGAATATGAAAGTCTTTTCGATTATGAAGGGAAATACGAATATGTTGATAATACGACATTAGAACTTAAAGCTTCGGCGATGGACACGACGCTTTATGCTGTAATAGATAATGCAAAATACCCTTTAAAATTTATTGCTTTAGACAGTTTTACAGATATGCAAGGAAGCTCTGTAATTTTTGAAAGGGACAACTCAAAGAAAGTAATAAGCTATAAAACTGACGGTCAAGAATTCAAGTTACTGACAAAAGATATTGATAAATCGAATATGTTTCCCAAAAAAGAATTTTTCGATAATCCAGAAAATTACGAATATAAACAACCAACAGAAACTGATGACGGACTTGCAACGGGCAATTTGGAAGATGAATTTAAAAACCCCAATCTTATAGTCGATATGGTCAAAAAAACCATTGACGGTCATTTCCCCGATGTCCATAGCATCTTGATTTATAAAAGCAACAAATTAGTGCTTGAGGAATATTTTTATGGTTATGACCAAAATACACCACATCAATTGAGGTCTGCCACAAAACCGTTTATTGGTGGAATTCTTGGAATAGCGGTTGATCAAGGATTTATAAAAAGTGAAAAAGATAGACTATTGTCCTATTTTAATTCGAGATATCTAGAAATCGCCAATTTGGACAAAAGAAAAAAAGAAATTATAATCGAAAATTTCTTAATGTATCGACACGGCATGGATTGTGAAAACAATAATCCTGAAAGTAAAGGAAATGAATTAAAAATGATGCAAAGTAAAGATTGGGTAAAATACACGCTCGATTTACCAATGATTGGAGAACCTGGTGTATCATCATCTTATTGCACAGGTTGTGCTTTGACTTTAGGAAGTTTAGTTGAAATAGCAACAGACAAGAAAATTGAGGATTTTGCCAAAGAAAATCTTTTTGAACCTTTAAATATTTCTAATTATAAATGGACTTTTGAACCAAATCAAACCAGTAGTGATGATTTTAGTCAAACGTATTTTACACCAAGAGACGTGATTAAATTAGCAAAATTATTTAAAGATGGCGGTAAATGGAATGGCAATCAAATAATATCAAAAAGATGGATTGATAAAACATTTAATATGGACAAAGGAGATTACGGTTATCTTTGGGAACATAAATATTTCGTAGTTGACGGACGAACATATGACTCGTATTTAGCTTCGGGAAATGGCGGACAAAAAATCAATATTTGGCCTGAACTAGATATGATTACAGTATTTACAGGTGGAAATTATAATTCCTATCAATTGTATGGTAAAAGTACACCACCAAACGAAATGATACCAAACTATATATTAAAAGCCGTGAAGTAAAGCCTGCACATAACACCGAGTATAATTAATGGCTAGTTCTCGCCTACTTACGAAAATCCTAGCAGACTTTCTTGGTCGATAATTATTTACTAAATTAGTTGCTTTAAACACGCAACAAACCATATAGAAATACGCTAGTGGCAATTAACAGAAAAAAATAAATGATTAAGCATATCTTAAACTCAATAATATCAATCACTTTGATGATACTATTTACACAATGTAATTCTGTCCAAATAAGTACCCAAGATAAGAACAATAAAACCGACTTGGTAACTGCCCATAATAATCTTCCAAAAAATGAATCCTCTACTTACCATACATTCAAAGCAGCTTTCAAAGGTATTAAATATAATAAATGCATGGGAAGAACGGCGATGTGTCCAATTGATTGTGGTAATTCTGGTAATTTTGCAACTTTTAAGATATTAAAATATGAAAAATTAGAGGGAGATGGCTTAACTAGAAGAGAACAACTCAAAAAATATACTATCAAAACTTCAGATTATTATAAAAATAGCTTCGATGACCCCAATACCAAATTCATTGATAAACTCAAGCTAAATGATGAGGTTGATATCGAAGTAGTATTTATTTATGACACTACAATCCCAATTGTACGAACTATTGAAAAAATTATAAGTATAAAAAAAAGTCACTAACAAAGTAGATCTCTTCATAGCACCCTGCGGGATGCTGCGCTTCATATACTAACCGTTGCCATTAATTACTCCGAAAAGAAAGGCTGTTTACTTCTTTTTTCTCAATACTCAGTTCTAACATCTAACATCTCCCCATATCGCTACCCAAACTATACTTGTATTCTTTAGGGAAATTTTTGGTGCTTATAAAAACTTCTAAAACTAATTTATAAGTATCTCTATAAACTGGTAACTCGGTGTGTAATGCCATTTTTAAAAAATAAAAACCGACCGCTTACGCGGCACTATTTAAATTACTCACCCATTCTTATTTCCTTAAAAGATGTTCGTGAGACCGCTTCGCTAAATTGATAATTAACTAAATAGTTAAAAAGCTCGAACTGCACGCACGCCGCCTGATTTGTACTTCCAGTCCTTGTACTGATTACCATTGAGGAAATACTGCCTCCACCCGCTACTGTTATCGATCTCCGTAGAACTCCAGTAGTAAGTATTAACAAAACCGCCAATATTCCCAAGGCCCAAGGCATTTCCTTGTCCTATATTTTCATACATTAGGTTTAATTCCTCAATTGATGGCAAATACCACTTGCCATCACCATAATTGAAACAAATTGCTGCTGCGCTTGATGTGCCTCCTTGTTCCCCATTTATCATTTTGATATTGTATTTTCCTTCAAACAATCCGCTACCATACGCCCTCGTATCCATATTAGACCCATTCCACCATGCCGCTAGAGTCGAATGATCACCTGGTGCAGCTATCAACCCATGACAGCCCGATGCATCTAAATAGAAAATAATACCGCCTTGGTAAGTGTCACCTATTGAAAGCCCGCAAGTAGATGTCACACTTTCTGCTGTTTTAGCATGTAACGCATAAGGCACCGTTTTAAAAGCTGTGGTAGCAATATCTTGCAGACCGCTCCCTGTATCTATTTGTACCTTTAAAAAGTGATTATTACTGCTCCAATCAATTGCAGAGAAGTCTCCTGTTACAGGCGCTCCTTCTCCTATGTTTAGTATTACAATCCCATTGGCATCTGTGGTAGGTGCATGGGTTTCTTCATACACATTGGACGCTCCATCTAATATAGTAAAGGTAACATCGATTGCGGTACTGGAAACTATAACTCCAGATCCGTCTTTAATTAAGGCTTTGTAATTAATACCTTGTTGAGCAACCATGCCTACTGTAACGAATAGTAATAATGCTAGTGTGATTCTTTTCATGAATTGAGTTTTTAAGATTTAGATGAGTCATACACTATAAAAATAATGCGAAATTAAACATATTAAAATTCTTTTAGACATACGGTATTTTATACCTGTTTAAACGACAAAATCTTAAGGTTTATAGACCTAAAATCCCTCTCAATTTGAGAGGGATTTTAAACGATTTAGATTCTTAGAATTGGAAAAGTAGCTTATTCTAAAATTAAAAGATAATAATAAGAAACAAAAAAACCAATAGTCAATTTTACATTACCATTGGTTTTAAAATTTTTTTAAACCGACCGCTTACGCGGTATTCAATTAAATAATTAAATTGATAAATAACTAAAAAGCCCGAACAGCACGCACATTGAGTGGGTAGTCCTTAGTGATGATGTCCTGAACACCATTGATGAAACCCTGAAACCACGCGGCATTGCTACTGTTCTCCGTAGAACTAAAGTAGGGATTATTACCAAATGCACTAAACCCAGAGACAGCCTCTAAAGTCACTTTATTTAAATACATCTCTTTCAACTCGTTTACACTTGGTAAAAACCATTCAGGGCCGTAGGAACGGGCCGCTAAGGCTGCTGGTGCACTAGGGCAATCAGTTAATGTTAATATACTATTAGTATTAGGCTCACCATCTCCTATTTCTGCACCAGGACCAGAAGGAACAGAAGGAACACTAGTGACATTTGGAACGCCTAGTAAATCTGTAGACATACAACCCCATTCTAACTCGGTTGCATAATCTGAAAAAGCACATACCAAGCCGCCACCGTTGCCATCTAACCAAAATACAACACCACCATCTCTTAAATCTCCTACTGTTGCTGGCTCTAAGGCTGCTATTCTGGCTTCTAAAGCTGCTATATACCCTTGGTCTATGCCGCCGGGTAAAGTGGTAGCTGTGGTTGCTGTGCTAGCTGTTTTAGATTGCAATGCATAAGGCACCGTTTTAAAAGCTGTGGTACCCATATCTTGCAGACCGCCCCCTGTATCTATTTGTACCTTTAAAAAGTGATTGTTACTGCTCCAATCAATTGTAGAGAAGTCTCCTGTTACAGGCGCTCCTTCTCCTATGTTTAGCATTACAATCCCATTGGCATCTGTAGTAGGTGCATGGGTTTCTTCATACACATTGGACGCTCCATCTAATATAGTAAAGGTAACATCGATAGCGGTACTGGAAACTATAACTCCAGATCCGTCTTTAATTAAGGCTTTGTAATTAATACCTTGTTGAGCAAACGATGTAATACAAAACAACAGTAAGCAAGCGAGGGTGATTCTTTTCATAAATTGAGTTTTTGAGATTTAGATTAGTTATACACTATAAAAATAGTGCGAAATTAAACATACTAAAATTCTTTTAGACATACGGTATTTTATACCTGTTTAAACGACAAAATCTTAAGGTTTATAGACCTAAAATCCCTCTCAATTTGAGAGGGATTTTAAACGATTTAGATTCTTAGAATTGGAAAAGTAGCTTATTCTAAAATTAAAAGATAATAATAAGAAACAAAAAAACCAATAGTCAATTTTACATTACCATTGGTTTTAAAATTTTTTTAAACCGACCGCTTACGCGGTATTCAATTAAATAATTAAATTGATAAATAACTAAAAAGCCCGAACCGCACGCACGATGATAGCGTTGCTCTTATTGATGGCGGCCTGATCACCATAGCTGAAATCCTGAGCCCACGCGTTATTGCTAATGCTCTCCGTAGAACTCCAGTAGGGAATACTTGGATTCAATGCACTAAACCCAGCGACTACCTCTAAAGTTGTTTTATTTGAATACATCTCTTTCAACTCGTTTATACTTGGTAAAAACCATTCAGGGCCGTAGGAACGGGCCGCTAAGGCTGCTGGTGCACTAGGGCAATCAGCTAATATACTATTAGTATTACTCATACCATCTCCTATTTCCGCACCAGGACCAGAAGGACCACTAGTAACATTTGGAACGTTTATTAAATCTGTACCATTACAACCCCATTCTACCTCGGTTGCATAATCTGAAAAAGCACATACCAAGCCGCCACCGTTGCCATCTAACCAAAATACAACACCGCCTTCCTTAATATCTCCTACTGTTAACTGCTCTAAAGCTGCTATTCTGGCTTCTAAAGCTGCTATATATCCTTGGTCTATGCCGCCGAGTAATGTGGTAGCTGTTGCTGCTGTGGTAGCTGTTGTTGCTGTTGTTGCTGTGGTTGCAGTGGTTGCAGTGGTAGCATGCATCGCATAAGGAACCGTTTTAAAAGCTGTGGCACCCATATCTTGCAGACCGCCCCCTGTATCTATTTGTACCTTTAAAAAGTGATTATTACTGCTCCAATCAATTGTAGAGAAGTCTCCTGTTACAGGCGTTCCTTCTCCTATGTTTAGTATTACAATCCCATTGGCATCTGTAGTAGGTGCATGGGTTTCTTCATACACATTGGACGCTCCATCTAATATAGTAAAGGTAACATCGATTGCTGTACTGGAAACTAGAACTCCAGATCCGTCTTTAATTAAGGCTTTGTAATTAATACCTTGTTGAGCAAACGATGTAATACAAAACAACAGTAAGCAAGCGAGGGTGATTCTTTTCATAAATTGAGTTTTTGAGATTTTGAGATTTTGAGATATAGATTAGTTATACACTATAAAAATAGTGCGAAATTAAACACACTAAAATTCTTTTAGACATACGGTATTTTATACCTGTTTAAACTACAAAATCTTAAGGTTTATAGACCTAAAATCCCTCTCAATTTGAGAGGGATTTTAAACGATTTAGATTCTTAGAATTGGAAAAGTAGCTTATTCTAAAATTAAAAGATAATAATAAGAAACAAAAAAACCAATAGTCAATTTTACGTTACCATTGGTTTTAAAATTTTTTTAGACCGACCGCTTACGCGGTATTCAATTAAATAATTAAATTGATAAATAACTAAAAAGCCCGAACCGCACGCACGTTGCTCGAGTTGTACTTAAAGCTGCTGCTCTGAACACCATTGGCGAAATTCTGCCTCCACGCGACATTGGAAACGACCTCCGTAGAACTCCAGTAGGGAATACTTGGATTCAATGCACTAAACCCAGCGACTACCTCTAAAGTTGTTTTATTTGAATACATCTCTTTCAACTCGTTTATACTTGGTAAAAACCATTCAGGGCCGTAGGAACGGGCCGCTAAGGCTGCTGGTGCACTAGGGCAATCAGCTAATATACTATTAGTATTACTCATACCATCTCCTATTTCCGCACCAGGACCAGAAGGACCACTAGTAACATTTGGAACGTTTATTAAATCTGTACCATAACAACCCCATTCTACCGTTGTTACATAATCTGACATAGCACATACCAAGCCGCCACCGTTGCCATCTAACCAAAATACAACACCGCCTTCCTTAATATCTCCTACTGTTAACTGCTCTAAAGCTGCTATTCTGGCTTCTAAAGCTGCTATATATCCTTGGTCTATGCCGCCGAGTAATGTGGTAGCTGTTGCTGCTGTGGTAGCTGTTGTTGCTGTTGTTGCTGTGGTTGCAGTGGTAGCATGCATCGCATAAGGCACCGTTTTAAAAGCTGTGGCACCCATATCTTGCAGACCGCCCCCTGTATCTATTTGTACCTTTAAAAAGTGATTATTACTGCTCCAATCAATTGTAGAGAAGTCTCCTGTTACAGGCGTTCCTTCTCCTATGTTTAGTATTACAATCCCATTGGCATCTGTAGTAGGTGCATGGGTTTCTTCATACACATTGGACGCTCCATCTAATATAGTAAAGGTAACATCGATAGCGGTACTGGAAACTATAACTCCAGATCCGTCTTTAATTAAGGCTTTGTAATTAATACCTTGTTGAGCAAACGATGTAATACAAAACAACAGTAAGCAAGCGAGGGTGATTCTTTTCATAAATTGAGTTTTTGAGATTTTGAGATTTTGAGATATAGATTAGTTATACACTATAAAAATAGTGCGAAATTAAACACACTAAAATTCTTTTAGACATACGGTATTTTATACCTGTTTAAACTACAAAATCTTAAGGTTTATAGACCTAAAATCCCTCTCAATTTGAGAGGGATTTTAAACGATTTAGATTCTTAGAATTGGAAAAGTAGCTTATTCTAAAATTAAAAGATAATAATAAGAAACAAAAAAACCAATAGTCAATTTTACGTTACCATTGGTTTTAAAATTTTTTTAAATCGACCGCTTACGCGGTATTCAATTAAATAATTAAATTGATAAATAACTAAAAAGCCCGAACCGCACGCACGTTGTTTGGGTAGTACTTACTGTTGGCGTACTGATTACCATCGTTGAAAAACTGAAGCCACGCGCCATTGAAATTGTACTCCGTAGAACTCCAGTAGGGAATACTTGGATTCAATGCACTAAACCCAGCGACTACCTCTAAAGTTGTTTTATTTGAATACATCTCTTTCAACTCGTTTATACTTGGTAAAAACCATTCAGGGCCGTAGGAACGGGCCGCTAAGGCTGCTGGTGCACTAGGGCAATCAGCTAATATACTATTAGTATTACTCATACCATCTCCTATTTCCGCACCAGGACCAGAAGGACCACTAGTAACATTTGGAACGTTTATTAAATCTGTACCATAACAACCCCATTCTACCGTTGTTACATAATCTGACATAGCACATACCAAGCCGCCACCGTTGCCATCTAACCAAAATACAACACCGCCTTCCTTAATATCTCCTACTGTTAACTGCTCTAAAGCTGCTATTCTGGCTTCTAAAGCTGCTATATATCCTTGGTCTATGCCGCCGAGTAATGTGGTAGCTGTTGCTGCTGTGGTAGCTGTTGTTGCTGTTGTTGCTGTGGTAGCATGCATCGCATAAGGAACCGTTTTAAAAGCTGTGGTAGCAATATCTTGCAGACCGCTCCCTGTATCTATTTGTACCTTTAAAAAGTGATTATTACTGCTCCAATCAATTGTAGAGAAGTCTCCTGTTACAGGCGCTCCTTCTCCTATGTTTAGCATTACAATCCCATTGGCATCTGTAGTAGGTGCATGGGTTTCTTCATACACATTGGACGCTCCATCTAATATAATAAAGGTAACATCGATAGCTGTACTGGAAACTATAACCCCAGATCCGTCTTTAATTAAGGCTTTGTAATTAATACCTTGTTGAGCAACCATGCCTACTGTAACGAATAGTAATAATGCTAGTGTGATTCTTTTCATGAATTGAGTTTTTAAGATATAGATTAGTTATACACTATAAAAATAGTGCGAAATTAAACATACTAAAATTCTTTTAGACATACGGTATTTTATACCTGTTTAAACTACAAAATCTTAAGGTTTATAGACCTAAAATCCCTCTCAATTTGAGAGGGATTTTAAACGATTTAGATTCTTAGAATTGGAAAAGTAGCTTATTCTAAAATTAAAAGATAATAATAAGAAACAAAAAAACCAATAGTCAATTTTACGTTACCATTGGTTTTAAAATTTTTTAAATCGACCGCCAGAGGCGGTATTCAATTAAATAATTAAATTGATAAATAACTAAAAAGCCCGAACCGCACGCACGTTGGCTGGGAGGTTCTTACTGTAGTCGAACTGAAAACCATTGTTGAAATACTGAAACCACGCGCTATAGTTATCGTACTCCGTAGAACTCCAGTAGGGAATACTTGGATTCAATGCACTAAACCCAGCGACTGCCTCTAAAGTTGTTTTATTTGAATACATCTCTTTCAACTCGTTTATACTTGGTAAAAACCATTCAGGGCCGTAGGAACGGGCCGCTAAGGCTGCTGGTGCACTAGGGCAATCAGCTAATATACTATTAGTATTACTCATACCATCTCCTATTTCCGCACCAGGACCAGAAGGACCACTAGTAACATTTGGAACGTTTATTAAATCTGTACCATAACAACCCCATTCTACCGTTGTTACATAATCTGACATAGCACATACCAAGCCGCCACCGTTGCCATCTAACCAAAATACAACACCGCCTTCCCTAATATCTCCTATTGCTGGTTGTGGTTCTAAAGCTGCTATTCTGGCTTCTAAAGCTGCTATATACCCTTGGTCTATGCCGCCGGGTAATGTGGTTGCTGTTGTTGCTGTGGTTGCTGTGGTAGCATGCATCGCATAAGGAACCGTTTTAAAAGCTGTGGTAGCAATATCTTGCAGACCGCTCCCTGTATCTATTTGTACCTTTAAAAAGTGATTATTACTGCTCCAATCAATTGTAGAGAAGTCTCCTGTTACAGGCGCTCCTTCTCCTATGTTTAGTATTACAATCCCATTGGCATCTGTAGTAGGTGCATGGGTTTCTTCATACACATTGGACGCTCCATCTAATATAATAAAGGTAACATCGATAGCTGTACTGGAAACTATAACCCCAGATCCGTCTTTAATTACAGCTTTGTAATTAATACCTTGTTGAGCAACCATGCTTACTGTAAATAATAGTAATAATGCGAGGGTAATTCTTTTCATGAATTGAAATTTAGATTAGTTATACACTATAAAAATAGTGCGAAATTAAACATACTAAAATTCTTTTAGACATACGGTATTTTATACCTGTTTAAACGACAAAATCTTAAGGTTTATAGACCTAAAATCCCTCTCAATTTGAGAGGGATTTTAAACGATTTAGATTCTTAGAATTGGAAAAGTAGCTTATTCTAAAATTAAAAGATAATAATAAGAAACAAAAAAACCAATAGTCAATTTTACATTACCATTGGTTTTAAAATTTTTTTAGACCGACCGCTTACGCGGTATTCAATTAAATAATTAAATTATTAAAAAGCCCGAACAGCACGCACGCTGTTTGGGAAGCCCTTACCATTGCTGATCTGAAAACCATTGAGGAAAAACAGTCCCCACGCGTTACTGGTATTGATCTCCGTAGAACTCCAGTAGACACCACTAAATGGAGCAAATCCAGAGACAGCCTCTAAAGTTGTTTTATTTATATATATTTCTTTTAACTCATATATACTTGGTAAAAACCATTCAGGACTTAATCCACGAGCCGCTAAGGCTGCAGGTGCTGTAGCGCATTCAGCTAATATACCATTCGTATTGTTTATACCATCTCCTATTTCTGAACCAAGACCAGAAGGATTACCACCATTATTACCATCTATTTGAACATAAGGGACATTTGGAACGTTTGGTAAATCTGTACCAGCACAACCCCAATCCCTAGAACCAGAATCTGACATAGCACATACCAAGCCGCCACCGTTGCCATCTAACCAAAATACAACACCGCCTGCTCTTAAATCTCCTATTGCCGCTGGTTGTGGTGGTGACTCTAAAGCTGCTATTCTGGCTTCTAAAGCTGCTATATACCCTTGGTCTATGCCGCCGGGTAATGTGAAAGCTGTTGTTGCTGTGGTTGTTGTGGTAGCATGCATCACATAAGGAACCGTTTTAAAAGCTGTGGTAGCAATATCTTGCAGACCGCTCCCTGTATCTATTTGTACCTTTAAAAAGTGATTATTACTGCTCCAATCAATTGTAGAGAAGTCTCCTGTTACAGGCGCTCCTTCTCCTATGTTTAGTATTACAATCCCATTGGCATCTGTAGTAGGTGCATGGGTTTCTTCATACACATTGGACGCTCCATCTAATATAGTAAAGGTAACATCGATAGCGGTACTGGAAACTATAACTCCAGATCCGTCTTTAATTAAGGCTTTGTAATTAATACCTTGTTGAGCAACCATGCCTACTGTAACGAATAGTAATAATGCTAGTGTGATTCTTTTCATGAATTGAGTTTTTAAGATTTAGATTAGTTATACACTATAAAAATAGTGCGAAATTAAACATACTAAAATTCTTTTAGACATACGGTATTTTATAGCTGTTTAAACGACAAAATCTTAAGGTTTATAGACCTAAAATCCCTCTCAATTTGAGAGGGATTTTAAACGATTTAGATTCTTAGAATTGGAAAAGTAGCTTATTCTAAAATTAAGAGATAATAATAAGAAACAAAAAAACCAATAGTCAATTTTACGTTACCATTGGTTTTAAAATTTTTTAAACCGACCGCTTACGCGGTATTCAATTAAATAATTAAATTCATAAATAACTAAAAAGCCCGAACCGCACGCACGGGGAATGAGTCGGTCTTATAGCTAGTGTTCTGATAATCATTAAAGAAAGCCTGTCTCCAAGCGAAATTGGCACTGACCTCCGTAGAACTCCAGTAGAAACTATTAAATGCACTAAACCCAGCGACTGCCCCTAAAGTTGTTTTATTTAAATACATCTCTTTCAACTCGTTTACACTTGGCAAAAACCATTCAGGACCTAATAAACGAGCCGCTAAGGCTGCAGGTGCTGTAGAGCAATTACTTAATATATTGTTAGTATTGTTTATACCATCTCCTATTTTTGCACCAAGACCAGTAGGAGGAAAACTCGTGTCATTTGGAACGTTTGGTAAATCTATACCAGCACAACCCCATTCTACTAGTACTGAATCTGACATAGCACATACCAAACCGTGGGTATTATCTGCCGGGTCTACCCAGAACACAACACCACCTTCCCTAAGATCTCCTATTGCCGCTGGCCCGGCTAATGGTGTTACTGAATTTGACGTAGCACTTGAATTACTCGTACCAATGGCATTGGTAGCAGTAACACTAAATGTATAAGCGGTTCCATTACTTAAGCCTGATACCGCTATGGTTCCACTGCCCGCCTGACTTAATGTGCCAGTGAGGCCACCTGGTGAGGAAGTTGCGGTATATCCTGTTATTGGGGAGCCTCCATCATTTAAAGGTGCCGTAAATGGAACACTTGCCGCTCCATTTCCTGCAACTGCGGTTCCTATTATTGGAGCATCGGGAACCGTGAGTGGTGTTACTGAATTTGACGCAGCACTTGGATTACTGGTTCCTATTGCATTGGTAGCAGTAACACTAAATGTATACGTTGTTCCATTTGTTAAGCCCGACACCGTTATGGTGCCACTTCCTGCCTGAGGTAAAGTTCCAGTAAAACCTACTGGTGAGGAAGTCGCGGTATATCCTGTTATTGCAGAACCGCCATCACCTAATGGAGCGGTAAATGGAACACTTGCCGCTCCATTTCCTGCAACTGCGGTTCCTATTGTTGGAGCATCAGGAACTGTGGATGGTGTTACTGAATTTGACGTAGCACTTGAATTACTCGTACCAATGGCATTGGTAGCAGTAACGCTAAATGTATAAGCGGTTCCATTACTTAAGCCTGATACCGCTATGCTTCCACTGCCCACCTGACTTAATGTGCCAGTGAGGCCACCTGGTGAGGAAGTTGCGGTATATCCTGTTATTGCAGAACCGCCATCATTTAATGGTGCCGTAAATGGAACACTTGCCAATTCATCTCCTGCAACGACGGTTCCTATTGTTGGAGCATCTGGAACCGTGGATGGTGGTGGTTCTAAAGCTGATATTCTGGCTTCTAAAGCTGCTATATACCCTTGGTCTATGCCGCCGGGTAATGTGGTAGCTGTGGTTGCTGTTGTTGTTGTGGTAGCATGCATCGCATAAGGAACCGTTTTAAAAGCTGTGGTAGCAATATCTTGCATACCGCTCCCTGTATCTATTTGTACCTTTAAAAAGTGATTATTACTGCTCCAATCAATTGTAGAGAAGTCTCCTGTTACAGGCGCTCCTTCTCCTATGTTTAGTATTACAATCCCATTGGCATCTGTAGTAGGTGCATGGGTTTCTTCATACACATTGGACGCTCCATCTAATATAATAAAGGTAACATCGATAGCGGTACTGGAAACTATAACCCCAGATCCGTCTTTAATTAAGGCTTTGTAATTAATACCTTGTTGAGCAACCATGCTTACTGTAAATAATAGTAATAATGCGAGGGTGATTCTTTTCATGAATTGAGTTTTTAAGATTTAGATTAGTTATACACTATAAAAATAATGCGAAATTAAACACACTAAAATTCTTTTAGACATACGGTATTTTATACCTGTTTAAACGACAAAATCTTAAGGTTTATAGACCTAAAATCCCTCTCAATTTGAGAGGGATTTTAAACGATTTAGATTCTTAGAATTAGAAAAGTAGCTTATTCTAAAATTAAAAGATAATAATAAGAAACAAAAAAACCAATAGTCAATTTTACGTTACCATTGGTTTTAAAATTTTTTAAACCGACCGCTTACGCGGTATTCAATTAAATAATTAAATTCATAAATAACTAAAAAGCCCGAACAGCACGCACATTGAAAATGTTGTTTGTATCGCTATAGTTCTGACTACCAAAGTTGAAATTTAGTCCCCACGCGAAAACGTTATCGCCCTCCGTAGAACTCCAGTAGTAAATACTAAATGCACTAAACCCAGCGACTGCCTCTAAAGTTGTTTTATTTATATCCATTTGGTCTAACTCCTTGGCACTTGGTAAAAACCATTCAGGACCTAATAAACGAGCCGCTAAGGCTGCAGGTGCACTAGGGCAATCAACTAATATACTATTAGTATTACTCTCTCCGTCTCCTATTTCTGCACCAGGACCCACAGGATTACCACCATTCCAAGCAACATTTGGTACGTTTATTAAATCTGTACCAGCACAACCCCATTGTGTACCACCTGAAGAATCTGACAAAGCACAGACCAAGCCGTGTGTGTTATCTGCAGGATCTACCCAGAACACAACACCACCATCTCGCAAATCTCCTACGCTTGGTGGTGGTGGTGGTTCTAAAGCTGCTATTCTGGCTTCTAAAGCTGCTATATACCCTTGGTCTATGCCGCCGGGTAATGTGGTAGCTGTTGTTGCTGTGGTTGTTGTGGTAGCATGCATCGCATAAGGAACCGTTTTAAAAGCTGTGGTAGCAATATCTTGCATACCGCTCCCTGTATCTATTTGTACCTTTAAAAAGTGATTATTACTGCTCCAATCAATTGTAGAGAAGTCTCCTGTTACAGGCGCTCCTTCTCCTATGTTTAGTATTACAATCCCATTGGCATCTGTAGTAGGTGCATGGGTTTCTTCATACACATTGGACGCTCCATCTAATATAATAAAGGTAACATCGATAGCGGTACTGGAAACTATAACTCCAGATCCGTCTTTAATTAAGGCTTTGTAATTAATACCTTGTTGAGCAACCATGCTTACTGTAAATAATAGTAATAATGCGAGGGTGATTCTTTTCATGAATTGAGTTTTTAAGATTTAGATTAGTCATACACTACAAAAATAGTGCGAAATTAAACATACTAAAATTCTTTTAGACATACGGTATTTTATAGCTGTTTAAACCACCAAATCTTAAGGTTTATAGACCTAAAATCCCTCTCAATTTGAGAGGGATTTTAAACGATTTAGATTCTTAGAATTGGAAAAGTAGCTTATTCTAAAATTAAAAGATAATAATAAGAAACAAAAAAACCAATAGTCAATTTTACGTTACCATTGGTTTTAAAATTTTTTAAATCGACCGCCAGAGGCGGTATTAATTAAATTGATAAATTGTTAAATAACTAAAAAGCCCGAACAGCACGAACATTGGTTGCGCCGTCCTTAGTGGTGACGTACTGACCACCACTGGAGAAATTCTGAAACCACGCGAGACCGTTACCGTCCTCCGTAGAACTCCAGTAGAAACTATTAAATGCACTAAACCCAGCGACTGCCCCTAAAGTTGTTTTATTTAAATACATCTCTTTCAACTCGTTTACACTTGGCAAAAACCATTCAGCACCTAATGAACGAGCAGCTAAGGCTGTAGGTGCTGTAGGGCAATCATTTAATATCGCGTTCGTATTACTCATACCATCTCCTATTTCTGCACCAGGACCCGTAGGAGGAGAACTAATGACATTTGGAACGTTTGGTAAATCTGTACCATTACAACCCCATTCTACTAGTACTGAATCTGACATAGCACATACCAATCCGCGGGTATTATCTGCCGGGTCTACCCAGAACACAACACCACCTTCCCTAATATCTCCTATTACCGCTGGCCCGGCTAATGGTGTTACTGAATTTGACGTAGCACTTGAATTACTCGTACCAATGGCATTGGTAGCAGTAACACTAAATGTATAAGCGGTTCCATTACTTAAGCCTGATACCGCTATGGTTCCACTGCCCGCCTGACTTAATGTGCCAGTGAGGCCACCTGGTGAGGAAGTTGCGGTATATCCTGTTATTGGGGAGCCTCCATCATTTAAAGGTGCCGTAAATGGAACACTTGCCGCTCCATTTCCTGCAACTGCGGTTCCTATTATTGGAGCATCGGGAACCGTGAGTGGTGTTACTGAATTTGACGCAGCACTTGGATTACTGGTTCCTATTGCATTGGTAGCAGTAACACTAAATGTATACGTTGTTCCATTTGTTAAGCCCGACACCGTTATGGTGCCACTTCCTGCCTGAGGTAAAGTTCCAGTAAAACCTACTGGTGAGGAAGTCGCGGTATATCCTGTTATTGCAGAACCGCCATCACCTAATGGAGCGGTAAATGGAACACTTGCCGCTCCATTTCCTGCAACTGCGGTTCCTATTGTTGGAGCATCAGGAACTGTGGATGGTGTTACTGAATTTGACGTAGCACTTGAATTACTCGTACCAATGGCATTGGTAGCAGTAACGCTAAATGTATAAGCGGTTCCATTACTTAAGCCTGATACCGCTATGCTTCCACTGCCCACCTGACTTAATGTGCCAGTGAGGCCACCTGGTGAGGAAGTTGCGGTATATCCTGTTATTGCAGAACCGCCATCATTTAATGGTGCCGTAAATGGAACACTTGCCAATTCATCTCCTGCAACGACGGTTCCTATTGTTGGAGCATCTGGAACCGTGGATGGTGGTGGTTCTAAAGCTGATATTCTGGCTTCTAAAGCTGCTATATACCCTTGGTCTATGCCGCCGGGTAATGTGGTAGCTGTGGTTGCTGTTGTTGTTGTGGTAGCATGCATCGCATAAGGAACCGTTTTAAAAGCTGTGGTAGCAATATCTTGCATACCGCTCCCTGTATCTATTTGTACCTTTAAAAAGTGATTATTACTGCTCCAATCAATTGTAGAGAAGTCTCCTGTTACAGGCGCTCCTTCTCCTATGTTTAGTATTACAATCCCATTGGCATCTGTAGTAGGTGCATGGGTTTCTTCATACACATTGGACGCTCCATCTAATATAATAAAGGTAACATCGATAGCGGTACTGGAAACTATAACCCCAGATCCGTCTTTAATTACAGCTTTGTAGTTGATGCCGTCTTGGGCAACCATGCTTACTGTAACGAATAGTAATAATGCTAGTGTGATTCTTTTCATGAATTGAGTTTTTAAGATTTAGACTAGTTGTACACTATAAAAATAGTGCGAAATTAAACATACTAAAATTCTTTTAGACATACGGTATTTTATAGCTGTTTAAACCACCAAATCTTAAGGTTTATAGACCTAAAATCCCTCTCAATTTGAGAGGGATTTTAAACGATTTAGATTCTTAGAATTGGAAAAGTAGCTTATTCTAAAATTAAAAGATAATAATAATAATAATAAGAAACAAAAAAACCAATAGTCAATTTTATGTTACCATTGGTTTTAAAATTTTTTTAAACCGACCGCTTACGCGGCATTCAATTAAATAATTAAATTGTTAAAAAGCCCGAACCGCACGCACGAGGTATGGGTAGTACTTACCGTTGGGGCCCTGAAAACCATTGAAGAAATTCTGAAACCACGCCTTAAAGGTAACGTCCTCCGTAGAACTCCAGTAGTAATCATTAATACTAAGTACATTAAACCCAGCGACAGCCTGTAAAGTCGCTCTATTTATATATATTTCGTTTAACTCATTGATACTGGGTAAAAACCAATCAGGGCCGTAGGAACGGGCCGCTAAGGCTGCTGGTGCACTAGGACAATCAACTAATATACCAGAAGTATTATCCTCACCGTCTCCTATTTCTGCACCAAGCCCCACAGGAATACCTCCATTATAAGGGACATTTGGAACGTTTATTAAATCTGTACCATAACAACCCCATTCTACCGTTGTTACATAATCTGACATAGCACATACCAAGCCGCCACCGTTGCCATCTACCCAAAATACGACACCGCCTTCCCTAATATCTCCTATTGCTGGTTGTGGTTCTAAAGCTACTATTCTGGCTTCTAAAGCTGCTATATACCCTTGGTCTATGCCGCCGGGTAATGTGGTTGCTGTTGTTGCTGTTGTTGCTGTGGTAGCATGCATCGCATAAGGCACCGTTTTAAAAGCTGTGGTACCCATATCTTGCAGACCGCCCCCTGTATCTATTTGTACCTTTAAAAAGTGACTATTACTGCTCCAATCAATTGTAGAGAAGTCTCCTGTTACAGGTGTTCCTTCACCTATGTTTAGTATTACAATCCCATTGGCATCTGTAGTAGGTGCATGGGTTTCTTCATACACATTGGACGCTCCATCTAATATAGTAAAGGTAACATCGATAGCGGTACTGGAAACTATAACTCCAGATCCGTCTTTAATTAAGGCTTTGTAATTAATACCTTGTTGAGCAACCATGCCTACTGTAACGAATAGTAATAATGCTAGTGTGATTCTTTTCATGAATTGAGTTTTTAAGATATAGATTAGTTATACACTATAAAAATAGTGCGAAATTAAACATACTAAAATTCTTTTAGACATACGGTATTTTATACCTGTTTAAACTACAAAATCTTAAGGTTTATAGACCTAAAATCCCTCTCAAATTGAGAGGGATTTTAAACGATTTAGATTCTTAGAATTGGAAAAGTAGCTTATTCTAAAATTAAGAGATAATAATAAGAAACAAAAAAACCAATAGTCAATTTTACGTTACCATTGGTTTTAAAATTTTTTTAAACCGACCGCTTACGCGGCATTCAATTAAATAATTAAATTGTTAAAAAGCCCGAACAGCACGCACATTGGTTACGCTGTTGTCCTTGGAGCCGACCCAATAACCACTGCCAAAAATATAGTACCACGCGCTAATGATATCGTGCTCCGTAGAACTCCAGTAGGGATTATTACCAAATGCAATAAACCCAACAACTGCCTCTAAAGTTGTTTTATTTATCTGCATCTCATTCAACTCGTTTACACTTGGCAAAAACCATTCAGGGCCGTAGGAACGGGCCGCTAAGGCTGCTGGTGCACTAGGGCAATCAGCTAATATACTATTAGTATTACTCTCACCATGTCCTACTTCTGCACCAGAACCAGAAGCAGTAGGAGTATTAGGAACATTTGGAACGTTTGGTAAATCTAAACCTAAACAACCCCATTCTAACTCGGTTGCATAATCTGAAAGAGCACATACCAAACCGTGGGTATTATCTGCAGGATCTACCCAGAACACAACACCACCATCTCGCAAATCTCCTACTGTTGCTCCTATTGGCTGCGACTGCTCTAAAGCTAATATTCTAGCTTCTAAAGCTACTATATATCCTTGGTCTATGCCGCCGGGTAAAGTGTTAGCTGTTGTTGCTGTTGTTGCTGTGGTAGCATGCATCGCATAAGGCACCGTTTTAAAAGCTGTGGTACCGATGTCTTGCAGACCGCTCCCTGTATCTATTTGTACCTTTAAAAAGTGATTATTACTGCTCCAATCAATTGTAGAGAAGTCTCCTGTTACAGGCGCTCCTTCTCCTATGTTTAGTATTACAATCCCATTGGCATCTGTGGTAGGTGCATGGGTTTCTTCATACACATTGGACGCTCCATCTAATATAGTAAAGGTAACATCGATTGCGGTACTGGAAACTATAACTCCAGATCCGTCTTTAATTAAGGCTTTGTAATTAATACCTTGTTGAGCAACCATGCCTACTGTAACGAATAGTAATAATGCTAGTGTGATTCTTTTCATGAATTGAGTTTTTAAGATTTAGATTAGTCATACACTATAAAAATAGTGCGAAATTAAACATACTAAAATTCTTTTAGACATACGGTATTTTATACCTGTTTAAACCACCAAATCTTAAGGTTTATAGACCTAAAATCCCTCTCAAATTGAGAGGGATTTTAAACGATTTAGATTCTTAGAATTGGAAAAGTAGCTTATTCTAAAATTAAAAGATAATAATAAGAAACAAAAAAACCAATAGTCAATTTAACGTTACCATTGGTTTTAAAATTTTTTTAAATCGACCGCTTACGCGGTATTCAATTAAATAATTAAATTGATAAATAACTAAAAAGCCCGAACCGCACGCACGTCGTATGCGTTGAACTTAATGAAGTAGTCCTGAAGACCATTGCCGAAATTCTGTCTCCACGCGAAATCGTTATTGAACTCCGTAGAACTCCAGTAGAAACCACCAGAAAAACCGCCAAGGCCTTGAAGACGGAGGTTTACATACATCATGTCTAATTCATCTTTTGATGGTAAATACCAATCTGTAAATCCCCCATCAGATAGCCCTTCACATTGATCCGCTGCAGGACATAAAGAACTGTTATCTGAAGCTCTCGCAATACTTTTTTTTGTGTTTTGAGCACCTCCAAAAATTCCATTTGCAAAAGCCCATGTATCAAAATTTATAGGTGACCATTCGTAAAAGCCTGTCTCATCAGATGCTTTGGCAACCAACCCATGACAACCCGATCCATCTAAATAAAAAATAATACCGCCTTGGTAGGTGTCACCTATTGAAAGCCCGCAAGTAGATGTCACACTTTCTGCTGTTTTAGCATGCAATGCATAAGGAACCGTTTTAAAAGCTGTGGCACCCATATCTTGCAGACCGCCCCCTGTATCTATTTGTACCTTTAAAAAGTGACTATTACTGCTCCAATCAATTGTAGAGAAGTCTCCTGTTACAGGTGTTCCTTCACCTATGTTTAGTATTACAATCCCATTGGCATCTGTAGTAGGTGCATGGGTTTCTTCATACACATTGGACGCTCCATCTAATATAGTAAAGGTAACATCGATAGCGGTACTGGAAACTATAACTCCAGATCCGTCTTTAATTAAGGCTTTGTAATTAATACCTTGTTGAGCAAAGGTGGTCATGCTACATAGTAATAGTAGTGCAAAAGTAAATCTTTTCATGAGTTGATTTTTTTAAGATTCGTCTAAAATCAACTCAAAGAGTAAGAGAGAAAGAAAGCCTAGCCTTGATTCGTTGAATGTAAAGATACATAAATTTGTATTTGATATAACTAATGGTAACAACGTATAAAATTGATGGCGCTAACCTATCAATAAGTGAGTAATTTGAACAAATATTAGCAACTTGAAATTCCGAAAAATACGAACTCGCTTGCCTTGCTTATTCGCACGCGGCTCAGTTAATTTGTAGGAAAGAAAGATGTTGGTCGGTTTAGCCGCTTCCAGCCCCGCCGAAAAAGCGGGCTTATGCAAGCTGCGCCAGGCGCCGCTAATCTTAGAGAAAACCGTTAGGCAATATTAAAAACACTAACAACTGCTGAAATAATAAATTCTACACCAATTGCAATAACAATGAAACCAATAATTCTTGATAATGCATTTATTCCAGAAGCTCCAAGTATTTTGACAATATAAAATGAACTTTTCAATATTAAATATATACATATTGTAGATAATACAATTGCTCCACTTATAATTAACTTACTATTTAACCCTTCAAGCTCCTGATTATAAGTTATTAATAATGACATTGTTCCTGGGCCAGCTATCATAGGCATTGCTAAAGGAGTTAATGAAATATCAGATCGAGTTTCGATATCTATTTTTACTTTCTCTTTTTTTATCCCTTTGTGCTTGTTAAAATCTCCCATCAACAAAGCAAAACCTGATGAAACAATAATTAGTCCTCCTGCAATTTTTAGCGAATTCAATGTAATTCCAAAGAATAATAAGATGTACTTTCCAGCAAAAAATGAGATAAGTAATATTATTAATACATTTAAAGATGTCCAAAATGCTATTTTATTTCGCTCCAACCTATTTTTATCTTCTGTTAAACCAACAAATACAGGTACTGTGCCCAAAGGATTCATAACAGAGAATAATGCTGCAAAAATCAGTATAAATAATTCCATTTTTTTTATCGCAAAGATCAATGTTTTTGACTTTTTTTAAATTAAATCTATGTAAAGTTTATATTAAAAAACTGAGTGAAAATAAATAACATTGTCTAACAAAGTGAAAAAATAATAAGGGTTTTAGTGCTTAAACCAAAGTTCAGTGCATTTTACAAATCCCGCAAAATTTAAAATTTTGAAGGTATATTATTAAAGAAAAAAATTATAAATTTGGCTAATTCCTTAATCGAAAGTTTAGTACTTTTAAATCCAACACTAACTATAGCTTGGTCGTTGTAAACAATACCAAAAGAACTCAACAGTGAGTATTATAAATAAATGTTTAATTAAAATTAAAGACTATGATTAAAAAATCAATGAAAATGATGGCAATCTTATTTGCTTCATCAATGTTATTAACTTCTTGTTATTCTTACACAAGTGTTGTCGGAGAAGGAGCTCAAGGGAATTCTCAAACATCAAAATGGAACCATTATGTCGTTTTAGGTTTAGCTCCTGTTGGAGTTTCTGATTCAAAACAAATGGCAGATGGTGCGAAAGATTACACAGTTCACACAAGACAGACATTTGTAAACGGATTAGTAGCTTCTTTAACATTTGGAATTTACACTCCATCTACTACTACAGTAACTAAATAATTAGTAAATTAAAAAAAGTAAGGTAATTCTTGAATTACCTTACTTTTTGAATAATCTGAAAATGAAAAAAATATTATTTTACATATCATCTATTTTCTGCTTAATTTTAATGATTAATATATTTAGAATATTAATCAACGATTTAGATAGATTGAATGAATACGGATTTGGATATTTAGTTGGGAAAATTATACTTTTTGGAATTTTTTTAGCTTTAGTTCTTTTAACAAAAAAGAGCATTCTGAAAAAGAAAGTAACTGAATAACACCCCGTTTACAACACCGTATAAACTTTATTGCTAGTTTTTGTTTACTTTTGAAAGTCCTCTCGGACTTTCGTTCTTCGTAATTATTTATAAATTTCACTGCTAAAATAAAGCAACAAAGCTTCTACTAAACGTTGTAGCCAATTAGACGAACCTCGTGGTTTTAGAACATTAGAAAATAGAAATTAATTAGAAAGTTGTATTTGAAACCATCATTTGCAACACTGAATCTACTTTCCCATTTCCACAGCTCGATCTAACGCTGCGAAAGCAGCTTACTTTATCAGTTCAGCAGCATTGTTATCCTCCATGGAATCCAACGCTGCTTGTATAGTTTCACCTTTACTAGCCACTTTTTTGGCTCACTAGTGCAGGCTCAAAAATACCAGCATTTACTAATAAAACATCAACTTCTCCAAAATCAAATTGTACTTCTGCCACCAAATCATCTATTGCCGAAAGGCTTTTAACATCAACAACAATTCCTTCGATACCAAGTTATTGAAATGCTTTGGTAACCTTTTCCGAATCTCTTCTCGTAATTATAATAGAAGGTCAGACCTTTCAAGTTCCATAACATTAACCATGACCATTTTATAGTGGACAATATGTGGCTGGAGGCTTTTAAGCTATTTACAAGTTCCCACAAGTGTAATTATGTATTTTAAAATAAACACCCTGGAAAGCCCTGGAATGGCAAAAAACCACCTGTTATAGTATAGAGCACAAATAAGAAAGCCAAAATTAAATAGTGATTTCAAGGGTTGTAACCCATTTAGGTCTTTGTGTTTGTTTAAAGCAAAGTACAACATAGTCGTCTAGTATTCTTATACTAAACGTACAATATTTGACCATAAAGTGGCCAAGACATTTACCAACTATTTTTTGCTATTAAGCCGTTAAAATGGTAGGTCAATGGATTCTGGATTAATAAAATCTTTGGTATACGGATTTTCAAGAAAGCTAAGTGGCGGCTTTTGAAATGGAAGAATATCATCTTTTTCAATACCGTAAACCTGCCAATAATTGGATAGCAATTGGGCATATATATCCTCATCCCAAAATCCGAAATGAGGTTGCTTACCAGCCATTTCGACTTCTATGGTAATCCCATTGTCTTGGTTTTTAATTTTGTATTCGGGTTTGTACTGTAATATATAGTCTGAATAATGAAACCTAGCATACAACTCTTCAAACTGGATGGGATGTAAAACATGACCTTCCATTTTATCGAGGATCTCTTTTTGCTTCTCCCCAATTACCCCGTTATCTTGTAAACATGCAATAAAACCAAAGTCATTGACTCCAAATGAAAACATTAAATTAACCGCATCGTCGCGATAGCTAAAAATATCGGCAGAATATTTAAGTGGAAATAAGGCGATGCTCCATGGTTTTTTTCCAACGAAGGAAATTGGTTCTATTAAGGATTGTAGCATTAAATGGAAGTGACTAAAGCGTTCCCTGAGCGTGGCGGAAAGCACAAATTCTTCACCTTGACTTATCAGCCTGTCTCTTTCATAAAGTATTTCGTAGTATAGCATACCATAGACCATTCTGCCTGTCCATTGAAAAAGCAACTCTTGATCGAGTGACGCCATGCCTTCAAAACCCTTTTTATACGCAGCCTCCACTTTTACATCCAGCTCCTCAAAAGCTGTTTTCACTTCGGAAGAACACGGTAATTTAAGATCTGCGTAATTATAAGATTTGGCTTTGTCCATCAACTCAATTCTTTCATTACCTAATTTAAAATGATCCATCAGCCATACTGGAAAAACGGTCATGTTTTCATTTGTCAAAGCTCCTGAAAGGAAGCAAAAATGTTCGTCAAAATTCAAATCCTTAAAAGGATTAAAAAGCGTTTGTGTCATCAATATTCAGAAAAATTAAGGGTTAATTTTTTTTGCAAATTTAACCATAAATTATTGTTTGATTTGCCCAATTTATATAGAATCAAAAATCTCAAATTTTGGACAGTGCCGTAAAACCTTCCCTTAATAATGGAACCGCTCAACAATGTTGATTATTAGGACCCAGAGTTTTCAGCCCAACTCTTCCTAAAATTGGTAATGCTACAAGGCCATTTTGGAAAGTAGCCAAATATTATTTAGGGATTGAGTTTGTCCTTAAATTCATTAATAATTCCGCCTTTCAAAAGAATATTTATCTGGCGGTCGCTTAAGCTATGCTTGGTGTCAAATTCAAGTTGTTTGCCCGAATCGTTACTGACTAAAACTTTGATGGGATTCCTGTTCTTAATATCCTCCCTTAAACTTTTAAAACTTACCATATCAGCCTGTTCGATCTTATCATAATCTTTAATATTGATAAATTCAAGTGGCAATATTCCAAAATTAGCCAGGTTTTGCCACGCGATGCGTGCATACGATAGGGCTATAACGGCAACCTGTCCTAAATACTTGGGCGCAAGTGCCGCGTGCTCCCTACTGGATCCTTGGGCATAATTTTCCCCAGCGACAACAATATGCCCACCATAATGGGATTTGGACTCCATAGCCCTATCATAAAAAGAGTCGTCTAACACTGTAAAGGTATACTTGCTGATTTCGGGAAGGTTACTTCTAAAGGGCAATACCTCGGCCCCAGCCTTTAAGATTTCATCAGTAGAAACACTATCTCCCATTTTTAGCAAAACTGGAACTTTGTATTTGTCCATCAATGGGTCGATATGGGGAAGGGCCTTAATATTCGGTCCTTTCTTTAACTTAATGTGAGAGCCGTCTTCCAGTGGGGCTACCAACATATCAATATTGATGATCTCCATTTCTGGGTTTTTGTAATTGGGGTAACTCATTTTAAATAATTTAACAAGATCCCTGGGGTCGGTAATTTTCCCCGTTAGGGCAGACGCGGCAGCCGTTTCGGGACTGCATAGATATACTTGGTCATCTTTTGTTCCCGATCTGTCGGGAAAATTTCGTGGCATTGTCCTCAAACTAATGGTGTCTGACGCCGGGGCTTGACCCATGCCGATACAGCCCATACAGCCCGATTGATGGAATCTTGCTCCTGCTTTGATCAGGTTAGCAAAGGCGCGGTTTTCTATCATGTTTTGAATGATTTGCCGCGAGGTCGGGTTGATATCAAAAGATACCTCACTGCTTACGGTCTTATCCTTTACAATGGCTCCTGCCATCCAAAAATCTCGTAGACCAGGGTTAGCGGAAGACCCAATTACTACTTGACCGATTGATTTTCCGGCAACTTCGCTCACTGGAACCACATTTCCCGGACTGGTCGGTTTGGCAATGAGCGGTACAAGCTCGCTTAGTACTATTTCTTCATGTAGATCATATTCGCAACCTGTATCGGCTACCAATTCAACCCAGTCATCTTCCCTACCCTGGGATCTTAGAAAGCGTTTCGTTTCATCATCACTAGGAAATACTGTGGTAGTAGCACCCAACTCAGCACCCATATTGGCAATGACGTGACGATCCATTGCGCTCAGATGTTTTAATCCCTCCCCATAATATTCCAAAATTTTACCAACACCGCCCGTTACATCATGTCTTCGAAGCATCTCTAGAATAATATCCTTGGCACTTACCCAATCGGGCAGTTTCCCCGTTAGCTTGATGCCCATGATTTTTGGCATTTTTACAAAATAGGGTTGCCCAGCTATGGCAGCTGCCACATCCAAACCTCCCGTGCCAATAGCGAGCATGCCTAAAGATCCCGCCGCACAACTATGGCTGTCAGAACCCACCAAGGTTTTCCCAGGCTTACCGAAACGCTCCATGTGCACGGGATGGCTTACCCCGTTTCCCGGCCGGCTGTACCATAAACCAAAACGTTGCGCAGCGGACAACAGGAATAAATGATCGTCTGCATTCTTAAAATCGGTCTGCAACAAATTATGATCAACATATTGAACGGCCACTTCTGTCTTTGCCCTATCAAGACCCATTGCTTCTAGTTCTAATTGAACCAAAGTACCTGTTGCATCTTGCAACAAAGCCTGGTCTATTTTTATACCAATTTCCATTCCTTGTACCATTTCTCCATGAAGAAGATGTTCCTTGATTAGTTTCTGGGCAACATTTAAATTGGTCATAACATTAGTGTTTATTTGATCTTTAAGTTATGGATTTTATAGAAACAACTTAGTGGGTTTAACAATATCTTATGCTTGTTCAAGCTTCATCATGTATTTTGAAATTTTATCCATATTCTCATTGGTTCAGTGGTTTCTTATAACAGCTTTATTCTAGTAACGACCATCTCTATAACCCTATCAACTTTTTATTTTATTCAAAATACAATTCCAAAAGATTTTTAAATAGTAAACAAAATTAGGTTCTGCACATTAGTTTACGGAGCTTTAATTCAGGAAAACTATATTTTATGGCTGTACAACTTTTTACTATCATCGATTTGAACAACTTCATAAGAAGTTTTTTTTAACATCGATATCAGTCTATGTTAAACACATATGCGCTTTTTAATGTACAGGTTTAAACCTTCATTTTTAAAACAATTAGATTCATTTGTAAATCCAATTTACACCCCTCCATATATTTTTTGTTTATCCCAAAAAACAAATGATGTTCAAATAAAATATGTCCCTTTAAAAATCAAATAAACTCAGATTTTATATCCGTTAGTCTTATTTGTACTTTATTGTATAAAGTAATATATACTTTTTTGTATAAATAGGATATGATTTTATATCTTTGTTACATAAAGTTTGAATTTAACACCCGAAAATCAAATAAATTATGAGCAAAGATACCTCCACAGAAACGCTGGAAGATTATACTAAGAGTGATTACAAATATGGTTTTACCAGTAATATTGATACCGAACTTATCCCAAAAGGTTTAAATGAAGACACCATTCGATTAATATCTTCTAAAAAGGAGGAGCCGCAATGGTTGCTTGAATGGCGTTTAGAAGCATTTAGGCATTGGGAGACCATGACAGAACCCAAATGGCCGAATGTAAAATATTCACCAGTAAACTATCAGGACATCATTTATTATGCTGATCCAAAACCAAAAAAAATACTCAACAGCTTAGATGAAGTGGATCCTGAACTATTGAAAACATATGAGAAATTAGGTATTTCAATAATAGAGCAAAAACGATTAACAGGAGTTGCTATGGATATAGTCATAGACAGTGTATCTGTCGCAACCACTTTTAAGAAACAGCTTTCAGAACTAGGTATTATCTTTTGCTCCTTTGGTGAAGCTGTTCAGGAACATCCTGAACTCGTGAGAAAGTATATGGGATCGGTTGTGCCAACTTCTGATAATTTCTTTGCGGCCCTTAATTCGGCGGTCTTTACAGACGGGTCATTCTGCTATATTCCCAAAGGTGTGCGCTGCCCGATGGAGTTGTCCACGTATTTCCGCATCAATGCTGCCGGAACAGGTCAATTTGAAAGAACGCTGATTGTTGCCGAAGAAGGAAGCTATGTAAGTTACTTAGAAGGATGCACTGCTCCAATGCGTGACGAAAACCAATTGCATGCAGCAGTCGTAGAATTGATAGCATTGGATGATGCCGAAATAAAATACTCTACAATACAGAACTGGTATCCAGGAGATAAAGAAGGAAAAGGGGGTATCTATAATTTCGTAACCAAAAGAGGATTATGCGAAGGTGTCAGATCAAAAATCAGTTGGACACAAGTTGAAGCAGGCTCTGCCATTACCTGGAAGTATCCAAGTTGCATTTTAAAAGGCGACTATTCAACGGGTGAGTTTTATTCTGTAGCAGTTACTAATAATTTACAACAAGCTGATACAGGAACTAAAATGTGGCATATCGGTAAAAATACCAGCAGCACTATTATTTCTAAAGGTATCTCAGCAGGCCAAAGCGAAAATTCGTATAGAGGTTTGGTTAAAGTAGGAAAAAATGCAGAAAATGCTAAGAATTTTTCGCAATGTGATTCTTTATTAATGAGCGATATATGTGGTGCCCATACCTTCCCTTATCTCGAAATTGATAATGACACTGCTCAAATTGAACACGAAGCCACAACTTCTAAAGTAGGCGAAGACCAACTTTATTATTGTATGCAAAGAGGATTGAGCGAGGAGGATGCTATTAACCTTATCGTTAATGGTTATTGCAAGGATGTTTTTAATGAATTGCCTATGGAATTTGCAGTGGAAGCACAACAATTGCTTGCTGTAAGTTTAGAAAATAGTGTTGGATAAACTTGAATTACGTATTAAAATCTTAAATAAATTAACATGTTAATAATAAAAAATTTACACGCAGAAATTGAAGGAAAAAAAATATTAAATGGTATTAACCTTCAAATAAATGCTGGCGAAGTACACGCTATAATGGGACCAAACGGAAGTGGTAAAAGTACACTAGCACACGTTTTAGCAGGTCGAGAAGGCTATGAAATTACAGAGGGCAGTATTACCTATATGGGAAAAGACCTCATGGAATTATCAGTTGATGAACGCGCCAAGGAAGGAGTGTTTCAGGCATTTCAATACCCGATTGAAATACCAGGAGTAAGTACTGCTAACTTTCTTAAACATACCATTAATGCTGTTAGAAAACATCAAGAAAAGACGAAATTGAGTGCAAAGGAAATGCTACAATACATTAAAGAGAAGGCAAAAATGGTGGATATGGAAGCTGGTTTTTTAAGCCGTTCTCTAAATCAAGGGTTCTCGGGCGGTGAAAAAAAGCGCAATGAAATTTTACAAATGGCTGTATTAGAACCAACCCTTGCTGTGTTGGATGAAACGGATTCAGGGCTGGATATTGATGCGCTAAAAACAGTTGCTAATGGAGTGAATCAGCTAAAAACAAAAGACAATGCTTTTATGATAATTACGCACTACCAAAGGCTACTCGATTATATTATCCCCGATTTTGTTCACGTACTATACAATGGGCAAATCGTTAAATCAGGAGACAAAAAATTAGCATTGAAGCTGGAAGAAAAAGGATATGACTGGATCAAAGAAGAAGTAGCAGCATTAACAACATCTTAATAAGACAAGCATGACAACTCCAAAGACACGAGATAAAAATGATAGCAGGAAAAAGTTTATTGAACTATTCCAACAGTATGAAAATTCCCTAAACGGACAGAAAGATTATGCAGGGCATGCGATACAGAAAACTGCGATTCAACGCTTTAGCAATGATATGAATTTTCCAACCAGAAGAAACGAGGATTGGAAATACACCAATGTTACTCAGGTTCTTCAACCACTTTATGAACAACCCAAACCTGTTGACATTTCAGCCGAAGACATTAAGCCTTTTCTTTTTGAAGGGCTGGATGCATACGTGCTTGTTTTTGTGAATGGTACTTACAATAAAGAACTTTCCTCAAGGGAGGAATTATCAAAAAAAATTATAGTACAAGATATTTCGTCTGGTCTGCAAGAAGATGGACCGACAAAAGCAACAACTTCCGAATACTTGAATAGATGGGCAAGCGAAGTAAAAAATTCCTTTATGGTATTAAATACCGCCTTCGCTCAAAATGGCATCTATATGTGTGTGCCTGATGGTTTAGAGCTGGATCGCCCTGTTCATATACTAAATATAGCTTATACAGAAAAAGAGTCATCAGTGATCAGTCCGCAAAAAATAGTTGTAGCAGGAGAAAACAGTAAGATGACGGTTATTGAAACCTATCATAATCTCACTAATTCCGAACAAACTTATTTCACCAATACAGTTACACAGTTGGTTCTAAAAAGAAATGCGACTGTAGATCATTATAGAATTCAAGATGAAGATGAGACTGCATATTTTATCAATAATACTGAGATTGAACAGCTTAGAGATAGTACATACAGCTCTTACGCAGTAGATTTAGGCGGGAAATTAGTTAGGAATAACCTTAACTCCATTTTAAAAGACAGTGGAACAACTACTAATTTTTATGGACTTTACGTTGGTGTAAATAAGCAGCATATAGATAACCAAACCTTTATAGATCATGCACATCCTCATTGCGACAGCAACGAATTGTACAAAGGAATTCTTATGGATAAAGCTAAAGGTGTTTTTAATGGTAAAATAATGGTACGTCGGGATGCGCAAAAAACAAATGCATTTCAGCAAAACCACAGCCTTGTATTATCAAAAACCGCCAAGATGAATAGCAAACCCCAGTTGGAAATTTTTGCGGATGATGTGAAATGCAGTCACGGGGCAACCATTGGACAATTGAATAAAGAGGCATTGTATTATATGCGTTCCAGAGGCTTGTCTGAAAAAGAAGCCGTATCCATTTTAAAACAAGCTTTTTTAACAGAAATAACGGAGTTAATTAAGATGGATCCCGTGAAGGAAAAAGTAGAACAGATGCTTGTCGATAAGTTTAAGTAATTACTAGAAACACCAGTGAACTCATAAATAACATGCCTGAAATAACTAAAGAAGAGATACTAAAAATACTTACTAACGTCATTGAGCCTGACCTCAAAAGAAGCATTATTGAGTTAGGATTGGTGAACACTATTGATATTGAGGGCGATACAATTAGTTTTAGTGTTAAAATTAGTAGTCCTACAATGCATAGTAAAAAGATAGTAAAGGATGCTTGTATGGAGAGTCTTCTGCAAGCACTAGGTAGTAATATTAAGGTAGATATCGATATGCAAGCCCTGCCTGGTTTTAAGGATAGAGCTCCTGAATTGAGAACAATATTGCCTGGAGTTAAACATATTATTGCTATTGCCTCTGGAAAAGGTGGTGTAGGTAAATCTACTGTTGCAGCCAATCTTGCAGTAGCATTAAGCCAATTAGGAGCAAAAGTGGGCGTATTAGATGCTGATATTTATGGACCATCAATGCCACTTATGTTTGACTTAGTGAATAAAAAGCCTGTAGTTTCTAATGATTCTGGTCGAAATCTAATAGAACCAATTGTGTCTCATGGAGTAGGAATTTTGTCTATTGGTTTTTTTACTGAAGCTTCACAATCAGTTCCCTGGCGTGGACCTATGGTTTCCAAAGCGCTTACCCAATTATTTCAGGATACAGATTGGGGAAGTTTAGACTATCTGCTCGTAGATCTTCCACCAGGTACAGGCGATATTCACCTTACGCTAGTAGATAAAATTCCGCTTGCCGGAGCTATTGTAGTAAGTACACCACAAGAAGTAGCCCTTGCTGACGCCAGAAAAGGCATCGATATGTTTAGGATGCCCATGGTTAATGTTCCTGTACTTGGCTTAATTGAAAATATGGCATATTATATTCCAAAAGATAGTCCCGATAAAAAAGACTACATATTTGGAAAGGATGGTGCAAAAAAATTGGCGGAAGAAATGAATGTTCCGCTATTGGGCCAAATCCCTTTAATAACGGCAATACGAGAGGCGGGAGACATTGGTGCGCCCGCAGCATTAAATGAAAACACGATAGAAGGCAAAATATTTAAAGCCTTAGCCAACAATGTAATTGAATGCATAAAAAAACCAGGTGCTTTCTCACCAAAAGAAAAAGTGGAAGCATAAGCTTCAAAAGATAATACCTAAAGCATTGAACACAAATAATAATAATAATAATAATAATTGCTTTAATAAAAATACAATATGGAAGTAGCCGCTAAAACAGCCTTGGAAACAAAAGTCATAGATATTCTAAAAACATGCTATGATCCCGAAATCCCATCGGATATCTATTCGATCGGTCTTATCTACGATATTGCGATAGATGACGAAGCCAACGTTCATGTTTTGATGACCTTAACCTCCCCTTCCTGTCCAGTAGCCGAAACCTTGCCCCCGGAAGTAGAAGATCAAGTAAGGAGCGCCCCAGGAGTAAACACAGCTGTAGTAGAAATAACTTGGGAGCCGCCTTGGACAATGGATATGATGAGTGATGAAGCAAGGCTTGAATTGGATATGTTCTAAAAAGCAATAGTATGGCAAAATCATTGAACCATAGAAAAAAGAAAAAACTGACTTTACATGACATTGAAAAGTTTCCTGCGATAAAAATCAGGCTTGACTATAAAACAATGACAACTGTTAAAGATACACAGCAATTGGAAAAGTGGAAAGAACGTTATCCGGACGTTAAAATTATTACTAATTAAACTAATTACAAACCTTTAAATTTGAAATATGGCTTTTGCACCAAGACAAACACCTACCTATGAACCGGCAGCAGTAGAACCGATGAGAGAAGAACTAATAGCAACAGGTTGCAAGGAGTTCTTAACACCCGATGATGTCGACCAAGGACTCAACAGAAAAGATAATTCAACACAGTTAGTAGTGCTGAACTCTGTATGCGGATGTTCGGCAGGAACCGCAAGGCCTGGAGTTATGTTAGCCTTGCAAAACAACATTATACCAGATGCGTTATATACGGTATTTGCTGGTATGGAAAAAGATGCTGTTGACCAGTACAGGCAGCAGTATATGGCGAATTACATGCCCTCATCTCCTAGCATTGGGCTGTTTAAGAACGGGGAAGCAATTACTGTGTTGCATCGTTCTGATATTGAAGGTAATACAGCAGGGCAAATTGCTTCCACACTGGTCGAGGCATTTGAACGACTATGCAGTCGAAAAGGTCCATCGGTTTCTACAGAGGAATTTGAAAGAATAACTCAAGGTAAGTATGGGTGTAGCTCAAATTTACCTAAATTTAGGGAATAGATTAATTAAAACTTTCAATTATGAAAATCACTTCAGAAGACGAATATGGGCTAAGGATACTCCTTCGAATTGGTAAATGTCAGGACATGGATGGAATGAGCATACCTCAATTGAGTAAAGCGGAGGGCTTATCCCTTCCGTATGTGGGTAAAATCACCAGATCCTTGCGTATGTCGGGATTGATAACAAGTACCAGAGGACATAAAGGAGGCTACCTGTTGAGCAAACCTGCCATAGAGATTACAGTGAACGAAGCAATCAAAGCGCTGGGAGGTCAATTATACGATGCTAATTTTTGTGGCAACCACTCAGGGCAATTCCAAATATGCACTAACTCGGTGGATTGCTCCATCCGTTCACTTTGGACAATGGTGCAAAAAATGATTGATGGATTATTGGATAAAGTTACATTACACGAACTCATAGGTTCAGAAGAAAATACGGCCCTTACCCTTCAAAAAATTGTGGAGGAAAATATGAAGGAATTATTGAATTAAAGAGACCTTAAAAAAACGTTGCTATGGCGATAATAATTACAGACGAGTGCATCAATTGTGGGGCGTGTGAGCCAGAATGCCCTAATAATGCCATATATGAAGGTGCTGATTCTTGGCGCTTCTCTGATGGAACCGCTATGACCGGCTCAGTCAAAGGAAAAAACAGCGGGCTGGAAACTAACGTAGACGAAGTACAGGAACCCGTTTCAGATGAGTACTACTATATCGTAACCGATAAGTGTACGGAATGTGTGGGGTTTCATGATGAGCCACAATGTGCTGCGGTATGCCCTGTAGATTGTTGTGTAGACGATCCCAATTGGCGTGAAACGGAAGAAGAATTATTAGCAAAAAAAGAACAAATGCACTTGTAATGAACATGATAGCACAAATAGAAGTAGAGAAGTCAAAGCAATTCGAGGGACATAGTGGAGCCATTTATACGCTTGAACCGGCAAATGAAAGGCACTTGCTCTTTTCCGGTAGCAGCGATAACCTAGTGGTAGAATGGAATATGAAAAATCAAGAGCAAAACAAAGTTGTTGCTAAGTTACCTGCCAAAGCTCTGGCATTGAAATATGTTCTGGATAGAAATATATTACTTGTTGGCCAGTCCTTAGGAGGCGTTCATGTAATCGACCTAAACAAGAATGAAGAAGTAAAGCTGTTACAGCTTCATCGGCAATCCATTTATGATATCCAATATCTTCCAGAAAAAGAATGCTTTTGGGTAGCCGCTGGTGATGGGACACTTTCTGTATGGTCAATAAACGATTTCTCATTGATTACCGCATTACAACTTTGCGATAAAAAAATACGAAGTATCGCTTTCAATACTATTTTAAAAGAGACTGCCATTGGATGCGGTGATGGATCTATTCGGATTTATGACTTTGAGACCTACGAAGAAAAGAAAATTATTAAAGGACATGTTGATGACTTTTCGGTGAATGCAGTCTACTACCATCCAAACGGAAAACACCTTTTATCTGGTTCAAGAGATGCTTATTTGAATGTATGGGATGTTGAAAACGATTATACTTTAATCCATCATATTCCTGCCCATAACTATGCTATTTATAGCATAGTTTTCAGTCCCGATAAAAAGTTTTTTGCCACTGGAAGCAGGGATAAAACCATTAAAATATGGGATGCTAAAAACTTTGAGATGCTGTTACGTATCGATAAAGCACAATATGATGGACATACCCATTCAGTAAATAAACTTTTTTGGAGTGATTTAAATAATGATCTGATTTCAACTGGTGATGATAGAGCGATAATGGTATGGAAAATTATAAATTATAATAGCACACCCAAAGTACAAAGGTAATTACGAGAACTGATTAAAATTAATAGTATGTCAGAAATAGTTGAAGTAGAAAGGAAATATGCTAAAAAAAACCGATTGGCTTCGTGTAAAACTGCCGATGGGAAAAGAATATAAGGAAGTAAGACAAATCGTCTCCGAACATAAATTACATACCATTTGTGAGAGTGGTAGTTGCCCTAATATGGGTGAATGTTGGGGGAACGGAACAGTTGCCTTTATGATCTTAGGGAACACCTGTAAAAGATCTTGAGCATTTTGCAATGTTCATACTGGTAGACCTTCGCCCGTTGACTGGGAAGAACCTAAAATGGTTGCCGAATCTATTCGCTTGATAAAATTGAAACACGCTGTAATCACTTCGGTTGATAGAGTTAATTTGAAAGATGGCGGTTCTATGATATGGGCAGAAACCGTAAATGAAGTGAGAAAAGCATGCCCAGGAAATAATTAAGGATGTGGAAAAAGGAGAAAGTAGAAAGTAGAAAGTAGAAAATTAAAAAATTGGTTAGAGATTTTGTATTCTCCATTTGCCGAACATTCAGAACACGAGTCTTATTCAAAACCAACTCCCACAGCGAAGAAGAATTTTAGCATTTCTTGTTCGTCTTAAGTTCATAAAAAAACAATTAAAAACATAAAAACATGTCAGAACATAAAGTTTATTTGAGTTGGAAAAATGAAGGCGAAGATTTCTTATATAAAACCTATGATCGCAGCCATTTGTGGAAATTTGAAGGCGGAACTTTAATCAAAGCTTCTGCTGCTCCAGATTACCTAGGTAAAGCAGCGTTAGTAAACCCTGAAGAAGCTTTTGCTGCATCGCTGTCAAGCTGCCACATGCTCACATTTTTGGCTATTGCTTCCATGAAAAAATATAGGGTAGCAAGGTATGAAGATAATGCAGTAGCCATATTGGGCAAAAACGAAAAACGAAAAATGGGAGTAAAAACCTTGTATCTAAGACCGAATATCACCTTTGAAGGAGATATCATACCGGATAATACAACAATAGATGAAATGCACCACCGTGCCCACCAAGAATGTTTTATTGCCAATTCGGTTTTAACAGAGATAATTGTAGAGCCAGTATATTAAAGTATTAGAAAAAGGAACTAAATGATAGATTGACAAGTATGAATTTATACAATAGCCATGGTGCTCCATCAGAATTTGAAAATAATGAATCTTCTACAATCGATGGATATAGTCAATTAAATGTATATGATTGGCTTGCCAACATACCATTGCCTCCCAATCAACAAATATTCAACATTGTTGAAATCAAATTTAAAGGAGCGCGTAAAGATTTTTATTTGAAGCCTGAAAGTATGTCTCTTAAACAGACAGATATAGTAATTGTTGAAACCATTGGTGGGCATGACGTTGGGCATGTTTCATTAACCGGAGAATTGGTTAGGCTGCAATTAAAAAAACACAATATTCTTAAGGAAGAAGTCATAAGAAAAATCTATCGAAAGGCAACATCAGCGGATATTAAAAAATGGAAAACAGCAAAAGGTTTAGAGTCTAAAACGATGTATAAGGCACGCATGTTAGCTAAAGATTTAGACTTGAAGATGAAAATATGCGATGTTGATTACCAAGGAGATAACACTAAAGCCACATTCTATTATACAGCAGATAAACGGGTCGATTTCCGAGAACTAATTTTGGTATTGGCGGCAACATTTCATGTCAAAATAAAAATGCGCCAGATTAGTGTGTTGGAAGAGGCCAGTCGTTTAGGTGGCATTGGCACTTGCGGAAGAGAATTTTGTCATTCTACTTGGTTAACAGATTTTAATACTAAATCTACATTACACAATAAGAATAAAGATAAACAATGGACTGAATTCAAATGTTGCTTAATAGAAGATTGGGGAAATAAAAAATATTCTGCGGAGGTCAATAATCTTAACAGCATTAAAACGCTAAAAGGGATCGCACATCTTCAAAAAACAGATATTGAAAAACAAATAATGTGGTTTAGTTACCCCGATGAAGCCGATTTAATACCCATAAAAATAGCAAGGGCAAAAGAAGTTCAAACACTAATTAAAGAAGGGATGATTCTGAAAGATTTAAAGGAAGAGGTAGAAGCCATAATTGAGGAAGCAGCCATTAATAACATGTATAAATTTGCAAATGTTGTGGGGCAAGATAGTCTAACAAGATTCAATAAAAAAGGAAAAAACAAACGCAAAAAAGGAGGGAAATGATATTGACAAAAAACACAGAAAAAGTAAACTTTTTTGATGTTTATAAAATTCGAAAAGATTTTCCTATCCTTTCTCGGATGGTGAACGATAATCCATTAATTCATTTCGATAACGGTGCTACTACCCAGAAGCCGAGACATATGATTGACGCCATTGTAGCATGTTACACCACTCAGAACGCCAACATTTACGGAGCGTTCACCGCAGGAGTAAGGATGTAACCGATGTATCCGAAAATGCTCGTATTACGGTTCAAAAACATATCGGTGCTAAACATAAAACGAAATTATTTTTACAAGAGGAACTGCTGAAAGTATCAACTTTATAGCTACTGCATTTGGGAAAAAGAAGGTAAATGCTGGTGACGATATTATTGTGAGTGAGATGGAATATCACGGTAATATTCTTCCGTGGCAACAGTTATGCGAAGAGAAAAATGCCGTACTGAAAGTTATTCCAATGACCGACAGTGGGGAATTGCAGATGGACGAATACAAAAACTACTTTCTGAAAAAACAAGGCTGATTGCTATTGCTCACTCAAAAAATATTCCGGTGCTTTTAGATGGTACCCAATCAATCCCACATATAAAAGCTGATGTCCAAGATTTAGATGCAGATTTTTATTGCTTTAGTGGACACAAAGTGTATGCTCCAGCAGGAGTAGGTATTTTTTATGGAAAAGAAAAATGGCTTAAAAAACTTCCTAACTATCAAGTAAGACGTGGAAACATTAAAACTGTTTCATTCAATAAATCAGAATACGCAGAACCTACTCTCCGATTTGAGGCAGGTACTCCAAATATTGAAGGGGCATTGGTCTGGCAGCGGCACTTGATTACATCAACACACTTGGTATTGAAAACATTGCTGTTTATGAACAGGAACTACTGGAGTATGCTACAGAAAAACTTTCTGCAATTCACAATTTGCGGATTATTGGCACAGCAAAAGAAAAAGCAAGTGTAATTTCTTTTGTGGTAGAAGACATCCATCCGCTCGACATAGGAATACTCCTTGATGCACAAGGAATAGCAGTACGAACAGGACACCACTGTGAACAACCCATAATGGGACATTATCAAATGCCAGGGACTATTCGTGCAAGTTTTTATTTTATAATACAAAGGAAGAAATAGGTGTTTTCGCTAGCGCGATTGTTAAATCAATTAAACGGATAAATCAAAAATGATCAAGATGAAAACAATAGAAAATACAGAGCAGGAACTCGTTGAGGATTTTGCAGAGTTTGAGGATATGTTTGACAAATTTGGGTGCCTAATTGATTTAGGAAAAAACTTGAAAACATTAGATGAAGCACTGAAAAAGGACAACTGCATGATAAAAGGATGCCAAGCGCATGTGTGGCTACATAGTGAATTGAAAGACGGAAAAATTATTTTTCTTGCCGATGCGAATGCAGATTATGCGAAAGGACTTGTTGCCATGATGATTCATGTACTTTCAGGGCATACACCTGATGAAATTATTAATGCCCCGCTTAATTTTATTGAACGGATAGGATTTAAGAGTATGCTTTCAATGAAACGTGCCGGAGGATTGGAAAGCATGATAAAGCAAATGAAACTTGATGCGATGGTCTACAAAGCAAAAGATTGAGCAATTTGAAAATGAACAGGATTAGTGCCAGTAGTAACCATTTTTTTCTTTTCCTCACTTTTATCCATATTTCAAATATATGTGAGTAATTTTTACATTTATTAGATTAAATATTTTTGTAAACACCACCAATACATTGTAAAAATACTTTGCACATCCAGTTAGTAAATATTTATTAAATTAGCTTTTAACTCCCGCAATTATTCATATCCAATAACAATAGTCTGTGTAAAAGAAACTAAATAAACCAATGGTGAAATTTCTTAGAAAAATTAGACAAAAAATGCTGACTGAAAACAAGTTCAGCAAATATCTGATTTATGCAATTGGCGAAATAATACTTGTTGTTCTTGGGATTTTAATTGCTTTGGCTATTAATAACTGGAATGAAAATAACAACGAGAAAAAAATGCCACAATATTAGCTGAATCCTTACTTGCAGATTTGGTTAAGGATACAGCATCCTTAAATAATGCCATGAACTTTAATGCCAAAAAAGAGGAAACAATTATAAATTTTATCTCAATAATACATTTACCAAAGGAATGTCGACAACTTTTACGGCTTTTCCTTTTGAACCAACAGATGGCAATTATTCATAACTGAAATCAACCGACTATTTAAGGTTCTTGAATCAAGGTTTAGTGAATAAAATGAATGAATATGACAATCAAGTAAAGAAAACCATTTTTCGAGATGAACTAATAGAAATAGCAGCATGGGAGGTAGTTCCTTTTGCAAATACAATTGTAAATTTTGAAGTAACAGGCTACCTTCGTTTCAATAAACCAATTACACACAATCCTTATATTAAATTAAATGACCAAGCGACAAAAGGCATATTTATCAATAAAATTTTGACTGTCAAAATAATCATGGGTCGTTCTTTAGAAGACTATAATTTACCATCAAGAAAAGCGGAGGATTTAATTAAAGAATTAAAAAAAATTGAGACAAATAATGTAGAAAATTAATTGACAAATAATCCGAAAAAAAAATAACGCCACACAATCGAGAAGACGGCTCCACCTATAATTGATGCAGTGCGCCTCTCACACCAACGCATCCCGTAATAACTACGGGACAGGCTATACGCAATTACCTTGGTCCTTTAACCGCTATTGCTACTAGCAATACCACTCAGGAACGTATGCGGCGGTTCAAGAATGATATGATCGCTTATAGTATTCCCGCATACTTAAATAACCACATTGCTTGCTTCTGGCTATTGTCACTGTTGTGATTAATATAGGGCTTTTTGCTACTGCCCATCCTCCCATATTGGTTCGACTCCACACATAGGCTTGGTCTGGTTTTATACCTAACTGTATGAGGTTATTCCTCTTACGCTCTGGCTTCTTCCAATGATGCCATATGCAGTAATACAAACGATTGCGTAACCAGTCATCAAGCTTTTAAGCTTGGTTTGAATAGAGGCTCTGAGAAACTGTAGTATTAACTTCATCATATAAACACATCTAACCTTCTTGTAAATAAATGACAGTAATATATCGTGGTCGACCTCGTCAAAAAATGACTTTAAATCAATATATACAATGTGTTGATTACCCTCATTAATATATACCAGATACTCTGTAAGCGCTTGATTTTCAATGCGCTTAAGGCGAAAACGGAAGCTGTTGCTTTGGACGTCTCTCTCAAAAATAGGCTCCAGCACTTGTTGTGCAGCTTGTTGGAACACCCTTACGGGAGAAATATGTGTTCCGCTCTTGTTTTAGGGTAGTGGGCAAGTCATAGAACGTATTGCCTTCTGCACCGCAAGAACCTTTGTTAGCGTATCCTTTCCTGTACGCTTGTTCTAGATTTTCTTTTTACAATAGTTCTTTAATCATACTATAAATAATAATTGCTCCACTTACTCAAAGGCTACCTTACATCTAGAAAAAATTTGTTCTTTTGTGACCTAAATACCAATGCATAATTTCATACTTTTAGTCTTTATTAAACAAATTCTGCTCATGCGGAACACACACAACAATTATGACTGAATAGGCACTCACCTAGCCTACTTTGCATATCGAAACCGTTACCCCCAATTGTGAAATTTTCAAAATGTAAAAATGGAAAGACAAGTCAAATTATACAACTGCGAAATGCTTCAAAATTTAAACGTCACTAAAATAATCAAACAGTTTAGGATTGTTTTATTTGTGGCTGCCTTGATAAATCCAATAAGGCAATTTCTATTTGCACAAGAAAAAAAGGAGTTAGTAGAAGTAAAATCCAATCCAACCATAGCAGAAATGCTGTCTGAGATTAAAACTCAGGTTAATCCTGAATATGTGTACAAATATGAAAAGACAAAATTTGTACCCCCTAACGGAAAAACGTTGCTGATTATGGGACAAACCGTGGAAAGTATCAATGAGTATTTAAACCATTTCCCAGATGAAAAGAAACCAAGTGGCTGGTCAGCTTATTGGGGAATTCCAGAATTTAAAGCTATTACTGAATCTTATAAAAATAAAACTGGGGGTACACAAAATCACCAAATGCTGATTGATAGCTTTCCAAATACTGTTGTGCAAAGTGCTATGTGGATGGTAGGTAAATGGGATGTAGCGAAAAAAGCTAGAAAAGGAGATTACGATAAGGTAGTCAAGCAATACGCAGCTTGGGCGAAAACCACTAACAGACCAATCTACTTAAGAATTGGTTATGAGTTTGATGGAATTCATAATGAATTGGAACCCAAAGAGTACGTAAAAGCATATCGAAGAATTGTTGACCTAATTCGAGCTGAAGGCGCAGAAAATATCGCATTCGTTTGGCATTCATACGCCAGCAAGACATACAAAGATTATCCGTTGTCAAATTGGTATCCTGGTGATGATTATGTAGACTGGGTTGGCATCTCAGTATTTGGCCATGCGTATGGCGGTGATGACTTTGGTACATATTGTAATACCGTTCTGAAATTTGCTAAACAATGCAAAAAACCAATAATAATTGCAGAGTCTAACCCGATCTTTGGTATTGAAAAGGACAATATTGATGCCTGGAATAAGTGGTTTGTCAATTTTTTCACTTTCGCGTATAATAAGAATATCAAAGCCATTAGCTTTATAAATGAAGATTGGAGTCGCACTGCAATTGATGGTATTTCGGAGTGGAAAGACGGACGTCTTTATAACAATGAAAAAATTTCTAAGGCTTGGTTCATGGAAACAAATAAAGATCGCTATTTGAAGCAATCACCAGAACTCTTTGAGATGCTAGGATACGATGAAAAAAATTAAATTCTAATCATTTTTATGGTTAGAATTTAAGAAACATTAGGTCATAAATAATTCCTCAATTTCAGGAAAAATAAGTCACTATACTTATAATAAAAATTGGGGCTATCAAAGAATTGTAGTGAAAACAAGTAACCACACATTACCATCTATTGAGGAAAATACTCTAAAAAGAAAAAACGTAATTTAAATATCATGAAACGCATACTTATCCTAACGACCCTTGCGCTATTTAGTTCGGTTACATTACCCCTGCTTGCGCAACAGGATCCTTTTATTAAGGAATATTTAGAGCGATTAGAAAATTCAAGAAAATATTTAATTGTTGTCGCAGAAATGATGCCTGAGGACAAATATGGCTTTAGAGCATCACCAGACTCTATGACCTTTGCCGAAAACTTAATGCACATAGGATATGCGATAGATTGGCATAGTCAATCATTGTTAGGTGGACGAGAATCTAAAGATTGGAAAACTGACACAATTTTTAAGGTCGCCAATACATCTAAAGAACAAATGATTGCTACAATTAATAAGACATTTGATGAAACCATAAAATTAATACAACAATTTGATACCACTCGATTTGATGACGCGCTAGACTATTTCGGATTGAATAGGACAAAGCGACAAATTTTCTTATTACTTGCCGACCACATAACACATCACAGAGGACAAATGCTTGTTTATATAAGACTAAATGGACTGGTTCCTCCTAGATATGTTTTGTTTCAATAACGCACATACACCTTATCACGAATTCCTAACCAATTAACTATTGCCCTATTCAGGAAATAAAACCCTAAAAAACATTAATGACTGATGTGGAGGCAGTTTAATATTCACTTCAGTATTTTTACCATATGATAGTAATAATTGGAGCAGGCTTATCGGGGCTTTTAACTGGTTACCGCTTGAAAAAAGAAGGCATCCCGTTTAAGATTCTAGAAGCAAGAAATAGAATTGGTGGAAGAATTAATACGCTTTATGGAACAAACAATACGCCTATTGAAATGGGCGCAACTTGGTTCACTAACCAACATTCACATCTTATAACACTCCTGGAAGAATTAGGAATTGATCACTTTGAACAATATATGGATCGCAGTGTATTCCATCAACCCTATGCAAATTCTCCATTACAAACAATACAAATCCCTAGTCAGTCGCCTAGTTTCAGAATTTCCGGAGGCACGTCCAATCTTATAAATACCTTATTTCAAAAATTAGATAAAAACGATGTCCTACTTAATCATTCCGTAACAGGCATTAACTTCCATAATAATTGGGTTCAAGTAATTGCGAAAGAAGTCTTTGAAGGCGATATGGTTGTTTTAGCCATTCCTCCTAAATTGTGGGCGAAAAAAATTAGATTTGAGCCTCTTTTACCAAGTGATTTAATGAATATTGCCAAACAAACGCATACTTGGATGGAAGACTCCATAAAGATTGCCTTAACTTATAACCACCCTTTTTGGGAACAAGACAATATCCCTAGAACTTTATTCAGTAATGCAGGCCCTATTACTGAATTATATGATCATTGTAATCACAACAAGTCAAAATACGCGCTTTGTGGATTTATAAATTCATCCTTTAAGAATGTTACTTATAAAGAAAGGCGCGCTCTTGTAATTAATCAAATAACACAAGTTTTTGGGAAGAAAGCGGAAGGATTTATTAATTATGAGGAATGCGTGTGGAGCAAAGAAGAAAATACCTTTGAATCATCTGACACTTTGCTTTTTCCACATCAAAATAATGGAAACCCTATTTATAGCACCTCTTTTTTTGATGACAAATTGTTTATTTCCAGCGCTGAATCATCTTCAGAATTTCCTGGATATATGGACGGCGCAGTATATTCTGCAAATGAAATATTAAAAAAAATAATAAAAACCCGTTAAAGGTTATAGCTTGTTTCGTGCATCTGTGTAACTCAGAAAGCCCTACCATATATGCTGGCCTATTTCGCCATAGTAGCGAATAGTTAATAAGGGCGAAAAGCGCCTGTTTTTGTAGATTTATTTTTCTTTTGGCTGGATTTCATTTTTTTACTTAGTCTATTTAACGATTCTGGCAGTAATAGAAAATCATAGGCTTCCTATTCGGTTTTTATTTGCTAAATTAGGAACGAAATCGAACAAGGACAAGAACGCTGTTCTAAAACAAGCTATAGGTATCCTCTTTTTTTATTTAAAAATATTTGTTGCAAATTAAAGAAACGCGTTAAAGCAAAATCGCATAAGTATAAACCAGCGCTATTTTTTAACAGCATATAAACTGACTAAAATAAACGTGATTAAACAATAAAGTTTAACCAATGAAATATTATGCTCCTAAGAATGCATCATTCCTATAATAACTAATGATCAAGTTTGCTTTACTTTGAACAATAAAAACCTATTTATGAGCCCAGGAGAAGGTTGGCACACAAATGTAAATCTGCCTCATAGTGTAAAAAAAATGAAGGTCAAACCAATCGTGTACATCTAGTTATAAATTGTGTTAGAAATAAGTAATCAGACGGTTTGTTTGAATCTGTAGGGTATGACTTTTCTCAAAAACAAGAAGTAGAAGAAATAATATCTAAAGAAACCTCAGCAAGAATGATTGAAGAACTTGAATTTCAAAACACACCAGCAGCACGATTATTAATAGATCAATTAAAACATAAAAACAATTTATAACTATCGAAAATTATACACTTTTGTATTTTAATTTATATAGTGCTTGCTAAAAATTAAATAAGTTAGCACTCTAAACGTTAGATCATAACGTCTAAACAAAACCAATTGATTCCTTCAATAAAAAAGATTCAACAAGCAAAATACTTTCAAAAAAAATCTCCGCAAAATGAAACTAACGACTACCCTACTCGCACTTCTAGTAACGCTCCTTATTAGCTGTCAAACTAACCAGAAAGAAGAAACCCCAGAAATCAAAAAAACTAACACAGCAAATTTTACGACAAATGATTGTGCAGCATTAGTTGCATTATTTGAAGAATGGAGAACCTTTGAAAAACCATCGCTTCTTGATGGAGCTCCAGATTATACCGCGGCAAATTTTAAAAAGCGTTTGCCAAGGTTTAAAGAATTACAGTCACGATTACAATCTATTGACACCACAAAATGGCAAGTAGAAAATAAAGTGGATTGGATGCTCGTATGGGCAGAAATGAACGGCTATGATTTTAACGATCGGGTTTTAAAACCTTGGGCTCGTGATCCTGCTTTTTATAAATCGGTTTGGACGTACCGAAGCGATGTGCCAGCTCACGAAGGTCCAACAAACCATGGAACGACTGAACTATGGACCTATACATTTCCGCTATCCAAAGAAGAAAGAAGTAACATCCTGGCAGATCTAAAAATAATTGCGCCATTAAATGCCCAAGCAAAAAATAATTTAACAGGAAATGCTCGGGATTTATGGGTTACTGGTATTCGAGATATTCAAAATCAAAGTGTCGTGCTTACTGAACTCAAAAACAAAGTTACCGTTAAAGAGGATACTGAATTAGTTTCGGTAATTGATGAGGCTATCGTGTCGACGAATGATTTTGTTTCTTGGTTGCAGGCTGAAGCCGAATCAAAAACCGGTCCTTCAGGAATTGGTAAAGAAAATTATACTTGGTATTTACAGAATGTGCACTTGGTACCATTAACTTGGGATGATGAAGTTATGATTTTAAAACGTGAGCTAGCTCGTGCTTGGTCTTCGTTAAAATTAGAAGAGCATCGAAATAGAAACCTACCAGAATTAGTTGCTGCAGATTCCCCTGATGCTTATGATAAAATGGCTGAAGCAGCTGCCAAAAGCTTGATGGATTTTTTAGACCAGCAAGACATCCTTACCGTAAAACCGTATTTTGAACCTGCTTTGCGTGAGCATTTAGGCGAATATATACCAAAGGAGAAACGAAACTTTTTCTCAATTGGTGCGCATTTTGATCCCAGACCCTTATACTCGCATTTTTACCATTGGTTTGAATTAGCCCGCATGGATAATGAGCCACACAAAAGTGAAATAAGAAAAGGCCCTTTATTATATAACATTTTTGACTCTAGAAATGAAGGGACCGCCACAGCAGTTGAAGAGCTATTTATGCAGGCTGGTTTGTACGATGATAGTCCAAGAACCAAAGAGATTGTATATACAATGATTGCCCAGCGCGCTGCAAGGGGCTTAGGCTCATTATATGCGCATGCCAATGAAATGACCATGGAAGAAGCTGGAGGTATTCATAGCGAATACACCCCTCGTGGTTGGATGAAAACCGAAAAAGAGCTCCTCATTTTTGAGCAACATTTGTATTTGCGCCAACCAGGATATGGAACAAGTTATATTACTGGTAAATATTTATTAGAAAATGCTTTAGCAGATTATGCCAGAATACAAGAATTACAAGGCAAACCTTTTGATTTAAAAACCTTTTTTGACACCTTAAATAGTATTGGCAACATCCCTATTTCTTTAGGCCATTGGCAAATGACTGGATCTAATAATCATTTGAAAATCATTAATGATTAAATCTTATTGTTTTATTAAAAGTAAGGCTTGGAGCGCAAAAAAATATCGCAGATAGGCACTATTGTGAAGCGTTAAACTATTATATAATTCTGATAAAACGAAAAGCAATTAAAAGTTGCTTTTCGTTTTATTGAGCGTTCTTTCTTTCCGACTTTTTTAGCATTCAACCATTCCCTTTAAAAAAAATATGAATGATAAATTAGTTGGCTATCAATTTCATTATTGCTTTATAAACTTGAATGTAGCTCGCTCAACCGAAGCCTCCAAAGAGATAAAATAGGTGCCTGATTGTAAATTTGAAACACCCTTCGAAAAAACCTGAATGCTGAACAAAAGAGTTGGCTTTTTTACTATCTTAGCCCTTAAGCAAGAAAACCACACAAGAAAACATTGGTTAGCAAATTGAAAAAAACCGCAAATGAAAGAACTGCTATTTTCATATGGAACACTGCAACTCAAAAAAGTACAAATAGAATCTTTTGGAAGAAAATTGAATGGAACTAAAGAGCGACTCAAGAGTTTCAAAATTGAACAACTAAAAATCACAGATCCTTTAGTTCTTTTAAAAAGTGAAAAAGAATTTCATCCTATTGCAATACCTACAAACGACGAAAAAGATGAAATCAATGGAACACTTTACAAAATATCGCTACAAGAACTTAAAAAAGCAGATGACTACGAAGTATCTGATTATGTAAGAATAAAAGCTACTTTCGAATCTGGAAAAAAAGGTTGGATTTATATAAAATCATAGCGCAATTTTAAACACCAAAAGGATTGGCATTAAATGTATATTTTATCAAAAAAAATATGTCTTTTAACTTGTTGAAAAAAATTGTTTTTCAAATACGCTTATTTAAACTGTCTTAAACATCAAGAAAAGGAATAGCCAAAAACAGGTATAACACTCTTGATGCACATTTAAAAAAATACTAAAGAAATATAAAAAAGTATCTAGCTGTTACCAACCATTGGAATATTAATCTTAGTTGGACTTTATTTCTATTACTCAAAATTATACCCTAGCGGCTCTTAAGTAGATTTGAATCCTATAGAATTGGATTGAATTCACATTACCGCACTAAGCACGACCAGTTATGGTTTAATTTCTAAACAGAATATAGCCGCAATTTCATTAAACCAAGCCACAAAATAATCAAGCAAATAAAACTCAATCGCAATTAAATCCAAAATAACAAACCCATACAGATCGATACTTAGTTGAAGTATTTTAAAATGGCTGCCAATTAGGTTCCAATTATACTTTACTATTTCCAGTTAATAGCTTTAATTGCTTCCTGTCTACCATTTACATATCTAAAGCCTTTTTTTCCAAAGTAGCCAGCTTCTTCTAGCATAATACGAATGTCTTTTTCCCATTCTGGAATCGCAACGGTTGTATTTAACTCAATAGCATACACTGTATTATAATGCAAGGGATAATCGCCCGTTACGGGAACTCCATCTTGAGAATCCCACATCCCCAAAGTAGTCCCAGAACTGTGACCATAGGTTCCTAATGGATGTGTATAAATTGAAGGTCGCATACCCTCTTCTCTACTCTGTGCTAAAGACATCGCCAGCACCTCATTACCAGTTCTACCTTCTTTAAAATTACCCGTAAAAATATCCTGAACGCGATTCCCCTTTGCAAAAGCGCTTTTAAGAAACTCTGGCACCTCTGTTTCGCCCTTCTTTAAAACATACGCGTGTCTTTGACAATCTGTATTTAAGGTGATGTAGGTAATGCCAAAATCGCAATGCACTAAATCTCCCGGAATAATCACTTTTTCTTTTTCGCCTTTTGTAAACGAATAGATATGACTCTTTAATTCCTCATTGTCTCGTTGCACATCTATGGTAGGATGAAACCAAGTTTCTAGGCCTAAATCTGTCACTTTTTGACGCATCCACCATACCACATCATCAGTAGTCGTTGTGCCTGGGCTAATTACTTTTGAAGAAAATGCTTCATCTATTATAGCACTTGTAACAGTAACTAACAGATTGTACAATTGCATTTCTTTTTCGGTTCTAGTCTCAATCCAAGAAATGGCAAGTTTTTCTGCAGAGACAATTTTACTTTCTAATTCCGCAGGAAGCGCTTCCATCAATTCGTCGTAATCTGTTTTAACCAATCCATCTACAATTCCGAAGTGTTTTGAAATATTAATTCCAATTTTTTCAGGATTTCGTTCTTTAATTATCTCTACCAATCGCGCCCACTGGTCTGGTTGCTTTTCTTTATCCCAAGCCGAAGTAATATTTTTACCCACATCGTAGCGAGCCACGGCTAGTTTTTCGATTGTATTCTTTGCTTTGTTTCTATAAAACACAAGGATTGTTCTGCGGCGCGCGTTGAGCCATTTTGCCGGCAACATCGTTCTCATCACTGGGTCTTCGTTGTATTCGCGTGCAATAACAAGCCACATATCTATGTTTGTATCGTCCATTAAATCAGGCAATAAATTATTAAATCTATCTGCAAGAATTTCATCTCGCATATCTGCCCGATTTCTTTCAGAAAGTATTTGTGCTGAAATTTGAATTGAATTAAGAAGCAGAATACTTGTTGTAATAAACCAAAATAATGTCTTGTTTTTCATAATTGAATTTTTTGTAGCATAAAATATGCTGTCTCTAATATCGGGAACATTTTATTTATAAGCAACGGCATTTAAGATTTTAACAAATACATTTTCATTATTATTTCCTTTTTGAAATGGCACAAATAAACGGCCGAAATTATCTGGACAAAAAAGCTCCCGCGATAAAGGATTTTACCACGGAAGCCGTTGAAAATTAATTAAATCTATAAAAATGAAACGCTTTTACTATGCGATTATTTATAACACTGCAACTCTCTCTATTAGCTGAAGCCCATCATCTCCGCTTAAACGAATAACCTTCACTTCTTTAGATTCGTTTTCACTTCCATAGTTTTTGAATATAGTAAGCTTCAAAAATGTAGGGTTTTCTATTTTTTGATGGCGGTCTCCAAAATAATTCACCTTTAAATAGTAAGAACCTGGGATCATTTTAGGCAATGTAAACTCTTCTGGACCAAAACCTTCTGTCATATCTGTGGATACTTTGCCGCCAATTATTGTTTTTGCGTGTGAGTAATAACATTCCTCTAAATTAGGGTCTATAACGTGTAGGTCTATATCTGTATCGTTATGGTTCCAATCTATTACCACTCGAAAATCCATCTTTGTTTCATTATAGTTATTATTGGAGTCATTTGTGTTTGCCTTTCCTTTTGCCAATAAGTTTCCAATTTCGTTAGCTGCTATTTTATGTATCCCTTCAAAAACTCTCCTCTGGCTTCCTTCAGTCAATTCGCCACTAGCCACTTTATCCAAAAGCATATATGCTTCATTTGTTTCTCCTATTTCTTGCAAAGCCAAGGCAAGATCGCGGTATGACTGTGTGTCTTCAGAACGAAGTTTTAATACTTGACGGTACACAAAAACTGCCTTGGTATAATCGTTTTGCTCCTCATACTTATAGGCCAAAACTTTTAGTAATTCATAGTTGTCAATATCTATTTCAGCAATATTAGAGAGTATTCGATTAGCCAAAACAGCGTCTTTATCTTTCATAAAGTCGTACACATCTACAAAATAAGCCGGCTGCCCAATAAATGCATCACGTTGACTCAGATAAAATTCATATAAATCTCCTGTAGTAACTTCATTTAATTTGGACAAATATGCCGTAGTCCAAGTCTTTTCGCTCCATGTTTTTTCTTTAGATAGCTTTTTTCTTTGTTCTTGTTTTTCTGCAATTTCAATAGCCATTTTAGCTGAATAATTTCTACCATATTCAACGCCTCCTCCTTCATTTTTTGTGGTAATTAACACCACTCCATTTCTACCTTGAGAGCCATATAAAACAGCGGCACTTAAACCCTTTAGCACCTTTATTTCTTGTATATTATTAGGATCAATATCTATGGATCTATTGCTAGTAGTTGTATTCCCTCCGGCAAAACCAGTTTTCGAATTAGTTCCATTATCAAAAGGAACACCATCAACAATAAACAAAGGCTGGTTATTACCGTTAATTGTGCTTTGACCCCGGATGATGAAATTTGTCCCAGAACCCGTAGCTCCACTGTTTCCAGTAATTTGTACTCCAGCTACTTTTCCATTGAGCGATCTTACTACATCATTTTCAGGAGCATTTGAGAAATGCTCTTCTTCAAGGGTTGTAACCGCATATCCAATAGATTTTCTTTCTCTAGTAACACCTCCATACCCAGTAATTACGACAGACTCCAGTCTTTCACCTTCTTGCATTGATATATTTATAGAACTACTTCCATGCACCGTAGTTTCTAGCGTGTCAAAACCTACATAACGATACACTAAATCTTGACCTGTAGAAGCATTAATGCTATAATTTCCATCAAAATCAGATTGTGTCCCATTTGTTGTACCTCTAACGATAATATTTACTCCAGGCAAAGCCAAGCCACTATTATCTGTAACGGTTCCATTAACAGTAACCTGACTCCCCGTAGGAGCACTTTTGGCTCTTTCTATATTTTCTTCTTCTATTGCCACAACATCAGGTGAGGCAGGAGTCGATCCAATTTCTTTTCTATCGTCTTTGCTAGAAATACGAGTACTTTTATTTCTTTTTCCCAATTGGTTTTTTAAGTGGTTATACTCTTTTAACAATGCTGCTGGAGGAGAAATATTATAAGCAAGGTAATCCTGAACTGTTTCAAGAACAAGGAGCGATGTATGGTTGGTAATTAGATTATAATCCATTCCAACTTTTACAATTTCACCCCTGTTTTTATTGCTTTCTTTTTCTAATTCATCCACTTTTTTTGATGCCCATAATGCAGCAATTGTATTCGTATTGATATTGGATTGAGGAACTATAATCGCAACCTGATCTGTCACTTTTTGACCATAACCAAAATTCAGTATGATTTCCTTACCCGCCTTTACTCCTCTTGCGGCAAATGAAAAGTCATTAAAAACTAAGGTGTTAGCTGGTGGATATGCCTCAAGGTTTTTTGATAAACTTAGATATCCTAAGTATTTATAAGGCACAAAAAATGTTTTTCCAACAGCTTCAGAAATGCTTAGATTCTGAAGGTTAATATAATTACCCGCCGACGTTTCACTCAATTGTTTGTTCTTCGAATGGTTTGCTTTCTGAATGCTATTTACTACAAATACATTTCCTTTGATGGTTGAAGGAAATTCACTTAAAGTGGGCATTCCATCAGTAAATAATAAGACATCTTCATTATCATTTATGTTATTGAATAAATTTTCAAACGAAGTCGCACCGTCATAAACTTGTTCTTTTAAATAATCATAGAGTGCATCACAGGTTCCATTTCGCACTCTAAATTTTTGACGCTTCATTTTTACATTGCTAAAAGTAACAACCACTACTTTCGCATTTTGCAGTTTGTCAAAATAGGAATTTAAATATGTTATTTCCTTGATCATATCGCGGTCTTTCATAGAATAAGACACATCCCAATAGAGGGTTACATTAGTATTCTTCTCTCTCGCTACTTCCTTCTTTTTTAAGGCAGTATACGCATATAAATAATCATTATTGCGAAGTATTTTGTGTCCTTCATCTATTGGTATCTCTAATAGAAAATCATCTACTAAGATTACATTTTGCACTTTTACATTATACTGATATCCTGTTTCAGTCTTCACCATTTCATTTCTTTTATTTCTTCCTGAAAGGATACTAGGCTCTTTTTGTTGTCCAATAAGGTTTATATCCATAGAAAAACGTTCCATCCTATTTTCAAAATCGAATGGAATTTTAACTTGATGTGATCCATCTGTAATTTGAAGTGTTTCCTGGTATGCAAGCACCACTCTTTTGTAGCCCTTAACTGGGATTGGATAAATACGTGCACGATAAGTGTTTCCGGTTCCTTTTTCTAAAAGCGCAGGATCCACACGACGTCTTACGACCGCCTCAAAAGCAATACGACCTTGCTCTTTTTCAACAACAACAGCTTCTCTTAAATCCCCATTGACCGCTAGCGCAAATCTAGAAATAGATTGGTTTTCCCCTAAAGGAAACAAAAGTTCTCCTTCTAAAATTGAAGCAGTAGGATTGTAGAAATACATATCATAGGTTGTGGTAGCAATTGTGCCAACCACCTCGATGCTTACATCAAGTTTTGTAATACCCAATTGCTTTTCGCCAACTTTTATTAGAGGAACCTTCTGGGCAATGCAAGTAGCTGCTACTAAAAAGGCAATAATAATGTGTAGTGTAGTTTTCATAACGTTGTGGTTTTAAAGATTTATACTGTAAAACTACTTCGTGCTATGCCATTTAAAAATGAAGAATGAGGGAACAGGCTTTCTTATTGAGTAAACTCAATATTACAAACAGGTTATAAAAATTTTAGGAATAACTGCGGAGAATTATCTTAATTTCTCCCCGCTTTATTTTCCCGGTTTTAGTCTTAGGGAATTTTGAGAGTGTATATACCTTTTTGGGTCTTTCAAAAGGCTCCAATGTCTTAAAAAGAGCTGAATAATTAGTAACTTTTTCTTGATCACCTATATTCAAAACCAGCACCAAACGTTCTCCCAAAGCATCATCTTTTTCTGAAATAATGACATAAGGCACTTTGATACCTGAAGCTAATTTTCGCTCCACTTGTTCTGGGTATATTTTAATCCCACCACTATTTATAACATTGTCAACCCTTCCTAGCCAATCAAAAGAAGTGTGTGTGTTTAAACGCACTAAGTCGTTGGTTATAATTTTTTCTTCGGTAATATTCACTGCGTCAATGACCAAACAACCACGTTTATCTGTCTCAAAATGCACATCTGGCAAAGCATGATATGTCGCCGTTCTTCCAGGTCCATTGATTCTACGAACTGCAATGTGAGTAATGGTTTCGGTCATTCCGTAGGTAGCAAAAGCTTCAGTGTTTTTATCCTGTAAAGCTTCTTCTAATTCTGAACCTACTTCGCCTCCTCCAATGATTAATTTCTTGATCTTATCAATAGATTTTATAGAATGAAACACTTGATAGGGAACCATTGCCGCAAAGTCATACAAATTATCATATTGTGTTATTGCATCTTTTTCTGGAGCAACGACATGTAAATCCCAACCCATAGTAAGTGCACGAATGAGCATCATCTTGCCTGCAATAAACTTAGGAGGCAGGCACAACAGAGCAGTATTATTAGCACCCATTTTAAAGTAAACTCCAGTGGCCCGTGCACTGTTTATCATATACTCTTTTTTGAGTCGAATTTTTTTAGGTTTGCCGGTAGAGCCTGATGTTTTTACTTTAATATAATCTTTGCTAGAAAACCATTTAAGAATAAACTTAGCAATATCACGCTCATGCGGAGCGCCATCTTCTCGCAATCGCTGCGCAAAAGAAATAAGATCTTCAACATTATCAAAAGAGATATTATTGAACTTAAACGCTGAATGTAACTGCTGATTGAATTCCAAAGTATTTATTAGTAGTTATTTATGGTTGGTTGCGCAGATTGAAAACAATACTTTGGGGATGGTTAATTATTGTTTTAATCTAATTCCAGCAAACCTTCTTCCTCTTCTGGAGTCACGGTTATTGGCGCTATTATTGTACCTGTTAATTTTTCTTTCCAGTTTTCCCATTTATACTTTTTTGCCAAAATGAGAAGAATGATTGGATACAAAATTAATACTGGGAGAATAATATCGCCCACACTGTTAGTTGCTTCTTCTGCCGTAAACTTAAAGAGCGCATCTGTTTGCAATGCAGACCAGTCTGAGGTAACTAATATTGCCGCTAATAAATTATTCCCAAAATGAAAACCTAATGCTAATTCAAGACCCTCATCCATTAAGGTCATTATTCCTAATAACAAACCCGTGCCTATATAAAAAATCATTACAATAAGACCCATTTCTGCAACTTCTGGATTGGCACTATGGAAAACACCAAATAAGACGGAAGTTACTATTAAAGGAAGCCATCTATTTTTTACAATAACACCTAAATGCTGCATCATATATCCTCTAAACAAATACTCTTCTAAACCAATTTGTAATGGGAAAAGCAACAGGCTTATAATTAGTAATATTGAAAATCTTAAAGGATCAAATTGCCACACTACTTCTGAAGGATCTACATAATAAGAAACTCCAAACGTGCCTATCGTAATAATAAAAATAAGTGCAAATGAAAAAAATGCCCTACTCCAATCTATTTTTTTTCGAGAAGTTGTAAGGGATACTAAACTGCGCTGGTGCATTAATTTTACTAAAAAAAATAAGAGCCCCAGTAAAAAAGCGAAGGGTAGTAAATTAACCGCAAGCCAAAAGTTTTTGCTCGGAATCATTTCTAACAACTTGCGCTGTTCTTCTGCCACTTCAATGGTATCTCCAAAAAATAGAAAGAAAATAAGGTTGAAAATAAAAATACCCGCAACGAGTATAAATGTTAGTATAAACATCCAAGAGTCTATTTTACCTTTGTATGCTTGTTGTATGTAATTCATCGTATTTTACCAATTAAAATTCCAAGTATTATTAGGGTTATATCGCAGTGTACCATTAATAACTTCTAGGGGTGATTCAATATTATTTGTATACAAATTGCCTGTTCCTAATCCTTGTAGCAATTTACTATTTTTTATAAAAGTATACTGCGAAATGGCGTTTAATCCTACATTACTTTCTAGTGCAGAAGTGATCCACCAAGCAATATTTTTTTCTTCCGAAGTTTTGATCCAAGCATCACTTGCGGCAAAACCTCCTATAAGTGTAGGTTTTAAAATAATATATTGAGGACGGATTGTTTCTAAAAGTTGTTCTTGTTTTTCAGCTGAAAAAACACCAATTAATTCTTCATCCAAGGCAATGTCTAAAGGAGTGTGTTCACAAAGTGAAGCCATCTGCTCCCACTGCCCTTGTTTTATGGGTTGCTCGATGGAATGCAAGTCCAAATCTGAAAGTGCTTTCAATTTTTCTAAGGCGCCTTCAGGTTTAAATGCTCCATTAGCGTCTACTCTTAACTCTATTTCAGAAGCTGAAAACTCTTTTCTTATAGATTTTAACAAGTCAATTTCAGCAGTAAAATCTATGGCTCCTATTTTCATTTTTATACAACTGAAACCACTTTTCAACTTTTCAGCTATTTGCTTTTTCATAAAAGCTTGGTCACCCATCCAAACCAAACCATTAATTGAAATAGGCGCACCACTTAAAAATTCTGAAGAAAAAATTTCAAAAGGATTTGTTGATGCTAAAGAAGCAAAAGCAATCTCGACTCCTATTTGTATAGACGGGAATTCAACGAGTTGCGCTACCAATTGTTCTTTCCCTAAATGGACATTGTCACACACCCATTGCAGTCTGGATTCGTATGCAGGCATCGGATCTATACTAAGCCCTGCAAAGACGCCGCATTCTCCTATGCCTTTTTTACCGTCGCTTTCAATAATCAAGAAATAAGTATCCTTGGTTTTGAGAATGCCCCGGGAAGTTCCGCTTGGATGTTTAAATTGCAAAGTATGTTTTTGGAAGGCTGCTTTCATTAAATACAAAAATAACAGAACAAAAAAAATGATACCCACATTTATGAAGATCATTTTGAAATACACTCTATATTTTTACAAAAACTTAACGCGGCGTGTTTCCATATCATAAATAGCAGCTATGATTTTAATTTTAATTTCATTGACGAGCGACGCCATTATAGGAGACCTTGTTTTTATATCTTCCACAATTTGTAAAACATTATTTTCAATCACCCGATTTGTAAAATCTATATTTTTTGATGTGATTTCACCTTTAGAGGGTGTTGCTTTTACTACTGGATGAATTTCTTTTAGTAAAGCATCGAAGGCATTCATATCCATTGCAGCCGCGTCAGTGACCTCTATGGCGTGCTTAACTGCACCGCAAGCTGTATGCCCCATCACAATTACTACTTTAGATCCTGCAAGGGCGGTTGCAAACTCCATAGACCCTACAATGGCTCTATCTTCTATATTCCCAGCAACACGTGCTACAAAAATATCTCCAATTCCTAAATCGAAAACATCTTCAACTGGAACCCTACTATCTGAACAAGACAAGACAAGTGCCTTGGGATATTGACCTATCGTTGATAAACGTCGTTGCTCAGAATGATCTCTTTTTGTTAAACTATTAGTCACAAAATTGTGATTCCCTTCTTGAAGTCTTGCAATAATCTCATCTGGACTCATTGCTGTCTGCTCCTCAGTAGTCAAAACACTTTTAATAATCTCTTGATTTTTAGCTTCAGGTACGATTCGCAACCGTAATCTTCTACTTTTATTGGCAAGTTGTAACACATTAACCAAAAAACTCGGGTAATAAATTTTTAAATTCATTTTGACCTTTAGGAGCAAGAAATGGATACAACATACTCAAAAGTGTATTTACTTGGTAATCTATCGATTTTTGCTCCAAACTACTTGAATAAAGTCCAGTTGAATATAGCCAAGTATTCCCATAATTAATCATCCTTTCTGCCAAAAAATCATATTCAAACTTAAAAGAAGAATTAGTCATTAAATTTTGAGTTTTCATTTTTTCGAACAAAAACAAACAACCATCTATCCTGTGTTTATAAACTTCTTGAAAATGTTTTTTTACTATATCACTAACGGCTAAAAGATTATATAAATCTGTCCAAAAATATTTATAATCAATCATTCTTCTCATACTTTGCTCAACATCGATTCTAATTTGGGCTATTGACACGTCAGTATTGGGCAAACCTTTTATTCTCTCATCAAATTCTGAAACCATTTCAAAATACAAAGTTTCAAAAATATCCTCTCGCTTTTTAAAATGATAGTTTAGATTTCCTGAACTCATATTCAGTTCTAAAGCAATCATTCTTATAGTTACTTGACTATAACCTCTTTCATTAAAAAGAATTTTTGCTGCTTCTAAAATCAATTTTTTCTTTTTACTCATTAGTAAACTTGTCCTAAATAAATATTATTAGTAAATTTGTCCTAAAATTACAAAATGCAATCATTATACAAATCAGAATTTGGAAAAAATGAAATATTAAATCTTTATAATCAAAAATTAAAAGAATTAGGAATAGAGTATACATACAGAATAATTGATACTGATTTTGGAAAAACCAACATTATTATAACTGGAGACTCTACAAAACCCCCATTAATAATAGTCCACGGGTCAAATGGGTGTGCTCCGATTGCTTTAGAGACGTACCCTACTCTTTCTGAAAAATTTCAAGTATTTGCTATAGATGTTTTAGCGCAACCGAATAAAAGCGCAGAAACCAGATTGAATATGAAAGACAATAGCTATGGTTTATGGATAAACGAGTTAATAAATAAATTAGAATTGAAAAATGTAACTATGGCTGGTTTCTCATTCGGTGGGTTAATAATTCTTAAAACTTTGATTCAGAATGAAAGTAATATCAAAGAGGTGTTTTTATCTGCTCCTGCATTTATAGTAAATGGAAACCCATTGATTGCGTTGTTTAAAATATTTATTCCTATGAAACAATACATAAGAACACAAAAAACTAAATATATTGAGAAATTCTTGGAGACTCTCTTTTCTGAAAAAGATGAATTTGCACTTAATTATTTATCAAAGGTATTTTTATATTTTGATATGGATTTCAGCCCTATTCCTATCGTTAAAAAAGAAGAAGCACTATCTATTAAAACTCCAATCACTTTGATTGTCGCAAAAAATGATATTATATTTCCAGGAGTAAAAATGATGAAACGAGCAAACAAAATTTTCCCTTCTTTGAAAAACACTCTTTTACTTGAAAATTCAAAACACGTTCAAAATAGAAAGGATAATACAAAAATTGAAAAGTTAATATTACAAGAATAACGTGTTACAACAATGGCTATAGTTAATACGGGTTTTGGTGCTTAATCCAAAGTTTAGAGCTTTAAACCAAGTCCGCCAAATCTTTTGATTTGGCTTTACAAGAAAAAGATAAAACAAAATAAAAAGTTTTGGCTAAGTGCTTAATCGAAAGTTCATTACTTTTAATTCCCTTACTAAACATAGCCGAGTCGATATCATGCCTATTGTAATAAGTCCAAGAGCAAAATACATGACATTTTTTTTCATAGCATAAAGATTAAAAGTTCACACCACAAAATTAATGGTAATACTATTACAACGGAAATCTAAAGTGTCATTCAACTCATTTTTAACCGCTCAAAACATTGTTAAACACGAACGACAAATTTTCGTATTTGATTTAAAACCAATAAATAAGTACCCCTTAAAATAGGAGTCCAAAAATTATACTGTTTTTAGACTCCTATTTTAAGGGGTAAGTTTCGAAGAATTTCTTTTAGTTCTAATTAAAGTCAAGAAAGTTCAATTATAAGACTATCGAATCCCCAATCTCAACCAAATGTAATTTCTTTCCAGCATTTTTAAATTTTGATTGCGCCTCGTTATGATCTATTTCAATATATCCAAAAGTGTCATAGTGTACTCCCAAAATATTATTACAATCCACAAAATCACTTGCTATGATAGCATCATCAATACCCATAGTAAAATTATCGCCAATAGGCAGAATTGCCAAGTCTAATGCATACTGCATCGGGATTAGCTTCATATCCCAAGTAAGTGCAGTATCTCCTGCGATATAGATGGTTTTTCCATCTGCTTGCAAAATAAACCCTCCTGGTTGTCCACCATTGCTTCCATCAGGAAATGAGCTTGTATGAACCGCATTTACATATTTCACCATTCCGAAGTCAAAATTCCATTTTCCACCGTGATTCATAGGATGTACTGTAAAACCTTTTGCTTGGTAATGCATTGCTATTTCATAATTGCTCACAATGGTAGCTCCAGTATTTGTAGCAATTTCCTCTACATCTAAAATATGATCTTGATGCGCGTGTGTAAGTAGAATATAGTCTGCCTTTAAATCTTTAATATCAACTTTATCCTTTACCTTGTCATTACCCGTTATAAATGGGTCTACAATTATGTTTGCATTTTCTAATTGTATCGTCAAAGAATTTTGACCGTAAAATGTGATTTTCATAAATATATTTTATTTTTTTGTAGACTAATAACTGATTAATAAGTTTCGTTTGTAATACCAATTGTAAATTAATGAAAAAATACGTTCTTTTTATTTGCTTTTTAATTCTTTTAACATCGGCTACTGCACAATCACAAATAGTCGAGAATTTAAAAAAAGAGTTATTCCTTGCAGCCAATCCACTCCAAAAAACAATTCTCAATATTGAGATTGGAAACGAGTTTAAGGCGCGAGGGGTTTATCTAGATAGTTCATTCTATTATCTGGACAAAGCATTAAAAATTGCAACCGAAGCTCAAATTGACGAAAAAATTCCGGAAATTTATTTTCAGTTAGCAGACACTTATAGTATTGCTGAGTCATGGGAACAAGCTTCTAATTACTTCGAAAAAACAATACCATTTTTGTTAGAAACTAATAGTTATGGAACCTTGGCAACTGTCTATAATAATTTAGGCAAAACATATTATAGATCTAATAATCTAGAGAAAGCCGAAAGCTTCTTTAACCAATCTATTGAAACAGCAAAGCTTAATAAAATTAGAAGTAGTATTCCAAGTTCATACATTCAGTTGGCTGAATTAAAATTGGATCAAAATAAATTTTATGAAGCACAGCAATACATTGATCAATTAGAAAACTTTCCCTCTGTTCAATACCTAAAACAGTTTAGTGTATTATTCATTTCGGCCAAGATAAATTTCAGAATCGGAAACTATGAGCTTGCCATAACTCAGGCATTAAAGGCTAACTCAACGGCTGAACGTTCAAAAAATTTAGATCAATTATTGCAATCTCAGCAATTATTACACAAAGTTTATGAAAGATTAGGTGATTATAAAGAGGCGAATAGCGCACTCAAAAAAGCAGTTATCGTAAGAGATTCTTTTTCAAAAATTCAAAGATATAATGAAATCGAAAAAATGGAATTGAAGCTACAACTAAAAGCACAGGAAAATGAAGTGAAGAATTTAGAACAAGAAAACCGCTATAAATATTTAATAATTTTGGTGTTCTCAATAGCCATTTTTTTAATTGCTCTGTTAATTTTTCGGCAAATAAAAATTTCAAAAATGACTAAAGAAATGTATCATATTCAGAACAAACTTATAACCAGAGAACTCGAAATAAGAGAGCAAAAAAATGCTTCTACAATGGATGCAGCTAAATCTGCAGATCAAGAATTATTATAATAATTGCATCCCGAATAATAGTATTGAAAATAAAAATGTACTAAGAGCTACTTTCTTTAATTCAGGATCTAACAAAGGAGGAGATTGGTTTTTATAGACAACCACAAGATTTATAAACAAAGGAATAAACGCTATTAAAGGAAGATACTCCAATCCTTTTTCCGCAGTTAAATAAACATACCATAGTGCTGTTAAAAAGGATGTAATAATCAAAAAAGCGTGATACATTTTAACTTTGCTTCCTCCTAATACAACAGCCAGCGTGTTCTTATTTACTTTAGCATCTGAAAGTCGATCCCGCATATTGTTTAAATTTAAGACTGCTGTACTCATTAACCCAATAGATATCGCAGGAAGAAAAACATAATGACTAAAGGTTTGAGTAAACAAAAAGTAACAGCCCACGACACCCACCAATCCAAAAAAAATAAAAACAAACACATCTCCTAAGGCACGATATCCATAAGCACTTTTACCAACTGTATATTTTATAGCGGCAACGACTGCGGCAATACCCAAATTAAAAAAGATAAAAGAAAGCAATAAGCTTTCATTGCCAAACGCTGCAAAGATTAGCATACTTGCTAATAATAGAGTGATTGCAGTCGTAACAATCATACCACGTTTTAATTCTTTTTCGGTTAACAAACCACTTTGTAATGCTCGTTTGGGTCCAACTCTATCTGCATTATCTGTTCCTTTAACCCCATCACCATAATCATTAGCGAAATTTGATAAGATCTGAAACCCCAAAGTAGTCAACAAGGCAAAAATAAAAACACTTAGGCTAAACATTCCTGCATCTTTTGCAACTGCTGCGGCTACTACAATTCCAGAAATTGAAAGGGGTAAGGTGCGCAATCTTGCTGCAGAAATCCAAGCTTTAATTTTTATCATTTACTATTAATTTCGGCTACAAAAATACTGTTTTAAGAGAAATCTTACAGGCAAATTTTTACTTAAAAAAAATAAGATATTTATAAATAATCACAAAATACGAGAGATGCCCTATGTTTTAACCTCAACTTAATTATGAAACTGCTTAAAATTTAAGATATAGAAAAATGAAAAAAATCACACAAAACTATTTTATTATGTCTGCACTTTTATTTTTATGCACTAAAACTGTTACTTTAAGGCAATGGCTACAACTAGGAAATGACATTTTAGGACTAGAACAATTTGACGCTAATGGTCGCGCTATAGCACTTTCTGGCTTAGGAAATCGTTTAGCCATAACATCCATTAGTGGTAGTTCAAATGCGCTAAGAGACAAAAGTGCTACTCTTTTTTAATTTAACGGAAATACTTGATTTACAGTAGTAAATAAAATTGATTGGACTATTGAAAATATTCTGTTGGGATAAAAGAGGAAACACGATAAATAGTGAAGCAGATACAGGTGCCTATGGTGAAATGCCAGCTATTTCTGGTGATGATTCTCGTATTATCTTGGGTACTACAAACTGCGATACAGGCGTCGAAGATACTAATAGAGCTTATGATTATAACTACAACGGCGCAACCTGGGAGTTATCTGAAACACCTTTAGATGGTGACGCTGGAACTCAATATGCAGGGTCTGTTGTAATTTCAGAACAAGGCAATAGACTTGTGGTGGGTGCTGTGCAAAATTCTCAAAATGGTTCGCTATAGGTTTCCGCTAAAGTGCATCAATTAAATGGATCGCAATGGGTACAATTGAGTAGTGCTATAAACGATCAACAAGCAAGTAATTAAGCCAGAGATACTGCGGCAATTAATAACGATAGATCTGAGATGGCTTTTGGAGCATCAATAAGTTCAGCTAGAAATGGCGGTGATGGTGTTCGTATTTTTGATGATTCGTTATTAGCTATAAATAATGTTTTGACAGAAGTTGCTATCATCGCATATCAAAATCCAACAACGAGCTTAGTTCAATTAAAAAATTAAAACAAGCACTAATATTACCAATGGTACTATTTATGTGTGCAACGCTCTTGGTCAAAAAATAGAAAGCATTAGGTATCAAAACATAAATAATCTAACGGTACAGTTACCTGAAGCTGTTCGAGTTTATTTTCTCAAAGTTGTGGATAAGAATACATCAAATATGCTTTGTAAAATAAAAAATTAAGCCTAAAAATAAAACCTGCATGCTCAATTAAATATATATTGAGCGTGCAGGTTATTTATTTTGGTTAGAACTAAATACTTATTTTACAAGTAACTTTTGAGCAGTTCCATTTTCATTTTTTACGATGTAGGTTCCAGTTATTAAACCTGAGATATTTATCGACGCAGCGTTTTCTGCATTGATAACTTCTCGACCTAACATTGAAAACACTTTATAATTACCAGGAATATTTAAAAACACCATTCCATTTGCTGGATTTGGAAATAATTTAAAGCTCGTATCTGCACCTGTGTTTTCATTTATACCCAAAACTACATTGTCTAAAGAATATACGCTTAAAGTAGCGCTTACTTCGTTAGCTACAACAATATAAGCCGTTCCTGTAGGACTTTTCGTTTCACTTACATAAGCCAATCCTTCAGGACCTAAATCTCCCATTTCGTCACCTCCCGGAGTAACCTCCCTACTGTTTAAATATTGTAAGAAGACCGGATTAACAGGATCTGTTATATTATATACCATTACACCACCAATTCTTTCCAATAACACAAAGGCATAAAACTGATCTGCAATTTCCTTTACTAGAACCCCTTCTGGTTCTGGGCCTTTATTATCGCTTCGGTTTTTAGGGTTGTTGTTACTATTGCTTGCGTTAAAGATTGCACCATATACTGGATCTGCAGCTGTAATGACTTCAAAATCATTCGCACTGTCATAAACTAAGGTTCCTGTTGCTGCTTCAAAAATACTAAAAGAACGACCTCCAAAAACATGAATTTCCTCATACAAACCATCACCATCTGCATCACCAGAAGCAGCAGAAATATTTATTTGTGAAAGGTTTGTATCTAGTTCTAAAATAGCAATATCACTAAAAACAGCTGGATCTAATATATAGTCAACATCATCAATTTTCACCTCTTCATCAAAAGCATCATATTCTCTTGAATCGCCTTCGTTTGCGGTAACGATATAATCCGTTCCATTTACATTATACAAAGAAATAGCATCAGGCATATACATTCCTTTAATTGGCCAGTTTGCATTAAACACAAAATCGGTTTCATCGCTAACGTCAATAGAGTTTTGCTGAAGCGCATGGTCTTTTAATCCGAAAGAAATCACATCGGTTACTTGAGCATTAGCGATGTCAATAATTGCATATGCATTATTTTCTTGTAAGCAAACATACGCCGTTTGTGAGTCCCCTGAAACTGCAATATATTCTGGTTCAAAATCTTGAGACGCTGTTGATCCTGGGCCGTATACTCTAATGCCATTAGCATTAAGCATAGCTTCTTGTCCATCAAAGGCATTGAAGTTAACAATGGTTACGTCACTTTGATTTATATCTGCTAATCCACCAGTTACGTCAATAATTGCAACACTACCTTCTGGATCTATACTATAATCTGTATTAGGCTGTCCTTCATTAGCTACTAATAATTTTGTGCCATCAGGTGTAAAGGTTATCATATCTGGCAATACCCCTACTTCAACAACTACTGGAGTTTCATTTCCTAAAGTATCACTAAATGCAATAAAACCGTTTCCAGTTTCATCGTTGTTTGAAATTGCAATAGCTACAATTCCGTTATTAACTGCAACACTTTGCGCCGATGCACCAACATCAGAAACATCTGCAAAATCAAGTTCGGTTATGTTTGCAGGATCACTAAAATCCAATACATTTATAATGGCAGCATTTACTACAAAAAGTTGTTGGTTTTCTGGGTCATAGGCTACAATTTCCGCAGTACCATCACCATCCACTAAATAACTATTTAAATAATTTACGTCCAACTGAGTTGCGTCACCTGCAGGAATCACCGTATCATCATCTAAAATATACACTGAAAACAAGTCGTTTGTTCCTATTTCTACGTTTACTGGGTTGCTTAATTGTACTACAAAAAAAACATCACTATTGTCATTCATATTATCTATGATAGGAATTGGGAATGTTTTTTCCGTACCATCATTGGCTGGAAAAATCACCGTATTTGTAGTTGCATAGTTAAAGTCTTGACCTTCAACAGCGGTTCCAACAGCAAGCATTGTTATATCAATAGATGCTGTAACAGCAGAACTCTCTGAAATCGAGATACCAACAGTTACCTCACCACCATCTTCTGAAACGCCAAAAAACGGGTTAATCATATTTACTACCGGATTGATGTTTACAACCGCCATTCCATCTCCAGGAGAACCAATATTGGGAACTGTTCCCGAAGCACCAGCTGTAGCGATAGTTTGTACTGCACCATTTGTGTTTCCCACTACACTAAATGCTGCCAATGAAACATCATACGATTGTCCATCATTAGCATCTGTATCGGGATATGCTCCGATATTTACTGGCATTGTAGTATTGGGATCGCCAATCCAAAGTGTCACAGCATCACCTCCCCCTCCTAATCCTGAGCCATCTGTCATTCCAATTTCAACCCCAGTTAAATCTATTACTGCTCCCCAAATAGTTGTAAATGTTGTAACCTCTGCCATATCATTAGTTACTAAAACAATCGCAGTAGCTCCAGGCGCAATATTCGTTAAACCCGTTATTGGATCTGCGGCAGTAGGGTCTGCACTATCATCATCGTAAAATAAATCACCATCGGTTCCAGAAACCCAGGCAACGGTTCCATTATTTTTGATTTCAAACCAATCTGCGGTTAAATCTGCTCCACCTTGACCGGGGAATACTTCGGTAATTTCTAGTTGTGAAACGATTTCAACAACCGTATTTCGTTCAAAATTTGTGCTCGCAACCGTTATGGTTTGGGCGATCGAAAAAGCGGATATAAAAAAAGCCGCCATAAATGTAATTTTTTTCATGAATTTTTACTTTGAATAGTTTACACAAAACTATGATAGACGCCTCCTTTTTAAATAAAACCTGTATTATGAAAATGTGAATAAAATTGAGCAATTTTTTAAAAAAATTAGATTGATTTTAACTGAATGTAAAGTGTATGTTACTTCCTGTATTTTGTTTCAATACAAAAGAATCTTTGTTAACATTGGATATTTTATAATTGAAATTCTTTCATTACTTTTAATGATTATTAAAAATAGCACGATGACCTCAGCATACCATATAGGATTACTTTTTTTAAGAATAGCATTTAGCGGAATGATGCTTACCCATGGAATACCCAAACTAATGAAGCTTGTAGAAGGTAATTTAGGATTTGGTGACCCCATTGGGATTGGTGCAGTCCCTTCTTTCATACTTACTGTAATAGCCGAAGCTATTTGTCCACTCCTTGTTATTATAGGCTATAAGACAAGGTTTGCTAGCATTCCTATTATCATAACAATGGGCGTTGCTGCATTTATTGTTCACGGTACAGATCCAATGGGAACAAAAGAAAAAGCACTTCTATACCTTTTTGCGTTTATTGCAATTGTATTGCTTGGTCCAGGTAAGCATAGTGTGGATAAAAAATAGTACGCAGGAGGTAGTCAAGAAAAAATGTTTTAAGGAACAGAAGCGTTGTCACTCTTGGCTTTGGTTTTTTTGTTTCTTTTTAATTCTATAATTTTTGAATAACGTATTGAGAAAACTATGAATTAATCATCGGTTAGATGAACACTAAGTAAGGATTCTATAGTGTCTAAAGTTGTAGTTTTTGCAAGTATAGTTGGCTATCTTATAATTAGACAAAGGAGGAATTAAGCTGTACAACCGTAAACTTGAAGAGCAGCATTCTCTTTGAATCATCTATATCCTTTCCCAATCAAACAGTATCTTTGTGGTATGGTACATCATCCAAATTCTACACGATTAAACAAAGCAATAAGCGATAGTGGTTATTGCTCACGACGACAAGCAGACATTCTCATTGAGCAACAAAGGGTTACCCTTAACGGAGAACCTGTAAGCTTAGGAGATCGCGCTATGCCAGACGACGTTATAGAGGTGGATGGAACCGTTATTACAGAAAACAACAACTTGGTCTACATTATATTAAACAAGCCCGTAGGAATAACCTGTACTACAGATAAACGTGTAGCAGGAAATGTGGTTGATTTTTTAGATCATAAAGAACGTGTTTTTCACGTGGGGCGATTGGACAAACCAAGTGAAGGTTTGTTGTTAATGACCAATGACGGTGATATTGTAAATAAGATCTTACGAGCTGGCAACAAACACGAAAAACAATATATTGTCAAAACAGACCGACACATTACCGATGAATTTTTAAGAAAGATGAGTAACGGCATCCCCTTGGCAGAATTGGAAACTACCACAAAGAAATGCCATGTCGAAAGAGTGAGTCGTTTTGTTTTTAAGATTGTTTTAATCCAAGGGCTTAACAGACAAATTCGTAGAATGTGTGAATATCTTGGGTACGAGGTTTTAGAACTGAAGCGAACGCGTATTATGAATATTGAACTAGGCGATTTGCCCTACGGAAAATGGCGTGATTTAACCGAAATAGAATTACAAGGACTACAAGAGGCCGTCTCTGATTCTGATAATAGTACGTTTGTAAATAGCAAGAAGGAAGCAACTACCATAGCTGAAAAAAGAGAAAGAAATCGAGAAAAAAGAGAAACTAATAAAGAAGAAAATACGACTGGAAGACGGCGTAGAGGAAGACAAAATTAATGTAAAAAAATAACCACACGTCGACTAGGTAACGTGTGATCTTTCAACTAACTAACCAAATTAAATTTCAATTATGAAATTTCCCAGTCTTTGCATTTATGCAACCTTGAAAATAAATTAAAGAATCTCACTAACTCTAATTCACTTTGCAAATATCATTATTATTTAGTAAACATCACTCTTAAGTAATCAAACTAAAACGCACTTTGTAGAAAACACTTGTTTCAAAGTATGAGTTTCGTCCTCTAAAGATACAAATCTATATTAAAATTAAAATATATCTTGGCAAAAATTTAGCTTTTATACCAATCAAACAAAACCGCATCATATCTAAAAAGGCGATTGAAAAGTGTTCAGATTTAAGTATTAATATGTTTTTATCAATTATAATACGTATTAAAAATCTTCAAAATCTCATTACTCGGAATGATCTTGTTTTCATATTCATTCATCTTAACAAGCATTTGATCAACAACGCCTTGCCTAACTCCCATTTTTAAACCAAAATTACGGACGGCTACCAACTCTTTTTTATGAGTTTCGTTATCGATATTCATTGTAAGTATCAATTTATAAAAATGAGTGATGCGTTCTAATTCACTAAGAAGTTTCTTAGAGGGTAGCGGGTTTTCAAAAAGGATCTTTACTTCTTCTTCCGTAACATCCATTTTTAAAGCCAAGCTAACTATAAAATCATATTCGCTTGCGGTTACTTTTCCGTCTGCCTTTGCAATTTGTATCAAATCACTAATAAGAGCCTTACTATCGCTGTTCATATTCTAAATATACTAAAAAAAGCCTCAAACATAATGTTGAGGCTTTTTTATACAGACTATTTTTATGTTTTTATGCAAGCACTGCTTGTACTTTATCTGCCGCTTCTTGAAACTCTATAGCGCTCTGTACATCAAGACCACTATTATCTATTAGTTCTTTCGCTATATCTGCATTGGTCCCTTGTAAGCGCACAATAATAGGAACATTAATCGTACCCATATTTTTGTAGGCATCTACAATACCTTGTGCAACACGATCACATCGAACAATACCACCAAAAATATTCACTAAAATTGCTTTAACAGCAGGGTCTTTTAATATTAAATTAAAGGCTGCTTCTACTCTTTCTGCATCCGCTGTACCTCCAACATCTAAGAAATTTGCAGGTTCACCACCTGCCTGTTTGATTAAATCCATCGTTGCCATTGCAAGTCCTGCTCCATTTACCATACATCCTACATTTCCCTCAAGGTCAACATAGTTTAGTCCTACAGCCCTTGCTTCAACTTCAACAGGGTTTTCTTCTCTTAAATCTCGCATTGCTTCATAATCTTTATGACGAAAAAGCGCATTATCATCAATACTCACTTTTGCATCAACGGCAATAATTTTATCGTCGCTAGTTTTCAAAACTGGATTAATTTCGAACATTGACGAATCGCTAGATTCATAGGCCTTTACAAGTGCAGTAACAAATTTTGTCATTCCCTTGAACGCGGTACCGCTCAATCCTAAATTAAATGCTACTTTTCTAGCCTGGAATGGCAATAACCCCGTTGCAGGATCTATTTCCTCGTGGAAAATAAGATGCGGTGTTTCTTCAGCAACCGTTTCAATATCCATTCCACCTTCTGTAGAATACATAATCATATTTCTACCAGTAGTACGGTTTAAAAGAACACTTATGTAATATTCTTCTGGTTCGCTGTCACCTGGATAATATACATCCTCTGCGACTAGCACTTGGTGTACTTTCTTACCCTCAGCGCTTGTTTGAGGAGTAATAAGATTCATTCCTATAATTTGGCCTGCTATTGTTCTTACCTCATCAAGATTCTTAGCAAGTTTTACTCCACCACCTTTTCCACGACCACCTGCGTGAACTTGTGCTTTGATAACGTGCCATCCTGTTCCTGTATCTTCAGTCAACTTTTTAGCTGCAGCAACTGCCTCATCAGGAGTTTGTGCAACAATACCACGTTGGATTGTTACTCCAAAACTGTTTAAAACTTCTTTTCCTTGATATTCGTGTAAATTCATATTCATTGCCCGTGCAGACGGGTAAAATTAAATTAGTAAAAAATCTATATCTCGAATTGTAAAAATACTAAATGTGCATCGAATGTACTAACCGTTTTTGCTTTGAAATAGATATTATTTTTTAACGGGACTTTTAGGTTTCTGTGGTTCCTTTTTTGGCATAGGCCCTCTAAGATGAACGATAAGTCCGTTCAAAAAATTACGCAGAATTTGGTCTCCACACTCCATATATTTAGGGTGTTCTTCATTTCTAAAAAAAGCACCTAACTCGCTTTTACTTACTTTAAAATCAACAAGTTCTAAGATCTTTACAATATCGTCATCCCTCAATTTATGAGCTACACGCAGTTTTTTGAAAATATCATTATTATTTAAGGGCATATAAACGTTTTAAGCGAAGATACTAATTATTGAAATGAAGACGATAGTAATTTTCTTTTCAAGAAGATCCTTCCCGAAAAGTATTTTAATATACACATAAATCAAACTTAAAGTGTCTTTGATTGTCGGCTTGATGAGTTACCCAATGATTATAAAACCAATGCTCAAGTAAAAGACCTAGATGCATTTGATGCATCTCCAGAACTTATGGCGAACCTAATAGCACAAGAAAAGACAATTATCGCTTAGTTATAGGTAGTAAGACAGGGAATTTTCGAAAAGAACAAGGAGATTTCCCTGCAATTGTAGTAGGCAATGTATAAGAAGGTTTTGAAAATGAAAATTTGGTTAGACATTCGTCAGATTTTATTATTTGACCCAATTATGGAAGCATGTTTTGATGGTTTTGAACCGGATAATATTAATGGATATATAAACGAAACAGGTTTCTATTTAACAGAAGCTAATGCCATTGCGTATAGCAGATACCTCATCACTCAAGCACACAGCCTAAAACTTGAGTATTGGTCAAAAAAACACAGAAGAACTGCTTTCTAGAATAATAACCTAATTTAATTGGTTCTTAACTAAAGAAGCCTTTGTTGACTAATTTTACCCACTATTAAGCCTTTTTATCACAAATGAAAAAGCTATTTTTCTTGTTGAAGATACCGATAGAATTTCGGAAACAAATTTTCAAAATACCGCCTGCTCAGAAGAAAATACAGCACCATTTTCAGCAATCTTAAAAGATCAAGATTTAACTAACACGGCTATTATTTTTGCAATTAGCTTTCAAAAAATGAAACCTTTGCTGCTTCATAATCGCGTATTATTTCTGCTACGATTTCCGCAGCAGGTTTTATGCTATGAATAAGTCCTGCAATTTGTCCAATTTCTAGTTCCCCATCTTCAAGATCTCCTTCAAACATTCCGCGCTTTGCACGCGCGCGTCCTAGTAATTTTATAAGATCTTCTTTAGTAGGATTCTTTGAATACAGCTCCATCACTTCGTCAAAGAACTTATTCTTTAATAAGCGAACTGGTGCTAGCTCTTTTAAGGTTAATAAGGTATCTCCCTCTTTAGCAGCAACTACCATTTTTTTAAACGCTAAGTGTGCGCTGCTTTCTTCACTTGCTACAAACCTACTTCCCACTTGTACTCCGTCCGCTCCTAGAACCATTGCTGCTAACATTCCGCGTCCTGTTGCAATTCCTCCTGCAGCGATTACTGGAATAGACAATTGCTCTTTGATCATTGGAATTAGGGTAAACGTAGTGGTTTCATCACGGCCATTATGACCCCCTGCCTCAAAGCCTTCAGCAACCACAGCATCAACTCCTGCTTCCTGCGCTTTTAGTGCAAATTTCACACTACTCACAACGTGTACCACAGTAATACCCTCTTCTTTTAAGCGCGCCGTGTGTGTTTTAGGATTCCCTGCGGACGTAAAAACAATTTTAACACCTTTATCGATGATTATATTTATAATTTCCTCCATGTCTGGATATAACATCGGGACATTAACTCCAAAAGGTTTATCAGTTGCCTTTTTACATTTTTGAATGTGCTCTAATAAAATTTCTGGGTACATACTTCCAGCTCCTAAAAGCCCTAGACCGCCGGCATTACTAACAGCACTAGCAAGTCGCCAACCACTATTCCAAATCATTCCTGCTTGAATGAGTGGGTATTCAATATTAAAAAGCTGCTTAATTGTATTCGCCACTACTTTTTGATGATTTTAAATGAATTAGAATTGTTTTCTGACACTACTGTTACCAAATACATTCCCGTGGCCAATGATGAAATATCTAACTGAGAATCTACGTTCGAAAGTACTTTTGTATTGAGCTGCTGTCCACTCAAAGTATACAACGATACTGTTGCAGAACTAATATTTTGCGGCATAGAAAAATTGACGAAATTTTCAGCGGGATTAGGATACATACCAAATTGTGTCGCTGCTAAAACATCTTCAAACGCTAATAGCTGTAAAGCATTGTAAGCATCTTGAAAGTTTGGGATTCCGTAACCCATTTCGTTCGTTGGAGTGTCAAATAAATGAGCAGATTCTCGAACTATTTGCATAATCTGTACGTTTGTAGCTGCAGGCCTAGATTGCCATAAACTTGCAACCGCACCAGCAATAATAGGAGAACTAAACGAAGTTCCATTATTAAAATCTACATTTCCGCTTTCGTCAATTACCGCAGCGACAGCGCCTTGAGCCATCACGTCTGGTTTTACACGACCATCTACCGTTGGTCCAAAAGAACTAAAGCTTACATAATTTTCATCTGCATCTACCGCACCTACCGTAAAAACACCTTTTGAATCTCCTGGGGATGCTACAAAACCAAAACCATCATTGCCATCATTTCCGCCAGAGGTTACTAATAGCATCCCCTTATCAAAGGCTAGATTACCGGCTCTTGCACCAATTGTAGTTTCGCCATCTAAATCGGCATACTCATAATCATAGTTAGAATTATCAAAGTCTTGATATCCTAAAGAGGTATTTACCACATCTACTCCTAAGCTATCTGCTCGCTCTAATGCTTCTAACCAATATGCTTCTTCTACTGGATTCTCTGCGCCTCCTTCTTCAGTAACATAATAGATAAAAGAAGCTCCTGGCGCTGTTCCTACAAAATTACCATCATCAAGTCCAGCAATATCACTAGAGGTTCTTAAACCATGAGATCCAGAACCGTCTGGGCTCACTTGACGGGTTACAAAATCATAGGTATCTATGACTCTGCCTTCATCGTTTATATGATCAAATGCGGGATTCGATAAAATTGTTGGAAAACCACTATCTAAGACAGCGACAACCATTCCTTCGCCATTATAATCTTGTTGGTGCAAAAAGTCCACATCAATCATTTCTACCTGATTTGCTGCCGCTCCATAATCGTAGTTTATTCTGGAAGACTCATTCTCGATTATAAATTTATCATCGGAGTCTCCCCCATTACCTCCTGTAAAATTTAGATTTTTGTCCATATATTCTACTTCGGTTACAAAAGCTAAGTCCAGCAGAGAATTAATATTGCTTTCTGAACCTCTTACATAAACAGAATTCATCCATTTAGATTTTGAATACACTGTAATTCCGTTTGTATTTTTTATTACCGCAATGTAATCTTCGTTTACAGGAACGTCTCTTTCGTCTATTGGAGTGCTATGTAATTGTTTTCGGTCTAAGGATTCTTGCGTTAAAATTGTAATTGGATTTGTCAACGCGTCTGCCACATTCTCTTTATCTGCGAAGAACACGAGTGCGTCCTCTTGCGCAGTTATTGTTCCCACTATTAATAGCCCGAACAAGATGAGTAATTTTTTCATAATAGTGTTTTTTTTCTTTTTCAGTTACAAGGTAAAAAGGAAATGGCAGACTAACAATTTTTGACTAAGAAATAACACCACTACCCAAACACTCATCTCCATCATACCAAGCTGCGAATTGACCTTCAGTAATTGCAGATTGTGGATTCTTGAAAATAACGTATAGCCCATTTACGGTTTTATGTAAGGTAGCCTCTTCTAATGGTTGACGATATCTAATACGCGCCATCACCTCCAAAGTTTCAGTATCCTTTAGTGATAAGTCTTGCCTGATCCAATGTATTTCTTCGTTTTCAATAAAGAGTCCGCTGCGATATAATCCCGGATGATTTTTTCCTTGTCCCGTATAAATTACATTCTCTTTTACATCTGTAGCAATTACAAACAAAGCTTCTTTAGTCCCACCAACAGCTAATCCCTTACGTTGTCCATTTGTAAAATAATGCGCTCCGTTGTGTTCTCCTACGATTGCGCCGTCAGTGGTGAAATATTTGGTTTTAGCAGACACCTTTTTTAATTGTTGTAGCTCAGAATCAAAAGAAATTTTTTCAACTTTATATTTTTCAGAATCTGAAGGCACTTCCACAATCACTCCTTTTTTGGGCGCTAATTGTTGTTGCAAAAATTCCGGTAAACGTACTTTTCCGATAAAACAAAGTCCCTGCGAATCGCGTTTTTCTGCAGTTACTAAATGTTGTGCAGCGGCTATTTTTCGAACTTCTGGTTTTAGAAGTTCTCCAATTGGAAATAATGTTTTGGATAATTGCTCCTGCGATAATTGGCATAAGAAATAACTTTGATCCTTGTTTGGATCTTTTCCTACTAATAAGTGATGTATTGAATCTCCATTTTTATTGATCGCAGTCAAAGTACGGCAATAATGTCCCGTTGCTACGTAATCTGCACCCAGATTTAAAGCAATTTTAAGAAAGACATCAAATTTAATTTCACGGTTACAAAGTACATCTGGATTTGGAGTTCTTCCCTGCTTATATTCTCTAAACATATAGTCCACAATACGTTCTTTGTATTCTTGACTTAAATCTATAGTCTGAAAAGGAATACCTAATTTTTGCGCTACGAGCATAGCGTCATTACTATCTTCTAACCAAGGACACTCTTCTGAAATGGTTACCGTATCATCGTGCCAATTTTTCATAAATAGCCCAATAACGTTATAACCCTGCTGCTTTAAAAGATAGGCTGCAACGCTCGAATCCACGCCTCCACTGAGACCAACTACTACGGTTTTTTTATTTTCCATTAAGCTTGTAAAATTACAAATAGATAGCAGGAGTTTGCAATTGTATTGTTTATTTTTCTATAGCCTCATAAGAAGTTACAATACCTTTGATTAAAGCAGAGCTAAAACCATTGTGTTCCATCTCGTTTAAACCTGTAATGGTACATCCTTTTGGGGTCGTTACTTTATCTATTTCAAATTCTGGATGTTGGTTACGCTGGCTGAGTAATTGTGCTGCGCCAAGTACCGTTTGATTGACGATGGTATTTGCCGTAGTAGAATCAAAACCAATCTGAATGCCCCCCTGAACCATAGCCCTCATAAAACGCAAAACAAAGGCAATACCACAGGCTCCTAGTACCGTAGCAGCATCCATTAATCCTTCATTAATAAATAAGGTTTGACCTATCGAGTCAAAACATTGATGTACTAAAAGTATCTTTTCCCTATCTCCTGTATTAGAACAAATACAGGTCATTGCTGTAGAAACATCTGCTGCTGTATTAGGCATCGCTCTAAATACTGGAACTGGAATTACTACCGCTTTTTGAATATCTTTTAATAAAACACCTGTTGCCAATGAAATAAGAATGTGGGTATCCTTATTTAAGCTGCCTTTAATTTCATCTAGTACTTCTAAAATATTATACGGTTTAAGGGCTATTATTATAATTTGAGAGGATTTTACTGCCTCATTATTATCATTAGAGATTTGTACTCCCTTACTTTTATAATGCTCTAGTGTATCTATATTCCTCTTTGTTACGGTAATATTACTCGCCTTTATGTTTGGCATTGTTAACAATCCATTTAATATCGATATCCCCAAATTTCCACATCCTAAAATTGCGATTTTCTTGTCTTCCATACTAGTATTCTTTATTTACAACTAAGTGAAATTACAAAATATGGCTATGCTAATTTTCATTAATCTTTCTTTTTTAAAAGCTTCGGAAATTTTTCTTCAACCGCTACTTTTCCATTTTTATAGTATTTCCAAATGCCATCTTTACGGCCTTTTTTATATTGACCTTCGATTGTTTTTTCACCAGTGGGATTATAATAAACTGCAGGGCCGTACAACTTATCGTTTTGATAGGTCAACTCATTTAAAAGCTTCCCTTCATACGAATAGTTTTTACTTAGACCTTCTTTTATTCCATTTTTATAGGGGGTCGTTTCCGTTACCACTTTATTTCCATAGTAGGTAGTTACAACGCCATCTAATTTATCATTGCGGTAGTTTTCTCTGATCATTACCTCCTTAGAGTTTTTATGATAAGTGAGCCATTCTCCTTCCCTTGTCTTTCCTATCATTTTACCTTCACTTACCAGCTTGCCTTTTTTTGTGAAATACGTTACCAAGACCTCTCCGTTGCCTTTAAATTCTTTGATTGCATAGGGCTGATTTCCACATTCTTCGCAGTAAAAATTAAATACACCTATCTCTCTTCCGTGGTCAAATTGACCTTGGTAGCGGAGTTGTTTTGTATTAGGGTAGCTCTTTTTCCATACACCATGGCGCTTCCCATTAGCATCCATAAGGTTTATTTCTTGGGCTAAAAGCGCTCCAGAAGAAATCAAGAAAACTGAAATAATAGTGAGGAGAAATTTCATAAGTTTAATACGTTTACTACATAACGTTCTTTTAATAATTCTATTGAATTAAAAACTCATTTTCAAAAAAAATGCAGCTTTGCAATTGAAAAAGAAACTTAAACCCAACACCCTGGAACCTCCCCTCTAGGGAAGGCTCTTTAAATTTGACGCTAATATTTAAACCCCCTATTTCTGTCTGCCTACACTTAGGAAGAAGATAGTGGGACTATTTCTTCTTCTGGTTTTTCTTTTGTACTTCTGCTTGCTCCATCATATCTGACATCTTTTTGGAGAACTTGCTTTGCTTTTTCGGCTTAGATTTTTTTACTTCGATTTTTGCATGAATTTTATCTTCGTCGATAATGAAGTTTTTGATAAAGAGCATAATACCGATCGTCAATAAATTGGAAATAAAATAGTACAACGATAAACCACTCGCGTAGTTATTGAAGAATACTAACATAAACAACGGTGACAAATACATCAAAAATTTCATGTTTGGCATTCCCGGCTGTTGTTGTGTTTGCATACTCTGCCCCATCGTCATCATCATATAAATAAAGATCGCGATAGATGCTAAAATCGGGAATAAACTAACGTGGTCTCCGTATAAAGGAATATAAAACGGCAACTCTGCTATGGTATCAAAACTAGATAAATCATCTGCCCACAAGAAGCTTTTTTGACGCAAATCAAAGGCTGTTGGGAAGAATGTAAATAAGGCGTAAAACACCGGAATCTGCAATACCGCAGGCAAACAACCCTTGAGCGGACTGGCCCCTGCAATATTTTGAAGTTTCATAGTTTCTTGTTGAATCTTCATTGAATTCCCTTCGTTCTTCTTTTTAATTGCGTCAATTTCTGGCTTCAATACTTTCATTTTTGCCTGTGCCACATATTGCTTGTATTGCACAGGAGACAAGGCTAGCTTAAGTATAATTGTCAATAAAATAATAGCAATTCCCGCAGGCATCCATCCACTCAAAAACCCAAATAATGGTATAATTAAAAACTTATTTATCATCCCAAAAATCCCCCAACCTAAAGGCATTGCCTCATCTAGATTGCGATCGTATTTTTTGAATATTTTATAATCTGTTGGCCCAAAATAGAGGTTCATTTTTTCTGCCAATGCTCCTCCTCTTGGTTCTAATAATATTTTAGCACCGTATTGCTTTGTGTATACCGTGTCAACTTCTTCGTCTTCCACTAAATCTATTGAACTAAAAGCTACTTCTTTAAAAGAATTGTCTGTAAGTAGCATAGAACTAAAAAAGTGTTGCCTAAAATTTAACCAATTTACGTCAACCTCCAGCTCGTCATCTTCGCCAGTTGGCCCTAATTTTGAATGCTTATCCCCTTCATATTCATACGTTAGACGAGAATACCTATTTTCATAACTAATACTCTTTGCATGACGGTATCCTTTTAATTTCCAATCTAAATACATGGGTTGACTGGTATTGATTACGCCATCAAGCCCCTGAGATTTAATACTAAAATTTGTCATATACTCTCCAGGCAACAACTCGTAACGATATTCTAAATAAGCATTAGCCGAAGTCTTTAAACGCATCGTCAAGACTTGGTTATCTCCATTTTGAGAAATTTGAGGTTCGAAGAATAACTCTTCTGTATTTAGCAATCTATTTTCTGCAGAAAACTGAAAGTTTAACGTTGAATTTCCATCCTTAATTAAATAGATTGGAATAGAATCGTGGGTAACGTGCTTTTTTAATCGTGCTTCAGTAATAAAACCTCCTCTGTTACTTATCGTTAATGACAATACATCATTTTCAACAACAGTAGTACCTTCTCTTGCAGATGGCAAGGTTCCAGAATATGCAAAAGAGCCTAACCTATTTTGTAGTTTTGATAAGCCCAAGGAGTCTGTGCCCGAAATTGCGCTTATTTGCTTGGCAGCCTTTGTCAATGTGATGTCACTTTGCTTTTGCCCAGCGGTCTCCTCTATTATTACTTTTTCTGCTTCGATTTTAGCTTCCTCTGCCGCTATTTCTTCTTCACTCGGCGTTTGAAGCCAAAGCATCCAAATAAAAATGGCTCCAATAAGTAAAAATCCTATTAGTGAATTGAGGTCAAATTTCTTTTCTTCCATATTTCGACTTCGCTCCATATGCTTGGAGCGTTTATTTTATTTAATATATTTGATCTGCGCCCATTCATAGAAGCGCATTTTTTTATCTTTTCAACAATCTAACCTAAAAACAAATTGCGACATATTGTCGTATCTAATAATATTCGTAGGTATATATAGATACATTGCCGTCTAAGAAAGTTCTAGTTTCATTTATTGGGTACTCTTGTTCATTATATTCAAATGTACTAGTATAAGAAACTTCACGTCTCAACTCATTATTTATGTTATAGGTCATTGAAGACAAAACATTGTGGAGGTTAACGTTTTTATAAATATTACCTATAGCCGCCTTATTTGATCTGTTTTTATCATCATTCACGGTAATAATTCGAACAGGAAAATCTAGAAATGGAGCAAAAGGGTATGTGTAATTTGCTTCGTTACTACAACTGTCGTCTAAATAAGAAAATGAGACTTCATAGAATGGTTCATCGTTTGCATAAAAAAATGAGAATGATTGCAAATCACACGAGTTAAGATTTTTATTAAAAATACCATAAGAATAAAAACCATCAGCACCTGGTATAGCATCCTCGACTCTGAAGGTGTTATTTTGTTCGTTATAGTAAATTTCTTTTTTTATAACTGCGCCAATAGCACTGTAATAATTGTAGGTTGCTTTATTTGCGTCATATTCAATTTCAACACGCACTGAATTAAGTGCTAAACTTCCATTTATCCGAATAACTCTAGTTTGACTATCATAGCCATAAGACTGTATAATTTCGCCATTTAATCTTGCTGTTCTTAAGAACAAAATATTTTCAACAGGCTCTTCCTCGATTATTACCACATCATCGATAGTTGAATCATCAGAACTACACGAAATAATAAAAAGCATTAATATACTTATTCTAAAAAAAAACTTCATTTTATTTTGATTTTGATTTTGAAAAACTATATGCGGCAGCTACAAAATTCACAAACAATGGATGTGGATTTGCAACCGTACTTTTATATTCTGGATGGTATTGAACTCCTACAAACCAAGGATGATTTTCCAACTCTATAATTTCGACAAGGTCTGTTTCTAGATTTATACCAGTAGTCTTCATTCCAGCGCTTTCTAATTGATCGCGATATGCATTGTTGTATTCAAAACGATGACGGTGTCTTTCTTTAATTTCTTTTGTTCCATAAACACCTGCAATGATACTTCCTTCAGTTAATTGACAATCCCAAGCACCTAAACGCATGGTTCCTCCCATATTAGTAATGGCTTTTTGATCTTCCATCAAATTAATCACTGGATCGCTCGTCTCTGGATCCATTTCTACACTATTAGCATCTTTAAGGTTAAGTATGTTTCTGGCATATTCAATAACTGCCATCTGCATCCCGAGACATATTCCTAAAAATGGAAGTTTATGTTCACGTGCATATTTAACAGCTTCGATCTTCCCTTCTATTCCGCGTTCTCCAAAACCTGGAGCTACCAGTATCGCATCCAAACCTTTCATTTTATCTGCTATATTAGCAGCATTTAAATATTCAGAATGAATAGGCTTTACTTTTACTTTCACCTCATTTTCAGCGCCTGCGTGAATAAAGGATTCTAAAATAGATTTATAGCTGTCTTGTAACTCAACGTATTTCCCAATAAGTCCAATTTTTACTTTTCCTTTGGGATTTTTATGTCTTGTTAAAAAACTATTCCAATGCGTTAAATCGGGAACAGTTGTATCTTCTAAGTTCAACTTAGCCAAGGTTACTTTATCTAATCCCTCATCGAGCATCATATTGGGCACATCATAAATGGTAGATGCATCTATGGATTGGATCACGGCTTCCTGCCGTACATTGCAAAAGAGCGCCAATTTCTTTTTTAAATCATCACTCAATTCGTGTTCAGTTCGACATACAAGAATATCTGCCCTGATACCACTTTCCATTAAGGTCTTTACAGAATGTTGTGTTGGTTTTGTTTTTAATTCGCCAGCTGCAGAAAGATAAGGCACTAATGTTAAGTGAATTACCAATGCATTATCATCTCCCAATTCCCATTTTAACTGGCGAACAGACTCAATATAGGGTAAGGACTCAATATCTCCCACGGTCCCACCAATTTCTGTGATTACGATATCATAATCACCACTCTTACCTAAGATTTGAATACGTTCTTTAATTTCGTTGGTGATGTGCGGTATTACCTGTACCGTTTTACCTAAAAACTCCCCACGACGTTCTTTTTCTATCACACTTTGATAGATACGACCGGTGGTAACATTATTAGATTGTGAAGTAGGAACATTTAAAAAGCGCTCGTAGTGCCCTAAGTCTAAATCTGTTTCCGCCCCGTCATCGGTTACATAACATTCGCCATGTTCATATGGATTCAAAGTTCCAGGATCAACATTGATGTATGGATCTAATTTTTGAATAGTAACACGGTAGCCTCTAGCTTGCAGTAATTTAGCCAGAGATGCTGCGATAATTCCTTTACCTAATGATGATGAAACTCCGCCCGTAACAAAGATATATTTTGTAATACTCATGAATGCCTTAAATATTGTGTACGGAAGGCAAAGGTAGGTATTTTAATAGTAAATTTCGGTGGTTTTTTTGATTGAAATTATAAATGAATTTGAAACCAAAATCGAAATAAACTTGCAAATAAATAAAGCTGAAAAGCAGAGAGCTCAACTTTAAGTCTTAATTGAAGCAATACTAATCTTGACCTATAGGGAAGCGATCATTTGCTTTATTTAAGTTCTTAAATAAAAGTATTACTGAAAAATAAGAGGTAAAACCTAAAAACAAAACGCCTAATATCATCAATTTAAAACCTGAAGGATAAAAACTTTCAGCATTAAAAATATCCCAAAATAAAACAAAACAAAGGTAGAGACTACCCATTAAAAAAAGTGTTGAAATAATAAGTCCTAAAAATTTATTTTTATAGGTTAATTGAGCTAGAAGCAATGTAATCAACACAATAGCAACAGGGCTTATAAGTGTCCCTAAAGACACCCAATACATAATAACCAACAGAATTAAGAAAATCTCTGGATACCATTTAGAAACCGATTTTGCTATTAATATCATTTTGCGGACTTGTTCACTCTGTAAAGATGCAGTAATTTTAAAAACGTTGCTTTAAAAATGAGAAAAAAAGATGTTATTTTTTAATTAAAGGCCGCAACAGCTGCTCTAATCCATTTACTTTAATCTCGTACATTTCTTGAAGTAGGTTTCCTAGAGTACCTTTTGGAAAACCTTTTTGTTTAAACCAAACATAATATGGTTCTGGGATATTAACGAGATACCGTCCTTTATACTTCCCAAAAGGCATTTTATAATTTGCCAATCGCACAAGATGCTCAGGAGCAGGCTGAAGAGACTCTTTTTTATTTCCAATCATTGCACAATCCCAGTTGTTGTTTAATATAAGCCTCCCATTTAATTTCGTTTTCTTCAATACGAGAATGGCTTGTCTCTTCATCAAAAAGATCTTGCATCGCTAAACGTTCACTTTCATTTTGCTTGTATATTTTTTGAGCTTTTTCTTTAAAATCTTCATCTCTAGGAATGGTAGCAAATTTCTCTTTAAGTTTTCGTGCAAATAATTCTGAAATATCAAAATGAGTTTGTTCGTGAGATAGTATTAACGGATTCACTTTTTCCTTAACATACCAAGAGGCATTTGGATAAAAAAAACTTTGCACGGTATAGTCGATAGTTACTTCTCCATTTATTGATTTCATTGAAAATGAAAGTGAGACCCCGCTATTAGTGCTTGCCACATAATTACCCAAGGTCTCTGGGTTGCCTTTAAACATATTCCAAGACAATTTTTTACCTTCACGCCAAAGAACTTTTTCTTCTTCGGCAGAATGACTGAATGATGCGCTTAAAACTACTATTAAAATAACAAATATGAACTTCATAAGACCTGTAACGCAATTCCTTTAGAATTTATTAAATTGTTTTTCTTTAATCGATATTATTTTTTGCAATTCTTATCCCCAATTAAAAGTAATGTCCTTTTCAATGTCTGGATGTAAACTATAATGAACCGGACAAGTATTCCCAGTATTCTCCAATATTTTCTGAGATTTTGAGTCAATACCAGCAGGCATTTCTAGCACAACTTCAATCTTTGAAATCCTTCGGGGATTTGTATCCATTATTTTAGTTACCATTGCCGTTGCCCCATCCATATTAACATCCATTGCATTTGCCTTTATTCCCATTACGGTGAGCATGCAATTAGCCAATCCTGTGGCTACAGTATCTGTGGGTGAAAATGCCTCTCCTTTACCATTATTATCTATAGGTGCATCTGTGACATAGCCATTACCAGATTTTAGGTGTTCGTTATTGCAACGGAGATTTCCTTGATAGGTTACTTTTGAAGTTGACATATATAAAATTCGTTTCTAATTTCTGGTTTCTTGCTTTTTTGGATTGGAATTTGAAATTTCAAACTACTCAATCACCTCAAGCTGTAAATCTTCTTTATACTTGATGATATAAAAAGCATTGTTTTGATAGCCAGATAAGAATTTTTTAGAGTATCTAAATTTGTTCTCGATGTATGCTGTTTCAAAATCTGCCTCAGTAGCCTCATAAATATCATCAGCCGACGCTAAACGCAACAGCACATCGTACATTAAATCAAAGCCTCGCACGGCGTATTTATTAGGCAGCACCCCGTATTTATTTTTATAACTAATCAAAAACGGTACAGGGTCTTTATAATTGTAATTTTTATTTACGGAAGGAAATGTAAAATTCAATTTTGCCAAATGTAGGTTTGAAACATCGTGATAATCATAGGCGATGCCTTTCTTAAGACTGAAAAGGCGCAATTTATATTCTGGTGGCATCCCATTTAAAATACCAACCACATTACTAACAATCACAGGATCGTCAGATTCAAGTATCACCCAATTTTCGGTTGTTTTATTAATTTGGTCGTCAATATCTTTTACATATAAAAAACCCTTTTCCCTTGGAGCTGCCGTTTTTGAACCTGGTAACTTAGACAATAATTTCGCCTTTTGGGATGCGTGTTTACTATCTGAAATAATCAATATGTTCTTGCCTTCTGAGCGTGCTTTGATAAATTGAATCATCCCATCTTCAAGCATATCATCTTCTGGCAATGTTTGAAATAAATTTTTTGAAATCTTAATTTCTTTATTGCTCAATGGCGAAAAAACTGGAACCCGATTATTCTTTAATAAAGACGCAGCTCTCTCCACTTGTTTTTGACCCAATGGACCAATAACCGCATCGAAATTTTTAAAATCGTTTGAAGCTATTATACTCCCCACTTTTGAAGTACTGTACTCCGTGTCGTATACTTTAAGGCTTGAAGAAATCCCTTTGTCTTTTGCAAACTCTGTGGCCATAATAACACCACTATAAAAATCCAATGACAGGGACATCAATTTATCATTTCTAATAACATCACTTTTTGTATTTGTAGAATCAATAGTTTTATTCAATCTAAAAGGAAGCAACACCGCAATACTTTTTGTGCTTGTATTTGTTACGCTATTCTCTAGATTTACCAAAGCTGTTTCCTCGGTAACACTTTCGGCAGCAGATTTAGGGATTTTTAGAATCATGCCCTCTTTAAGTCCCACTTTAGCGTATGGATTTAATGCCACAATTTCTTCTTGGGTTAAACCTGTTTTCACCTTTAACCTATAGAAACCTTCCTTTGGTTGTACTACATATAATATATAACCCTCTTCTGGAATTGCAGTTTCCATAATCGTTTCAGCAGGCACATTTATCATTTGACCAATAGAAAGTCCATTCCCTATAAGCGGATTTATTTTTTCAAAATCTTGTAAAGTAATGCCGTACATGCGTGCAATCCCATATTTTGTTTCCTTTGGCTTGACCGTATGAACTGTTAGTTTTGAAAGGCCTGTAGTTATCGGTTTTGGGGAAACAGTCGTCAATGGTGGCCCTGGAGTTACTACCACAGGAATTTCGCTCTTCTCGGGATATTGTGGAATTTTCAGCCTTTCGCCCTTTTTTAATGACCTCGCATAGAGTTCTTTGTTATACCGTTTTATATCTGCTACCGAAACATTGTACTTTTTAGAAATACCAAACAATGTCTCCTTCCTGCGTACTCTGTGCTTTTTGAATTTAAGAGGCTGTTGAATATCTTTTACCTTTGAAGGGAGCACCAGCATCGTATTTTCCGAAGGTGTTAATCCGGCACCTGGATTTAACTTCGTAATTTCATCAGAAGAAATTCCATACATTTTTGCAATAGACCCCAACGTTTCGTCTTCTAAAACTCGGTGAGTTTTATAGGCTTCTTGCGCTGAACTGCTAACATTAAAAGCAATGGCAAAAACGAGATACAGTAAATACTTCATCGTTTATTTGTTTATGTTATGTTTCAGAAGTAAAGCTTCTGAAGTATCTTTTTTTTTAAATGCTACCTATTTAAAAAATTCAAATATAAAAAGCAAAGAATACTATGCTTAAATAAAGACATACCTTGTTTGTCTTTATTCCTTCTTCTTTAAGCAAAGTGATCTTACTTCCCTATTGTGAAAAAAAGTCCTCTGATCACAAAGTGAGCGTGTAAGACCCTACTCAAATCCAATAAATAAGGTAAAATCCAAATTTCATTTTGTGATTTGAAATTTGAAACTTTGTTTTTTACTTCCTCCAAGGTTTGGCCTGAGGTAATTTATTCCCACTCAATAGTCGCAGGTGGCTTGCTACTAATATCGTACACCACTCTATTAACGCCTTTAACTCTATTTATTATATGATTGCTTGTTTCTTGTAAAAATTCATAGGGTAAATTTACCCAATCTGCAGTCATCCCATCTGTGCTTTCTACTGCGCGCAGGGCGACCACTTTTTCATAGGTACGCTCATCTCCCATAACACCAACGCTATTTACAGGCAATAGCATTGCTCCTGCTTGCCATACTTTGTCATATAAATCCCAAGCTCTCAAACCGTTTATAAAAATAGCATCTACTTCTTGTAAGATACGTACTTTTTCAGCAGTGACATCTCCTAAAATTCTAATGGCTAGACCAGGCCCTGGAAATGGATGGCGTCCTAATAATAATTTGTCAATTCCCATTTCTGCACCAACGCGTCTCACCTCATCTTTAAAAAGCATTCGCAACGGTTCTACTATTTTAAGCTTCATAAAATCTGGAAGTCCACCTACATTATGATGCGACTTTATAGTAACCGAAGGACCATTTACACTCACGCTTTCTATAACGTCAGGATAAATAGTTCCTTGTGCTAAAAATGTAACATCCTTTATTGCGTGTGCCTCATCATCAAATACTTCAATAAACGCATTACCGATTGCTTTGCGCTTTTCTTCGGGATCTGGTTTGTCTTTTAGCGCATCTAAAAAACGTGTCGATGCGTCTACTCCTTTTACATTTAGCCCCATTCCTTCGTATTGAAGCAATACCTCACTAAATTCATTTTTTCGAAGCAATCCATTGTTTACAAAAATGCAGTACAAGTTCTTTCCAATAGCTTTGTGCAGCAATATTGCCGCTACCGTTGAATCCACGCCCCCACTCAATCCTAGCACCACTTTTTCATCTCCAATCTTCTTTTGTAAATCTGCTACAGTGGTATCCACAAATGCGGCTGGTGTCCACGATTGCTCTACTCCAGCCATATGCACTAAGAAATTTTCTAATAGTTGTTTACCGTCTTTAGTGTGGTATACTTCTGGATGAAATTGTATGGCGTAGGTGTGTTCCCCATCAATACGATACGCCGCGTTTACAACATCTGCTGTACTCGCTAATCGCACTCCCCCTTTGGGCAGTTCTTTTATGGTATCACTGTGGCTCATCCACACTTGTGTGTTTTCTGAAATATTTTGAAATAGCGCTTCGCCCTCTTTAATCATACTTAATTTAGCCCTACCATATTCTCTAATGTTTGATGGCGCCACTTCACCTTCAAAAAAGTGTGCTAAATATTGTGCCCCATAACAAACGCCCAATAAGGGCACCTTGCCTTTGATACTTGACAAGTCTGGGTGCGGCGCATCTTTAGTTCTTACGCTAGAAGGACTCCCCGAAAGGATGACCGCTTTAAAGCTACTTAAATCGTTTGGAACTTTATTATAAGGATGGATTTCACAGTAGATATTCAACTCTCGAACTCTGCGAGCTATAAGCTGCGTATATTGTGATCCAAAATCAAGTATTAGGACGTTATTTTGCATCCGTAAAAATACTTTAAAAATGAATTTTGGTAAAGACTCAACTGAAAAAATAATTACTATATATTAACATGTGTTTTAAAAATTAAGAAAAATCAAATTAATACCTTTGAGATATAAGCCATAGTTGGTTTCAATTCATTTTTATCTTTTAAAAAAAATGATCGATAGGATAAAAAAGACTTTTAGATTTAAAAAAATAGTTAAATATGGTGTTTATAGATTATTATAAAATTTTGGGGATCGATAAAAATGCGACCGAAAAGGATATAAAGAAAGCCTACAGAAAAATGGCGCGCAAATATCATCCAGATGTAAATCCAAACGATGACGAGGCTGAAAAAAAATTCAAAGAAGTAAATGAAGCCAATGAAGTGTTGAGCAATCCAGAAAATCGAAAAAAATACGATCAACACGGTAAAGACTGGAAACACGCAGACGAAATTAACAAGCAACGACAACAACAATCCCAACAGCAGCAAAGCTACAGGCAGGGTGGATTTAACCAAGGAGGTGAAGATTTTTCAGACTACTTTGAAACTATGTTTGGTGGTGCTGGGAAATCAAGCAGACAAGGCCAAAGACGACCTCAATTTAAAGGACAAGATTATAATGCAACATTGCAACTCAATCTTACCGATGTTTATGCAGCGCAAAAACAAACTCTTACTGTAAACAATAAAAAAATTCGGATTGCCATTCCTGCTGGTGTGGAGGACGGCCAAAACATTAAAATTAAAGGGTACGGAGGAGAAGGCATTCAAGGAAGACCAAAAGGAGATTTATTGATCACCTTTAATGTACTCAACAACACGGCATTTAAACGTGTAAAAAGCACCCTTTACAGCACTGTTGAAGTGGATTTTTATACCGCAGTTTTAGGCGGAGAAATAACGGTAAATACTTTTAATGGTCAAGTAAAATTGAACGTGAAGCCCGGTACTCAAAACAACACGAAAGTAAAATTGAAAGGAAAAGGGTTTCCAGTGTATAAAAATGAAGCCGTTTTTGGAGATCTTTATATTACCTACACCATAAAAATACCAACAAAAATTTCAGAAGAAGAAAAAAAACTATTCGAAAAATTATCAAAACTAAGATAATATGGAACATCAAGAATATATCGCCGTAGCTCATCTCTGCACGCAATATAGCGTCAAAGAAGAATTGTTTACTAATTTAAAAGACACAGGGCTTATTAAAATCACAACTATTAAAAAACGTCCTTGCATTCACATAGACAGTATTCAAACAGTTGAAAAAATTGTACGGCTCCATAAAGATCTAAATGTAAACCCAGAAGGCATTGATGTAATTCTCAATTTACTAGAAAAGATAGACACACTTTCAGCAGCCCTTAATGAGCATAAAAATAGATTGAAGTTGTATGAAGAATAGTCCTTCTAATTAAAATTCCAAAATTGTAAAATCGTGACACAACGGGTCTAAATTTTCTTTTAAAACTGTAAACAGATCATCGCCGTAGTCCAAATAGAATTCTGAAAAATTAGTAACGCGTTCTTGTAAATTTTGATTCGGAAAAAGCGAATCTTGAATCTCAGTAAGTCTTTCTAACTGCTCAGAAAGCTTCCTTTTTTGAGCCTTCAACAATCTCTTTTCTAAATATTCTAAGCCGTTAATTTGCTTTTTTTCTTGAGCTCCCACTGCGCCTTTGAAGGAAGCATCGGTTTTTTTAGCCAATACATATAAATCTTCAAATTGATTTTTCAACAATTCTTTTTGCGGTGTGAAATCAATTTTAATTTCTGAAACTTTTTTAGTAAAAGTAGCCTCTAACGCCTCTTGCTTCTGAAATAAATGAGAAATAGCGACCTCTAATTTCTTTAATTTCTCTGATTCTTTTTCAGAAATTAACAGCACAGAATTACGTCTTAACAAAATAGGAAACGGCACCTTAACTTCTTCAAAATAATTTTTTAACTGAAACCAATAAGCAAGTTCTCCACCTCCACCCGTGTAACAAAGGTTGGGTAAAATTACTTCTTGAAATAATGGACGCAACAAGGCATTGGGAGAAAAACGCTCAGGATGTTGTTGCAGTTCTTGTAAAATCGCCTCTTTTGTAAAAACGATATCCGTTTCATTGACGTAGAACTTTTGATCCACTTCAACAATACGTTCGCGGATTCCTTCCTTTAAATAAAACAAATTGATTTCACGAGGATGCACCTGCTCCTTGTATCCCTTATGCAAAAGGCGTTCAGTCGTTTCGGTTACTTTTTTGTAGGCTGTTTGTTGAAGTAATTCCTTTTCTGCATAGGGAATAAATGCTTTTTTTAAGTTTGCATCATTCCCGTCTATAATGACCAATCCATATTCCTTAAAAAGTTCATTTCCCAAAAATCGTGTGGCAGCATCTAAGGTCTTATGATTGCAATATGAATCTTTAAATAGCTGTAGGAGTCTTTTTCCAAATGGAGTGACACCAAAAGTTTTTTGAAGTAATTTAGACAGCTCCTCTAAACCCTCAGTAGTTAACTCCCCTACAGCACCGCCATCTTTTCTATTCCAAGGAACCTTTTTTCCTCTAAAGTTGAAATGGTTAATCTCCTCAAAATCGTGGTCTTCTGTCGCCATCCAGTATAAGGGAACCGTGTGTGTCTTTGGATAGCTTATATTTAATTGTTCAGCAAGATTAATAACTGAAAAAATCTTGTATAAAAAATATAATGGCCCTGTAAAAAGATTGAGCTGATGCCCTGTGGCTACTGTAAAAGTGTTTGGTTCTAAAAGAGAATTAATATTTGCCTGGGTTGCTGCTGAAGCTTTAAAACCAGCGTATTGTTGTTTGAGTTGTTGTACTAAGACTTCACGCGATTGCTGTTTAAAACCAGCCGCTTTTTCGGCCATTTGTATTTTAAAATTTTCTAGTTCCGGAAACCTTCCGTAGAACGATTTTAACGATTCTTTTTCGGCTAAATAATCCAATATCGTTTGGGATTCATAGCGCGTTTCGGCATAGCTTAGTTTCGTTTTCTGCATGGGTTTTTTAAAGGCTGTGTCTTCAAAAATAGCGGATAATTAAGAATTCGGAATTATGAATTATGAATTTGGCAAAAATTTAAGTCGGTTATTGAATATTAAAAATTCTTGTTCGCATTTGGGATATGTAAAATCCTGTATCTTTAGAATCCAAAAAAACGCTTTGTTTGGTCCACTAAAACCTTCCATAACAATAACAAAAACCAGCTATGCTTCAAAAAATCTCAATTGTTTTTTTATTTATTTCTATTTCGGTTCAAGCACAATTAGAATCCCCAGCCGAATTCCTAGGCTACGAACTCGGCACTCAATTTTCAAGACATGCCGCTGTGGTGGCTTATTTTGAACACGTTGCAGAAAATAGCCCAATGGTAAATTTTGCCGAATATGGAAAAACAAATGAACGCAGACCTTTAACCTATGCTGTAGTCTCTTCCGCAGGTAACATGAAGAGCTTAGAAAGCATTCGCCAAGATAATTTAAAAAATGCGGGCGTACTCTCAGGCACAGCGAACCCTCAAAAAGCGATTGTTTGGCTAAGTTATAATGTGCACGGCAATGAAGCTTCGAGTTCCGAGGCGGCTATGAAAACCTTATATCAGCTTATTACTCAAAAACAAGCCTGGCTAGAAAACACAGTCGTTATTATAGATCCTTGTGTAAATCCAGATGGACGAGACCGGTATGCCAACTGGTACAACCAAGTAAAATCTACCCCTTATAATGCATTACAGGAAGCGGCAGAGCACAATGAGCCTTGGCCTGGCGGTAGACCTAACCATTACCTCTTTGACCTTAACCGCGATTGGGCGTGGGCAACACAAGTAGAAACGCAACAACGTTTAAAAGTTTACAATACTTGGATGCCACACATTCACGTAGATTTTCACGAACAAGGAATTAATGAACCGTATTATTTTGCGCCTGCGGCAGAACCATTTCACGAAATAATCACCCCTTTTCAACGTAATTTCCAAACGGAAATAGGTAAGAATCACGCAAAATATTTTGACGAAGAAGGTTGGTTGTTTTTTACGCGAGAACGTTTTGATTTATTGTACCCAAGTTATGGCGACACCTACCCTACTTTTATGGGTGCCATTGGGATGACTTATGAACAGGCAGGACACGGCCGTGCTGGTTTAGGCATTAACACAGATGAAGGATATGAACTTACCTTAGTAGACCGTGTAGCACATCATACCACCACAGGGCTCTCTACGGTAGAAATGGGTTCAAAAAACGCTGCTGAATTAAATACTGAATTCAAAAAATTTTTTAAAAATGAGGGTCTTAAATATAAGAGCTATGCATTGCAAGGACACCCTGATAAAATCGCAGCCCTCACCGAACTCTTGGATAAGCACGAAATAAAATACGGCTATTCCAATGGAGGATCTATTACTGGATATCACTTTAACAGTAGCGGTCGTGGAACTATAAATGGCACTGGAGCCTTGGTGGTTTCTACCAACCAACCTAAAGGAAAAATGGTGAAAGTTTTGTTTGAGCCAGACGCAGCATTGTCTGAACCTTTAACCTACGATATTACTGCTTGGAGTGTCCCTTATGCCTATGGATTAGATGGTGTTGCTTCTGAAGTTTTGATTGCAGCAAATGGAACCAGTCCCGTCGTAGTGAACGTTGCAATACCTCATAAAGCGGCTGGCTATATTGCAGGGTGGAACAGTATGAAAGACGCGGCCTATCTGGCTGAATTATTACAGCATAACATCAAGGTGAGGTTCACAGAACAACCTTTAAAATTTAACGGAAAATATTTTGATCGCGGTAGTTTAGTAATTACAAAAAGTGACAACCGAAAGAATTCAAATTTCCATGAAAAATTGGCTGAAATTACAGCAAAACACAAACGCACTTTATTTGCATCCAACACTAGTTTTGGAGATACTGGAACAGATTTTGGGTCCCCAAACATTAAGATGATCAACCCTCCTAAAATAGCCATGCTTCGTGGCGAAGGGGTTTCATCTTTAAATTACGGAGCAGCATGGCACTTTTTTGAGAAGCAATTAAAATACCCTGTAACGCATATAGATACAGATCGTTTTAATCCAAAAAAATTGGCGGCTTACAATGTACTCATTATGCCAGAAGGCAGATACAGCAGCATGCTTAATGAAAAAGCGCTGGGCAGTCTAAAAGAATGGATTCGTGGCGGTGGTAAAGTAATTGCTATAGGACGCTCAGGAGGAAATTTTGAAGGAAAAGAAGGTTTTGGCATCAAGAATAAAACCAGCGACGATAAAAAAGAAGATGCAGAAGCAGACTTAACTGAAGAAGAAATTGCAGAACGATTAATTCCTTATAACCAGCGAGAACGCAGCAATGTAAAAAACTTTATTACCGGAAGCATTTACAAAGTAACCCTAGACAATTCGCATCCAATGGCTTTTGGCTATGGTGACACGTATTATAGTCTTAAACAAGGAGCAACTGCATATGAGTTTATAAAAAAGGGGTTTAACATTGGTTATATAAAAGGAGATGCCGTAAGCGTATCAGGATTTTCTGGAGCAGCCGCAAAAGCAAAACTTGAAAATACAATGATTTTTGGAGAGGTCAGAATGGGTCGTGGTAGCATTGTATATTTAGTAGACGATGTACTCTTTAGATCCTTTTGGGAAAATGGGAAGTTGTTTTTTGCGAATTCCATTTTTATGGTGAATAATAATAAGCCATCGCTTTAACGAAAGGAGAAACCTGACTCCCGCAGGCAGGAACGAAATCATAATGTGTTAAGGGGTTTAGGCAATTTTATAGAGAATCCCTAGTGCATTGAATCTTTTTCTTTGTCGGCTGCAGTGACAAATGTATTAAGGTTATTAGCGGTTACTGAAGCGGGACTCAACCAACCAAAATTTGGATTGTTCATGACCACGTCCAAAGAGGATTTACTATCCAAATAATCACACCAAGTTTTTAAAGTTCCGCGCAAAGCGTTATTAAAACTGGTATTTCTAAAAACACATCAACCACTAGGAGTAGCCATCATGTAAACAAACAAACCAGACATTGGGAAAGAAGAATGAGGCGTCTTTGGCATAAACTTAGGCGCCTGTAGGATCATAAAATTTAATGTAATCAAAAGGGTTTGTAAAGTAGCTACGTAATATTTTGCAGTGGGTTCGTATTTTGTATAAATGCTTAAACCTTCTTGTATCATAGCAGACACTTCGTCATTTAAATTTTTGTCATTTTTAAGAATTGTTGCGAGTGCATTGACCGATGGCAATAAACTAAGATCATCACCTTCGTTAGCTTTTTTAGAAGTGGCAACTTTAACTTGATCATTTAACCAAGTGCCTATTTGCTCTAGGTCCTTAGGTATGTAACCCGCAACAGTTCCAAACCTGCTTTTAAACTGTGTTTCAAATTGTTTCTTTGATATGAGTTGAACTTCATTGTCCTTTTTAGAATCCAAAATATTTCTTTTAGTTAATTAAATTGAAATTCAAAATTTCAATAAGATAAAAGTAAAACGAAGGAATTATATGTAAAATACTTAAAATCAAATGGTTATATAAATAAAAATACACGGGACAATTATTGGGACTTGCTAATAAAAAAATGGAAGGTAAACAAAACTATATTTGATGCTATTTGAAGAATGAATTTACAGAAAACCGACCTTTAATTTATACGCTAATTTCTTTTTAATAAAGTTGAATCTGCTGCTTACACAAAAAAACACCAATCCTCAAATTGGTTTCTAGAGTCATCTAATTTGCAGAATCGAGGTCTTATTTTAATACTTAATAAGAATCAGCCTTTTCCAAAACTGTGTCATAACATTTAGAAAAGGTACCTAGCACTTATATCAATCTCCCAACTCCATTAACGTAGCCTCTGCAGATGCTGTTGTTTTTTTATACCAAGAATAGCCGTAGCGAGAGAACAGCAATACACCTATCGTTAATAATCCAACAAATACCCACAACCACGGGCTGTGTTCTTTTAAGAAAAAATCTTCATTATCGGAAATCATGGAAGTTACAGGCAAGGTTACAAACAATGTAATTAACGCGTATACTCCAGAATAACGTTGCAGGAATAGCAATCGCTTTTTTCTTTTTGCAAATTCGGTGAGTAGTGTTTTCTGGTTGCTAACGGCAATTTTTAAGCTGTTCATTCTTTTTATATTGAGTATGGCTATGCTAGGAATTATTAGATAACAAACGAGCGCTACAATACCACAAATTAACAGGTACCAAGTGTTCATTTTATCCAAATTAAAAAGCACTCCCACCCCAAAAATAAGGCAAATTGCAAATCCAACAAGTTCAATTTTCATCATCTTACTAAATGTGTTTCGGTATTTTTGTTCTGTCATTTTCATAATATTTTGTTGGTTTACAATTTCTAATTTTTCTACACGGGCACTCATATCATTCCAGAGTGATTTCATTTCTTCTAGCTCCATAGTATTATTCTTTAATTAATTCTTTCAACTTTTGTTTGATTCGCCCCATTCTTGTGCCTACATTACTTTCAGAAAACCCTGTAATCTCTCCTATTTCTCGGTAATTCTTTCCTTCTAAAAAGAGGACTATAATTCCGCGCTCAATAACTGTGAGCTTTTTTATTGCAGTATATAAATGATTGCTTCGTTCTTCCGTAACTGCACTGGTGTCATCTGGAATATCTGGCAACTCAAAGGAAGTAATGCTATGTTTTTGTCGTTTGCTTTTATTAAGATAAGCTATGGCAGTATTCATAGCGAGTCGGTACATCCAAGTGCTAATTTTTGCATTTCCTTTAAAATTCTTGATGGATTTGAATAACTGAAATACAATCTCTTGATACAAATCTTTTTGATCCTCAGCATCGTCTACATACACGCGGGTTATTTTATAAATAAGCCCTTGATGATTTAGAATTAAATTTACAAAATCCGGTGTTTTGTGCATTTTAAAAATTGTTTCACTCTATAAGTACAAACAATTACAAAAAAGCACAAAAAGTTTAAAAAAGCACCTTTTTATCAATTAAAACGCTAAAATACAGGAAACTATAATTGAATGGGATCTTGGTAATTAGTGTAGAAACAAAAAGAGAAGCTTTCGCTTCTCTTTTCTAAACAACCTAACCAATAAAATAAAATGATTCACAAGTGTGAATTATTATTACTCTAAATATAGACTACAAATATAATCACTTTGTTTAAATATAAATCTTAAAGTTTAAACAAAGTAATGTTAATTTTTTAATTTCAATTGTATGATGACACCCAGGATATGCTCGCTATTCTTTTCAGCAAAAAACATAACAAATAATAAACCACCTCGATGCATGCTCAGATAGTATTAAAAAAACAAAATCCCAAACCTACCTGTCCTCAAGGCAGGCCCTAAAATAAGACAGGAATGATGAAAGCATCGAGAAATTAGCTCCTAAGAGATTAAATGTCTTAAAACATATTTGTTAAGCATTACAAACAGGGTTAAGTAAAACAAACCATCAAAAGTCACTGAGTGATTTTTGATATGTTTTCCGAAAGGAAAAATATATCAAAATGATGCTGAAGTGACATCCTGTCACAAATAAAACCTTGGTACTCATTTTGAAAACATAGAACACAAATATGTAAGAGTTTGGCCGAACAAATGCCAAACTCTTACACCTATAATAATTTAAACTTTTTTACATGAGTACAGGAACAATTAATGTTGCGGTTGAAAATATTTTCCCGCTCATCAAGAAATTTTTATACAGCGACCACGAAATATTTTTACGGGAGCTAGTAAGTAATGCCACAGATGCCACGCTTAAACTAAAGCACCTAACAAACATAGGGGAAGTAAGTGTGGACTACGGAAATCCAAAAATTGAAATTAAAATAGACAAAGAAGCAAAAACGCTACACATCATCGACCAAGGTATTGGGATGACTGCGGAAGAAGTAGATAAATACATTAACCAGATCGCATTTTCTGGAGCGGAAGAGTTTATTGAAAAATACAAAGACACTAAAGGCGAAGATGCTGGAATTATTGGTCATTTTGGTCTTGGTTTCTATTCTGCATTTATGGTGGCCGCGAAGGTGGAGATTTTCACCAAGAGCTACAAAGATGCACCCGCTGCACATTGGAGTTGTGACGGCTCTCCTAACTATACGATAGAAGAAACTGACAGAACTGAAAGAGGTACTGAGATTGTTTTGCATATTTCTGAAGATGAATTGGAGTTTTTAGAAGAATCAAAAATCACAGAATTGCTAGTGAAGTATAATAAGTTTATGCCAATCCCAATTAAATTTGGGATGAAGACAGAAACACTTCCAAAGCCTGAAGATGCAAAAGAAGAAGACAAAGCGCCAACACAAGAAATTGATAATATCATCAACAACCCTGCTCCCGCTTGGACAAAACAACCTACCGAGTTAAAAGACGCAGATTACTCAAAATTTTACCGTGAGTTGTACCCAATGCAATTTGAAGAGCCTCTTTTCAATATTCATTTAAATGTAGATTATCCATTTAATCTTACGGGGATCTTGTATTTTCCAAAGATGAGCCAGGATATGCAGGTTCAAAAAGATAAGATTCAATTATATCAAAACCAAGTATTTGTAACAGACAATGTAGAAGGAATTGTTCCAGAATTTTTGACGATGCTTCGCGGAGTAATTGACTCCCCAGACATCCCGTTAAATGTTTCAAGGAGTTACTTGCAAGCAGATGGTGCGGTAAAAAAGATTTCTAGTTACATCTCTCGTAAAGTTGCAGACAAACTGAAAAGTCTTTTCAAAGAAAATAGAGAAGATTTTGACAGCAAATGGAACGATATTAAAATTGTGATCGAATACGGGATGCTAACCGAAGATAAATTCTTTGAGAAAGCACAAGATTTTATGCTATACCCAACGGTAGACGGTAAGTATTATACGTTTGCTGAATTACAAGAAAATCTAGCAGCATCACAAACCGATAAAGATGAAAAATTAGTATTGCTATATGCTAGTAATAAAGACGAACAACACAGTTATATCCAGTCTGCTAAAGACAAAGGCTACGAAGTATTGTTATTGGATTCTCCTATTATTGCCCATTTAATACAGAAAATGGAAACAAGCAAAGAGAAAATTTCTTTTGCTCGTGTGGATGGAGATCATATTGATAATTTAATTAATAAGGATGAAGAAGCCATCTCTAAATTAAATGATGAGGAGAAAGAAACGCTGAAAACCTTTTTAACTGCAACAATTCCAGCAGAAAAGTTTTCAGTACAATTAGAATCCATGGACAGTGCTGCAAATGCCTTTACGATTACGGAGCCGGAATTTATGCGTCGTATGAAAGAGATGCAACAATCTGGTGGCGGTGGAATGTTTGGTCTAGGCGGAATGCCAGATATGTACAATCTCATTGTAAATACTAATAATGAATTGGTTTCTGAAATTTTAAACACGAAGACTGCTAAGAAAAAAGAACGTTTGGTAAATCAAGCCTTAGATTTGGCAAAATTGAGCAAAGGTTTATTAAAAGGGGAAGATATGACGAAGTTTATAAAACGAAGTTATGAGATGATTAAATAATACAAGCATAAAAAGTGTTCCCACTTTTATATTTAACATTAATTAAAAAAACCTGTTAGCGATTCCGTTAACAGGTTTTTTTGCATTACATAGGAAATAGCTGATATTTAATAAAATATATTTTTAAAAATGATAAAATGAACCTATTTTGTTGAAAAAAACCTTCTTATGAAAAACAAGTACGCTATTATTTTATGCTGTTTCTCTTTTCTACTTTCAATAGCAACTACGTTTGCAACTAACAACGCTGCATTAAATAATGATAAAAAAGAATCAAATCACCTAACTACTTCAACTAATGATGGAAACATTACGGTAGTTTGTCAAAATTTTATTGCGCAATTAGATGCTTCCGGAAATGTTACTATTCTACCAGAAGACATTGATGGTGGATCCTTTTCAGACACAGGCCTAGTAACATTAAGCATAGATGTGAATACATTTACCTGTGCAGACATAGGTCCAAACACAGTAACTTTAATGGTGATGGATGGTGATGGCGATGTAGATTCGTGTCAAGCAACAGTTACTATTCAAGATGCCATTTTACCCACTGCAGTTTGTCAAAATATAACCATATCATTGGATCCTGCTGGAATCGCAATAATTACCCCTTCACAACTAGACAACGGTAGTTTTGACAATTGTTCCATTGTTGCTACGACTATAGATTTTGACACCTTCACTTGTGCAAATCTAGGAAACAATACAATTACACTTACTATTGAAGATAGCAGTGGTAATATTGACGCTTGCACTGCAACCGTAACGGTATTAGAAAATCAAATGCCTGTAGCGTCCTGTCAAAACATTAATGTATTTCTAGATGCATCTGGTGTTATAACTATTTTGCCCTCAGATATTGATAATGGAAGCTTCTTTGGTTGTGATAATACAGCCGTCAATCTCTCTCTTAACAATGACACTTTTGATTGCTCAGACATAGGTACAAACGCAGTACTACTTACCGCAGAAAATGGCGGTATGACCGCAACCTGTAACGCTGTTGTAACCGTCTTAGATATAATTGCTCCAGAGGCAGTTTGCCAAAACATCACCATTGAGTTAAATCCAGCTGGAGTGGCTACTATTTTGCCTTCACAAGTAGATGGTGGAAGCACAGACAATTGTACCATAGCAAACGCATCAATAGACATCGATATGTTTGACTGCAGCAACCTAGGAGACAATAACGTTACATTAACAGTTACAGATACTAGCGGAAATTCAAATACCTGTGTTGCCATTGTTACAGTGGTTGTAGGTGGAACTCCTACTGCTATATGTCAAAACATTACGCTATCACTAAATGCAATAGGTATGGCTACTATTGTAGCATCAGATATAGATAATGGGAGTACCGATAATTGTGGTGGAACAGACATTACCTTAGAGGCTAGCATTACTGAGTTTGATTGTTCGAATGTTGGTGACAATAATGTAATACTTACGGTAACACAGCTCAATGGAAACACTGCCACGTGTATGGCAGTTATTACCATCTTAGACGATATTTTACCCGCAGTACAATGCCAAGCAATTACAGTCATATTAGATGCTAGTGGAAATGCTACCATTACCCCGGCAGATATTGACGATGGATCCTTTGACAACTGTGGCTTCACTTTAGCAATAGATCAAGATACTTTTGATTGCACTAATGTGGGGGCAAATGCCGTAACATTAACCGCAACAGATGACGCTGGAAATATAAACAGCTGCACGGTTTTAGTAATGGTAATAGATGATACATTACCAGAAGCTCTTTGTCAAAGCTTGACATTGACCTTAGATGCTTTAGGGATGGCAACGATTGCACCTGGAGACATCGACAATGGCAGTAATGATGCCTGCGGAATTGATACACTAACTCTAGACATTGACACATTTGATTGTTCGAACCTAGGTGACAACGATGTAACACTAACAGTTACCGATGTAAATGGAAATGTAAGCACCTGTACTGCAGTTGTTACTATTGAAGACACCACACCACCAGAAGCTATTTGTCAAAACATTACAATTACCTTGAACGCAATGGGAGTGGCAACTATTGAACCTGAAGATATTGATGGCGGCAGCAATGATAATTGTGGGAGCTCCACTTTAGTTCTAACGGCAGACATAACTTCTTTTGACTGTTCAAATGTTGGTGACAATACCATTACCCTAACCGTAACTCAAAATGACGGAAGTACCGCAACCTGTGAAGCAATAGTAACGGTTGAAGACACCGGTTTACCAGTTGTTACTTGTAATGACATTACCGTAGCGCTCGATGCTATGGGAATGGCTACCATTACTGCGGCAGATATTGATGATGGAAGTTTTGATAATTGTGCAATAGACTTATTAAGCATTGATGTTGATACTTTTGACTGCACTAATATAGGTCCCAATGTTGTAACGCTAACCATTGCAGATACCTCAGGAAACACAGCAGAGTGTACTGCTATCGTGACTATTGTAGATGATGAAGGACCCATTACAAATTGCCTAAACATAAGCATCGTTTTAGACGCTATGGGAATGGCATCAATAACAGAAGCAGATATTGATGCTGCGAGTAGCGACAATTGCGGAATAGACACCATTACCATAGATCAAACAGACTTTGATTGCAGTGATGTGGGTGAAAACGAAGTAACGCTCACAATTATAGATGTAAACGGAAATGAAAACAGTTGTATAGCGATCGTTACCGTAATAGACAGTGAATTTCCAGTGGCTATTTGCCAAAATTTAACGGTACAATTAGATGCTATGGGAATGGCAACTATTACTGCGGCCGAAATTAATAACGGAAGTACTGATAATTGTGTGATAGCTAATATTGAACTAGATATTACGGAACTAGATTGCACCAATTTAGGTGAAAATGAAGTTACCCTTAGTATTACAGACACCAGCGGTAACACCGCAACATGTGTTGCTACTGTAACCGTTTTAGAAGTCGTGCTTCCTCCAGTAGCAGTTTGTCAAAGTATAACAGTAGTCGTAGAAGATAATGGGTCGGTAACTATAACACCAGAGGATATAGATAATGGTTCTTCGGGGCAAAGTTGTTTAGATGGTTTAAGCTTAGATATTGACACCTTTACTTGTTCAGACATAGGAACACCAGTCCAAGTTACATTAACCGTTACAAATGCTGAAGGAGTTATTGATTCTTGTATAGCAATCGTTACAATAGCAGACAGTTTACCACCGGTTATCACCTGCCCACCTAACCAGACAGTAATATCTACAGGACCTTACGAATTACCAGATTATTTTGATACGGGAGAAGCAACCGCAGTAGATAACTGTTCAGGTATCCAAAATCTTGACCAAGACCCAGCGCCAGGTACACCTTTACAACAAGGCACGTATATCATAACCATGACAGCAGAAGATGAAAATGGGTTTGAGGGTGAATGTGAGTTTATACTAGTCGTTAATGATTTGCTAGGCAACAATGATCCATCATTATCTATAACAACCATAAGTACCTATCCTAATCCAGCATCCAATTTAATAAATATTAGCAACCCACAATTAATACAAATATCAAAAGTGAGCATTTATGACCTTAACGGAAGGTTGGCACTAAATGAAAACATTTCAATACTTGAAGATATTTCTCAAATTGACATTTCACGGTTACAGAGTGCTGGATATATTTTACTAATTGAAAGTGAATATGGGACTATCATTAAACAATTAGTAAAAGAGTAATTTTATTATTTACAAAAAAAGGACTTTCTCTAATAAAAGAAAGTCCTTTTTGCATATAAAATTTAAATTCTTAATTACCTCTTTTAAAAAGGAATATCTAATTTAACAATATCATTCTGTAGTGCAAATACCACAAGACCTGCGCTATTTTTAGAATCGGTTTTGAGAAACAAACTATTTCTATGACCTTCTACTGTTCGTGGACTAATAAAGAGACTATCTCCGATTTCTACTGTGGTATATTGCCTACAAATAAGCTCCAATACTTCCAACTCTCTTTTGGAGATAAAACTCTTATCAAATTTAGACATTGGTCTGTTATTAAAACCTCCTAAAAGTCCTTCTTGAATATACTTAAAAACCTGATCATCATAATAAAAACCTTTGGACGCAACCTCTTGAATAGTCTTGACCATAAGACTTGGGGTACTGTTTTTTGCAAGATATGCAACAGCTCCTATAGAGAACATATTTAATATAAAGGGTTTGCTAAAATAACTAGTAAGTGCGATAATTTTTACCTCAGGAAATTCTTCTATTATAATCTTAGTGGCTTCTACCCCATTTAATTCAGGCATCTTTAAATCTATAATAACAATATCAGGCAAAGTATTAGCCTCTCTTAATTGCGAAACTAAATCTGCCCCATCAGAAGAATCAAAAAGAATTTCAAAATCTTCATGTTTACTTAAAATCGCTCGTAAACCTTGTCTAAAAAGCAATTCGTCATCTGCTAACACTAAGGTTATTTTATTCATCTTTTCCATTTGTCTTTAAAATAAAATTACTGCCAACGCCCAAAGTACTTTCTGCAGTAAGTGTTGCATTTAAAATAGCTGCTCTACTTTTGATATTTTGAATACCCAATCCAGCTTTTTCTTCAAAATCTGTAGTATCAAAACCTACGCCATTATCTTCAAACTTTAATAAAAACCCAGAGTCTGTAGCGTTTAAATTGATTTGTACTTGCGAAGCGTTTGCGTGCCTTATGGCATTATTTATTAATTCCTGTACAATTCTAAAAACATGAAGTTCATTAGATTTTAGCACCAATGGAAGCCTATTAATTTCATAAAGAACTTGAAGCTTATTGGTTCTAATATAATCATCTAATAATTCTTCCAGAGCAACCTCTAATCCAAATTTATCTAAAATAGGTGGCAAAAGATCGTGTGCGATTTTTCTCGAGCTCTCCAAAGTCGTAGTGGTAACCTCTAAGATATGATTCAATGATTTGTAATGCTCCTTTGAGAACGCAGTGTCATCTAATAACATATTGGTTGTTAAACTCACAATATTAAGTTTAGAACTAATATCATCATGTAAATCTTGTGCAATACGCGTGCGCTCCTCTTCTTGGGTTGCAATGGTTGCTTTCAAAACATTTTTTTGATGGTATAGTTTCATTTCAATTTTTGAAACTTGCTCTTGTACAATTTTCTTTCGGGAATAATGAAAAAATAGCATCAAGCCCAAAAGCAATAGCGAAATAAACACTATCCCATAAGCAAGTACAGCTATTAAGGATTCTTGGTTTTCCATTTTGAGATATTAATTTTCCATTCTAAAAATATAAATGTTTGATAAATAAGCACAAGTAAAATATTAATATTCCATATATTATTGCTTAACCCTTCAGGCAAATCTTTACTCAAAGCCAAATAGTTTCCTAAGAAAAATATAAGAGTACTCATTGATAAATAAATCAAAATACCTGCATTTACATATTGGTATGTCCCTTTTTCTATCAAAGAGTTATAAAGATGAATGATAGTAAATACCACCAATGTAATAGCGGTTACAAAAACTTCCAAAAGACTAAATTTAAAAAAGATTGCGGGGTCAATAATAAAATTAATTATTATTATCAACAACACTAATATTTGTAAAAACCTTACAAGTTGTTTTTGCTTTTTCTTAAACAAACAGTAATAAAACTGCGACAACAAAACAAATTGTGATATAAAATAAAAATGAGATATAAATAAATTATTCCATTTATGAGTAGCGTAAAATGTCATTGTCAAATTAATAATAACAGTCAACCCTAAATACAATGTTAAAAAACTAAATGCCCTATCAGCTTTAACTTTAAACCAGTAAACAGCATATAAAATCCCAACTATTAATGAAAATATTGAAGCTATATTATCTAGGCTCTCGTTTAGTAAGTCAATCAAAATTATGAATGATAGAGCGGACTTTTAACATCGCATTTCGTTGGACAAGGCCTCGTCAAATCAAATGCACCAGATCCAAGTAATGTAACTTTTAGTGGGTTTGGGGTTCCTTTAACTTGATCCTCACCATCAACAGTTCCAACTAATACTAATTTATCTTCATTTACCGAAGGCTTATCGGGGTCTGGTCCAATGGCTAAATAAGCACGAATACCGTCTGCGGGATCCGTAACGCCGTGGGTCGTTAAATTGCCTTTTGCATCTTTTTGTAAAACACCAAGCTCTGTTAATAATTCCAATAAATCAACAATTGGAATTGAAAAAGCTTTTGTTTCATTAGGGTGCGCTGTTTGATATGCTGCTGTCCAATCACTTGCTTCTTTTGCGGTGATTCCATTTTTTGGCAATTTTTCATCTGAAAAACTCATAAAATTTATTTTTTGAATAATTAATAACCGAAGGTCTGCATTTTTTTTCTGATTTTAAAATTTAAAGCGAAAAACAGGGGTTTATACGGGGTTGACTAAAAATTTGTTTTTGTCTGTATATTTAAAGCTCTAGTAATTTAATTGGCTATTTTTACAGCTATAATCTTTTAACAAAATTGATCTTATGCTTCCTTGGCACCAATATCTTTTAGGCGTTATTTTTATTGTCGCCGGAGCAAATCACTTTAGACAACCTAAAGTTTATGAGCGCATAATGCCGACCTACATTCCAGCTCCTAAATTAATGGTAATACTTAGTGGGATTGCTGAAATGTTAGCAGGATTTATTTTATTAAATCCAAAAACCGAAACTACCGGGGCCTACATGATTATTGTCATGCTTGTATTATTTTTCTCAGTTCATGTTTATATGTTACAAAATGAAAAGGCTTCTCTTAAATTACCAAAATGGGTACTTATTCTTAGAATTCCGTTGCAATTTGGTTTAATTTATTGGACCTATCAGTATGTTTAAAAAAGAGTGGAGAACCAAGAGGTGAGACTAAAAAAAAACATTTGTATCCCTATTTAAGATTTTAAAATTAAATGATAGATTTATTTTCGTCCGCGAATAATGAGCGTAAGGTTCTACTTCCTTTAAAAGATGCAGTTGCTTGGTATTTTCCAAATTTTTATTCCGTAGAAGATGCAAAAAAAATTCAAAGCATACTTGAAAAAGACACCTTATGGAAAGCTGACACAATCACCGTTTTTGGAAAAACGCACCATCAACCTCGCCTAACAGCATTATACGGTGAAGAAGGAAAACCTTATTCCTATTCAAACGTAGTAATGCAGCCTAACGCGTTAACGCCTGTTCTCAAAAAAATAAAATCTGATATTGAGAATGAAAGCAATGCAACATTTTCTACCGTATTACTCAATTTATATCGAGATGGAAATGACAGCAACGGTTGGCACAGTGATAATGAAAAAGAACTAGGAGAAGATCCTATTATAGCCTCTCTTTCATTTGGAGAAAAAAGGGTTTTTCATTTGAAACATAAAAAAGATCCTACATTAAAATATAAAATCGAATTAGAACACGGCAGTTTATTACTTATGGGCAGTGGATCTCAAACCAATTGGAAACACCAATTACCAAAATCAAAACGAAAAATGCAGCCTAGAATTAATTTAACCTTCAGAAATATAGTATCTATTATTTAAAAAGCTCATTTAATAGACCAGCTAGTCGTATGCCTCCCTTTTGCATTTGCAATCGTGCTACATTTACATAACGATACATATATTTATAACTTAATTTCTGGCCTACTTCGGTATTTGCGTATATATCTTCGCACAATCCACGACTTTCATACATCCAATCCATTGGCGTGCTATTTTGGATAGTTTCAATTTCATTTGCAGACAGGTAATCTGCATTTTCAGCCAATTCAGTAAACGACATTTCATAACTTTCTATCAACTTTGTATCCCAAACGGTATGTAAATTAGTGCCATCTCCAAACCATCGCACTTGGAAATCATTTCCGCCCTTATCATCTGCGATACCCACGTGAAGCGGCATATGTAAATCCCCAATAAAATGGACTAGCATACGCAGGAAAAACGACTTATCCTTTTGACTAGCGTTTTCATCTTTTATTACGTCCACACAATACTGTATTCCCTGTATTAAATCTCCCCTACCACTTTTATCAACAACTTCATAGCTTCCGCCAAAAGGGAAGTTAACATAGTGCCAAGGCCCGTACTTTCTATATTGGTCATCACTTTTTATCTCATCACCATAGGTAGAAACAAATGCAAGTGAGGCTCCATTTAATAATTTTTTTATTTTTTCTTTAACTTCCTTAGTCAAATATTTTTCAGCAATCTCACCTGTAACTCGATGCCCAGTTCTACCCCAATCGTCGGTAGCAAATAAAGGGTTTGTTATGAGAACGAAAAGCAAGAATAATGAGAACGCATTTTTCATAGGATATCTATATTATTTTCACAAATATAAGGAACGATTATGATTAGTCAGGGAAAATAGATTTACTTGACTGATAAAAAAAATAAAATCTGTCGCGCACAAATATCACAACACTTCAAAATGTCTGTTTAGAGGACAGTAAGAAGAATTTCTTAAATGTTTTTTCTGCCAAAAAACGTTTCTCCTCTGTGAGTGGATTATGGTCTAAGGACAACCCCATCAACGAATAGTCTTGTTCTTCATATTTTCTAGAATTGGTTTTGATTACATTTTGTGATTTCTGTTTTCAATAAACGCCCCGAATCTGCCTCGAGTTACTGTGCTCGAATTGCAGGGGTCATTAAACCAAAAATGATTAAAAAGGATGTTTCCATGGATTTTCAAGCAATGCATTTAAGAGAACAAAAAGATACTATCAAATTACTTTAATAATCAACTAATTAATGAAGTCCTCACAAATATAAAACATACAGCAATCTTTTTTCAAATATATGAGGCCAAGAATATAAATTTGGTTGTTTATAAAAAAATAACCTATATTTGTTTAATATCATTTTAATATCATTTTAAATTAAATATTATGACAAACGAAAAAACGTCTACTCCACCAAGCGGATACGCTATGTTGTTATTATTTCTTATCCTTTTTATTTTTGGTATCGGCGGGATTATCGCATTTCGACACCCATTATTTGGACTCTTAATTCTCACTGCGCTAATTATGATTCCGGGTTTTATTATGGTAAACCCTAACAGTTCCAGAATACTTTTACTTTTTGGGAAATACATTGGCACCATCAAGAATAATGGGTTGTATTGGGTAAATCCTTTTTATACAAAAACAAAAATTTCTTTAAGAGCTCGTAATTTTGATAGTGAACGTCTTAAAGTAAATGACAAGATGGGAAATCCAATAATCATTAGCACCATTTTAGTTTGGCGCGTCCAAGACACTCATAAAGCAGCTTTTGATGTTGATAATTATGAGAATTTTGTACGCATCCAAACCGATGCTGCTGTTCGTGAACTAGCGAGTAAATATCCCTACGATAATTTTGCAGATGAAGGACTAGATGAAGACATTACACTTAGGAGTAGTATGAGTGAAGTCAACGAGGCACTAGAATTAGAACTCACAGAAAGACTAGCAATTGCCGGTATTGAAGTGCTAGAATCAAGAATTGGTTATCTCGCTTATGCCAACGAAATTGCGAGCGCAATGCTAAGACGTCAACAAGCTACCGCAATTGTTGCAGCAAGACACAAGATCGTTGAAGGTGCAGTAAGCATGGTAGAAATGGCCTTAAACGAACTTAGCAAAAAACAAATTATAAATTTAGACGAAGAACGCAAAGCCGCGATGGTAAGCAATCTAATGGTTATTTTATGCAGTGACAAAGATGCAACACCGGTTGTAAATGCAGGAACTCTTAATCATTAATGAATGATGAGGGGTGAAAACTATAATTAATTACATTTTGAAAATGAAAGAATATAAAATGTTACAGTCAATGTTTAATTGGACGCAAAATATTCAAAATCTTGAGTATCTACATAATTCATATGCCCGCCAAGGCTGGATCACAAAAGACGGGAAATTAATAGGTTGCACTGACACAAACTCTATTGCCATCTTAGAAAAAAGTAAAGGATGAGAGTATTTACAGAAGCACAAAGATTTACACAATGGTGGCTTTCAGTGATATTGATCGCGACATTTGCAATCGTTCTAGTTACCTCATATAATACCTACCAAGAAATTGCTAAAGACAGCAATGCTGTTTTGAGTTTAATCGCTTCAAATATAATTACGCCACTTGTTATCCTTTTGATTTACGGATTAAAGCTTAAAACTAAAATCAATGAACAAGGCATTTTTTACGGTTTTTGGCCATTTCACTTAAAAATGAAAAACATCGCTTGGAGTCAAATTGAAAAAATATACGTTCGTGAGTACAACCCAATCTTAGAATACGGCGGCTGGGGTTATAAATTTTCGTTTAATAAGCGCGGCAAAGCCTATACTACAAAAGGCAATATCGGCATCCAAATTGAATTTAAAGATGGAAAAAAAATGCTCTTAGGAACGCAGAAAAGAGTAGAGGCCGAAAGCGTCATCAACAGCTACAAATACATTTAGATGAAAACAATAATTAGAATACCCTTTTTTATCGCTGCACTATTATTTGTAGGTATAACTGAAGCTCAAATTACAGATACGGTAAAGAAAGAACTGGAAAGGCGTATTGAAAATGGAGATAACCCATCCATCGCAATTGGTATTTACAAAAACAATACAGTTGATTATTTTGTAACAGGATATCAAAATATGGAAAAAAAGACGCTTGCCACTACCGCTACAATTTATGAAATTGGTTCTATCACAAAAACATTTACTGGGCTGCTTTTGTCAAAAATGGTTTTAGAGAATAAAGTCACTTTAGACACTCCTTTATATGCAGTTTTTCCTGATTCATTAAAGCTTTCAGATCCTGAAGGTAGAAAGGTAACCTTTAAAGATGTAGCCACTCATACTTCTGGATTGCATAGTTTTCCTTTAGGATATAATCCCCCAGATCTTCAAAATCCGTACGCCCAATTGGATAGAAAAAAGCTTTACCAATACCTCTCAAATTGGGGAACTATGAAAGTAGGTAAAAAATATTCTTACAGCAATATTGGGGTTGGGCTTATGGGTGAAGGGCTAGCTATTATTGAAAGCACTCCATATAAAACACTAATTAAAAACGAAATATTAGAACCATTAAACCTTAATCACACCTATTTTGATGTTCCTGCTTCACAAACTAAAAACTTTGCCTATGGATATCAAAAAGGAAAACTTACATCACATTGGGATTTAAACATACTTTCTCCTGCAGGAGCACTAAAGGCCGATATAAAAGATTTAGTTTCCTACGGAATGTCCTACCTCAGAGAAAATAAACTTTCCGAAGCACAACAAGCAACGATTCCTACTCAATTTGTTTCAGAGGATGGTAAAACTGAAATTGGCGTCAATTGGTTTAAAAAAGAAAGTACTATTAGTCACGGCGGCGGCACTTACGGCTTTAGCGCTTATTTAGGTATCGATCTAGAAAAAGAAATAGTCGTAGCTGTTTTAACAAATACTGGAGATCAAAACATTTCAGACATACACTCGCATTTAGTCGATCCTGAAAACAACAGACTATTTACAAAGGACGCTAAAGTTTTCGTAGTGCCTTTCAGCAAACTAAATACCTATAAAGGGATTTATAAAGATTCACAATATGGTCTTACAGCAACTATTATGGTTAAAGACAATAAATTATATGGACAGGTTGCAGGCCAAAATGCGCTTGAATTCACCCCTATTGCTGAAAATACTTTTGTTAATAACGAAGTAAAAGCACAAATGGCTTTTAAAGAGAACGAAAATGAAATTACCAGCTTTACACTTTCGCAACGTGGTCAAAACATTGTTCTTAAAAAACAATAATTATGAAATATACAATTATCATTTCGCTGCTTTTTTTGAATTTTTCAAATGCGCAAACACTAGAAAAAGACTCAAAAGACATTAGTGTTTCACCATTCATTGACGGAACCATTTTAGTACCTAAAACAGCAGAAAAAATTCCGTTAGCCATCATAATAGGCGGATCTGGACCTACAGACAGGAATGGAAACCAACAAATGATGGAAAATAATTCGCTTCGCTATCTAGCGGAAGGATTGTACAAGAACAACATTGCTAGCTTTAGATATGACAAACGTATTGTAAAGCAAATGAAAGACCGCAGTATTAATGAGGAGAGTATAAGATTTGATGATTTTATAAAAGATGCTAAAGATGTTCTAGCGTACTTTAAAAACGCGAATGTATTTTCCAAGATTTATATTATCGGCCACAGCCAAGGGTCTTTAGTAGGTTTGGTTGCTTTGGAAGATGGTGCAGATGGTTTTGTTTCAATCGCTGGAGCAGGAAGAAGTATAGACCAAGTAATCGTTGAGCAATTGAGTAAACAAGCTCCACAGCTCACTAAAAACGCTAAAATGGCCTTTGCTGAATTAAAAGCCAATGGAAATACGACAAGCTACGATAAAGGATTAGCATCAATTTTCAGAACTGCTTTACAGCCCTTTATTTATAGTTGGATGAAATACAATCCAAAAGCTGCACTGTCAAAATTAGACATACCGATACTCATCATTAATGGAGATAATGACATACAAGTAGGAATAAGCGAAGCAGAAGAACTACATAAAGGAAAACCAGGAGCAGACTATTTAATCATCCCACAAATGAATCATATTCTCAAGAAAGTAGAAGGTGATGGTCTTGAAAATCAAAAGACCTATAATGACCCTAAACTACCTGTAATGCCAGCGTTAATTGGAGCAATAAGTAATTTCATTAAAGAATAGTTTACAAACATAAAATAAATGGTGTGCTTGGAGTCTGGCTTTTATAAAAAACAAACTATTTAAAATAACAATTAGTACTTCAATTTTACTTTTGAGTCTAGGGCTGTTATCACTTTAAATTAATTATTAAACTCAAAACAAAAATCTGTTGTAACATAAACTAATTATGGCAAAGAAAAAAGCATTCGCACTCAGAGTCGATGAAGACATGATGAAAGCTATTGAAAAATGGGCTCAAGACGAGTTTCGTTCCACCAATGGCCAAATTGAGTGGATACTTAATGAAATGCTTAAGAAGAACAACCGGAAAAAGTAAGCAGTATTAATTAAGAGTTTGTGGTTTTTTAATATGTGGTTGCGGTTTGAGGTTTTAATAAATAGTGATAATTTGTTGAAGTAATTTATTCACTTCTAAAATTCTGAATTCAGAATTAAAAAACTATTTTGCATAAAAACTAAACCATGCAAGATACTGTCGCCCAAATTATAGAAGACACTACTCCCCTTTTTACAAATGATACGATTGTCTTTGGACTATTAATGTTAGCTATTGGGCTTATTTTTTATACTTCAGCAAAGACCGCTGGGTTTTGGAAGTCTTTTTACACCATTGTTCCAGCGCTATTTATGGCCTATTTTATTCCGGCATTACTTACCACCACAGGAATAATTTCCCCAGATTGGATAAGTGTTGCAGATAATGGCGATGTTACTGAAAAATCTTCTAGTTTGTACTACGTTGCCAGCAGGTATTTATTGCCGGCTGCACTGGTATTGATGACCTTGAGCATAGATTTGAAAGCTGTTTTTAATTTAGGTCCTAAAGCACTAATCATGTTTTTAACGGGAACTGTAGGTATTATTATTGGCGGTCCAATTGCTGTTTTATTGGTAGGAACATTTTGGCCAGAAGCCGTTGGTGGCGAAGGAGCAGATGCCGTTTGGAGGGGACTCTCAACATTAGCTGGTAGTTGGATTGGCGGTGGCGCAAACCAAACAGCGATGTTAGAAGTTTATGGATACAACCAGGCTTTATATGGCGGAATGGTATTTGTAGATATCGTAGTCGCAAACGTTTGGATGGCGCTTATTTTAATAGGTATTGGAAAAACTGCTAAAATTGACAAATGGTTGGGTGCAGATACGACTGCAATTGAAGCACTGAAAGAGAAAGTCTCTAATTATTCGTTGGCCGTTGAACGAAACCCGTCACTTACAGATTTAATGATTCTTGGAGCCATCGCGTTTGGTACTGTAGGATTTGCTCATTTTGGAGCAGGTTATATGAGTAACTTTTTTACAGATTTTGTAAATGGATTAAACCATGGATTAACACGAAATTTATTTACCTTCTTAAGTTCATCGTTTTTCTGGATGATCTCCATAACAACTATTATTGGAGTTATTTTATCCTATACTAGGTTGCGAACTTATGAAGGAGCGGGCGCTAGTAAATACGGAAGTGTTTTTATTTATATCCTTGTGGCTACTATTGGAATGAAGATGGATTTAACGCTCATCTTTGACAACTGGCAACTCATTATTATTGGTGTTGTTTGGATGACCATACACGCGGGACTTTTAATTCTTGTAGCAAAATTAATAAAAGCACCCTACTTCTTTCTTGCGGTAGGCAGCCAAGCCAATGTGGGAGGCGCGGCATCTGCGCCTATAGTAGCCGCTGCTTTTCATCCATCACTTGCGACGGTAGGCGTATTGTTAGCAGTATTTGGTTATGCTATTGGTACTATTGGAGCAGTGGCTTGTACCTTTTTAATGCAACTAGCTGCAGCAGGATAAAACAACATTTTACGAAGCTTATAAAATTTCAAAAAAAAGCTTTTTTATTTAGGATAGCTTTTCAATTACACCATTTTTAAAGCATCTTTGTGCTCTTATAAAAACCACCTATGTTTAAAAGAATTGTTTATATCGTTACCGCATTATTCGTATTGGAAAGTTGTGGAAAAAGTGAAAACGAGATGCGCGTTACAGGCGCCGTAACGGGCCTAAAAAAAGGAACTTTGCTGCTCCAAAAATTAGATGACACACTTGTAATTTCGGTAGACTCCATACAAATAAATGGAGTTAACGCCTTTTCTTTTGAAGAAGAAATCATAAGCCCAGAAATGTATTACTTATATCTTAGATTGGATAATGGAAATTTAGTGGATGAACGCATTCCTTTCTTTGGAGAAGCGACAGATATACATATAAAAACAAGCTTGGAACTGTTTGGATCTGATGCAATTATAAGTGGTTCAAAAAATGATTCTATTTATAGAATGCATCAAAAATTAATACAACGATATATCGATAGAAATCTTGATTTAACTGCGGAAAATTTCGAGGCAATAAGAGATGAAAACGACTCCCTTTTAATAGAAAACAAAGCAAAGCAAAACAGACTATTATCATCTAAATATTTGGCAACAGTAAACTTTGTAATCAATCATAATGATTACGAAGCGGCTCCTTATTTAGCACTAACCGAAATTTATGACGCAAATATTAAATATTTAGACACGGTTTATACTAGCCTAACTCCAAAAATAAAAGACTCCAAATATGGTATCACATTGGAGTCTTTTATAGCAAATATTAAAAAATCTGTAAACTAGTTTATAGCGCGTTAATTTTGTCAATTAATGCTCTCCCTTTTGTTTCCAATTCTGCGTTTACTGCTTTAAAGTGTTGTTTAGGATTTTCAACATCTCTTTGGTTTACTTTGACAATAAGCTCATCAAATGTTGTGATTGCATTATCTATTACTGCTTGTGACTTTTTGGTTTCCTTTTCAGGATTGGTAAGTTCCCAAATATAAACCGCTTCGATAATATCTCCTAAAACATAGTTAATGTCTTTTTTTAAATCTCTTTTATTCGCCATGATTGTTTCCCAAATACGTGGGTATTTTTAATTAATAAGAATTTTTTTTACAAAGTGCAAATTTACAAACTATTAGGGAATATAAACCTCTAAAAGTGTTGCTTCTTTTGTTTCTATATAGATGTTTGCCAATTGCTGTGGAATCAAAATAGTTTCTCCAACTTGTAACGATTCTTTGTTATTTTGACAAGAAATAGTCGCCTTACCCGAAACACACATATAGACTACAAAACTGTCTTTATGCATTAAATTACGAGAGCAAGATTGGGTTAGTACTAGCTTATTGGTTTCAAAATATGGGCTACTTTTAAGTAGTACTGAAGTGTTTTCGATATTTTCGTAGTATATCCTAGCATTATTTTCCTCAAAATTTATCGCCTTTTTAGCTTCATCGGTATGAAGTTCTCGCATTTTTCCATCCAATCCAGGACGATCCCAATCATAAATCCTATAGGTTACATCACTCGTTTGTTGAATTTCTGCTAAAAAAACACCTGCACAAATAGCGTGGACTGTTCCTGGTGCTATATAAAAACTATCTCCATTTCTGACGCTTTCGTATGTTAAGATATCAGTAATTCTATTTTCTAATAGTTTTTCTTGGTATTCTTTAACGGTAGTATTAAGTTTAAAACCTACGATAAGATTTGCATTTTTTTCAGCTTGTAGAATATACCACATTTCGGTTTTACCGAAAGAATCGTGACGTTCTTTTGCCAAATCATCGTCTGGATGCAGTTGTACTGAAAGGTCTTCGTGAGCGTCAATAAACTTAAATAATAGTGGGAATGTTTCTCCAAAAGTAGCATACACCTTTGTTCCTAGTAATTCGTCCTTATACGTTTTAATAACTTTTGTTAAAGATTGCCCTATTAATGTTCCATTAGAAACTACTGAAACACCTTCTCTAACACCAGATATTTCCCAGCTTTCTCCTAACTTCCCACTACCCTCTTTATTGAATAAATCTACCAATTTATTTCCTCCCCAAACCTTTTCTTTAAGGATGGGTTTAAATTTTAGAAAATATAAAGGTTTGTTTATCAATTTTACTTCTTAAGTTGTTCGAGAGCGCCATCAATGTGTGGTTGTGCGTTCATTGCTTTAAATTTTGAAATCAATTTTCCATTTACATCAAAAACGAAGGTTTCGCGACCAGGTAAGAGACCAAGCATGGAACTACTGACTTCAAATAATTGACGTACTTCTTTATTTGTGTCTGCCAACAAAGTAAAAGGAAGGTTAAATTTACTGGCAAATCTTTTATGAGATTTTTCAGTGTCTGCACTAATACCGATTACTTGTATATCTGCATTCGTAAAATCTTCAAAACTGTCTCTAAAGCTACACGCTTCTTTAGTGCATTGTGGCGTAAAATTCTTTGGATAAAAAAAAATCACGACCCCTTTTTTACCTTTAATGGCTTTTGAATCAAACAATTCACCATTTTGGTCTTTCAATTTGAAATTTGGCATTTCGGCCCCTTTTGCTAAACTCATAATTAACCTGTGTATACCACAAAATTTCGTGGTGTTTCATATAATTTAATAGAGACTTTGTAGGACACTCCTACTCGTTTTAAAATTCTGTTATAAATTTCTATCGCAATGTTTTCAACCGTTGGAATTAATTCCCTGAAAACAGGTACTTCCTTGTTTAAATTCTTGTGATCAAAAGCATCTTCCACTTCTTCTTTAATTATCTCTTTTAAAATTTTAAGATCTATTAAAAACCCTGTTTCTGGATCAACATCACCGGTAATGCCCACTTCAAGGTCATAATTATGACCGTGATATAGAGGATTGCTACATTTACCAAAAACTTCTAGATTTTTCTCATCACTCCAATCTGGCCTAAATAATCTGTGGGCCGCATTAAAATGCGCTTTTCTAAAAACGGTTAAACTCATAGTGATAAGTGATTATAAAATTTATCAAAAATTATTTTAAACCAAACAGTATACAATGTTGGATTATTTTCGATGTCATTTTTGACATCTTCAAGCTTCATCCATTTCCAATCTTCAACTTCTTGAGGATTAATAGCTGGTTTATCTTCAAATTTCCCTACAAGAACATGGTCGTATTCGTGCTCGGTCAGACCATTATCAAAGGGTGCTTTGTATATAAAACTAATCGTTTCGTCTAAAGTCGTTGTAAAACCCATTTCTTCTTGTAAACGCCTTATACCTGCTTCAACATTAGTTTCACCTTCACGCTGATGGCTGCAACAAGTATTTGTCCATAAACCAGGAGAATGATATTTATGCATTGCACGTTGTTGAAGCATTAGTTCATTCCTATCATTAAATACAAATACTGAAAAGGCTCTATGTAACAATCCTTTTTCATGAGCCTCCATTTTTGGCATAAGCCCTATTTGTTCGTCATTATCATTTACTAAAACAACCTTCTCTTCTGTCATTTGTTTTTTTTTCAAAAGTACAAAATTACCTAATCCCTGAAAACAAAAAGAGCGCTTCATACATTGAAGCGCTCTTTTTTAATTTTAGTATGTAATCCTATTTTCTTTCATTGGCACTATTGTCAAATCTGCTATTATTATTTTTAATAATAAACATTGATCTTCTGTTAAGCTGGTGCTCTTCTTCTGTGCATTCTACAACCTCTGAACATTGGTTGAGTAATTGATACTCCCCATAGCCTTTTGCGCTTAACCTATTGGCGGCAATACCATTTGCAATTAACCAATCACGTGTAGATTGCGCTCTTCTATCACTCAATGATTCATTGTATTGGTCATTACCACGAGAATCTGTATGCGACTCAACATGAATCAATAAATCAGGATATAGTTTCATGGCAGTCAAAATTTTGTAAATCTCAATTTCTGCATCTGCTCTTATAAAGCTTTTGTCAAAATCAAAATAGATAGGTTCCAGTAATTTGCATCCTAGATCGTATATTGTACATTCTTCATTTGTTAAAGGGATGGTTATATCTAGTACAATCGATTCTTCTTGAGGCTGAATGATTGTTTCGTTACTATCGTAATCTTGCTTACTTGAACGGACTGTAAATTGACGTTTGCAATCTACCGTTTCTGGAAATATATATTTCCCATCGATATCTGCTATGGCTTCTGCTAACTCATTATTCTCAAAATCTAATAACTTTACAAGTGCCATAGATATTGGAGATTTTGTTTTGGCATCAATCACAGTTCCGGCTACAATAACTTGACATTTTGCAAACTGAATACGATAAATATCATCACCACTACTACCTGATGTACCATCACGATTTGAAGATAAATACCCAAGATTTTTATCCTCTTCGATGATAATCCCAAAATCATCTTGATTACTATTTGCGGGCACCCCAATATTAACTATATCACCCACAACTCCATCAGCAGTAATTGGCCCTGAAAAAATATCATAGCCACCTAAACCAGGTCTGCCATCGGTTGAAAAATACAGATTCCCTTTCTCACTAATAAAAGGAAAGGACTCTCTGGTTTCTGTATTGATTGTCTCACCTAAATTTACAGGTTCACTATAAGTATTTTCTCCTAAAATATCAACAGACCATAAATCACTCATACCATACGTACCCGGCATATCACTGCTAAAATAAAGCCTTTCCTCATCCAAACTCAAGGCTGGATGCGCAGTAGAATACTCTTTACTATTAAAGGGAAGCTCCGCTACATCGCCCCAGTTACCATCGTCACCTTTTACAGCGCGATACAACTTTAATCGAACCGTCTTATCTTTATCTTTTCCTGCCCTACCTTTTATGAAATTATTCCTGGTAAAATAGATCGTATTTCCGTCTTTTGTAAATACCGCAGAAGATTCATGGTATTTAGTATTGATAACATCCGAGAGCCGCTCTTTATTGGTAAGCTTGCCTAGACTGTCCCTATTTGCTACAAAAAGATCTAAATAAGGCGCATCTGTCCAAGCATAAGTCTTATCACCGGTACTGCCTTCGGAGGAAGCAAAAACAACGCTTCCTAAATAATACGCAGAACCAAAATCTGAGGAAGCAGTACTTATAGCAGTCTTCTCTAACTCGTAGTCCTTGGATTTAAAGGCGATTTGACTTAAATAATCTTTGTTCTTTTCATAGTTTTGGGCTACAAGATTGTCCCCTGTTATGGCTATGTATGATTCCATCATCTTATCAGAATCCTCATAGTTACCTACACTTTTCAAACTTTGAGCGGCTCGTAAATAATATGAAGCTTCTGTTTGAGAAGGAAATTGATCTACTAAGCGAGCATACCACTTTGAAGCATTGCGATAATCACTATTCCAATAATACGTATCGCCTAGTTTTTTGTAAATCTCTGGCGAAGCGTATCCATCTTCGACTACTTTAAGATAGATCTCTCTCGCATCTGTATATGCGTATCTATCAAACTCCTTATCTGCTTTCTTAAGCTGATTTTGCTGTGAAAAAGCTACACTGGTACTTATAAGTACCAGTAGTAATATTATCAAAATATTCTTTGAACTTAATTTCATAATGACCCAAATAAATTATACGTTCTTAATCTTTAGTTACTATGCTTGTTGAATCATTCCTAAATGAAACACATCGCAATTAAAATCTTAATCCTTTTAAAAGAAACGTGGTGTTAATACACGTTCTGGTTTCTTGAATACATCAAAACGGAAGATCAGCTCGTATGAACCGTCACTATAGGTCTCTAACGATGTCGTTTGGTAATCATATCCCAGACCAATAAATAATCCATCAGACACTTGAAATCCTGCCATGGCACTTACTGCTGCACTAAAACGATATGCAGCTCCTAATGTAAACTTATTATTAATAAGGGCATTCAAAGAAACATCTGCTTGAAGTGGAGAACCTCCAACTACTTTACCTAAGAATGCAGGCTTCAACTTTAAATTCTCATTTATATCAAATACATAGCCCGTAATAAAAAAGTAGTGTAAGTTTTCTTGAGGAACACTCTCTATAGTAGTATTGGCTAAACTACCTTCATCAAAGTGTTTGGTATTCAAAAAGTTTGGAACAGATAAGCCTGCATAAAACTTATTTGTACTATAATAAACACCAGCTCCTATCTGTGGCTGGAATTTATTATCAATATTATTCTGAAATCTTGGATCATTTGCATCAGCAATATTCAACTTTGTAAAATCAACGTCCAATAAATGCATTCCAGCTTTTAAACCAAAGGCCAGTTTACCAGCGTCAGATATTTGAATGCGGTATGAATAATCAATCGTAAAATTAGTCTCCACTGCAGGGCCTATTTCTTCAGCTACTATTGATAGACCTAAACCCATATTCTCATTAAAACCTAATGGAGAATCTATAGTAAAGGTTCCTGTTTGAGGGGAACCCTCTAATCCTACCCATTGACTTCTCAATAGTAATCCAAAACTTAAGGCATCTCTTGAGCCTGCATAACCAGGATTGACTACCTGAGTATTGTACATATACTGGGTATACTGAGGATCCTGCTGCCCTTGAACTGTTAGTAGTCCACCCGCTAATAATACTAGTAGTATAATTAAATGACTTTGTCTCATAATAAATATTTTGTTGACCGAGTGCTCTTTAAAACAATCGGATATCAAACTAATTGATTGTTATCTGTTTAAATATAAGTAACCTGCGTAACTGTCTTGTCCTGGGTTATTACCATTAAATTTAATTACATAGTAATACGTACCGGTGATCAATAATTTATCTTGAGAAACGGTGGCTCGACCATTGGACTCTCCTACAAAGACATTCTCTGCATCATTAGATCCTCCGTAACCGGAAGCTTCCCAAACCAAGACTCCCCATCTGTTATAAATCTCAACAGTATTATCTGGGAACTCACTTATTCCTTGAATCAAGAAGAAGTCATTTTGATTGTTTCCGTCAGGTGAAACTGCATTAAATACATCGAATGGCGCATCTACGTTAGGTAAAATAACCACGGTAATATCATCAGGATCACCGTCACCATCTGAATCGGCATCTGTAAAATCTGTTGGATCATCAGATAAATCTGTTACTTCATCTCCATCAAAAGTGGTAGCGCTTACTATAGCTTGATTTAAAACCTCGCCGTTTTCAACATCCTGAGCTGTTATTGTATAGGTTGCGGTAAAAGTAGTATCGTCTATCTCACCCGGTAGTAACTGGAATATAGGCCCACCTTCTATAACGACTCTTGGAAATGGATCTACAATCGCAATATTAAATAACGTTACATTACCCCTATTAGTGACAACAAATGTGTAGCTAATTGTCTCCCCTACTTCAGAAATCAGATTTGAGTTCTCATCATTAAATATTCCTGTCTTCTCAAGAGCTATAATTGGGTCTTGACACAATAAGGATATCGTTGCATCATCTTCTAAATTACTATTATTATCAGAAAGATCATTCACCACAACTCCCAAAGGATCGAGTCCTTCCGCTATCGCTTGATTACTTACTTGACCAGCGTCTATATCTGACTGAACAATAGTATAGCTGCCTGAGAACGTCTCAGTATCACTGTCGCCAGCAAATAAAGTTATGGAACCTCCGTTTACCGTGATCATTGGATCGGTTACGATAACATTGGTTAAGGTCACATTCCCTAAGTTAGTAACCACAAAATCGTATACAATAGTTTCTCCAAGATCAATACAACCATCCCCATTCTCATCGGTAGGAATACCAGTTTTGATTAAGGCAATAACCGCATTGTTACAAAGCAATGTAACTGTTGGAGCGTCTTCTAATTCACTAGCAACATCCGAAATATCACTTACAACAACGCCCAAAGGATTAAATCCAGATGCAGTAGCTGTATTGGTAACACTTCCAGTATTAATGTCTGGCTGTATAATTAAGTACGTTGCCGTAAATGTTGTTGTATCTGTCTGTCCTGGTGCCAATGTGATGGGACCTCCTTGTACATTTACAAGCGCATCAGTGATAGCGATATTACCAATCGTTGTGTTTCCATTATTGATAACGGTAAAACTATAGGTAATCGTCTCATCTACATCTGCACACGAATCACCATTGGAATCATTAAATACACCGGTCTTGATAAGTGCGATACTATCGTTTTGACATAACACCGTTATGGTAACATCATCTTCTAATTCACTACTATCATCCGAGATATCACTTACAACAACGCCCAAAGGATTAAATCCTGATGCAGTGGCAGTATTGGTAACGTTGCCATTATCAATATTTGCTTGGGTAATTAAGTATGTTGCTGTAAACGTTGTATTGTCTGTTGCTCCTGGCGCCAATGTGATGGGACCTCCTTGTACATTTACAAGCGCATCAGTGATAGCGATATTACCAATCGTTGTGTTTCCATTATTGATAACAGTAAAACTATAGGTAATCGTCTCATCTACATCTGCACACGAATCACCATTGGAATCATTAAATACACCAGTCTTGATAAGTGCGATACTATCGTTTTGACATAAAACCGTTACGGTAACATCATCTTCAGTGGTTAAATTATCATCTGAAAGATCACTTACTGGACCTGTCGATCCTGTTCCATCAGCAGTAGCCTGATTGCTAATGCTTCCCGTATCGATGTCTGATTGGGTGATCGTATAGCCTTGAACATATACCCACGTTTCTGTTACATCTAATTCATTATCACCATCGGTATCTCCTGTGGGAATAGCCGTTAACAAACCTCCTAATAATGGATCCGTTACCGTTACTGATGTAATCGCTGAGCCTCCTTCGTTAGTAACCGTGAATGTGTATGTTACTGTATCTATCTCTGCATCCGCGCAGTCGTTGCCGTTAACTTCGTTGAAAACGCCTGTCTTGATAATTGCAATAGCCTCTTCTTGACATAAAACCGTTACCGTTGCATCATTTTCCAAAACTGAATTATCATCGGATAAATCCGTTACTACAATTGCGCTTGGTAGCGTACCTAAAACCGTAGCTTGATTCGTAACCTGACCTGCTAAGACATCTGCCGCAACAAGGGCATAGCTTCCTGTGTAAATCCAAGTCTCTGTTAAATCTAAGAATGTATCGCCATTGGTATCTCCTGATAAGAAGGTGATTATTGGAACCAGTGGGTCTGTGACGTTTATAGCCGATAGAATTTCATTCCCTTCATTGGTTACTGTGAATGTATAATCGATAGTATCTCCTACAACAGCACAATTACCATTTAATACATTTAACGTTCCTTCTTTGATAATTGCAATAGGACAAAGACGTGTTACCGTTGCATCATTTTCCAAAACTGAATTATCATCTGATAAATCCGTTACTACAATTGCGCTTGGTAGCGTACCTAAAACCGTAGCTTGATTCGTAACCTGACCTGCTAAGACATCTGCCGCAACAAGGGCATAGCTTCCTGTGTAAATCCAAGTCTCTGTTAAATCTAATAATGTATCGCCATTGGTATCTCCTGATAAGAAGGTGATTATTGGAACCAGTGGGTCTGTGACGTTTATAGCTGATAGAATTTCATTCCCTTCATTGGTTACTGTGAATGTATAATCGATAGTATCCCCTACAACAGCACAATTACCATTTAATACATTTAACGTTCCTTCTTTGATAATTGCAATAGGACAAAGACGTGTTACCGTTGCATCATTTTCCAAAACTGAATTATCATCTGATAAATCCGTTACTACAATTGCGCTTGGTAGCGTACCTAAAACCGTAGCTTGATTCGTAACCTGACCTGCTAAAACATCTGCCGCAACAAGGGCATAGCTTCCTGTGTAAATCCAAGTCTCTGTTAAATCTAATAATGTATCGCCATTGGTATCTCCTGATAAGAAGGTGATTATTGGAACCAGTGGGTCTGTGACGTTTATAGCCGATAGAATTTCATTCCCTTCATTGGTTACTGTGAATGTATAATCGATAGTATCTCCTACAACAGCACAATTACCATTTAATACATTTAACGTTCCTTCTTTGATAATTGCAATAGGACAAAGACGTGTTACCGTTGCATCATTTTCCAAAACTGAATTATCATCTGATAAATCCGTTACTACAATTGCGCTTGGTAGCGTACCTAAAACCGTAGCTTGATTCGTAACCTGACCTGCTAAAACATCTGCCGCAACAAGGGCATAGCTTCCTGTGTAAATCCAAGTCTCTGTTAAATCTAATAATGTATCGCCATTGGTATCTCCTGATAAGAAGGTGATTATTGGAACCAGTGGGTCTGTGACGTTTATAGCTGATAGAATTTCATTCCCTTCATTGGTTACTGTGAATGTATAATCGATAGTATCTCCTACAACAGCACAATTACCATTTAATACATTTAACGTTCCTTCTTTGATAATTGCAATAGGACAAAGACGTGTTACCGTTGCATCATTTTCCAAAACTGAATTATCATCGGATAAATCCGTTACTACAATTGCGCTTGGTAGCGTACCTAAAACCGTAGCTTGGTTCGTAACCTGACCTGCTAAAACATCTGCCGCAACAAGGGCATAGCTTCCTGTGTAAATCCAAGTCTCTGTTAAATCTAATAATGTATCGCCATTGGTATCTCCTGATAAGAAGGTGATTATTGGAACCAGTGGGTCTGTGACGTTTATAGCCGATAGAATTTCATTCCCTTCATTGGTTACTGTGAATGTATAATCGATAGTATCTCCTACAACAGCACAATCACCATTTAATACATTTAACGTTCCTTCTTTGATAATTGCAATAGGACAAAGACGTGTTACCGTTGCATCATTTTCCAAAACTGAATTATCATCGGATAAATCCGTTACTACAATTGCGCTTGGTAGCGTACCTAAAACCGTAGCTTGATTCGTAACCTGACCTGCTAAAACATCTGCCGCAACAAGGGCATAGCTTCCTGTGTAAATCCAAGTCTCTGTTAAATCTAATAATGTATCGCCATTGGTATCTCCTGATAAGAAGGTGATTATTGGAACCAGTGGGTCTGTGACGTTTATAGCCGATAGAATTTCATTCCCTTCATTGGTTACTGTGAATGTATAATCAATAGTATCTCCTACAACAGCACAATTACCATTTAATACATTTAACGTTCCTTCTTTGATAATTGCAATAGGACAAAGACGTGTTACCGTTGCATCATTTTCCAAAACTGAATTATCATCTGATAAATCCGTTACTACAATTGCGCTTGGTAGCGTACCTAAAACCGTAGCTTGATTCGTAACCTGACCTGCTAAAACATCTGCCGCAACAAGGGCATAGCTTCCTGTGTAAATCCAAGTCTCTGTTAAATCTAATAATGTATCGCCATTGGTATCTCCTGATAAGAAGGTGATTATTGGAACCAGTGGGTCTGTGACGTTTATAGCCGATAGAATTTCATTCCCTTCATTGGTTACTGTGAATGTATAATCGATAGTATCTCCTACAACAGCACAATTACCATTTAATACATTTAACGTTCCTTCTTTGATAATTGCAATAGGACAAAGACGTGTTACCGTTGCATCATTTTCCAAAACTGAATTATCATCGGATAAATCCGTTACTACAATTGCGCTTGGTAGCGTACCTAAAACCGTAGCTTGATTCGTAACCTGACCTGCTAAGACATCTGCCGCAACAAGGGCATAGCTTCCTGTGTAAATCCAAGTCTCTGTTAAATCTAATAATGTATCGCCATTGGTATCTCCTGATAAGAAGGTGATTATTGGAACCAGTGGGTCTGTGACGTTTATAGCTGATAGAATTTCATTCCCTTCATTGGTTACTGTGAATGTATAATCGATAGTATCTCCTACAACAGCACAATTACCATTTAATACATTTAACGTTCCTTCTTTGATAATTGCAATAGGACAAAGACGTGTTACCGTTGCATCATTTTCCAAAACTGAATTATCATCTGATAAATCCGTTACTACAATTGCGCTTGGTAGCGTACCTAAAACCGTAGCTTGATTCGTAACCTGACCTGCTAAAACATCTGCCGCAACAAGGGCATAGCTTCCTGTGTAAATCCAAGTCTCTGTTAAATCTAATAATGTATCGCCATTGGTATCTCCTGATAAGAAGGTGATTATTGGAACCAGTGGGTCTGTGACGTTTATAGCCGATAGAATTTCATTCCCTTCATTGGTTACTGTGAATGTATAATCGATAGTATCTCCTACAACAGCACAATTACCATTTAATACATTTAACGTTCCTTCTTTGATAATTGCAATAGGACAAAGACGTGTTACCGTTGCATCATTTTCCAAAACTGAATTATCATCGGATAAATCCGTTACTACAATTGCGCTTGGTAGCGTACCTAAAACCGTAGCTTGATTCGTAACCTGACCTGCTAAGACATCTGCCGCAACAAGGGCATAGCTTCCTGTGTAAATCCAAGTCTCTGTTAAATCTAATAATGTATCGCCATTGGTATCTCCTGATAAGAAGGTGATTATTGGAACCAGTGGGTCTGTGACGTTTATAGCTGATAGAATTTCATTCCCTTCATTGGTTACTGTGAATGTATAATCGATAGTATCTCCTACAACAGCACAATTACCATTTAATACATTTAACGTTCCTTCTTTGATAATTGCAATAGGACAAAGACGTGTTACCGTTGCATCATTTTCCAAAACTGAATTATCATCTGATAAATCCGTTACTACAATTGCGCTTGGTAGCGTACCTAAAACCGTAGCTTGATTCGTAACCTGACCTGCTAAAACATCTGCAGCAACAAGGGCATAGCTTCCTGTGTAAATCCAAGTCTCTGTTAAATCTAATAATGTATCGCCATTGGTATCTCCTGATAAGAAGGTGATTATTGGAACCAGTGGGTCTGTGACGTTTATAGCCGATAGAATTTCATTCCCTTCATTGGTTACTGTGAATGTATAATCGATAGTATCTCCTACAACAGCACAATTCCCATTTAATACATTTAACGTTCCTTCTTTGATAATTGCAATAGGACAAAGACGTGTTACCGTTGCATCATTTTCCAAAACTGAATTATCATCGGATAAATCCGTTACTACAATTGCGCTTGGTAGCGTACCTAAAACCGTAGCTTGATTCGTAACCTGACCTGCTAAGACATCTGCCGCAACAAGGGCATAGCTTCCTGTGTAAATCCAAGTCTCTGTTAAATCTAATAATGTATCGCCATTGGTATCTCCTGATAAGAAGGTGATTATTGGAACCAGTGGGTCTGTGACGTTTATAGCTGATAGAATTTCATTCCCTTCATTGGTTACTGTGAATGTATAATCGATAGTATCTCCTACAACAGCACAATTACCATTTAATACATTTAACGTTCCTTCTTTGATAATTGCAATAGGACAAAGACGTGTTACCGTTGCATCATTTTCCAAAACTGAATTATCATCGGATAAATCCGTTACTACAATTGCGCTTGGTAGCGTACCTAAAACCGTAGCTTGATTCGTAACCTGACCTGCTAAAACATCTGCCGCAACAAGGGCATAGCTTCCTGTGTAAATCCAAGTCTCTGTTAAATCTAATAATGTATCGCCATTGGTATCTCCTGATAAGAAGGTGATTATTGGAACCAGTGGGTCTGTGACGTTTATAGCCGATAGAATTTCATTCCCTTCATTGGTTACTGTGAATGTATAATCGATAGTATCTCCTACAACAGCACAATTCCCATTTAATACATTTAACGTTCCTTCTTTGATAATTGCAATAGGACAAAGACGTGTTACCGTTGCATCATTTTCCAAAACTGAATTATCATCGGATAAATCCGTTACTACAATTGCGCTTGGTAGCGTACCTAAAACCGTAGCTTGATTCGTAACCTGACCTGCTAAAACATCTGCCGCAACAAGGGCATAGCTTCCTGTGTAAATCCAAGTCTCTGTTAAATCTAAGAATGTATCGCCATTGGTATCTCCTGATAAGAAGGTGATTATTGGAACCAGTGGGTCTGTGACGTTTATAGCCGATAGAATTTCATTCCCTTCATTGGTTACTGTGAATGTATAATCGATAGTATCTCCTACAACAGCACAATTCCCATTTAATACATTTAACGTTCCTTCTTTGATAATTGCAATAGGACAAAGACGTGTTACCGTTGCATCATTTTCCAAAACTGAATTATCATCGGATAAATCCGTTACTACAATTGCGCTTGGTAGCGTACCTAAAACCGTAGCTTGATTCGTAACCTGACCTGCTAAAACATCTGCCGCAACAAGGGCATAGCTTCCTGTGTAAATCCAAGTCTCTGTTAAATCTAAGAATGTATCGCCATTGGTATCTCCTGATAAGAAGGTGATTATTGGAACCAGTGGGTCTGTGACGTTTATAGCCGATAGAATTTCATTCCCTTCATTGGTTACTGTGAATGTATAATCGATAGTATCTCCTACAACAGCACAATTCCCATTTAATACATTTAACGTTCCTTCTTTGATAATTGCAATAGGACAAAGACGTGTTACCGTTGCATCATTTTCCAAAACTGAATTATCATCTGATAAATCCGTTACTACAATTGCGCTTGGTAGCGTACCTAAAACCGTAGCTTGATTCGTAACCTGACCTGCTAAAACATCTGCCGCAACAAGGGCATAGCTTCCTGTGTAAATCCAAGTCTCTGTTAAATCTAATAATGTATCACCATTGGCATCTCCTGATAAGAAGGTGATTATTGGAACCAGTGGGTCTGTGACGTTTATAGCCGATAGAATTTCATTCCCTTCATTGGTTACTGTGAATGTATAATCGATAGTATCTCCTACAACAGCACAATCACCATTTAATACATTTAACGTTCCTTCTTTGATAATTGCAATAGGACAAAGACGTGTTACCGTTGCATCATTTTCCAAAACTGAATTATCATCTGATAAATCCGTTACTACAATTGCGCTTGGTAGCGTACCTAAAACCGTAGCTTGATTCGTAACCTGACCTGCTAAGACATCTGCCGCAACAAGGGCATAGCTTCCTGTGTAAATCCAAGTCTCTGTTAAATCTAATAATGTATCGCCATTGGTATCTCCTGATAAGAAGGTGATTATTGGAACCAGTGGGTCTGTGACGTTTATAGCTGATAGAATTTCATTCCCTTCATTGGTTACTGTGAATGTATAATCGATAGTATCCCCTACAACAGCACAATTACCATTTAATACATTTAACGTTCCTTCTTTGATAATTGCAATAGGACAAAGACGTGTTACCGTTGCATCATTTTCCAAAACTGAATTATCATCTGATAAATCCGTTACTACAATTGCGCTTGGTAGCGTACCTAAAACCGTAGCTTGATTCGTAACCTGACCTGCTAAAACATCTGCCGCAACAAGGGCATAGCTTCCTGTGTAAATCCAAGTCTCTGTTAAATCTAATAATGTATCGCCATTGGTATCTCCTGATAAGAAGGTGATTATTGGAACCAGTGGGTCTGTGACGTTTATAGCCGATAGAATTTCATTCCCTTCATTGGTTACTGTGAATGTATAATCGATAGTATCTCCTACAACAGCACAATTACCATTTAATACATTTAACGTTCCTTCTTTGATAATTGCAATAGGACAAAGACGTGTTACCGTTGCATCATTTTCCAAAACTGAATTATCATCTGATAAATCCGTTACTACAATTGCGCTTGGTAGCGTACCTAAAACCGTAGCTTGATTCGTAACCTGACCTGCTAAAACATCTGCCGCAACAAGGGCATAGCTTCCTGTGTAAATCCAAGTCTCTGTTAAATCTAATAATGTATCGCCATTGGTATCTCCTGATAAGAAGGTGATTATTGGAACCAGTGGGTCTGTGACGTTTATAGCTGATAGAATTTCATTCCCTTCATTGGTTACTGTGAATGTATAATCGATAGTATCTCCTACAACAGCACAATTACCATTTAATACATTTAACGTTCCTTCTTTGATAATTGCAATAGGACAAAGACGTGTTACCGTTGCATCATTTTCCAAAACTGAATTATCATCGGATAAATCCGTTACTACAATTGCGCTTGGTAGCGTACCTAAAACCGTAGCTTGGTTCGTAACCTGACCTGCTAAAACATCTGCCGCAACAAGGGCATAGCTTCCTGTGTAAATCCAAGTCTCTGTTAAATCTAATAATGTATCGCCATTGGTATCTCCTGATAAGAAGGTGATTATTGGAACCAGTGGGTCTGTGACGTTTATAGCCGATAGAATTTCATTCCCTTCATTGGTTACTGTGAATGTATAATCGATAGTATCTCCTACAACAGCACAATCACCATTTAATACATTTAACGTTCCTTCTTTGATAATTGCAATAGGACAAAGACGTGTTACCGTTGCATCATTTTCCAAAACTGAATTATCATCGGATAAATCCGTTACTACAATTGCGCTTGGTAGCGTACCTAAAACCGTAGCTTGATTCGTAACCTGACCTGCTAAAACATCTGCCGCAACAAGGGCATAGCTTCCTGTGTAAATCCAAGTCTCTGTTAAATCTAATAATGTATCGCCATTGGTATCTCCTGATAAGAAGGTGATTATTGGAACCAGTGGGTCTGTGACGTTTATAGCCGATAGAATTTCATTCCCTTCATTGGTTACTGTGAATGTATAATCAATAGTATCTCCTACAACAGCACAATTACCATTTAATACATTTAACGTTCCTTCTTTGATAATTGCAATAGGACAAAGACGTGTTACCGTTGCATCATTTTCCAAAACTGAATTATCATCTGATAAATCCGTTACTACAATTGCGCTTGGTAGCGTACCTAAAACCGTAGCTTGATTCGTAACCTGACCTGCTAAAACATCTGCCGCAACAAGGGCATAGCTTCCTGTGTAAATCCAAGTCTCTGTTAAATCTAATAATGTATCGCCATTGGTATCTCCTGATAAGAAGGTGATTATTGGAACCAGTGGGTCTGTGACGTTTATAGCCGATAGAATTTCATTCCCTTCATTGGTTACTGTGAATGTATAATCGATAGTATCTCCTACAACAGCACAATCACCAACTAATACATTTAACGTTCCTTCTTTGATAATTGCAATAGGACAAAGACGTGTTACCGTTGCATCATTTTCCAAAACTGAATTATCATCGGATAAATCCGTTACTACAATTGCGCTTGGTAGCGTACCTAAAACCGTAGCTTGATTCGTAACCTGACCTGCTAAAACATCTGCCGCAACAAGGGCATAGCTTCCTGTGTAAATCCAAGTCTCTGTTAAATCTAAGAATGTATCGCCATTGGCATCTCCTGATAAGAAGGTGATTATTGGAACCAGTGGGTCTGTGACGTTTATAGCCGATAGAATTTCATTCCCTTCATTGGTTACTGTGAATGTATAATCGATAGTATCTCCTACAACAGCACAATCACCAACTAATACATTTAACGTTCCTACTTTGACAATTGCAATAGGACAAATATATGTTACCGTTGCATCATTTTCTAAAACTGAGTTATCATCGGATAAATCCGTTACTACAGTTATATTATCTGATCCAGTTCCCACTGCCATGGCTTGATTCGTAACCTGACCTGCTAAGACATCTGCCGCAACAAGGGCATAGCTTCCTGTGTAAATCCAAGTCTCCGTTAAATCTAATAATGTATCACCATTGGTGTCTCCTGATACGAAGGTGATTATTGGAACCAGTGGGTCTGTAACATTTATAGCCGATAGAATTTCATCCCCTTGATTGGTTACTGTGAATGTATAATCAATAGTATCTCCTACAACAGCACAATTACCAACTAAAACATTTAATTCTCCCTCTTTGATAAGTGCGATCTTTCGACATAATATATCTGTTACCGTTGGATCATCATCATTAATTGTTGCTCCTGATAAATCATTTATAAGGAATCCGTTGTATGTAGTAGCTCTGGCAAATGCTTGGTTTGTAACCTGATTTGCGTTGATATCAGCCTGATCAATTGTATAAGTTATCTCCTTGCTTCCGTTACAATGTGATTATATAATCTGTGACAACAATAGCAGATAAACTTTCATTTCCTTCATTGGTTACAGTGAGTATCTTCTATCACACTGATCTCCGTTTGCATCAACAAATAATCCTGTCTTAACAATAGCGATTTCATCTTCAAAACAAAGTGTATCATTATAAATTACCCCTGTGCTAAATCCTATTGCTCCAGCTGTAGAAAGCAATCGTCCCTCTAAATTTACATTTGCTGCTGCGGTACAAGCTCCGCCGTGGGCAAGAAATGTTCCCTTCATAAAAGCAAATGTACCAATGTCAATAGCGCCAGTACCTCCAGCTCCAGAAACCCAAAAAATATTACAACGACGTGCGCCATTCTTCAAAATTATTTTGGATTGTGCGGTTACTGTAAATGCACCTAAAAACTTAAAAATAAAGATTGCATCGGGATCAAAATTACCGTCTAAAACGATAGTTCCTTGTAAACTTCCTGCTCCTGCTATATAATAAACCCCAGGCTGCATCGTTTCTCCATTTCCAAAAAGAGGAATATGTCCAAGGTCAGTACTTTGTATAGCCATAAGCTGGTTATAAGCGCTACTTAAATCTTGTGCGGCTTGTGCTGTTTCAATAGGGCCTGGAGGGTATATTTTCCCTACGTGAGTTGTAGCACCAGTCTGTATACCAGTTATAGCACCTGCATTTGTACCAATATCACCAATAAATCCAGATGTAGCGGCATTTGACACAGCACCAGAACTAGTAAACATAGCAAAACTTTTCACACTTCCTAAAATATCAACATTCGGATTAGAATTGCAGGTACCTAAACAATTTATTTGAATATCACTAGGTCCCACAGGAATCACTAACGAACCACCAGCTCCAACAGTTACAGCTCCTTCAGAGGTAATCAATCTTCCTTCTATGGTACCATTTGCACCAACGGTAATTCCTCCTGGATGTGCGAATACAGACCCTCTTACAACACTATTTGCTCCAAGAGTTATAGCCCCTTCAGAAATCCAATAAACATTAGCAGCTTTGGTGCCATTAGATAAAACAATCGTTGCACTTGCTCCAACTGTAAGTGCTCCTTCAAATTTAATTATAAATACAGCATCAGAGTTCCCTAACCCGTCAAGAGTAAGAGTTCCAGTTACTGAGCCCGCGCCAGGTGTAGAATAAACGCCAGGGAAAATAGTTTCTCCATTTCCAAAAACTGAAGAGTGGGTACCAGCATTTGTAACAAAAACATCACTAAGGTGTACATATACCCTAAGCACATCTATTTGAGCTTGTGCAGATGTAGGGCTGCCGGAAGGGTATTGTTGACCAGAATTAGATCCGTTACCACTAAATATTCCGTTGTATGTTCCGGTATCGCCCTCTATTTGCCCACTATTTGCAATTCCTCCGGTACCTGAAAAAGCTCCAAAAGAGGAAAGTGTTCCTAATTCAAGTGTTTGACTAAAACCAATACTTGATAATAGTAGTAGTGATATAGTAGTTAAACTGAAAAGTAGTTTTTTATTCATAATTAATAGTTCTAAAAATGTAGCTCCGTAGTCTAGTTAATAGCTATAACTCGTGTATTATATGCTACTTTTTATGATTTTTACGTAACCTAAACAACTATGGCAGCTATTATAGCAACACTGCCTATTGCAACTTTGCCATCGACAAATGTTAAAGCAATAACAATTCTATTTTCACGAAAGCGTAAACAGTTGAAATGTTCACAAGTAGAAAGTGTTCCTAATTCAAGTGTTTGACTAAAGTTTGAATTTGAGAAACAATCGTGTAATAGTTGTTATACCTGTTAATATGTTTTTTGATGATTCTAGTTATCATTTTACCAATATTATTCTCTCTAATGGTTACTTTGGAGAGCACGCAAATGTAATTTACATTTTTCAACTCTATTACAACAACAAAAATAGGTCGTAAATGTATTACAAATTTAAATAAAACCTAGATTTTCGCTGAACGAATAAAAAATTTCGTTCAACTACGAGAAACTCGAAAATATCCATCTTTTTTTTGTAGGAACCGTATGTCAGTATTTACACTTAAATCCAATGTTTTTATAGCTTTATAAAGCTATAAACTTGTCAGAATAAAAACTTAAAACAACCTTAAATAACTGGTGTAAAGTTTCAAAAAACAACCCGTATATTTGACACAAAATTACAATAACTATACGCCATTAAACAATGAAATAAAATGCCGTAGAACCTTTGGTATTATCTCACATCCTGATGCTGGCAAAACTACATTAACAGAAAATTATTGCTATTTAGTGGTGCTATTCAAGAAACTAGTGCAGTAAAATCGAATAAAATTAAAAGAAATACTAGCGGTTTTATGGAAATTGAGCGACGAAGTGGAATCTCTGTTGCAATTTCAGTATTGGCATTCAAATATCAAGACATTAAGATTGATGTTCTCGATACCACTAGACACAAAGACTTTGCGGAAGATGCTTTTAGAACAATTACTGCAGTTGATAGTGTTATTGTAGTTATTGACGTTGCCAAAGGCGTAGAAGAACAAACCGAAAAACTAGTTGAAGTTTGTAGAATGCCTAACATCCCAATGATTGTTTTTATAAACAAATTAGGTCGTGAAGGAAAAGATATATTTAAACTATTAGATGAAATCTAACAAAAATTGGAACTTAGGGTAATATCACTTTCCTTCCCATAGGTATGGGCTATGATTTTAAAGGAATCTATAATATATAGGGGAAATGTAATATCTTTAGCGGAGATAATCGTAAAATATTGAAGGAACTATTAAACTTTAAAAGTAAAGAGCTGCCAAAACTTATTGGCAAAAAAACTATAAAAGAATTACAAGAAGAATCAGAACTGGTTTAAGGAATTTATTCAAGATTTAATCGAGGTAAGTATTTCGAAGGAGAACTTCAACCTGTTTTCTTTGACTCGGCACTTAACAATTTTAGTATGCGATAATTATTAGATTGTTTTATCGAAATAGCAACACACGCCTTATAGGGTCTAAAAAAAAGATGTTCAGTATTGAGTTTAAAATTTACGCTAACGTGAATGCTAGGTATGGAGACCGTTTAGCGTTTGTTGCATTGTTCAAAGTGTATTTGAAATAAATACCTGTTAATTAAGTATTTACAAAACAAAAAAAAGAAACTTTACAGCGCTAGCACATTTTTTACTAAAAAAAAGCAAATTGTAAATATCTCTTACACTAGCGACATTGTTGAACTCCCCCTAATTGTAATAGTCCTTTTCCAAAACTCTTAAAATACATTAATAATGTAGTCCCAATGAAAAGCAAGCAGCTTGAAAATTAATTAATTAATAATGAAGGGGCATCACAGCTATTTACTTTGTAAAATTAAGAACACTAACTCATAAAGTGTATAAAATTAAAAAAGAGCGCTTCATACATTGAAGCGCTCTTTTTTAATTTTAGTATGTAATCCTATTTTCTTTCATTGGCACTATTGTCAAATCTGCTATTATTATTTTTAATAATAAACATTGATCTTCTGTTAAGCTGGTGCTCTTCTTCTGTGCATTCTACAACCTCTGAACATTGGTTGAGTAATTGATACTCCCCATAGCCTTTTGCGCTTAACCTATTGGCGGCAATACCATTTGCAATTAACCAATCACGTGTAGATTGCGCTCTTCTATCACTCAATGATTCATTGTATTGGTCATTACCACGAGAATCTGTATGCGACTCAATATGAATCAATAAATCAGGATATAGTTTCATGGCAGTCAAAATTTTGTAAATCTCAATTTCTGCATCTGCTCTTATAAAGCTTTTGTCAAAATCAAAATAGATAGGTTCCAGTAATTTGCATCCTAGATCGTATATTGTACATTCTTCATTTGTTAAAGGGATGGTTATATCTAGTACAATCGATTCTTCTTGAGGCTGAATGATTGTTTCGTTACTATCGTAATCTTGCTTACTTGAACGGACTGTAAATTGACGTTTGCAATCTACCGTTTCTGGAAATATATATTTCCCATCGATATCTGCTATGGCTTCTGCTAACTCATTATTCTCAAAATCTAATAACTTTACAAGTGCCATAGATATTGGAGATTTTGTTTTGGCATCAATCACAGTTCCGGCTACAATAACTTGACATTTTGCAAACTGAATACGATAAATATCATCACCACTACTACCTGATGTACCATCACGATTTGAAGATAAATACCCAAGATTTTTATCCTCTTCGATGATAATCCCAAAATCATCTTGATTACTATTTGCGGGCACCCCAATATTAACTATATCACCCACAACTCCATCAGCAGTAATTGGCCCTGAAAAAATATCATAGCCACCTAAACCAGGTCTGCCATCGGTTGAAAAATACAGATTCCCTTTCTCACTAATAAAAGGAAAGGACTCTCTGGTTTCTGTATTGATTGTCTCACCTAAATTTACAGGTTCACTATAAGTATTTTCTCCTAAAATATCAACAGACCATAAATCACTCATACCATACGTACCCGGCATATCACTGCTAAAATAAAGCCTTTCCTCATCCAAACTCAAGGCTGGATGCGCAGTAGAATACTCTTTACTATTAAAGGGAAGCTCCGCTACATCGCCCCAGTTACCATCGTCACCTTTTACAGCGCGATACAACTTTAATCGAACCGTCTTATCTTTATCTTTTCCTGCCCTACCTTTTATGAAATTATTCCTGGTAAAATAGATCGTATTTCCGTCTTTTGTAAATACCGCAGAAGATTCATGGTATTTAGTATTGATAACATCCGAGAGCCGCTCTTTATTGGTAAGCTTGCCTAGACTGTCCCTATTTGCTACAAAAAGATCTAAATAAGGTGCATCTGTCCAAGCATAAGTCTTATCACCGGTACTGCCTTCGGAGGAAGCAAAAACAACGCTTCCTAAATAATACGCAGAACCAAAATCTGAGGAAGCAGTACTTATAGCAGTCTTCTCTAACTCGTAGTCCTTGGATTTAAAGGCGATTTGACTTAAATAATCTTTGTTCTTTTCATAGTTTTGGGCTACAAGATTGTCCCCTGTTATGGCTATGTATGATTCCATCATCTTATCAGAATCCTCATAGTTACCTACACTTTTCAAACTTTGAGCGGCTCGTAAATAATATGAAGCTTCTGTTTGAGAAGGAAATTGATCTACTAAGCGAGCATACCACTTTGAAGCATTGCGATAATCACTATTCCAATAATACGTATCGCCTAGTTTTTTGTAAATCTCTGGCGAAGCGTATCCATCTTCGACTACTTTAAGATAGATCTCTCTCGCATCTGTATATGCGTATCTATCAAACTCCTTATCTGCTTTCTTAAGCTGATTTTGCTGTGAAAAAGCTACACTGGTACTTATAAGTACCAGTAGTAATATTATCAAAATATTCTTTGAACTTAATTTCATAATGACCCAAATAAATTATACGTTCTTAATCTTTAGTTACTATGCTTGTTGAATCATTCCTAAATGAAACACATCGCAATTAAAATCTTAATCCTTTTAAAAGAAACGTGGTGTTAATACACGTTCTGGTTTCTTGAATACATCAAAACGGAAGATCAGCTCGTATGAACCGTCACTATAGGTCTCTAACGATGTCGTTTGGTAATCATATCCCAGACCAATAAATAATCCATCAGACACTTGAAATCCTGCCATGGCACTTACTGCTGCACTAAAACGATATGCAGCTCCTAATGTAAACTTATTATTAATAAGGGCATTCAAAGAAACATCTGCTTGAAGTGGAGAACCTCCAACTACTTTACCTAAGAATGCAGGCTTCAACTTTAAATTCTCATTTATATCAAATACATAGCCCGTAATAAAAAAGTAGTGTAAGTTTTCTTGAGGAACACTCTCTATAGTAGTATTGGCTAAACTACCTTCATCAAAGTGTTTGGTATTCAAAAAGTTTGGAACAGATAAGCCTGCATAAAACTTATTTGTACTATAATAAACACCAGCTCCTATCTGTGGCTGGAATTTATTATCAATATTATTCTGAAATCTTGGATCATTTGCATCAGCAATATTCAACTTTGTAAAATCAACGTCCAATAAATGCATTCCAGCTTTTAAACCAAAGGCCAGTTTACCAGCGTCAGATATTTGAATGCGGTATGAATAATCAATCGTAAAATTAGTCTCCACTGCAGGGCCTATTTCTTCAGCTACTATTGATAGACCTAAACCCATATTCTCATTAAAACCTAATGGAGAATCTATAGTAAAGGTTCCTGTTTGAGGGGAACCCTCTAATCCTACCCATTGACTTCTCAATAGTAATCCAAAACTTAAGGCATCTCTTGAGCCTGCATAACCAGGATTGACTACCTGAGTATTGTACATATACTGGGTATACTGAGGATCCTGCTGCCCTTGAACTGTTAGTAGTCCACCCGCTAATAATACTAGTAGTATAATTAAATGACTTTGTCTCATAATAAATATTTTGTTGACCGAGTGCTCTTTAAAACAATCGGATATCAAACTAATTGATTGTTATCTGTTTAAATATAAGTAACCTGCGTAACTGTCTTGTCCTGGGTTATTACCATTAAATTTAATTACATAGTAATACGTACCGGTGACCAATAATTTATCTTGAGAAACGGTGGCTCGACCATTGGACTCTCCTACAAAGACATTCTCTGCATCATTAGACCCTCCGTAACCGGAAGCTTCCCAAACCAAGACTCCCCATCTGTTATAAATCTCAACAGTATTATCTGGGAACTCACTTATTCCTTGAATCAAGAAGAAGTCATTTTGATTGTTTCCGTCAGGTGAAACTGCATTAAATACATCGAATGGCGCATCTACGTTAGGTAAAATAACTACGGTAATATCATCAGGATCACCGTCACCATCTGAATCGGCATCTGTAAAATCTGTTGGATCATCAGATAAATCTGTTACTTCATCTCCATCAAAAGTGGTAGCGCTTACTATAGCTTGATTTAAAACCTCGCCGTTTTCAATATCCTGAGCTGTTATTGTATAGGTTGCGGTAAAAGTAGTATCGTCTATCTCACCCGGTAGTAACTGGAATATAGGCCCACCTTCTATAACGACTCTTGGAAATGGATCTACAATCGCAATATTAAATAACGTTACATTACCCCTATTAGTGACAACAAATGTGTAGCTAATTGTCTCCCCTACTTCAGAAATCAGATTTGAGTTCTCATCATTAAATATTCCTGTCTTCTCAAGAGCTATAATTGGGTCTTGACACAATAAGGATATCGTTGCATCATCTTCTAAATTACTATTATTATCAGAAAGATCATTCACCACAACTCCCAAAGGATCGAGTCCTTCCGCTATCGCTTGATTACTTACTTGACCAGCGTCTATATCTGACTGAACAATAGTATAGCTGCCTGAGAACGTCTCAGTATCACTGTCGCCAGCAAATAAAGTTATGGAACCTCCGTTTACCGTGATCATTGGATCGGTTACGATAACATTGGTTAAGGTCACATTCCCTAAGTTAGTAACCACAAAATCGTATACAATAGTTTCTCCAAGATCAATACAACCATCCCCATTCTCATCGGTAGGAATACCAGTTTTGATTAAGGCAATAACCGCATTGTTACAAAGCAATGTAACTGTTGGAGCGTCTTCTAATTCACTAGCAACATCCGAAATATCACTTACAACAACGCCCAAAGGATTAAATCCAGATGCAGTAGCTGTATTGGTAACACTTCCAGTATTAATGTCTGGCTGTATAATTAAGTACGTTGCCGTAAATGTTGTTGTATCTGTCTGTCCTGGTGCCAATGTGATGGGACCTCCTTGTACATTTACAAGCGCATCAGTGATAGCGATATTACCAATCGTTGTGTTTCCATTATTGATAACGGTAAAACTATAGGTAATCGTCTCATCTACATCTGCACACGAATCACCATTGGAATCATTAAATACACCGGTCTTGATAAGTGCGATACTATCGTTTTGACATAACACCGTTATGGTAACATCATCTTCTAATTCACTACTATCATCCGAGATATCACTTACAACAACGCCCAAAGGATTAAATCCTGATGCAGTGGCAGTATTGGTAACGTTGCCATTATCAATATTTGCTTGGGTAATTAAGTATGTTGCTGTAAACGTTGTATTGTCTGTTGCTCCTGGCGCCAATGTGATGGGACCTCCTTGTACATTTACAAGCGCATCAGTGATAGCGATATTACCAATCGTTGTGTTTCCATTATTGATAACAGTAAAACTATAGGTAATCGTCTCATCTACATCTGCACACGAATCACCATTGGAATCATTAAATACACCAGTCTTGATAAGTGCGATACTATCGTTTTGACATAAAACCGTTACGGTAACATCATCTTCAGTGGTTAAATTATCATCTGAAAGATCACTTACTGGACCTGTCGATCCTGTTCCATCAGCAGTAGCCTGATTGCTAATGCTTCCCGTATCGATGTCTGATTGGGTGATCGTATAGCCTTGAACATATACCCACGTTTCTGTTACATCTAATTCATTATCACCATCGGTATCTCCTGTGGGAATAGCCGTTAACAAACCTCCTAATAATGGATCCGTTACCGTTACTGATGTAATCGCTGAGCCTCCTTCGTTAGTAACCGTGAATGTGTATGTTACTGTATCTATCTCTGCATCCGCGCAGTCGTTGCCGTTAACTTCGTTGAAAACGCCTGTCTTGATAATTGCAATTGAAGACGCTATATTAACAGTAAGATAAACCACTGCAAGATCTGTTGCTACTGGTGTACCATTGTCAAATATAGAATACACAAACTGATCAGTTCCTGTATATCCAGCATTTGGAGTATAGGTAAAACTACCATCGACATTCAATACCAAGATACCATTACTAGGACCACTTACAGGTGATGGTGTATCTACTAATTGATTATCTCCTTCTGGATCAAAATCATTGTCCATTAAGTTACCAGATATATTCATATCAGCAAATCCATAATAAGCATCATCATTCGCAACTGTTATGTTTCTATCATCTGGGATTATTTGAATAATCACCACTGCAGTATCACATAATACTGGTGTACCATTATCACAGATTGTATAAGTAAAGATATCTTGTCCAATGAAACCTAGATCTGGTGTATATATATAACTTCCATCAGGATTTACAACAACACTACCATTTAAAGGTGTTGTGTTAGTTGTAACCACTATTGTATTACCATCTGGATGAAAATCATTAACCAATACATTACCAGATACTGCTACATCCATCTCGGTTGTGTTGGTATCGGCATTAGCTACCGGACGATTATTGAGATAAGACATAATCTCGATATAAACTGTTGCAGAATCGGAAGCTTGTGGGCTACCGTTATCTACTATACTGTATTCAAAACTATCTTCTCCTTCATAATCAGTAGGAGGTGTATAGTTATATTCACCTGTTGTTGGGTTTATTGTTATTAAAACACCCTGTACAGTTGTAACTGTAGTAGTTGTAACTGTTTGAGTATCGCCTTCAGCATCAATATCATTTGTTAACACATTTCCTGAAACAGGAAGGTTTATAAACGTATTATTAATATCTTCTATAGCAAGTGTACAATTTTCAAGAATTGTAATTTCAATTGAAGCATCACAATTATTAGCACCTAATACACTGATATTGTATACTCCTTCAGTTAGATTGTTGAATGTTCCTGAAGATTGAAAAATGCCACCATCTAAGTTATACGAATAAGGTGGATTTCCCCCGGCAGCTATTACCGTTACAGAACCAAATGTTTCACATAAAATATCTGTTTGAGAACTAATTGTTAATGTTAATCCTTCTGAAGGCTCTAATACTTCTGCACTATTTGTTGTTGTACAACCATTAGCATCCGTAATTAAAACTGAATATGTTCCTGATGTTAAACTGAAAAGATCTTCTGTTATTTCACCACCTGGACTCCAAGCAAATGAATATGGAGGAGTTCCTCCGGTTACTGTTAAGTCTAAAGAACCTGAATCATTACCAAAACAAATTACATTGGTTATTGCAATTCCTGAACTTAAAATTACAGGTTGATTAACTGTAGCAGTAGATGTTACGGTACATAATGTTGTACCATCAGTTACAGTTACCGTATAAACTCCAGCTGTTAAACCATTTATTGTTTGAGTAGTTTGCACTGGTGTCGTATTCCAAGAGTAAGTAAAAGGACCTACTCCTCCTGTTACATTAGCAATAACTGAACCATCACTAAATCCATTACAAGTTACAGGAGTTGAAGATGCAATTACAGCTAAATTATTACAAGTTCTAGGGTTAACTATTGTTGAAGCAGTTGCCACACATCCATTATCATCTGTTACTGTTACTATATATGTTCCAGCACTTAGGCCAGTAATTGTTTGAGTAGTTTGTACTGGTGTCGTATTCCAAGAATATGTGTAAGAGGGTGTTCCTCCTGTTGGGTTAGCAGTTGCTGTACCATCTCCGGTAGCTGGACCACTTTCGTCTGTAGAAGTTGCCGTTACGTTCAAGGAATTTGTTGGCTCTGTTATAATAACACTTTGTTCAACTGGTAAACAAACTGTTCCATCAATTGTTACACTAACAGTATAAACTCCAGCAGCTAAATTATTAATTGTACTTGTAGTCACTCCAGAATCAACTTGTGGAGGAACTGAATTCCAAGTAAATGTAAAAGTTGCAGTAGGATTTGCTATAGAGCTTGCAATAACTGTTGCACTACCTGTAGTTGCGCCTGCACAAAATACATTAACTATAGAATCTATAGCAATAACGGCATCACAAGTATTTACACAATCAATAACTACTCCTTGTTCTAAAATACATCCATTATCATCTGTTACCGTTACTATATGTGTCCCTTCAGGAAGGTTTGTTGCAATCATGGAAGTCTGACTTCCAGCACTAGCACTCCATTGATAAGTATAAGGAGGGGTTCCTCCGCTTGCCGTTGCAGTTGCCTGACCATCAGTGCATTCTGAGGCAGTCGTTGCATTTACCTTTGTAATAACAATACTTAAAGCATTTGCTGGCTCGTTAACAATGATACCATTTTCAGGTATTGTACATCCGTTTGCGTCTGTTACAGTAACACTATAGGTCCCTGCTACAACATTAATTTGGTCTTCTGTGAAAGTACCATTATTCCATACATATGAATATGGTGGCGTGCCACCAGTTACAGTAATGTCTATAGCTCCTGATAAATAACCGTTACATAAAACATCAACTACGGTATAGGTAATAGCCAATTCTTCTGAAGACTCTAATACTTCTGCACTATTTGTTGTTGTACAACCATTAGCATCCGTAATTAAAACTGAATATGTTCCTGCTGTTAAACTGAAAAGATCTTCTGTTATTTCACCACCTGGACTCCAAGCAAATGAATATGGAGGAGTTCCTCCGGTTACTGTTAAGTCTAAAGAACCTGAATCATTACCAAAACAAATTACATTGGTTATTGCAATTCCTGAACTTAAAATTACAGGTTGATTAACTGTAGCAGTAGATGTTACGGTACATAATGTTGTACCATCAGTTACAGTTACCGTATAAACTCCAGCTGTTAAACCATTTATTGTTTGAGTAGTTTGCACTGGTGTCGTATTCCAAGAGTAAGTAAAAGGACCTACTCCTCCTGTTACATTAGCAATAACTGAACCATCACTAAATCCATTACAAGTTACAGGAGTTGAAGATGCAATTACAGCTAAATTATTACAAGTTCTAGGGTTAACTATTGTTGAAGCAGTTGCCACACATCCATTATCATCTGTTACTGTTACTATATATGTTCCAGCACTTAGGCCAGTAATTGTTTGAGTAGTTTGTACTGGTGTCGTATTCCAAGAATATGTGTAAGAGGGTGTTCCTCCTGTTGGGTTAGCAGTTGCTGTACCATCTCCGGTAGCTGGACCACTTTCGTCTGTAGAAGTTGCCGTTACGTTCAAGGAATTTGTTGGCTCTGTTATAATAACACTTTGTTCAACTGGTAAACAAACTGTTCCATCAATTGTTACACTAACAGTATAAACTCCAGCAGCTAAATTATTAATTGTACTTGTAGTCACTCCAGAATCAACTTGTGGAGGAACTGAATTCCAAGTAAATGTAAAAGTTGCAGTAGGATTTGCTATAGAGCTTGCAATAACTGTTGCACTACCTGTAGTTGCGCCTGCACAAAATACATTAACTATAGAGTCTATAGCAATAACGGCATCACAAGTATTTACACAATCAATAACTACTCCTTGTTCTAAAATACATCCATTATCATCTGTTACCGTTACTATATGTGTCCCTTCAGGAAGGTTTGTTGCAATCATGGAAGTTTGACTTCCAGCACTAGCATTCCATTGATAAGTATAAGGAGGGGTTCCTCCACTTGGTGTTACAGTTGCCTGACCATCAAGACATCCTTGACCAGTCGTTGCATTTACCTTTGTAATAACAATACTTAAAGCATTTGCTGGCTCGTTAACAATAATACCATTTTCAGGTATTGTACATCCGTTTGCGTCTGTTACAGTAACACTATAGGTCCCTGCTACAACATTAATTTGGTCTTCTGTGAAAGTACCATTATTCCATACATATGAATATGGTGGCGTGCCACCAGTTACAGTAATGTCTATAGCTCCTGATAAATAACCGTTACATAAAACATCAACTACGGTATAGGTAATAGCCAATTCTTCTGAAGGCTCTAATACTTCTGCACTATTTGTTGTTGTACAACCATTAGCATCCGTAATTAAAACTGAATATGTTCCTGCTGTTAAACTGAAAATATCTTCTGTTATTTCACCACCTGGACCCCAAGCAAATGAATATGGAGGAGTTCCTCCGGTTACTGTTAAGTCTAAAGAACCTGAATCATTACCAAAACAAATTACATTGGTTATTGCAATTCCTGAACTTAAAATTCCAGGTTGATTAACTGTAGCAGTAGATGTTACGGTACATAATGTTGTACCATCAGTTACAGTTACCGTATAAACTCCAGCTGTTAAACCATTTATTGTTTGAGTAGTTTGCACTGGTGTCGTATTCCAAGAGTAAGTAAAAGGACCTACTCCTCCTGTTACATTAGCAATAATTGAACCATCACTAAATCCATTACAAGTTACAGGAGTTGAAGATGCAATTACAGCTAAATTATTACAAGTTCCAGGGTTAACTACTGTTGAAGCAGTTGCCACACATCCATTATCATCTGTTACTGTTACTATATATGTTCCAGCACTTAGGCCAGTAATTGTTTGAGTAGTTTGTACTGGTGTCGTATTCCAAGAATATGTGTAAGAGGGTGTTCCTCCTGTTGGGTTAGCAGTTGCTGTACCATCTCCGGTAGCTGGACCACTTTCGTCTGTAGAAGTTGCCGTTACGTTCAAGGCATTTGTTGGCTCTGTTATAATAACACTTTGTTCAACTGGTAAACAAACTGTTCCATCAATCGTTACACTAACAGTATAAACTCCAGCAGCTAAATTATTAATTGTACTTGTAGTCACTCCAGAATCAACTTGTAGAGGAACTGAATTCCAAGTAAATGTAAAAGTTGCAGTAGGATTTGCTATAGAGCTTGCAATAACTGTTGCACTACCTGTAGTTGCGCCTGCACAGAATACATTAACTATAGAATCTATAGCAATAACGGCATCACAAGTATTTACACAATCAATAACTACTCCTTGTTCTAAAATACATCCATTATCATCTGTTACCGCTACTATATGTGTACCAGCAGGAAGGTTTGTTGCTGTCATGGAAGTTTGACTTCCAGCACTAGCATTCCATTGATAAGTATAAGGAGGGGTTCCTCCACTTGCTGTTACAGTTGCCTGACCATCAAGACATCCTTGACCAGTCGTTGCATTTACCTTTGTAATAACAATACTTAAAGCATTTGGTTCAACTAAAGTTACTACTATCGCGTTTGGGTTTCCTGCAGTAGTGTCTGTTATTCCTATTGTATAAACACCAGCTAATAAGTTATCAAATAAAGGAGAAGATTGTGGTATTCCTCCATTAAGAGTAAACATATATGGAGGTGATCCTCCTGTAGCAGAAACTGTTATAGAACCAGTGTTGAATCCATTACATAATATATCTATTTTTTCAACTAGAACAAGACGTAAATTACAAAGTTCTGTAATTGTTGGGTCATCTTCTAAAACACTAGAATCATCAGATAAATCATTTATAAGAAATCCGTTATATGTAGTAGCTTTAGCAAGTGCTTGGTTTGTCACCCCACCTGCGTCGATATCACCTTGATCAATGGTAAATGTTCCTGTATAAATCCACGTCTCAGTCATATCTAGCTCCATGTTTCCATTTGTATCTCCAGATACATATGCGATTATTGGAACTAGTGGGTCTGTGACAACAATAGCCGATAAACTTTCATTTCCTTCATTGGTTACAGTGAATGTATAATCGATAGTCTCTCCTACATCAGCACACTGATCTCCGTTTGCATCAACAAATAATCCTGTCTTAACAATAGCGATTTCATCTTCAAAACAAAGTGTATCATTATAAATTACCCCTGTGCTAAATCCTATTGCTCCAGCTGTAGAAAGCAATCGTCCCTCTAAATTTACATTTGCTGCTGCGGTACAAGCTCCGCCGTGGGCAAGAAATGTTCCCTTCACAAAAGCAAATGTACCAATGTCAATAGCGCCAGTACCTCCAGCTCCAGAAACCCAAAAAATATTACAACGACGTGCGCCATTCTTCAAAATTATTTTGGATTGTGCGGTTACTGTAAATGCACCTAAAAACTTAAAAATAAAGATTGCATCGGGATCAAAATTACCGTCTAAAACGATAGTTCCTTGTAAACTTCCTGCTCCTGCTATATAATAAACCCCAGGCTGCATCGTTTCTCCATTTCCAAAAAGAGGAATATGTCCAAGGTCAGTACTTTGTATAGCCATAAGCTGGTTATAAGCGCTACTTAAATCTTGTGCGGCTTGTGCTGCAATAGGGCCTGGAGGGTATATTTTTCCTACGTGAGTTGTAGCACCAGTCTGTATACCAGTTATAGCACCTGCATTTGTACCAATATCACCAATAAATCCAGATGTAGCGGCATTTGACACAGCACCAGAACTAGTAAACATAGCAAAACTTTTCACACTTCCTAAAATATCAACATTCGGATTAGAATTGCAGGTACCTAAACAATTTATTTGAATATCACTAGGTCCCACAGGAATCACTAACGAACCACCAGCTCCAACAGTTACAGCTCCTTCAGAGGTAATCAATCTTCCTTCTATGGTACCATTTGCACCAACGGTAATTCCTCCTGGATGTGCGAATACAGACCCTCTTACAACACTATTTGCTCCAAGAGTTATAGCCCCTTCAGAAATCCAATAAACATTAGCAGCTTTGGTGCCATTAGATAAAACAATCGTTGCACTTGCTCCAACTGTAAGTGCTCCTTCAAATTTAATTATAAATACAGCATCAGAATTCCCTAACCCGTCAAGAGTAAGAGTTCCAGTTACTGAGCCCGCGCCAGGTGTAGAATAAACGCCAGGGAAAATAGTTTCTCCATTTCCAAAAACTGAAGAGTGGGTACCAGCATTTGTAACAAAAACATCACTAAGGTGTACATATACCCTAAGCACATCTATTTGAGCTTGTTTAGATGTAGGGCTGCCGGAAGGATATTGTTGACCAGAATTAGATCCGTTACCACTAAATATTCCGTCGTATGTTCCGGTATCGCCCTCTATTTGCCCACTATTTGCAATTCCTCCGGTGCCTGAAAAAGCTCCAAAAGAGGAAAGTGTTCCTAATTCAAGTGTTTGACTAAAACCAATACTTGATAATAGTAGTAGTGATATAGTAGTTAAACTGAAAAGTAGTTTTTTATTCATAATTAATAGTTCTAAAAGTGTAGTTCCGTAGTCTAGTTAATAGCCATACTTATTGTCTGGCGCTTTTATGATTTTTTCGTAGTTAATAGCAACACCGTCTATTGCGACTTTAAATGTTAAAGCAATAACAATTCTATTTTCACGAACAAGTAAACAGTTGAAATGTCTACAAATAGAAAGTTTTCCTAATTCAAGTATTTGACTAAAGCTTGAATTTGAAAATATCAATCGTGTAATAGTTGTTATAAATGTTAATATGTATATTCATAATTTTACCAATATTATTCTCTCTAATGTTTACTTTGGAGAGCATTCAAATATAATTTATATTCTTTTATTTTATTACAGCCACAAGAATACGTAGGAAATGTATTACAGACAGCAAAAAAAAAGAAATTTTCGCTGAACGAACAAAAACTTTCGTTCAACTACGAGAAACTCGAAAATATGTATCTTTTTTTTGTAGGAACCGTGTGTACGTTTTTTGCTTAGACCCTCTGTTTTTATGACATTATAAAACCATTTTTTTGTAAGAACAACATATTAAAACCTGTCTAATTAACTCTGATTCAATATTTCTGTTCTTATATTAATTGTAGGAATTTAATAATTTTTCAAATTTAAAAGATTATGTGTTAATCCCTATTTTATTTTTTATTTTGTACAAAAACGAATATTTATATATACTAAAGGAATTTCAATACATTCACTTAGTAAAACAACGTTTAAAATACAATTAAATCGTTTAACGACAAATTTAGGCGGTTAAACGTGTTAATACTTGCAGTATTTTGAACTAATAAAGTAGGAATTTACTTACCATAAAAGTGTAAATCAGTCATTTTACACTTATGATGAAGTATAAAATTTGACAAACTAGCTGTATATTTGCCAGTTAAATATTTACAAAATGTCTTTACAAAAAGAAATAAATAGGCGTAAAACTTTCGGTATCATTTCGCATCCAGATGCAGGAAAAACGACACTAACTGAAAAATTACTTCTCTTTGGAGGAGCGATTCAAGAGGCAGGAGCTGTTAAAAGCAATAAAATTAAAAAAGGCGCCACCAGTGACTTTATGGAGATAGAACGCCAACGTGGAATCTCTGTAGCTACCTCTGTACTTGCATTTGAATACGAAGGCATTAAAATAAACATTCTCGATACTCCAGGACACAAAGACTTTGCTGAAGACACCTTTAGAACCCTTACAGCAGTGGACAGTGTTATTGTAGTTATAGATGTTGCAAAGGGTGTTGAGGAACAAACCAAAAAACTGGTTGAAGTTTGTAGAATGCGCAATATCCCTATGATTGTTTTTATAAACAAATTGGATCGCGAAGGAAAAGATGCGTTTGAATTGTTAGATGAAATTGAACAAAAATTGCAGCTTAGGGTTACACCACTCTCATTCCCTATAGGCATGGGGTATGACTTTAAAGGCATCTATAATATATGGGAAAAGAATGTGAATCTTTTTAGTGGTGATAGTCGTAAAAATATTGAAGAAACTATTGAGATTGAAAATTTAAACAGCAAAGAACTGCCAAGACTTATTGGTGAAAAACCTGCAAAAGAATTACAAGAGGAATTAGAATTGGTTCAAGGAATTTATCCTGCATTTAATCGAGATGAGTATTTAGCCGGAGCGCTACAACCTGTTTTCTTTGGCTCGGCACTTAATAATTTTGGTGTTCGTGAATTATTAGATTGTTTTATCGAAATAGCACCTAAACCTCAACCCAAAGCTAGCGATACTAGGTTGGTAAAACCAGAAGAGAAGGAATTTTCAGGATTCGTATTTAAAATTCACGCTAATATGGATCCTAAACATCGAGACCGTTTAGCCTTTGTAAAGATTGTTTCAGGAGTGTTTGAAAGAAATATAAACTATTTGCACGTTCGTAATAATAAGAAAATGAAGTTTTCTAGTCCGAATGCATTTTTTGCTGAAAAGAAACAAATAGTAGACATCTCTTACCCAGGAGACATCGTAGGACTACATGATACTGGAAACTTCAAGATTGGTGATACATTAACCGAAGGTGAGAATATGCAATATAAAGGCATCCCTAGTTTTTCTCCAGAATTTTTTAAATATATTAACAACGCAGATCCTCTAAAAAGCAAACAGCTCGAAAAAGGAATTGATCAATTAATGGATGAGGGAGTTGCTCAATTATTCACGCTAGAATTAAATGGACGTAAAGCCATAGGTACGGTGGGAGCGCTTCAATTTGAAGTAATACAGTACAGGCTAGAACACGAATATGGAGCTATTTGCAGGTACGAAAACCTCAATGTACATAAAGCATGTTGGGTTGAAGCTAAAGACGGCAAGAGTGATGAATTTGCCGACTTTAAACGTACGAAATCTAAATATTTAGCAAAAGATAAACGAGGTCAACTTGTGTTCTTTGCAGATAGCGCATTTACACTACAAATGACACAAAGCAAATACCCTAACGTGAAATTACATTTTGTAAGTGAGTTTGAGCGCATAAAATAAGCGGTCAAGTAAAATTAAAAAGCCTCAAATCAATGAATGATTTGAGGCTTTTTTTGATTATTATTTACTGCAAACGGCTCCTGTTTAATTAGCACTATTACTATGCTTCTCCAGTAGGCCCAAAATTAATAGGCATTTGTGGTTGATTATTTTCTTTTATTGGTCCATGATTTTTCTCAAACCTAGAAACATTTTCGTTAAGCGCTTTTAAAAAACGTTTTGCGTGTTGCGGTGTAAGCACAATACGTGACTTCACTTTACTTTTAGGCACTCCAGGCATAATACTTACAAAGTCAACTACAAACTCGCTTTGTGAGTGATTTATAATTGCTAGGTTACTGTAGATACCTTGCGCAACATCTGCATCCAATTCAATATTTATTTGCCCTTTTTTTGGTTTATTATCGTCTGCCATAATTTTTTTTTGTGGTTGTAAGCAACCGTGATTTGTATTTTTTAAACAAGAAAATCCCGAAACAGTTGTCACGAGATTTTCATAAATATATAATAGAAAGCTTTTATTAGTTATAATTAACTTCCTGCTTTTCCTTGGTCATTTCTTCCAACTCCTCTTTTGAACCTACAATTAATGTTTCGTATGTTCTCATACCTGTTCCTGCTGGAATTTTATGTCCTACAATAACATTTTCTTTAAGACCTTCTAAGGTATCAATTTTACCAGCAACCGCCGCTTCGTTTAATACTTTAGTTGTCTCTTGGAAAGATGCTGCAGAGATAAATGATTTTGTCTGCAACGATGCTCTTGTAATACCTTGTAAAATTGGCGTTGCCGTTGCATTAACTGCATCACGAGCTTCTACTAGAGCTTTATCAGCTCTTCGTAAGATAGAGTTTTCATCACGTAATTCTCTTAACGTAAGTATTTGCCCTTCCTTAAGAATATCTGAATCTCCAGCATTCTCCACCACCTTCATACCAAAGATTTTATCATTCTCTTCAATAAAGTCAGACTTATGTACCAATTGGTTCTCTAAGAATAATGTATCACCACTATCGACAATTCGTACTTTACGCATCATTTGTCTTACGACTACTTCAAAGTGCTTATCATTAATTTTCACACCTTGTAAACGATATACTTCTTGTACCTCATTCACCAAGTACTGCTGCACTGCTGAAGGCCCTTTGATACGTAAAATATCCTCTGGTGTTATAGAACCATCAGAAAGTGGCATCCCTGCTCTCACGTAATCATTTTCTTGCACCAAGATCTGATTACTCAACTTAACAAGATATTTCATTACCTCACCAAGCTTAGACTCAACAATAATTTCACGATTACCACGTTTAATTTTTCCGAAAGAAACAACACCATCAATCTCACTTACTACCGCAGGATTAGAAGGGTTACGCGCTTCAAATAATTCAGTTACACGCGGAAGACCCCCTGTAATATCACCCGCCTTCGCAGATTTACGTGGAATCTTAACTAAGATTTTACCAATCTTTATTTTCTCGTTATCCTCAACTTGAATCAAAGCTCCTACTGGAAGGTTGTACGAACGAATTATTTCATCCTTCTTCCCTAAAATTTGTAGTGTAGGTATCTTTTTCTTATCTCTAGATTCCGTAATTACTTTTTCCTGAAAACCTGTTTGCTCATCAATTTCAACGGCAAAAGTTATCCCTTGCTCAATATTTTCATACTTGATCTTACCAGCAAATTCTGAAATAATTACACCGTTATAAGGATCCCATTGTGATACAACATCATCCGCTTTCAATGTATCACCATCTTTAATAAAGATCGTAGAACCGTACTGAATATTATTTGTACTCAACGTAATTCCCGTTTTCTTATCAATCAATTTCAATTCTGAAGTTCTTGATATTACGATATCAATATCATTCCCATCATTATCTTGTCCTTTAACTGTTTTAAGATCTTCAATTTCAGCAACACCATCAAATTTAACTTTGAGTTTGTTCTCTTCTGAAATGTTACCTGCAATACCACCCACGTGGAAGGTACGAAGTGTTAACTGTGTTCCAGGTTCACCAATAGATTGTGCAGCAACTACTCCTACAGCTTCTCCTCGTTGTACCATTTTATTAGTAGCAAGGTTACGACCATAACAAGCGGCACAAATACCTTTAGTAGCTTCACAGGTTAATGCTGAACGTACTTCCACAGCTTCAATTGGAGATGCTTCTATACTAGCTGCAATAACTTCATTTATATGTTGACCACTTGCTGCAAGTACTTCTTTAGTAAGTGGATTTATTACATCATTTAAAGAGGTACGACCTACTATTCTCGCTCCAAGTTTTTCAACAACTTCTTCATTTTTCTTTAATGCTTTTACTTCAATACCTCTTAATGTACCGCAGTCTACGGTGTTTACAATTACATCTTGAGACACATCAACTAATCTACGTGTTAAGTACCCTGCATCTGCCGTCTTTAAAGCGGTATCTGCAAGTCCTTTACGAGCACCGTGTGTAGAAATAAAGTATTCAAGAATTGAAAGTCCTTCTTTAAAGTTAGAAAGAATTGGGTTTTCAATAATCTCTCCACCACCACTGTTAGATTTCTTCGGCTTTGCCATTAAACCACGCATACCTGTAAGCTGGCGAATCTGTTCTTTAGATCCACGTGCTCCTGAGTCAAGCATCATATATACGGAGTTAAATCCTTGTTGATCTTCTCTAATACGTTTCATTGATAATTCAGTAAGACCTGCGTTTGTAGCAGTCCATATATCAATTACTTGGTTATATCGTTCGTTTTGAGTAATAAGCCCCATGTTGTAGTTTGCTCTAATAGCATCCACTTTTTCATTGGCCTCATCAATCATTGAATATTTCTCAGCAGGGATAATGATATCTCCAAGTGAGAATGACAATCCACCTTCAAATGCAAATTTATACCCTAAGGTTTTAATGGCATCAAGGAACTCTGCCGTTACAGGCACACTAGTCTTAGCTAAAATACCACCAATGATATCTCTAAGAGATTTCTTAGTCAATACTTCATTAATATAACCAGCCGCTTCAGGAACATTTTCATTGAAAATAACCCTCCCTAAAGTAGTTTCGATTATTTGATAAACAAGTTCTCCTGATTCGTTAAAATCTTTGGTTCTAATTTTAATCTGAGCGTTCAAATCAACCATCTTCTCATTATAAGCGATGACCGCTTCTTCAGAAGAATAAAAGGTTAATCCTTGACCTTTAACTTTCATCTCTTTTGTTGAAAGTCTGAGTTTCGTCATATAATAAAGACCCAATACCATATCCTGAGAAGGTACCGCTACTGGAGCCCCGTTAGCAGGGTTCAGAATATTATGAGAAGCAAGCATCAATAACTGTGCTTCAAGAATAGCTTCAGGTCCTAATGGAAGGTGAACCGCCATTTGATCCCCATCAAAATCGGCATTAAATGCCGTACATACTAATGGATGCAACTGGATGGCTTTACCTTCAATTAATTTAGGCTGAAACGCTTGTATACCTAAACGGTGTAATGTAGGCGCCCGGTTTAGTAATACTGGATGTCCTTTAAGGACATTTTCCAGGATATCCCAAACTACCGGCTCCTTTTTATCTATAATTTTCTTTGCAGATTTTACAGTTTTTACAATTCCTCTTTCAATCAATTTTCTAATTACAAAAGGCTTGTATAATTCTGCTGCCATTCCTTTAGGAATTCCACATTCGAATAATTTTAATTCTGGCCCGACAACAATTACTGAACGTGCCGAGTAATCTACACGCTTACCCAATAAGTTTTGACGAAAACGACCTTGCTTTCCTTTTAATGAATCTGATAAAGATTTTAAAGGACGGTTACTATCTGTTTTAACAGCTGAAGATTTACGCGTGTTATCAAACAATGAATCTACAGACTCCTGTAACATACGCTTCTCATTACGCAAGATTACCTCTGGTGCTTTTATCTCCATCAAACGCTTTAAACGATTGTTACGGATAATTACACGACGGTATAGGTCATTCAAATCTGACGTAGCAAAACGACCCCCATCAAGTGGCACTAAAGGACGTAATTCTGGCGGAATTATTGGAATTACTTTCATCACCATCCATTCTGCCTTGTTCTCTCTATTTTTGTTTGCATCTCTTAACGCCTCAACAACCTGAAGTCTTTTTAAAGCTTCCGTTTTACGTTGTTTTGATGTTTCATTATTAGCTTTATGACGCAATTCAAATGAAAGTGCATTTAAATCAATTCTTCTTAATAAATCGATCAAGCACTCCGCTCCCATTTTTGCAATAAACTTATTTGGGTCTTCATCGTCTAAGTATTGATTTTCTTGTGGGATACTTTCAAGAATAGTCAAGTATTCTTCTTCTGTAAGGAAATCCAATGTTTTAACCGGTTCTCCTTCTTCATTCTTTGCAATACCCGGTTGAATTACTACGTATCTCTCGTAGTATATTATCATATCTAACTTCTTTGAAGGCAGCCCTAATAAATATCCTATCTTGTTTGGTAAACTACGGAAGTACCAAATGTGAGCAACAGGAACCACCAAGTTGATGTGTCCTACTCTATCACGACGTACTTTCTTTTCAGTTACCTCTACACCACAACGATCACATACAATACCTTTGTAACGAATTCTTTTATATTTTCCACAAGCACATTCATAATCCTTTACAGGCCCAAAAATACGCTCACAAAACAAACCGTCACGCTCTGGTTTGTGCGTACGGTAGTTTATCGTTTCTGGTTTTAATACCTCACCACGAGATTCACCTAATATTTTTTCAGGAGAGGATAATCCAATAGAAATCTTACTGAATTTTGGTGCTACTTGTTCTCTATTATTATTTCTTGCCATAATTTTTTGTAAAAAAATTAATTGAGATACGATTCATCGCATCTGTACTTTTTGAATTTGTGTGGGATTCTATCCCTATAGCTTCCCCGCATAAAATACGGTTCTAATCTTGTGACGTGATATACACGCCCATCGTTCCATTGAGACGCAATGTGAATTGCGTCTCTACGGCACGATTATTCTTCTAGTCTAATATCCAGACCAAGACCTTTCAATTCGTGCATTAACACGTTGAATGATTCTGGTAATCCTGGCTCTGGCATTAATTCACCTTTAACGATCGCTTCGTACGTTTTTGCTCTTCCGATAACATCATCAGACTTTACAGTCAAGATTTCACGTAAGGTTGCCGATGCTCCATAAGCCTCTAGCGCCCATACTTCCATCTCTCCAAAACGCTGACCACCAAATTGTGCTTTACCACCTAAAGGTTGTTGCGTAATTAATGAGTATGGTCCAATAGAACGCGCGTGCATCTTATCGTCAACCATATGACCAAGTTTAAGCATATAGATAATACCCACTGTTGCTGGTTGATCAAAACGCTGTCCTGTACCACCATCAAATAGATAAGTATGACCAAATCTTGGAATTTCAGCCTCATCAGTCAATTCATTTATTTGATCTAGTGTTGCGCCGTCAAAAATTGGAGTTGCATATTTACGACCTAATTTTTGTCCAGCCCACCCTAAAACAGTCTCATAAATTTGACCAATATTCATACGAGAAGGCACCCCAAGTGGATTTAATACAATATCTACTGGTGTTCCATCCTCTAAGAAAGGCATGTCTTCTTCACGAACTATACGAGCAACAATACCTTTGTTACCGTGACGTCCCGCCATTTTATCACCTACTTTTAATTTGCGTTTTTTAGCTACATAAATCTTAGCAAGTTTTAAGATTCCAGCTGGTAATTCATCACCTACCGAAATGGTAAATTTTTCACGACGTAAATTACCTTGAAGGTCATTTTCCCTGATACGATAGTTGTGCATCAAATCTGCAACCATCTCATTTGATTCATTATCTGTCGTCCAAACACCACCTACTAAATGCGTATAATCATCTACAACGTTCAACATTTTAAGTGTGTACTTTTTACCTTTAGGGAATACTACTTCACCTAAATCGTTTGTTACACCTTGTGCTGTTTTACCTGCTACGATTACAAAAAGTTTCTCAACTAATATGTCTTTTAAGGCGTCAAATTTAGCATCATACTGAATTTCTAATATCGAAATATCTTCTTTATCCTTTGCTCTCTTGCGCTTGTCTTTAATTGCTCTTGCAAACAATTTTTTGTTAATAACAACTCCTTTAAGAGAAGGAGACGCTTTTAATGACGCATCTTTAACATCACCTGCTTTATCACCAAAAATAGCACGAAGTAACTTTTCTTCTGGTGTAGGATCGCTTTCTCCTTTTGGAGTAATCTTTCCTATCAAAATATCACCAGGTTTTACCTCTGCACCAATACGAATCATTCCGTTTTCGTCCAAGTCTTTTGTAGCCTCTTCTGAAACGTTTGGTATATCATTTGTAAGTTCTTCGTTCCCTAATTTAGTATCACGAACTTCTAATGAATATTCATCTATATGTATAGACGTAAAGATATCTTCACGTACCACTTTTTCGGAAATTACAATCGCATCCTCAAAGTTGTATCCTTTCCAAGGCATAAAGGCAACCTTCATATTACGTCCAAGCGCTAATTCACCTTTTTCGGTTGCATATCCTTGACATAATACTTGCCCTTTAGAAACTCTATCTCCTCGCTTTACAATTGGCTTAAGATTGATAGAAGTACCTTGATTGGTTTTTCTGAATTTAACTAATTTGTATGTTTTGTCTTCGCTATCAAAACTAACCATCCCTGCTTTTTCAGTTCGGTCATATTTAATCGTGATTTCATTCGCATCTACATATTCTACAGTACCATCTCCTTCAGCATTAATTAATACTCTAGAATCACTAGCAACTTGTCTTTCAAGACCTGTTCCTACAATTGGAGAATCTGCAATTAATAAAGGTACGGCCTGACGCATCATGTTTGATCCCATCAATGCACGGTTGGCATCATCATGTTCCAAGAAAGGAATTAACGATGCTGAAATAGAAGCAATCTGGTTAGGAGCAACATCGGCATAATTTACCTGCGTGGGCTCTACTACCGGGAAATCACCTTCTTCACGAGCAATAACTCTATCTGTATCTATCTTTCCATTCGCATCTAAAGGTATGTTAGCCTGCGCGATCATTTGTCCTTCTTCTTCTTCAGCTGAAAGATATTGTGGTGTTGTTTTTAAATCGATGACACCATTAGTTACTTTGCGATATGGAGTTTCAATAAACCCTAAATTATTCACCTTTGCATAAACAGCAAGTGATGATATCAAACCAATGTTTGGTCCTTCAGGAGTTTCAATAGGACAAAGTCTACCATAGTGCGTATAGTGAACATCACGAACCTCAAATCCTGCTCTTTCTCTTGACAAACCACCTGGTCCTAGTGCTGAAAGTCTACGCTTGTGCGTGATTTCTGCAAGTGGATTGGTTTGATCCATAAATTGGGATAACTGATTCGTTCCAAAAAATGAATTAATTACTGACGATAATGTCTTAGCATTAATCAAATCTATAGGAGTAAAAACCTCATTATCACGAACGTTCATACGCTCCCGAATAGTTCTTGCCATACGTGCAAGACCAACACCAAATTGAGAAGATAATTGCTCCCCTACAGTACGTACACGACGGTTAGATAAGTGATCAATATCATCAATCTCAGCTTTCGAGTTGATAAGCTCAATAAGGTACTTTACAATAGTTATGATATCCTCTTTGGTAAGCACTTGCTTATCCATTGCAATATCAAGACCCAATTTTTTATTCATTCTATATCGGCCCACTTCACCCAAGTTATATCTCTGATCTGAGAAGAATAACTTATTGATGATACCACGTGCTGTTTCTTCATCAGGCGGTTCAGCGTTACGAAGTTGTCTATAGATATGCTCTACAGCTTCCTTTTCAGAATTCGTAGGATCCTTTTGTAGTGTGTTGTGGATAATTGCATAATCTGCTAAATGATTATCCTCCTTGTGTAATAATATTGTCTTTGAGCCAGATTCTATTATTTCTTCTATATGGTCTTTTTCAAGGACTGTATCACGATCAAGAATAATCTCGTTACGCTCAATAGATACAACCTCACCCGTATCTTCATCTACAAAATCTTCGTGCCATGTTTTCAAAACACGTGCAGCTAGTTTGCGACCTAAGTATTTTTTAAGTCCCGTTTTTGATGCTTTAACTTCTTCTGCAAGATCAAATATTTCAAGAATATCTTTATCTCTTTCAAAACCAATTGCGCGGAAAAGTGTCGTAACAGGTAATTTTTTCTTCCTATCGATATAAGCATACATTACGCTATTGATATCGGTAGCAAATTCAATCCAAGATCCTTTAAAAGGAATTACACGGGCTGAATACAATTTTGTTCCATTAGCATGGAACGATTGTCCAAAGAATACACCAGGCGAACGGTGCAACTGTGATACTACAACCCGCTCTGCACCATTGATACAAAATGTACCTGAAGGTGTCATATAAGGTATTGTACCCAAATACACATCTTGTACTATCGTCTCAAAATCTTCGTGCTCTGGATCTGTACAATAAAGCTTTAATCTGGCTTTAAGCGGCACAGAATAAGTAAGACCGCGCTCTATACACTCTTGAATAGCGTAACGAGGTGGATCTACAAAATAATCTAAAAACTCTAAAACAAACTGGTTGCGAGTATCTGTAATTGGGAAATTCTCTAAGAAAGTCTTGTAAAGTCCTTCTTGGCCTCTTTCTTCTGACTTGGTTTCCAATTGGAAAAAATCTTGAAACGATTTAATCTGGATATCCAAAAAGTCCGGGTAAGCCGGCTTATTTTGTACAGAAGAAAAATTCAATCTTTCAGTTAACGGTGCTGACATCTATGGACGGAATTTAATTATAAAAACTATGTGCTGCGTATATTCTAAAAATTATTAACCTTTATATACACAAAATGGTTTAGGTCTTTCCGAGCGTATCGGAAGACCTAAACCTTAAGGTTTGGAGTTGCGGAAGCTTATTTAAGCTCAACCTCTGCTCCTGCTTCTTCTAATTGTGCTTTTAAAGCTTCAGCTTCATCTTTAGATACACCTTCTTTTATTGGAGAAGGAGCACTATCTACTAAATCTTTAGCATCTTTAAGACCAGCACCAGTAAGTTCTTTAACTAGTTTTACAACTGCTAATTTACTTCCACCGGCTGCAGTCAGGATTACATCAAATTCTGTTTGTTCCTCAACAGCTTCAGCATCAGCACCACCACCACCAACAGCTACAGCTGCAGCAGCAGGCTCGATACCGTACTCATCTTTTAATATGGTAGCTAATTCATTAACCTCTTTTACGGTTAAATTAACTAATTGTTCTGCGAAATCTTTTAAATCTGCCATTTTCTATCGTTTTTAAAATTGTAATTTATTATTTGTAATTATTCAGTGCAATATTATTCTTGTCTTTCAGAAAGTGTCTTAACAATTCCCGCAATTGTATTCCCTCCACTCTTAAGAGCCGAGATAACATTTTGAGCAGGTGACTGTAATAGGGCAATAATATCTCCGATAACTTCTTCCTTGGATTTGATATTAACTAGATTATCTAGTTGATCGTCTCCTATGTAAATAGCTTCTTCAATATACGCTCCCTTTAGCAAAGGCTTCTCAGACTTTTTTCTAAATTCCTTGATTACCTTAGCGGGCCCGTTACCAGTTTCTGAAAACATTAATGATGTATTACCTTTAAGAGTATCGGATAAATTCCCAAAATCCTTATCGGCACTTTCCATTGCTTTTGCGAGCAATGTATTTTTAACTACAGCAATCTTTATTCCTGCTTTGAAACAAGCACGACGAAGGTTTGTGGTAGTACCAGCATCTAATCCAGAAATATCTGCAAGATAGATAATAGTACTATCTGTTAACTGTGCAGTCAAACTCTCGATTACTTGTGATTTTTCTTGTCTTGTCATAAGTTCTAAATTTTACTGATCAGTAAATCGCTTAGTGTCTATCTGAACACTTTGACTCATGGTACTAGACATGTATATACTTTTTATATACACACCCTTTGAAGCTTGAGGCTTCAATTTTACCAGCGTAGTTAATAATTCTCTTGCGTTTCCTGCAATTTTTTCAGCATCAAAAGATGCCTTACCCACTGCTGCGTGAACAATACCGTTCTTCTCAACTTTAAAGTCGATTTTACCAGCTTTCACGTCAGAAACTGCTTTCGCAACATCCATTGTAACTGTACCAGTTTTTGGGTTAGGCATAAGACCACGGGGTCCTAAAATGCGCCCTAAAGGCCCTAACTTACCCATAACACTAGGCATAGTAACAATAACGTCAACGTCTGTCCAACCTCCTTTAATTTTTTCGAGGTACTCATCTAGTCCAACATAATCTGCACCAGCTTCTAAAGCTTCAGCCTCCTTATCAGGAGTAACCAAAGCAAGAACCTTTACATCTTTACCTGTACCATGTGGTAAGGTAACAACACCCCTTACCATCTGATTTGCTTTTCGTGGGTCTACATTGAGACGCACAGCCAAGTCCACAGAAGGATCGAAGTTTGTGTTGGAGATTTCTTTTATCAAAACGGAAGCTTCTGCAACAGAGTAGGTTTTATCCTCCACTTTTCCAGCAACTGCCTTTTGGTTTTTTGTTAATCTTGCCATTTTATAGATTCTTTTTAGTTAAAAGGCGCATCACCTTTTGTTTTGATTCCCATAGAGCGCGCAGTACCAGCAACCATTTTCATAGCACTTTCTACCGTAAACGCGTTTAAATCGGGCATTTTGTCTTCTGCAATAGCTCTAATTTGATCCCAAGTAATGGTACCTACCTTTTTTACATGTGGCTCACCAGATCCTTTTTTGACCTTCGTAGCTTCAAGAATCTGCACTGCTGCTGGCGGTGTTTTTATAACGAAGTCAAAAGACTTATCCTTATAAACCGTAATCGCAACTGGCAATACCTTTCCTTGTTTATCCTGTGTTCTAGCATTAAATTGCTTACAGAACTCCATGATGTTCACACCGGCAGCACCTAAAGCGGGTCCAACTGGTGGTGACGGATTTGCCGCACCTCCACGAACTTGCAATTTTACTACTTTACTGACTTCTTTTGCCATTCTCTAATTTTTAATTAAACGTGATTATCTCTAAAGTGGAAGCCTCAGAAAGAATCTATTATATAGCGTGTAACAATTATACTTTTTCAACTTGCATATAACTCAACTCTAATGGTGTCTTTCTTCCAAAAATCTTAACCATTACTTCAAGCTTACGCTTTTCTTCATTTATCTTCTCGACCGTACCATTAAATCCATTAAAAGGACCATCTACCACTTTTATTGTTTCTCCAATGATAAATGGAATATTAATGTTATCATCTTTAACGGAGAGTTCATCAACCTTCCCTAACATTCTGTTAACCTCAGCTTGACGCAACGGGACAGGCTCTCCACCTTTCACTTCACCAAGAAATCCTATTACTCCATTTATACCTTTAATAATATGCGGAATTTCACCAACAAGACTTGCCTGAACCATAATGTATCCTGGAAAGAAAACACGTTCTTTCTGAACTTTTTTACCATTACGAACCTGAATTACTTTCTCAGTAGGAACAAGAATTTGTTCTATATAATCTGACAAATTAAGACGCGTTATCTCAGATTCAAGATATTCCTTGATCTTATTCTCCTGTCCACTTACTGAACGGACTACATACCACTTTTTTATACTTTTTGTTTCCGTCATTCTTATTATTTAATTAACTCAAAGTAATAAGCTATAACATTACTAAACACACTATCAACTCCCCATACCACTAGCGCTAGGACAATTGAAAATACTGCCACAATAACTGTTAACCTTTGTGCTTCAGCCCAAGGTGTCCAAGTGACATGATTTGTTAGTTCGCTATAAGACTCTTTAATATAATTTATCATTTCTAAAAGATGTTATCGTATTTGTATGGCTTATGACGCTTTCTTCAAAACAGTCTTCAAAAAAAGAAAACCAACTCAATATTAACCTGTTGTCTCGAACATTCACGGTTCGTTTCTTTTTGCACGGGTTGCGAGGCTCGAACTCACGACACCTGGTTTTGGAGACCAGTGCTCTACCAACTGAGCTAAACCCGTATATAAATCATTAATGATTTATGCTTCGGATGCCTATCAAGACAGGTAAACCCGTTATAAAAGTCAAGGCGCCCTGCAAAAACAGAACACCTTTGACCTCTTATTTATTTAATCTAATTAGTCTAAAATCTCAGTAACTTGACCTGCACCTACTGTTCTACCGCCTTCACGAATTGCAAAACGCAAACCTACAGACATAGCGATAGTTTGAAGAAGCTCAACGTGAATAGTTAAGTTATCTCCTGGCATTACCATCTCTACACCTTCTGGAAGCGATATTGTTCCAGTAACATCTGTCGTACGCGCATAAAACTGTGGACGATAATTATTATGGAATGGTGTATGACGACCACCCTCTTCCTTCTTCAAAATATAAACCTCAGCCTTAAACTTAGCGTGTGGTGTTACCGAACCTGGTTTAACAATTACCATTCCTCTAGAAATCATTGACTTCTCAATACCTCTTAAAAGAATACCAGCGTTATCTCCAGCCTCACCTCTATCAAGGATTTGACGGAACATTTCAATACCCGTAATAGTAGAAGTTAATTTCTCAGCTCCCATACCAATAATCTCAACAGGATCTCCAGTATTAGCAATACCCGTTTCGATACGACCTGTAGCTACAGTTCCACGACCAGTAATTGAAAATACATCCTCGATAGGCATTAAAAAAGGCTTATCAATCTCTCTTAAAGGCTCTTCTATCCAAGTATCAACCGCTTCCATTAATTCAATAACAGAATCAACCCATTTTTGCTCACCATTCAATGCACCTAATGCAGATCCAGCGATTACAGGTCCATTATCACCATCATACTCGTAGAAGGATAAAAGATCTCTGATCTCCATCTCAACTAGTTCAAGCAATTCGTCGTCATCAACCATATCTACTTTATTCATAAATACAACCATACGTGGAATACCCACCTGACGTCCTAACAGGATATGCTCGCGTGTTTGTGGCATTGGACCATCTGTTGCAGCAACAACTAAAATAGCACCGTCCATTTGAGCAGCACCAGTAACCATGTTTTTTACATAATCGGCGTGACCTGGACAATCAACGTGTGCATAATGACGATTAGCCGTCGCATATTCAACGTGAGAAGAGTTAATAGTTATACCTCGCTCTTTTTCTTCAGGAGCGTTGTCAATTTGGTCAAAAGCCGAAGCTTCTGAAAAACCAGCATCAGCCATCACCTTAGTAATAGCAGCTGTTAATGTTGTTTTACCGTGATCTACGTGTCCAATAGTACCTACATTTAAGTGTGGTTTTGACCGATCGTATGTTGCTTTTGCCATTGTGTATTAATTTAAACTTAGTTATTTATTAGTGTTTAATCGAATTCTAAAATTTTTGAGCCAATGACGAGAATTGAACTCGTGACCTCTTCCTTACCAAGGAAACGCTCTACCCCTGAGCTACACCGGCTTTATTATTTGCAGGTTCCAGGTTTAAAGTTTATAGTTAGACTTAAATACTAAACCAACAACTATTAACTTTTAACTTTTATAGAGCGGGAGACCAGGTTCGAACTGGCGACATTCAGCTTGGAAGGCTGATGCTCTACCAACTGAGCTACTCCCGCTTTTAAAAGAAAACCTCATGACAAGATTTTCAAACTTCAATATTTTTAAGAACTACATTCTTTACTTTTTACCACCGCAAACAAAAGGGTGACAATGTGGGGAGAGCAGGATTCGAACCTGCGAAGACGTAGTCAGCAGATTTACAGTCTGCCCTCGTTGGCCGCTTGAGTATCTCCCCAATCTAATTTTAAATTCTAAAAATTTAGACTCAAAATTAATGCAATATTTCAAAATTTAAGAGCCGATGGAGGGACTCGAACCCACGACCTGCTGATTACAAATCAGCTGCTCTAGCCAGCTGAGCTACATCGGCTTTTTACTGCTTTTTAAACTGAAAAATTCAGCATAAAAAAGTCCGCTATTTCTAACGGACTGCAAATGTAGGTAATTATTTATCTTCTCAAAACATTTTTTAAAAAAAATTAGTTGATTTATTTAAAAATATCTTTTTGGCAATCTATTTCCCTTCTATGTTCAGAATCTAACGAATAAATTCATTATTATTTCAAAAATAAAAATTCAAGAATTACGAGGATGTGCATTGCGATATACTTCTTTGAGCGCCGCTATATCATTGTGGGTATATACTTGTGTTGATGCCAAGCTAGAATGACCCAATAATTCCTTTACAGCATTTAACGCTGCTCCTTCATTCAATAAATGAGTAGCAAACGAATGCCTAAGAATATGAGGACTCGTTTTTACCTTAGCAGAAACTTGCTCAAAATATTTGTTAATTATACGATACACTAATACTTCGTAAACAGGTTTTCCTTTTGACGTTAGCAACAAACTTTGATTTAAATCTGAATCCTCAATTTCAGTTCTAAATTTCAAATATTTTGCAAGCGAGTTTAATACTGACGGTAATAAGGGGATAAAACGCTCCTTATTTCTTTTGCCCAATACCTTGATTGTTTTTTGAGCCTGAGAAATATCGGTTAATTTCAGCCCAACAAGTTCTGCTCTTCGCATTCCAGTTGAATAAAATAATTCGACTATTAATTTATTTCGAGTAGTTTCAAAATCATTTGCTTCACTTAAGTGTTCCAGTACAGCAGTTATTTCAGCTTCTGAAAATGGGATCTGCACTTTTGTACTTGTTTTTAGCGCCTTGTGTTTTGCTAAAGGCGTAGTTTCAATTGCCTGTACTTTTAGTAGAAATTTATAGAAAGTTCGTAATGAGCTTATCTTTCGATTTATAGTACGGTTATTTTTACCTTCATCAACCATAGAGACAATCCAGCTCCTAATCATACTATAATTTACTTCGGCTAGTTTATCAATCTCAAAATTTTGCAAAACAAACGACCCAAATGTTTGCAGGTCATTTTCATAAGCAATCAACGTGTTTTTTGAATACTTTTTTTCTAAAGCTAAATATTCTAAGTATTTTACAATTGACATAGTTCTGGTTAAAAGAATTGAATTCACAAACATAGTGACCATCGAAAGGTGAACAAAAAAAACCACTTTCAAAATTGAAAGTGGTTTTTATTATAATACTTTTTGAAAACAAAGAAATCTACTAGATCTCTTCTGCATCTCTAAGTCCTTGTATGTACTGTGCTTTCTGTATTTGTTTTCTTCTCACGACCGATGGCTTTGAGAATGCCTGACGTGAACGTAACTGACGCATTGTTCCTGTGCGGTCAAACTTACGCTTAAAACGTTTTAGCGCTCTGTCTATATTTTCTCCGTCTTTAACTGGTATAATTAACATAGTTCCATAACCTCCTCTCTATTGGACGGCAAAAATACTACAAATTATGAATTATGAATTGTGATTTGTGATTTTTTTTTAGAAGAAAGATGAAAAGACAAAAGCCTAATCATCAAAAAGTGTTTCCATTTTTCTGTTGTATCATATAAAAATTAATTTTATGAGAAAACAATTAACACTTAAAACTCTAATTATGAATTATTTAAAAACACTAATATTTACCTTGATACTATTTGCAACGGCTTTTTCTTGCACTCAGGATGAAGATAGCGATGAAATCCAAACTTCAGACTTACTCTATAAAGGCTTGGGAATTCTAGAAACAGGAATAAATGAGATGCCAATTATATTGCAACATGAGAATGGCGAACGCATTGTAACTATAGATACAAATGGCGATTCTTATGTAGACGGCTTGATATATACTAATGGTTCTGACTTTATGAATGTTGTTATCGATGAATACACACTTTTACCAAATAGAATCACAACAAGTGACAATACAGTTTTTCTATTCGCATTCAAGCAAAACAATACATTGGTTGATATAGGTGTTCTAAAACAAGATAATCAAGTAAATTATATCAGAGACATCGCTATTGTCATACCCGAGAGAGCGCCAACTAGAAACCCTGGAGAGGCTTTACAAGCGGCGAGTGTCGCAATAAGCGCAGTGGGCATTGCAATAGGAACGGTAACTTGTATTACCGCTGGAACTGGTTTGATTGTCAGTACGGCTGGTTTTGCAATACCCATAGCTTTGGCAACGTGTAGTTCACTTATTATAAACGCAATCACTCTAATTAATGAAAATTCAGACAACCAAAATATTGTCATAAATCAACTTGGGTCTGCTAATAATATATATAGTTATATAGCCGATACAATGGGTTGTCAGTCTGGTGACCCTGTTGCTTGTTACTCATTGATCCTTGGGGGAATTGGAGGAATCATCGACCAAACTCAAAACATTTTAAATACGATTGGGGAGCAAAATATAGCAATTGCAGAAGGCGCGCTTTTTTCTGGTTTTGGTGTTATAAAAGTTACTTTGGTCTGGGATACTACTAGCGATATTGATTTATGGGTAACAGATCCAACTGGAGAACAAATAGATTATACCAACACCACCTCTCAAAGCGGTGGCTATTTAGATGTGGATGACGTAGATGGATTTGGTCCAGAAAATATATTTTGGGCTTCAACGGCTCCATTAGGCAACTATATGGTTCAAGCACATTATTATGAGAGTAATGGTCAAGGCTCTACTAACTATACTATTCAAGTCCAGTATGGCGATTTAATTGAGACCTTTAGTGGGACTTTAGCTACCCAAGATGATTTGGCTTCAGTTACTTCATTTAACTATTCAGGCAGACAAAGTAACTTGATATTTAGTGAGCTTAACACTATAAGTCGTGCGGAAAGAATTACTGTAAAGAATCATGTGAAATAATGCTTGTTATAATATTAACCAAAAAGGGCATTTATAATGTGCCCTTTTATTATTTCTCTGATTATACTATATGCTCCAAATCAAAATTGTATTGATATTACAAGAACAACTGTTATACATCATTAAAGCTTTTTAGTTGAGAAAATAAACCCCACTCCTGATCTCCTGCAGAATAGATGTTAAATCAATTATTCCTTAAACAAACCAGCCCGTCTACTCAAATCTCGTATCAACTTATCTTCTTCTTCGCTTTCTAACAGCACATTGTAGTCTTCCCAAAATTCTGGATGGTAGGGTCTTGGAGAAAAGATGTCTTCAGACCATTTTTTTGAAAGTTCTTGTTTAATAATATCGTGATCACGAATAATTTCAGTAAAAACTATTTCCTGAACAGTGTTGTAATAAAATTCGTTTTTGTCTTGGGTTGGATTGCCGTCTTTGTCTACTTGATCGCTAGAACGGTCTCCTGCATTTACCAGTTTTGGAGTTTCGTAATAAATATATTTTGGGTACATCTTTCCTTGGTACTCCATATAGGTCATAACCAATTTATGATTTACTAGTGTCCCAAAAAGACTTTTACTTCGTTTCTTTTGATTGTCTGAAGCGGCTATTAATTGGTATTCAACCTTCTTGATAGCATACGAATCCCAGTCAATATACAACCATCCTTTTGCTTCAAAACCCTCGTTATAAATATCTGGTGTATTCAACCCTACAAAATCACTTCCTTTTGAAATTTTGACTTTATATAATTTCTTGCCATTTTCAACCAAGACCGTGTCTAGTTTGAATTGATGCTTCTCTAAAACACGATCACCAAACAACGCCAAGGATTGATTTGCGTTTCTGAATAAATTTAACTTACCTCTAAAAAGTTTATCCAAACCATTTACGCGCTCGTCGTTCCAGCGAATTGCCTTTACCAAAGACGACGTAGAAATGGTATCTCTTCTCAAATTATTTTTACGCAATTTTTTATTACGCGTTCTGTTTTTGAGGTACGCCGTATAGGCAAAAAGACTATCCACATTGCGCATATCAAAACTTTTGCGGGTTTCGTCTACATTAAGTTTCAAATTTTTTCTCGCCCCAGCATTGTAACTTGAATCGTACAATGTTATTGCACTTTCAATAAGCCATTTATATTCGGATGCGTTTTTTTCTTTGTGTCGTAAAAATCCTTTTTGAATGTAAGAACTGTCAGGTAATGTTTCTGGCAATTCCTCAATGGCCCGAAGCACGATATCATTACCTGTTTTAGGCCTTGTTTCTGCTATCAATAAAACTTCATCTAGCGAAGCAACATCTTCTTCTAAAAAGATATCCATAGAAGCATCAAAATCTTTGACAATACTTTTATAACTTTTATACCCAATGGAAGAAATTATCAGGGTATCATTAACTAGTTTTTGTGGCACTGACAGCTCAAATCTACCATCCCTATTACTAACAACACCAACGGTGGAGTTTTGAACATAGATGCTCGCACTTTCAATAGGAGTAAAGGTTGCAAAATCAACAATCTTACTTTTAATTTCAATTTGACTATAGCCTGTGAAGCCAATAAACAAAAGTAAAATACCAATTGGAGTTTTTAATAAGGACGTATTCAAAGCTGATCGTATTAAGTTAAATATAATTTACACAGCTAAATGTATGCCGAATTTTATTAGCAATCTAGGTCGCTGGCTTATAATTCACTCCTTCAATAACCATTTTTGAAATAATCTCTCTCAATATTTCTGAAGTTCCACCTCCAATTGGCCCTAACCTGCTATCTCTTAAATTACGAGCTAATGGATATTCTTCCATGTAGCCATAACCTCCAAGAAACTGAACACATTCAGTAGCTACCGTATCTGCTATTTTTGTCGATAACAACTTAGACATGGTAGCCTCTTTAACAACATACTCACCATCTCCTAAACGTTTTGCCGTTACATAATTAAACGTTTTTGACATTTCTACCTCGCTCGCTAAATCTGCAATGCGATGACGCAATGCCTGAAATGTTGAAATAGATTGACCAAAAGCAGTTCGTTCTTTCATATATTCAATAGTGTATTCTAATGCCCACTCGCTTCTAGCGTGTGCATTTACACCCATAATTAATCGTTCCAATGCGAAGTGCTGCATGATATATGGGAACCCCATATTTTCTTCACCCATTAAGTTTTCAACTGGAATTTTAACATTATCAAAAGCTAGCTCTGCCGTATCACTTGCACGCCATCCCAACTTGTCTAATTTCGTCGCACTCAAACCTGCAACGTCACGATCCATAACAAAGATGCTAATTCCTTTGTTTCCTAGTTCAGGCTTTGTTTTTGCCGCTACAATTAAATAGTCGCTATAAATACCATTGGTTATAAATGTCTTTGAACCATTAATGACATAGTGATCACCTTCTTTAACCGCTGTTGTGCGCATTCCACCCACATCACTTCCACCAAAGGGCTCCGTAATACAAAGACAGCCTATCATATCTCCTGATACACTTGGAACTAAATATTTAAGCTTTTGTTCGTGGTTGGCCTCTTTATTTAAATGTGTCATAGCGAGATATTCATGCGCCCATATAGCCGCTGCAAAACCTCCACTATTTATTTTTTGTAGTTCTTCAATAAAAATAATGGTATAAAAGATATCAAGGTCTAATCCATCATAAGCTTCAGGGGTGGCAAGTCCAAAATAACCCATATCTCCAAATTTTTTCCAAATTGAACGATCTATGGTTCCAGAAGCCTCCCAATCGTCTATATAGGGAACAACTTCTTTCTTTAAGAAATCCTGAAAACTCTTTCTAAAAAACTCGTGCTCTTCGGTAAAATACATAATAATAATATTGCTGAATTAAGAATATATTGTCTCTAAACTATTAATTTGAGACTTGAAACTAACGCCTATTAGTTTATTGACAAATATAATTCAATTAGCTTTAATTTGGCTGAAGTAATTCCTTCTATTTTTTGAAGTTCTGAAAAGGACGAGATACGTTCGTGAAGTGTTCTATACTCCCAAATTTCTTTTGCGAGCTCAAATGAAACCCCTGGAATTGTTGAAATATCTGAAGCCGAGGCACTATTTATAGCAATCTTATTTATTTGTTTTGGAGTTTTGACGGTAAACCGCATTAAAACTCTTTTCACAACGGTAGTATCCACCCCCCAAACACTATAAAGCTGTGCATCATTACTAAAACCTCCTAGATATTTTTTCTGTTTCAGGATACGCTCACTTAGTGCAGGACCAATTCCTCTAACTTTTTGTAATGTTATAGCCGTAGCCTCATTAAGGTCTATTTTACTTGCAAAAGGCAATTCCTTTTCAACGATTTTATTCTTTTTAAAAGTATTTCTGGGTTTGGGGTTTGTCACCCAATCAGGAAATTTAAAATAAGGACTTATCTTATCAAGTACGCTATCTGAAACCTTTGTGACTTTCTTGAAATCTAGAATACTATTAACCCACTGGCCTCTATTTCTGAACTCTTTTAGGCGGTCAAATTCTTCTGTATCCATACCCAACGTATATGCTTTATAGTCTGTAATAAAGTTAGGATTGAATGGATATATTTTGGGCGCTTTCTTTTTAAGAGCTTTTAGGCGCAGTGAATCTATCTCGTATTGCAACTTAAGCATCTCATTAGAGGAAGCATCTAGCATATCCTCCGAAGTAAACTCATAGAAAAACGAAAAATATAATAGCGAAGTGATAAATACTACCAATAACAAAATCCCACTTCGTTGCGCTGTGTCAAATTCGAAGTGGGATTTAAAATTTTTCATAAAACTCCTAGTATAAAAACTGGGGATTTTATAAATTATCTAATAATAACTGTTAGAAAAAGATTACTTTTTCTTAATCGCTTCCATGTATTTCTTTAACTCTTCTTTTACTTTCGGCGCAAGTAATACGAGTCCAATCATATTGGGTATCATCATCGCAAAAATCATCGCATCTGAGAAACCAATAACCGACCCTAGACTTGCTGCTGAACCTATGACAACGAATATACAAAAAAGAAGCTTATAAGCATACTCCATTTTTTTTGAACGTCCAAATAGATACGCCCAACCTTGGAAACCATAATAAGACCAAGAAATCATAGTACTAAATGCAAACAACACAACGGCTATAGTTAACACATACGGAAACCAAGAGATAACACTTTCAAAGGCTCCTGACGTCATCAAGATTGCCTCTGCATCACTAGAAGGCCCTGAACCTGTTAACGAACCTGTAATTATTAATACCAATGCCGTCATTGTACAAACAACTACCGTATCTATAAATGGTTCTAATAATGCTACCATTCCTTCACTTGCTGCATATTTTGTTTTTACCGCAGAATGCGCGATAGAAGCAGAACCAATACCTGCCTCATTAGAAAACGCTGCACGCCTAAATCCTTGTATTAGTACTCCAATGGCACCACCAGCAATTCCTATAGGGCTAAATGCCCCATCCCAAATTTGCATAAAAGCATCACCTACCATGTCATAGTTTGAAATCAATACAAATAAAGAAGCTGCTACATAAATTACTACCATAAATGGCACAATCTTATCGGTTACTTTAGCTATTTTCTTGATACCACCAATAATAACAATCCCTACTAAAATTGCCATTACAATACCAAACATCCATCCTCTGTTGTGCAAAAACGACTGATCTCCGCCCGTTATATTTTCAACTAATTGAAACGCTTGATTTACTTGGAACATGTTTCCACCTCCAAAAGATCCACCAATAACAAAAATAGCAAAAACTACTGCGAGAACTTTTCCTAGACCTCCCATTCCTCTTTCCTTTAGTCCTTTTGTCAAATAATACATTGGACCACCATAAACAGTTCCATCTGCAGCGATATCTCTGTATTTTACACCTAAGGTACATTCAACAAACTTGGAAGCCATCCCTAAAAACCCAGCAACTATCATCCAGAATGTTGCCCCTGCACCACCTATGGATACTGCAATTGCAACCCCCGCAATATTTCCTAAACCTACCGTTGCAGACAATGCAGCTGTGAGCGCCTGGAAGTGAGAAACTTCTCCCTCGTGCCCTTCAACTCTAATAGTATCTGGATTATCTCCTTCAGCATCCTTGTGAACTGAATCTGAAGCTTCAATAGCATCGTTGCCCTGTCCTTCTAAGTGATCATATTTGCCTCTTACAATGTTGATCGAAGTAAAAAATCCTTTGAAATTTATAAAATTAAAGTAAATAGTAAAATAGACAGCCCCCAAAATGAGTGGGAATAAAACCCAGTAAACGCTTATTTCATCTGTGAAAGGAATTTGATAAAATATAAACTCAACAAACCAACCTGTTGCATTGCCAAAGGCTTGGTCAATTTTTTCATCCATACCAAGTTCTTGAGCAAAGGTTAGTATTGGTAAGGCAATCGCTAATACCGAAAGAAGATATTTCTTCATAATCTTTTATTCTAATTTTTGTTTATTAATTATTCCTAGCAAGATGCTAAAAAAAATAGGCTTTTCAAATTATTAGCCGTTAAAATGTTAACATAATATTATAACCGGCACCTGTTTTTGAAACTTTCAATTTGTCTGGGACGCCCTATTAAAATAAGCTTTGAACCTTTTTGTAATATGAGTGGTGGCTAGGGATTAACAATATGGTCCATTAACGGAGTTTTGTATCCTATCACAGAACAACCCGCTTATTGTCTGATATCAAGACCCTTAATAGGCAGCTCTTTTCTGTTAGGACACACATTTTCAAAGCTCACTTGTTCTGCACTCATACTCTCAACAATACCAGAAATTGATAAATTATCTAAAAATATTATCAAATCTGAAACTACTGCTAAAGACACCATGTGATGGCCTCCTATTTTATCTGGTAAAACAACATTGTTTGCGCCGGCTAATTTCATTTTTCGATAACTAGTTTCCTCTTTAGCGCGACTTATAATCTTTAGATTCGGATTTATTTGCTTTGCAGAAAGCACAATAAACAAAAACCCACCATCGCAAAATCAATCTGCGATCTCATAATCTTTTTTAGTATTTACAAAACCCTTATCGTAATCCACTAATTTTCCTGCTGCTTGCTTACTGTTTCTTCCAAAACCGCAAGCAAACAGTCAAAAACTAGTACAAAAAAAAACTGCTAATATCAGCAGTGCAGGAATAAAAACTCTCGAATATAAAAGTCTTCTCATAAATCAAATACTGAAGTACGTTTTGAATACACAAGATCTTTTAGGCGCAACCAAAACGCTAGCGTCAAGTAAATAGCAAACCAGATACCGAGGGTAGCAAAGGAAACGTAAATAAAAAATAACCGAACATTATTAGCTCGCATCCCTAGTTTATCGGCTAAACGAGCACATACATAATAGCCATGGCGCTCAAAAAAGTGTCGTACGTTATATACCCATTGTAACATAGTTGTAAAGTAATGAAATTGAATTCAAAATCAAAAATGAAATCGATAATATCACTACAAACTTAATCTGATATAAACTAGTTCCTTCCTCCATAGCCAACCTAAAACGATAAGAAATTAAACTGAATACGAAATATTCATAACTTCATAGCTCAAAGCTCAAAGCTCAAAGCTCAAAAAATAAAACTATTTTCTCAACAACGCATTGCCAACAGCACATTGCATGCATTTCAACTTATCACAATATTCATTTTTTAACTGAAGTACTCCTTGAGAGTCAAACGCATTTTCTACAATTGGTTTTAGCCTATTGAAACCATCTACAATACTATTTTTCTCTTTTGGAAGCTTACTGGCGAGTGCTATAAGCGCTTCTGTGACATTCTTTCCTGTAGAGGTTGCATAAGCGAATTTTAAAGGGATCACTGTATTAATAATCAATAAGTCGATAAACTTTTTTGTAAGTTTTCTTTTTCTAGGAGCTGCAACAACGCCAAAGTTATAATGGGTATCCCAATACCCCAAAGCAGATACCTCAAACAATTTGTAAAACCCAGCAACAGTATCTATTTTTATTACTTCAGAAAACAAAGAAGGTCTTTCGTGATACAGTGCTGAAAGTTGAGACAATCTTATTGTTGGAAAATTAGGAGGTCGCAATCTAAAATATTTAGGCGCTGCGACTGTTATGCTAGAGAGTGAAAATTTTGAAGCTAAGAAAATATAGTTTTCTTTCTGATCCTTATGGTAAGCATCTTGTGTCTCCCTTTCAAAAAAACCAGCTTGCCCCATTAATAATGCTTCTAGGATTTGTGGCGATTGTCTGCATTTTTGTAACACAGAAAACGGAATGGATTGTGCAATGCTCAAAAAGGAAGCGCCATTAACATTAAGCCCAAAGTTTTTACACAACATTTCAAAAAGAACTGCTTCCCAATGATTATTTAGCTTATTAAGCCTTTCTTGAATTAATGCATATTTATTTTCTAGGCGTTCTATGTAAAGACGTTCTATGCAATTAGTAACCGTAAGCGCTGATACCTCAGCAAAACTGTTTTCGCAGTTGATCCAATAGGATTTTGTGTGAAACAGTTTCTGGTAATTTTTAAGAATTTGTGGAGCAATACTATTTTTTAATTCTAAAGTAGGGATGGCGGTATTGTCTTCTCTAAAAACATCCACATTGTGTTCCCAAACAACATGCAGGATAACCGAATCGTAGGCGGGATCTTTCTCGTGGCCGTGGGCATACCAATCGCTAGATTTTATATGGATTTCAACCGTACCTGCCCACTTTTGATTATTGATAATTATTTGACCATTAAAAAAATCTGGGCCTGCATTATGGTTGTGCTGTCCTACATTTAAAACCTGCAAAGAGTTCCCAGCAACAGTGCTTAATTCCAGACTTGTTAATTTCTGAAATTTCCAAACATAGTGAAGGAAATCTTCGTTCATGAGTTATTTATAAAAAATGATACGTCATTCAATATACTATTTTTTAAAATTTTAAACGTAATAAACCCTCAAAGAACTGTGCTTCGTGGGTTTAAACAGTTGTTTAACAATAAATTATTCCTTTATAAACCTAGACGCATATAAATTCGTCTCCGTTTCCATCTTTAAAAAATAAACCCCATTTGGAAACTCTGAAAGTACAATATACGAAGGAATTCTATTAGTGTGGGTTTTGACTAAGCTCGCTAGGGCATTGTAAACCGCTAGTTTTTTAGCACGCTCATGGCCTAGATCGTAAAAAATATACTCCGTAGCCGGATTGGGATATATCGCCAACTCTTTTGAAGAGGTATTAACAATACCCAAGGTACAATCTGACCCGTTGGCATAGCCTGTGCCTGCGTCTATCTCCCTAACACTATAAGGCAACTCTCCATTATTGGCTGTAACAGGATCATCTAGCAGGATACAGGTTAATATTGGATTGCCCTTAGCCTCAAAATCATTATTTAAGACAATGTTATTTCCATTCATAACATCTAAATTTTCAAGCTCAAAGTGTCCTACTTTTACATTTTCTAAATTTTGGATAATTGCTAAAGTCAATACTAGTTATCGTATTGCGGGGTGTAATTATGGCTTCTGTTTGACCTATAAAGACAAACTCCAACAAAGGATTATTTGAAACATCAATGGTCGTGATATTGTTATATGCGCAGGTGAACACTGTCAAATGAATATTTTCAGATATATCAATCTCACTTAAATTATTTGTTCCAACCCCAAGGGCAACAAGATTATTTAAATTACTCACATCAATGCTTGATATATCGTTTAAAAAACAATCCAAAAACTCAAGCGAAACAAAATCTTGAATCCCTGTCATATCCTGAATGCCGGCCTCTACCGCATTTAATTCCGTTAAATTTTCAATATCAGCCGTCGCAACTTGACCGTTTATAGTATTGTCACTATCAATTAGCGGGTTCACTAATTCTTGTTCAAAATTGGAATCTGGGATCAAAGTTATTTGTGCTTTTAGTGAAAGGACGGTACAAACACCAATAAGTAATGGTATTAAATTTTTCATATTGTAAGTATTTATGCGATTATTCGTTGTTTTTTTGGATGATCACTTGTGTTTTCGATCCATCTTCAAAATCTTTTTCAATTTTATACAAACCAGTTTCTAAATTATCAATGAGGACTGGATTGTTTATTTGCAAAGAATCTTTAGGGAGTTTCTTGGATATTAGTATTGAGTACGCCATCTAAAAACTTGGTCACCTTCCCTCCCTTAGAAGCTCTATTTTAGGCTGCAACCTCTTCTAATGCATCGTCTTATGTAAAACCCGTTTAGAAAGGACTGTCTAAATCTACCACATCGCCATCTTCTAGTAAAATCCAATATTTTACATTAAAAACTACAGGACTAAAAGAATTTATTAGCTAGGGATCGGTTGAGTAGGAGCGCTTTCCTGGAGGATCTGGCGCGGGGTCATCTTCTGTAACACAAATAAAAGATTGTCCAAACATCCCTGTTACGCTAAGTAAGAGAGAGAGAGAGAGAGAGAGAGAGCGAGTAATGATTTTTTCACAATATTATTTTAAAGTTTAAAAAAATAAATTAAAACAAATTATAATGTGTGTCAATAGGTATAAACCCTTGTTTTAATCTATATAGCCCATCTTTCGCATCCAATCATCATTATACATCTTTCCAACATACCGACTTCCGTGATCGTGAAAAAGCACTACGACCACATCGTCTTTAGTAAAATGTTCCTTTAACTGGTGCACCCCTTTCATAGCAGCACCTGCGCTATTTCCTAGAAACATTCCTTCCTCTTTAGAGAGCTTTTGTGTCCAAACAGCAGCGTCTTTATCGGTTACTTTTGTGAAGCCGTCGATGATGCTAAAATCAACATTTTCTGGCAGAATATCTTCTCCGATACCTTCCGTCACATAGGGATATATTTCTTTTTCATCAAAGATTCCAGTTTCGTGGTATTTTTTAAAAACACTTCCGTAGGTATCAATCCCCCAAATTTTTATCTTGGGATTTTGTTCTTTTAAATATTTTCCCACACCACTTATGGTCCCTCCAGTTCCAACACCTACTACAAAATGTGTTATTTTTCCATCAGTTTGCTTCCAAATTTCAGGTCCTGTACTTTGATAATGCGCTTTTGCATTGCTGGGATTGTCATATTGATTTACATACCAACTATTAGGGGTTTCCTCAGCTAGCCTTTTTGACGTACTGTAATAAGAACGAGGATCATTTGGAGCTACATCTGTTGGGCATACGACAACTTCGCTTCCCACCGCACGCAGAATATCCATTTTTTCCTTGCTTTGTTTGTCGCTTAACACGCAGATCATTTTATATCCTTTTACAATGGCAGCAAGTGCCAAACCCATTCCTGTATTACCACTGGTACCTTCAATAATAGTCCCTCCGGGTTGCAGGCGACCATCTGCTTCAGCATCCTCAATCATCACAAGCGCCATGCGATCCTTCGTCGAATTTCCCGGGTTGAAAGTTTCGTACTTAGCGAGCACTAATGCCGGAATTCCCTCCGCAAGTTTATTAACTTTTACCAAGGGTGTATTGCCTATTGTTCCTAATATATTTTCAGCGTATTCCATATCTTTATTTGAAGCTGCAAAAATACTGTTTGCAATTGTGCTTCACAACCTTTTAATAGAATTGCTTTATCTCAAAAAGAAGTTATTCATAAGTAATTTTTATGTATTTCATTAAAAACATAAATAAAAATATATGATTCGATTTTATAATATTTGCATCAAAATAAAAATCATGCTTATGATACAAAAAATGTCACAACCCAAAATGAGTCCCACCAATGCAAAGAAACCAGTAAAAATAGCCGTAGGTTATGGAGACGGTATTGGTCCAGAAATCATGAAAGCCACTTTAAAAATCTTAAAAGAAGCTGGAGCTAATATCGAAACTGAAACCATACACTTAGGAGAAAAGATTTACTTAGCAGGAAATACTGCGGGTATTGAAGAAGCTGCTTGGAAAACTATTGATGACACAAAAATCATATTGAAGGCCCCCATTACCACGCCTCAAGGAAAAGGGTACAAAAGCCTGAATGTAACTTTAAGAAAATCCCTTGGACTTTTTGCGAATGTACGCCCAGTAATGGCACTTCATCCATACGTAAAGACACATTTTCCTGAAATGGATGTTGTGATTATAAGAGAAAACGAAGAGGATCTGTATGCCGGCATAGAACATCAACAAACCCAAGATGTGGTGCAGTGCCTCAAACTAATAACGCGTCCTGGTTGCGAAAAAATTGTGCGCTACGCATTTGAATATGCAAAAGCATACGGTAGAAAAAAAGTAACTTGTATGGTCAAGGACAATATAATGAAATTGACTGACGGTCTTTTTCACCAAGTTTTTGATGAGATTGCAGTAGAATACCCAACCATAGAAAGTAATACAGAGATTATCGATATCGCATCAGCAAGACTTGCGGCTCATCCAGAACGCTACGATGTAGTAGTAACCTCTAATCTTTACGGAGATATAATTTCAGATATTGCAGCAGAAATAGCGGGTTCAGTGGGACTGGCAGGTTCTGCAAATATTGGAACAAACGTTTCTATGTTTGAAGCAATTCATGGCAGCGCGCCAGATATATCAGGAAAAGGAATAGCAAATCCTTCAGGCCTGATCAACGCAGCTATAATGATGTTAGCACATATTGGACAAAGAGACATTGCAGATACTATTAAAAATGCAATGTTAGTAACACTAGAACAGGGATACCATACAGCAGACATCTATCAAGAAGGAGTAAGTAAAGAACAAGCAAGTACGCAAGGTTTTGCAGATAAACTAATTGAAAATTTAGGTAAATTACCAAAAGAACTTAAGATAAGTAAACTATCGGAAGGTACCGGAGAAATTATAATTCCTGAGTATGTAAGAAAACAAGAAAAACAAGTGCTCGTAGGTGTTGATGCTTTTATCAATTGGCAAGGAACAGATCCTAATATAGTAGGTAAAAAATTAGACACCATAAATTCCTTCAAGCTTAAACTTAAAATGATTACTAATCGCGGCGTTAAAGTGTATCCGGCTGGACGCAAAGAAACCTATTGTACAGACCATTGGAGATGCAGATTTGTTGCTATGGACGCTAAGATTAAGGAAAAAACACCTGTTTATGAAGCAGTAGAATATGAGCAGATTATTGCCTTACTTTCAACGTTAAACCAAGAGGGGTTCGAAGTTATTAAAACTGAAAATTTATACGAGTTTGACGGTCGCAGAGGTTTCTCGCTAGGTCAAGGGGAATAAAAAGAGTAAAATCAAATTGAAAAACCCACGATGTCGTGGGTTTTTTTTATATTAGCAAATGATGAGAACAACGATTTTGATGGTATGCCTTGGTAATATATGTAGATCGCCTTTAGCGGAAGGTATTCTATCGTCTATGCTAGATTCAGATAGCTATGAAGTAAGTTCAGCAGGAACTGGAAACTGGCATGTAGGAGATGCTCCTGATCCTAGAAGTATTGAAGTTGCGAGAAAAAATGGAATCGATATATCACATCAAAAAGGAATTCATTTTTCACCATATCATTTCGAATTATATGATTACATTTTTGTTATGGATACCGCGAACTATAGAGACGTTATAAAACTTGCGAAAAATGATGCAGAAAAACAAAAAGTACAGCCAATACTAGACGGATTATTTGTAGAAGAAAACATGGATGTTCCAGACCCGTATTTTGGAGGAAAACAAGGTTTTGACAATGTATACCGCATGTTATATCAAGCTTGTGAGAAAATAGTGAGTAGAATTTAAATCGGATCTTTATTTTTTTTCGTTACTTTGATTAACAAAAAATATTATTATGAAAAAGACAATTTACACGGCATTAATGTTTTTATTATGCTTCAATGCAAACTCGCAAATGGTCACCCTTGAGAGTTTTGCCAGTGGTTTTAACTCACCCTTAGATATTCAAAATGCTGGAGACGAGCGCTTGTTTATTGTTGAGCAATCGGGAATAATAAAGATTTTAGACCTAGACGGCACGACAAATGCCACTCCATTTTTAAATATAACCAGTATTGTAAATGCTGGCGGTGAACGTGGTTTGTTAGGATTGGCATTCCATCCAGAGTATAGTACGAATGGATTCTTTTATGTGCATTATTCGAGAGATAGTGGAGACACACAAATCTCAAGATTTTCAGTGGGCACTGCAGATGCAGATGTGGCCGATCCAAATTCTGAATTTGAAGTTTTAACCGTAGATCAACCCTTTAGCAACCATAATGGAGGCACTATAACATTTGCACCAGACGGCTACCTATATATAGGCCTAGGTGATGGTGGTGGCGGTGGTGACTCTGATAATAATGCACAAAACACATTAAACTTATTGGGTACTATTCTTAGAATTGATATTAACAATCCAAGTGATGGTAACAACTATGGCATCCCAGCTGACAATCCATTTATTGGCGACAGCACAATACTAGATGAAATATGGGCGTATGGATTAAGGAATCCATTTCGCTTTTCTATAGATGATGATACAAATACCATATGGATTGGAGATGTAGGACAAAATGCTAGAGAAGAAGTAAACCACGAGAGTTTAACCGAAGGAGGTCTGAATTATGGATGGCGTTGTTATGAAGGAAATTTACTATTTAATAATGCCAATTGTCCCCCGATGAGTGATTTGACATTTCCAGTACTTGACTATCCTTGGAATGGTGGTGGGTCTGTTGTAGGTGGATTGGTGTATAGAGGTTCTATATACACCGATCTTCAAAACGTATATGTTTTTGCAGATATAGATGGAATGATAGGCACCATAGATGAGAATGATGTATACATAGACCAAGGAAATTTTCCAGGAACTTGGGTTGGTTTTGGTGAAGACATTAATGGAGAATTGTACGTAGTAAATCTTTCTGGTTCTATTTCAAAAGTTCAAGGAGGCGAAGTTGCAGGAATTGATGATCAAGCTGCGACTAATTTAAAGATATACCCAAATCCAGCGACTAATAATATTACACTTAGTATTGGAAATGATGCAATTGCCTCAATAAAAGTATACGACAGCAAAGGAAGTGTTATCTATATGGAAGAAGTAAATAATACTGCCAGTAAAAATCTATCCATTGCAGCATTTGCAAACGGAATGTATTTTATTGCGGTAACCACTCAGAATGGGAATACCATTGTTGAACAAGTGATTAAAAATTAATTGTATTAACTATAATTAGTTTTTAGTACTCAAAATAAAAGTGCCCAATATTTCAAATCAATATTTGGTACTTTTCTTTTATATTTGAACTTGTATCATTTTACCTCAAATTAGATGAATTCAAAAAAAGGAAACTTATATCTTATCCCCTGCACGTTAGGAGACACTCCTCCGTTAGAAGTAATCCCATTACTCGTTAAAAAAGCAGTAGAACATATTGACCACTATATTGTAGAACATGAGAAAAGTGCACGTGCTTTTATAAAAGCAATCCATTCAAAGAAATCACAACGAGTTCTCAAGATTGAGCAACTCAACAAGTTCACAAACCCTGAAGATATTCCCGCAATGTTAGCGCCTTGTCACGAAGGTTTTGATGTGGGTGTTATCTCTGATGCGGGTTGCCCTGGAATTGCAGATCCTGGAGCTGCGGTAGTTGAGCAGGCACATTTACAAAACATAAAAGTAGTGCCGTTAGTTGGCCCCTCTTCGCTCCTACTAGCCCTAATGGCAAGTGGCGGCAATGGTCAAAAATTTGCTTTTAATGGATACTTGCCAATTGATAAGGACGAGAGAAAAACCAAAATCAAACAATTAGAAAGACTTGCTCTCACTGATGAACAAAGTCAGTTATTTATTGAAACGCCCTATAGGAATAATCAGATGCTTGAAACCTTATCGCAATCACTTCAGAAAGATACGCGAATTTGTATCGCCTGTGACATCACATTACCAACCGAGTATATAAAAACAATGCCCGCTTCAGAATGGAAAAACAAAACAGTGGACCTCAACAAGAGACCCACTGTTTTTATAATACTTTAGAAGTAGAGTGGTTTAAATAACTCTAGCCTTCTTGTTAGGCTTTACCAGTGAAGTATCGTATCCTGAAAACCTTTTTAAATAGTAACGAATACTTGTTCCAAAGGCATCTTGAAAACCAATAGTTCCTCCGCTTCTTAGATACTTTTTTACATTACCAGCGCCTGCAAGGTGAGCAGCTGCTAATATTCCAGATTCCGTAACCTTAATGCCGCCTATTGTTTTACCAACATATCTTTTGATATCACGGCGCAAAATCCATTTGTTTCTTGAGGTGTGCGCTAAGAAAGCTTTTTCCTGTAACTTAGAATCGTTGATAAAAGTATTTGGACTATAAACGCCTATTATGGTTAAAGTACTTGCAGCAAATTGATACTTGCCTAAATAACCATATTGATTTATCACTGTATAACTTCCTCGGGATTCTTTAAAACCTAAAGCCTCCTTAAAACCAACATAAGTTTTACCTAGGTATAAACTAAAAACTTGACCTTGAATAGGGGCTTCTGTTGCAATAGCCTCTGCTTTATTAGGAACGTGATAGTTGTAGGTTGTCTCCTGAATTTTATAGTGTGCAAGATTCACCTTGGACTTAGCTACTTTGGAGCCACTAAAAGTAAAAACTAACAACGCAATTGTAGCAAAACTTAATAGTATATTTCTAATCATTTCGTGAGATTTTTAAAAGTAAAGAGTTAAATTCTTACATCTATAATTTCAGCGTGCAAAGATAAGCCTAATTTCATTAAATTGATATTCAATGTGTTAAATGTTTCAGAAGGAAAAATGTCGTTTGTCGAGGAAACAAGTTATGAACGGAATTCGCAGGATATAAAAAACGCAAAATACGCTACTAATATTAGTATCAACAACTTATAATTTGAACGATTTTTGGGGTCTTAATGAAAATTGACGCCATTATAGGAAGATATTTCGTCAAGTAGAAAATATTTTTTAACTATAAGTCATCAAATAAATAATTTTGGAAGTCAATTCATGTAATTCTTACAGTCAAAGTCTTCGGTGTTAGCGATAGTTTACTACAAGAAATAGTAGGCTTTTCCGAAAATAGCTGCCCAAATTTCGAGCATAAGTTCATTAAAATATTGAAAAATATGAATTTCAAAAGCCCTTATCTATTCACTCCATTCTTGTTAATCCAAGCAACGTATTTTGCTTTATTACGGTTGTGTTGTGATAAGGTTTTTGCAAATTTATGGTAGCCAAAATTGGTGACATCCGCAACAAAATAAAGTTGCTCATGATTTTCATAATTGAGTACCGCCTTTATTGCTGAAACATCTGGCATTGAAATAGGCCCTGGAGGAACCCCTAAGTTTTTATAAGTGTTATAAGGAGAATCTATTTCTAAGTCTTTATAAAGTACTCTTTTAATTACCTGATTGTAATCGTTTTCGGCACGTTTCTTTGCAAATATCACCGTGGGATCTGCTTGAAGTGGCATTCCTAGAGTAATTCGGTTTACATAAACTCCAGCAACCCTAGGTCTTTCATCCTCCTTTGCCGTTTCTTTTTGCACTATAGAAGCAAGAGCCATTACTCCTTCCCTATTCAACCCAATCTTCTTTGCCTTTGAATCTCTCGCAGGGGTCCAAAACACATTGTATGCTTTTAACATCTTGTCCCTGAAGCTTTCTGCGGAAGTATTCCAATATACTTCATATGTATTGGGCAAATACATCCCTAAAGCGCTGTCTTCATTAAATCCCGCCTTTTTTAAGAAAGAAGCTTCCTTAAAAGCTGATATGAACGCCAAACTATCAGGCTCCATTAGATTCGACAAATGACTTGCAAGATTTTCTAAGCGTTCTTGATTATTGAACTTTATATCAATAGGCTTATTACCTATTCGAATACTATTTATGATCTCATTATTGTTGCTTTCTTTCTTGATAACAAAATGACCCGGTTTAATATTCGAAGGATATCCTTTGCGCTCTGCCACCACCGCAAAACTTTCTGGGTCTTTTAATAATGGCTCTAATTCTTCTTGCACATAGGCAAAGGAAGCACCCGTTGGAATATAGATGTGAGCTTCTTCATTATTAAATGACGTATTAGGAGTAAATATTTTGTCATATATATAATAAGAGAAAACAGCCATCGCTGCAAGCCCTAATAATACGATTGTAAGGAGTATTTTTTTGATATACATTGAGTTTAATTCTTTATATTTTTAGTGTTGTAATAATTTAAAAATCACGATACTATTCGCGTTGTTTGAAATATAATGCAATATTATTATTTATTTTATTTCAACGAGACCAAAACCAACTGGAAATTGTTTGTTTTTTTCAATAGGGTTCAATGAATCCATTAGAATGTTATAATTACGCAACAACATATCAACGCCGTCTTCTGAATAATACAGTAATTGTGTAAATTTTTCAATATGATAAGGCATTCCTTCTCCTCCAAAAAATGCATTACTTTTAGATTCTAATTGAAAGTGTAAATGTGGCGCATCACTATTTCCACTATTGCCCAGCAAACCAATTACTTGTCCTTTTTTTTACTTTATCGCCAAAAGACACTTTAAGACTTTCTGGAATTAAATGTCCATAAAAGGCATATATGCCATTCCCAATATCTATCATAATATAATTACCTCCAATGGTTTCTCCTGTAATTCTTAACGCCATTTTTTCTGAAAGCGGCTCATTTTCTATTATTCCATCTTTAGCACCTACGACTATTCCATCTGCCACTGCCACTAATTCAATACCGTAAGTAAGCCAATTTTCATTTTCCTTAAAATCTCCTTTTGTGAGACTACCATTATCATCTGCATAAGTCCAATCTATAGCAAATCGTTGCGGGTAGGTGGCACTTCCTTCAGTTAACGAACGCGCTCCTTGATGCTCCATAGTTTCATATAACCACTTTCCCTTTTTATTAAAAGGCAATCTTAGCGTCAAATCATTTAAGGAAGGCACCTGTACAATTGCAACTTCCATAGGGTGTGTTATTGTTTCCCCTTCTTTGTTTTCTCTATCAAAATACAGTTTATGGTACATTTTTTCAGGGAGAGATGCTACTTCATTAAAGTTAACTTCAAGATTTAAAATTCCAAAATCATTTCCCGAAAGGAGTTTTAAACCGTTCAAATCTCTAGTCCCCGGTCTATCAAAATGTTCATCAATATATAGTGAATCAAACGTAGCAACAAGAACATCTTCTTTATTCAAATCATAAACTTCAACTTTATTTAATGTGAATGGTCTCCTGTAATTATTAAGAATATTTAATTCGTATCGTAATTGGATCGCGTTATCAACGCGCACTAGATTACTTAAGAATAAGACATTTGCTTGAATTACTTCAATAGGTAAATCTATTTTTATTAGCTTTTTTTGTAATTCGGTTGGAGCCTTAGCAGTTCGCTTTTTTGAATCAATATTTTCTTTGCAGCCAATAATAATTAGAAACAGGGCGGATAAAATCATGTATTTCATTAAGTGGACTTATTTAGATTTTTCTATAGAAACCTTCTGAAACAAAAACTCGTCAACATATTGCCCATTTATAAAGTTCCAATCCTTTTTAACGCCTATTTTTTTAAACCCTGCTTTTTCAAAAAGTGAAATACTTAATGGATTATCATCCCCAATATTTGCATATAATTGATGTGTTTGGAGATGATCTTGCGCATAGACACAAATTAAATCAAGACTTTCTTTTGCATATCCTTTTCCACGATCTTGTGTATTAAAAATAACAATTCCCACTCCTGCCCTATGATGTTGTGGGTCAAAATCAAAAAGGTCAATACACCCCAAGGGTTTTGAATCTGAAATACGCTCAACAATTAAACGCAGTTGCTTTACTTCATAAATATCACGATGCGCATTGTTTATATATTCTGACAATATATATTTGGAAAATGGGGTCATCGTACTACTCACTGTCCAAACGCTCTGGTCATTCTCTAAGGCATAGAGAAATTCTAAATCGATTGGCTCTAAAGCTCGCAATCTTATGCTTGTCCCTGATAATATCATAGTTCTATTTGACCTTTAAAAACTTGTACTGCTGGTCCTTTTAAAAATACATTCTTAAAACTACCGTCATTTTCTTCAAAAGAAACTTCTAATTTCCCTCCTTGCGTTTCCAATTTAATTTGAGAAACTTTGTTCATGCCATTTATAAACATTGCTATTGCAACTGCAGTAACACCGGTACCACAAGAGAGCGTTTCGTCTTCAACACCTCTTTCATACGTTCTCACTTTAAAGGAATTGGAGCTTAGCCGTTCTACAAAATTGACATTCGCACCTTCGTTTCCATAAATATCATTTCGTATTCGTTTGCCCTCTGAAAAAACATCATAGTCTGATAAATTTTCAACCATCTGAACATGATGTGGTGATCCAGTATTTAAAAAAGAATATTCAGTGTTAACTTGTATTTCGGCTACATCACTCATTTGTAATGCAACTTGGCCGCCTTTAATGCTAGCATTATGTTTTCCATCGATCGCTAAAAATTCAGTTTCATCTTTTATTATTCCGAGGAAATTAGCAAAATGAACGATGCACCTTCCGCCGTTTCCGCACATCGTGCTTTGGTTCCCGTCTGCATTGAAATATACCATTTCAAAATCTAAGGTATTGTGATTCTCTAAAAGTATTAAACCATCGGCTCCAACGCCAAATTTTCGATCACATAAATGAGCTATCGTTTTGACATCGTTTTTTGCGAAATTTAAACGACGATTATCTATGATCACAAAATCATTTCCCGTTCCTTGATATTTATAAAATGATACAGCCATGGTTGCAAATATAGTTATTATCATTTGTTGCTTCAGTTACTCATTTTTGTTAAATGGACGTTAAACATTGAAATAGTATAAAATAAATTTCGTCTTACAACTGTTATTAATAGTAATCAAAAAATCGCACCCTATATGAGCCAGACTATCAAATTATTTACCGTTGCCCTTGCGGCAGGCGCGATTACCTTAGGTGGTTATAAATTTTTAGAAAAAAACAGCGAGACTAACACAGCCGTTTCTGAACTACCCGCCGTAAATTATACCCCCACAAATTTTAATACAGGCACTCCAACTACGACCATTGATTTTACCGAGGCAGCTGAAAAAACGGTAAACAGCGTAGTCCACGTCATTAATAAAACCATTGTTCGCCAACCCACCAGTGTACTGGAATATATTCGTGGCGGAGGACAAACCAGAGCCCTCGAAGGAAGTGGCAGCGGTGTTATTATATCACCAGATGGTTACATTATAACTAACAATCACGTTATTGACAATGCAACACAGCTGGAAGTTACCTTAAACAATAACGCAACATATCCAGCAGAACTTATTGGCACCGATCCAAAAACAGATATCGCGCTCATTAAAATTGAAGCAGGTAACGAATTGCCATTTGTACCCTTTAGCAATTCAGATACTGTGAAGGTTGGAGAATGGGTACTTGCAGTTGGAAATCCGTTTAGATTAACCTCTACGGTAACGGCTGGTATTGTTAGCGCAAAATCTCGTGATCTAGATGAATCTGATGGAGACCCGCAATCTTTTATCCAAACAGATGCTGCAGTAAATCGTGGAAACAGCGGTGGAGCATTAGTAAATACTCGTGGAGAACTTATAGGAATAAATACTGCAATTTCTTCTGAAACTGGAAGCTACGTGGGATATTCATTTGCCGTACCCTCAAACATTGCCCGTAAGGTAATTGAAGACATTATGGAGTTTGGAAATGTACAACGTGCAATTCTAGGAATTAGCGGCGGGAACCTCAACACGCAATCTGCAAAACAATGGGGCGTTACTGAAACAGAAGGAGTCTACGTAGGGTCTGTTGAAGCCGGAAGCGGTGCGGCGCAAAGCGGAATTAAAAAAGGAGATATTATCAAAGAACTAGACGGTTTACAAGTAGGTAAATTTTCAGACCTCACAGGATATCTAGGCGCTAAAGGCCCTAATGATGTAGTGAATGTAAAAATTCTAAGAGATGGATTTGAAAAAATTATCCCCGTAACGCTCATCAAATTAGAAACACTTGAAATTAAAGAGATAGGCATAGAAGTGCGCAAGGCAAATTCGAACGATTTAAAAAGATTTGGGGTCTCTAATGGTGTTGAAATTATTAGAGCATTAACACCAGAAGTAGCGCGTTTTGGTTTAGAAGGAAATCTTATTCTCTCCATTGATGATATTGTTGTTAGCGATATAATTGATGTAAAGGAAATAATGAATAATAGACGCCATGAAGATCCCTTAAAAATGACCTTTAAAAATAAAAAAGGAGAAACTCATTCTTATATTTTTAGATAAACATAGTTTAAAGTATTCCAAAGATTGGTTTAAATTAAACTGTTGGAAGTCCACCCCTTTTACATTCACGTAAGGGGTGTTTTTTTTAAAAGACATTTAGGAGCATTGCCATAAATTTTTGACTTTTTATTTAACATCTGTATGAGCTCGTATTTCTAAAATTATTAAAGACAAATACTTTAAAAAAGTGTACTTTTGCGCAAAATTTAACAACCCTTTCCCGAGATAATTCGGGAGGCTAAAACCCTTACTATATGAGTTTTGATGACGTTTATGAAAAAGAACTGTCTTTTCAAACAGACCGCCGCAAGGCAACGGTAGAATTTATCAATATTATTAGTGATTTGTGGTATGACAAATCTATAGAATTGGTACTCTTTAGAAACCAACTTATAGACCGCAATGTGAGTGAAATTTTAAACTTGCACGAATATGCAGGAGAATTTGTTCAAAAGCCGGTATCTATTTTTGACAGTGTAGAGATCGCACAAGCCATCAAAACACTAGATTTACCGCCAGCAAAATTGGATATTGGTAAACTAACATATGAATATCATTTAGAAGAAAAAGATACAAATGCCCTTGCGTTTGTTTCAGAAAAACTAAAAGATGCTAAAGACCAGACAAGCATCCAACCCAAGGATGTCGTTCTTTATGGTTTTGGTCGTATTGGAAGGTTATTAGCTCGTGAACTAATGACACGAACTGGACAAGGAAGCCAAATGCGTTTGCGTGCTATAGTAACTCGTGGTGCGATTGACAAAACTGTTTTAGAAAAAAGAGCGTCATTATTACAATACGATTCTGTTCACGGAGATTTCCCTGGAACAGTTCGAGTTGATTTAGAGAACAAAGCACTTATTATTAATGGTACTACCGTGCATATAATTTCGGCAAATGGACCAGAAGATATAGATTATACAAACTACGGCATCAATGATGCTCTTATTATAGACAACACAGGAGCCTTTAGAGATAAAGAAGCACTAAGCCGTCATTTAATTCCTAATGGAGCGTCAAAAGTATTATTGACTGCACCAGCAAAAGGAATTCCAAATATTGTACACGGGGTTAATCAAAAAGAACACAATCCAGATGAAATTGATATTTTTTCAGCAGCATCTTGTACTACAAACGCAATTACTCCTGTTTTAAAAGCAATGGAAGATTGTTTTGGAGTTGTTCAAGGACATTTAGAAACAATTCACGCATATACCAATGATCAAAATCTTGTGGACAATATGCATAGTAAATATAGAAGAGGTCGTGCTGCAGCCTTAAACATGGTAATTACTGAAACTGGAGCAGGTTCTGCTGTTTCAAAAGCACTACCATCGTTTGAAGGAAAATTAACCTCAAATGCTATTAGAGTTCCTGTACCCAATGGATCTTTAGCAATTCTTAATCTTGAATTAGAGAATGCTACCTCTATCGATGCTATAAATGCTACAATGAAAAAATATGCGCTGGAAGGTGACTTAGTGGAGCAAATAAAATATTCGCTTAACAATGAATTAGTGTCTAGCGATATTGTTGGATCTTCAGCCCCCTCTATTTATGATAGCAACGCTACAATTGTTGCTAAAAATGGAAAAAATGTGATTCTCTATGTTTGGTATGACAATGAATATGGGTACAGCCACCAAGTAATACGATTGGCTAAATACATAAGTAAAGTAAGAAGATATACATATTACTAGTAGCTTAGTATTTACTTCGGAAATTTTAACCATTTAAAATTTATCGAAATTTGTGAACCACTAAAATATCAAAGCCCAATCAAATTGATTGGGCTTTGTCTTTGTAAACATTCAATTAATTTATATGATACGTCCTAAATTGATTAAAACATCCGTAAAAACTATTGGCTAATATCATTCCATCTGCGTAAAACATAAAATATTCTGGAGGGCCATAAGCACCCGAAGATTGCCCAGAAAGCTGGATTGACGCAACACCTCTACCTCTATATACATAGTCTTGACAATCATTATATTCGTAACTGTTAGCATATGGCCTAAAATCATACACTCCTTCTCGTTGAACTGTACCATCACTATAGTAAGAAACATAAGTGCCATCAGTATTAAAATTTAGGGTAAAAATAGTTCCATTAGGCACCCCGTAGTCTCCTATTTCTACTGTAAATGTATTTCCTGAAATTTGAGAATATGCAGCATTAACAAAAGTCATATCTAATGAAATCGTTACACTTCTATTATTTGTTTCATCATATATATTAATTCCATAATCATCAACATTCATTGTCTCTCCAGATGTAGGCAATTCTCCTAAAATAGCTGCTGTCCAACCAAGTCCATTTTGTCCTACAGCCACAGGCTCGTCATCAAGTAATAAACGAACATGGTGAGTAATATAATTGGGTACGGTGTATGTGTCTCCATTTTCAAATGTTTCTGCAATTTCTATCAAATCAAAATTTGGATTGTATTTACCAAATTGAATTTTATAATTATAAAATTGGCTATTAACCTTCACAGGAAACTTCCCCTCAAACTCGTTAAAATCGTCTCTATAAGTATACTCTAGAAAAGTATCAATAAAATCCCCTTGAAAATCAGGATTACTAATACTTGCAGTGATGTTGATATTCCCATTTTCAAAACTCACATTATTTAAATTAACCTGCGAATCGCTTATCGTAAAATTTGCCGATTGAAAAATATCTTGATCGGCTGAAACATCTTCAACTGCAGCAGTGTTAGGAAAATAATCTCTATCGAATAGCGATATATTTGAGAACCAAATAGTATCATTCACAAACTGGATTGCGATATTCAGCTTATCAATGCTGTTATTGAAAATAGAAAAGCTATTAAAAAAATCACCTAAATTTTCATTAGAATCATTTTCATCAGAACTTATAAGAATTCTATCCTGAGTTTCTAATGGAAAACTAGTTATTTGATTATTGTAGATCTCAAGCGCGCTCATATTTCGAGTCTCTAATGCAGATTCTATATAGTTAATAGCCATATTGACCTTTTTCAAAGTATCTTGAGACAACTGATCTTTATAGTCATAAGACTTATGTAACGCTATTGCAGCAACTGCTGCTAAGACACCTTTCGTAATTGGATCAGGATCTATTGTTGCAGCTACAGTTGCAACAGAAAAAACAGCAACAGAAAGCAAATATTTACTAACTAGTTCTAATTGTGTGTTAGACTCCCGTGTATAATCACTTAGTATAGCGTCATCAATAAAAGATTGATTTGCAGAATATAAACGGGCTAATTTCGCCTTATCGGCAGCGGGCAATGTTTCATAATGTGTCTCAAAAGCATCAAGAATAGCTAAAACATTTTCTCCATATAAAGACTTACCATCTACTGTGTTTTCAAATGTTGACATATTAGTAAACAAAGGCTGTAATGCTGCTTCAGGACTTCCTGTAACTATAGTTTGTAGAATATTAACTGAGATCATAAAATTATCTATCCCAATCACCATCATTTCTTGATTACCTAAATCAACATTATCAGGCATTAAAAACACATATTCAACATCATTAAATTTTTCAATTGAAATTGTTTTATTTCCTATAGTTGCTTGATACTGCTGTGCAACAAATCTTGCATTACTAAATCTAACAATTTGCTGTGTTTTAACCGTTCCTAAGTCTAAAAACTCTACTTGCTGAACCTCTTCTTGAGTACTTTCATCTTCCTTATCACAAGCAGTAACAAATAAAACTAATATCAATAAAACTAGTATCTTTTTCATCTCTTTATATTTTTGTTGAAAATAATAAAATAAAGCAAATATGAAATACCTTTTACTGGTTATCTTTATTGATTGAAAATTATGAAGATATTTACGGAATAAAAAAATGAAGTCTCGCACTTGCTTAATTAGAATAGGCGAGTTTTTATTTTCTTTAAACTATTGTAATTTACTTGCTGAAAACACTTAATTTTCACCAAAGTAATCACAGCCACGGCAGCACATTTAGATCAACTAGTTCTACTTTTTGATGAGTATCGTATTTTCTATAAACAAGAAGGTAATCTGGACGCTGCTAAAAATTTTCTTTCGGAAAGGTTTGAAAAAGAAGATTCCATTATTTTGATAGTACTTTCTGAGAATAATGAACCTATGGGTTTCACGCAATTGTATCCAAGTTTTTCCAGCGTAAGTATGCAACGCTACTATATCCTAAATGATTTGTTTGTAGAAGCAAGTTGCAGAAAGAAAGAAAGAAAGAAAGGGGTTGGCGAAGCACTCTTCAAAAAAGAAAAACAGTAGCCATCGCAAACAACTCAAAAGGAATCACCTTAGAAACTGAAACTACAAACCCTGCACAAAAATTATACGAAAGACTAGACTGGAAAAAAGTTACCGAAGTCTATCATTTTACTTGGGAAACACCTCCTAATATATAAGTACAAGTAGTACTAGTAAGATTTGTATTTTAAGTAGCTTTGCAAAAAATACCAATGTATGGATTCTTTTCAGAATTTTAACCTAACCAAGCAATTGCATTACGCTCTTGATGATTTAGGCTTTATTACCCCTACCCCTATTCAAGCACAAACTTTTAATCCAATTATGGCAGGAAGGGATGTGGTGGGAATTGCACAAACGGGAACGGGAAAAACATTAGGGTATATGCTTCCGCTCATCAACGGGCTAAAATTTTCGAAGGTCAAAGAAGCTCGCATTATTGTTATCGTTCCCACACGAGAACTCGTAATACAAGTCGCTAGCGAAATTGAAAAAATAGGAGCTTATTCTTCCATTAAAGTTGCTGGTGTTTATGGTGGCGTAAATATCAACATTCACAAAGAGTTGGTTATGCAAGGGGCCGATATTGTCGTGGCAACTCCTGGGCGTTTATACGATTTACTTTTGAGCCGTGCGCTCAAAGTGAAGTCGGTAAAAAAAGTGGTGATTGATGAAGTGGATATAATGTTGGACTTGGGATTCAGGTTTCAATTAACTAATATTTTGGAGGTACTCCCAGAACCTAGACAACACATTTTATTTTCGGCAACGATGACAGATGATGTATCTGAATTTATAGATGTATTTTTTAGAAACCCCGAAACAATTTCAGTTGCAGTTAGTGGAACACCTTTAGACAACATTGAGCAATTTGGGTATGATGTACCCAATTTTTATACAAAGGCTAACTTATTAATTCAGTTATTAAAGAAGAAAGAAACCTATAAAAAAGTACTTGTTTTTGTTCCAAATAAAAAATCAGCCGACTTACTATTTGAGCTACTACAAACTCAATTTGGCAAAGAAATAGCAGTTATCCATTCCAACAAAACACAAAACTATAGAATACGATCCATAGAAAACTTCAATACTAAAAAGACCCGTATTCTAGTTACAACAGATGTAATGTCGCGCGGTTTAGACTTAGATGCTATTAGTCACGTTTTTAATGTAGACACCCCTCGTTTTCCTGAAAATTATATGCACCGCATAGGAAGAACGGGACGCGCGGAAGCTGAAGGAATTTCAATTTTACTTACTACTGAAAGAGAGCAAACATTTAAAGAGAACATAGAAACTTTAATGGATATGAAAATTGAAATAATACCATTTCCTGAAACAGTAGAAGTTTCGAAATTACTAACCTTCGAAGAGCAACCAAAAATTATTGAAAGAGACAACCCACATAATACGGATGCCGAAGAAAGAGGAGAAAGTTTCCACGATAAAAGCGAAAAAAACAGTAAAATAAACCAAGGTGGAAGTTACAAGCGCACGATAAAATTAAAATACAAAAAAGCAAGAACTAAAGGAGATAAAAACTTCAACCGCAGGAAAAACAGAAAAAATGGGAATCCGTTTGGGTAAATCAAAAATCGAAATCGAAATCGAAAAATGAAGATAAAATTAATATTAAATTAATAGGCACCTTCCCTGAACAAGGGAAGGTAGTTCAGATTTTCGGAATCGGAAGAGTGAAGCCAAGCGGAGCGTTTCTAGGAACAGGTGACTTTAAAACACTTTCTAATCAACCTGCTAACTGATCCATAAATTAACAATTCAACTACCACAAATGCGCATAGACATCATCACCGTTTTACCAGAACTTTTACGAAGCCCTTTTGAAGCTTCCATCTTAAAGCGAGCCATTGAGAAAGGACTTGTGGAAGTGCATCTTCACAATCTTCGTGACTTTGCCACGAGCAGCTATAATCAAATAGATGATTATCAATTTGGTGGTGGTGCAGGAATGGTAATGATGATTGAACCTATTGACAAGTGCATCTCAAAATTAAAAGCTGAAAGAGATTACGACGAAATCATCTATATGACTCCTGATGGCGAAACACTTAACCAAAGTATTGCCAACCAACTCTCGCTCAAAGAAAACGTCATTTTATTATGCGGTCATTATAAAGGAGTAGATCAGCGCGTTCGAGATCAATTTATTACAAGAGAAATTTCAGTAGGAGATTATGTTTTAAGTGGAGGCGAATTAGGAGCGGCCATCGTTTGTGATGCTGTAATTAGATTAATCCCTGGCGTTTTAGGAAATGAAACCAGCGCTTTAACAGATAGTTTTCAAGACAACCTACTCGCACCCCCTATCTACACAAGACCTTCTGAGTATAAAGGCTGGAAAGTTCCAGACATTCTTTTGAGCGGGCATAATGAGAAAATTGACCTTTGGCGCGAAGAACAAGCACACAAAAGGACTGAAGAGAAAAGACCAGATTTATTCGAATAACATAGACATTAAAATCAAAAAATGAAAATGAAAATCACTATAATAGGCATTCTCCTTTCAGTGGCAATCTGCGTTATCTCTTGCAAAAATGAGCGTAGTCAAAGCGAAAAAGAGGCAACCATAAATGAATCCGAAAATTTCGAAACGATGTTAGCCGACTATTACGAAGATGGCTTAATATTAAATCCAGTAAACGCTACAAACTCTGGAGATTCTCGTTATAATGATCAATTCCCAAATCCGCTTTCAGCAGAACATATTTCAAAGATGAAAGCATATTATTCAGAATACAAGAATAACGTTGCAAGTTATGATCGGAGTTCTTTAACTGAATCACAAAAAATGAGCCTTGATATTTTGACTTGGGAATGTGATATTAACCTGGAGTATTTGAGTTTTAAAAATCACGAATACTTCCCTATAGACCAAATGTGGAGTATTAATTTAAGTTTCGGTCAACTGGCGAGTGGCGCTGGCGCGCAACCTTTTAAAACTGTTGAAGATTATAAAAACTGGGGGCAGCGTGTTACTGGCTATTTGAATTGGCTTACTTCAGTAGAAACGAATATGCGAAAAGGAGCTACAGAAGGCTACGTATTGCCAAAATCGCTCATTAAAAAAGTGATTCCACAGCTAGCCGCAATGACAACTCCAGACATTAAAAAGCATTTATTTTATTCGCCAATTATAAACCTTCCTGCCTCATTTAATGAAGAAGATAAAAAGCAAATCACTGAAGAGTATACCATTATGATTACTCAAAATGTAATACCAACCTATAAACGTTTACACGACTATTTGGCTGGTGATTATCTAACAAGTGGACGAGAAACTACTGGTATTTCCGAAATTCCCGATGGAGGTGACTATTACAAACATCAAATTAAAAAGTACACGACCACAACAATGACGGCAGATGAAATACATGAATTAGGTCTCCAAGAAGTAGCCAGAATTCTATCTGAGATGGAAACTATAAAGAACAAAATAAGTTTTAAAGGAGACCTCAAAGCATTCTTTAACGATGTGCGAAGTAATCCAAAATTAATGCCGTTCCAAACTCCTGCCGAAGTAATTGCAAATTTCAATGCCATACACGAAACCATGAAACCACAGTTGGAGAAACTTTTCGGCAGAAAACCCAAAACCCTTTTCGAAGTTAGACAAACCGAAGCTTTTAGAGAAAAGTCTGCCAGTGCAGAATACAATCCTGGATCATTAGATGGCACGAGACCTGGAATTTTTTACACCCCAATTCCAGACGCTACTAAATATAATATATACAGCGATGAGTCTTTGTTTTTGCACGAAGCAATTCCTGGGCACCACTATCAGATTTCTTTGACGCAAGAGAATAAGGATTTATCAGATTTCAGGAAAACACTTTGGTACAGTGGTTATGGCGAAGGCTGGGCCTTGTACAGTGAGTCTTTAGGCAAAGAGCTCGGGCTTTATACTGATCCGTATCAATATTTTGGTATGTTAGGAGCAGAAATGCACCGTGCAATTCGACTAGTGGTGGACACAGGCATGCACGCAAAAGGATGGAGCCGTGAGAAAGCTATTCAATACTCTTTAGACAATGAAGCAGAATCTGAAGCTGGAATCATCAGTGAAATTGAACGCTATATGGCAAATCCAGGACAAGCATTAAGCTATAAAATTGGACAATTAAAAATCCAAGAGCTTCGCAAAAAAGCAGCCGATAAAATGGGAGCGCGTTTTGATATTCGCAAATTCCATAATGAAGTCCTAGAAACAGGCTGTGTTCCGTTAGCTCTTTTAGAAGCGAAGATTGACAAGTGGATTGAGGGGAACTAAACTGTTAAAAAAACATCAAATACTTTTACTATGAACACAATTATTTTTAAGAAAACCAATCATTGAGTTGAAAGTCGCCGATGGCTTTAAGCCTATTTCGCAATAAAATTTAAATAAGAAATCTTTTCAAAAGCTACAGCAAATGAACCAACCTTTGTTGAATCAATAATAAAAGAGGTGATTCTATATTTTTTGAAAGGACTACATTTTAAGAATCATTGATGAGATTTCAGATAAAATTAAGAATGACAGACTCTGAATTCATCCAACTTATAAGTTTCTTTAAAAAAATTCATAACTCATAACTCAAAACTCAAAACTATTATATACTTTTGCACCCAATTAAATTCAACCTCTGGCGAGATACGCGAATGTTGCTTTTAATCAAACTATCAAAAATTATCCAATATGGAAGCGTTAATAAAATTTGTTGAAGACGAATTTGTAACAAAAAAAGAATTTCCAGAATTTTCAGCAGGTGATACAATCACTGTATACTACGAGATTCGTGAAGGTGAAAAAACAAGAACACAGTTTTTTAGAGGTGTTGTAATCCAAGTTAAAGGCACTGGACTTACAAAAACTTTTACCATTCGTAAAATGTCTGGAACTGTAGGTGTAGAACGTATATTCCCATTGAATATGCCAGCACTTCAAAAAGTTGAAATAAATAAGAAAGGTCAAGTTCGTAGAAAACGTATCTATTACTTTAGAGGCCTTACTGGTAAAAAAGCTCGTATCAAAGAAAAAAGATACTAGTCTAATCTTACATTATATAAACCGACCTAAGGATTTTATCTTTAGGCCGGTTTTTTTTTATAAACATTTGTTGACAACATATGTTCATAACCATTTAACATATAGGTTATTAAAAAAAAGGTTATATTGATTTTTGACCCTATATTTAATTATCCAAAATGATGAAAACTCATTTTAGATTAAATAAAGTAACGTTCTTTATTTTTCTTTTTTTATCTATTGAGGACCTCGTTCAAGAACGGGTGAGATAGGAGTAAAGAAAGATTGGAGTTATTTTCTTTAGAGCCATAGAATAACGTGAGTTATTGGCACATAAAGTGGTATCTCCGTTTGTGAAACAAACCACAATAGTAGTAGGTAATTAACTGCGTTGAAGACTGTAAGGGTCAATTGGTAAAAGTTTATTTCGCTTAAAGCCATAACACTGTACTCGTGCAATGTTATGGCTTTTTTCTTTGGTTAAGTTTCGAAATTTTCCCTTTCCATATTATGATAATAATCATCGTGTTTCAACTTTAAAGACAGGGTCAAAACCCGTATATTTACGGGAAACTGAAAACATAAAACTCGATGATAAAAACTGCCAAAATTATATACACAAAAACAGACGAAGCTCCATTTTTAGCAACCCATTCTTTTCTTCCCATTGTTAAGGCTTTTACTGGACCCTCTAACATTACAATCGAAACGAGAGATATCTCATTGGCTAGCCGAATTTTAGCGCGCTTCCCAGAGTATTTAACGCCCGAGCAACGTGTAAATGATGCATTGACAGAACTAGGCTTATTAGCTAAAACACCTGAGGCAAACATCATCAAGTTACCCAATATTAGCGCATCAGTTCCACAATTAATCGCGGCGATTGAAGAGCTACAGGCAAATGGCTTTGCGATTCCAGACTATCCAGATGAGCCCAACTCAGAAAAAGAAAAAAAGATTAGAACAACATACGATAAGACAAAAGGTAGCGCCGTAAACCCTATTCTTCGAGAAGGAAACAGTGATCGTCGAGCACCAAAAGCAGTAAAGAATTATGCTAAGAAAAACCCTCACAGAATGGGTGCTTGGTCTTCAGATTCTATGACGCACGTGGAAACAATGAGCACAGGGGATTTCAGAAACAATGAGAAATCTGTTACTATAAGTAATGATGGACCTGTGAAGATTCAATTAGTAACCAATGAGGGCACTGTTCGCGTTTTAAAAGAAAATATTTCTTTATTAGCTGGAGAAATTATTGATGCTACCGTACTAGAAAAAAAAGCCCTGATTGCCTTTTTAGAACACTCAATTAAAGACGCAGGAGAAAAAGGATTACTCTTCTCTTTGCACATGAAAGCTACTATGATGAAGGTGAGTGATCCTATTATTTTTGGTCACGCAGTTACTACCTATTTTAAAGAACTTTTTGATAAATACAAAACTGAATTTGATGAAATAGGAGTTGATGTAAGAAATGGTTTTGGTGATTTAACAAGCAAGATAGATGAGCTCCCTTCAGAAAAAGCGGAAGCTATAAAGAACGATATAAAAGAAATAATGAATACCAAAGCATCTATTGCAATGGTGAATAGCGATAAAGGAATAACAAACCTACATGTACCCAGCGATGTTATTATTGATGCTTCAATGCCAGCAATGATTCGTACTTCTGGACAAATGTGGAATGCTGAAGGAAAACAACAAGATACAAAAGCAGTAATCCCAGATAGTAGCTATGCGGCAGTTTATCAAGCTACTATTGATTTTTGCAAAGAAAATGGAGCGTTCGACCCTAGGACAATGGGAACCGTTCCTAATGTAGGATTGATGGCTCAAAAAGCTGAAGAATATGGATCACACGACAAAACATTTGAAATTACTTCAGCTGGAAAAGTAGAGGTAATTGACGATAATGGAACCATTTTAGCATCGCACCAAGTATCCGAAGGAGATATTTGGAGAATGTGTCAAGTAAAAGATTTACCCATTCAAGATTGGATAAAACTTGCCGTTTCAAGAGGGAGAGCAACTAATTGGCCGGTTGTTTTCTGGCTTGATGAAGATCGCGCACACGATGCTGAATTAATCAAAAAAGTAAATACCTACCTACCAAATCACAATACAGATGGTTTAACCATAAAAATACTTTCTCCAGAAAAAGCAACAAAGTATACCTTAGAGCGGGTGAAAAAAGGAGAAAATACTATTTCGGTAACTGGGAATGTACTTCGTGATTACCTTACAGATTTATTCCCTATTTTAGAACTTGGTACTAGTGCAAAAATGCTGTCTATTGTACCTTTAATGAATGGCGGAGGACTTTTTGAAACTGGCGCAGGAGGTTCTGCTCCAAAACACGTACAACAGTTTGTAAAAGAAGGCCACTTGAGATGGGATTCTTTAGGTGAGTTCTTAGCACTTGCTGTTTCACTGGAGCATTTAGGCACTACTTTCGACAATAACAAAGCCATTGTACTTTCTCAAACTTTAGACGACGCTACCGAGAAACTATTAGAAAACAAACAAGGACCATCAAGAAAAGTAAATGAACTAGACAATCGCGGAAGTCACTTCTACCTAGCATTGCATTGGGCTGAAGCTTTATCTAAGCAAACTAGCGATAGGGCTTTACAAAAGAGATTTAAAGAAGTATTTGATTCTTTAAATTTTAACAAAGAAGTTATTTTAAAAGAACTCATTGATGTCCAAGGTCACGCCATAGACATTGAAGGGTATTACAAACCTAACGATAACCTAGTTGAATCTCAAATGAGACCGAGCACGACTTTAAATAGTATTCTAAAAAATATTAAATAAATCACAAAAAAGCAACTTATACAAGTTGCTTTTTTATTGCTCGAGATTTTCTAACTAGTTTTGAAAAAAAAATTGCATTTGAAAAATATACTAACAGCGTTCGTCTTTTTGATAAGTGTAGCTATCACTGCTCAAGAAAAGTACACCTTAAGTGGCACAATTTCAGAAATTAAATCTGGTGAGACCATGATAGGAGTGAATGTTTTAATTCCTTCATTACAAACGGGCGTAATCACAAATGTATACGGTTTCTATTCCATTACGCTTCCTGAGGGTGCTCACGAAATAATTTACACTAGTCTTGGTTTTGAAGATTATAAGGAAACAATTACGCTAACGAGTCCACTAACAAAAAACATTAATTTGTCTGTTAGTACGGAAACACTCGATGTGGTAATCCTAAAATCTGATGTTGAAAAAACAAACATCAGAACACCACAAATGAGTGTAAATACCTTAAAAGCTAGTACCATTAAAAAAATACCTGTTGTATTAGGTGAAGCAGATGTAATACAAGCGCTCACATTATTACCCGGGATTAGTAATGCAGGAGAAGGTGCTAGTGGATTTAATGTTAGAGGTGGAGGAGCCGATCAAAACTTGGTATTACTTGATGAAGCTACCCTCTATAATTCTTCTCATTTATTTGGTTTTTTCTCAGTGTTTAATCCAGACGCCATTAAAGATGTAACCTTATATAAAGGAGGTATTCCAGCAAGGTATGGTGGCCGTATAGCGTCTGTACTAGATATTTATCAAAAAGATGGTAATAAAAAAGAATATCATGCCACTGGAGGTATTGGCTTAGTGGCTAGCAGACTATTAATTGAAGGCCCCATTGCAAAAGATAAAGCCTCATTTTTGGTAGCTGGAAGAAGTAGTTACGCGCATTTATTTTTGCCCTTATTTGACAATGATAACGTAGCATACTTTTATGATTTAAATACAAAAATTAGCTATGACATAAACGACAAAAACAAAATATTCCTGTCTGGTTATTTTGGTAGAGATGCATTTAACATCAGCGATATATTTGCGAATACTTTCGGGAATTCTACATTAAATTTAAGGTGGAATCATTTATTTAACGACAAACTTTTTAGTAACCTTTCATTAATTTATTCAGATTATTATTATGGATTAGAACTTAAGTTTGCAGAGTTTCAATTTGATAGTGGTATTCAAAATTTTAACCTGAGATACGATTTCACCAACTACGTTTCTGATAAGGTAAAATTACAATTTGGTTTAAATAGTATTTACTATACATTTAATCCTGGTGAAGTTACTCCTACATCAGAAACAAGTGGAATTAACTCTAGAAAGTTAACAGATTTATATGCTTTTGAAAATGCCGTGTATCTTGATGGGAATTTTAAAGTTTCAGAAAAATTAAACATCCAAGCGGGTCTAAGAATTTCAAGTTTTAATAGGCTTGGTCAAGAATCAATCAATGTGTATGAAAACGACAATCCTATACTATACAATGAAGCTTTAGATATTTATCAAAAAGCAACCCCAATTGATACAATTTCAGCCTCAAGGAGTACTACCACAAAATCATTTGTGAATTTTGAACCTAGATTTTCTTTATCCTACCAATTAAACGACGTTTCGTCACTTAAAGCAAGTTACAATAGAACCGTTCAATACATTCATTTATTGAGTAACACTACCTCACCTACTCCTTTTGATGTGTATGCACCAAGCGGAGAATTTATTGATCCACAATTAGGGGATCAGGTTGCTTTAGGTTATTTCAGAGATTTCGAAAACTTTACTTTTGAGATTGAAGGATATTACAAAGAGGTGCAAAATAGAATTGATTATGTTGACGATGCAAATTTAATTGCAAACGATGCTATTGAGCAAGTCATATTAAACGGCGAAGCAAGAGCTTATGGGCTTGAGTTTTTAGCTAGAAAAACAAGAGGGAAATTTACCGGTTGGGTAGCCTATACTTTGTCAAAATCTGAACAACGAACACCTGGAAGAACCCCAGTTGAAACAGGCATAAACAATGGCGAGTGGTATAACACAGCTTGGGACAGGACGCATGATTTTTCTGTAACCGCACAATATGAGCTAAGTCCAAAATGGTCATTTGGAGCAAATTTAATATTTCAAACTGGAAGGCCTAATACTTTCCCAACGGCTCAATATGAATATCAAGGACAAATAGTACCTGTTTTTGAACCCAGAAATGCCAGTAGATTAAATAATTTTCATAGAATGGATGTTTCAGCAACATTAAAACCAAAATCTAACAAGGAAAAAAAATGGAAAGGGGAATGGGTCTTTAGCGTATACAACATTTACAACAGAAGAAATGCAGCTTCAGTTTCTTTTAGAGAAAATGCAGATACTGGTGCAAATGAGGCTGTGCGACTTTCGATTTTTGGAATTATTCCTTCCGTTACCTATAACTTTAAATTTTAAGCAATGAAATATATTCAATTAATAATACTCTCGGCATTGCTTTGCATTTCTTGTGAAGATGTCATAGAAGTAGACCTTGAAGATAGTGAGCCACGACTGGTCATCGAAGCTACCATAAATGTATCAAAAGATGGAAGTTCAGACCCTATGGTTACACTTACAGAAACCGCACCTTTTTTTAACGATAATATTCCCACAGTCCCAAATGCAACGGTAACTATAACTTCTGAAACAGGAGAAGTCTTTCCTTTTTTACATATTGGTGCAGGAAAATATACGACAGATTTCAACCCAACTTTTGGATTAGATTATACCTTAACCGTTGTCCATAAAGGTGAAACTTATGAAGCGACAGAATCATTAGTTGTCGTCACCACGCTAGATGAAGTAGAACAAAACAATGAAGGAGGGTTTTCTGGAGAGGACATTGAACTTAAAGTGTTTTTTACAGATCCTGCCGGTGAGGAAAATTACTACCTCATTGAAGTTTTATCTATTAGAGGAGATGAAAGAGACACATTTTTTGATGAATTCTTTGATGGCAATAGGGTGAATGGATTTTATTTAGCAGACGATCTTGCAGAAGGTGATGAAGTTACCTTTAATTTATTTGGTGTAGATGAAGATTTCTATAACTTTATGGTGGTGTTATTACAACAAGTAGATGACGGTGGCGGAGGTCCTTTTGAGACACAACCAGCTACCGTGAAAGGAAATATTCTTAATACAACCAATGAAGAAAACTTCCCGTTAGGATACTTTAGAATTTCAGAAATATCAACATTAGAATATACGGTTCAATAAACAAAACTTCTATGAGCTTCAAAAAAACTACCGAAGCATCTTCACATTATGATCATTTGGAAAAAATGAACTTACACGAGCTATTAATCCATATTAATACGGAAGACCAAAAAGTTCCTAAAGCGGTAGAAAAGGCAATTCCTCAAATTGAAAAACTTACTAAAAAAGTAGTTAAATCATTACAAAAAGGCGGAAGGTTATTTTATATAGGAGCAGGCACTAGTGGTAGATTAGGCATATTAGATGCTAGTGAAATACCCCCTACTTTTGGCTTGAATCATGGAGTCGTAATTGGGTTAATTGCAGGCGGAGATGTTGCCATACGAAAAGCAGTAGAATTTGCTGAAGATTCAACCACCCAAGGTTGGGAAGATTTAAAAAAACATCAAGTTGGGATTAATGACGTTGTCATTGGTATTGCCGCATCTGGAACGACTCCTTACGTTATAAGCGCGTTGAAAAAATGCAACTCATTAAGCATAACTACAGGTTGTATAACCTGTAATGAAGATAGTCCTCTCGCACAAACAGCAAAATACCCCGTGGTTGCTGTGGTTGGACCAGAATTCGTAACAGGTAGTTCAAGAATGAAAGCTGGTACGACACAGAAACTCATTTTAAACATGATTTCAACTGCCGCAATGATACAATTGGGTAAAGTTCAGGGAAACAAAATGGTAGATATGCAATTAAGCAATACCAAGCTCGTTGAAAGGGGGACACAAATGATTGTTGAGGCCTTAAGCATTGGTCTTAAGGAGGCTGAATTCCTACTAAAGAAACACAAAAGCGTTCGTAATGCAATTAAAAATTACAATTATGAGTAAAGAACATACAGATCTAAAAATTTTAGTCAAAGGCTTAAAAACTTTAGCAGCCTCACTACCACTACTTTTTTTAGGCCCATATTTTATTACACTTTCTGCTCTTAATAAAGAAAACTGGACTTTTTACCTCTTTCTTGTATTAGGTTTGGTAGCCGGTGCCAGTGCTATTTTTCTCATTTTTAAAGGAATTCAAACTATAATGAAGTCTATTTTTTAAAACGTAAAATAAGTGTTTACTAATTAACAGGAATTTCAAAAACACGCAAAGCATCATTGTTTGATAACACCAACATTAATTGTTTTCCATTTACAGTAATCGACGCTAAATCTCTCACATCAAAATCTAATATTGGAACTGCAATATTTGCTAATTTTAACTTTTCGTTTGACTTCTTTTCAATAGCATAACCATAATTAGCATCATAACGAATAGTTTCTACTTCAGCATCATACAATCCTCCGGCTCCGATAATCTGTGTGTGGTCGTCCTTTTTATTCAAAAGCATAAAAGCCATTGTAGGACCTCCTTGAGCCAGATTTGGTAATTTATGTATTTCAAAATTCATTCTTCCTTTATTCTCAATTAGAACACTTTCAAAGAAATTCGCATCTAACTTGTTAGCACCTTCTAGGCGTTCTTCCCCATAAATCTCTTCAAAATTAAGATTTGCAAATTCCTTATATGTCTTTATTTTATCTAATAAAAATGGACTCTGTTCAGAACTGCATTCCTTTCCTCTAACAGGAACCAATACACCGTTATTAAATTTAGTTAGTGCTACATCATAGCTACCGTTACTATCAAAATCTTTTGAATAAATAAATATTGGAGTATTTTTTTTAGGTTGGAATTTATTGTTATTCCCTATGTTTCCTGCAAGAATATCTAAGTCTCCATCTCCATCAATATCCACAACCGTAACGGTTTGCCACCATCCTTTATAGGAAGCAAGATCATTCGCCGTTGGGCTAAATTTTCCATTTGTATTCTCAAATACTTGAACTCCATTCCATTCGCCAACAGTAATTAAATCTTCATCTCCATCACTATCAATGTCAGCAAATTTAGCCGAAGATATAATTCCCAAATTGTGATCTTCTATCATATCTAAGGTATTGTCTTTGAATGTACCCTTGTCGTTAATTAAAAAATAAGAGTTAGAAGATAATGGATATTTTTGAGGTAATACATTTCCGCCAACAAACACATCCATATCGCCATCACCATCAAAATCTGAAGCGGCTATAGCTTTTGTTGATTGTCCATTATAAGGCAATTTAATCTTTGATTTTGAAAAATTTCCGATACCATCGTTCAGGTAAATTCTATCATTTAATAACGGAGAATTCTCATCAAATTCATATCCAGCACTTGTAATTATTAAATCTAAATCACCATCATTATCTATATCAATCGCAATTGCGTCGCCATCTTCATGAGATTTTTCAGACTCCCATAAAGCGACGCTACTATTTTTAAAAACACCTTCAGATTGAATAAAAAGCATTCCTGATGATCCCGCAGCATTACCAACAAAGAAGTCTTCTTTGCCATCTCCATTAAAATCAGCCACCACTATATTACTTCCTTTGGTAGATTGTTTTTGAGGAAGTAGTAATTGTTCTTTGTAATCATCAAAACCACTTTCAACATGGCTAAAATTAATACCTAAATCAGATTGAGAAATCTCTTTTACTACTGAAGAATAATTTTTCTTAGAAATAGTATTTCTAGTAATATTTGAATAATCAATTTTTAACAATGAATTACTTTTAACGTTTGAAAGTTGAGATTGTGTTCCATCCATCCACAAGATTTCAACAGTATCAATTTTAGTTCGGGCTCCCAAGCCAAAGTTAAGCACACTTGAAACAGAAGATTCATATCCACGGGCGGTATATACGTGTTGATTTTGCAGTAAAGAATCAGCAATTAAAGTAACAGTGGCACCAATTGCCATAGGATTATTATTGGGTCCTTTAAGTTTAATTTTTAAATAATTATTTTCTGCTTTATTCTCAAAAAGACTCACATAGTCTTCGTGATTATTAATAATGATATCTAAATCACCATCATTATCTAAATCTGAATAAGCAGCTCCATTTGAAAAGGTTTTCTCCTCCAAACCTAACACGGCTGCTTGGTTTATAAATTTAAGGTTGTCAGTATTCATAAAGAGGTAATTACGTAGTTTTTCTGCTGGTAATAATTCTGATACTTCTTCTAACGTAAACTGTTTACCTTGGCTGTTTAATCTTTTGATATTATTTCTAAAATCTTGATTTGTATAATCTTTAATAACACCGTTTGATATAAAAATGTCTTTTAAACCATCATTATTAAAATCTGAAAATAAAGGAGCCCAACTCCAATCAGTTTTAGTGATTCCTGACAATTGCCCTATTTCTTGGAATTTACCATTACCTCTATTTAGATTCAACATATTAGCCATATACGCGTGGTTATAACCAAGCTGAACCATTGTGTTAAAGTTGTCTATACTCATAGAAGCCATATTCTCTTTACTACGAGCATATTCTTCAGCCATCATATCTAATGTAATTAGATCTGGTTTAAGATCGTTATTGAAATCAGCAAAATCGCTTCCCATACTATTAAACGAAATGTGCTTCAAATATTTTTCACCTTCATCTTTGAAACTTCCGTCTTTTTGGTTTATGTATAAAAAATCAGGTTCTAAAAAATCATTGGCTACAAAGATATCTGTCCAACCATCCTCGTTAAAATCTCCAATGGAGGCACTCAAGCCCCAAGTTTTATTTAATAATCCCGCATCTTGGGTAATTTTCGAAAACTTATCCCCGTCATTTCGATACAATTGGTCACTCGTAATATCCTCAATATTTCTTTGAATTTGAGTGCTGATCTTGCCGTTATTTTTAAAATCATATCTATGATTAACAATATAAATATCTAAATCACCATCATTATCAAAATCTAATTGATAGGCTTGTGTACTATAACCAGGATCAGCGAGACCCCAACGTTTACCTTCTTCTTTAAAAGTTCCGTCCTTTAAATTAATATAAACTAAATTTCTTCTTCCTTCATCATTGCCTAATGAACCAGCTTTACAAACATAAATATCTAAATAACCATCTGCGTTAATATCCATCATACTAGCCCCAGTTGAAAAACCGACAAAATCACCTGTTTTTGAAATATCCGTGATATCTTCAAACTCCAACTCCCCTTTATTTTTGTATAATTTATTTGATTCAAAATTTGAAACCAAATAAATGTCATCCAAACCATCATTATCTATATCCCCAACTGCCAAACCAGCACCAGAATATATATAAGGATAATTTAAAAAATTAAAAGATAAATCTTGTTTTAGTACATTCATGAACTTTAATCCTGAATTAGCATATTCAACCTTCTCGAAACCTTTATATGTCTTTACTTCAGCTCGCTCAAGAGATGAGGATTTCTTTGAATCACAACCAAAGCTAAGTAGAAGAATACTTGATACTAAAATATTTAAAATGAATTTCATGAAATTATTATATAATAAAATTAAATAGTTAATTAAATAATCTCAAAAAAATGCTGGATACTTAAACTAACAATTAAAAGTTTCGTAAAACTACTTAGAAAAATTCTTAACAATATGAAAAAGACAATTTACTATCTTAATTCGAAATTAGAAAATTTCAAGATGAGTAACAACTAGTAAATTGAATTTATATTTAAACAGGTTTATGTATTAATACAAAAGATATAATTACAAAATAATTTTTACAGCAAATGATATAAACCTAATAAAAAGCA